>CP129490.1:1247458-2494917 GCA_030584085.1 Melioribacteraceae bacterium
TTTTATAACCAATTCCGACAAAGATTAAAATCGCAGCAAAAGATAGAGTAAATAAATTAATCTGCGGACCTTGTATCAACGAATTGATTATATATAGATTTGTACTTCCAGTTATTCCATAAACAATAGAAATTCCGAATAACATTAATCCAGAAGAGACAGAACCATAGATTAAATATTTCAAAGCTGCTTCGCTATTACGGTCACGTAATTTGGTGAATCCGGCCAGAACATATGATGATAGAGATAATAACTCAAGCGAAAGGTAAATTAAAATTAGGTCGGTTGCGGAAATCATTACCATCATTCCGAGAACCATACCGTAGACTAGCGCATAAAACTCACCAAGTCTATTATCAATTTTTTTAATTTCATCGGAAGCTTGAGCAAAGAAAACAATCAAAATAGAAGTAACTATGACAAGTAATTTAAAAAATGAACCAAAAGGATCAACGGCAATCATACCAAATTTTTGAGTACCCGACAATTGTGGAGTAAAAGCTAATGTGGTAACGCCAAGTTGATCGAGTGTTAAAATGCCTGTAATCACTAAACCGACTACAGCAATGTAGGGGATGATTTTTTTATTCAGATGAAAAATTAAATCGAAAGTTACAATGAGTAATAAGAAAACTGAAATTGCAATTTCCGGTAAAATAAAACCAATAGAATTTAATATATCCGCTGTCATTCTTTATCCAAATTATAAACCACTATTTGAAATATTAGCTGCACCATTAATCATAAATTCAACGAGAGTATTCACAGATGTATTCATTATATCCAACATTGCCGAAGGATATATACCAAGGAATATTATGATTATAGTTAGAGGAATAAACATAATATATTCTCTAGAATCTAAGTCGGTTAACTGTGCCCATTTCTCATTTAATTTCCCGAAGAAAATTCTTTGGAATGTCCACAGCATATAACCCGCACCTAATAATATTCCGAGAGTAGAAATTATTGCTAATATTCTGATACTACTTTCTCCGAATGCTCCGACAAATACGAGTGCTTCAGAGATAAATCCGCTTAAACTTGGTAATCCGATTGCGGCAAAAAATGCAACAGTAACAAATCCTGTATAAACCGGCATTTGATTAGCTAGTCCGCCAAAATCATTTATTCCCCTTGTATGTGCTCTATCATAAACAACACCTACAATTAAGAATAGCATTGCTGTTATTGTTCCGTGATTGAACATTTGGAATATCGCACCATTAATTCCTGTCGTTGAAAGTGAAGCCATTCCGAGAAGAACATAACCCATGTGGGAGATAGAAGAATAAGCTATCAATTTCTTGAAGTCTTTTTGAGCTAAAGCAACTAGAGCACCGTAGATAATATTTACCATTCCGAACAGAGCAATGTACCACATCAGATCACGAGTAATATCCGGGAAGATTGGATAACTAATTCTTAGAATACCATAAGTACCCATCTTCAAGAGAACACCGGCAAGAATAACTGAGATTGGTGTCGGTGCTTCAACGTGTGCATCCGGTAACCATGTGTGAAACGGGAACATTGGAATCTTTATAGCGAAGCCGACAAATAATGCAATGTATGCTATTAATCTAAGATTATGCGGATTGAAAGGAGAAAGTATTCCATCTGCGTTATAATTTGCCTGATCCATCAAAGCAAGTATATTAAAAGTGAAAACTCTATCACCGCCGTTGATAACTTCGGTAGCCGAGAAGTAAAGTCCGATCATTACTAAAAGAATAAAAATAGATCCGAATAAAGTATAGATGAAAAACTTAATTGCAGCATATTCTTTTCTTGGTCCACCCCAAATACCGATCAAGAAATACATCGGTAATAACATTAATTCCCAAAATACGTAGAATAAGAATAAATCTAACGCAACGAAAACACCCATCATACCGGTATCTAAAAGCAAGAAGAGTGCAAAATAACCTTTTATTGATTTATTGATATTCCAAGAAGAAATGGTCGCAATAAAACTAACCAGAGCCGTTAAAAGTACCATCGGCATACTTAAGCCGTCAATACCTAGGAAGTAATCTACTTTAACAGTTCCTAACCAAGATAGTCCGGTAATTTCGATCCATCTAAATTTTTCGATGAACTGAAAACTCTCTTCTTGAAATACACCGGCTGCCGAATAATCATAATTACCTAAAAGTATTACTGCAAGTACAACTTGAAGCCCTGTTGCAGCTAAAGCTGTGTACTTTACCCAAAGAGTTTTTTCTTTTGGTAAAGCAAGGATTATGATCATCCCTATTACCGGTAAGAATGTTATCAACGATAAAATTGGGAATCCAATCATGATTTTATAAATACCTATTTTTATTAATTTCTTTTAGAACGGTCTAAATAACAATAATAGAATTAAGACCGCGAATACTACAAAAACTACATATGTCTGAACTTTTCCTGTTTGTAATCTGCGGAATGTTAATCCCACAAATCCGCTGAACAAAGCAGTAAAGTTAACAAATCCATCTACTACGAAAGTATCAAACCAACCACTGATACGTGATATAAATCTTGTTGCTGAAGCACTTGCATTTACTATTCCGTCGACTATATAATAGTCAAACCAGGATAATAATCCGGCGCCTTTTAACGTTCCTCCAATAAATGTAGCATGATAAAATTCATCAACGTACCATTTATTAAGCGAAAATTTATATAGTGAATTTAGTTTTGTCGCTAATTTATCCGTATCGACTTTTTTCCATTGATAGAAGGTAAATGCCATCAAAATACCTAATCCGGCTAAAACCAAAGAGAGAATCATTGCCGGATAGTGTGCGTGATGCATTGCTTCTGTATATTGAACCGAATGAGTAATCCCAGCTTCCTGTGCTAAACCGGCTTCATGTGAATTCATACCTGATTGCATAAAATCAAAACTTGCTGAAGCAGGAACGACAGTCTGTGGTGTTTGTACCCAGTCACTTAAAAACCAACCGGCATCGGAGGAAAGTGGATTAGGCGTATAAAAAATAAAAATAGAAAGTAAACTAAGTACTGCAAGCGGGGCTGTCATTACCCATTTACTTTCATGCACGTGATCATATTTTTCTTTATTCCTGGGTTCACCATGGAAGGTAATGATTACCAATCTAAACATGTAGAAAGCAGTCATTGCAGCGACTGTGAATCCAATTATTGGTAATAGCCAATGTCCTGTTAAATTACCGAATGCAAGTGTTCCTGCTAGAATTCCATCTTTACTTAAAAAACCTGAAAATAATGGAACACCGGAAATTGCAAGAGTGGAAATTAGAAAAGTATAATAAGTCAAAGGCATTTTCTTTCTTAAACCACCCATATGGCGAATATCTTGTTCATGATGCATAGCATGAATTACAGAACCGGAACCAAGGAATAAGCATGCTTTAAAGAATGCGTGAGTGACTAAATGAAAGAATGCGAACGCATAAGCGCCAACACCTATTGCAAGAACCATATAACCAAGCTGACTTACAGTAGAATAAGCTAAAACCTTTTTGATATCATTTTGTGTTAATGCGATTGTTGCTGCAACAAATGCAGTTACTCCACCGACGACAGCAATAACTAACATTGCATCTGCAGTAAGCATTACAAAAATCTTAACAATAAGATAAACACCGGCGGCAACCATTGTGGCAGCATGGATTAAAGCACTAACCGGAGTCGGGCCTTCCATAGCATCAGGCAACCAAACATGCAATGGAAATTGAGCTGATTTTCCTATGGCTCCCATAAAAATTAAAATGCCGGCCGCAGTTAAGATAGTAGTACTATCAAATGGAAGATTACCAAGTGAAATTTGTTCAAATATTTCGGAGAATTTGAATGTTTCGTAACTGGTGAATAAAATCAGAATTCCGATGAACATTCCAATATCACCAACACGGTTGACAAGGAAAGCTTTTTTACCAGCATCCGCTGCAGAATCTTTCTCAAACCAAAAACCAATTAATAAGTATGAAGAAAGTCCAACGAGTTCCCAAAATATATACATCATTAAAATGTTATCGGTGAGGACAATTCCCAACATCGAAAATGTAAAAATTCCTAAATAAGCGAAGTATCTTGTATATCTTATATCGCCATGCATGTATTCAATTGAGTATAGGTGTACTAAGGCGCTGATAAGATTTACAACAATTAACATCAGTGCTGTGATGTTTGTTATTTCTATACCGAGGTCGATTGAAAGGGGACCGATATTAGCAACTTCACCAAAATCAATCCATGTAAATGAAAAACCGATTGTCTCTCCGGAATAAGAAGATAACATTGAATATGCAACAGCAATTGAAAGAGCTAAGGTTGCAAATAAAATCCCGGTACCGAGTAAATATAATTTCGGAAACTTCTTGCCGAAAAAGATAAGTATGATAAAACTTATCAAAGGAAGTAATAAAATTGCGATCGAGCTATTTATAATTGAAATTTCCGACATACTTTATTCTTTTAGATTATTGATTTCGTCAACGTTTACGTTTGTAAATGTCTTATATAAATTGAGAACTATTGCCAATGCAATTGCGGCTTCCGCTGCGGCAAGGATAATTACGAATAGCGCCATTACTTGTCCGCCTAAACCAAAATTTCCGTACTTAGCAAATGCAACAAAATTAATATTTGCCGCATTTAGGATTAGCTCAATGCCCATTAAGACCATAACGGCATTTTTTCTAGTAACAACACCGTAAATTCCCAACGAGAATAAAATCGAACTAATGACAAGGAAATGATTTAATCCAACTTCTATCAATTAAAAACTCCTAGTTATTCTGTATCTCTTCTTGCAATTGATGCAGCACCTATAAGTGCAATTAACAATAAGATTGCAAGCAGTTCAAAAACTAATACGTAATCCACCAGTAAAATTCTTCCTAAGCCGTACATGGTTGATATGGGTAATTCAGCTGGCTCAGATTTCCAATTAGTTCTTAACATCATAGAAACGATGACTCCCATAAAAAGTCCGGTCCCGACTACAGCGGGAATTATATGAACAGTTCCGGTACGAATTTTTACATCGGTTATTCTATTTGTCAACATGACACCAAATAAAAGTAAGATCAAGATACCGCCGACATAAACCATAAGTTGAACGATTGCTAAGAAATCAGCACCAAGTAAGACATAAATTCCGGCGACTCCGAAAAATGTGAACAGTAAATAAAACGCAGCATGAACAATATTCTTGCTGGTTACAACCAAATATCCCGAACCAAGGGTTAGGATAGCAAAGAGATAAAATATTATATCGTAAATTGACATCTAATTTATTCTGAACCTTTTTCGTTTTCGTCTTTTTTACCTGATGATTCTTTCTTCGGAGAATCATCTTTCTTTTCCTTTGCTGCAGTTTCAGCTTTAGCTTTTACCGCTGCTGCTTTTGCAGCTTCTTTTTCTGCCATCATTTTTTCATAATTTGCTTTTTTCTCTTCGGCTTCGGCAGCTGTTAGAGTAGCAAAATTAAACACTAAACTTGATCGTTCAAATTCGGCAAATTCATAAACATCAGTCATGTAAATGCATTCAGTAGGACATGGAAAAACACAAAGTTGACAGTAGCAGCATTTAGCTATATCAATATCAAATTGAGTAACCCAAAGTGCTTTCTTTTTACCGTTGGATGTTTTACCGAGATCTTCTTCCGGAAGTGACTTTACAGTTTCGATTGTTATACAATCAACCGGACATGCACGAGCGCATTGATCGCATCCTATGCAATCATCCATATTAACATACAAACGATTTCTAACTCTTTCGGGAAGTGGAACTTTAACATCGGGATATTGAATTGTTACTGCAGGAGTGAACATATGCATGAATGTAATTTTCATTCCCACAAAAACTGTGTAAAGTCCTTCCCATGTATTTTTTAGGTATTGCTTCATATTAAATTAACGTGATGATTCCTACAATTATTAAATTAAGAATAGCATATGGTATTAAATATTTCCAGCAAAGTGCCATTAATTGATCTACTCTTAGTCGTGGCAAAGTCCATCTAAGCCACATCTGAACAAACACAAAGAAAATCCCTTTTGACGTAAACCAGAAAAGTTGTTCAATTGGAACTAACCATGTTAAGCCTAGTGTATTGCCTAAATAACCAAATGGTGATTGATAACCACCCAGAAAAATTGTTACAGCAATTGCGGAAACGGCAAACATATTTGCATATTCCGCTAAGAAAAACATTGCGAATTTCATGCCCGAATATTCTGTATGATAACCGGCAACTAACTCAGACTCGGCTTCGGGAATATCAAAAGGTGTTCTGTTAACTTCTGCGAGTGAACTTATATAGAAAATTATAAATGCTACTAACATGAACGGGATTAGTAAAAACTTTGTAACACTCCAACCTGCACCACCAAAGATCATCCAATTCCAGAAATATGCTGTTTGCATTTCGGTCATTTCATGTAAGCTCAATGTTCCGGTAATCATTACGATCGTTAATATCACTAGTGCGGTTGGGATTTCATAACTGATTATCTGAGCAGCTGATCTCATTGCGCCGAGTAATGAGTATTTATTATTGGATGACCAACCTGCCATCAATAATCCGGCTACAACAAGTGATGAAATTGCAACAATGAAGAATATTCCTACTTCTGCTCCGGTGCCAATATACATACCGGAAAAAGGAATTGCTGCAAAGGCAGCATAACTACCGGCAAATGTTAAATATGGTGCTAGATTAAAAAACTTTTTGTCAGTGTCCGAAGCCGTGATATCTTCTTTTTGAATGAGTTTTAAAATATCTGCAATAGTTTGTAATACACCATAGGGACCTGTTCTCATTGGTCCGAGACGGTCTTGCATAAATCCGGAGACTTTTCTTTCAAGATAAACTGCAAAAAGAGCAAAGGGGAGAATAAAAACGAACAGTGGTAATGCCCCGCCAATAATATAGGCAATAACATCATTGCCAAAGATATTTTTTAATAGTTCATACATTATCGATCGACCTCACCAAGAACTATATCAATGCTTCCAAGAACCGCAACCACATCCGAAACCAAATGACCTTTGCAGAGTTCTCCCATTAATTCTAAACTGACAAAAGAGGGTCCTCTGACTTTTACGCGGAAAGGATTTAATGAACCATCACTTATAATAAAATATCCTAATTCACCTCTGGGGTTTTCAACTCTTGTATAAATTGTTCCTTTTGGCGGTTTAATTCTTTTAGGAATTGCAGAAGTGACGTCTCCTTCGGGTAACTGGTCTAATGCTTGTTCAATTATTCTTATACTTTGTTCCATCTCAAGAACGCGGACATAATATCTGTCCCAGCAATCACCAACAGTGCCATGAGTACCTTTACCGACCGGAATATCAAAGTCGAATCTATCATATATTGAATATGGGTCTTCTCTTCTTAAATCGAATGCTAAACCACTGGCTCGTAAGTTTGGACCAGTCATTCCATAATTGATTGCCGTATCGAGTGGCAGAATTCCGACATTAGCAGTTCTTTCAATAAAAATTTTATTGTAACTAAGTAAGTTATTTAATTCTTTTATGTTCGGCTTAAAGTATTGTAGAAAGTCTCTAGTCAATCTCACAAAGTCGGGATGCAGGTCATGAGATAAGCCGCCGACCCAAATGTAATTGTAAAGTAAACGAGCTCCGCAAGTCATTTCAAACAAACTAAGTATTCTTTCTCTATCTCTAAAGGTATATAAGAACGGTGTGAATGCACCGATATCAAGACCGTAAGTACCAACCGCAACCAGGTGAGAAGCAATTCTTTGAAGTTCTCCCATTATCACTCTAATATACTCGACGCGTTCGGGGACTTCAATTCCTAATAATCTTTCAACTGCAACTGCATAACCAAAATTATTATACATCGATGAAAGATAATCCATTCTATCGGTATAGGGAACAACTTGAGGATATGTCATTGCTTCACAATGTTTTTCGAAGCATCTGTGCAAATACCCAACGTGAGGTTTGACATCGACGATAACTTCGCCATTAAGTATTAACTCGAGTCTCAACACACCGTGAGTAGAAGGGTGCTGAGGACCCATATTTAATATCATTTCTTCAGTTTTAAGAGGCATAAGTAACTAGATGTGAGTATTGAGATCTGAGTACTGAGATCGTATACTCACGAATTCCTTTATTTAGCTAAACTGTTTTTAAATCCATAAATCATTTTTTGTACTTCATCCAACTTTTTTATAATCTTATTAAAAACCAAATCATCGATATAATTTAATTCATGCGCTATTATAAGATGAGTTTCTAACTCAAATGATGAACCATTCGCAATATCTAAAAACCGTATTAAATCTTTATTCGAATTTCGTCCGCATCCTTCTGCAATATTTGAAGGGACGGACACTGAAGCTCTTCTAATTTGATCAGTAAGTCCGAAAATTTCTGTTTGAGGAAAATTCTCGGTGACTTTGTAAATATCAATAACGAGATTCTTGGAGTATTGCCATACTTTCAACTCTTTGAATTTATGCATTCTTGATATCTCTCATTTTGTAAATGAACAAGCTTCATTCTCACATCTCAAATCTCTGATCTCATATCTACTACTAATACGGAACCTTCATACCTTTATAAAACTCAGGATTTTTGTAATCTTTTCTAAGTGGATAACCTGCATCCCAATCATACGGCATAAGAATTCTTTGTAAATTCGGATGGTTGAGGAATATTATCCCAAACATATCATAAGCTTCGCGTTCATGCCAATCAGCGGTTTTCCAAACTCCTTCAACTGATTCAACTTCCGGACTTTCTCTTTCAGTTGATACTTTGAGGGTGATTTTATGCTTCAAAGAAGTTGAATGTAAATGATAGTAAACACTTAGTGTTCCGCCCTTAATTGATTCCGATTCATCTGCTTCTTTTATTTTTTCACCATTAGCATCATCAACGCCTGAGAGACACATTAAGCTATCAAATAATAGTTCTTCATTATCTCTCAAGAACACGCCAATTTTATCAATTTCTTTAGGTGGAACGGAAATTATGGGTTCGGTTGGAGTTTCTGAATCCATCTCTATTGGGAGATCAGGGAAGTTACTCTTTAGTAATTCTAAAATTTCGTCAGCTTTTTTCATGCAGATTTTTTGCTTAAAGATTCGGTCCTAATTTTTTCTTGTAATTTTAATAATCCTTCTAGTAAAGCTTCGGGACGAGGAGGACAACCGGGCACGTAAACATCTACCGGAATTACTCTATCAACTCCTTTTAACACATGATAGCCGTGCTCCCAATATGGTCCGCCGCAATTAGAACAGCTTCCCATAGAAATAATATATTTAGGATCAGGCATTTGTTCATACAAACGCTTGATTCTTAAAGCCATTTTTAAAGTTACTGTACCTGAAATAATAATGATATCACTTTGACGCGGGGAAGGGCGGGGAATTACACCAAATCTGTCAAAATCATAATGAGAAGCAGATGTTGCCATCATTTCAATTGCGCAGCAAGCTAAACCGAATCCAAGTTGCCACAAAGATGAAAGACGAGCCCAATTTAACAAGTCTTCTGCTTTAGTAATTACAATATTGCTATCTGAAAATTCTTGATCTAGTAAACCCATATTTAGCTTATTACTTTCTTTACTTGTTCTTCTGCTTGTTGTTTTTTGTTTGATAATATTTTGGAAAGTTCAGGAATGTTAGGTTTTGAGCGGTCCCAGTTCAAGTCACCTTTCCGCCACTCATAAGCCATTCCGAGGGTAAGGATTAATAAGAATATTATTCCAACCCAGAAACCAAAAAATCCAAATTCTTTATAGACTAATGCCCAGGGGAACAAAAGCACAACTTCAACATCGAATATCAAAAAGATTAATGCCACAACATAAAATCTAATATTGAATTTTACCCAAGGTGAACCTTCGATGTTTTCACCACATTCATAAATAAGAAGCTTTTCTTTTGTAGGTCGGGCAGGTCTAATCAATTTTGCGGCAAAAAGTGCAATTCCAACGAATCCAACCGCGAGCAAAATGAAGATGAATATTTTTCCGAATTCTGTGAGCATATATTAATAAATTTTGATGTTGAAAATAGTATAACCATGTTCTAATGTCAAGATATCTAAGATATTATAAATTAAGGCATTATGTCTTTTTATCGAATTTTTCTATAATACAAAAAATAATTAGTTTTGACTCAATTATAATCAATATGAGGTAGTAATGTTAGTGAGAAAAAATCGATTTATTATGTTCTTATTTCTAGTTTCAATTCTTTTTGCCGAAGATTCAAAATTTACCTTAAGTATTGACAGCTTTCTTACATTTGGACCTATTAAAGTTACGTTAACATCCGGTGAAGAAAAAGTTACAAGCGAAAAATTACTTTATCAGGAGATGGATGTTGCTAAATGGTGGCCTAAAGCAAATGAAAAATTATTCGTTTACGCAAACTCAACTTTAGAATGGAAAGTAAAAAGTGGTGAACAGCTAACTTTCGATAAATCAAATTCAGCTTCAATTTATTATTCGGGATTTTATGTTGAAACAGATCGTTTCGTAGAAACTGAATTGGAAGTCAACTCTTGTAATATGTTCTCAATTTATTTGGACGGAAATAAAATATCTGATAAAACTACATTCGATGAGAATAAAGATGGGAAATGTGAACCAGGTAAATCTAAGACAACACTTCAACTTGAAAATGGCAAGCATTTTATATTGATAAAAACTTTGTTCGACCCAACCATCAATTCCGATTGGTCAATAAATAGTAAGTTGATTTTTGACAAAAAGTACAAAGAAAATGTCAACATAACTTTAGACCCGATTCGTACAACTACAATTTCCGATTTACTTAATAATATAAATGTAACCGACATTTCCCTTTCACCTGATGGTAAATACGTTGCCCTAAAGGTTAGAGAGAGGAATAAACTAAAAGATGCGTATGAAAATTGGATCGAACTTAGAAATGTTGATAACGGAAGTTTGGTTTGGACTTTTAAAGGTAGTATAAGTATTCCTGAAGTTGATTGGGCTCCCGATTCAAAATCATTTGCCTACACTTCAACTAACGGCGATAAAAAAACTATTTGGAATATTAGCATCTCGAATGGAACAACTGAAGCATTAATACAAGATGTTAGTAATTTATCCGGATTTACTTGGTCGTCTAACGGAGATTATATTATTTATACTGTAAATGAATCTTCAAAACAATCCGATCCTAACTTCAAAAAATATGAATATCCCGAAGACAGGTGGAGCAGTTTTAGAGACAAGACATCGATCTATAGATTGTTCGTAAAAAGTAAAATGAGTGAACTTTTAATTCCGGCAGATATGAATCAGAGTTTTGTTGAGATTAGTCCTGACTCCAAGAAACTGCTTTTCTCCAAAACATATTATGGTGAATCTCAACGTCCATATAGCCGAACCGATTATCATATTTTGGATCTTGAAACAATGAAAGCCGATTCAATCTTGTCACTTTATTTTGCGTCATCTGTTGCGTGGTCACCTGACAGCAAGCAATTATTAATATTAGGTGGTTCTTCAACATTTGGTGAAGTCGGCAATTCTCTATCGAAAGAGATTATCCCGAATGATTATGATACTCAAGCATATATATATAATATTGAATCGAAAAAAGTAGACGCTATCACAAAAAATTTCAAACCTCAGATTAGTAGTGCCGAATGGGATGGCAAAAATAATGTAATTTATTTCGTCACAACGGATGAATCTTATGAACATCTATATAGATATGATATTACTTCAAGTAATTATGAAATGATTGATCTTAATGTTGAATCAATTGCCGAAATTGATTATTCGGAAAATTTTAAGACAGCGATTTTTAGAGCATCAAGTTCTGTGATTCCTGAAAAAGTCTATAAGATGGATCTCTTAACCGGGGAGATAAATTTATTTATGTTCCCTGAAGAAACGGAATATGTAAATATTAAACTCGGTGAAATCAAAGATTGGGATTTTACTGCTAGTTCAGGACAAAAAATCAAAGGAAGAGTTTATTTTCCGCCAAACTTTGATTCAAACAAAAAATATCCAATGATTGTTAACTACTATGGCGGAACAAGTCCGGTCGGAAGAGATTTTGGTGGTCGTTATCCCAAAAATATTTATACAGCCAATGGTTACATCGTTTACATTTTGCAGCCAAGCGGTGCAACCGGTTTTGGTGTAGAATTCTCTGCAAAACACGTCAATGATTGGGGAGCAATAACTGCACAAGAAGTTATTGAAGGAACTCAAAAGTTCTTAGCAGAACATAAATTTGTTGACCCCGATAGAGTCGGTTGTATTGGCGCTTCGTACGGCGGATTTCTTACCATGAATATTATTACCAAAACAGATATTTTTTCTGCCGCTATTTCCCATGCTGGGATTAGTAATCTGACTAGTTATTGGGGAGTTGGTCACTGGGGATATTTGTATAACGCAGTTGCCGGAGCCGAGAGTTTCCCATGGAATGCAAGAGGCGAATATGTTGATAAAAGTCCGTTGTTTAACGCGGATAAAATTACAACTCCGTTATTACTACTGCATGGAAACATTGATCCAAATGTGCCGCCGGGTGAAAGTATGCAGATGTATGTCGCATTAAAACTTTTAGGGAAAGATGTTGAACTAGTCGAAGTTGATAAACAAGAACATTGGATATTAGATTACGATAAACGAACAAAATGGACAAAAACAATTCTTGCGTACTTTGATAAGTACCTGAAAGATCAACCTGAATGGTGGCGTAATTTGTATAAATAAGATTAAGATTCCCGCGATTTCAAAAATTGCGGGAGTTTTTTTACTTTATGCCAAATCCTTATTGTTTATAGCTACACTCATTTTTAATGCAGATTCCTCAGTCCGACGGTCATAATTCTATTTGCTTTTATCAAATAAATTAATCATATTCTATTTGGTTATAACAAATAGAATGTAATGTGATGGAACACCTATATGAAGATCTTTATAACTACAATCCATGGTGGGAAGAGGAATTCAAGCCCGAGTTAATTGTTCGCGAGAAATTTCTGAAAATTCTTCGAAGCTCTGAAAGAAGAAAAGAAATTTTAATTATTACTGGTTTGAGACGCGTAGGAAAATCTTCTTTAATGAAATTGTTTATCAAAGAACTTGCTGAACGAGTTGAACCGAAAAAAATCTTGTACGTATCGTTAGATTCTATTGCTATAGAAAAAATTAGTGTGCAAGATCTTGTACGTGAGTTTAGAAAACTACATCAATTCAGACGGAATGAAAAAATCTATCTTTTTTTCGATGAGGCGGCTTACCGCGAAAATATTAACCAAGAATTGAAAACGCTTTACGACAATGAAAATGTAAAAATCTATGTCTCTTCATCATCGGCAACAATTTTACGAGATAAGAACTCACTACTAACCGGTAGATCGAAAATTGTTGAAGTACTGCCGCTAGATTTTTTTGAGTTTCTAAGTTTTAAAAACTTCGCAGTAAAAAAATCTGAAGATTACTTAACTGAAAAATACTTCGAAGAATTTATGATGAAAGGTGGTATACCAGAATATATATTATCAGATGATTTTGAATATCTCGATAATTTGGTTGATGCAATAATCTACAAAGACATTGCCTTCTATCACGGTGTGAAAGATATAACTTCACTTAAGGAATTCTTCAGACTATTGATGGAACGTGCGGGTAAGCAGGCCTCATTGACTAAGATTTCGAAAGTGATGGGAATCTCTAGTGAGACAGCAAAAAGATATTTCGAATATTTTCAGAATACTTATCTAATCTATGCTATAGAGCGGTGTGGAAAATTAAATGAACGACTCCGAGCTCCTAAAAAAGTATTTGCTGCGGATTTAGGTATTAAAAATATGGTTACTGGATTCAGAGATAAAGGCGCAGTGTTTGAAAACCTTGTTTACTTTTTAATCAAGGAACATTCTCCTTGCTATATTTATAAGGATGGGATTGAACTTGATTTTCATTTCAACAAAACTTTGATAGAGGTTAAATACAACAGAGAAATTGATAATAAACAAAGGATGTTATTTGATAAACTAAATATTGAGCGGAAGATTCTTGTCGCTAATGTAAAGGATTTTTTAAAACTTCAAAGTGAGATTGGTAAAAGGTAAGAAATTCTATACGGCTACGTAAAAGCCTCTATTTCTACTTTATCTCAAACCCTTCTTGTTTAATAATTTCTCCGGCTCTTTTTACATCTTCTATAGAATTAAAAGATAATCGAAAAGTACCACCGGTTCCTTCTCTTATTTTCAGAAGTTCGATATCTTTTATGTTAATGCTATTATTGAAAAGTGCTGTAGAAATTTTACTTATAACTCCGGGCTCATCTCTTACAAAAACAAATAAATCATGAAGCGGAGTTAAAAAACCTTTTGTGTTTTTCGGGATCTCATCTCGTTTTTTTCTTGATGCTTCGAATTTATCAGCGAGTAATGAATAATTATCTTTGATTACAAATTCCTCTAAGGTATTCAACTCATTTTTAAGAGATTCAATTGCATTTGTAATTTCTTTTTTATTGAATTGAATAATCTTTTCCCAAATTGAAAAATCACTTGCGGCAATCCTAGTCATATCCCGAAAACCACCGGCGGCAAAATTACTAAAGTTAATATCGTCTTCTTTTTTTGCCGAAGTATTAACTAAAGAAATTGATAATAACTGCGGCAAATGACTAACGTATGCAACAACTTTATCATGAAGAAACGGATCGAGAAGAGTAATACTTGCTCCAAGAGATTTAATTACTCTTGTAAATCTTGTGAATTGTGAATTTTCTATTTCCTTATTTGATAAAATGTAAACTGAATTTTCAAAAAGAAGTGGATCAGAATTTTCATAACCGCCTTTTTCTTTGCCGGTCATTGGATGTCCACCGATGTAGAGTCCTTTAGAATTGAGTTTACTCCATTCTTCTTGGAAAATCCCTTTTACACCTGAAACATCAGTGATAATTTGTCCGGTTATTAAAAGTGGTGCTAGTTGAATAAGATATTCTAAAGAGAGTTCAACCGGTAAGCACAAAAAAATTAAATCAGATTCAACTGAATCCTTTATTGAAGAATGCTGCTTGTCGATAACTTTTTCTTCTAATGCTGCATCAAGAACATCCTTCTTATCGAAAGCATATAGTTGCAATTGAAGGTTACTTTTCTTCAATGCTTTTGCTATCGATCCGCCGATAAGTCCCAAGCCTATAATAGATATTTTATTTATTGTCTTTTCCATCTAACAAAATGTCATTCTCGCATAATTTAACTGTGAATCTAGTGTGGAAAGAAAACTCCCACTTTCGCGGAAGTGACAGTTTAAAATTTAGTTAATATCCCTTCCGATTGCGTTTGCAATAGTTTTCAATTCATCAATTAATTTTAAGTATGTATCCGGTAATAGCGCTTGCGGTCCATCTGAAAAAGCATGTTCCGGATCATGATGAATTTCAATCATTAGTCCATCTGCCCCGGCAGCAACGGCGGCTCTAGCCATTGGCGGCACTTGATCACGATAACCTGTTGCATGGGAGGGATCGGCAATTACCGGTAAATGACTTTTTTTATGAACAACGGGGATTGCTGATAAATCAAATGTATTGCGTGTATAAGTTTCAAAAGTTCTGATCCCGCGCTCACATAGTATTACATTTGGATTTCCGTTTGCCAAAATGTATTCAGCGGACATTAACCATTCTTCTATTGTTGCCGATAAACCGCGTTTCAACATTATTGGAATTTTAGTTGCACCAAGTTCTCTTAATAACGGAAAGTTCTGCATGTTTCTTGCACCAATTTGATAGATGTCAGTGTATTTCCCGATAATATCAATTTGTGCAATTTCCATTACTTCGGTTATAACAAGAAGACCGAATTCGTCTGCAGCTTTACGAATAAGTTTTAACCCTTCTTCTCCCATTCCTTGAAAAGAGTATGGCGATGTTCTTGGTTTAAAGGCACCGCCGCGCAAAATTTTTGCACCTGATTTTGCTACTATTTCGGCAAGTTTAAACATCTGTTCTTCACTTTCGATTGAACAGGGTCCCGCCATTATCGCTAAATTGTTTCCGCCGATTTTGATACCCTTGATATCAATGACGGTATCAACTTCACGAAAATTTCTACTAGCTAACTTGAATGGAGCAGTAACACGATAAACATCCGCAACACCATCTAGTATTTTTATTTTACGTGTATCGAAATCTGGTTTTACACCGATCGCACCAATTATTGTGCTTTGAACACCGACTGACTTATGAATTTGAAATCCATACTCTTCTAAATGTGAAATTACATTCTGAATTTGTTCTTCGGTTGCATTAGGTTCTATTATTACTACCACTTTAATTCTCCAAAATTAATCATGAAATTTTTTCTCGCCCGCTTTAATAGCGAAGCCAATATGATCTTCCTTACGAGGTATTGCACATGAATACTCTTTACTATAAGCACAATACGGATTATACGCAGCATTAAAATCTATCGTATAAGTATTCTCCGGAGCGTTAACAATTCTCACATTTAAATAACGACCTACACCATATGTTTCGTCATTGGTAGTCTCATCGGTGAACCAAACACTATAATAAACACCGATCTCTTCTTCATAACCTTGATACACATTCAATTTATAAACTTCATTTTCTTGTTCAATATTGAAATAACCGTATCTAACAAATTCTCTTTCTTCACCTTTTGTTCCAAAGACAACGACTGTATCTTTAGTATCATATTGATAAAGTTTGCTATTATAAATATAGCGCATATCCGGTTCGAAATAATTTAAAGGATGAAATTCAACTTTACCTTTGTAATTAAAAGGTGAATTTGGATTTGTTTTCATATAGATATTGTGCTGCTCTCTAATATGAGCGATTTGTTCACTGTACTTTATTTCTTCCGGTGTCAGCACTCGTTTTTCTTCTTCCTTACAAGCAGAGATTATTAATAATACTGTTACAAGTAAAACAATTTTGCTTAAGATTTTCATACGTTATTTATTATCCTTAATTTTTTTCTGTAGTTCGTTTAATTTATTTAATGCGTCAAGGGGAGTAAGTCCTTCAAGCTGCATATTCGAAATTTCTTGCCGAAGTTTATCATCTTTTACTTCAAACATGCTTATTTGCATTTCGTCATGATTTTTAAATTTTGCAAGTTTTGCTTTCTTAATTTCATAAGGAGTTAATTCTTTGTCTTCCAAATTGAATAAAATTTCTTTTGCCCGTTTTGTAACAAATTCCGGAAGTCCCGCCATTTGCGCTACTTGTATTCCGTAGCTATGATCTGCTCCGCCTTGAGAAACTTTATGTAGGAAGATTACTTTATCGTCGTATTCTCTTACTTCAACTTTATAATTTTTTATTCGAGGGAAAATCGATGCCATTTCATTCAATTCATGGTAATGTGTAGCGAATAAAGTTTTTGCGGATACATTTGGATTTTCATGAATGTATTCAGTTATTGCCCATGCGATGGAAATTCCATCAAATGTGCTGGTCCCTCGTCCGATCTCATCTAATAAAATTAAACTTTTATCGGTTGCATGGTTAAGAATATTTGCTGCTTCTTGCATTTCTACAAGGAATGTACTTTCTCCGGCAGCTATATTATCACTAGCTCCTACACGTGTAAAAATTCTATCAACCAAACCAATTTTAGCTTCTTTTGCCGGAATGTACGAGCCAATCTGGGCTAACAATACTATTAATCCAACTTGACGAAGATATACCGATTTGCCCGCCATATTGGGCCCGGTTAAAATAATAATCTGGTTATCGCTATTACTCAAGCGACAATTATTTGGTGTGAATTTTTCACCCGGAGATAAAATTCTTTCAACAACCGGATGCCTACCGTTTTTAATATCTAATTCATCCGAATCATCAATAGTGGGTTTTACATAATTATACTGCTCTGCGCACTCGGCAAATGATAAATAGCAATCAAGCATTGCAATTAAATTTGCGTTTAATTGGATTCTCTCAGTCTCAAGTGCAACTTCTTTCCTGATCTGATCAAAAAGGGTTGATTCTAATTTTAATATATTTTCTTGCGCGTTAAGCACTTTATCTTCGTAATCCTTTAAGTCCGGAGTTATATAACGCTCACTGTTTACCAACGTTTGCTTTCTTATATAATTATCCGGAATCTTATCCTTGTGTGCGTTGCTTATCTCAATGTAATAACCAAATACTTTATTGAAACTAACTTTCAGAGAAGAAATACCGGTTCTTTCTCGTTCGGTTTTTTGAAGATTTGCAATCCAACTTTTTGCATTTGTCGAAAGATCACGAAGTTCATCAAGTTCAAGCGAAAAACCTTTACGAATAACACCACCGTCTACGATACTTAATGGTGGTTCGTCATTTATTGATGTTTCAATTTTTTCGATGAGGTTTTCTAAATCAATCAGCTTCTCATTTATCGCTTTAATCGTTTTTGAGCCGGCTTGATCTAAAAGCTGCTTTACTAATGGGATTTTTTTAAGAGAAAGTTTTACGTGTACGATTTCTCTTGGAGTTGCTCTACCGGTACAAATTCTTGAAATCAGTCTTTCCAAATCTCCGATTTCTTTGAATTCATTCTGTAGATTTTTTCTCAAAGTTTTATTTTCAAAAAATTCAGTGACGCATTCTTGTCTTTGCAATATTGGTTCAAGTTTTCTTAGTGGAGCGGAGATCCATTTCTTCAGCATTCTGCCGCCCATTGCCGTTTCGGTTTTATCAAGTATTGATATTAAAGAACCTTCTCTGGTTCCTTCCTGCATAGTGAAAGTTATTTCGAGATTTCGCTTTGTGGAATAATCCAATTGCATATAATCGGAAGGATTATAGAGAGCAATTTTATTGATATGAGTCAAATTTGCTCGTTGTGTATCGCGCAAATAATTAAGAATTCCGCCGGCGGCAATTAAACCGGCATCAAGATTTTCAATTCCGAATCCTTTTAACGTTTTCGTGTTGAATTGATCTCGTAAAATGTCATTTGCATAATCGTAATTAAAAATCCAATCGTCAATTTTGGTTACTCTGACCGAGTTAGTAGCTTTTTCTATAATCGGTTCGATAATTGTTTTTTGTTTCTTTGAAATCAAAATTTCTGCGGGACTTATTAAACCAAATTGATTAACAAGTTCTCGTTGATGAACTTCATAAGCAAAAAATTCTCCTGTGGAAATATCGCAGAATGAAAGTCCGACGATATCGCTTTTTAAGTATATGGCAAGCAGATAATTATTTTTTTTGTGATCGAGTAATTTATCCGAAAGAGCGACTCCGGGTGTAACGACTTCCACAACATCACGCCTAACTATTCCTTTAGCAAATTTCGGATCTTCAACTTGTTCACAAACCGCAACTCTGTAACCCGATCTGACAAGTTTTGGTAAGTAAGTATCAATTGCATGATGGGGAAAACCGGCAAGAGGAACTTCTCCGGCAGCACCGTTTGCTCTTTTGGTTAAAGTAATACCCAATACTTTTGAAGCTAGCTTTGCATCTTCTTCAAATGTTTCAAAAAAATCACCGACACGAAAAAGCAAAATTGTATCGGGATTCTTCTCCTTAATCTTGTAATATTGAGTCATTAATGGAGTTACGGACATAACGCTTCAAATAAATTCAAACCAAAAATATACCTTAATAGATAGGGAATTTCAATTTGTGTTTTGGAATAGAAAAACGGTTAAAACCGTTATGGCGGATTTAGGGTTATCTTGCCCCAATGGCTAAAGCCATTGGTTAATGGGAAGGTGGACTGAAGATTTTTTATTAACCCACGAATTAATTCGTGGGACAGGAGCAATTACCTCGATATTCCCAAAACCGATTCATCGGTTTACCACAACATTGTGTTTCTGCAGAAACTCCTCATACTCTTCTGCAAAACTCTTAACTCTGTGATGTTCTTCTTGATTCAAGATGTAATCAACCACTTTCTTAAGATTGGATTCCGAGACCGAGAAAGCCGCATATCCCTTAGCCCAAGCAAATTTGAAGTTGATTTGCTTATTTATCCAATTTGATGAAGCACCTTTTAGGAGATGCAACGTATCTGCAATTGTTTTATCGGTAGGCAGATCAATTAATGCGTGAACGTGGTCGGAGTTAACATAGTTTACCTTCATATAGATTTCTTTTTCTTTCGAATAGTTATGAAAGAAATTTGATAGATTTTTTCTTAATTCTTTACCGACGAGAGATTTTTCCCTTTTCTGTGTTCCCCAAATTAGATGCAACCAGACTTTTGTGTATGAGCGGACAGACATAAGTTCACCCTTTTTATTTTAATATAAGTAAAAACTAAAACGGTTGAAACCGTTAGATGAGTTTTGGTGGTTGGATTTATTACCACCAATGGCTAAAGCCATTGGTTAATGGTAAGTATGTGTTAATTATATCATTAACCCACGGATTTATCCGTGGGTTTTTGACAACCAACCAAACACCCATAACCGATTTATCGGTTTCTAATTAAAAGTAAGATCACGATTAAGAGTTATTAATTTGACTAATTCAATTAATTCTCTTATTTAACTATATTGAACTATCGAAACAAAAATTCTTAACCGGAGATTTTGATGCAGATATTAATCGAGAAATTAAGATTGATGAATTGTCATATTGTTAACAATGTTATCTACGAGTTTCACATTGCAAAAGAAATCCGAAAGAAATATGATATTGAAGATTCACTTTTTTCAACCAACGGCAATATCATAATTGCAAACTTTGCCGATGTTCGAAGCCTAGTTCAGAAGATTAATCTAAGAAGATTAGACAAAGATAAAATTACTCCCGGTTATATAAACGCAATGGGTTTACTTGATGAGATTTATCACTTTATCCTGAGAGAATATGAAGTAAATGTAAATCCCGGTGTATTTAAGAAAGCTTTAGTCGAATTGAACAAAAACTTAAGCGAAGAATCGTTCAATAAAATTTTATCCGAATTTGTCTCATTATTCCCACCGACGGATGTTTATAAAGGTAAATCAACAGTTCATGAATACCTGAATACATTTACTGAAGAGAGATCGAATGATGAGATTGCTTTAGAAGAAATGTTCATTCTTTATTTTGCTGATTATAACCCCGCAAACAAAAAGTTGAAAGAATTCTTCGATTCAAATTATTTCTCTAATAAAGATTTATTCGATAAATCAATTTTCGAATTAGATAAGTTTTTCAAAAATGAAAAACCTTTCGGTCCCGATAATCAAGATATCTTTACATTATTTAAAACGCCAATTGATAACAACCCGGATAATTTAGAAGCTCAACTTGATTTTGTTATACAAAAATGGGGAGTGATTCTTAAAGAGAAATTTTCCAATCGTGTTCTATCCAGCAAAGATTTAATGAAAGAAGATATCCGCTTTGAAAGTTTTGGAGGTGGTGGTGGAGCTCCAACCGTTGTTCCAAAATATAAAGGTGGAATGGATGATGCAGATTTTTTGATGATTGGGAAATCTAAATATCAGTATGCTAAGGATGTGGATAATTTTTATGAAGAGCCGGAAAATTTCACTAAGGATATCCCTTGGATGCCAAATGTAATTTTGATGGCAAAGAATGCATTTGTCTGGCTCGACCAGCTTTCTAAAAAATATAAGAAAGAAATTAAACGTTTGGATCAAGTACCGGATGAAGAACTTGATCAACTAGCACGCTGGAATTTTAATGGTCTTTGGCTTATCGGAATTTGGGAAAGAAGTCCCGCTTCTAAAAAGATAAAACACATAATGGGGAATATTGATGCCGTCGCCTCGGCATATTCATTATATGATTATCATATAGCTTATGACCTTGGTGGTGATGACGCCTACAATAATTTAAATGAAAGAGCAAAAGCAAGAGGACTTAGATTAGCAAGCGATATGGTCCCGAATCATACCGGAATTGTAAGTGATTGGGTAAAACACAGACCTGATTATTTTATTCAAGCCGATAATCCTCCGTTCCCCAATTACACTTTTAACGGACCGAATCTTTCCGAAGATCCGGATTACCAAGTAAGAATTGAAGATGGTTACTATGAACGTCGCGATGCGTCTGTAGTGTTTCAAAGGATCGATAACCGTAATGGTAGAGTTTCTTATCTATATCATGGTAACGACGGTACAAGTATGCCTTGGAACGATACCGCACAATTGAACATGATGAAACCGGAAGTGCGCGAAGCAGTCATACAAAAAATATTTGACGTAGCAAGAAAGTTTTCAATCATTCGTTTTGATGCTGCGATGACGCTAACAAAAAAACATTATCAGCGTTTATGGTTTCCTCAACCAGGTACAGGCGGTGACATCCCTTCACGTTCAGATCACTCGATGACACGTTCGGAATTCGATAAACAATTCCCCGAAGAATTTTGGCGTGAGGTTGTTGACCGTTTCAATAAAGAGATGCCGGAAACGCTTCTTCTTGCGGAAGCATTTTGGTTGATGGAAGGATATTTCGTTCGTTCACTCGGAATGCATCGAGTTTATAACTCTGCTTTCATGCATATGATGATGAAAGAAGAGAATGATAAGTATCGTGATTTAATTACGAATACTCTCGAGTTTGAGCCGGAGATACTTAAGCGATACGTGAACTTTATGAGTAACCCGGATGAGGAAACTGCGATCAAACAATTTGGAAGTGATGATAAATATTTTGGCGTTCTTACTTTAATGATCACTTTGCCTGGACTTCCGATGTTCGGTCACGGACAAGTTGAAGGTTACACGGAAAAATACGGTATGGAATATAAGCGAGCTTATTATAATGAAACTCCAAATCAATGGTTGGTTGATAGACATGAAAGAGAAATTTTTTCATTAATGAGGAAAAGATATGTTTTTAGTGAAGTAGAAAATTTCTGGATTTTTGATTTACATAAACCTCACGGTGGAATTAACGAAAACGTATTTGCATATGTAAATTCTGCTAATGATGAGAAAGCGTTAGTGTTGTTTAATAATAAATTTGAAAATGCTGTCGGGGTAATTTATGACTCTGCTCCAAAACTTGTGAGTAAGGGTGGAAACAAAAATCCGGAGACCAGAAAAATTTATGAGGTACTTGCCATTAAGGCTGAACAGAATTACTTCTATATTTACAAGGATTGCATTGCTAATCTCGAGTATATAATATCGGGACATGAAATTGTATATAACGGATGGCGAGTTGAGCTTGGTGCATTCAAGTATAAAGTATTCATGAATTTTGTAGAGGTATATGACACAGCAGGTGAATACCGAAAACTTTATGAAGTAATAGGGAACAAAGGAGTTCCTAATATAAATAGAAAATTAAACGAGCTTAGATTCGAGCCGATTCATTCTGCGATGAGAAATATTTTTACGTCGGAGATAATTAAAGATTTTGTTGATGTAAATATTCTTTTTGAATCCGGGGAAAAAATAAAAGTTACTTCTGAGTTTGAAAAACTGATCAATGAGATTAGACAATTTTACAATATTGATAGGGATGAAAAATCAATCACAAAATTTGAAAAATCAATAATAAATGTAAAAACAATTAATCAATTATTAGCAGAATTTTTATCCGTAAAAGAGAGCATCAAATACAAAGGTTTCAAAGAAGTATTCCGGCTATCTGATTCGTCAAATTATAACGAAACTTCAGTTATCTATTTGCTATATGCGGTAATAATTTCTGTTAAGGAATTTTTTAGTGAAACCGGTGAAGTTAATAAAGATAATTTTGAGCATGCGCTCTTACTTGATATTCCTCTGCATGATATTCTTCAACATTTAGGAAGGGGAGAACATGAGATATTTTCCGAGATGACATTATTAAATATTCTAACAGACCATTGCTGCAATGTATTCCAATCAGATGAGGCGCCGCAAGAATTTGAAATCACAAAAGAGAATACAGAGCTTAAAGAATTCCTAAAGAAACATAAAGCGAAAGAGTTTACTAAATTTTTGAATGATGATTATGTTAAAACTTATCTGGGAGTTAATTTTCATGAAGGTATTTGGTACTACAGCAAGGAAAATTTTGAAGAATTAATCGATTGGTGTTCCTCAATTGAATTAATATCTTTTAATAAATCAAAGCTCTCATCTGATGAGATTTTGATTAGAACAAGAAATATTTTTTACATGAACCAATATTTAAAGGAAATTTCCATAAAATCAGGCTACAAATTAGAAGAATTTGAGCAGATGATTAATGTAGAAACTCGCGATGTAAAAAATTGATACTGAAGGCATAAAGAAAGAATAGAAATATCTTCTTTATCTTGAAATTCTTTTAATTCTTATCTATTTCCAAAGTTTTAATAGGCTTATTGAATTCAGCAATTAAAATAATGATCGATAAAACCACATAATCTTATTTTAATTTGACAAAAAGGTGCGATTATTCGTAAATTTATAAAATAAATCAAAATACAAAAGGAGAGGTGTTGTGGTTATAGCAGTTCCTAAAGAAATCCTCCCCGGTGAAAATCGTGTCGGGATTACACCCGATGTCGCTTCAAAACTGATCAAAAAAAAATTTCAAGTTCATGTTCAAAAAGGTGCCGGATTAAATGCCGGTTATACTGATGATCAGTATGAAAAAGCCGGGGCTAAATTGTATGATAAGTTAACCGAGTTGTATGCTTCTGCGGATATCATAGCAAAGGTTCAGAGACCAATGGATCATCCCGAAGAAGGAAAACATGAACTCGACTTAATGAAAGAAGGAACAATATTAATAACATTCCTTTATTCATTGAACTACCCGGAATTAGCAAAGAAATGTGCGGAGAAAAAAATTAATACTATCTCAATGGATGCTATTCCGCGAACAACACTTGCGCAAAAAATGGACGCGTTAAGTTCACAAGCGAACATAGCCGGATACAAAGCCGTTATTATGTGCGCAAATTCACTCGGTAAAATTTTCCCATTGATGATGACAGCCGCTGGTACTATCTCCCCGGCAAAAGTAGTTATCATGGGTGCTGGTGTCGCCGGACTTCAAGCACTCGGAACGGCAAAACGTCTCGGTGCTGTTGTCGAAGTATCTGATATACGTGCAGCAGTTAAAGAAGAAGTTCAATCACTTGGCGGTAAATTTATAGAAGTTGAAGGCGCAGAGGATATGCAGGATGCCGGTGGTTATGCTAAAGAAGCTTCTGCTGAATTTCTTCAAAAACAAAAAGACCTGATCTTTAAGCATGTTAATAATGCTGACATAGTTATTACAACTGCACTGGTTCCCGGCAAAAAAGCTCCTGTGCTTGTTACCGAAGACATGGTTAAAAATATGCGACCCGGTTCAGTGGTTCTTGATATGGCTGTTGAATTTGGTGGTAATTGTGAGGTAAGTGAAAAAGGTAAAACAGTTAAAAAGCATGGTGTAATAATTATTGGTGAACCTAACTTACCAAGCTTAGTTCCTACACATTCGAGTGATGTTTATGCAAAAAATATACAAGCATTGCTGGAACACATCAGCAAAGAAGGTAATGTTGAGCTTAACTTCGAAGACGAAATTGTTCAAGGTTCGGTTATATCATATAATGGTGAAGTTGTTCAAGAAAGAACGAAAGCGCTTTTACAGTAATTGATTGATAAAAAATTGAATTAAATAGAAGGAATAGACAATGGATTTACTCGCTCTGATAATGCAGATTTATGTTTTTGTGCTTGCAATATTTGTCGGGTTTGAGTTGATAACAAAAGTTCCCCCAACTTTACATACACCACTAATGTCAGGTTCAAATGCTATTTCCGGTATCACTATTGTGGGTGCGTTAATAGTTGCAGGTGAGGGACAAAATATGTTAAGCACAATACTCGGTTTGGTTGCTCTCATTTTTGCTACTATCAACGTTGTTGGAGGCTACCTAGTAACCGATAGAATGCTCAAAATGTTCAAAAAGAAATGAGAGATATCACATGCTAATAGTATCTTATATAATTTATTTGATTGCTTCAATACTGTTTATTTTCGGTATTAAAAAACTAGGATCTCCTAAGACAGCACGACAAGGAAACATGCTCTCTTCAATTGGCATGCTTCTCGCCGTTGTGATTACACTTTTCGATCATATGATTATAACTTATGAGTGGATTATCGCAGGCCTAGTTGTAGGTTCTCTAATCGGTTCAGTTATGGCTACAAAAGTTCAGATGACTGGTATGCCTCAGATGGTTGGTTTACTAAACGGATTTGGCGGCGGTGCATCAGCTGTTGTTGCACTTGGTGAATATTACAAAGTTGAGACACCAAATTTCGAAATCAATATTATAATAACAATTGTACTTTCCATATTAATCGGTGCAGTTACTTTCACCGGTTCGTTTATTGCATTCGGAAAATTACAAGGTATTGTAACTGGTAAGGTTGTTAAGTATCCTTTGCAGAATCCAATAAACGTTCTTCTCTTTGTTGCCGTAATTGTTGCCGGTGTCTTCCTTGTAATCGATCAATCGAGTGTTGAATTGTTAATTGGAATTGTTGCTGTATCATTAATTCTCGGAGTATTACTTGTGTTGCCTATCGGTGGTGCCGATATGCCGGTCGCAATTTCATTACTGAATTCATACT
The DNA here is from genome assembly GCA_030584085.1 of Melioribacteraceae bacterium. NCBI lineage: Bacteria > Pseudomonadati > Ignavibacteriota > Ignavibacteria > Ignavibacteriales > Melioribacteraceae > Melioribacteraceae bacterium. The sequence continues at coordinate 1,274,014 of CP129490.1, forward strand.
CCGGTATTGCAGCATCTATGACCGGATTTGTAATTAACAATAACATGTTAATTATTGCCGGTGCGTTAGTCGGTGCTTCCGGAATTATTCTTACTATAATTATGTGTAAAGGAATGAATCGTTCCTTAATGAACGTTGTTCTTGGTGGTCGGGAATCTGCCGGAAGTGGTGGAGCTGCGGTAGGTGACGGCACACAAAAACCACATAAATCAATTGATTCGGAAGAACTTGCAATGTTGTTTGATTCTGCTAGTAATGTAGTTATTGTTCCCGGATATGGAATGGCAGTCGCCCAAGCACAACATGCAATTCGTGATCTTGCTAATGCATTGGAAGCAAAAGGAATTAACGTTAGATTTGCAATTCACCCTGTTGCCGGTAGAATGCCCGGTCATATGAACGTACTTCTTGCTGAAGCTCAAGTTTCATATGATAAACTTTATGCACTTGAAGATATTAATGATGACTTCCCAAATACAGATGTTGTTTTGGTTATTGGCGCTAACGATGTTGTTAACCCAGCCGCTCGTCATGATAAAAATTCACCGATATTCGGCATGCCAATTTTAAATGTTGACTATGCAAAAACAGTAATAGTTAATAAACGTTCGATGAATGTTGGTTATGCCGGTATTGATAATGAATTATTCTATCTTGATAACACATTAATGTATTTTGGTGATGCAAAAAATGCAGTTGTTAAATTAGTTAATGAGTTGAAAGAATTATAAGACGTATTAAGAGAAATGTGAATTATAAAAATCCCGCTTTTTAGCGGGATTTTTTTTACACAATTCTGACATTGCAGTGTCTTCACTTTTTCTTATACTTGCGATGAAATTAAATGAAAGTATAAAATGAAATCTATTACAACGATCCTCTTAATTTTTATATCACTATTTCTTCTATCTTGCAATAATAATTCGGTCGAAACTGATCCAATTGAGACATACGAACGTGGAGAGATAGTTGAAATCATTTCTGAAAAAGAAGTCAGTTTAGAAGAATTAGAAAATTTGATATCCACATTTGCCGGCTCAAATGACTTTGATATTGAATTAAAAAATGACATTAAGTATTACTCTGTTTTATATAGAACTATAGATCATACTGGCAATCCAACCGATGCTTCCGGATTATTTGTTATTCCTTCTAGCGGCAATTTTTTCCCGCTGATAAGTCTTCATCATGGTACACAATCAAAAAAGAATAACGTAGGATCTATAAACCCGCTTTCAAGTTTTGATGCATTACTATCCGGTGCACTTGGATACGTGGCTGTCTCTGCCGATATGCTTGGACTTGGATACTCTAACTTAGTTCATCCTTACCACATTGCTGATGTAAATGCCAACACGGTTATTGATTTTATTCGAGCTGTGAAGAAATTTGCAAATGAAAAATCGATTGCCTTAAATGGTGATCTATTTTTGGGTGGTTATTCACAGGGTGGTTACACAACAATGGCGGTTCATAAAAAAATGCAAACGGAATTATTCAATGAATTTAACGTTACTGCTTCGGCACCGATGGCCGGTGCACATGATTTGATGGGTACCGCTCAATATATTGTGTCGAATGATAATTATGATAAGCCGTCATTCCTCGCATTTTTAACGTATGCGTATTCTACTGTTTATGGTTGGAATAATCTTTCAGAATTTTTCCAAGCTACTTATCACCTTACAATTCCGGATTTATTCAACGGATCACTTACAACAGATGAAATAGATGATCATTTACCGGGTAAACTTTCGGAATTGTTTACTCCTAGTTTATTGGATGCAATTAAAAATGGTACTGAAAGTTTAATGACAACTGCCTTGATTAACAATAGTCTGTTGAATTGGGGACCTCAAGCACCGGTGTTAATTGTTCATGGAAATGCAGATACTTTTGTACCCTATCAAAACGCAATCACTGCTAAAGAAAATTGGGAAGCAAACGGTGCAACAAATGTTCAACTAATTACAATTGATGGCGGTAATCATTATTCATCGGTATTACCCGCAATTATGCATGCTATTAATTTTTTCGAAAATTATAGGAGCGATTTAAGAATAGCTATCAATTACTAGCGATTATTTTGACTTCACCGGAATGACAAGTACCGGAATTTTACTTGTGCGAATAACTCCTTCAATAACAGAACCCATCAATAAATTGTACATCGCGCCATGTCCATGACTTCCCATTATTATAATGCTTGCGTTAAATTTTTTACTTTCTTTTATAATCTCATCGACCGTAACTCCCTGAACAAGTAATGGTGTGGTTTTTATTCCTTCCTTTTCAATGTTTCCGGCTAACTTTTGAATTTTCTTATGCTGATCTCGCAATCTTTTTGCTTTTTGATCTCTCAAAACTTGGGGGCCGACTTCATCACCAATAAATTCCGGTTCAGGAGCTGCAACATGCAGCAATCTTATTTCACCACCTAAAGATTTTGCATATTTTATTGCTTGTTCAATTATTTTTTTTGTTGCATCGGAAAAATCAATTGGGACTAATATCCGTCTCATTTCATCCTCCTTTTTGATACAATCTAATCAGATAATTTTGTTGAAGCAAGGGGATTATCGAGCCGATAAAGATGTTTGTAAACCAAATTACTTTATTATAAGGACTCTCATGCTTAAGTTTTTTTGCCCCGACTTTTTGACATTGATGCAAAACTCATAAACTGTCATTCCGAACGCACCGTTTTGTGGTAAGTGAGGAATCTCATTTGAACATTACTGTGAATATCAATTTATCCCTAATGAGATTCTTGCATAGCTATACCTTTTGCATTCATTCCGTTCCGCTACATTCAGAATCACAGTTATGCCACATACACTAACGTGAACGGTAGTCCAAAAATTCATTCGACCGAAGTGTGTTATCAAGAATTAATTATAATGGGATGGAAAGTGAAAAGATGGGTGATGGAGTTGAATTTCCTATAAATTCCTTTTCACTATGCTGATCAACAAAAAACTTTGCGGCAGTAAATCCGATTATACCACCTAAAACAACGTCTGAAAACCAATGTTGGTTTTCATAAATCCTCGAATATGCCGTGAGAATTGCCGGAATAAAAGATGCTATTTTAAGTAAATCCGAACTGCTGTTAGCTGATAATACGGTTGAAATGGCAAATGCAATTGTAGTATGACCCGATGGTAAAGAAAAGAAATCGTTATTGTATAAAATCGGTCCGGTAAAATTATATTTATCATCAGTTGATCTCGGTCGTTCTCTACCTAAAAGTGACTTAAGAATTTGAGTTGTTGCCGCCGCAAACAATGTAGATTGTATTATTTCAAAACCCAGTTTTTTTTGATAACGATTTCCGGTAGAATTTCCGTTAATAATAAAATATGAACTTAGCACTAGAGGTGTAACAGGTTCGCCATAAATTCTTCCGATTAATATATGTGGTGGTGAATCTTGAAGCTTATCTGATTGTGTAAAATCTTTAATGGTATTATCAAACTGCATAGCGCCGAAGGTTACTCCAACTGTTAGCCCGAGATATAAAAAATCTTTTGCCTGCCAGCTTAACGGTGAACTAAAATATTCCTTTCCTTCATCAACAAATTGATTAAAATCATATTTATTTTGAGCTAACGTCTGTACGAATAAAAATGTTAAGAGAAGTAAAACCTTTTTTGTCATAGTAAAATTAAGTAGTTGATGTATATTTAATTATCTCTGCTGCTTCAATTGTAATCAAGCCGCCGGCATTTGACTCTTTAATTATTTTCTCAACTATCGGAATAAACGAATTAATTTTTTCTTCGGTATCAACAATTTCTATGACTAAAGGTAAGTCTTCGGAAAGTCTTAATACTTTTGCGGTATGTATTCTGCTATTGCTCCCAAAACCCATTATCCCTTTATAAACAGTTGCTCCGGCGAGATTAATTTTTCGGGCTTCGACAACAATCTTTTCATATAAGGAGACATGACCATGCTTATCGGTTTCACCGACAAAAATTCTTAATAATTTTGCTTTGCTATTTGTTTTCATTTTTATCTCACAATTATGTAAGCTAAATAAATTCCAAGAATTGTTGTTACAACATTTAGCATAATATTTAATGAAGCGAGAAAAAACTGTGCGTCTTTTAGTAGATAAAAAGTTTCATAAGAGAAAGTTGAGAATGTTGTCAATCCTCCGCAGAACCCTATACCCAGGAATAACTTTAATTTCTCGTTAATCAATCCTTTTTCGTCTAAACCAAAGATCATAAATCCTAGCAATAAACTTCCGACCAAGTTTACTATCAATGTTCCAAACGGATAATAAATCGGAAGATTATGAGATGTATAGTCCGAAATTAAATATCGAAGTGCACCTCCCAAACCGGCACCGAAAAAAACAATTAGAATATTCATAATCTACCGGAATTTTTACAACTTTTTTATAAAAGATGAGTCTAAATTTATGTTAATGTAACCATTTAAGTAATTCGATAGTCAAAATAATAAATAAAATAGAGGGTAAAAATGAAATTATTTTTAAGAAATTTAACAATCTTTCTTTTTGTGCTGTTACTTTCAAGCGTCTCCTTCTCTCAAAGTTTAAGAACCATCCATGAAAAATCTTTTGATGTGAGTTCCGGTGAGCTTCTGGAAATTCAATCAGATGTTGGTGATATAAGAATCAAGACATGGGATGAAAATACCGTTCACATAAAAGTTTATGGTAATAGAAAAGCCGAGGAAGATGTAGATTTTCATTTTGAAAAAACTTCAAAAGGTGTTCTAGTCGATGCTGAAAAAGACGGTAGTTGGAATTGGTTTAGTGGAGTGAAAGTGAAATACGAAATTAATGTTCCGAAAACTTTTAATTTGGATTTGAGAACCGGTGGAGGTGATGTTATAGTGCTTGATTTGTATGGAGAAATAGAAGCTAAAACATCCGGAGGTGATATCGATTTTGAAAATATTGACGGTGAAATTTCCGCAACCACATCGGGTGGAGACGTAAAAATAATTAATGCTGTTGGTAATGTTAGATCTTCAACATCCGGAGGCGATATTGATATTAAATCTAAGGATGGAAAAGTTTCCGCTTCAACTTCAGGTGGTGATGTCACACTCGAGTATTACGGTGAAAATTATGGTATCGATCTCGGAACCAGCGGTGGGGATATTACGGTCTTAATTCCGGACAACTTAAAAGCTGATGTAAACTTAAAAACCAGTGGCGGTGATATTGAATGTGATGTAGAAGCTAGAGTAAAAGAAGTCACCAGAAGCAAATTCCTCGGTATTATGAATGGCGGTGGGACGGATTTAACTTGTAAAACTTCAGGTGGTGACATCACTGTAAGAACATTCTAATGTAATTTAGCGAATTTTCGAATTTGACGAATTGTCGAAAATAAAATTGAAGATGGCTACAATTTATTTAGTAGTCATCTTTTTTTTTGAAAATAACCCATTCAAACAAAAATTGAAATAATTCTATAGCAGTTAATCTCCAAATCCATTAATCCATTAATTCCTTCCGTATTGGAAAAGAAGCGATTTTTGGGTACTTTTATTACTTAATATTTATCCAAATTGGAGGATAATTTGAGTATGGATTGGGAAAAATATTTAGATAGAACAATAAACGTAACCATGAATGAAAATTACGGGGTTGTTTACGGTGAAAAAAAAGAACAATCAAATTTTTACGAAATAGTTTTTAAAACCGGTAAACTTCGCGAAGTTTTTGAAGACGGACTTTTGATTGAATCCGTTCGTGATAAAAACATGGTAATGGTTTTTATTCCATATTCATCTATTAAATGTGTTGAAATATTCTAAAAATATGAAAAAAATTATAGTCTTTTTTTTAATTTCAATTCCCATTTTTTCTCAACAAGTTGAGATAAAAAGCCTTCAAGTTTATTCTTCAAATAATAATGAACTTCCTATTCTGATAGGGAAAGAAAAACTCAATATCAAGTTTGATATTGCTTCGGATTATGAACCAAATTTATTAATCCGTTTTGCGTTTTGTGATAAAGATTGGAAACCTTACGATAATAACTTTTTACAAAATCAAAGTTATAATACGGAATATAACCTCTGGTTCGAACAAATCCCAAACCAAAGTAGTAATGTTCGATATCATTACAAAGGTCAATTTCCAAATGTCGATGTAACATTCCCGTTTTCTGGTAAATGGAAATTTTTTGTTACCGATTCAAATAATCCCGACATAATTTTTTCCGAGGGAAAGTTTTATGTAATAGAACCTCAAGTGAATGTTTATTCCAAATTAGATACTTACCGATTAAACAGCAGTCAAGAACGAACCAATGAACTTCAAAGAACATTAGAACTAAAAGTGGATTTCGTATTGCAAGATTCAATGTATGCAATGGACTTAAGTCATGTTGAAGTTATAGAAAACAAGAAAGTTGATTACCCGATCATTATTAGTAAAACTGCCCGTCGTGGATTAAGATATTATGAAACCAACGGTGCTCGTGATTTTACTTTTGTTGCGCTGGATATAAGACCGGGTAACGAATATCGACAAGTTGATCTAAATGATAGAAACCGATATCAACCTCCAATCACAACAGCACACTACGACGGTTTTGATTATAATCGATTTCAACAATTTGGCTATCCCGATTTAAACGGTGGATTTGAACTTGTTCCGTTTAATGATAGTTACGCGGACTATATGATGGTCGAGTTTGAATATTCACCGGGTGGATTTATTGAAAAAGATATATTTCTTGTTGGAGCATTCAACAATTGGGAAGTACTTCCGCAATATAAACTTTCACAGGACGGTAATATTTATAAAGTTACAACGGACCTAAAACGTGGAATTTATGATTATCAATATGTAACCGGGTATGATAATGGCAATGTTATAGATGATTTAGACTGGTACGAACTTGAGGGCAATTTCTGGGAAACAACAAACGAGTATTACATTTTTGTTTATTATAAATCACTTAATTATGGTGGATACGATCAGATAATTGGTTACACAAGAATAAAAAGCGGAAGATATTAATGAGTAAATTGAAAGTCGGAGTCATCGGAACCGGGCATCTCGGAAAGATTCACACAAAATTATTTAAAGATGTAGAAAACACAGAATTAATCGGAATTTACGATATCGATGAATCAAAAGCATCACAAGCAGCAAAAGAATTTAACACTAAGTCTTTCTCGAAACTAGATGATTTATTAAATGAAGTCGATGGTGTTTCCATTGTAGCCACGACAAGTGCACATTATGAGTTGGCGAAAAAAGCCTTCGAGAAAAATGTTCATGTGCTTGTTGAAAAACCTATTACAGCGACAATAGAACAAGCAGAAGAATTAGTAAAAATCGCGGATGAGAAAAATCTTATTTTACAAGTCGGACATATTGAAAGATTTAATCCCGCACTCCTGTCTTTGGAAAAATATGACCTCAATCCAAAATTCATTCAAACTGATCGGCTTGCACAATTTAATCCGCGCGGAACCGACGTCGCCGTTGTTCTTGATTTAATGATCCATGATATCGATATAATTTTAAGTTTAGTTAGGAGTGATGTAAAAGAAATTAAGGCAAGCGGTGTAGCAGTTGTATCCGATAATATTGACATAGCAAATGCAAGATTAGAATTCGTAAACGGAGCTGTTGCAAATGTGACAGCTAGTAGAATATCACAAAAGAAAATGCGCAAGATGCGTATGTTCCAGCAAAGCGGATACATTGCCTTGGATTTTATTACAGGTGTAGCAGAAGTTTATAGATTGATAAATCAAAAAGAAATGGATGAAAATCATTTCTTATCATTTGGCGAAATGGGAGTTGGTGATAAAAAGAAATTTGTCGTTTATGAACAACCGGAAATAATACAAGTTAATGCACTGAAACATGAACTTGAACTTTTTGTAAATGCGATTACCACAAAAACAAAACCTGTTGTCAGCGGAAGTGATGGTTTGAAAGCTCTAAAAGTTGCCGACGAAATTATCAAGAAAATTGAGGAGTCAAGAATATTATGAAGCTAAATCGCAATCTGATTATTGTTTCATTCATAACTTTATTTATTGTCTCATGCGGAGTTTATGAAACCGTTACAAATTTAACCCGGCTAAAATTCAAAGTAGATTCTTACAACAATTTTAGAGTTGCTAATGTTGCTTTGGAAGGGAAAGAGGATCTCGATGATTTTGCAGCGATGGATTATGTTAAATTAACCGGAGCATTTATAAAAGGGGAACTTCCATTTAGTTTTATAATTAATGTCGAAGCTAATAACCCTAATGATCGAAGCGGTGGATTCCCGGCAACGAATATTACTCTCGAATCTTTCCCATTTCGAGTTCAATTGGATGACAAGCAAGTTCTTTCAGGGAATATTGAAAATCCTCTTGTTGTCCCCGGTGTTGGTGAGAATAGAATTATCCCAATCGCTGTTGAAGTTGATCTTATAAAGTTTTTTAAGGACAAAAGTTTTGAAGAACTCGCAAATTTTGTTTTAGCGATTGGCGGCAAAGACGGGTCAAGATCACGAATATCACTTTTTGCAAAACCGGTACTCGGAACTCCGGTTGGAAAGATTGAGTATCCGGATGAAATAAAAATTAGTCACGAGTTTAATTAGGAAAATATAAAATGGGCACGCAACGTTATGCAATTGGGGTTGATCTTGGGGGAACTTCTATAAAATTTGGATTAGTTAACGAGCTAGGAAAAATTAAAAACAAATTTTCTCTCGAAACAAATGCCGCTAAAGGACCTCAAGCGGTAATCGATCAAATAATTAAAGGTATTGCTAAACTAAATGATTCGAAACACAAAATAATTGGGATAGGAATCGGAACTCCCGGTGTAGTTACAAAGAAAAAAGGCACAGTTGAAAATCCGCCAAACTTTCCCGGTTGGGAAAGAATTTCTTTAGGCAGTATTCTTAAAACAGAGTTTAAGAAAAAAGTTTTTGTTGAAAATGACGCAAATGCAGCAGCAATTGGTGAGATGATATTTGGTTCGGGTAAAAAGTATAAAAATTTTATTATGATTACGCTTGGAACGGGAGTTGGTGGCGGTATTATTATTAATCGCAAAATATATCGAGGTGAATCAGGTGGTGCCGGTGAAATTGGTCATGTTTCAATTAACGAAAAAGGTAAACAATGTAAGTGCGGTTCACGCGGATGTATAGAAACTTATGCGGGTAATAATTATTTAATTGAACAAGTCAAAAAAGAACTTCCCAATCACAAGGATTCTAAACTCCATCAATTGATAAGTGAAGGCAATGAACTTAATCCGAAATTAATTCATGATGCTTACTTGTTAAATGATTCGTATGCCGAGATGATAATTGTTGACCTTGCTCAAAAACTTGGTGCTGCTTTGGCTTCCATTATTAATGTGCTGGATATCCCTAAAGTTATTATCGGCGGCGGAGTTGCTGGTTTTGGAAGAATTTTATTCGATACAGTTGAAGCTACTATCAAACAACGAGTAATGAAACCAATTAGCCCGCGTATAATTGTAAAACCGGCTAAGCTAAAAAATGAAGCCGGAATAAAAGGAGCTTCTGCATTAGTTTTTTATAAATCTTAATAATAACCATGAAATCCGCAGATGAAAATGAAGCTAATTATATTTGTAATTTTGCTGACAGCTTGCATTAGTTTATCTGCTCAGGTAAATATTCAAGACACAACCCAATTCACTTTTACCGACTCACTTTCAATTATCGATACAAACAAAGTTGATTCAATTCAACAAGCTTCCAATAGAACAGATGTGGATGATGTTGTAACCACAATAGCATCAGATTCTCTTACCTTTGATGTAAAAAATAAAAAAATGAACGTGTATGGAAGTGGTCAGCTTAAATACAAAAAAACCGATTTAAAGTCGGGAATGATTTTTGTCGATTTCCCAACTAATGAATTAGAAGCATTTGGTGTCGCCGATACATCTGATACAACGGGACAAAAATTAATTCAAACACCCGAGTTGACCGAAGATGGCGAAACATATCAAGGAACAAGTATAAAATATAATTTCAAGACGCAACGCGGTTATATATCACTAGCAAAAAATGAGATGGAAGGTTCTTCTTACAGCGGTCAGCGAGTAAAAAAAGTTGATAAAGACGTTTACTTTATTGAAGATGGAATATATACAACTTGCGGAGGTGACGATCCGGTTACGTACTTTACTGCAAAACAGATGAAAATAATTCATAAAGATAAAGTTATTGCTCGTTGGATATTCATGTACATCGGTGGTGTTCCGGTTCCTGTTCCAATTCCCTTTGCTGTATTTCCCGCTGAAAGTGGAAGACGTTCGGGTATAATAGCTCCGAGCTATGGTCAAATAGGTCAACGAGGCTGGTACTTCAGAAATTTTGGTTACTTCTGGGCAATTAGTGATTATATGGATTTGGCGGTTACGGGAGATTATTATACAAGAGGCGGATGGGGAACACGCGGACGTTATCGCTACGCTAAACGTTATGATTTCAGCGGGAATATTAATGCTGGTTATTCTAATATTCTGATCGGCGATAAAAATGATCCTAATCGATCCGAACAAATAGATTGGAACTTATCACTTTTTCATAATCAACAATTTGATCCGAACACTAGGTTGGATGTTAATCTTCAATTTCAGTCTTCAACATTCCTTACAAATAATAGTGTAAGCTATAATGATCTTTTACAACGTGATATCATTTCGAACGCAACATTGAATAAACGCTGGGATAACGGAACAAGTTTAACAGTAAATTATAATCGCAGACAAAATTTGGAATCCGGCAATATTTATGAAACTTTACCAAGTATCAGCTTTAATGTTCCCATTCTTTATCCATTTCAATCAAAGTATTCAACTTCACGAGATCAAAGTTGGTATGAGATGATAGGAATAAATTATTCCGGGCAACTTAAGAATCAACGCAACAAAGTTGACGGGCAATTAAATATCAGAGCCGGCGTTCAACATAATGCATCGGTAAAAGCTTCACCAAAGGTTGGATATTTTAGTTTTACTCCATCGATTAATTATTCTGAAAAGTGGTATAACAAAAAGATTGAAAGAGTATTAGTCCCCGAGTTTGAAACAGATTCAACAGGCAATGTTGTCGATACAAATTATGTTGAACAGGAAAGAGATATTAAACAAATAAATGCTGTTAGAACATTCGATGTTTCACTTTCGACACAAACAAAAATTTATGGCATGTTTAACATCGGCACTTTTGGTATTGAAGCGCTTAGACACACAATTACACCAACTTTATCCTTCAACTATCGTCCGGATTTTAGCGAAGAGAAGTACGGTTATTTTAACGAATTTGTCGATGTTAATGGCAATATTGTTAGATATGATCAATACGCGCGAGAAGTATTTGGCGGTGCTGGTTCGGGTGAACAAAAATCTTTAAACCTTTCGATCGGTAATCTTTTCGAGATCAAGACATTAAAGAATCCAACCGACACAACCTCAAAACAAGAAAAGATTCAGTTGTTAAATTTAACAGCAAATGTTGGTTATAATTTGGCTGCGGATAGTCTTAAGCTTTCTCCATTGAGATTAAGTTATAGAACACAAATTGGTGAGTATCTTAACTTCAGCGGTTCATCTTCTTATACATTTTATGATTTCCGTAACGGCAAACAAATAAATGAATTCTTAGTTAACAAAGGAAAAGGTCTTTTTAGAATGACGGGTTTAAATCTCTCGATTTCTACAAACATAAGCGGCGATAAAATATCCGGTGAATCTAGACAAAGTGGATTTGGTGTTGAAGAAGAAAGTGATTACTCGGCATTTAATAAAACGGATTATATTGGTTTATATGATGAAGTCCCTTCTGATTTTTCAATTCCTTGGAATCTTAATCTTAATTACAATTTCAGTCTCAATAAGCCGACACCCGATGCATCAACCATTCGTTCGACAATTGGTGCCAGTTTGAGCTTAAGTTTGTCACAAGCTTGGAAGCTTACTTTTAGAGGTAATTATGATTTCCAAGAACATGAAGTCACTGCTCCGCAGATAACTATCTATCGTGATCTAGATTGTTGGGAAATGAATTTTACATGGAATCCTATAGGAACTTACAGTGGATTCAGATTTGAAATTAGAATGAAAGCTCCGGAACTAAGAGATATAAAAGTTACTAAGAGCAGAGATATTTTCTCGGGTAGATAATGCAACATTACATTTTGGACGGAAATAATATTATCGGGAAAGATCGAGAACTAAAACAACTTCAACAAATTGAACCGCAGCTTTCGCGTGAAAAACTAATTCCGCTTATTGATCGATACTTTGCAAAAAAGAAAGTAAAAGTTTCACTTCATTTCGATGGGTTTCAAAAAGATATTGTAAAATCATCCAAAGCGAAAATCATTTACTCGGATAATAAAACAGCGGATGAAAAAATTCGAGATCAAATCGAAAGCTCAAAGAATTCTAAAAAATTAGTTGTTGTCACATCGGATCGACCACTTTCGGAGTTTGCTAAAGTCTGCAGTTGCACAGTTATAAAATCCGAAGAATTTCTTAACCAAATTAGTAACGAGAAAACTGGTAGAAGTGAATCAGAGATCCAAGAAGAAATTCACGACGATGAAATAAAAAAATTGTTCGGTGTATGAGCATTTTTGATTGTTTAATTGTCTAATTGTTACATCGTTTTTGATAAGTTTATTCCAGCCATGTGACAATTAAACCATGCAGCCATTTAATAAAACCTTCCTATTATAATATTCAGACAAAATATCTATGTTTAGTATATTTGTGCATGTGAATAATTTGAGATTCCTATGAACAATAAAAAAATAGTAATTATTGGTGGTGGATTTGGTGGAATAACTCTGGCAAAGAAATTAAAAAACACCGATTACCAAATAAAAATAATCGACAAATCTAATCATCATCTTTTTCAACCATTGCTTTACCAAGTGGCTGCAGCAGCACTTTCACCTGGTGATATTGCAGTCCCCATTAGATCGGAATTTTCCAACAGTAAAAACGTAGAAGTGATACTTGGTGAAGTAATAAATATTGACCGAGCTAAAAAGAAAGTTATCACTAAAGATGATCAATACGAATATGATTTCTTAGTTGTTGCAATTGGAAATAAACATTCATACTTCGGAAACGATCAGTGGGAAAATTATGCGCCCGGTCTTAAAACAATTTCAGATGCATTAAATATTCGGGAAAGAATGTTGTTAGCTTTTGAGAAAGCTGAATTAGCTAAAACCGAAAATGAAAAACGAAAGGAAATGACTTTCGTTATAGTAGGCGGCGGACCCACCGGAGTTGAAGTTGCCGGCGCCATTGCTGAAATTTCAAAAGAAACTCTTCTAAAAGATTTTAGAAATATAAATACTGCCGATACAAAAATTATTCTTGTTGAAGGTGCAGATAAAATACTACAAACGTTTGATCAACCATTAAATGATAAAGCAAAACAAACTTTAGAAAAACTGGGTGTGGAAGTTCGACTTAATTCATTTGTTAAAGAGATTAATGAAAATGGTGTTCTTGTCGGAAGTGAATTTATTGAAGCATCCAATGTAATTTGGGCAGCCGGCAATAAAGTTTCTCCGATTCTTGAAAATCTGGAAACAGAGTTGGATAAAAGCGGTAGAGTAATAGTTGATCAGGATTGCTCGTTAAAAGATGATCCGAATATTTTCGTTATTGGTGATGCGGCTTTGTTCATTGAAAATGGAAAGCCACTTCCCGGAGTTGCACCTGTAGCGATGCAGCAAGGGAGATATGTAGCTAAAATTTTAAAGAAAAATTTACAAAAGGAATTTAGAAAACCGTTTAAGTATTTCGACAAAGGGAATCTTGCAACTATCGGTAGGGCAAAAGCAGTTTTGCAAATTGGCAACTTTAAAATTTCCGGATTCTTCGCCTGGTTGGTTTGGGCATTGGTTCACATTGCGTTTTTGGTCAACTTCAGAAAACGCTACCGCGTTATGACAGAATGGATTTGGTACTACTTAACTTTTCGAAATGGAATTAGGCTGATTACAAAAAATGATAAATAATTGAGAAGCAAATCTTAAATTCTAATTTCGAAATGCTAAACAAATCAAAAATACTATATGCAAAATTCTAAATGGTTTGTAGTTGTTTTTGTCATTCAATTTTCGAATTTAGATATTGTTTAGAAATTAGTGATTTGGATTTAGGATTTTAAATAAGTTTAATATCCTCCAAAAACGGAAGCTTGTTTCTTACTTCTTCAACTTTGCTCAAATCAATCTCTGTGCTGAAAAGACCTTCCTCATTATCACACATCAAAACTTCCTCACCCATCGGATCGAAGATTGCACTAGAGCCGTTGTATTCGTTAAATGGATCATTCCCGATTCTGTTTACTCCAATAATAAAGCACTGGTTTTCAATCGCTCTGGATTTTAATAAATGTTTCCAATGTTCAATTCTAGTAACAGGCCAATTTGCAATGTTTATCATTATTTCAGCTCTATCTTTTCCATAAAATCTGTACAACTCGGGAAAGCGTAAATCATAGCAAATTGTTAAACCGATTTTCATTTTCTCGATATTTGTAGTCACTAATTCTTTTCCGGCACTATAAGATTCGTCTTCTTTCGCGTAACTAAATGGGTGAATTTTTCGATAACGTGCACGAATTAATCCGTTGCTGTCGAAATGTACGAGTGAGTTGTAAATATTTTTATCGTCTTTTTCGATAATTCCTGCAAAGAGATGTTTTTTCAATCGTTGCGAAAGTGAGATAAAATATTTTGTCCCGGTTCCATCAATTTCTTCAGCAAACTTTTTTGAATTCATTGTAAAACCGGTCAATGTCATTTCGGGGAATGCAATTATATCTTCGTCAGAAATATTTTTAGAAATGAGCGATTCTATTGTTGAAATATTAGCTTCAACATTTTCCCACTCAGGAGAGTATTGTAACAACCCGATTTTCATTTGAAATCCTTTTAAAAATATTTTCTAAACAAAAATTTGAACACCAAACTTGAATTATAATATCATGCTTTTTGAAAAAAGATTTTTTAACTTAGATGCAATTTACAAAACATAATTTAAGAACTCACATATGCTAAATTATATCTGGCTCGCTTTATTATTTCTCGGGATAGCAACTGCATTAACAACAGATATAATTGACGAATCGAAAAATAAATATCAGAACGGCAACTCCATTCCGGTTGAAATATTTTTAGATGAATTATCCGAATCACATTCTCAACAACAAAAAGCACAGCTTAAAATTCCACACAATACTTTTAATGAATTCTATAACACTTCGTTGAATGATACAATAAGTCATTCTATACAATTAAGCTATAACGAAAAGAAAGGTAGTTATTCACTGTTTTTAAGAGTAAATGAATCATCTCCGGAGATTTGGCAGACAATGGCAGCCGCTGTCGGTAAGTCTGATGATTTACTAGGTACTTTAGAAATTACTAATTCAATTTCCTCAAAAAGAAAAAGTGGTAGCGTTGAATTTGAAACAGTCTCTTTCATCCATATGAAAGAAGTTACAAATTCAACTTTGGATTATGCTTCAACAGCCGTAAACATTGCATTGGGATTAATCGGAATTATGGCACTTTGGCTTGGTATTATGAAAATTGCGGAAGAAGCCGGACTTATTAATATAATTGCGAAAGCAGTTAAACCAATAACCCGATTTTTGTTCCCCACTGTTCCTCATGATCATCCGGCCATTGGTTCAATTATTATGAATCTTTCGGCAAATATGTTGGGACTCGGAAATGCAGCAACACCTTTTGGTCTAAAAGCAATGGAGCAACTTGATGAGTTGAATGAAAACAAAGGAACAGCGACAAACGCAATGTGTATGTTTCTTGCGGTAAATACTGCCGGATTAACTTTAATACCCGCGACTGCAATTGCAGTTCGTGCTGCAGCAGGAAGCAGCGATCCGACAATAATTATAGGGACATCTTTTTTCGGTGCGTTGTGTGCAACTATTGTTGGCATCACATCAGCAAAAATATTTGAAACATTCTCGCAAAAGAATATTGTGTTTAAGCAATGGTTAGTCGAAAAACGCAAACCAATAATTTTCGTATCACTAATAATTTTACTGGCTGTACTTATTTCAATTACCGGTTTGTTGACATCGATATTAAACAACATTGAAGCGGATGTATTCAAATCGATAATACAAATAGTTTCAACCTTGGCGATACCGTTTATAATATTATTATTTGTCACCTATGGTATTTTTAAAAAAGTAAAGATTTATGAATCATTTGTTGAAGGTGCTAAGGAAGGATTTCAAATTGCGGTTAGAATAATACCTTATTTAGTTGCAATGCTTGTCGCGATTGGGATATTCCGTGCTGGTGGTGCAATGGAATATTTAATTGCTTTAGTCACCCCGGCTACGGATTTAATCGGAATGCCGGCTGAAGCTCTTCCTATGGCTTTTATGCGTCCGCTTTCGGGAAGCGGTGCGCTTGGAATAATGGCTGAAATTATTTCAGTTCACGGTGCCGATTCGTTTATTGGTGTTTTAGTTTCAACAATTATGGGAAGTACCGAAACGACATTTTATGTAATTGCTGTTTATTTTGGTGCTGTGAATATAAGCCGAACTCGATACGCACTGACAGCGGGATTATTAGCCGATCTTGCTGGTATACTTGGCGCTTTATTTATTGTAAAATTTTTATTCGGATAAGATGAAAGTATTTATAACAAGAAGTTTACCCGGTAATGTGGAAAAGACATTACGTGAAAATGGTCACACTGTTGTAACCTTCAAGAAGGATAAACCAATCACAAAAAAAGAACTTATCAAATATGCTCGTAATGCTGGTGCTGTTATTTCTTTATTGACTGATAAAATAGATTCGGAGATAATTGACAACTTAAAAAAGTGTAAAATAATTGCTAACTATGCTGCCGGCTATAATAATATTGATATTAATTATGCAAAGCAGAAAAATATAATCGTTACAAACACACCGGATATTCTAACAAACGCCACCGCAGATATAGCTTTAACTCTTGCACTCGCATGTTCACGAAGAGCGATTGAAGGACATGATTTTGTAATGAAGAAGAAATTCAAAGGTTGGGCGCCTAACCTTTTGCTGGGACTTGAAATGAGCGGCAAAACTATTGGTATTATCGGTGCGGGAAGAATTGGGCAAGCCGTTGCAAAAAGATTCAAAGCTTTCGATACAAAAATTATTTACTATAATCGCTCAAGCAAGTACGATTTAGAAAAAGATGTCGGTGCTAAGAAAGTTAGTCTCAAAAAATTAATGAATGATTCGGATATTATTTCTATTCAAATTCCTTCAACCAACGAAACTTATCACTTATTGGATAAAGAACATCTTTCACTTTTAAAACCGAATGCAATTCTAATAAATATTGCTAGAGGTGAAGTGGTTGATGAAAAGTATCTTATTCAATTATTAAAGAAAGGTAAAATTCATTCGGCTGGATTCGATGTATATGAAAACGAGCCCAATCTTGATCAGGACTTGCTGAAATTGTCAAATGCGGTTCTATTACCGCATCTAGGAAGTGCCACAATCGAAACACGCACAAAGATGGCTCAGCTTTGTGCAGAAAATGTGATACGGGTACTTTCCGGTAAAACACCAAAAACACCGATCTAACATTGCCTGTCATTTTGTTTTTAAGAGGATTTATAAGTATTTTTTACTTTATTATTTTATAAAAAAATTATCAAATACTATGAGAATAGGCATACCAAAAGAGACCATACTTGAAGAAAAGAGAGTTGCTTTAGCTCCAGCCGGAGTTGATGCTTTAGTTAAAGCCGGACACACGGTATTTATTCAAACAAATGCCGGACTTGACAGTCATTTCCCCGATGAAGAATACCGGGAAGTAGGTGCAAACATTGTCTATTCGGTTGAAGAAGTTTATCAACGTGCGGAATTGATTGCCAAAATTGCACCTCTTGCTGAAGCAGAAGCTGATTTACTTCAAGAAGATCAAATAATTTTTTCTTTTCTGCATTTGGCTGTCGGTAAAAAGAAAATAATCGAACAATTGTGCAAAAAGAAAATTACTGCGATTGGATATGAACTGATCGAAAAAAATAATGAACTGCCTGTATTAGAATCAATGAGTGAAATTGCCGGACAACTCGCAATTCAAGTAGGTGAGAGATATTTTGCAAGTGATATCCCAAGCAGCAGAGGAATTTTAATGGGTGGAATAACCGGCGTTGCTCCTGCCGCTGTTGTAATCCTGGGTGCCGGTGTTGTCGGTTTCACAGCCGCTCGTGCCGCGCTTTCAAGAGGTGCGCAAGTTATTGTTTTGGATAAAGATTTAAGTCGCCTTCGTAAAATGGAAATTCGATTATCAAAACGAATTACAACCGTTGTTGCAAATCCATATACTATTGCAAGAGGATGTAAGTTCGCAGATTTATTCATCGGTGCGGTTCTTATTAAAGGTGAAAAGGTTCCTCATCTCATTACCGAAGAAATGGTTAAGACAATGAAAAAAGGTGCTGTTATTGTGGATGTATCTATCGATCAAGGCGGTGTAGTTGAGACTAGTCGGCCAACAACAATTTCTGATCCAACTTTTGTTGAGCACGATGTTATTCATTATTGCGTGCCTAATATGCCGGCTCTTGTTTCAAGAACGGCTAGTTACGGACTTACTAACGCATCATTAGATTATATATTAAAAATTGCCGATAACGGACTAACGAATGCTTTACTAAGTGATAACGGTTTAGCGAAAGGTGTCTGTACTTTTAACGGTTATTGTTCAAATGAAACCTTAGCGGAAACATTTGGGCTCGAATATAGAAGATTACATTTTTTTTCAACGAACTAAATGACTAAAATTATTATGACTACCGAAGAAACAAAAATAACAAAAACGAATAGCCCTGCATGGTTAGCAAAATATAATTCAAAAGTTGTTACTGCTGATGAAGCTGTAAAGGTTATTAATTCAGGTGATAAAGTTGTTATTCAACCAGGATGCGCTGCACCGATGGAATTAATTCGCGCTATGGTTAGAAGAAAAGATGAGCTTGAAGACGTTAATATTTATCACATCCTTATCGTTGGTGATCTACCTTATGTTCAACCGGGGATGGAAAAACATTTTCTTCACAAAGCTTTCTTCATGGGAGGAAATACAAGAAAAGCTATAAATGAAGGACGTGCCCAGTTTATTCCAATTTTCCTTTCGGAAGTTACAATGCTCTTTAAGAGAGGATTACTTAAAGCTGATGTTGCAATGATAAATGTGTCACCGCCCGATGAACACGGTTTTTGCAGTTACGGAATCGATGTAGGTAATATCAAAACTCCGGCAGAAAAATCTAAAACAGTTATTGCTCAGATAAATGATAAAATGCCACGGGGATTAGGGAATAGTTTCATCCATATAAACAAAATAGATTATATAGTTGAATACAGTGAACCATTGATGGAATTACCGCAAGTTGATCCTAATGCCACCAAAGAGGAAATTGAAGTTTATAACCATATCGGAAGCCACATTGCTGAATTAATTGAAGATGGTTCGACTTTACAGATGGGTATCGGTGCTATTCCCGATGCGGTCATGCATTATCTAAAAGATAAAAATGATCTTGGCATTCATACCGAAATGTTTTCCGATGGATTAATTGATCTTGTTGAAATGGGAATTGTAAATGGTGAAAAGAAAACCCTTCATCCGGGAAAAATTATAGCTGGTTTCGTGTTAGGTACACGAAGATCATATAATTTTATTGATAATAACCCAATTTTTGAATTTCATCCTCAGGAATATGTTAATGATCCTTTTATTGTTGCACAGAATAGTAAGATGGTCGCAATAAATTCCGCAATTGAAGTTGACTTAACCGGTCAAGTTTGTTCGGATTCAATCGGCACAAAATTTTACAGCGGAATAGGCGGCCAGGTTGATTTTATCCGAGGTGCTTCAAGAAGTGAAGGTGGAAAGCCTATAATTGCACTTCCATCTTCCGCTAAGCATGGCCAAATTAGTAGAATAGTTCCAACCCTAAAACCGGGAGCAGGTGTTGTAACGTCTCGAGGTGATGTGCATTATGTTGTTACGGAATATGGAGCGGTCAATCTTTACGGCAAAACAGTACAAGAAAGAGCTGCAGCGCTTATTGAAATCGCTCATCCGGCTTTTAAAGATGAATTGAAACAATTTGCCAAGGAGACTTATAACATATAATGGTTGCTGTCATTGGTGATATTCATGGATGTTACTATACACTTGTTGAACTTTTTAATTTGATTCGCTCAAAGTATAGTAAAATCCCGATTTATTCTGTCGGCGATCTGGTTGACCGAGGAAATAACAGTTACGATGTTATTGAATTTATTCTAAATGAAAAAATACTTTTTACACCAGGCAATCATGATTATATGTTTTATCACTTCTTCAAAGATCCGTCAAGTGTTTTTGCCAGGTCTTGGATTTATAACGGAAATGAAGCTACTCTCGAATCATACGAACAACACGAAGAAGCTCTATTCCATCATATCGATGCAATTAAATCGGCACCGTTATTTTATAATTTAGAAGATTGTTTTGTCTCCCATGCTGGGATTTCTGAAGGTTATAGAACTTATTTACCATCTAACTACAAAGAAGATTTATCAGTACTCGAACCATTTATTTACAAAGATTTTCGAAATGATAATGGAGTTTTGTGGACACGCGACCAGCTGCTTGATCTTGGAAAGATACAAGTCGTTGGTCACACTAAACAAAAAGAGATTGTTTATGACGAAACTGCCAACGCATTATATATTGATACGGGAGCTTGTGTTGGGAATACATTGAGTGCTGTCATTATTGATAAGAGTAAAATAGTCGAAGTCATCTCTCAAAAAACTCACTTGAATGATTTAATTTGAAAGACATCCCTAAATTGATCTCCTCAAAAAAATAAATTGAATTTATGGAGCGAAATCAATAATTTTTCATCGTAACTTTTGAAACAAAGTTGGAGGAAGGATAGAAAAAACTCTACTATAACTACTATTAAATTTAGATAGGTCACATATTCTACAGTATCTAAAATATTTTTCGTCGATTGGAATCAAAAAGTTATTGATTCCTATTTTTGTTTTAGGAGTTATTTCAGTTTTTTCAATCTTTTCCGAAAGTAAGGGGAAGTCTTTAAACTTTCCTTTTCTTGAACAAAGATTCGATTTCCAAATCTCTCCTGCAGATTCTTCTCTTCTAAGAAGTGATACTTCCTTTACACAAGTTTCTCAAAACTTGAACCCGGATTCTAATATTGTTGAAAATATTTCTGATTCCTTAAATTTATCAGTCCCTCAACAAATTTCAGACACACTTAATCTTGCAGACACATTAAATCTTTCTCCTTCCGATTCAACAGCTTTGTTAGATACAGTTAAACTTGACTCTTTATCGATGGATTCATCAGCTCGGTTGCGTCATTTTAATTATACATTGCAACCGAAGTATACTTATTCGGTAACCCAACCAAGAAAATCGAAATTTTTTGCTTACCCGGCAACAACATTTATGGAGAGAACTGTTGAACTCGATTCGACAGGACAGTTTGTTCTTATAAAGGAAAGAACTCCAACTGGTAAACAAAAATTATTCATGAAAATGCCTATCTCGGAATATATAGCACTCCGAATAAGTGCTTTGGAAAACGAAAGTTGGGCTAAGCTTGGTTATGCTTATGAATTTGATGATGGCAAACGGGGATTGTCTGATTTGTTTGCGGATATCACAAATATTGAAATTCCATTACCGAGTACTTCATTCTTAAGTATCTTCGGTCCGCCAAAAATCAGTTTGAGAATTAGCGGTGCCGTTGATATAAAAGGTGCTTGGCGCAGTGAAACAACAGAAGGTGTGACTGCTTCAGCTCTGGGAAATACCAGAAATGAACCGGACTTTAAACAACAAGTGCAAATTAACGTTGCCGGTACTATTGGTGATAAATTAACAATCTCAGCGGACTGGAATACTGAACGTACATTTGAATATGAAAATCAATTAAAGATTAAGTACACAGGTTATGAAGACGAAATTGTGCAGAGTATAGAAGCCGGAAACGTATCTCTCCAAACTGCACCGCTGGTTGGAGGTAGTGAAGCGCTCTTCGGTGTTAAAGCTTTATTTAAATTTGGGCCTTTTAGTTTAACGGCTTTAGCTTCTCAAAAGAAGGGAGAGGTACAAGAGGTTTCAATTTCCGGTGGTTCTGAAAAGCAAGAATTTGAAAAACGACTTTATGAATACTCTACCAATCACTATTTCTTAGATGAAGTTTATGCTGATACCGATCCTGCCTTAGATATTTTTAATAAATACTATGGTGAAAGTACACCCATAGTTCTAAATGAATATGAAGTAAAGGATATTGAAGTTTGGAAAACTACAAATGCCATAGTTGATAAAAGTAAAGAACGAAGAGCAAATGCCTTCATTAATTTACCTGCAATTAATGCGGGAGAATCTTATGGCGATGAATTCAGAGGCAATGAAGATTCTCAACCAGGTCTTACCGTAATCGGCGGTCGATTCGTAAAACTGGAACCTGATATAGATTATATACTTCATCCCAAGACAGGTTATATAAGCTTTAGATCACAAGTTCAGAAGGAAGATGCGATTGCTGTTGCCTATAGAAGAGAAGGCCAACCCGGACCTGATAACGATCTTTACTTCGGTGAATTTTTGAATAATTCTAATCTACAAGACACATCGGTAACAATGGTCCTTAAACTTGTTAAGCCTGCTAATCTGAAACCGGATGGAGATTATGCAACCGCTTGGAAATTAATGCTAAAAAATATATATCCAATCGGTGGGCGTGATGTAAAACAAGAAGGGTTTGAATTCCAAATCAAGTATCAAGAACCTACTGGTGACCCCAAAAGTGATTACCAAGGTTTACCTTATATACAAGCTTTCGGATTAGACAAAACAAACGCGGATGGTACAAGTGATCAACCCGACGGTGCATTTGATTTTAAGTCGGGTCTAACAATTAATGCGCAAACCGGTGAAATAATTTTCCCCGTTCTTCAACCTTTTGGTGAACAATATCCACCGGAATTACCCGAAGAAAGAAAATTCCAAGAAGTATATGATTTATCAACAACATTTGCGCAACAAGAAAAATCGAAAGATAAATTCTTACTTACCGGAGTTTATTCAGCCGCTTCATCATCAACATTTAATATCGGTTTTAATGTTGTGGAGAACTCGGTTGAAGTTTATCTAGGCGGACGAAAATTAAATCGCGGAACGGATTACACAGTTGATTATAATATTGGGCAAGTTACTATTTTAAATAACGATGCATTAAATCCCGGTGCTGATCTAAGAATTACATTTGAACAAAACGATCTTTTCCAATTAGCTTCAAAAACTCTACTCGGGTTGCGCGGTATTTATCAATTCGATAAAGATTCGCACATCGGTTTCTCTTTCTTGAATTTGAATCAACAAACACTTAGTGATAAAGTTAGGATCGGTGAAGAACCATTGAACAACACTATTTACGGTGTTGATATGAAAACTAAATTGGATCTTCCTTTTGTTACAGACTTACTTGACAATGTAATATCAACAAGCGAAATGTCAAGTATAACTTTAAGTGGTGAATATGCATACATGAGTCCCGATCCAAATACTAAGAAAAGTACTATCGCAAGTGATCAAGATAAAAGTATTGCTTACATTGACGATTTTGAGGGATCAAAACGGATTATTCCAATAGGTAACACCTACGGACAATGGCGAGATCTTTCGGTTCCTAATAGAGTTCCGTTACATTCACCTGAAAGCTCACCAATTGAACTAATGGATTATAAAGCATTTTCATATTGGTTCAATTTAATCCCAGCCATAGATAATGTAAACGATATATGGCCGGAGAGACAAGCTGCGAGAGACAACCAAACAATTACGGTATTAGATTTTGTCTATGATCCTTTCGAAAGAGGAAGATATAATTCTCTCAATCCAACAATTGATAATCCTTTTCTAAATTGGGGTGGAATGATGAAACCTCTTTCATCGACTGCAAGCAATTTGGTGGAAGAGAATATTGAATTTATCGAATTTTGGATGCAGCTAAGATCAGCTCCTGAAGATGCTATGCTTAATATTGACCTTGGACAGATAAGTGAAGATGTTATACCAAATGGCGAACTTGACACAGAAGATAAAAATCAAAACGATTTAGTTGATGAAGGAGAAGATACAGGTATTGACGGTTTGTTCGATTCAGAAGAACCCGGTTATGACCCTGTAACAAATCCTGATCCAAATAGAGATAATTTTGCATATAGTCAAGGTTCCGGTGATTATAGATTTATTAATGGTACGGAAGGAAACGCAGCATTAACGGATGTTGGGCGCCTACCTGATACTGAAGATCTTAACAGAAACTTAACTCTCGATAGAATAAATAGTTATTTCCGTTATACTATTCCTTTGGATACATTGAGAGAGAATAATCAATTTATTCAGGGCGGTGGTGATAATAAAGGCTGGTACTTATTTAGAATTCCTTTAAAAGATTTCACGGATGCTATTGGAAATCCTTCGTTAACGCTTGTTGAAACAATTCGACTTTGGATCTCGAATGTTGATGAACCTATTCATTTAAGATTTGCAGAAATGAATCTTGTGGGTAATCAATGGAGGAAGGTTCTTAATCCACCTAAAGTAACAGAAGATGACGAAGTATTGAAAGTTACAACAATCAATATTGAGGATAATCCGGAATATAATTCTCCTCCCGGCGTACAAAGAGAGAGAGATAGAAGTAAGCCTGACGAAGAAGTATTCAAAAATGAGCAATCACTAAATTTAATTCTAACAAATTTAGAAGACGGTGATAGACGCGAGATTGTAAAATATCTTTACAAACCGCTTGATCTCTTTAATTATCGCGAATTAAAAATGTTTCTACACGGTGATATGTACACAGGACGCGGTTCTGTTTCATATTACGAGGATGAAAGAACTTATGGTGCTGAAATTTATTTTAGATTCGGTAGTGATACCTCCAATTATTATGAGTACCGTCAACCTGTGAGAAAAGGTTGGAACGAAGTCAGTATGATTTTCTCTGAGTTAACCGCTATCAAAGAACAGCGTGAAGTAATAAATGAAGTTTATAGAGTATTCTTAGCTGATGGTACCGGTGCATCTTATGCAGTTAAAGGCGAACCTACATTAACGAGAGTTTCTTATTTTATTATTGGGATTCAAAATCCGAAATTGGCTCCGGACTCAACTCGACCGAATAATTTTGGTGAACCTGTTTCCGGAAGTGTATGGGTTAACGAACTTCGTGTCCTAGATGCTGAAGATACACCCGGGTGGGCTTACACGGCTTCGGCAAGTGTTAAGTTTGCTGATTTATTAAATGTTGATGTTAACACTTCACAAACAGATCCATATTTCCATCGTTTATCCGAACGTTTTGGTAAGCGTATTGATGAAAGAAGTTGGGGTATCAATATAAATTTCGACTTATTAAAACTAATCCCGGTAAACTTACAAGGAAGTAATCTTCGTCTAAATTATTCGAGAAGAGAGTCAATTTCAAAACCGTTGTACTTACCCGGAACTGATGTCAATGTTGATCAAGCTGCTGAAAAGTTACGAATCAGAATGATCGAAAATGGACTAAGCGATAAAGATGCTCAAGTTGAGGCTGATCGACTCAAATTTGAAACTCAAACACTAAGCACTACCGACACTTGGTCACTAAATGGTGTTAAAATTGTTCTGCCAACGGACGCTTGGTATATAAAAGAAACAATTAATAACATCACTCTTGGGTTCAATTATAATATTACTCAAAGCAGAAACCCTACTACTGAACGAAATGAAAAATGGGTTTGGAATGCTAACATGAATTATAATTTGAATTTCAGCAAAGAGAATTACTTCAAGCCGGTTGATATTCCGATTATTGGTGATTTTATTGGTTTGTTTGATGATTATAAAGATGTGAAAGTGTTTTTCAGTCCTACAAAATTTGACGCGGCATTTACAGCTTCAAGAAACTATTCGTTTAATTTAACAAGAACGGATAGTGCCAAACCCAATATTCAACGAGACTTTACTACAACTAGAAAGTTTGGATTCGGTTGGCAATTTACTGAAGGTGGATTGTTAAATCTGGGCCTAAACTATTCTGCGGATTTCCAATCTTCCTTAACAAATCTACTTACGAAAGAAATCGGTGTTGATAGTAGAAATCAGCCGATAATAATTGAAAGAAGCGAAAGTGAAATATGGAGTGATATTTTTGGCGGTGCATTCTTCGGTGATGATTTTAACTTCAAGCAGTCGTTTGATCTAAGGGCTCAACCAAAACTCCCGACATTATGGGGAATTGATAAGGCATTCTCTCTGACACTAAATTATTCTGTTAGCTATAATTGGCGAAACAACTTTACTCAAGCTGAAATAGGACGATCCGCTAGTTGGAGCAATAGATATGGTGCATCACTAAACATACGTTGGAAATCACTTTGGGAGCCATTGTTTGGTGAGGAATCTAAATCCACAACTGCAACAAGACCTGGCGCAACACAGCAACAGGGCAGAGGTGGGAGAACAACAAGAGGACAAGGTCGAGAAACTGAACGCGATGTTGATAAGGAAATTGAAGGAGCTAACGAAGAAACTGTTCAATCGGATAGCACTGAAATTGATGACGGTCCATCAACAATTTCAAAAGGCTTTTCATACATAAAAGCCGCAATTAAATATATCCTTGTTGATTATGACCAAATTAGATTCAACTTTACTCAGACTACTTCTCTTGCGAATACCGGATTAGCTGGTGCGGGTACTGGGTTTAATAATTTCTGGGGATTCTCGGAACATTATTCAAAAGGACCAAGTAGGGCTTATATGCTGGGATTTTCATTTAATGCCGGACCTCGTGCACCAAATGGTAATTTAAGTGATAACTTTTCACAAAAAAATAATTTTGATTTTTCCACTTCAAGACCTTTGTGGGAAGGTGCTACTTTAGATGTCAAATGGAATGTCGGTTGGGGAATTCAAAAAAATACTTCGCTTGAAACTAATGAAGACGGAACGGTTACTATAACAAACTTGAATTCGAGCGGTACACTTGACAGATCATTTTTATCCATTCCTAACTTCTTATTCTTTAATTTCTTTGATAACAACATTGCAAAAGTTGCTTCATTATATAATCCTAACGCTGAAAGACGAAGCGAGAACCTAAGTAATGCATTCATTGAAGGATTCGAATCATTCCCTTGGCTATCAAAAATCCCGTTATTGGGGGATTTCATTAGATATATTCCTAGACCAAATTGGTCAGTCACTTGGAGTGGATTAGAAAAGTTTTCATTCTTAAAAGATATTGCTCAACGTGTTCAGTTAAAACATGCATATACTTCAAAGTATACTGAAGGATGGAAAATTGATCCGGATGGTAATAAACAAATCCAAACACAAAAAATTACATATGGTTTTGCCCCGCTTGTTGGTGTAAGCTTAACGTTTACCGAAATTTTTGACGGGAACGTTACCGGCTCAGTACAGTATAATACAACATCAAATTATGATTTGGGTACGACTACTAGAAACATAACGGAAGGTTTTAGTAAAGATATTTCTTTTACGGCTAGTTATTCAAAATCCGGATTTGAAATACCGTTATTTGGTTTGTCTCTTCAAAATGATATTGAAATTTCACTTTCCTATACTACAAGTGAAAATTCAACAGTGATTTATGAAATGGATAACTTTAACGAAGAAGGAACACCTCAAGACGGTACAACAAGAACTAGTATTGAACCAAGAATTAAATATGTTATGAGTTCTAGAGTAACACTATCATTATTCTACAAAAGAACTTCGGTTGAACCGAAAGGTGCAGCTCGTATTCCACCGACTACTACTAATGAAGCTGGATTAGAAGTTCATATTTCTATTCAATAATAGCTAAAGGATTATAATGCCACCCAAAAGAATATTATGGGTCGATGATGAGATTGAATTGCTGCGATCACATGTTTTATTTTTAACCGAGAAAGGCTATGAAGTAGAAACTGTTACTAATGGTACTGACGCAGTTAATGAGGTTAATACAAAAAATTATGACCTAATTTTTCTTGATGAAATGATGCCCGGTATGGGTGGACTTGAAACTTTATCCGAAATAAAGGAAATTAATTCTCATATACCTGTAGTCATGGTTACCAAAAGTGAAGAAGAAAGTTTGATGCATGATGCTATTGGAAGTAAAATTAGTGACTACTTGATTAAACCAGTAGTTCCTTCACAAATTTTACTTGTATGTAAAAAGATTTTTGATCGACAAAAAATTTCTGGCGAATATGTTGCCAGAGATTATTTAAATGATTTTAACCAAATCTCAACTCAGCTTCTTAACAATCCTGACCATTCTGCTTGGATTGATATTTATAAACGATTAGTTAATTACGAATTAGAACTTGATGCACATCCCGAAGTTGATTTACGCCAGACACTCAGCGATCAGAAAAAAGAATGCAACCAAGAATTCAGTAAGTATGTTGAGAAATATTATAAAAAATGGATTGATAGTTTGGAATATGATGATTCACCAAATATGACTCCTCGTATTATTGAAGATAGAGTGATACCAATGGTGAGAGAAAGTGAAGGGCCGATATTTTTATTCGTGCTTGATTGTCTAAGACTTGACCAATGGAAAGTCATGGAAAGAGAGTTAATAAATTTATTCAATATTAAAACAGATTACTATTATTCCATATTGCCGACAGCAACACCTTATGCTCGTAATGCATTATTCAGCGGGCTCTTTCCTTCTGAAATTGAACAACACTACCCGGAACTTTGGTCAAAAGAAGGAGATGACGAAAGAAGCCAAAATAAATATGAAAAAGAATTACTTCAATTATTGTTAAAGAGAAAGCATGTAAATCTTCGTAACGACCTTAAGTATATGAAAATTATTGACCCAGATGTTGGTAGAGCATTTGAACAAAATATTAGTTCGCATCATAATACACACTTCATGGCAGTTGTGGTAAATTTTCTGGATATGATTGCTCATGGTCGTTCCGATTCGGATATCTTAAAAGAAATTGCGCCGGATGAATCAGCCTACAGATCTTTAACTGCAAGTTGGTTTAGACACTCATCATTGTTGGCTACTTTTCAGACAATTTCTAAAATGAAGAATGCTAAAATTGTTATAACTACCGATCATGGAAGTATAAGAGCATTAAGAGGTGCCAAAGTACTTGGAGATAAAGATGCTTCCAGTAATCTTCGCTTTAAATTTGGCCGGAATTTAAAAGTTGACGATAAACATGCGGTTTTTGTAAAAAATCCAGCCGATTACAAATTACCGCGTAAGAATATGATGATCAGCTATATCTTTGCTAAAGAAGATTACTATTTTGTTTATCCTACAGACTATCATAAGTATCTTAGCTATTATAAGGATACTTTTCAACATGGAGGAATTTCCATGGAGGAAATGATTTTACCAATTATTACTATGGAAAAGAGATGACATTCCCAGTATCGGTAGAATCCTTAAATGAAAGCGACACGATCAATTTCGCGAATGAGTTTGCAGTTACTCTAAATCAAGGGGATATAGTTGCATTAAATGGGAATTTAGGAAGTGGTAAAACTTTTTTTATCAAAGCTGTTTGCAAAAATTTTGAAATTGATAATGTAACGAGTCCGAGTTTTGCAATCGTAAATAGTTATGATGGAAAATACAAAATCAATCACTTTGATTTTTATAGAATCAAAAAGATAGATGAGTTATATGATATTGGTTATTATGACTATTTAAATGATTCATCAATTACATTTATCGAATGGGCGGATTTATTTCCGAAATTGTTGCATAAAAATTACTACGAAATTAATATAGAAATTGATTCTCAAACCACGCGAAAAATTTCGATAAGAAAATATGAATGATATATTTCCATTATTAGCTTTCGAGACGACTGATGAACTTTGCAGTGCTGCATTATTATTGAACCAAAATGAATACTCCGAGATTAATGTCAGTGGAAAACACGTTCATTCAGCGAAACTTGTCCCAAGTGTCGAACAATTACTTTTAACAAATAAAATTCTAGTCGGTGAATTGAAAGTAATTGCCGTTTCTGAAGGGCCAGGTTCATTTACCGGATTGAGAATCGGCATGTCTGCGGCTAAAGGAATTGCGGTTGGGGCTCAAGTACCGGTGCTGTTAGTTCCTACTTTCGAGGCAATTGCTTTTAAATATTGTAACATTCTTCCGAATGATTCGATATTCTGTATTGTCAAAAAAGCAAGTAGGGATGAAATTTACTTTGCTAAATATAAAGTAAAGGATAATAATTATTTTTTGGTTCAGCCATTAAGTTTAATTCAGGTGGGCGATCTTCCAAAACAAACCATGAATTCTGATGTAGTTATTACCAATATTATTAAAGATTTAGCGGTTAATAAAACATCAGTCCTGTCAGCTCTAGATATTGGAGTATGGGCTTATAAATTTGGCAAAGATTTATTAACTTCGGACTATGATTTATTGGAGCCGAAATATTTCAAAGAATTTATTGTAAAGGAGAAATTATGAAGAAACTATTTTATACAATCAGTTTGCTTGCAGTTTTGTCAATTAGCGTAATGGCTCAGCCAAAAGCAGTCTTCTCTGAAGAGAAATATGATTTTGGAAGCATAAGACAAGGTGAGATAGTGTCACATGAATTTGTTTTAAAAAATGAAGGCAACGAAATCTTAAAAATAGAAAATGTGAAAGCAACTTGTGGTTGTACTGCTGTTGCACCTGAGAAAAAAGAATTAAAACCTGGTGAATCTACAAAAATAGGAGTGAAATTTGACTCAAATGGTAGAAGGGGTGTTCAGCAAAAATACGTTTATGTTTTCACAAATGATCCGGAAAGACCTCAATCTCGTTTAGCATTTGCTACCAAAATATTACTTGAAGGTGAGATAGAATCCGAGGTCGTTAACCCACCACTTTTTCATATCAAATCAAACGAAATAGATTTTGGATCGGTGAGCGAGGGCGAAGTAAAATCTGAACGGATAACTTTTATGAATAGAGGTAAAAGTGAACTGGAAATTATTAGTGTAAAATCTTCTTGTGATTGTGCAGCAGTTTCTGTGAGTAAGAAAAAATTACGTCCAAATGAAGTTGCTTTTCTAAGTGTTAGATTTGATTCAAGAGGGAAATCCGGTGCTTTAACACACACAATAGATTTAATTACGAATGATAAACAGCATACTGAAGTAGCGGTTACAATTAAAGCTAATGTTGTAAAGGGAGAGAAATCTTAATGGGCTGGTTCAAACGCTCCAAACAAAATATTTCGCCTGAGAGTAAAAAACTTGAAATGCCCGATGGTCAATGGGTTAAATGTGAAAGTTGCGGGGAAATTATTCACAATAAGCAACTTGATTTGAATCTCTGGGTTTGCTTAAAGTGTAATCATCACTTTAGAATCGGGAGTAAAGAGTACATAAGTATTCTTTTTGATAAAGGAAGTTTTCGAGAAACAGATAAAAAAATGAAATCCGGTGACCCGCTCGAATTTGAAGATACAAAGAAGTATAAGGACCGTATCAATCAGACAATCAAAAAAAGTGAATTGATGGACGCGGTTAAAACCGGAACCGGAAAAATTGACGGTAAGAAAGTATCCCTTGCTTGCATGGATTTCAAATTCATAGGCGGAAGCATGGGAGCAGTAGTTGGTGAAAAAATTTCCAGGGCAATTGACCGTGCTTACAAAGAAAAAATTCCGATGATAGTAATAAGCCAAAGCGGTGGTGCCAGAATGATGGAAGGCGCATTCTCATTGATGCAAATGGCTAAAACGAGCGCACGGCTTGCTCGCTTGGCTGATGCCGGTTTACCCTATATTTCAGTTATGACTGACCCTACCACCGGGGGTGTTACGGCAAGTTATGCAATGCTGGGCGATGTTAATATTGCTGAACCTAATGCATTAATTGGTTTTGCCGGTCCACGCGTTATTAAACAAACTATCGGTAAGGATTTGCCTAAAGGTTTTCAACGTTCTGAGTTTTTGCAAGAGAAGGGATTTTTAGATTTTATTGTTAATAGAAAAGATCTGAAAGAGAAAATTTCATTGTTGATTGACTATATGAGTTAGTTTGATTTGTCGAATTATTTCTTAAATTTTTTAGACATTTTCTCCAAGATTTCGATAGTATAATCAACTTCTTCAAAGGTATTCAATGCACTGAATGAAAGACGAATTGTTCCTTGTGCATCTTCCTTCGTTTTACCCATACTCATAATTACATGAGAAGGTTTTAATGTCCCCGAAGTACAAGCCGCTCCGTTTGATGCAGCAACTCCATTTATATCCAGATACATTAACATTGCTTCGGAATCGTTTTTGTAGAATTCAGAACTGAATGTGAGACTTAGAATAAACGGAAATTCTGTATTCTCACAATTAATTTCATAGTTTTCAATTGATGAATTACCTAATGCCGAGATAAAATAGTTGCGGAGTTTTTGAACATTTGAAAAATTTTCATCCATGTTTTGAGTCGCAATCTTTATTGCTTCGGCAAATCCAATAATACCTGCTGCAAACTCGGTTCCGCCACGTCTATTCCTTTCTTGTGAACCACCGAGAATCATTGGTGTTAGCGGAGTACCGGATTTAACATATACAACACCAATCCCTTTTGGACCGTGAAGTTTATGTGCTGAAGCGGAAAGTGAATTAACGCCTAATTCCTTTACATCAATTTTAATCTTACCAAAACTTTGCACAGCGTCAGTATGGAAATATCGATCAGTTCCAATAGTATTTCTTGTTAAAGACTTAATATCATTAACAGAACCGGTTTCGTTGTTAACATGAATTAATGAAATCAAAGAAGTTTGATCATCGAGATTATTCAGCAACTCCTTTTTATCAATTTCGCAATCGCTTGTTACGTTTATTTGATTTGTTGAGAAACCTAACTTATTAAGAGCGTTAAAAGTCTCAAGGACACATGTATGCTCAGCTGCGGATGTGATTAGTTTATTTTTCCCAGTTTCATCAAAATTCGTTTTTGCAATTCCGAATAGGGGAAGATTATTTGCTTCGGTTCCGTTACTCACAAAATAAATTTCACTTGTATCTGCATTTATAAAATCGGCAATTGTTTCTCGCGCTTCTTCAATGGCGACACGAACTTTTCTTCCAAATGAATGAATAGAAGATGGATTCCCATATTCATCTGTTAGCAATGGTATCATCTTCTCTAAAACTTTTGGATGAAGCTTAGTGGTTGCTGCGTTATCGAAATAGACTTTCAGAGGTATTCCTTTCTTTATCTTAGACTCACATCACCGTAGTGAATTTTTTCGGTTTTATCATCGACCCGTAAAATAAGAAATCCATTTTCATCGAGATCTTCAAAGATTCCAAACTTACTGCCGGTTTCGGCTTCAACTTTAACTTTCCCTCCAATCATTTTGCATCTGTCCTTCCAATCTTCAAGAATCTCTTGTGGGTTATCTTCAATTTTATTCAGAATTTCTTCAAATTGATTTAATACTTCACTCAGTAATCTCTCTCTGCTCACTTTATTTTTGAACTCCTTACGGATCGAAGTAGGTTCAATCAAATAACGACCCGGGAAATTTGTTTGATTCACATTAATTCCAATACCTATCACAACTCTATCCAACTCACTTCCCTTAGAAGTAGATTCGAGAAGAATTCCTGAAACTTTCTTCCTATCAATTAAAATGTCGTTTGGCCATTTAACCGTACACTTCAATTGGTACAAATTTTCAATAGATTGAGCCACTGCTAAAGAAGCACCCAAATTTATAATGTTTATAACTTTGCCATCAGCTTTTCGGAGAAGTATTGAAAAGGTTAAATTTTGTTCAGGTGTACTTATCCACTCGCGTTCTCTTCTACCTCTGCCTTTTAATTGTTCTTCGGCTAAGATTACTGTTCCGTCATCCTTAAATTCTTTACTTTCTAAAAGCATCGAATTTGTCGATTCTACTTGCTCAACATAAATAAACTGTCTACCTATTACTTCGGTATCAAGCTTTATATCAAAATCTTCAATGTTAAAGGCATTGTTCTCCATTTCGTCTCCTTATCTGCTAAAATGGCATACTAATGAAAATCTATGTTAATTTATGAACTTTGCTGACAATATGGCGTAATAATGATTTTTTTATCAAAAAGCTAACTTATTATATAACAATAATTTATAGAATATAATTTCTTGGCATACTGATTGCAACTGTAATAATAAATTAAAAATTATGACAAATTTACAATCACAAAAAATTGCAGCAGATTTATTAATACAAAGTTACGACAAAAAGAAGAAATCTGAAATTAAGAAGTAATTAAAATAAAAAGGAGTTAGAATTATGGGAAAAATTATTGGAATTGATCTTGGAACGACGAACAGCTGCGTTGCCGTAATGGAAGGTAACGAGCCTGTCGTAATTCCTAATTCGGAAGGTGGAAGAACGACACCATCTGTTGTTGCCTTCACAAAAAGTGGTGAAAGATTAGTTGGACAGCCGGCAAAAAGACAAGCTGTTACTAATCCAAATAATACAATTTTTTCTATCAAACGATTTATGGGAAGAAGAATTGATGAGGTTGGCACTGAGATAGGAGAAGTCCCGTACAAAGTTGTTGAAGGTGACGGGAAAACTGCTCGTGTTCAAATTGATGATAGAAAATATTCACCTCCGGAAATTTCAGCAATGGTCTTACAAAAGATGAAAAAGACAGCTGAAGATTATCTCGGACAGGAAGTTACTGAAGCCGTGATTACTGTTCCGGCTTATTTTAACGATTCACAACGACAAGCAACTAAAGATGCTGGTGAAATTGCCGGATTAAAAGTAAAAAGAATTATCAATGAACCGACTGCTGCTGCTTTAGCATACGGTCTTGATAAAAAGAACAAAGAACAAATTGTTGCTGTTTATGATTTAGGCGGTGGTACATTCGATATTTCTATATTGCAGTTAGGTGAAGGTGTGTTTGAAGTTAAGTCCACAAATGGTGATACCCACTTAGGTGGCGATGACTTTGATCAAAGACTTATAAACTTCCTAGCTGATGAATTTAAAAAGCAAGAAGGTATTGATCTTAGAAAAGATCCGATGGCTTTACAACGATTAAAAGAAGCAGCTGAAAAAGCTAAAATTGAACTTTCTTCATCAAGTTCAACAGATGTTAATTTACCTTTTATCACTGCAACTCAAGACGGTCCAAAGCACTTAAATATTAATTTAAGCCGCTCTAAATTTGAACAATTAACAGATGATCTTATTGAAAGAACAGTTGGTCCATGTGAAAGTGCAATAAAAGATGCAGGTTTAACCGCCTCACAAATTGATGAAGTAATTCTAGTTGGTGGTTCGACAAGAATTCCTAAGGTACAAGAACTTGTTAAAAAAATATTTGGTAGAGAACCGCATAAAGGTGTAAACCCGGATGAAGTTGTTGCAATCGGTGCGGCCATCCAAGGTGGTGTTCTTGCCGGTGATGTTAAGGATGTACTATTGCTTGATGTTACTCCACTATCACTCGGTATTGAAACTTTAGGCGGAGTGATGACTAAATTGATTAATGCCAATACAACAATACCAACTAAAAAGAGTGAAGTATTCTCTACCGCTTCGGATAACCAACCATCGGTCGAAATACATGTTCTTCAAGGTGAGCGATCGATGGCAAATGATAACAGAACACTTGGTAGATTCCACTTAGAAGGAATTCCACCGGCACCACGAGGAATTCCTCAAATTGAAGTTACATTTGATATTGACTCCAATGGTATATTACATGTAGCGGCTAAAGATAAAGCGACCGGAAAAGAGCAGAGTATTAGAATCACTTCATCGAGTGGATTAAATCAAGATGAAATTGAAAAGATGAAGCAAGATGCTAAAGAACATGCTGCTGAGGATAAAAAGAAAAAAGAATCGATCGAGATTAAGAACCAAGCTGACAATTTGATCTTCCAAACTAAGAAGCAAATTACTGAACTTGGTGACAAGTTAAACGCTGACGATAAATCTAAATTAGAAAATGAAGTAAAAAATCTTGAAGATGCAGTTGCTACAAATGATACTGATAAAATAAAAGCAGCATCTGATAAACTCACTCAAGTATTTAGTGAAATTTCTCAAAAGATGTATCAACAGCAAGGTGCACCGGGAGCTCAACCTGGTAATGAACAGCAACAAAATCAAGGTGAACCTCAAAGTGAGAAATCGAATGAAAAAGATGTTGAAGATGCATCCTACGAAGTAATGGATGATGAAGAAAAAAAAGACGGTAAATAAAATTAGACATTAGATGTACTTAGGCTTACTCTTTTGTCAGAGACCCCGCTTCAGGCGGGGTTTCTTTTTATATACTGTCAGTGACAGATTTTATATATTTATTTTATGAAAAGAATGCTTTTTATATTCCCGCTTATTTTGCTCAGTTTATTTTTCTACTCACAAGAATCTTCAGATCTTTTTCAAAATACACCACCAGAATTAGATTTTAGACAAACTAACTCAGTACTTTTAGAAAATAAGATTAAGTCTAACACAAATTATAAATTGGATGTAAGATTTGATCCTCACAATAAGCTTCTAATTGTATCAGAAAGGATAATTTGGCATAACACAACAAAACATCCGACTAACGAGCTGCAGTTTCATCTTTACGCAAATGCCTTTAGTAATTACAAAACTGAGTTAACAAAGAATATATTCCTTGATGAACTCGAAAAAACTAAAGTTAATATTAAAAATTTACGAGTAAGTGAAGAAGAAAAAGAGTTTATCTATATCCAACCCGAAGTTGAAAATCCATTCGACAGTACTGTGGCAAAAATTGAATTAAGTAATTCTATTAACCCTGGGGATTCAGTTACAATTAGCATTGAATACGAATTAAAGATTCCAAGAAGTTTAATTCGATTTGGTTATGCCGCGGGACGTGAATTTTATTTTATTGCTCAGTGGTTTCCAAAATTAGGCGTATTTAAAAATGGGGAATGGACTTGCAGTCAATATCATCCTTACGCTGAATTTTATTCTGATTTTGCCGATTATGATGTTACGATCACCATACCAAATGATTACATTATAGGAACAACCGGATCATTAATCTCATTTCTAGAAGGTGAAAGAGATAAGACGTATAACTTCATTGCCAAAAATGTTGTTGATTTTGCATGGACAGCTTCACCCGAATTTCTTGTTTATGAAAATATATTTCAAAGTAAATACGGACGAGAAATTAATATTAAATTTTTAATACAACCGGAAAACGAAGATCTAATTGAGAGAAAATTTACCGCAGTCGAAAATACTTTAGAATATTTAGAAGAATATATTGGCGAATATCCCTACAATAACTTAACACTTGTCGATGTTCCAAGGAGTTCAAACTTAGGAGGAATGGAATACCCTGAAATTGTGACTTACTTCACTCCTTTGTTTACACCAATAGAATTACAAAGACCGGAATCAACAATAATTCATGAAATAATTCATCAATATTTTTACGCAGCAGTCAGCAGTAATGAAACTTATGAGGGATGGCTCGATGAAGGAGTTACAACTTATTTAGAAAAAGTTATTCTTGATGAATATTATGGTAAGCCAATTCTTAGTTTTAGTTTCATAGATTACTTTCCAATTTATGGTATTAAGTTTCTTGCTTTCAGAGAAATTCCGTTGATTTATACTCTGCGAACTTTTGAAATTGATCATTATGTCTCTAATCTTTCGTTGTACTATGCAAATGATGGATTGGGTAATCTGAACGAAAAAAGTTTTTTCTTACCTAATTATCGGTCTTCAATTACAAATACGTATGCCAAACCAAGTTTAACATTGCATTCGCTTGAAAAATACATTCACAGAAAAAATGTTCTGGATATTCTTTCAAGATATTATAATAAATATAAATTCAACCATGTGACTGGAAGTGATCTCATAAATGAAATTAATGATTATAGCGGAAAAGATCTTACTTGGTTTGTTGATAGTTTTATAAACAAAGAAAATAAATTTGATTACAGCATAAGCAGCATTTATCAAATTAATGATACTTCCTACAAGATTTTGGCAGAGAGACTTGAGGAAGGAATAACTCAGACAGAAATTGCAATCTACACAGAAAGTGACACTTCATATATCGATTGGGATGGCAAAGACAGGTGGAAAGAATTTATCGTTTATAGCAAAGGTGAAGTCCTTGCCGCCGAAGTTGATCCACATAGAAAAAATATTTTTGATATAAATTATGCTAATAACTCATATATAATTGAAAGTAAATATTGGGCTTCACTTTCAATTGCAATTCGGTGGTATTTCTGGGTTCAAAATGCTTTACAAGTTTTTGGGAGTATTGGATGACTATTACCATTAAAAAGTCTTTGATACTTGGAATTCGCAGTATCTTCAAAAATGCCAAATTTGTTTTTCTATTGTGGGGAACAAATTCTCTTGCGGCATTCTTGTTAAGCATGCCAATTTATTATTTATTAATGGATAATCTGACACATTCATTAATGAGCGACCAATTAGCGTTGGAATTTGATTTCACTTGGTATATCCAATTTAGAAATATATATGAATCAAGTATCGGTGAAATTCCATTTATGATTTACAGTATGGTTGGTGTTTACATACTGATTCAAATTTTTTATATCGGTGGGCTGATTTCAATATTTAATTTTCCTGAAAAGAATCACATGGTTGATTTTTTTTATGGTGGTGTTAAACATTGGTTAAGATTTACAAAAATAGCTTTCATCTCATTAGTGCCATTCTTAGCTGCGTTTATAATTCATGATTATTTAGGACTTCTAATTGAATGGGGATTTGCTGAAACTGAGAACCAAATGGCGGATTTTATTATCCGGCTGGCTCGGTATATACTTTTAGTATTTTTTATTGGGTTAACTACAATTATATCTGACTACAGCAAAGTATATATGGCACTTAATGATTCCACAAAAACATTTCAGTCTATTGGTAGAGCGGTAATTTTTATTAAAAATAATTTTAATAAAACATTTACTGTGTTTTTAATTATAGCCTGTATCGGAGCATCAGGCGCAATTTTTTATAATCTTCTTGAAGCATATATACCAAGAACACCATTTTATTTCTTGATACTATCTTTTATTGTTCAGCAAATGTTGATTATATTTCGACTCTTTATTAGAATGTATTTTTGTGCTACGGAAGTTCTTCTATATAAAGATCTTAGCGCCGAAGTTGTCGAATTAAAAGCAAAAGAACAGAAAGTTGGAGTTAATTAATGGCAATCATTCCAATAACCGTTTACGGTGATTCAATTCTTCGCAAAAAGACGGAGAAAGTTAAGTCAGTAAATGACGATTTAATCCAAAATATTCAAGACATGTTTCAAACTATGCGCTATGCAAATGGAATTGGTTTAGCTGCCAATCAAGTTGGAATTGATAAGTCTTTATTTGTGATCGACTTACAAGAAGTAGAAGGATATGAAACCTTCAAGCCAATAGTGATGATTAATCCCGAGATAGTTTTGGAATCGGATGAAATAGTAACAATTGAAGAAGGTTGCCTAAGTTTACCAAACTTAAGAGCTGATGTTGATCGTGCAGCTGCTATCAAAGTAAAATATCTAAATACTGATGAGCAGGAAGAAGAACTTGAGGCAGATGAATTGTTTGCGCGAGTAATTCTTCATGAATATGATCATCTAATAGGTAAAATGATTCCTGACCGTGTTAATGAAAAAATCAAAAAGAAATTACAGAAAGAATTAAAAGATATTTCCGATAGAAAAGTTGAAGTAGATTACCCAATAACCGAGAAGCAGTAAAGTAAATGAGAATTGTATTCTTTGGTACTCCCGATTTTGCCGTTGCCTCGCTTTCTAAGATTTACGAAAGTGAATTTAAAATTTCAGCAGTTGTAACTGCACCTGATAAAGAACGGGGCAGAGGAAGAAAAGTTAGCTTTACTCCCGCTAAAGAATTTGCAATCGAAAAAAACATTCCGGTACTACAGCCAACTAAATTAAAAGAAAAACAATTCATTACAGAGCTGAAAAAGTTTAATGCCGATCTTTTTGTAATTGTTGCTTTTCGAATTCTTCCGGTTGAAGTATTTACTCTTCCAAAGTATGGTTCTATCAATCTTCACGGATCACTGCTTCCTAAATACCGCGGTGCAGCTCCTATTCAATGGGCACTAATCAATGGTGATGAGGAAACAGGTGTTACAACTTTTTTCTTAAAAGAAAAAGTTGATACGGGAAATATGATTCTTCAAGAAAAAATTGCAATTGATCCTGAAGATAATTTTGAAACTTTAAATGATAAAATGAAAGAAGTGGGTGCTGAAGTTCTACTTAAAACTATTTCTATGATTGAAAAGGGCGAAGTTAACGAGCAATCACAAGATGATTCATCTGCTTCACCAGCCCCCAAAATCACTAAAGAGATTTGCGAAATTAATTGGACAAAAGCTGCTCTGGATATTCACAATCTAATTCGCGGAGTTTCTCCTTACCCTGGTGCATTTTTCGTTTTGGATGATAAGCAGTACAAAGTATATAAATCCAAAGTTGTTGATTTACCTATACTTCAACTTGCTGAAATTTTTGAAGATAAAAAAGAAATTTTCATTGGTTGTGGTGAAGGAACCTTACAAATATTGGAAATTCAACCCGAAGGAAGAAAACGTATGACAGCCGAAGAATTTTTAAGAGGATATAGATTAATAAACTAAATATAATTACCGCACTTCGTAATTAAAATTATAGGATTCAATTTTGCGAAATAAAACTTACAACTTACTTGATTCAATTGGCAACACACCTCTAGTCAAACTAGATAATATTTCAAAAGAATTAAAAGCAAAAATTTGGGCAAAGTTAGAGTTTACAAATCCCGGTGGAAGCATAAAAGATCGTATTGCTTTATACATGATTGAAAAAGCCGAACGAGAAGGAAAGATAAAACCGGGTGATACTATTATTGAGAACTCATCAGGTAACACTGCTATGGGCTTAGCAATTGTTGCGAGACAAAAGGGCTATAAACTTAAAATCGTTATTCGCGATACTACGAGTAAAGAGAAAATTAAAATGCTTCAGGTACTCGGTGTTGATGTTCTTTTAGTCGATGCTAGTCTTCCTCATGAACATCCAAAATCATATAATAATTATGCAAAAAACTTAGCTGATGAACATCCCGATTATTATTACATTGATCAGCATAATAATTTAGATAACAACGAATCACACTATAAAACAACCGGACCCGAAATATGGGAACAGATGAACGGAAAGATTGATTATGTTGTTGCTGGTGTGGGAACCGGGGGAACGTTGTGCGGAATGGGAAAATTTTTCAAGGAGAAAAATCCCAATATTAAACTTATTGGAATTGATCCGATGGGTTCGATATTCTATAACTACTTTAAAGAAAAAAAACTCATTACACCGTACCGTTATAAAATTGAAGGGATTGGTGATGAGTTCTTAATCAAAACCGCACAACTTGAATTACTTGATGACATGTATCAAGTTGAAGATAAAACAGCTTTCCAATGGACCAAAAAATTGGCAAACGAAGAAGGGATTCTTTCCGGAGGTTCAAGCGGGGCAAATATTTGGGCATCTGTAAAACTCGCTAAAGAAATAGATAGAGAAGCTAATATTGTGACAATAATTTGCGATTCGGGATATAAATATTTCAGCACAATTTACAATGACCAATGGTTGAAAGAAAATGAATTAATATAGATGGTTAGTATTTTTTAAAACTATTCCCGAAATTTTTATTTCCCCAACAATTCTTTATAAATTTGTACATCAAATCTCATTTTAGAGGGTAGTAGTTTTGGATTATAAGAATAATATAACCGAATTAATAGGAAACACGCCTTTAATTCAATTAAATAAACTTAACAATGGGTTAAAGCCAAAAATTTTTGCTAAACTCGAATCTAACAATCCCGGTGGAAGTGTAAAAGATAGAATCGGTAGATCAATGATCGAAGATGCCGAACGATCGGGGAAACTTAAACCGGGTGGGACAATTGTAGAGGCAACCAGCGGTAATACGGGAATTGGACTTGCTCTAACTGCAGCTGTAAAGGGGTATAAAGCTGTTTTTGTTGTGACAGATAAAGTAAGTGATGAAAAGATAAATTACCTTCGTGCACTTGGTTCGGAGGTAATCGTTGTTTCAAATGCAGTTGAACCGGATCATCCGGATTATTATGTAAACGTAGCAAAAAGAATTGCCGATGAAACACCGAATTCTATTTTTGCCTATCAGTATTCAAATCCCGCAAATCCCGAAGTACATTATCAAACGACCGGACCTGAGATTTGGAAACAGACCGATGGTAAGATTACTCATTTTATTGCAAGTATCGGAACCGGTGGAACAATAAGCGGAACGGGAAGATTTCTAAAAGAAAAAAATCCCAATATAAAAGTTATCGGAGCTGATCCGCTTGGCTCAATTTTCAAAACGTATAAGGAAACCGGCGAACTTATTAAAGGTACACCCTATCTAGTTG
The DNA here is from genome assembly GCA_030584085.1 of Melioribacteraceae bacterium. Taxonomy (NCBI): domain Bacteria; kingdom Pseudomonadati; phylum Ignavibacteriota; class Ignavibacteria; order Ignavibacteriales; family Melioribacteraceae; species Melioribacteraceae bacterium. The sequence continues at coordinate 1,316,664 of CP129490.1, forward strand.
AAGGAATTGGACAAGACTGCCTACCGAAAAATGTTCACTTTCAATACATCGATCAGATAATAAATGTAAGTGATCGAGAATCATTTGCGATGGCTCGTCGTTTAACCAAAGAAGAGGGAATATTCTGTGGTGGCAGTACTGGAACAATTGTTAAAGTAGCTTTGGATATTGCGAAAGATTTAACTGAAAATGATGTTGCCGTCTTCATCGTTTGTGATACCGGTGAACGTTATCTTTCCAAAGTGCACAATGAAAGCTGGTTAAAAAATAATAGAATGCTCGAAGTAGAAATGAAAATTCTGCGTGATGTTTCTGACGAGAAGAAACGGAGAGGAATTGAAAATATCTGTTACGTTCATGATAGTGATTTAGTGAAAGATGCGGTCTCAATTTTTAATAAATATGGGTACACACAAATTCCCGTATTCGATGAACATCTAAAGCCGGTCGGATCCGTACGTGAAAATAAATTAATGGGAAAACTGGTGGAAGATTCAAAATTATTGAACGTAAAAGTATCGGAAGTTATGGAAGAATCATTCCCAATAATTGATGCCAAAACAGAAATTGAAGAAGTGAAAAAAATGTTGAAAGATAGAAATGCAATTTTAGTTAGTGATTTTGGACGAATTACAGATATAATTACAAGATATGATTTAATTGATTTTAGTTAATTGAAAATTGTCAATAGAAAATATTAAATAGGAAATTAAAATGGGTTTTCAAACTGATGCTGTGCATGCCGGACAAACACCTGAACCGCTAAGCGGTGCAATAACAATTCCGATATATCAAACTTCTACATATCATCAAGAAGAACTTGGTAAACACAAAGGATATGAATATGGCCGAACTCATAATCCGACTCGCGAGGCAATGGAAAAAAATATAGCAACTTTGGAAAAAGGGAAGTATGGTGTAGCTTACTCATCAGGACTCGCTTCTGTTCAGGCTTTGATGGGATTATCAAAACAAGGTGATCATGTAGTTATCTCAAACAATGTTTATGGTGGAACTTATCGTCAACTTGAATTGAACATGACAAATTATGGTTTATCCTTTTCTTGGGTGGATACATCTGACTTAAAAAATATCGAGAATGCAATTAAGGACAACACAAAAATGGTTTACATCGAAACACCGACAAACCCGATGTTAAACTTGACTGATATAAAAGGAACAACTGAAATTGCAAAGAAAAATAACTTAATCTCAGTTGTCGATAATACATTTATGAGTCCTTATTTTCAAAATCCTTTATTGTTGGGTGCCGATGTTGTCTTACACAGCACTACAAAATATCTTAATGGACACTGCGATGTTGTAGGCGGAATATTAATTACGAATGACGAAAAAATTAATGAACGTTTAAGATATCTGCAAAATGCTATAGGTGCCGTGCCTTCTCCTTTTGATTGCTGGCTTACTCTGCGTTCGACTAAAACTCTTGCCTTAAGAATGAAACAACATAATGAAAATGCGATGAAAATTGCAGAGTATTTGGAAGGACAAAGTTATGCCGAAAAAGTTATTTATCCCGGTTTAAAATCTCACTCTCAACACGATCTAGCAAAAAAACAAATGACTGGATTTGGCGGCATGATCTCGGTTGATTTTGGCACATTCGAAAAAGCCAAAAAAGTATTAAACGGAGTCAAGGTTTTTGCACTAGCTGAAAGTCTCGGTGGTGTTGAGAGTTTGGTCTGTCATCCCGCATCAATGACTCATGCTTCAGTTCCAAAAGAAGAACGTGATAAAATGGGATTGACAGATAGTCTTGTTCGTTTCTCTGTTGGAATCGAAGATGCAGAAGATTTAATTGCTGATATTGAACAGGCACTTAAATAAATTTACGACTGTGAAAAGATTATAAGCTAATCTAACATCCACATAGCGCACAGATCGAGCAGAAAAAGCCGATAACCTATGATATTTCTTAGTAAACTGCTTTTTCAGCGGCAATTGTATTATGTAATATTTTCTTGATCGTATTCTCACAATTTCTCACAAATTTTAAAAAAATTTCCAAATAGAATTAACCCTAAATAAAAATCAAAGGATATCCCTTTTTCTATTTTCTAAGGACATAGAAATCCTTAATTTTGTTTAAGAAAAATCAATAGGGAGGATAAAATGACGGACACTACGATCACAAAGAATAATAAGATAGAGGACTCCAAATATTCAATGGAGACACATGTTATTTATGGAAAAAATGTTTCGGATAAATGGGATTACTCACATCATGTAACCGCGCCAATTTCTTCTTCAACTACATTTAGATTAGATTCAGTTGAGCGTGGAGCACAAGGATTTCAGCAATTTGCAAATACAGAGAACTTTGGAGATGAAGCGCCGATTTTTATTTATGATCGTCTTGGAGAACCGAACAAAGATATGCTTGAAGAAAATCTCGCTTATGTCGAGAAAGGGGAGATGGCTGTAACTTTTGCAAGCGGAATGGGAGCGATTTCTGCTGTTCTTGGGGTTTTGGTAAAAAGCGGTGATGAAATAATTACTCACTCAACTTTATATGGATGTACAATTTCACTTTTCAATAACTGGTATCCACGATACAATATTGGTGTAAAACCAATAAATTTAACTAATCTAAATAATTTTAGCAATACTGTAAATGAAAAAACAAAAGTAGTCTATTTAGAAACTCCAGCTAATCCAAATTTAGATATTATTGATCTCATAGAACTCAAGAAACTTGTGGATGAAGTTAATCAAACTCGTACGGAAAAAGATTACATAAAAATTGTGGTTGATAATACTTTTTCAACTCCATTCTGCCAACGACCTATCGAACTCGGGGCTGATTTTGTAGTTCACTCATTAACAAAAGGTATCGGTGGTTTTGGTACCGATATGGGTGGAGTAATTGTCGGACCGAAAAAATACCGCGATATGATTTTACTTTATCGGAAGGATTTTGGAGCAGTGCTGAATACTAAAAGTGCATGGGCAATTTTAACTTATGGATTACCGACATTACCGTTAAGACAAAAACAGCAAATTAAATCTGCAATGAGAATCGCAGAATTTCTAGAAGCACATCCTAAAATATATTTTGTGAATTATCCAGGTTTACCAAGCTATAAATACCATGAACTAGCAAAACAACAAATGGTAGATTTCAACGGAAACTTTGCCCCCGGTAGTATGATCTATTTTACATTAAAAGGTGATTCGGCTGAACAGCGAAAATTAATCGGCGCAAAGTTTATGGATTACGTAGCAGATCATGCATACACTATGACACTTGCGGTTAGTCTGGGTCACACAAGAACCTTAATTGAACATCCAGCTTCAATGACACATTCGGTTGTTCCACCAGATCAACTTGAAGCGAGAGGAATAGACGCCGGTGGTGTCAGATTAGCTATTGGTTTAGAAAATACAGAAGATATACTTTTGGATTTGGATGAAGCGTTAAAACAATTGTAAAAAGTTGTTTCCCGCCTAAATCTTCTAAGATACTAATATGATTTAGATCACAGGTGATTTAGTCAATTGAATTTTAGTAAAATTAGTTTGATTTTTTATTTCCTGTTCATTAAGTTATAAATAGAGGGCATAAAAATGAAATCAAGATTAACTTTAACAATTACCATTATCATTTTTCACCAGTTTTTACAAGCACAAAATGATCCGACTAAACTTGTTGAAAAAATCACAGATAATACTTACCGAATTGATAATATTCTAATTAACACCACAACTAAAACACTTGAATTTCCGGCTTGGGTAAATATGACAGAAGGTCTTGTTGAGGTAATGGTGTGCGCACCGGGTGGAAAAGATCACGAATCTGTATTTATTGCTAATGTTGTTCCGTCCTACCTGAATAGTGCTCTTTTATTATTAGGTTTGGAGACAGATAAAGATTTAAATTATGATCCACGAACACCAAATATTATTGGTCCCTCCTTGAATATTTTTGTGGAATGGGAAGTCGATGGAGACCTTTTTAGAATTCCTGCCGAAAATACTTTAATTAATATTACTGATTCTTCAACTGTTGATAATATTAATTGGGTTTACACAGGTTCTTTTTCAAAAAGCGGTCACTATGCGGCGGATAATGTTAAATCAATAATAACAACATATAATGATTTAACTACCATTATTGATAACGGTAGTAAAAGTGGAATTGATGATACTTTATTTGAAGCTAATCCAAAAGTTCTTCCACCAAAAAGAACTGATGTCAAAATTTTAATTCAGCTCAACAAGGAATAAACTATATGACTATAAAACCTCTTTTCGTTTTTTTGATTCTATTTAATATTCAGACATATTGTCAAGTTATTGATAAAGACACGGTTCATAATTACTCTTATAATGAAATTGTTGTAACTGGAAATAGATATGAAACATTTTTGCTTCAGTCAACCTCATCAATCAATAAATTATCCGCTGTCCAATTAGCGAATTATCCTGTTCGCGACTTGGTTTCAACTTTACAATTTACACCCGGCTTTTTCTCGGTAAGTTTAGATGGGTTGGGTAAACATCCCGTAGTTACCACTAGAGGATTCTATGGTGGTGGGGAAGCCGAATATATCAATTTACTTGTGGATGGTATAGAAACTAATTATTCTCAAAGTGGCTTAGCTAATTGGCAAATTATCCCAACAGAAGTTCTGAATAATATAGAAATATTAAGAGGTGGTTCCTCTTCATTGTATGGAGATGCATCAATTGGAGGTGTAATTAACATTAACACTTTAGCAGGTTTGGAGAAAACTATTCTAAGTTTAAATGGCGGGGGATACGGTCAGTTCAACTCAAGTATTTATAGAAATTCTTCGTTTGGTGATCACCGATATTCGTTCTATGGTGCATATGACGATGCAATTGGTTTCCGAGAACATAGTGATTGGATGCACGCATCATTCGGAGGTAATATTAGATTTAAATTAACCGATAATCTCAACTTATCTTTGGTAACACATAACCAAATTAACGATAGCGAACTTCCAGGACCAATTACTGAAACTGAATTGAACGAGAAAAGAAATCTTTCATCCGCCTACTACAAGTATGATGAAAGAAAGGAAAATAGATTCATTTTTTCACCCAGTTTGGAATATAATATAAACGAATATTCTAGTTTGCGTTTGCAACTTGGTATCATGAACAGGACGGAAGACAAGACACAAACCTTTACTAATTTTGCCCCGATAATAAATCCACAAGATTTTTCAATAATTGGAGTTTATGATACTTCGCAATATGGAGATACCAAGCAGCGAGAATTACGTAGTAATGAAATATTCGGTGAGATATTATTCAATTCCAACTTTTCAAATTTCCCTGCGGAATTTGTGGCAGGCACAAAAGTTAATTATTCTGATTACAGCAGTAGTTATTTTGATTACTATAAAGGATTCAAAGAGGATTATGAAAGTTCAAATGCTACAAGGGGAAATCAAGTCTTTGCTTCGGAAGGAACTAGAACTGAGCTATCAGCTTTTGTAAATTCCAGTATAGATATTTTGGAAGGACTTAGATTTAACTTAGGTGTTCGTTTCGATAATATTTTTGATAAATATAATAGTTCACAACCAGATTCGATTATTTCTTCGGACAACAATGCGTTTAGTCCTAAAATTGGTCTGAATTATTTGTACTCCAATAACTCTGATTATAAGGCGAGCTTGTATTTTAATTATAATAAATCATTTAAAGCTCCCACTATCGATCAGCTGACTGATTTAAAAAAATTGGACTTTATAATTTTTATCCCCATCGGTCCGGATGCTTATACTACTTCACCTTACCAGGCAGATCCGTTCGCGAATTCAAATCTTAAACCACAGAAAAGTAATAATTATGAATTTGGCACATATCAAAGTATAAGTTTATCTAAAAGTTCGGCTCTGGAACTTCAATTATCATTTTATCAGATTGATATTGATGATGAAATTGATTTTGATTTGAGCACATTCAAATATCAGAATATTGCAAAGACTAAACATCGCGGTATTGAATTTGGATCGAATATTGATTTTGGGAAGAACTTAACTGCCATGCTTAATTATACATACTCGGAAGTAACTTTTGAATCGGGTATCTATAATGGCAAGCAGTTAAAAGGAATTCCTAAACATGTCACTAATTTTGGATTTAATTATTCTTTTGATTTTGGTCTTTCGGCCGGAATAATTTTTAGTTCAGTAAATGATATTTATTTGGATGATAACAATACTGAAATGCTGGATAACTATTTGATTACAAATGCAAAACTTGCCTATACATGGGAAAACATGATTTTTTCTTTAAGCATTTTTAATTTGTTGGATAAAGAATATAATAGCACAGGATATATCTCCGACGGGACTAAATATTTATATCCGGCTGCAACAAGATACCTAATATTTGGTGTGAGTTATGAAATTTAAAATCATTTCTTACCTTCTCTTTATTTATTCTTTCACCTTTGTGTTTTTGCCTTTATCTGGGCAAGAAGTTAGTCCAAAAGATTCAACCATTCTCTCTTTTCAATTAGATCAGATTTCCGTGACGGCGTTAAGAGATGAAATGGATACATTTAATACTCCTAATGAAGTAACAGTGATTCAGCAAAATGATTTTCTTGATCAAAATGTGAGGCTTCTGCCTGATGTATTTCAAAGATATTCTTCTGTTTATATGCAGAAGACTAATTACGGCGGAGGTTCACCCATAATTAGGGGATTTATGGGGAACCAGGTGTTAATTTTAATTGACGGGATTAGATTAAATAACTCGACATATAGATACGGTCCAAATCAATATCTAAATACTATTGATCCTGGATTAATTAAATCGGTTGAAGTTATGCATGGTCCTGGATCAGTACTTTACGGAAGTGATGCGCTTGGTGGCGTAATAAATATTATTACAAAGAAACCCGATAATTTTGTACATAATATAAATTCCTATACTAGGACAAGTACGGCTGATGAATCCATATATCAGAATCTTAATTACTCAAACCAATTTGGTGATATTAGTTTTTTAGTTGGCGGTACCTATAAGAAGTTTAATAATCTTAATGCCGGCGGTAAAGTTGAGGAACAAGAGTTTACAAATTTTGATGGAATCGACTTAAATGGCGCAATGAGTTATAACTTCAAAGATAACGGGAAGTTAAGTCTCAATTATAATTTTACCCGTCAGAATGAGGTACCAAGAACCGATAGATTAACTGCCGGAAATGATATTAAATATTTATTTAATCCTCAGGTTAGGCAATTAGGTTACTTGAGCTACACCAACCAAAATATCTCATCATTAATCACTGATCTGAGTGCTAACTTATCGTATAATTATCAAAAAGAAAGTCGAGAAATTATTTCAAGTAAAACTCCAAATTTAGAATCAAATGATAAAGATGAAGTAAATACAATAGGTGGTCAAATCACTCTCATATCAAAATATGACGAAAATATTTTTTCTTACGGAGTGGAGTTCTATAGAGATAAGATAAATAGTGAACGATTTATAATTGATGCAGACGCAAATACTAAAATCAAAGAACAACCAACATTTACCGATAATTCATCATACCAAACCTTCGGTGCTTTTTTACAACATAGAATAAAGTTGGGCAGATTTGCCTTAACTTCCGGTGTTCGGTATTCTAAATTCCAATTTGAAGGAAACATTGGTGATCCATTTGGCCTTGTATCCAGCGATAAAGGTGAATTTACATTTGCTGCCTCAGTAATGTATGCACTTATTACTAATAAATTAAATTTGGTGCTGGCTTATTCGCAAGGATTCAGGGCGCCCAATGTCGATGACATCACATCATTCGGTAAATCAGGTTCCGGTGATGCTGCCAGGTACGATACACCTAATCCAAATCTTGATCCTGAAAAAAGTCACAATATCGAAATAGGTGTTAAATTCAGAGAGTCTCAAATTGAAGCCGGCTTATCGATTTATTATTCAAAAATAACTGATCTGCTAGAGCCTAGGCCAACTACTTTCAATGGAGCAGACTCTTTATTCGGGTTTCAAACTTATAGTAGGCAAAACGTTGGAGAAGCTGAGTTGAGCGGATTTGATTCATTTTTTCAGTGGTATTTTTCAAATCACCTGATCTTTACAGGGAATATAAGTTATACATATGGACAGAATCTTTCAGCAAATGAACCACTTTCGAGAGTTCCACCGTTAAATGGTTATTTTTCTGTAACTTGGAACTACGAGATTCTCTCAATTAAATATTATATGCTTTTTGCTTCAGCGCAGAAACGAATTAGTCAACGCGATATCAGAGACTATAGAATTGGTATTGACGGCACTTCCGGTTATATGACGCAAAACATATCGCTTATGGCTGATATAAACGAGTACCTTGACTTATTCCTTAATTTTGAAAATGTTTTTGATGAACTATATAAAACTCACGGATCAGGTTTATACAGTCCCGGGAGGAGTCTTACTTTAGGGCTAGCTTTACGATATTAAAATAGTATATTTTTAATATTTACAAATTACTTTCTGAGGTCATATGAAAAAATGGGTAAATGTATTTGTTTTATTAACTTCATTTAGTATTGCGAATGCACAGGTTGATGTATCTCTTCAAAAAGAAATAGAACATTCGGTAATAAACGGACTCAAGTACTTAGCATCTGTGCAAGAAGATGACGGCTCATGGCAACATCATCCTGCTATCACGGGCTTAGTTTTGTCATCTTTTTTACGAGCCCACCCTTCAATTGGAATTAAAGACACTACAATTAAAAAAGGTATAGATTTTCTGACCAAACTGGTACAAACAGATGGCGGGATTTATGCGGATGATATGAAAACTTATACTACCGCAATTTGTGTCATGACTTTTGAAGATTTGGGAGTCGCAGAATATTCTGATATTATTTTGAATGGTAAGAAATTTTTAATGTCTATGCAGATGGATGAAGAACTAGGTTTAACGGTTGATAGTATTTATTATGGCGGTTTATCATATGGTAAAATGGATAAGGCTCCGGACCTTTCAAATTTGCAGTGGGCTTTGGAAGCAATTAGTTATGAGTCTCAAGATTTGGATAGAGCCGATGCTTTACAAACAAAAGTTGATCCAGAACAAAAGAAAATATTTTTTGATAAAGCAATTACTTTTTTAGAAAGAACACAAAACTATAAAACAAATGACCAGGCATATGCATCGAACGATGGCGGTTTTATGTACAGACCTGGGGAAAGTAAGGCTGGAGAAACCATATCCTATGGTGGGATGACTTATGCCGGACTTAAGAGTATGATTTTTGCAAAGGTATCAAAAGATGATGAAAGAGTTCAGGCTGCATTTAATTGGATAAAAAATAATTATTCTGTTGAAGAGAACCCCGGTATGGGTTTACAAGGTCTTTACTATTACTATCAAACAATGGCGAAAGCACTTTCAGTTATGGGTATCGAAGAGTTAAATACCCCCAAGGGTGAAGCTAATTGGAGAAGTGATTTAGCAGATCAATTGATAAAAATACAAAATTCTGATGGGTCTTGGGTAAACTCGAACGGACGGTGGTGGGAGAACAATCCAGTATTGGTAACAGCATACTCACTCCTTGCTTTAGAAACAATAGCTGGGTTGCCTCATAATATAAGTACACAAAAAACATTGAGAATTGAGTAAGTCTAACATAAAAGGAGATAATATGAAGCACACGTTTCATTTATTAACAATTTCCTTTCTTCTAGTTTTTAATTTATCATTTGCCCAATACACATCAGATGAAATGATTGAACGTGGATTGGAGTACTTGGCTAATTCGCAAACGGTGCTTAAATCACCCGGAATAGCATCGTTTAGCGAAATGGGAAGCCAGCTTAAAAGTGGACCTAAATCCAATTCGATAATGCTTGCTGGTGGGGGTTACTGGACAAACACTGGCATTACGGGTTTGGCATTGCAAGCTTTTTTAGCCCATGGTCATGGTCTTGATGACCCTACTTATGGAACAGTCGTTAGGAATGCAGTTGATTACATTCTTTCTGCACAGAATAGAACTGTAGGTAACTATGAGATGGGAGCCATCGGGCATGGTTTTGAAGTAGGTTATGAAACAGCAATTTGCATGGGTGCTCTTTCTTCAGTTCTCAAATTGGGTGTAACTAACGACTCGCTGAGAACAGAAATCTTAAATGCGCTGGATTTAGCACTGATCTATTACACACAAGATATTGATAGTTCCGGCTGGGACTATGTCAGTTGGCGTTATAACAGGTCCTATTTTGGACAAACTTCAGGAGATATGTCTGCGAATCAATGGGTATATCTTGCATTGTTTGATACCGATTACGAAGGTAAAGATATTTGGCAGAAAATTTATAATTATATAAATGATTTCTCTGTTCAAACAGAAACTACTGCTTATTTAGGTTATACACCTTACTCTCCTGGTACATGGAGTCGAGGTAATTCAATGGCTGCGATCTGGGGGTTAATTCTTGCAGATGGATTCGGAATAACAGACGCAGGAGTTTTAGTTAATAAATTTTATAACTGGCTGGAATTGAATTCTCTTTCAGAAATTATCGATCCTGCTTCTATTGGAAATCATGTTTATTCTGGTGGTGGTTATCATTATTATTTATACGAATTTGCTAAGGCTATGGCTCTAGGCGGAAGAATTCAGTTTCTTGGTTCGGATTGGTATACCGAACTTGAAACAGAACTTTCTTCAAGAGCAATTGAACCTACACCCGGCCAGCTTTATTGGGATGGTTCAGGTGGGCAAGGTCGGCCAATGGAGACAGCTTTAGCTGTTCTGTCTCTTCAATCAGGTACAGTTCCGCCTGGGACTAAATTTACTGTAGGAGCATTTATTAGACCAACTGATGCTGATACGTCAGGAGTAAAACAGTATAACAGTGTTACAGCAGATTTCGAATACCAAATTTCAATTTATGATGCTCTTGGAAATTTTGCCGGTCAAGATGAAAACGGTGATTGGATTACTACTATACCAAATTCAAGTTGGACAAGTACAACAAGTCCGATTGAATTTGAAGTCAATCTCACTTCTGCTGCCACATTTAATATAGAAGTTGCAAATACCGGTGATGAGTCTATTGATTTTGATCTGCATTATGCCGCTTATCAGGGTGGGAGTACAACTCCTTCTAGTGAAAAAGATTATGCCGGATCGATTGCTCCTAACGAAAGTGTTGGCTCAACGGCTAATATAAATGCAATTGGTGGATTGAGTATTTTTTCTACAACTCCGACTGCGTTACCAGTTATGCAGTTATCACAAACACTCTGGTATGTGGATCCAGCTGAAAATGATTCAACGTATACGCTTGATTTGGGAATTGCTGAAGTCGGGGATTCTGCTGCACTAAATAGTATCACGGTGTTTGCGTCTGATCTTGTTGATGAATACGGAAATATTATCCCTAAAGCTAATTACAGCATTACACCGACATCAATAGCAAAAATTGACCAAGGAACATCCGATACTGTTTCAGTAAGTCTTACGATTCCCGATTCTACAAGCTTAGATCTTTCTTCTGTAGGATTGTTAAAAGGGACTGTAACTATTCAATCTAGTAAATCCACAAAGGCAATTCAGGTTCGAGTTGGAAGAGTATTCCCATCGGTCGCACTTATCTCTCCTCCAAACAATGCTTCTAACGTTTCAACGGATATAGATTTTACTTGGAGTGGGGATGAAGTATTATTGGCAACCGATCCGGGTGGAAAAGGGCAGAATAGAGTTCAGGCTGTTAGTAAATATTGGTTTCAATTAGTAACTGATACTGGTACTATGGATGGTTTGGTTCAAGATTCTACACTTGTTGACAGTTCTTATTCCGTAAATGGTCTTACATCTCAACAAACTTATTTTTGGAGAGTTGCTGGTAAAAATCATTTTGGTTGGGGAGCATTTTCATCTTGGTTTTCATTCACAACCGTTCAGTCCGGAGCTCTGGCAGCACCACTATTAATAAGTCCTGAGAATAATTCTGTTGATATCATATTGCCGCATCCTTTACAATGGAGTACTATAAATAATTCCGATCTGTACCAGTTGATTATTGCAGATGATGCTAACTTTAATACTGTTTTATATAATAATCTGAATATTAGGGAAGGTAGCTATTTGATTCTTAAAACAAACACGCCTGATGGGAAAAAAATGTATTGGAAAGTAAGAGCTGGTACCGATGCTGGTGCAACCGGTCCTTATAGTTTAACTTGGAACTTTACAACATATCTCCCATTCCCTTCTGATCTTGTGGCCTCCTCATCACAAAGTGATGTGGCAGTCGATTTAAGTTGGGTTGATAACTCGAATGGAGAAAATGGATTTATAATTTATAGAGCAGTTGGATTTGATGTAAGCAATGATCAGCTATTCTCTGCCATTGATACAGTTGGGGCAAATCAGACAATTTATACAGATTCAGAAGTAATGGAAAATACTCCCTATACATACAAAATTACAGCACTGACTGATGATGTTGAATCCGATGAAAGCAACATATCCTCAGCTTCTACAATAACAGGGCTAAAGGAAGAAGGCTTACCAACAGAATATACACTTTATCAAAATTATCCAAATCCATTTAATCCGTCTACAACTATCAGATTTGCTTTACCATTTGCTAGTTCTGTACGTCTTGAAGTTTATAATTTATTAGGACAGAAAGTCGCAACATTACTGGATGGTAATGAGAATGCGGGTTACCATAAATTAGAATTTAATGCTAAAAATCTTGCTTCCGGTATTTATTTTTACACAATAAAAGCAAATTCTATTGAAGGTGATAATGAATTTAGAGATGTTAAGAAGTTTATGTTAATGAAATAAAAAAATGCCCATCTGTAAATGGGCATTTTTTAAATAATTATTATTATACCCGACTGGCAAATTTTCAGTCGGGTATTTTTATTTTTTCCCCAAATACCAATCACTAGATTTTTCTAAGAGCTCGTTTATTCTTTTTACTAATTTATGCGGATCATTTAGATTACCTTCTAACAATAAAGCGGATTCAAATAATTGTTCAGTCGCATTTGTTATTAAGGAATCGTTTGAATCTTTTTTGAATACTTCCAAGAGATTACGAATTAGTTTATTATCGCGATTAATCTCGAGGATTTTCTTTTGGTCTGCCATACCGGGGTTTGTCATTTTCAAAATTTTCTGCATAGAAGCAGTCATTGCATCACCTTCGCTAGCTAAACAACTTGCGCTTCCACTTAATCTCTTCGATTCTCTTACATCAACAACTCGATCACCAAGGACTTCCTTCATTTTTGAAAGAAGACTGCTGAAATGTTTTTCATCATCTTTTTCAAGTTTTTCAAAATCAGTTTTCTTTTCTTCAACACTCTCGAGTTTTTCAATCTTCTTGAGATCCGCATTTTCAACGGATTCAATTTCAAAATCTTTGTATTTATGCAGCGAGTTAATTACAAACTCATCTACCGGATCGAGTAGGTAAAGGACTTCAATTCCTTTTGATCGGAAAATTTCTAGGTGTGGATCGAGTTCGATTGAATCTCGTGAAGAACCGGCTGCATAGTAAATTGTTTTCTGATCTTCTTTCATTCTTGAACTGTATTCAGCGAAAGATGTTAATCCATCTTTGTTTTCGATACTTGAAGAATTGAATCTTAGTAAATCCATATACTTTTCTTGATTTGAATAATCTGAATAACCAAGTTTGAAAATTCTTCCGTGTTCTTTCCAGAATTTCGCATATTCATCAGGATTATTTTTTGCTTTGTCGGCTAAGTAATTTAATACTTGTAAAGTAACGCTGCTTGAAATTTTACTAAAGACAATATTTTCTTGCAAAGTTTCGCGCGAGATATTTAACGGCAGATCTTCCGAATCAACGACACCTTTTACAAATCCCAAATATTCAGGTAATAGATCTTTATTCTTATGTTGAATTAAAACTCGTTTAACATAAAGATCTAATCCATAATCATCTTTATGCATCCAAAAGAATTCATTGTGCTTAGAAGGAATAAACAACAAGGCATTAAATTGAATCGGTGCATCGACCGATTTATGTATAATGTCCATCGGCGGTTCAGAATCATAGGTCAAGAATTTATAAAATTCATCGTATTGTTCCTTCTTTACCGAACTTTTCGGTTCACGCCAAATTGCAGAAATTGTATTTACTTTATCTTTACCGATAAAGATTGGGAAAGTAATAAAGTTAGAATGACGTTTTATTGTGCTTTCTAATCTATATTTTTCTGTAAATTCTTTTGCATCTTCTCTTAACTTAATTTTGATCTCGGTGCCACGCTTTAAGTTACCGTCAAGTTCTTGAACCGTGTAACTTCCTAAGCCGTCGGATTTCCAATAAATCGGTTTTGCATCCTTCCGATATGAACGAGATTTGATTTCAACTTCTTCAGCAACCATAAATACAGAATAAAAACCGACACCAAACTTTCCGATTATATTATTTGCTTGATCTTTACTTTCCATTAGTGTCTTAATAAATTCAGCAGATCCGGATTTTGCTATCGTCCCGATGTTTTCAACTATTTCATCTTGTGTCATTCCAATTCCCGTATCGGAAATAGTTAATGTGTTCTTCTTTTCATCGAAATCAATTTTTATCTCAAGGGGTAAATCGTTATCGAGAATTTCATCACCTTTTGTAGATTTGAATCTTAGCTTATCCAAAGCATCAGAAGCGTTTGAGATAAGTTCGCGTAAGAAAATTTCACGAGATGTATAAAGAGAATGAACTAAAATATTCAACAATTGTTTTACTTCGGCCTTAAATTCAAATGTCTTTGTTTCGGTTTGTGTACTGCTCATCTTTCCTCCATAAATGAAAAATATAGTGCAAAGTTTTTATGTTCTGCTTAGAAAATCAAACTTGTTTATTTTCTCTTTTTCTGATTTAGATAAATTTTTTGGAACACTTATGTTTAAACGAATATATAAATCACCTCTGTCGCCTGAAGAGTTTATCATTCCATGACCCGGGACCCTAAGTAATTTTCCGCTATCACTTCCTTCTTTAATTTTTATGTTTATTTTCTTACCATCGATTGTAGTAATAGTTTTTTCCCCGCCTAAGATAGCAGTTTTTATATCAACATTTATATTTTGATAAAGATCATCGCCGTCTCTTTCATAAATTTCATCCTCCTGAATTTTTAGTGTGATGTATAGATCTCCGGACTGTGAACCAAAATTACCATTTTGACCTTGTCCGCGTAAACGCAATTTTTTACCGTCATGAGTTCCTTTGGGAATTTTGATTTTAATTTTTTTGCCGTTGACAATAATTTGTTTTTCTGATCCGTTGAACGCATCGTATAATGAAATGGGAAGTTCAGCTGTTACATCTGCACCTTTATGAGAAGAAGTTCTTTGTCTTGATCTCTGATCGAATGATGAATCGAAACTACCGCCAAAAAAATTTGTAAAGAAATCCGAAAATCCACCCAGATTTTTAAATACATCTTCAAAATCACCATGAAATTGATAAGACCTTCCACCTTGATTGCCAAATCCCGCGAAAGGATTTCCTTGATTAAAACCTGCTCTTTCGTATTGTTTCCAATTAGAACCAAGTGTGTCATATTTTTTTCTTTTTTCGGGATCGCTAAGGACTTCATGTGCTTCTGTGACTTCTTTAAATTTTTCTTCGGCAACTTTATTATCCGGATTTCTATCCGGGTGATATTTTAACGCCAGCTTACGATAAGCTTTTTTTATATCATCTTGAGAAGCATTTTTATCAACACCTAGTATTTTATAATAATCTTTGAAGTCCATACTCATCACCTAATAAAGTAAGAAGCCGCGTTTGCGGCTTCTTAGGTAAAAGAAACAATATTATGATTAATTTACTTTGATATCAATCTCTCTCGGTTTTGCTTCTTCGGCTTTTGGAATTGTGACAGATAAAGTACCGTCTTTGAATTTAGCTTCGATCTTATCTTCAACTATTTTTTCCGGAAGCATAAATTCACGGTAGTATCTGCCGTAAGCTCTCTCAATTCTGTGAAACTTAGATGATTTATCTTCACTTTCTTGCTTCCTTTCACCGCTAACAATTAGACTTCCATTCTTGTATGAAATCTTTACATCTTTCTTTTCTACTCCGGGAATATCCATACTTACAACATACTTATCATTGTCTTCGGAAATATCAGTTAGCGGTGACCAGACAGCATTTTCAAAATCATCACCGTTTTCACGCAAACCGAATCTACCACCGAATGAGTTAAACAATTTGCTGAATTCTCTTTCGAGATTCATTAATTCTCTTGTTGGGTTCCATCTTACTAGTGCCATAATACACCTCCTTTTTAATAATTCAAAAAAGAAGAATTAGTTAATTTCTATAGTTCTTGGTTTAATTCTATCGTGCTTAGGTAGCTTTACCGCAAGCACACCATTTTCAAATTTTGCTTCTATTTTATGATTATCTATTGAATCAGATATTTTGAATTTTCTGTAATAATTACCAACCGCGTATTCATTCAAAATATATTTACGATTTACAACTTCATTATAATTTATTCTGCCCATTATAACTAAGCTACCGTCTTCAAGTTTAATTTTTATGTTTTCTCTTTGAACATCCGGCATAAAAGCGGTTAGATGAAATTCATCTTCGGTTTCATAAATATTAATCATTGGCGCAATCCAAGATTCTCTTTCTAATGCTTCATCCCAAGATGAATTATTATCGACTTTTACCAATTCTTTTGTATCTGTCATTTTAGTTTCTCCTATTTATTTTAGTTCAATTGTTTTTTCATTGATATTTTTTACATCAAATTTTTGTAGAGAAATTTGCAGAACTCCATTCTCAAACTTTGCATTGACTTTATCCGGATCAACATCTACCGGTAATGTGAAACTTCTTTTAAAGGTTCCAAAACTTCTTTCTTGTCTAAATGATTTTACAAGATCTTTAATCTCTCTAGATTTTTTAGAACCTTGCAATGTTAAAATATTGTCTTCAAGAGTTAATTTTATATTTTCCTTCTCAACTCCGGGTAGTTCGACTTCAACATTCAGTAATTCTTCCGTTTCGTAAATATCAACTTTTGGTAAACCTGTGTTCTGATTGAGGCTCGAAACTGTATCATTGAAATACTTCTCAATCTGGTTAGAAAGTCTGTCAAAATCTCTCAACGGTTCGAATCTAATAAGTGTCATTTTTTTCTCCTTTTGTTTGCTAATTATTAAATAACTTTTGTGCCATTAATGTGAAAAACGCATAAGTAATTATAAAATAAAGACTTATAGACGGATTCATCAATTCATTCAGAATTGTTATTATGACTTATAAAATGTTATATAGACATACTTATGACATAAAAGCAAATAGGAGCGACATTAAGGCAGTATAATATTGATATGTATAAATAATGAAATGGAAGTAAAATTATATCAATTTGACTATCTTTAAAAACAAATTTTTGAGGAAAAAATGGAATTATTTGTTCTTATTATGGCAGGCGGTGTTGGCTCTAGATTCTGGCCAAGAAGCAGAAAATCAAAACCAAAACAACTCTTGAATATCTTCGGTCAAAATAGCATGATCAGAGAAACTTATAGAAGGGTGAGCAACCTAGTTCCACCGGGGAATGTTTACGTTATAACAAATAAAGTTCAAGCACAGTTAATAACTGCGGAATTGCCCGAACTTCCAAAAAGAAATATTATTGCTGAACCTGTTGGCAAAAATACTGCTCCATGTGTTGCAGTTTCTGCTAAAACCATATTAAATCGTTCAGAAGAATCAGTTATCATTACACTTCCGGCTGATCACTTAATTGAGAATGAGAAAGAGTTCGAAAAGAAATTATTAGAAGCTGCTAAGTTTGCTTATCAATCGAAAGGACTTGTTACATTTGGCATAACTCCAACACGACCCGAAACCGGCTATGGATATATTCACTTCAATAAAAATAGCTCTGAAAATATTTTCAAAGTAAAAGAGTTTGTTGAAAAACCAAATTTAGAAACTGCAAAAAAATATCTTATAGCTGGAGATTATCTTTGGAATTCGGGAATGTTTATTTGGCGAAGCGATGTTATTTTGGATGAAATTAAAAAATACTTGCCTGAAGTTTACTCACTTGTCGCTAAAATTAATGATACTGATTACGATAATATAATTGAAGAAATCTATCCAAAGTTCAAAAGTGTGTCTATTGACTACGGGATTATGGAAAAATCCGAGATGGTGTATGTGATGGAAGGTGAAATAGGTTGGAGCGATGTTGGTAGTTGGGAAAGTGTTTATGAACTTAGTAAAAAAGATGAAAATGGCAATGCATTAATTGGCGATGTTTTTACTATTGATACAAAAAATAGTTACGTCTATTCTGAAAATAACTTTACGGCTTTAGTTGGAGTACATGATTTGGTCGTGATAAATCTTGGTGATTCACTTCTTGTTTGTGATCGTGCAAAAGCTCAGGCAGTAAAAAATGTTGTGGATGAACTGACCAAAAATGATAGAAATGATTTATTGTAGTATATTTAATGACAGACCTAATCAAATAATGAGTAATTGTTCTATATTCGAATATAAGTCGGATTTCCAATGATCATTCTTGTATTGATTTCCATTAGTGCGGCTTTATTGTCGAGAACTCTAAATGTACTCACCTTTTATATTTTTGAAAAACTGCCACTGTTGTTAGTCTCCAGTACCTACAATTATGCATTATTCATAATAATGTTATTGCTTGCTTCCCTTGTAATTTATTTATTGATAATAAATAAAAAACTGAAAGTGACAGCAAAAAATGAAAACCTCGAATTAAAAAGAAGTGAGGAACGATTTAAAAAATTAACCAACCTCACCTTTGAAGGTATTGTAATCCATAGAAACGGATTTTTTATCGACTGCAATGATTCGTTTCTCAAAATAATTGGTTATGAAAGAGAAGAGCTGATTAATACAAATATTGTTGAGAAATGCATTCATAAAGACAACATCAAAACAGTAGTAGAGAAAGTCAAAAATAAGGACATCAAACCATATGAAGTAAGAGGAAAAAGAAAAAATCAAGAAATATTTCCGGTAGAGATTGAATCACGTGAAGTGATTCTTGATGGCGAACAAGTAAGAGTAGCCGCGATTAGGGACTTAACGGAGATTAAAAAACAGAAAGAAATTATTGAAAGGGAAGAATGGCTTTTATCTACAATGATGCAAAATATTCCAGACTCCATTTATTTTAAAGATCTTGAAAGCAAATTTATAAGAGTAAATAGAAGTACATACAGTAAGTTCAATGTAGAATCCGCCGATGAATTAATAGGCAAAAGTGATTTTGATATTTTTGATGAAGAACATGCTCTACCCGCGTATAAGGACGAACAAAAAATAATCAATACCGGAATCCCGATAATTAATAAAATTGAAAAAGAATCTTGGAAAGACGGTAAAATTGGATGGGTTTCGACCACAAAGCTCCCACTTTATGATAAGAACGGAAAAATTGTAGGTACTTTTGGCATTACTCGTGATATTTCGGAGCTTAAAAATGCACAAGAAAATTTAATCGCAGAGAAAGAAAAGTTCGAGCAGTTACTGAGATTAGTGCCTAGTGCAGTATTTACTATTGATACAGAACAAAGAGTTACAAGCTGGAATTTTATGGCTGAAAAATTAACAGGTTTTTCAGCATCAGAAATGATAGGTAAAAAATGTACTGATTGGGCAATAAGTCCATGCGGACAGGCTTGTGGCTTATTCAATTCTGATATTCCTAAACCAATTACCGATGTTGAATGTATGTTGAAACATAAAAGCGGTAAAACAATTACAGTCTCAAAAAATGTGGATGAGATAAAAGATGCCAATGGAATTATTATTGGCGGAATCGAAAGCTTTGTAGATATAAGTGAACGCAAGGAATATGAAACTCAAATTAAAAAAATAAACAAAGAACTTGCCGAAACAAATAAAAGTAAAGATCGATTCTTCTCGATCATTGCACATGATTTAAGAAATCCGTTTATAACGCTGTTAGGTTTTTCTGAAATGCTGATCGAAGATTATAATGAGTTTACCGATGAAGAAAAGATAAATTATTTAAAAGAAATGGAAAAGACTGCGAAGTCATCCTATCAACTATTAGAAAATCTACTTCAATGGTCAAGATCACAAACGGGTACGATAAAATTTACGCCCCAGGAATTAAATTTTGTAGATATACTTAAAGAAAATTTTTCATTACTCGAAAAATCAGCAGAAATGAAAAACATTAAATTGGAATCCAAATTATCTACCGCTGAATTTATTATGGCAGATTATGATATGGTTACTACGGTTTCAAGAAATTTACTGACCAATGCTATCAAATTTACTCCTTCAGGCGGTTCCATCATAGTTGGTTCAACAAACAGAGATGGTATGATTGAGTTTTATATAAAGGATACCGGAGTTGGTATAAGTCCGGAAAGAGTTGAAAGCATTTTTAGAATTGATCAAACATCATCAACCGTTGGCACAGACGGTGAGAAAGGGTCCGGACTTGGATTGGTACTCTCAAATGAATTTATTCTAAAACATGGTGGAGAAATTTGGGTTGAAAGTGAAATAGGAAAGGGAACAACTTTCTTCTTTACTCTTCCAAAATCATAATTAATTTTTGGAGATAAACTATGACAGAAAAAAAGAAATTTGCTGCCGGCTCAGTTGGTTGGGTCGATCTTACAGTTAACGATGCAGACAAACTAAAGATATTTTATGAAGATGTTGTAGGTTTCAAATCTGCTCCTGTTTCGATGGGAGAATATAATGATTTTACTATGATCTCACGAGATGATGATATTCCTTATGCCGGTGTTTGTAATAACAAGGGAACGAATAAAGGATTACCACCGTATTGGTTGGTTTATTTTAATGTATCGGATATCGAGCAGAGTTGTAAAAGAGTTATTGAACTTGGCGGCGAATTATTGTTTGAACCAAAAATTATGGGTGGTTATGGAAAATATTGTGTAATCAAAGATCCCGCTGGTGCTTATTGTGCCTTATTCGAACCGATTGAAAAATAATGTTTGTAATTTATCACGCCGGCGGGGATACCCTATCTGCTTTAGATATCCCCCTTTGCAAGATTCCATTGGACTGTGATCTAGCTTATGCTCCGGCGCAAATTTTTTATTAAATAGTAATTAAGAGATTTTTTGAATTTGTTTTTATATAAAGTATAATTTGTAGATTGAGAAACAATCACCCATTTGGGTAGGTATTAATTTTAGCTAAGCAAAACAATATTATTATTAGAGGACATTTTTAAATATGAAAATCTTAATAACCGGCGGCGCAGGATATATTGGAAGTCACGTTGTACATGATTTAATTGAACAAGGTCATGATACATTTGTTTTTGATAATTTATCTACAGGATTAGAGCAGAATCTTCACCCATCATCAAAATTTATTGAAGGTGATATCCTAAATGAGAATGATCTCAACAAAATTTTCGAAGAAAAATATGATGTTATTTTTCATTTTGCTGCCTTAAAAGCTGCGGGCGATTCGATGATTCATCCATCTAAGTTTGCAAAAGGCAACATTACCGGAAGTTTAAATCTTTTGATGAAGATGGTTCAACATGATGTTAAGCATATAATATTTTCATCGTCTGCTGCTGTTTATGGAAATCCACAATACCTTCCGATTGATGAAGATCATCCAAAAGATCCAACAAACTACTATGGCTATACAAAACTTGCCATAGAAGAAAACTTAGAATGGTTTAGCAGGCTGCATAAAATAAACTACGCAGCTCTTCGCTATTTTAATGCAACCGGTTATGATGTCCGTGGCAGAGTTTATGGTCAAGAAAAAGACACAACAAATCTTTCTCCACTAGTGATGGAAGTTGCAGCCGGAACTAGAAAAGAATTACAAGTGTTCGGAGATGATTATGATACTGAAGATGGGACATGTATTCGTGATTATATTCATGTAAATGATTTATCAGATGCGCATTTAAGAGCAATGGATTATTTATCCAATGAAAATAAAAATTTAGTGGTTAATCTTGGCACAAATAAGGGGAGTAGTGTTTTAGAAGTAATTAAAGCTGCCGAGAAAGCAATAGATAAAACAATTAATTACAAAGTTGTTGGAAGAAGAGCAGGTGATCCGGCCAATCTTGTTGCATCTTATCAACGAGCAAAAGAAATCTTAAATTGGGAAGCAAAATATTCAGATCTGAATACAATCTTTGAAAGTATGAAAAAGGTTTATCTAAAATAATTAAGTAATTTGTTTTGAAAGTTTACCAAATTATCTAGTTCAGCATTGCTGGTATTTACTTGAATCTTAGATAAATTATAGACATCTTGGTCTAAATCTTACATCAAACTCTTTTTATTGTCGGAGGAGAGATTAATCATATATCTATCTCTTTTTCATAGTACACACATCACAAAGAACTAATTTTTTCGAGTATAAATTTTAGCTTACGTTTTTGTTATACTCACTAAAAAAATAATATCATTATGAACGAAAAAATAAATATTCTTTTTATTGTAGAGTCTGCTGAAATAAAGAAGAACATTCTTGATCTGATTGACGAAAGTAAATTTTCGGTCCTCTTTAAAGATCGTGTAAGTGATGCAAAGCTTATTCCTTCAAACGAGGAAATAGATCTAATTATTCTCGAAGTCAGAAATAAAGAGGTAAACTCAGTTGAAGTCTCAAGAGCAAATATTGCAGAATTAATTAATAAACAGAAATCCTTAATACTTGTATCTACAAATACTTTTACGGAAGAACACAAGAATAATTATAAAGAATTCGATGTAATTGATTACTTGTCATTACCCATTGACGTAGAAAAATTCTCATCTCATTTAAAAATTATATATAACTGCACTAAACAACTCAAAGAAAAGAATTTAGAATTTGCTAAACTTCATAAACAACTCAAACAAGCAGAAGAAAGATTTAACAATTTACTACAGAATATTCCAAATGGATTTATTTCGGTTTACGATCGTAAATATAGATTCTTTTTTGTTGATGGGAATGAACTTCCGAAATTGAATCTCGAAAAAGAAAAAATGATTGGCAAAACAATTTCAGATGTTTTCCCGGCAACTGTAGCAAATAAATTAATGAGTTTTTATGAAGGTGTTTGGAGAGGTAACAAAGTAGAATTTGAATTTGAGTATCGAGATGAATTCTATTTAAGTGCAGCAGCGCCGATAATGGATTTAACTAATACGGTAACACAGATTATAGTTATAACGCAAAACATTACGGAATCGAAAAAAAATGAATTGTCTTTAAGAAGGAGTGAAGAGAAGTTTAGTTCATTTATGAATCACATCCCTGCCGGAATATTTATTAAAGATTTTGATGGACGTTACAGATTTATTAACCGGTTTAATGAAGAAACCTTTGGTATGCATGATTGGGATGGCAAAAAGTCAGAAGAATTTTTTGGGGATTCAGTCATAAGTACTTTCGATTATGAACAAAAAAGAGTAATCGAAGAAGGTAAATACATCTCATCAACAAGAGTTTTCGATAATGAAGGTAATGAGAGAATTTTCAACACTCAATTATTTCTAATTGAGAATGAAAAGGGAGAAAAATTAATTGGCGGAGTTTCTCTCGATGAAACCGAATATCATCATGCAATGGCAAGGCTTGAAGAGAGTGAGGAGAAGTATAGAAGTATTTTTGAAAATTCGGTACTCGGTATTTTCAGAACAACTTCTGATGGAAGAATAATCGAGATTAATGATTCGCTAGCAAAAATATATGGTTATAATTCATCAACAGAGATGCTGCAAGAAGTAAAGAATGTTCTTCAAATGTATGCTAATACTGAGGATAGATCAGAACTCGCTTCTCAATTATCTAAGAATGGTTATATACACAATTATGAATTACTAGCTAATCATAAAGATAATTATCAGAAATGGGTTTCTATTAATGCTACAGCTCAACTTGGTCCAGATGGCGAAGTCTATTTTGACGGAACCATAGAAGATATTACTGATAAAAAAAATTATCTGGCTACACTCAAACAAAAGGAACAAGAATTTCGCGAAATATTTAATTCGAGCGTAGATGCCTTATTTATACAAGACATCTCCACTGGATTAATTATGGATTGCAATGATAGAACAGTTGAAATGTATGGTTATTCTTCTAAAGAGGAGATTATTGCTAGGACAGTAGCAAATCTTAGCGCAAATGTATCACCTTATGATGAGATTGCTGCTCAAAATTATATTAATATGGCAAGGGAAACCGGAAGTTGTAATTTTGAGTGGCTTGCAAAAAAGAAAACTGATGAAAATTTTTGGGTTGAAGTTAATCTTAAAAAAACTGAGATCGGCGGCAAAGATAGAATTTTAGCAATCGTGCGTGACATAAATGAACGTAAAGCAGCAGCAAAAAGATTAGAGGAAAGCGAACTAAAGTATAGAAATTTATTTGAGAATCAATTAGAGTCTTTTGCTTATCATGAAATTCTTTTAGAAAATGATGTACCTATTGATTACAGATTTATTGATGTGAATAATAAATTTATTGAGCAAACAGGTCTTAAAAGTAAAAATGATATTATTGGTAAGCGAGTTCTAGAATTATGGCCTAGAACAGAAAAATATTGGATCGAGACTTATGGAGAAATAGCACTAACAGGTGTACCAAAAGTTTTTGAGCATTTTTCTTCAGTTCATAATCGATACTACTTAGTTAATGCGTACTCACCTCAAAAAGGATTTTTTGCAACTAGTTTTTTAGATATCACAGAGAAGAAAAAAACCGAACTTGCTTTAAGAAGTAGTGAAGAAAAGCTAAGAGCATTTTTTGAATCGGATGTTGTTGGCACTGTATCTGCCGATATATATGGTGGTATTCATAATACCAATAAAAAATATTTAGAGATAATTGGTTATTCTGAAGAAGAAGTAAGAAGTGGAAAGGTACGATGGAATAAAATAACACCGGAAGAATTTAGTGAGCTTGAAACCGCAAAAATTATGGAAGCCAAGAAGCATGGCTCATGTAAACCTTATGAGAAACAATATATTCGAAAGGATGGAACAAGAATTTGGGTAATCATCGGGTTTGTTTTAATCGGATCGGCAGAAGAAGAATTAATTGCGTTTATCCTAGACATACAAAAGATGAAAGAGAATCAACTAGAACTGGAAAGAAGAAATAAATTTATTCAAACTGTTATGGATAATCTTCCTATAGGTGTCGCCTTAAATAAAATTAAGGAAGGAAGCGCATTTTATGAAAATCAAAAGTTTAATGAGATATATGGCTGGCCTTCCGATGATATTAGAAATGTTGAGAAATTTTTTGAATTAGTTTACCCGGATCCCAAATATCGAAAAGAAATTATGGATAGAGTAATTTCTGATATGCAATCAGGAGACCCGCAGAGAATGAAGTGGGATAATTGTATTGTTACTCATAAGGATGGTAGTAAGCACATAATAAATGCACAGAATATTCCTTTACCGGAACAGAACATTATGGTTTCAACAGTGATTGATGTTACTGCGGAAAAACAAATTGAAAATCTCTTGAAGGAAAGTGAAGAAAGATACAGAGTATTAGTTGAAAATGCTCCGGATGCAATAGCAATCCATACAGATGGTAAAATTGTCTTTGCCAATCCAGCCTCCAAAGAACTACTTGAAGCCGATAGTCAGGATGAAATAATCGGTCTTGATTTATCAAAAATTATTTACCATGAAGATGCCGCTGATGTGAAGAAGCGTGTTGAAGATCTTTTAAAAAATGATAAACCAATGTATTTCATTGAGGAAAGATATGTTACCTTAAAAGGTAACATTATTAATGCTGAAGTTACTGCTGTCCCGATTATTTTCAATAACAAAAAATCGATTCAGGTAATTGTACGCGATATAAGCGAGAGAAAGAGAGCTGAAATTGCTCTTAAAGAAAGTGAAGAGAAGTATAGATTATTAGTAAACAATCAAACCGACCTTGTAGTAAAGGTTAATGCTAATGGCGAATTTGAATTTACTAGCAAATCATACTGTGAATTGTTTGGTAAGACTGAGGAAGAACTTATTGGTAAACAGTTTATACCTTTGGTGCATGAAGATGATGTTGAGCATACATTGAATGAAATGAAGAAATTATACGAACCTCCTCATAGATGTTACATAGAACAAAGAGCTAAGACAACAATTGGCTGGAGATGGCTTGGTTGGTCGGATAAAGCAATTGTAAATGATAATGGTGAAGTTGAATCAATTATCGGTGTTGGACGTGATATAACCGAGAGAAAAGAAATGGAGCAGCAAATTTTAGCTGAACGAAATTTAGCTGAAATGTATCTTGAAACTGCAGCGGTTATGATGATCGCTCTTAACAATAAGGGCGAAGTAACTATGATAAATCGTGAAGGATCGGAATTATTAGGGTATTCAAAAAAATATATAATTGGCAAAAACTGGGTGGAAAATTTTGTACCTCAAACAAATAGAGAACGCGTTAGTGATATTCTTTTAAAAGCACTTGCTGGAGAACTAACATTAAATGAATATGTCGTAAATGAAGTATTATGCCGACATAAAAAGATTAAAACCATCGGCTGGCATAATAATATATTACGTAATGAAGACGGGAATATAATTGGCGTATTAAGCTCGGGTGAAGATATTACTGAGTCCATTAGACTCCAGCAGAATCTTGAATCAACCAATAAAGAATTGTCCGAATTAACAAAACATATTCAAGATTTAAGAGAGTCGGAAAGATCCAAATTAGCCAGAGAAATTCATGACGATCTTGGTCAAGCTTTGACAGCTATTAAGCTGGATCTCTCGCTGGTTAAAAATTATAACGATAATCTCGATGCAGAAATACGAAAAAGAGTCGAGTCCGCTATTATGCTTGTAAACCATTCAATTAAAACTGTGCAACAAATTACAAGTGAACTAAGACCCGGACTAATTGATGATCTTGGATTATTACCCACAATAGAATGGTACGCAAACGAATTTTCTGATAGAAGTAAAATAGAAACAAATTTAACAATACAGATTACTGAAGAAAGCATTAAAGAAGAACAGAAAATAACGATTTATCGAATTCTTCAAGAATCATTAACAAATGTAATAAGACACGCCGAAGCAAAAAAAGTAAACATAACTCTTAAAAAAGTTGATAATAATCTTGTTCTAGCTATAGCCGATAATGGAAAAGGAATTCCGGAATCAGAGAAGAAAAGTATGAAATCATTCGGGTTAATCGGAATGCGGGAGAGAGCAAGTTCAATCAATGCCGAATTGGAAATTGAAAGTAAATTAAATAAAGGTACAACAGTAACCTTAACTGTGCCACTGTAAGCAAACATATATTTAATAAAAATAAATTTAGACAGGATATGTTTTATGAAAGCTTTGGTTGCCGATGATCACTCAATAGTTCGAATGGGTGTAAAACATATCCTTGAAAGACACCCTGTAATTACTACTATATTTGAAGCGAGCGACGGTCAGGAAGCATTGAAAATTATTGAGGAAAATGAACTTGATTTAGTAATCTTAGATATCTCAATGCCGGTCATTAGTGGATTGGAAGTTCTCAAAAGAGGGTTGGAAAACAAACCCGAAATTAATTTTTTAATCCTCAGTATGCATGCGGAAAAGGAATATGCGTTAAGAGTTCTTAAAAATGGAGCTAGCGGATATTTAACAAAGGACTCACTCGCGGATGATTTACACAACGCAATTGATATTGTGCTTGAGGGCAAAAAATATGTTTCTCAAAATATGTCCGAAATCTTACTCCATATAAATGAAGAAAAGTTTGAAATACCTTTACACGAAAAACTTTCCGAAAGAGAATTTGATGTCTTTATAAAACTAGCTACCGGTAAAAAATTAAATGAGATAGCCCAAGAATTATTTTTGAGTATTAAAACTGTCAGCACATATAAAACACGCCTATTAGATAAAATGAATTTATCCTCAGTTGCCGAGATTACAAAATACGCTATAGATCATAAGTTGATCAAGTAGCTTGTAAGAATATTCCTACAAAAGATTCAGAAAAGTCCTACATATTTAATAATCCTTTTTGATTATTCTTAAACAACAAAACAAAAAGCCTAGAGGGGTTTCAATGAGGATTTTATTAGTAGATGACTCAAAGATTTTACAAGAAAGAATTCTCAGCATCATTAATGAATGTGATTTTGTTCAAGAAGTTGATCAAGCCTACAATACTTTGGAGGCGAAAGAAAAACTAATTGGTTCCATTTATGATATTGTTATTTCCGATATCCGAATGCCCGGCGGAGGTGGGTTGGAATTATTACAATTTATTAAAGAACGTCATCCTGATACAAAGGTTATTATTATGACTAATTATCCTTACCCGCAATATCAAAACAGAGCTTCTGAACTCGGGGCTGAATATTTCATAAGTAAAAATGAAGAACTCGAAAATTTAGCAAGTATTATATGTGAATTGAATTCCCCAGATATCGAGTCAAACCATAATTAGAATTCAGATGAAAATAAAAGAATTAATAGTACAAAAATTAGTTAAGAAAAAAGCATTATCTGTTTGGGCCTCGGTAGTAATATCTATACTGATTATTGGTGCTGCATTTTACTACTCAAATCTTAAGAAGGATATAGAAATTGATGCATATAGAGAGATGGAAACAATTTGTAAACTCAAGGTCAATCAAATTGAAAGCTGGCATCAAGAGAGAATAGATGATTTAAAAATCGTGTCACAATCTATGATATTAGTTCAAAAATTAGAAGAATGGTTCGAAAATAGAAATGATACTCTGATAAGAAATTCAATTCGAGACAGAATAGAAATTATACAAAAATCTAAAGATTACAAGAACATTTTCATTGTATCAATTGAAGGGAAAGTATTACTATCGCTTGATAAAGAGCATGAGTTTGAATCGTTCTCAGACAGTGAATTAATAAAACAATCCATAGATCTCCAAAAAATAATTGTCTCGGATATCTTCTTCTGCTCGATAGAGAATGATATTCAAATGGATTACATTGCACCTATTTTTAATAAGCAAAATAAAATTGTAGCATTGTTTATTTTTCGGTTGGATCCGAAAGAATATCTTTTCCCGCTTGTAGAACAATGGCCCATCCAAAGTAAATCTGCGGAAACTGTTTTAGTGAAACGAATGGATGATAGTGTTCAATTCTTAAATAGTCCGCGTCATCTTCAAAATAATCCTCTTGGTTTGAAAGTAAGTTTGAAGGATGTCAATGTGTCAGCAGTACAAGCCGTATTAGGTTCAAAAGGTGTTTATGAAGGCGTTGATTATAGAAATATTGAAGTTATTTCTTATTTATCTGAAATACCCGGTACAAGCTGGTTTTTAATTTCAAAAATTGATAAAAGTGAGGTTTATGCTGAGCTTAATTACAGAGCTGTTACTTTAATTATCTTTTTATTATCTCTAATATTTTTAACCGCGGTAGGCTTCGCTTGGATTTATTCTATTGATAAAGAAAAAGTTTACCGTCAGTTGTTTATGCGGGAAAAAGAATATACAAAATCACTCATGCAGTTTAAAACTATACTCTATAGTATTGGTGATGCTGTTATTACAACAGATAAAGCCGGGATCGTTCAACAATTAAATCCGGTTGCTGAGAGGATGACCGGCTGGACCGAAGAAGCGGCAAGAGGAAGAAATTTCGACGAAGTAATTCAATTAATTAATGAATCTTCCGGCGAATTAATTGAAAACCTGGTTAGTAAAGTACTGCAAAAAGAAAGTATAATTGAATTTTCTAATCATACATTCCTAAAATCAAAAACACAAAATGAAATCCCGATTGCTAGCGGTGGCGCACCGATTATAGATGAACATAACGAAATTATTGGTGTTGTTCTTGTCTTTCGTGATCAAACATTTAAGTATAATACCGAGAAAGCTCTTAGAGAAAGTGAATCAAGATATAAAGGGATTTATGAAAATGCCGCTATAGGTATCTACCAAATTGATAAGGGTGGTAATTTAATCTTAGCTAATCCGGCTTTTTTAAAAATGATAGGTGTAAATACATTTAATGATATTAAAGGCAAAGCACTTATAAGAAAAGGATTTGCTTCAATTGAATCCCGCGCTAGGTATAAATCAATACTAGATGAGAAAGGAATTATTATTGACTATGAAGATAAGTGGAAACGTACCGACGGCAAAGAAATTTATGTGCTGGAATCAGCTAGAGCAATACACGATGAAAACAACGAACTTATTTTTTATGAAGGTGTTGTACTTGATATCACAGAACTTAAGTTGGCTACTAAAGAGTTGACTTCTGCTCGTGATAAAGCTATCGCAATGGAAAAAATCAAATCTGAATTTCTTGCACAAATGTCTCATGAAATCAGAACTCCTTTGAATGCGATGTTGAGCACAATTGATTATGTAAGAGATGAAGTAAAAGATAAACTAAGCTTTGATGCTCAGACTGTATTCAATATCATAGACAATTCCGGTAAAAGAATAATTGACACTATTCAATCAATTCTTAATATGTCCGAATTACAATCCGGTAGTTACGAAATAATAAAATCTAAGTTTGATTTAGTAGCAGACATTATAAATCCGGTTATTGATTTGTATGCCCAAAAGATAGTTGAGAAAAAAGTAAAACTTAAATTCGAAAAGCCCGACGAAGATTTTATTTTACAATCTGATTTTTATTCAACCGAACAAATCTTTAAAAACATTTTTGATAACGCAGTAAAATTTACCAAGCAAGGAAGCATAACTGTTCGATTAAGCAAAGTGAAATCGCAATTTGAACTTGCAATCATCGATACGGGAATTGGAATTTCACCTGAATATTTAAGTAAAATTTTTGATCCGTTCACTCAAGAGTATCAAGGTTATTCACGTCCATATGACGGATGCGGACTTGGCTTAGCCATAACAAGAAAGTACTGTGAGTTGGATAATATTGAGTTAAAAATTGATTCTATAAGAGGAAAGGGAACTGAGGTCACTCTTATTTTCAAAAATTCTGATCTACTTTAGGATGATATAAAAATAAGCCATTATATATTTTGTGGAAGTGTAATAATAAATTCTGATCCTTTCCCAAGTTCTGAATTAATTTTCAACTTCCCATTATGTTTTTGAATAAATTCTTTACAGAGACTTAGTCCAAGTCCAGTACCTTTTTCACCGGCAGTTCCAACTTGTGAGTTAACAAAATCTTCAGATAAAATAATTTTTTGATCCTTCGGGTCAATTCCTATTCCGGTATCAATTACTTTTATATTTACAAAATTATTCTTGATAACGGATGTAACAATAATTTTGCCTCCCACCTTATTAAACTTGATGGCGTTTGTTATTAAATTTCGAAAAACTATTTCCAGCATAGTCTTATCGGCTTTAATTACTTTTTGTTGAAGATCAGTTTCAATTATAATTGATTTATTCTTAAGCTGCGGATCAAGTGAATCAATTATTTCAGCAATAATGTTTTCTAAATTTAGGAGAGTAGGGGAGTATTCAATTTTGCCTCTTTTTGATGCCGATAAATTCAATAGATTCTCAAGCAGTGTATAAGTTTTTTTTGTGGTCTGGTCTAAGTTAGTAATTATTTGTTCTCTGTCTTCAGTTGAAAGTGTCTTATCTTTCAACAGATCTATTTGTCCCATCAATGAAAAGAACGGATTTCTCAAATCATGCGCGATTATAGAAAATAGTTTATCCTTAGTAGCGTTAAGCTGTTTCAATTCTTTATTACGTTTTTTGTTTACTCTATACTTAAAAAGTACTGCAGACACAAGTATTAATAAAAACAGAATTGTTGTAATTAAATATCTTTCTTCTTGTTGTTGTAATTCAAGATTTCGGTTAATCTTTTCTAAATTTTGATTGATTGTAAATTTACTCTGTACCTCACTCAGTGTTTCAAATTGTTGTTTAGAATAAATCGAATCATAAACAGCAGTATATCTTTCAAAATGACTCTCAACCGAATCAACATCATTTATATTCAAGTAAAATTTTATGAATGCTTCATGAACCTCTAAAAGTTTTTGCGAGACTTTTAGCTTTCTAGCAATTTGCAAAGCTTCATTTAATTCACTTTTCCCTAAATTGATTTGTCTAAGTCTCGAATGCACTAATGCCTTTCCTAATAAATTACTTATAATACCATATTCATGATTTCTTTCTTGATTTAGCTTTATCGATTCATCATACATTTGAAGAGCTTCCTTATAATCACCGTAATGAGTATAGATATCTCCCAGCCCGTTATAATTGAATGCCATCCAACGTTTGTTATCCAGTTCTTGGTTGAGTTTAAGTGACTTTTGGAAAAAATTTAATGCTGTTTCGAACTCTTCATTATAAAAGTGAGTTAATGCGATTTCATAATAAGCCGATGCAATTCCGATTGCGTTATTAACTTTAATCCGAACTTCTAAAGCTTTGTAGAAATGTTCTAAAGCTAAGTCAAATTGCTTTTCAAATCGGTTAACTAATCCAAAGTTAATATGGCAATACGCAATACCGATTGAGTCATTTATACTTTGAAATATTTTCATTGATAAGTTTGCATAATCTAAAGCGAGTGCGGAGTTACCCGTTAAATAATAAGCATCACCCAAATTGTTGTAAACATAACCGATGCTTGTCGAATCATTTGTCAATAAAGCAGCTTCAAGCGCTTTATGAAAATAAGGTATTGCTGCAGAATTGTTATATAAGTAATGAATGTTTATTGCACCGACAAAATTCGAGGCACGTCCATATTCTTTTATTAACTTTAAACTGTCAGCTAAGTGGATTGCAATCTTACCGTATTTTATAGCGGATTCAGTATCTTTTTCGCGGAGATTCCACGATAATTCTGTATAATAATTCACCTTCTGAATTGGAGAAAGATTCTGAACCTTATTGCTGATACTATCCGGCAGATCAACAGAAAATGCTAATACTTGTGTAATAAAAAATATTATAAAAATCGATTTGTGAATAAAGGGAATGTGCGGTTTGTAAAAAACTTTATAAAATAATTTTATGGTATTAGAATGATGAAGTTTTCTGAAATTTCTTTTTATTTGGTAGTTGAATAACAAATTCTGAACCTTTCTCAATTGTGGAATTTACGGAAATTGTCCCACCATGTATATCGATAAACTCTTTGCATAATGCAAGTCCTAAACCTGTACCTTTTTCTCCGGCAGTGCCGGCTCTGGAACTAATGAATTCGACCGTAAATAAATTATTGCGCATTTCCTCATCCATTCCAACACCATTGTCCTTAATGACAATAATATGTTCATCGTTATGATCATAAGTAGAAATAATAATCTGCCCTTTACTGTTGCTAAATTTTATTGCGTTGGTTATCAAATTTCTAAGAACGATTTCCAGTAATGATTCATCAGCAAATATTGATTCAACCTTTATATCAAGATTTAGGGTGAGAGTTTTACTTTTAAGTTGTGAACTAAAACTATGTTTTAGATTCAATAAAAGCAATTTTATGTTAAAATGTGATGGTGCAAATTGAATTTTTTGAGTACGCGATTGTGATAAATTTAACAAGTTTTCTAAAAGTAAATAAGTATTGTGAGTTGTTCTATCCAGATCTTCGATGCATTGGTTTCTATCAACTTCATCAATCTGACCATCTTTTAATAGTGAGATATAACCCATCAATGTAAAGAATGGATTTTTGAGATCGTGTGCAATAATCGAAAAAAGTTTTTCCTTAGCATTGTTAGAAATTTTTAACTCATTATTAATTTTCTCTAATTCGTCTTTTTGCTCTTCAATTACTTTATTCTGATTTTCTAATTCTTTATTGATTTCCTTTTTGCGTTTGTTAGTTCTATATAAAACAAAAGTGAAACTCACTAAAAATGCAATGATAGTTGAAAACCCGTAAATCAAAAATTTCTGTCTGTCGTTTTCAAATTTTTGCAGTACTAATTCGGCTCTTATATTTTGTGTGTCAAATTCTTCTTTCAAACGGGAGAGACGTCTTTCCATATCCGTATCCGTAATTCTTTCATGGTAATTCAGATATTCTTTGAATGCATTTAATGATTCTCTCACCATGTTGCGTGAATCATACAATTCTCCTAAAGATTTGTAATTGTCTCTTAGCAGTGTAAGCTTGTTCATATTTTTTGAAAGTGAAATACTTTCAAGGAATAATAATTCGGCTTGTTTGAAATTTGATTCTTTTAGAGAAATCAAACCTAAGTGGTATTTTACTTCTGCTGCACGGATTAAATTATCATGCTTCTCAGAATAATCAAGCATTTGTAAAAAGTAATTTCGTGAATTATCTAAATCATTTTTTTTATAATAAGTTTCGCCCAATCCTTTTAAGGAGATTAAGATACCACCTACTGAATTTCCTTTTTCATAATTATACATTGCTTTATTAAAGTAAACGTCCGCTGAATCTAAATTCATTTTAAGGTATGTTGAACCAATATTTGAGTAAATATAACCGTATGTTGTGCTGGTTGGTTCTTTATCTGCATAGGTGAGACTTTCATCAAAATATTCTAATGCTTTTTCAAGCTGATTGGTTTCATTGTAAACCAAACCGATATTTGTCAAAATTAGCGCAGCACCGTCATTATCTTTTACTTCTTTCTGAATTTCGATAGACTTAACAAAGTACTCAAGTGCCTTATCATAAAGAGCATAATGATAGTAAACAGTCCCAATGTTATTGAGAGTTGTAGCATAACTATCAATATCATCATGATTTTCTTTAAGGAGTAAAGATTTATAAAAATAACTAAGTGCACTATCAAAACGTGATACTTCCCAAAACATAAATCCAATGGAGTTAAGCACTAATGCTCTGTCAAAATCATATTCAGTTTTGGAAAAATACTGGGCGGATTTTTTATACGCATGTATAGCAGAATCTCGGTTTTGCATTTCCCGATAAACATTTGCCATCCTAAAATACCAACGAGCTAAATATTCATCGTTAAATTCATCTTCGTTCTTGCCAACTATCGAACTTAAAACCGAAAACGAGGAATCAATTTTTTTTTGATGATAGAGGTAACTGCCTTTAAGTAATTTAAATGATGGGAGTTCTTCGAATCGATTTGAATTTTCTATTCTATAAACTTCATCGAAGAAATTGGTGACTTTTGCTGAATCTCCTAAATCTTTCGCAATTTGTTCAAATATAAATTTATCGGCTTTTTTACCGGATAATGAATTTATGTCTTCTTTACACCCGATAAAAAATAAGATTATCGCAAGCGAAATTATTATGGAAAAATTACGGCACACAAATTGTCTCGTAAAAAGGTTGATCTTACTTTATTTATAAAAGATAAACATAAACTTTGAAAAAAATGAGCATCAATATCTACTGATTTACAATATATATTCGGCTAACTAATATTATCGAATAATTGCCAAAAAAGTTTAGTGATGAGTTATAGAGATCAAAGAATTAATCCATTTTTTTAATTAAGTAGGGAAGAGATCGACATGCAAAAAGGAAGAAGTCAATTAATTATTATAATACTTTTATTATTTTCTGCTTCTCAACTCGCATATTGCAGTAGTAAAGGCGAGAATATTACCGAACCTCCGATTAATAACTCCGGAGTTGATACAACTTTTTGTGAAGATGGAACCTCATTATTTTTTGATGAATTTATAATCGAAAATAATACATGGGGAAGAGGTACATTGACAAATTATTCACAATGTTCTTTCCTAAAAGAAGATGAAAGAAATGTTATAATTGGTTGGGAATGGAAATGGCCGATCCAAAGTGGTGATAACGTTAAGGCTTACCCTGAAATAGTGTATGGCTGGAAACCATTTAGAAGTGAAAGTTCCACACAAGCTCTTCCAATAGAAGTTACATCTAATAATAAAATTATATCAAAATATGATGTTGTTAATTCGACGTTTAACGGTATCGGAAATCTTGCTTATGATATCTGGATTACAAATTCACCTACACCAAATGCAAGCAACATTACAAGAGAAATTATGATCTGGGTTAAAAACTATGGACAAGCTGCCGGCGGAAGTAAAGTAAATGAAGTGGAAATCGATGGAATCAAATATGATTTCTATAAAGCCGACTGGGATTGGACTTACCTTGCCTTTGTAAATTCATCAGGTCATGATATCACCGAAGTCAACATACATAATTTTATAAAATATTTGTTAACTGAAAATTATATAACAGAAGAAGAGTTCGTGTCTTCAATTGAATTCGGTAACGAAATTATTGAAGGTACCGGTAAAACCGAGATCGTTAATTATCAAGTAATCATAGAGTAATTTTATCATTTATATAATTTGTTGTTATCAAAATGATAACTAAATCTAACTATTCAGAATATGAGAAAGTTGATATCTGCAAATAGCTATAAAATTAATTACCATTAATAACGAGACGAAAATGAAAACTCCAACTAGAATTTTAGTTTTATTTTGTTTGTTAACTCTACTTGTGCAAGGACAAAACAATATCGAGGAAAAGATTGAAAATTTGCTATCTCAAATGACCATTGATGAAAAGATCGGACAGCTTCAGCAAGGATTTAATGGAAGTGATAATATCAAAAATGGGATTGTAAATGGAAAATTTGGTTCATTCTTAAATGCCGGAGATATTGAAACAAAAATCGAGTATCAAAAATTAGCAGTTAATGAAAGCCGTTTGGGAATTCCACTAATATTTGGACGTGATGTGATCCATGGATATAGAACAGTATTTCCTATTCCACTTGGACAGTCTGCCACTTGGAATCCTGACTTAGTTAAAAAAGCTGCTGAGATTGCCGCATATGAAGCTTCGGAACAAGGCATACATTGGACATTTGCACCAATGATCGACATTGCACGTGATCCGAGATGGGGAAGAATTGCAGAATCGCCCGGTGAGGATCCGTATTTGGTAAGTGTGATGGCAAAAGCAATGGTAGAAGGATTTCAAGGTGAAAGTTTATCAAATAAAAATTCTATTGCAGCTTGTGCAAAACATTTTGTCGGTTATGGAGCTGCCGAAGGTGGAAGAGATTACAACACAACTTTAATTCCAGAGAATGAATTGAGAAATATTTACTTAAGACCTTTCAAAGCAGCTAAAGATGCCGGTGTTGCAACTTACATGTCGGCTTTCAACGACTTAAATGGAGTTCCAACTTCGGGAAATAAATTTACTTTAAAACAAGTTCTGAGAAACGAATGGGGATTTGACGGTTTTGTTGTAAGTGATTGGGGTTCAATGGTCGAAATGATAAACCATGGATACTGCGAATCTGAAACTGATGTCGCAAAAGTTGCAATTGAAGCCGGTGTGGATATGGAAATGGTATCACAAGCTTATGCAAATGAATTAAAGAAACTTATAGAAGAAGGACTCGTTGATATCGAATATTTGAACACTGCTGTTAAGAATATACTTCGTGTAAAATTTCGATTGGGATTATTCGATAATCCTTTCCCGGAATATGAAGGTGAATCAGCATTATTAAAAAGCGAAAATCTTGAATTTGCAAAAAAAGTCGCACATGAAAGTTTAGTTCTGCTTAAAAATGATAATGTTTTACCGCTTTCAAATACTTTAAATAAAATCGCAGTGATTGGACCACTTGCTAATTCCGGGAGAGATCAAAACGGTACATGGGCACCTGATGGAAAAAGCGAGGATGCGGTAACTCCACTTACAGCCTTAAGAGAAAGATTCAACGATAGAATAGTTTATGAAGCTGGATTGAAAACAAGCAGATCAACTGATATAGATAATGATGCTGTATTAAAAGCTGTTCAACAATCGGATGTAGTTTTGCTGTTTGTAGGTGAGGAAGAGATCATTGCCGGAGAAGCCAAGAGCAGAGCTTTTCTGAACTTCCCGGGAAAACAAAAGGAATTAATTGAGTTAGTATCACAATCTAAAAAACCCACAATAATGATAATTCTTGCTGGCAGACCTTTAACATTTTCTGCTGAGGCTGAATTGGTGGATGCAATATTATTTGCATGGCATCCGGGAACAATGGGCGGGCCGGCAATTGCTGATGTTTTATTTGGTGATTATTCACCTTCCGGGAAGTTACCCGTAACATTCCCAAGAACGGTTGGTCAGGTACCTTATTACTATAATCATAGAAATACGGGCAGACCGGCGCCAATTACGTACGAAGCAGATATTCCGCTCGGAACTCCGCTTAATCCAAAAGATTTTGTTTCAAATTATCTGGACGTTCCAAATAGTCCGGAGTATCCGTTTGGGTTTGGTCTTTCTTATGCTGAATTCGAGTACGATGATCTAAGTCTATCTTCAACAAAAATCGCTCCCGAAGAAAATATTTTAGTTTCTTTAGAGGTTACAAATAAATCCGATATTCAAGCTGATGAAATTATTCAACTTTATATTCGTGATAGAGTAGGTAGCATTACAAGGCCTGTCAAAGAATTAAAAGATTTTAAGAAGGAAACTTTTTCTCCTAATGAAACCAAAATAATTACATTTACTATAGATAAAGAGGATTTATCATTCTACAATTATGAAAATAAATTAGTTGTTGAACCCGGCAAATTTGATATTTGGGTCGGACCAAATTCAGCTGAAGGTTTACATGCTGAGTTTATTGTAAAATAATTTTATAACGGATTTTGAATTTCATTTTTATATTGGAAATACCATTCATAAAATAAATTTAAGAAGGGGGCTGCGGTACTTTGTCCCCCAAATCCGTATAATCTGTAAATTAAAGTCGGCACTTCTGTTACTTTTATCGGAATTAAAGTAGATTCATTTACTTTCAAATCATATTTCTTTGCTAATTCAACGGTCTCATCGGTGATCAGTTTGTTTAGCTTTTTGTAGTAAAGTAATTCCCTCTGCAGATCGACTTGTAACTTGTTTTTATCAATACTCGATAATGTCTTTTCTTCAACTGCATTTAATTTTATAATTGAATAACCTTCGGCTTTTACAATTGGTCCGTAAATTTCATCCACTTCCAAGTTGTCTATGATATCGATCAAACTGCCGAATATGTTAATGGGCTGCATAGAATCGGATCTAACAATCATTTGCTCAGGTAGGTTAAGTTCACTTATAATATCTTCAAATTCTTTACCGGTTTCTGATTGTGTTAGTACATACTGAGCTTGATTTAAGTTGCTCAATTTTATCTCAGTTAAATCTACAAACTTTGTTGTAATTGTTGAATCAAGTAGAGAAGACATATGCTCTTCAATTTCTCTCTCTGATATAACAATTTTTTTATTATATGTATTCCTCAACAATTGAGCGAGATAATTGTCCTTCCACATTTTAAGTTCATCTTGGATTTCCGGAAGCGCATCAATATTCAGCTTGTAAGCTTCACGCGCAACAAATTCGTTTTTAATAAATTCTCTTAAATCTGAATTAAGGGCAACTCTTACCGAATTCAAATCGGTTCCACTCGACTTAAAGTTTATAAATAACAAATAGTGGAGAAATTCATTTAGCGAAATTGGATTCATTGTAAACTTTATAATATCCTTACTCTTTTCTTGAGACGAAATATCTTTAATAATTTTGTTAATATCGGATTCATAAAGTATATAGAAGTCATTTATTTGATCGACGAATTTTTCGGTTAATCTATCTGACAATTTTTGCGATAATAATTCAAACAAATCACGATCGGTATTTACATTTTTGTCACTTAACAATTCACGCAGATAATTAGATAATAATTCTTTCTTTTTTCGCTCTTCCAAAATTTTATTAATCGATGAATCTAGTTTCTCTTTAGTACCTAACCTTTCAGCGGTTAACTCAATTTTATCTTTCAGATAATAAATCACCCAACCAATTTCGGAATAAATCGGTTCTGAATATTCTCCGATATTCAATCTAAAGAGTGAATCTTCAATCGACTCTTGCATCTGACCAAATAATAGTGGAATAGGTTCGGGTTGTTCAACTCTTTCTGGACGATTAATTAACAGTGAATCTATTGAGGTAAAAGCAAGTAAGGAATAAAGAGAATCAATTTCCGTTTTGGATTTGCTGAATAAAAAATTGAATCGTAATTCATATCTGCATTTCTGCAAAGCTGCATTGAATTCTTGATTAGAGATGGTTGATTTTTCTTCAATCTCCCTCTTAAATAATGCATCACGAACAAGTTGTTTCTCCAAATTTTTTACGTACTGATTGAAAGAGTAGTTTGTATCAAGTTGCAAATTGTGAGCTTCTTTTGCCCAAAGTTTTTCCGCAATTAGCGTATGGAGAAAATGAACTTTTTGAGAATCAACATCGAATGAAGAGTGTATTCTCGGTGTGAGTTCAAATCTTTTTACAAATTCATCAACAGTTAAAAATTCGTCTGCTATTTCGGCAATCACATTTTCTTGTGAGCTGATCTGTGCTTGAAAAAGAGAAAAAAACAATATTACAGTAAAAATATATTTCATCTTTCTAACATACTCTCTGATAATTTGTATGCAAAATAAGAAATTCGAAATATTAAATTGCTGCACAAGATTAATTTTTCATAAATTTATGGAGAATAAATGTTTGCTTATTTTTCATTTTTTAGGTTGATATGAAAACTATACTTAAACCGATGAATTTGTTTTGGTTAATCGCAGTCATAATTTTTGCAATTATTTTTATTTACAGTGACAAAGATATAAGTTTAGATTCAACCTCCAGCCATATCACAAAAATACATTATGCCGATGGAATTACACCAACTCATTTACAATTGATTGAAAAGTTTAATAAAAAATATAATGGTAGAATTGAAGTTGTCCCGATCGATCTTCCGTTCAACAAATTTAGTACGAATGAACGAAAAGAACTTCTGGCAAGAGCTTTAAGAAGTAAAAGCGAAAAAATTGACTTATTCGCAGTTGATATTGTTTGGGGATACAGGTTTGCTAAGTGGGCAGAAAATCTCACATCTTATTTTAGTAAAGAAATGTTGGGAACTATGATTGAACCGATTTTGCCTACATGTTATTACAATGATTCTCTTTTTGCATTTCCTTTTACGATTGATATTGCAACAATGTACTATAGAGATGATTTATTACAAAATCTTCCTAATTATTCAGAAATTAAACACAAACTTGAAAACTCAATAACATGGGAAGATTTTATTCAACTCGGACTGAAGTTAAATGATAGTCAAAAACCTTTCTTTTCATTTCCTGCTTCGGATTATGAAGGTTTGATCTGCGGATTTACAGAAATGATATTAAATCAAGATCGAAACTTTTTTGATAATGGGAAAATTGATTTAACAAGACCCGAGTCGGTAAGAGCTCTTACAACACTAACCGATCTGATTAATAAATATAATCTTACTCCAAAAGCAGTTACTGCTTTTACCGAACATCCATGTCATCGATTTTATATTGATAACAATGGATATTTTGTAAGATCATGGCCCACATTTTTTTCTGAAAATTATAGTACAATCGATACGGCTATTAGAGATGATATAAAAAGAATTCCAACGCCACATTTTAGAGGTACAAAACCTGCCGTGGTGTATGGCGGATGGAATTTGGTAGTCTCCAAATTTTCTGAACATAAACCTGAAGTTTTAGAATTTATTCGTTTCCTATTAAGTCCAGAATCTCAACAAGAATTATTTGAAGGAAACGGTTCTTTACCAGTTTTGA
Organism: Melioribacteraceae bacterium; assembly: GCA_030584085.1. Taxonomy (NCBI): domain Bacteria; kingdom Pseudomonadati; phylum Ignavibacteriota; class Ignavibacteria; order Ignavibacteriales; family Melioribacteraceae; species Melioribacteraceae bacterium. Next base: position 1,358,344 of record CP129490.1, read on the forward strand.
AATCTGTTTATGAAAATTCCGATGTTGAAGATGCGGAAGTTCTTAACTATTACAAAAAGCAAATTGAGTTTGGTGTTCACAGACCTTTATTAGAAGATTATTCGAGAATTAGTGATATTATTTCTTATTACGTTCACAAAGCACTTTTGCAAGAGATTGGTGTAGAAGAAGCATTATTTGAAGCTACACGCATGGTAAACTCAAATGAGGTAATATTTAAATAGCCGATGACAAGACAAAAGTTTATAGAACATTTAAAACGATATCGTTTTGAATTACGCCACATAACTGTGCTTTTTATTGTATTGGTGTTTTTTCAAATAATTCTTTCAATAATCCAAAAGCAATCGCTGCAAAATTTTTTAGAAAATACACAGCAATGGTATCAACAAGATTCAGCTGAAAAAATTGCACATCTTGCAACAACTTCAATGGAATTGTTGTTAGAAAACGTCGATATAAGAAATATTGATTCAGACTATGAACAAAGGAAGATCATTCAATCGTTTAACATAATATTTAGTCAACAATTACTTGAAAAGAATATCGAAGATATCTGTCTTATTGTAAATATTGAAAACCAAGAAGTTGCAATTGACGACGGGACTACTTTATTCAATTTTTTACATGATCCAAATAAATTAGAAATCACTGCAGCAACAAGACACCAGCCGGCTTTGTCAGCATATAAAAAAATTAAAGAATCTATAAAATTAGACGAGCGAATTTACAGTATTATTGAAGGCGAACAAACTTTCCATACATTCGTTCCATTTGTCCCGAATGGAGAATACCAAGGTGTGCTTTATGTACGTAAACAGCCCGATCTCCATAATATAACCGGGGAAATCATTTCTAGTTATGAAGAAACAGCAATTATATATTCATCATTAATTTTATTTGGATTACTTGCAATGTATTATATCTCTTCATATACATTAAAAGAAAGAAACGAAGCACAAAAGAAATTGTACGAAGAATATGAAAGACATCTTAAAGAGCAAATTATTCATGAAAAAGAATCACTTTTTACAAAACGAATTTATCATACACATCATAAAGCCGAAAAGGTAATGGGATTTATTAAGGAGGATTTAAGAAAACTATCCGAAGAAAATTCACAAGAAATTATTGATAGAGTTACAAAGTATTCAAATTTTATTTCTCGTGTTATTTATGATATGAAATGGTACGATCCTCCGGTTCACACTGTACGCGGACAAATGTTTGATACCAATATAAATGAAGTCATAAAATTTTTAGTAGATCAACTCTTTCTAAGAATATCTTCTAAAACTGAATCATTTACTTTCAAATTGGAACTGGATGAAAAACTTCCTAATGTGCAAATCAACCAATTTGTAGTTTGGGAAATATTTGAGCCGCTTATTCAAAATTGTATCGATCACGCCAATGTTGAAAAAATAGAAATATACATCACAACAAAGTTTGATGCGGATAAAAAATTAAGCATAATCACTATATCCGATAACGGCAAAGGATTCAATCCCAAACTGCTTGAAAAAAATTCCGAAGGACAAAAATTATTATTCTCGGAAAATGTGTCCACAAAAATTTATGATAACCAAAATAGTGGTTATGGTTGTTATATTGCATATCAAATAGGAGTAAAACGATGTGGTTGGGAACTTGATGCTTCTAATAAAAATGATGGCGGTGCAGCGTTTATAATTAAAATTCATGATAGGGCAGTAAATGAGAAACAGTAATAAAATAAATTTACTTTTAATTGAAGATGAAGAATTTGATGTAAGGCGTGTCGAGAATACAATTCAAATATTTCATGAAAGTCTAAGCATTAAACAAATTGTCAGTAATGGTGCGGATGCATTAAAGATTCTTGAAGGCGATCCGAATGGTTTTGATGTAATTATTATGGATTACCAAATTGCCGGTGCAATTAGAGGTGAAGAACTCATCAAGAAAATAAAAAAGATAAATCAAACACTTCAGATAATTGTTATTACAAAACTTACTATTAACATAACGGATTTTGATTTTGCTAAAAAGTTAGTTGATGCCGGTGCTTTCTGGTACTGTACAAAATACCCGGGTGATATAGAAGAATTTATCTATCAACCTACAGATTTCCTAATGTCGGTATTTAATGCATTTGAAAAGAAAAAATTGGAAATGCAGACTTATTCTTCAAAGAAAAAACTTGCAAAAAATATCGAAGATATACTTGAGCGGAAAAAAATCATTGGTGAATCGGAATCAACAATAAAATTAAAATCGAAAATTGAAAAGCTCGCAGAAAGTGATGTAAGTATTTTAATCACCGGAGCTTCCGGAACCGGTAAGGAACTTGTTGCAAATAATATCCACTATAAAAGTAAAAGAAAGTATGAAAATTTTGTCCCGATAAACTGCGGCAGTATTCCACATGATCTGATAGAAAGTGAACTTTTTGGTTATGAAAAAGGGGCATTTACCGGTGCAGCAATCAGTAAAGCCGGACTATTTGAAGTAGCCGACCGTGGGACTATATTTTTGGATGAGATTGCAGAACTTCCCATGAACGCACAAGTTAAATTACTTCGTGTTATTCAAGAAGGTGAAATTGAAAAAATTGGTCGAACACAAAAAATTAAAGTTGATGTAAGAATTATTGCAGCTACAAATAAAGACCTCAAATTAGCTGTTGAAAATGGTTTGTTCAGAGAAGACTTATACTACAGACTAAATGTAGTTCCGCTCCACATCACACAATTAAAAGATAAACCCGAAGACATTCCGATTTTGGTTCAGCATTTTTTAGAAATTTATAGTCTGGAAATCGGGAAACCGGTAATTCATATTGATCCTGAACTTGTTAGAAGATTACAAGAATATAATTGGCCGGGAAATGTACGTGAATTGAGAAATGTTATTCAAAGATTAATTTTTAATGCGAATGAAAAAATTACAATCGACGACTATCAATATACTCTAATTGATTCCGGTAATTCAAAATCAAGTCAGCAAAAATTATTCAACTTTGGCATTCTAGAAGAAATACCAAATCTCAAAACATTAGAAAAAGATTTCAAAAAAGAATTTGTGGAATTTGTCCGCGATAATTCTGATTCAGATGCCGAAGCTGCACACAAACTTGGAATTGCACCATCAAATTTCCATCGTCTCTGTAAAGATCTCGGATTAAAATAATAGCTTATCAAAATGATAACTTTGTATGTCAAGATTAATAATTGAATTCTCACTAATCCAAAAAATACCAATATATCTTGTGGTCTAATTTTTGTATTAGTTTTTAAAAAACTTGAGAGATTAATGAAAACTAAAGCACTTCTTATACTTTGTTTATTAATTGTTGAAATCTCCGCCGGTGGTTTTCTCAAAGTTGACGGACAAAAGATTGTAAACGATGAAGGTGAAGTATATCTAAAAGGAATTGGTTTGGGCGGTTGGATGTTGATGGAAGGATATATGTTCAAAACATCAGCATTTGCGAATGCCGAACATCAGATTAAAGCCAAAATTGTTGATGTGGTTGGTGATCAAAAAGCTGAAGAATTTTTCGATTATTTACATCAGAATTTTGTAACCGAAGCGGATATTGATAGAATTGCCGAATGGGGATTTAATTCAATTCGTTTACCCATGCATTACAATAAACTTACACCTGAAGATCAACCGGGAGTCTATCTTGAAAAAGGATTTCAATACATCGATAATTTACTTGATTGGTGTGAAAAGAATGAACTCTACTTGATATTAGATCTTCATGCCGCACCCGGTGGACAAAGTGACGAACCAATTAGTGATTATGATCCAACTAAACCATCGTTATGGGAGAGTGAAGAAAACAAGCAAAGAACCGTTGACCTTTGGAGGGTTATTGCCGAACGTTATGCAAATGAAGAATGGATCGGTGGATATGACTTAATAAATGAAACAAAGTGGGATCTCGGGAACAATAATGCACCGCTTCGAGAACTGATGATTAGAATTACCGATGCTATTCGAGAAGTTGATACTAATCATATTGTCTATATCGAGGGCAATTGGTTTGCAACTAATTTTACGGGATTAGCTCCTGCATGGGATGAAAACTTAGTGTGGAGTTTTCATAAATATTGGAATGAAAACACGCAATCAGCTATTAATAGTTACCTGACTCTAAGATCGCAGACAAATAAACCACTTTGGCTTGGTGAAACCGGGGAGAACTCAAATGTATGGTTTACGGATTGTGTTAAGCTGATGAAACAAAATAATATTGGCTGGGCATGGTGGCCTCTCAAAAAAATTGATGCAATTGCCGGTCCGCTTTCAGCCGAGATTGTTGCGGGGTATCAGCAGTTATTAAATTATTGGCAAGGCAGCGGAAGTAAACCAAATCCAACAGATGCATATAATTCGCTCATCGCGCAACTTGATAAACTCAAATTAGAAAATTGTGTTTATCGTCCGGATGTAATTAATGCATTGATCGAACTTCCGGAAAATGAAATTGCAAAACCTTTTAAGGAACATTCTATCCCGGGGAAAATCTTTTTCACTGAATATGATATGGGACCATTAAGTGTCGCATATTTTGATAAAGATTATCATAATATTGGGACTGAAGAGCAGTCAACTTATAATTCAGGTTATCAATTTAGAAATGACGGTGTTGATATAGAAAAATGTACGGATGCGGTTACAAATGGTTACAATGTTGGTTGGATTGATTCAGGCGAATATCTAACCTTTACAGTAAATGTGAGTAATTCCGGGGCATATAAACTTAGTTTGAGAATTTCTGCAAATAACACTGGCGGGAAAATTCTTTTTTACCTAAATGATAACGCAATGACCTCGATGATTGACGTACCGAGTACAGGCGGCTGGCAAAACTGGAATACTCTGAATTATGGTAATGTTGAGTTACCACAAGGCGTCCATAAGATCACAGTCAGATTTTATTTCGGCGGATTTAATGTAAACTTTTTTGAATTGGAGCAAGTAAGCTCAACCGGCGATGATGAAGAAAAACTTCTTAATTTTAATTTAGAACAAAATTATCCAAATCCATTTAACGGTGGTACCACAATTAAATATTCACTTCCATCAGCAACTGATGTTGAATTGAATGTTTATGATTCTACCGGACAACATGTAAAAACATTAGTTCATCAATATTCTGTTGCTGGGGATTATGAAATAAATTGGGAACACAATTCTTTATCGAGCGGAATATATTTTTATACTTTAAATACATCTGCCGGTTATAATGAAACTCGCAAAGCGGTTTATCTAAAGTAGATTGTAAACTATATGTCGAAGAATACTAAAACTAAGAAATGGTTCTATCTCGTATTAATCGCTATACCTATTATATTTTTTATTCTTCTTGAATTATTTTTGAGAATTTTTGAATACGGTGAAGATTATTCCACTTTTGTTGTTATCGAAGAAATATCATCGAATCAATATTTTTTCAACCCAAAATTTCCGGAAAAATATTTTACGAATTCTGAAACAATTCCTTCAGTAATCCCTGATCCTTTTGATAAAGAAAAGGCAGAAAACACAATTCGGATATTTGCATTTGGAGGAAGTACAACAGCAGGTTATCCTTATTCACCTAATGCATCATTCCCGCGGATCATAAAAAATAAGTTAGAAATGTTTTATCCTACACATAAGATTGAGGTTATAAATCTTGGTGTCTCAGCGGTCAACACATATTTTATAAAAGATATTTTACCGGATGTTTTATCGCATAAACCCGATTTGCTGCTGTTCTATTCTGGTCACAATGAATTTTACGGTGCACTTGGTCCGGCTTCAACTGAATATATTTCCGGGAATACTTTTATAATTAATCTCACACTCACCTTTAGAGAAACAAAAATTTATCAGCTACTAAGGAATATAATCAGTTCAGTAAGCGTATCAATTATTTCCGAAAAGAATATTTCTCGGAATACTTTAATGGAATCAATGATAAATGAGCAAGAAGTATCTCTTGATTCTGAAATTTATAAAAAGGGAATTGAGCAATACAGAAATAATTTATCCGAGATATTGAATAAATGTATTGATAATAATGTGCCGGTTATAATTGGAAATCTTGTATCTAATCTTAAACAAAAACCGTTAGGTAGAAAATCTAGCCTGGCATATCAATATTACGAAACGGCTGAAAAATATTTGTTAGATGGTGATTCTATACTAGCTAGAGAAGAATTTATTAAAGCAAAAGATAATGATCTGATTAAATTCAGAGCAACCGAGGATTTTAATCTTATAATAGATGACTTATCCGACGAGTTAAATTTTAAAGTGGTTAATTTGCAAAATGGATTTTACAAGAAAAGCAGCAATTCAATTATTGGTTATGAGTTAATGATTGATCATCTTCATCCGAATCTAACCGGATATAATTTAATGGCGGATATATTCTATGCAGAAGTTGATGAACAATTGAAAAAAAAATTCAGGAAAGAGTTGAAAGTTAATCCGGATGCTGTCAATAAATATTTAGAGGATAATTTCCCATTTACAAGATATGATTCAACACTTGCTGATATAAAAATTCAATTGTTACTTAACAGTTTTCCTTTTACGAATGCTGAATATAAGTTAAGTAGTTACAAGTTGAATAATTTTGCTGATTCAACAGCAATGTTAACAATTCAAGGAGAACTTGGATGGGCTGCTGCTCATCTAAAACTTTTTGATTTTTATTTTGAAGAAGACCAATATGAAAAGGCGATAAAAGAAATATTTTCTTTAATGGAAGATAGACCATTTTATAAATCAGCATTGCAGTATGCAATTCCCAAAATTATTAAAGCCGGTTATGTGAGAGACGCAAAACATATTTTAGTAAGAAATCACAAACGATATCCGGATGGATTCACATCAAAAAATCTTGGTGTAATAAATCTTAATGAAGGTAATAATAATCTCGCAAATGCTTTGTTAAATGAGGCAGTAAAATTCAATAATAGAGATGCTGAAGCTTATTTTCATTTATCTAGGTCATATTTTTTCATGAATGATTTGGAGAGCGCCGTAAGTGCTATTGAGAAATGTTTATTACTTAATCCTGATTACAAAGGTGCAGAAGAAATTCACAATAGATTAATCAAAATGAAAAAAAGTAACTAGTATAAAAAGAGATTAGTGGTCTAATTTCTTATTAAAATAATAACTTCGTTCTTATCAAATTGATAATCAGATTAAATTCCTTCAATTAAAATCCTCCAAATTACAGCAAATCAATCAAAATACCTTTGGCACCGTTTATGTATTATAATTAATAACCAAACCCCATGGTATTATAATTGATTGAAAACATCAGTTTTATAGACAATATTGTAATCATTATTTACTTCGGAATTGTTCTTCTGATCGGTATCTATCATCAACGATCTAAGATCAAAAATTCCGAAGATTACTTTCTTGCCGGAAGGAAAATGGGGTGGATAGCAGTTGGGACATCTCTCTTTGCCACAAACATTTCATCAGAACATTTGATTGGTTTAGCCGGTACCGGATCTACACGCGGACTTTCGGTCGGTCAGTTTGAGTGGCTGGCTGTTTTTATTTTAATAATTCTCGGCTATGTTTTTGCCCCTATATTTTTACGTTCAAAAGTTTTTACCGTTCCGGAATTTTTCGGACAAAGATTTGACCAGCGAAGCAGAACATATTTAGCTGCAATTTCTGTCACTGCTTATTTCTTCACAAAAATTGCGGTTACATTACTCGCGGCAAGCTATTTACTTAAATTGGTGCTAGGTTGGGATATGTTTGCATCCACGGTTTTAATTGTTCTGCTCACTGGTCTCTATACTATTGTCGGCGGTTTGCACAGTGTTATCAAAACACAGTTATTCCAAGCCGGGCTTTTAATCTTCGGCGCATTTCTACTTGTTTACTATGGTATTTCTCAAATAGGTGGTTTTTCAGCATTGACCGAGCAGCTCCCCAATGATTATTTTACACTCTTTAAACCCATTGATGATCCGGATTTCCCTTGGACAGGTATTATTTTTGGCGCACCGATTCTTGCTATTTGGTATTGGTGTACCGACCAGTACATTGTTCAAAGAATCCTAAGTGCAAAAGGAATTGAACACGCACGTAAGGGAACATTATTAGCAGGTTTTTTAAAAATTTTCCCAATTTTTCTTTTCATTCTTCCAGGTATGATAGCTGTAGTCTTATTTCCCGGTATCTCCGGTAATGAAGCCTACACTTATTTGTTGACCGGAAATCTTCTACCGGTTGGAATTAAAGGAATAGTAATTTCAGGTTTATTCGCAGCGTTGATGTCATCTCTTTCGAGCGCATTTAACAGCTCAGCCACATTGATAGCAAATGATTTTTATAAACCACGTAAACCTGAGATGAAAGACGAAGAGTTTGTCTTGGTTGGAAGGCTAGCAACAACGATAATAGTAATTCTAACTATCTGTTTAATTCCGCTTCTTAAGATGATGAGCACGGACATTTATCTTTATCTTCAAACTTTACAGGCATACATAAGTCCGCCTATTGCAAGTGTATTCTTGATCGGAATTTTCTGGCGAAAGGTTACCGCATCTGCCGCAATAATTGCTTTAATAACTGGTGGATTTCTTGGATTCATTAAAATCTTATTGAGTATAGTAAATCCAAGCTTAATAGGGGATTTAGGTTTATTGACTGCATATTCCGAAATAAACTACCTTCATTTTGCAACTATGCTTTTTGTTGTTACCTCGGTTGTGCTTGTTATAGCTAGTCTGGTAAAAACACAAAGCATTCAAGAAGGAATAAAAACAGGTGAATTTGTTTTTCGTAAAAATGATTTAGCAACAAGTTGGACAAGAGCAAAAATAAAAAATTAAACTGGAGTAAATGATTTAATGTACTTCATATTCAAAACAAACATCAATAAAGGGAGGAATTCCTTATGAAGCGATTCTTACTTATTTGCCTTATTCTTTTTACTGGGGCAATCTTTGCACAAGAGGAGATCATCAATGATTTTGATGAAGCTCCTGATTCAAATTATTGGGCATTCTATCAAAACGATAATGCCGATTCAAACGTCAGCTACATGAATTTTGAATTCGTGAACGATAATGTTCATGATGGTGCGGCTGCAATGCAAGTAACATACAGTGCTCACAATGCCGAAACCTGGGGCGGTTTCGTGAAACTTGAACACTGGTATTATGCTGACTCAAACGGTACATATGACTGGTCAGCGTATGATACTCTATCAATATGGTATAATAACACTATACCGGCTTCTGAGTCAGGTAGAGTCCATTTTAGACTAAATCTTCACGATGTCAGCGATGCAACTACCGGTAACAAAACCTATGATGTAGGTGATGTAGAATACTGGTATTCGTTCAATTTCATCTTGGATGATGCACCGGGCTGGCACGAATTAAAATTCGTACTTGCAGGTGTTCAAGATACAGATCAATCCGGTGACGACAAATTTCACTTGACCGGCTGGTCTGGTATTGCAGGTAACGCTACATTAGATTTAGATAAAATAAAAGGCTTCTCTTTTGAAATCTCTATTAATGGTTCCGGCGACGGTGATGCTGTAAACGGACAGATCGTTTTCGATAAGATGACATTAAAGAGCCCTTCTGCAAATCCATTAGTTTTATTCAACGGCGCAGCAGTTCCTGGAGGTGTTACTTTAGGAACAGGTGGTTGGAGTGATCACGGAGTAGAAGTTACTAGCGAAGAAGCTTATACCCCCGGTACTAAATCAATCAAATGGACGCTTGGAAGTGATTGGTCAGTTTGGGATGGCGTAAACTGGACTTTAAGTAAAATTAAAAACTTAGCTTTTAGATGGGGTGTCGATTCTCTGAAATTTAAAATTAAAACTGATGCCGGTATTGGTCCTCTTAAACTTGTTATTCTTGATGACGATACAGACGGTGACGGTCCGGATTTAATGTTTGAAGCTGGATATATGATCGAAGAATCAATGCTTAATTATGATGGCACTTGGAAGGTAGTATCAATTCCTCTTAGAGATTTCAGCAGATTTGACGGTGGCTGGAATGGAAGCGGAACAACTCCTGGTGAAATGGATTCTTCAAGAGTTAAGCAAGTTAAATTATTAATGGCTAGTGCAGCTGGCGCAGGGTACACTGTTTATCTTGATGATGTTTGGACAGGTGATCCAGAATTTGACGTAATTGCTCCTGATGCTCCAGGTCTTGTTAACGTTGCTGCCGGTGATTATGTTAACTTAATTACATGGACAGATGTTCCCGGTGAATCAAATGAATCTTACAATATCTTTTATAGTTTTAATCCAATCACAGATTTAACAAAGCTTGATGTAGAAGTTGTTGCTATTGGAGTTGGAGAAAATGAACAATTAGCTACTCACGTGTTGAGAGCTCCACTTACAGATCAAGATGTAACATTTTATTATGCCGTTACTTGTGTAGATGCTTCAGGAAATGAAAGCGTAATTGCAGCATCCGATCCTGCTACTCTAACCAATACAGCAAAAGGTGTTGCAGTAATTAATAATGGTGCCCCGGCTAATTTTGTAGCTGACGGTAATCTTGGTGAGTGGGCTAATATCATGCCTTTCAGAATGTTCCCATCGGATGGAAGTGGTACAGTTGTAACAAATCAAGTGATTGACGGCGATGAAGATCTTTCAGTTAATGCTTATTTAGCTGCAGACGCTGAATACCTTTATTTTGCATTCGATATTACCGACGATGTAAACTCTATTGATACAACAATTGCAACTTATTTGACTGATGGTGCAGATCTATTTATCGGTTTATACAATTGGCATGGACTTTCACACGTTGCCCATCAACGCGGTATTGAGCCTGATTATCAATTCAGATTTGTATCAAATGCTATCATAGCAGCTAACATTGGCGATGCTGTGATTAAACGTCCCGGTGAAGACTATGTATTTATGGAAAGATTCCCATCAGGTTACTTTATTGAAGGTAGAATGTCATTTGAAGAAATTAGTCAACTAGCTAACCCGGATGATATTTTATACACTCCTGATTTAGGTCATAGAATTAAAATTGACTATTCGTTAAATGATGCCGATGCAACCGGCCAACGAGAAGGTATCATGACATTATCTCCAAACAATGAAGATCAATCTTGGAATAATGTTAGCCGTTGGACTTATACTTGGATTGGTAATTCAATGATTTCCGATGTTGAAGATGATGAACTAGCTTTATCATTTGAATTATCTCAAAATTATCCAAACCCATTTAACCCAACAACTACAATTAACTATACTGTTCCTACTAATGAATTAGTTACATTGAAAGTGTTCAACATATTGGGTCAAGAAGTAAAAACATTAGTAAACAAAGTACAAAATGCAGGTCATCACACAGTATCATTTGATGCTAGCACATTAGCAAGTGGTGTATATATTTACAGATTATCATCCGGTAATTTTGTAAATACTAAAAAGATGATGTTAATTAAATAAGATATGCAGTTCGGCGGGGCTTTTGGTACCTCCCAAAATATGCCCCGCCTTTTCTTGAATGAAATTATGACTCAATTCAATGAGGTTGAAATTGAAACAAAAGAATAGAATTTTCGTGCAATTTATTTTTGCTTTGTTATTTATCGCCACAACATTTTATGCCGGACAAACTGGCAAAGTGGCCGGTAATGTTAAAGACAGCGAAACAGGTGAACCGATAATTGGGGCAAACATTGTTTTAGAAGGAACATACTTTGGTGCGGCTGCCGATTTTGAAGGTTACTATTATATCAATAATATCCCTCCCGGTAAATATACTGTTATTGTGAGTGCAATCGGTTACGGTAAAACGATCATCAATGAAGTTGTTGTAAGAATTGACCTTACCACAAGTCTTGATGTCAATTTGGTCCCCGAATCAATTCAATTGGGTGAAGATATTATTGTAACTGCAGAAAGACCTTTAATTACAAAAGATCTTACCTCTACTAAAGCTACTGTCTCTTCAAGTGAAATTGCACTGTTGCCTGTTGATAATGTTAGCCAAGTTATCAATTTACAAGCAGGTGTTGTTGACGGTCACTTTAGAGGAGGACGATCTAACGAGGTTGCTTACCTTGTCGACGGTATTCCAATTACTGATGTATTCAGCGGATCGAATTCGGTTCAGATCGAAAATTCATCCATTCGAGAACTTGAAGTAATTAGCGGAACATTTAATGCTGAATACGGACAAGCACTTTCCGGTGTCGTAAATATTGTTACCAAAGAAGGAAGTTCCAAATATGAAGGCAATGTAACTGCCTATGCAGGAACTTATCTTGCGGCTGATGATGGCGTTTATGAAAATTTGGATAATCTAAAGATCGATGGCGTTAAAGATCTTAATCTTTCACTAAGCGGCCCAACTCCATTGAGCAATCTATCCTTTTTTGTTACTGGAAGATACTTCAGAAATGATGGTTATTTTTATGGTAGAAGAGTTTATAATACTAGCGATTCAAATCCATTTCAACCTACCGGAGATAATTCATACGTTAAAATGAATTATGAATACCGAACTTCATTTAACGGTAAATTAACTTATTCGTTGCCGCAGTGGAAATTTAGTTATGGTTTATTCTGGGATGATTCGGAAAATAAATATTACTCTCATGAATACAAATGGACGCCCGATGGTATTAAAACACATTACGGTGAAGATATAATTCATAATCTCCAAATTTCTTTCTATCCATCTCAAAGCACTTTTTCGACTTTAAAATTATCAAACAACATATATAGATTTAACGGGTATCTTTACGAAGATCCTTATGATCCTCGCTATGTTGATCCTTATCAAGGTACCCCTACTTCAGGTTATACCTTTAGACACGGTGGACAAGAATCCGATAGATATAATAGATCAACAAAAACTATGATCGGTCAATGGCATTTAGAATCTCAAGTCTCTAAAGAGCATAAAGTAAAAATTGGTGTTGAAGCACAAAGACATGAGATTTACAATCACTGGTCAACAATTTATAATTTAACTGAAGGACAAGTTGATGAAAACGGTGATCCGATATTTACATTGGGTTATCGTGATCCAGGTACACCCGGTAATCAATCTTATTACAAAGAGCCATATCAAATAGCTGGATTTATACAAGATAAGATGGAATACGATATAATGATTATCAATGCCGGTATTCGATTCGATTATTTCAACCCTAATACAACAATGCCGGCGGATTTTAGAAATCCATCGAGAATTAATCCAAATCCGAATTTTCCGGGTGCCGGACTAACAAGAGAAGTTGAAGCAAAATATCAAGTTAGCCCGCGTATCGGTGTTTCATTTCCTATCTCTGATCAAGGTGCAATTTATTTTTCATATGGTCACTTCTTCCAAATACCAAATTTCGAAAATCTTTACAGAAATGACGAATATATAATTGACCAAGGACAATCGCTCAACACAATTACCGGCAATCCTGATCTTGACGCGCAAAAGACAGTTAAATATGAATTAGGATTGCAGCAAGTTGTTTTCCCGAATGTTTCTCTTGATGTTACTGCTTATTATAGTGATATCAGAAATTTATTGGGAATGGAAATCGTTAATACCTATGAAGGATTTAAGTATGCGCGTTTTATTAATAAAGATTACGGCAACGTAAAAGGATTAATTTTAACACTTGATAGAAGATTTGCCGATTTCTTCAGTTTAACAATTGACTACACGTATCAAATAGCAGAAGGCAACTCATCCGATCCGTTTACTGTTTATAATAATAACCAATCAGATCCGCCTGTTGAACCCGAGAAAAAAGTTGTACCACTAAATTGGGATCAAAATTCAACTTTGAACATTCAAGCAACTATTGGACAACCCGGTGATTGGACAGTCGGTTTTATTGTGCAATACGGTTCCGGAATGCCTTATACCGAAGACATACAAATTTCCAACGGGGTTAGATTTGAAAACGGTGGTCGTAAACCGGCAACAATTAATGTGGACTTAAAAGCGGATAAATTCTTCGATATTTTCGGAGTAAAGATGCATGCTTATTTACTTGTATTCAACTTATTCGATACACGTAACGAATATGGCGTTTATGCAACAACCGGTCGTGCGAATTCTGACTTAAATACAAAGTATGCCGGAGACATAAACGGATTGAATACTATCGATCAATTTGTGAATAACCCAAGTATGTATTCTGCACCAAGACAAGTGAGACTCGGATTGAGTTTTGGATTTTAAGTAGTAATATTCTCTAATGGAGGAAATTAATGTTTCGAAAATTTTTCATACTAAATCTTCTTTTCATATTGATCTCTGTTTCGTTTGCACAGGTAACACCGCAAACCCAAGCATACAGAGCCGAACCTTACGGCGATATCCAATACAGAAAAGAAGGAACAATGGATGGCAACTTAGTCAGAACATTATTTTATAATAACGGCGAAGTTGGTCAGTGGCCTTTTTCTCCTTCCGGCGAATGGCCTAAAGGCAGCGGACACAACTATCTTGATGGAGTTGCTGTTCTAATTGCCACTGAAGTCCAAACAGCCGGTGGAATTGTTCACCCCTTACAATCCTCTTATCGTGAATGGATGGATAGAGATCCGATAACAGGTACAATATGGGGACTCGAACCGGTGCCGGGTTATGTTAACGCTTCCTCGGAAAAACCCGCTATTAGCACCGACCCGACATCTTGGCCTGAGTTTTGGCCTAAGTCGTTACCTAATGTTGATGCATCTTGGGATGGATTATGGTTCGGATATTTTGGGAAGGGTGTTACAAATTCCGATTTTGAAACCTTCTTTGTGATGGATGATTCCAAAGATGGTGAGTGGGCTAGAGCACCATATAATTACTTCCCGATAGCCGAAGATCAAAATAGAAAAGGAATTGGACTCCGTGTTGAAGTTCGCGGGTTTCAGTGGTCCCATGTACTGGCCGAAGATATAATTTTCTGGCATTATGATATCGTAAACATCTCAGATCAAGATCATCCGACAACTTATTTCGGTTTCTACACAGATACCGGTGTTGGTGGTTCAGCTGATAATGCCGATGACAATGCCTCTTATGATAAAATACTTGATTTAGCTTATGCATATGACGACGATGGTAAAGGTGCTCCGGGTGGATGGGCAACAGGATATTATGGATATGCATACCTAGAAAGTCCCGGTAATGGATTTGATGGTATCGATAACGATGATGACGGAATGATTGACGAAAGACGTGATGATGGTATTGATAACGATGGTGATTGGGTTGGTTATTCCGATCTAAACGGAAATGGTGAATGGGATGCTGATGAAAATGAACCATTGAATAATGACGTTGGTCAAGATGGGCTAGGTCCATTCGATCTAAATTATCCAGGTCCCGATATTGGTGAAGGTGATGGTATTCCAACAGATGGTGAACCAAATTTTGATCGAACAGATAAAGATGAGTCAGATCAAATTGGTTTAACAAGTTTATCAATTTATAGATTAGGTGATGGTGGAACTGGCGGTGGTTGGCCTAAAGATGATGAGCAAATGTGGCTGAGAATGCAGGCTAATAATTTTGATACTTCTTTGCAACGCTCAAATATTAGTATGGTCTTTGCCTCAGGTACTTTTCCGCTCAAACAAAACTTACGCGAAAGATTTTCTATGGCATTATTGTTTGGAAGTGATTTGGATGACTTAGTTTTTAACAAAGAAACAGTTCAGCAGATTTATAACGCTAATTATAATTTCTCACGTCCTCCGCTTAAACCTACTGTTACTGCGGTTCCCGGGGATAAGAAAGTATTTCTTTACTGGGATTCAATTGCCGAAGAATCTCGCGATCCGTTCTTAGGTTTTGAGGATAACGATCCTACAAAAGGATTTAAAAAGGATTTTGAAGGATATCTTATTTATAGAAGTGAAGAACCGGAGTTTAATGACATCAAAGTTATAACAGACTCAAAAGGTGAACCGAAATATTGGAAACCAATTGCTCAATTTGATTTAAAAAATGATATCTCCGGACCGGACCCGGTTGGAATAAACGGTGCGAGCTTCTGGCGAGGAAACAATACCGGCTTACAACATTCCTTTGTTGATGAAAACGTTAGAAACGGTGTTAAATACTATTATGCGATTGTTTCTTATGACCAAGGTGATCCTTCATTCGGTACTACCGGATTAACTCCTTCAGAATGTACAAAAATTATAAGTGAAGATTTTTCGGGTGTATTGAAATTTGTTGATATAAATTGTGCGGTTGTTACTCCAAATGCGCCTGCAGCCGGTTATCAACCCCCACAGATTGATGGGAATTTAAATTCTGTTTCATCGGGAATTGGTACCGGTAATCTAAATGTATCGGTATTGAATCCTGCTGAAATCAAAGAAGGCGCAAATTACCAAGTGGTATTTGAATCAGATGGAAATTTCCCACGCTATTCGACTTCTAAGTACAGAATTTTAAGATCATTTGAATCCGTTGTTGATACTCTTGATGTGTTGGATACAACCGCGATCGGTAGCGGAAGATTCAGTCCACCATTTGATGGAATGACTTTAGAAGTTATCAATCAAACTACTGTAAATGTTGTTGATTCTTCTACTGGCTGGATTGTTGGGAATAGTAATCTTTCGATCAACGTGGCACCCGATGCGAGTGCCCCGGCAAGGAATATTCGATGGCCATCGGATTATCAAATTAAATTTTACGAAAGTCAGCAAGCAACTACGCCGTTTTTTAATATTCCGGTCAATTTTCTTGTTTTCAACATGACAACAAACGACACCGTTCAAGCTGAAATTTTCGATAATGATGCAAGCAAAGATTTATCGCTTGGTGATGATATTGTGATTATTGAATATGAGGGAACACAATATCGATTAACCTGGAGAATTACATATCGTCAACCGGCAGGAATCGGCTATCAGCCTCAATATCCTCAACCGGGTGATATTTATCAGATTTCAACAAGCAAACAATTTTCTTCGGGCGATTATTTTTCATTTAATACAAAATCTTCTAGTGTAGATATTGAGAAAGCAAAATCTGCGTTGGATAAAGTCTCGGTTGTTCCAAATCCATATGTAGCTACTGCAAGTTGGGAGAAACGAAATCTGAACCAAACCGGTCGTGGCGAAAGAAGAATTGATTTTATTAATCTTCCATCAACATGCACCATAAGAATTTATACTGTTGCCGGTCAGCTTGTTAAAACATTGTATAAAGATAATTCTCCGACTGACGGTACAATTTCTTGGAATTTAGTTTCTGATGATGGTATGGATATTTCTTATGGACTTTATCTTTATCACATTGATGCACCGGAAGTTGGAACACACATTGGTCGATTTGCAATAATCAAATAGGAATTGAATAATTATGAAAGCAAGACTAATAACAATAAAATTGTCAATTTTACTATTGCTGACCTCGATAGGTTTTGCTCAAAATAATTTTGAAACAAATGTTTCGAAACGCGGAACCGTTGCGGCACCTTTCCTCACAATTAGTCAAGGTGCAAGAGCTACAGCGATGGGAAGTGCATTCGTTGCAATCGCCGATGATCCTTCAGCAGTTTATTGGAACCCCGCTGGTATTGCCAGGCTAGATCAAAATGGAATTGTCTTTGATCATACGGAATGGATTGCTGATCTAAAGTATAACTTTGGTGCGGGTGTAATTAAGGCAGGAAGTTTTGGAACACTTGGTGTAAGTTTCATTACTTCTGATTACGGCGAAATGAATGTAACAACAATCGAAGAACCAAACGGAACAGGAGAAACCTTCTCGGTTCGTGATATAGCTTTTAGTATAGCATGGGCAATTAATTTAACTGAAGACTTCTCAATCGGTTTTAATCCCAAAGTTGTTTACCAAAGTATTTGGAACATGAGTGATTATGCATTCGCTATTGATATGGGTGTTCTTTACGACACGCCTTTTAAGGGAATCACACTCGGTATGTCAATAACAAACTTTGGTTCAAAAATGAATCTCATGGGAAATACCGGAGTTGTATTATATGATCCTGATGAAACGACAACAGGTAATAACGGCAGAATACCAGCGGAACTTCAAACCGATAGTTGGGATCTTCCTATGGGATTTAAGGTTGGTATTGCTTACCATGCGATAGATAATGAAGATCACAAATTAGTTTTGGGTATAGATGCTTCACACCCGAATAATGATTATGAGAGTTTAAATATCGGCGGTGAATATGTTTTTAACGGAATCTTTGCAATTAGAGGTGGTTATAAATCTCTATTACTGCAAGACAGCGAAGAATCCTTCACTATCGGTGCTGGTTTTAGACAGAACTTAGTCGGTAATATCAACATCAATTTTAATTACTCGTATTCTGATTTCGGAAGATTGAGTGAAGTTCAAAAATTTTCTATTGGAGTAAATTTCTAATTTCATGATGAAAGAGAAAGAAATCAATTATACAATCTTGGCAATCGTTGTCATTCTATTTAATGTTACTATTCATGCAAAACAATACAAAGGTGCCGAACTTAGAACACATGAGACCTTTACTTACGGTAGATTTGAAGTGAGCTATATCCCCGCTAAAAGGGAAGGTGTTGTATCTTCGTTTTTTACATATCATGAAATAAGCAATGTAAATAATTGGAATGAGATTGATTTCGAGTTTATCGGGCGATACGAAAATCAAATTCAGTGTAACGTAATTTCACCCGGTCAAAGAAATCACGAGGCAAGTATTCCGCTTGAATTTAATCCATATGCAGAATTTCATACTTATGCGTTTGAGTGGACACCTGATTATATAGCGTGGTTTGTTGACGGAATTGAAATATACAGACAAACAGAAGATCACATAGCACAAATTAATCGCGCTCAAAAAATCATGATGAATATTTGGCCACCAAACTATATTGATTGGGTTGGTAAAATTGATTCAAAAAATTTGCCGGCTCGTGCTTATTATGATTGGGTAAGTTATTCTTCCTACACACCTGGTGAAGGTAGTTCCGGAACTGATAATAATTTCACATTTCAATGGCGTGATGACTTTGATTTTTATGATTCCAGCAGATGGGGAAGAGGAACTCATACTTGGGTTGGTAACGAATCCGATTTTGTAACTGAAAATGTTCAGTTCGAAAACGGGGTCATGATACTTTGTTTAACCAGAGAAGGTGAGACCGGACTTGTTGATAACCAACCACCGGTTGTTATGTGGGCTAAAGAAAATTCTTTTAACCAAGTTATTGTTCAATTTGGTGAAGAGGTTGATAAAAATTCTGCAGAAACTATAACGAATTATATTATTCCAGGTGTTACTATAACAGGTGCTGAGTTATCATCCGATAGAACCTTCGTAACATTGAGCACGCAAAATTATAATCCGGATATAACCTACAACGTTATCGTTCAAAACATTAAAGATGATAAACCTGAAGCGAATACTCTATCAGCAACGGCAAAGACAATTAAACAATTAGGTACGTTAACATTTCCGGTAAAAATTAATGTCGGCGGTAATGCTGTAAATGATTTCTTGGCTGATCAAGAATGGACGCCTAGTTTAGACTATGGTTTTATGGATGGTTCACCCACATTGTATCCGGGCAACTTGCAAATAGCTGATACTGACATTCCGGAAGTATATCGTTCAGAAAGACATCGACTAGTTACTTACAGAATAGATGCACCAAGAGGTATCTATAATATTAAACTCCATTTTGCTGAGAATTATTTTGACGAAAGTTCTAAAAGAGTTTTTGATATAACTATTGAGAATGAAAAAATAGCTGATGATTTAGATATCTTCTCAATTGCTGGGAAGAACACCGCATATGTAATTGAGCATGAAATATTTATTGATGATGATCGCATTGATATTTACTTCACAAATGAAATCGACTATGCTTTGATAAATGCAATTGAGCTTGAACAAATAACCACCGGTATTAGTGACTCGGACGAATTACAGAAGTCGATACGATTGAATCAAAATTATCCCAACCCATTTAATCCTTCAACAACAATTGAATATCATCTTCCCACGAATGCATTTGTATCATTAAAAATTTATGATATGCTTGGTCGCGAAGTTGATACATTAATAAATGAATTTAATGATATGGGTTCTCATAAATTTCAATATAATCCGGAAAATTTAGCAAGTGGAGTTTACCTTTATCGGTTATCCGTTGACGGTGAAATAACTTCTGTCAAAAAAATGGTATTTCTGAAATAAATTATTCAATTCTCTCTGAGGTGAAGATGAAGAAATTTTTTATCCCATTAGTATTAATAGTAATTAGCGTTATCTTCTTAGCGTTCAGCTCAAAAGCAAACGACGTAAATGAAGAAGACAAATTTATTGAGGACCTTCTCGCCAAAATGACCTTGGAAGAGAAAGTCGGACAAATGACACAAATCACTTTAGAAGTAGTAACTAAAGAAGGTGAAGGTCGCGATCCGAGTAAACCTCTTACAATGGATATCGATAAACTACGCAATGCGCTGGTTGATTATAAAATTGGATCGATAATAAATACCGGTGGTGCGGCTAATACAGTTGAAGCATGGCAGGAGATTATTACAACAATTCAGGATGTAGCGACCAAAGAAACTAATCTTAAGATTCCTATTCTTTATGGAATTGATGCGATCCATGGCGCAAGTTATACATTAGGATCGACATTATTCCCTCAAAATATTACAATGGCAGCTTCACGCAATCTAGATTTGGTGAAAGAGTCAGCCGCAATTACTTCATACGAAATAAGAGCTTCTGGAATACCATGGAATTTTAATCCGGTTCTTGGATTGGGTCGTCAACCTTACTGGCCGCGATTTTGGGAGACATTCGGTGAAGATTCATATTTAGCAGCTCAATTAGCAGAAAATTATGTTATGGGTATTCAAGGCGATGATCCATCAAATCCGGTTAAAGCTGCTGCATGTATCAAGCATTACTTAGGCGATAGTATGCCGAATAATGGTCGTGACAGAACACCGGCATGGATTCCCGAAAGAGTTATCAGAGATATATTATTACCTCCTTACGCTGCTGGTGTTAAAGCCGGTGCTTTAACTGTTATGGTAAACTCAGGCGAAAATAATGGAATCCCTGCTCATTCGGATCAATTTCTAATTACTGAGATACTCAAGGGTGAACTTCAGTTTAAAGGATTTGTCGTTTCCGATTGGGAAGATATTAAACGTCTTCATACAAGAGATAGAGTTGCGGCTACTCCAAAAGAAGCGGTCAAGATGGCTGTTATGGCAGGTTTGGATATGAGTATGGTTCCATTTGATTTTAGCTTTGCAACATTATTAATAGAATTAGTAAACGAAGGCGAAGTTCCACTGTCAAGAATTGATGATGCAGTGAAAAGAATTTTATACGTTAAACATAAACTCGGTTTATTTGATAATCCTTATCCAAATAAAGAATTAATAAACGGATTTGCATCTGACGAATTCAGAAAAGTAAATCTAAAAGCCGCTCAAGAAGCAATTACGTTATTGAAAAATGAAAACTCAATTCTACCTCTTTCAAAGGATAAAAAAGTTTTAGTTACCGGACCTACATCAAATCAAATGATGAACTTAAACGGTGGTTGGACTATTACATGGCAAGGGAATGTTGAATCACTTTACCCAAAAGAAAAAAATACATTTCTTGAAGCTGTTCAAGCCGAAATTGGAGATGATAATGTAAGCTTTGTTCAAGGAGTAACAATCAATTCGGAAATCAACATTGAAGAAGCTGTTAAAGCAGCAGAAAATGTCGATGTTATTTTTGCTTGTCTTGGTGAAGATCCTTATTGTGAAACACCGGGTAATATCACCGATTTGACTCTCAATGAAATACAATTAAAATTAGTTGATGAATTATCAAAAACCGGCAAACCAATTGTGTTAGTTCTCTACGAAGGAAGACCAAGAGGCATAAATAAAATAGTAGATAAAGTTGACGCAATTTTAATGGGTTATCTCCCTGGAATGGAAGGTGCCGATGCGACAGTAGATATTATTTATGGTGAAGTTAATCCATCCGGTAAACTTCCGTTTAGTTATCCAAAAACACCAATGGGATTTACGACTTACGACTATAAACCATTAGAAAAATTTGATGTGAATGATTACGATCCACAATGGCCTTTCGGATTTGGTTTAAGCTATACTTCATATGAGTATGCTGATTTAAGTGTATCCGAAAGTGCTAAAATTGGAGAAAGTATTGAAGTATCTGTTAAGGTGACAAACACCGGAAAAGTTGCCGGTAAAGAAACCGTAGAACTATATGTAACAGATTTATACGGAAGTGTCACTCGCCCGGTAAAGCAATTAAAAGGTTTTGAAAAAGTTTACCTTGAACCGGGTGAATCTAAAGTTATAAACTTTACACTTACTTCGGACCATTTATCGTTTCATAACAGAGAAAATAAAAAAGTAGTTGAACCGGGTGACTTTAATGTGAAAATCGGTAATTTAATAAAATCATTTACTCTAAATTAATTACACATTTTAGTAAGGTATTATTATGAACTTTGCAACTGTTGATTATATTGTTTTCATTGTCTATATCATTGGGATTGTTAGTCTTGGACTTTATGTATCCCGCAATAAAAAAGGACATGAAAAGGATTCTCAAGATTACTTTTTAGCAGGCAAGTCTTTAACATGGTGGGCAATCGGTGCATCACTGATCGCAGCTAATATTTCTGCCGAACAAATTATCGGTATGTCCGGCTCAGGATTTGCCGTTGGTTTGGCAATTGCTTCTTATGAGTGGATGGCAGCAATTACCCTTATCATTGTTGGTAAATATTTTCTTCCGATCTTTATTGAAAAGAAAATATATACAATCCCCGAATACATAGAACAGAGATATAATACAACGCTTAAAACAATTCTCGCAATCTTCTGGATGTTTCTCTTCATCTTTGTAAATCTTACAACAGTTATATTCCTTGGAGCTAAAGCACTCGATACAATTATGGGTGTCGGTGACGGTTCTATGATTATATTTTTTATTATTCTGCTTGCTTCAATTGCTGCCGCGTATTCATTATACGGTGGACTCTCTGCTGTTGCGTGGACAGATGTTATTCAAGTAATTCTTTTAGTTCTTGGTGGAATTATTGCAACAGTTATTGCATTAAACTATGTAACGCCTGAAGGTGGTGTCTTAGCTGGTCTTTCGCATTTATATGATTCCGCCGGTGATAAATTTCACATGATTCTGGAAAAAGGTCATCCCGAGTTCGATAATCTTCCCGGTATAGCTGTTTTAATTGGCGGTATGTGGATTGCTAATCTGTATTATTGGGGATTCAATCAGTATATCATTCAAAGAACTCTCGCGGCTAAATCATTACGTGAAGCTCAAAAAGGAATTGTGTTTGCCGCTTTCTTAAAATTAATTATTCCATTAATTGTTGTTATCCCTGGAATTATTGCATATGTACTTTATGCTCAACCCGAAGGCACAGCGATTATTGATGGTGTAAGAGATTCTTTCGATAAATCCGGCGGCGGTATAAACTATGATAAAGCGTACCCATGGTTAATTAGTCACTTTGTACCGGTCGGATTAAAAGGTGTTGTTGTTGCCGCATTAACTGCAGCCATAGTATCATCATTGGCGTCAATGCTTAATTCAACTTCGACAATTTTCACTATGGATATTTATAAACCTTATATCGGTACAGATAAATCGGAAAAACGACTTGTTAAAGTTGGTAGAATTAGTGCAGCAGTTGCATTGGTGATTGCATGTTTAGTTGCTCCTTTATTAGAAAGTGTTCCTCAAGCGTTTCAGTATATTCAAGAATATACCGGTTTGGTTAGTCCCGGAATTCTTGCAGTTGCAATGCTTGGTCTTTTCTGGAAAAAGACGACAACTCGCGGAGCTATTTGGGGAGCAATTCTATCAATACCGGTTGCATTATTCTTAAAGTTAAGTTTTGTTCAGCTTCCATTCTTAGATCAAATGCTATACACATTCATAATTAGTATCGTAATTACAGCAATGATCAGTTTAACAACTTCAGAAGTTGATGATGATTCAAACGGTATTACTCTTACTTCAAAAATGTTTACCACAGATAAAGCTTTCAACATTGGAGCTTACTTAGTAGTTATAATTCTAGCGGTTCTTTACACAATATTTTGGTGATAGAATGAAAAAAATAACAAATATAATTTTCCTTTTAATTATTTCCTTAACCACCTTGGGTTGTTCAAAAGATGAATCAAATCCAACCGAAACACCAAAGGACGACAATGATCTTCCCGGTTATACTTTAGTATGGAATGATGAATTTGAAGGTTCAGCTATCGATAATAATAAATGGGGACATGAAGTCAACGCTAGGGGTGGTGGAAATAATGAACTGCAATATTATACAGATAGACCGGAAAACTCTTTTGTTCAAGACGGTTACTTGCACATTGTAGCTCATCAAGAAGAATATACAGGCGATGAAGGAACTCGCTATTATACTTCTGCTAGAATGAGAACGATGAACAAAGGTGATTGGACTTATGCAAGAATTGAAGTAAAAGCTAAAATTCCATACGGACAAGGCATGTGGCCTGCAATATGGATGCTTCCAACGGATTGGAGTTATGGCGGTTGGCCTTCAAGCGGTGAAATTGATATTATGGAACATGTTAATTCCGGTTCGGAAATTCATGGTTCCGTTCATACCGAAGCTTATAACCATAGAATCGGTACTCAAAAAACCGGACAAATAACTATCCCAGATGCCGATGATAATTTCCACGTCTACGCAATTGAATGGTCGGAAGATAAAATCGATTTTATGGTTGACGGACAAGTTTATTTCACTTTCAACAATGATAAAAAAGGTGATTATAAAACTTGGCCATTTGATAAAAGATTTCACTTGTTATTAAATGTTGCGGTAGGTGGAGATTGGCCGGGTAATCCAACACCTCAGACACTTTTCCCAAAAGAGATGGTTGTTGATTACGTTCGTGTTTATAATAAAGACGAATAGCAGATTTCGTTATGTGTTACTGAAATATTGATATTGGGATTGATGGGTTTTTTCCCTCAATCCCTTTTTTTATAGAATTATTATGAACTCTTCGATTTACACTTCAACAAATAGAATTATTTTAGTCGATTCATTGCGTGGATTTGCTTTGATGGGATTGTTCATGGTCCATATGGTGGAGTACTTCGAGTTGTATTGGTACAAACCGGAAGAAAGTATTTTCAATGATATCTCGTTTTTCCTCTTCGGCGGAAAAGCGTTTGCCGTCTTCGCGCTTCTTTTTGGATTAAGCTTTTTTATCATACTTGATAATCAATCCGAAAGGGGAATCGATTTTCGAAAGAGATTTGCGTGGAGATTACTCTTGCTGCTCTTCTTAGGATTTCTGCACGGATTGATTTACGGCGGAGATATTTTACAGTTATTAGCTTTAACCGGATTTTTACTCCTTCCCATTTTCAAAGCAAAGAATTATTTCTTATTAACTTTAGCTGCTGTGTTTCTGTTTCAAATTCCGGCAATCCTTCATATAGTATTTTTCAATATTTCAGAACCTCCGGTACACTGGGCTTTGTTTGGTCCCGTACTTCAAACATACGCGGAAGGTAGTTTTACGGATTTGCTCAAAACAACTTTGTGGAATTCTCAATTAGCAAAATGGTCATTCATGTTTGAGAGCGGACGACTATCGACAATAATCGGAATGTCAATACTCGGATTTTGGTTAGGCAGAATTCAGTTCTTCAAAAATATTAAGGATAACTTAAGAAGTATAAAAATTCTTTTCGGAAACTTTCTTCTTTTAACAATATTATTGATGACACAAAAAAACTTTATCAATCAATTTATTAATCCAACTGAAAATTGGTTTATATCAACTGTTATCGGTAACTATATAAACCTTTCATTTATTATAGCCGGAGTATCCGGATTCGTTTTACTTTATCAATTAAATTATTTTGGAAAATTCTTAAGCTTGCTGGCACCTTGCGGAAGAATGAGTCTAACGATTTATGTTTCTCAATCACTTTTTTTCGTTCCTTTCTTTTATGGTTTCGGTTTTGGTGCTTATGATTTTATCGGGCAGACAGCCAGTTTCTTTTTGGGAATTTTATTTTGGATAATACAAGTCGCTCTTGCTCATTATTGGATTCAAAAGTATCACTTCGGTCCACTTGAATGGGTTTGGAGATCGGCAACTTATCTTCGAAGAGATATTGCCTTCAAAAAAGCTTGACAAACAAAGAGGAAAAATTGAAAAAAATAACCAGATTATTAATTGTGTTGCTAATATTTCCTTTCATTGTATCTTGTAAAAATCAGGATGAAAATCCAACCGAACCAATTCAAGAGGCACAAACAGTAGTTGAACTTTTCGGACAGCTTCAAGTGAACGGAAAAAATATCGTTGATAAAAATGGTAATATTGTCGCACTCAGAGGAATGAGTTTGTTCTGGAGCCAGTGGGGAGCAAATTATTATAATAGGGAAACTATTAAATGGCTTCGTGATGATTGGAAATGCACGGTCATACGTGCTGCTATGGGAGTTGAGAACGGCGGTTATCTCGATAATCCCGAAGCAGAATATCAAAAAGTAAAAACCGCAATTGATGCCTGCATCGAACTTGGTATCTATGTGATTATCGATTGGCATGATCATCACGCTGAAGATCATCTGCAAGAAGCCAAAACATTTTTTAATCGTGTATCATCCGAATACGGAAATTATCCCAATATTATTTATGAAATTTATAACGAACCTTTAAATGTATCTTGGAATGACGTTCTCAAACCATATTCGCAAGAAGTAATTAATGTGATTCGAGCAAATGATTCCGATAATATAATTGTTGCCGGTACTCGTAACTGGTCGCAGGATGTTCAAGATGTAATTGGAAATGAGATTGAAGGAAATAACATTGCTTACTCGTTACACTTTTATTCGAGCACACACAAGCAGGAGTTGAGAAATAAAGCTATTCAAGCAATAAATGCCGGCATTCCTTTGTTTGTTACCGAATGGGGAATGAGTGAGGCGAATGGAAGCGGAATTATTGATAACGTTAGTCTAAATGAATGGGCTGATTTTATGGAGGTCAACAATTTGAGCTGGTGTAACTGGTCGATTGTAAACAAAGATGAAACTTCCGCTGCACTTCTTCCGACAACAGTGAAAATATCGGGTTGGTCTGTTAGTGAACTATCTCAATCCGGGAAAATTATTCGCGACTATCTCATTCAAATGAATTCTCCGATTTTCGAAGAACTTGATAAATAGGAAATTTCTTAATGAAAAAACTACTGTATCTTCTTGTCATTATAATTTTACAGCAATCATTTTTATCTCAAATAACTCCATTCAACAAAGGGGTTAATCTTACCGGGTGGTTTCAAGTTAATAGTCCGACCGAAATTCATTTCACAAAATATACAAAACAAGATTTCGAGAATATTAAAAGTCTCGGTGCGGATGTAATAAGATTGCCGATTAATTTACACAGCATGACACTCGGTTCACCAAATTATGAACTAGATCCGTTATTCCTGAAATTTCTTGATCAAGCAATCGATTGGGCGGAAGAATTAGAATTACATCTAATTTTAGATAATCACACATTCGATCCCGCAACTTCAACCGACCCCAACATTGGTGATATCTTAATCCCGGTCTGGCAGAACATGGCTGAGCACTTTAAGAATAGGTCTAATTTAATTTATTATGAAATACTTAATGAACCGCACGGAATAGCTGATAATACTTGGAATACAATTCAACAATCTGTAATAACCGCAATAAGAGAAATTGATTCTGTTCATACAATAATTGTTGGTCCGGCTGGATGGAACAGTTATAACAATCTCAAATACATGCCTGTTTACGAAGACGATAATTTAATTTATACATTTCATTTTTACGATCCGTTTTTATTTACGCATCAAGGTGCAAGTTGGACCGATCCTTCATTAGTTTCATTAAGCGGAATGCCGTTCCCTTACAATGCTGCAAATATGCCTCAACTTCCTAATGACTTGGTTGGTACTTGGGTTGAAGGTGCATTCAATAACTATAATAACGATGGTACGATTGGCAAAGTTAGGGAGATGTTGGATATTGCGATTGATTTCAAGACTGAAAGAAATGTCCCGATCTTCTGCGGTGAGTTTGGTGTTTACATCCCGAACTCAAATAATACCGATCGAGTACTTTGGTATAATGTTGTAAGAAATTACCTGGAGTTAAACGGTATTGCGTGGACAACTTGGGATTATCATGGTGGATTCGGGTTGTTCAAACAAAATGGTTACGGTCTTTTTGAACATGATTTGAATACAAATTTATTAGCTGCATTGGGATTTAATGTCCCTCCTCAATCCGAATTTGAATTAAAACCCGATTCAGCAGGCTTCGGAATTTATACCGATTACATCGAATCGAAAATTGTTTCATCGGGTTATACAAGTGGAGTATTAAATTTTTATAATGTTGATTCGTACACAGGAGATTATTGTATATCATGGTCAAATCCCTCACAATATAATTCAATCGGTTTTAAGTTTATGCCGATTAAGGATTTTAGTTACTTAAGTCATAATAACTACTTCATTAGCTTTTGGATCAAGGGCAGCAACCCACTTTCAAAATTTGAAATTAGATTCCTTGATACAAAAGAAAACGAGGAAGACCATCCATGGCGAATGAGTTATACAGTTGATCACAGTGTTGTCGATTTTGATAATCAATGGCAGTATGTGGAAATTCCATTATCATCTTTTAATGAGACTGGTTCTTGGGATGATGCCTGGTATAATCCTCAAGGACTTTTTAATTGGAGTGCAGTTGAAATTTTTGAAATCGTGGACGAATTTGGAATGCTATCAAACTCACAATTATGGTTTGATGAAATAAAAATTTACGATCCCAATTCAACAAATGTTGAAGAAGAAAATTTAGCTTCGGAATTTCATTTGTATCAGAATTATCCCAATCCGTTTAATCCAACAACTGCAATTAAGTTTACAATTCCAAACGTAGGGACAAGTCGCGACTTGTCCCTACAGACAAAATTAATTGTATATGATATACTCGGTAGAGAAGTCGCAACTCTTGTAAATAAAGAACTTCATCCGGGTAATCATGAAGTTAAGTTTAATGCAAGTAATCTTTCAAGTGGTGTTTATTTCTATAAACTGCAAGCAGCTGATCTTATAAAGACACGAAAATTACTTTTGATGAAATAAGTCCATATGCAATCAATAAACCAAGTTTCTTAAAGAAACTTGGTTTATTAAATTTAAGATTTGTTGACATAGCTCACCTAGTAATCTCTATAAAAAACTTTCCTATCGCATAAAAATGCTATTGAAAAAAAAGACGAATTCTCTTATTATTAATTATTCTTGATTTAATTTCGAAAGGAGTAAATTAAAAAGTGATGCTTCTCGAGTATCTTTAATTTATAATAAATTAATTTTTATTCGAGAATGATAGAGTTTCAATGATTGGAAACTCTCCAAATATTTATAATTTCTTAAAAAGGATAAGTCATGATAAAAGTTTCAAGCATATACTCAGTAGTATTTTGTTTTCTTTTTGCCGGTACAACTTTACTTGCTCAAGGTATTGCACCGGTTGATACAGACAGCGACGGCAGACTTGAAATTGCAACAAAAGATAATCTGCTTTACCTCTCTCAAAATCCTTCCGCGGATTGGAGTGCAGATTATGAACAAACTGCGGATATAATTTTTAATGACACAGATTTCCAATCCGGTGGTGATTTTTACAATGGCGGTGCTGGATTCTCACCAATAGGTAATTCTTCTACCGGTTTTACAGGTACATACGATGGAAATGGATACAAGATAAGTAATCTATATACCAATAGAGGAGCGACTGATTTTATTGGATTTTTCGGTCAAGCTGGTAATAATGCTGAGATAAATAACCTTGGCATTGTGGATGCGGAAATAAATGGTAGAAACTTTGTAGGTGGATTAGTTGGTTCGATTTCTAATTCAAATATTTCTTTAGCAAACTCCTACTTCTCCGGTTCCATAAATGCAACCGGCAGTGATGTTGGCGGTTTGATCGGATCATTAAGTAATGGATCATCGATCATTGAAAGATGTTTTTCAACAGGTTCGGTTGTAAGCACAGGTGTTAATGTGGGCGGGCTTATTGGTACTGTATCGGGAAGCAATATAGAAATAAAGAACAGTTATTCAACAGGTGTCGTTAGTGGTTCTGAGTATTGTGGCGGCATTGCAGGAGCACTGATAGCATCCACAATTCAGAACTGTTTTTCCATAAGTCCTGTAAGCGGCAGTAGCAATATAGGCGGGTTTGTTGGATATAGATATTCAGCGAATCCAGGTACAATTTCAAATTCGTTCTTTAATACAGATTCGACCGTATCCGGCGTCGGTAGCGGTCCATCAACCGGTGTTGAGGGAAGATCAACTGCCGAAATGACCGATCCGTTAATTTATTTTTTTGGCGACTGGGATAATACTGTGTGGTATTGGGATAGTGATTTTAATAATGCTTATCCGGCTTTAGCTTGGCAAAATCCGTCCGGGACTCCTTTACAAGCAGATGTATTTTCAGGTGGTTCAGGTACATCTGAGGATCCATATCAAATTGCTTCAGCCGAGAACTTAAATATGGTTCGTTATGCATTAACTAAATATTATATACAAACAACTGATATTGATTTGAATGTCTCCCCATTTAATAGTGGAGCGGGATGGGAGCCAATAGGTGCAGATGCAAGTAGATTTGCGGGGCAATATGATGGAAATGGTTACAAAATTTCTAATCTATTTATAGACCGTTCCGGCAGTGATAATGTGGGTTTATTCGGACTACTTGATGGAGCAACCGTAAAGAATGTAAATCTTGTGGATGTCAATATAACCGGCAAAGACTTTGTTGGAGCAATTGCAGGTCGAAATTTTGCGGTTATTCAACAATGTAATTCAACCGGAAGTGTAAATGGAGCAAATTATGTAGGCGGTATTACGGGTCATAGTATGAATGGTTCAATTACCGGCTCAATCACAAGGTGCTATTCTCTCGCTAGTGTATCGGGAACAGCTCATGTTGGTGGTCTTATCGGACGATTATTTGAAGGTTCTATAGATCGATGTTATTCGGCAGGGGCTGTTGCGGGTTCAAGTAGTACAGGCGGACTAGTAGGTTCGCGCGGAGGTGGAACCACTTCATCGAATTATTGGAATACTGAAACAAGCGGACAAAACGCTTCGGCTTCTGGAACAGAAAAAACTACTGATGATATGAGAGGCATAACCGCTTCAAACAGCATAACAGATTGGGGTTGGGATGCTTCAATTTGGGAAAGGATAGGGCATAATTATCCGACTCTTAAAGTTATGCGTGAAGTTAATTTGGATAATATCGGCAACTCGGATTTTTCAACTTCAGATTTCAGAGATATTGGTTTTAAATCCGAGACCGGAACAATAACAGTTGATTTTGAATTCTACGCTTCAACAACGCCGCCGGACGCGCCGGATGGAAGCATATCAGTCGGTAAATATTGGGATGTAATGAGCTTAAGCGGCAACACTAAAATAAGACTCTATTATACTGCCGATGAAAAATCACAGTTTACCGGTACGCCAAAAATCTTTCATTACACCGGGGGACAGTGGGTAGAACTGCCTACCGAACCGGAAGTTGATATCGATGATCTAGGCACAGATTTTTATGTAGAAACAACAAATTACTATTCATCATTTTCACCGGTGACTGTTGGAGACGGCAATGCCCCTCTTCCTGTAGAGCTAACTTACTTTGAAGGGTACAATACTGAAGATGGAGTTGTGCTGAAATGGGAAACGGCGACGGAGGTAAACAATTATGGGTTTCAAGTTCAAAGGATAAAGGATAAAGGACAAAGTGAGTGGGAAGATGTAGGTTTTGTGCAAGGTTACGGGACAACTAACTCACCAAAGCATTACGAATTTACGGATTCCGAATTACCGAATGCTGAATCTGTTGACTACAGACTTAAACAAATAGACAATGACGGCACGTTTGCTTATTCAAAAACAATTACCGTAGATATCACAACAATTACAACTGTTGAAAATGAAGAAATTCCAAATGTTTATTCACTTGAGCAAAATTATCCTAATCCGTTTAATCCAACAACAACCATTAAGTTTGGTTTACCGGAAAACGGTTTAGTTGATCTTCGTGTTTACAACATCTTGGGAGAAGAAATAGCAAGATTAATAAACAAAGAATTGCGAGCTGGATACCACGAAGTAAGTTTTGGCAGCAATAATCTCTCAAGCGGAATGTATATTTATAGAATATCTGTTGGTGATAAATTTAATTCTGTTAAGAAGATGTTGATTATAAAGTGATATTCATTTTATGTAAATTCTCAATTTGTCGTAATTGATGATCAAATGGCGTAAAAATGACTAAACCAAGTTTCTTAAAGAAACTTGGTTTATGAAATTTAAGATTTGTGACCACACCTCTCGGGGTACTCTCTATAATAAACATCAGCATCGAATAAAAATCTTATCACGAAGCGATGACTTTGACTTATCAAATTAGTGTCTGTTCAATTTTTCGGAATAAGGGCAATAGACATCCATATCAAATTTTCCTTTAAGTGTTGACCAAAAGCCATAATTATGCTATTTTTTTAAAAACGATGTCAAGTCTGATTTAATAAGAGATAACTGCGGAGAAGATATGTACAAGAAACTAACTCCTATTTTAATGTTATTTTTATTACTTATTACAAATCAAGCACAAACCACTATTTACTCCACTTTTGGACCGGAGAATTCCTGGGATGTTGACTCTGAAGGAGCAGATGCTTCTGGCTCTGTTCACATATCCTACTACTTTTCAGTTGAAGATCCGGGTTATACTAATATTACAATTGAAGCTGCTGTCTATTATTCATTGGACGGAAGTTGTAGCATAGAAGTATATAGCGACGATGGATCAAATCGTCCCACTGGATCTCCTTTGGCAAGTGGTACCATGACAGTAACAACATCAGATGAAATTCAATCGACTAATTTTTCTAGTCTAAATCTAACTCCGGGTACTTATCATATTGTCTTCTCCGATGGAGTTACTATTAGACTCAACGATCAAGGCTATACCGGTGGATCAATCTCAAATGATGGGAGTTTTTGGATTAATTCTCCAAGTGCACCACAAGCTGCTTTTCGTATAACGGCTGAATCGGCTTTACCTGTTGAGCTCATCTACTTTGAAGGAACAGCAACTGAAGACGGCGTTCTCCTTAAATGGGAAACTGCAACAGAAGTAAACAATTACGGCTTTGATGTAGAGCGCCGATCCTCGTCGCTTACGGAGTGGGAACAAGTTCGATTCGTACAAGGACACGGCACAACCAATTCTCCAAAACAATATTCATTTACCGATCCTCTTAATCTTGATCTTAATCTTACTCGCCTTGATTACCGACTCAAACAAATCGATAATGACGGCACATACGCATATTCAAAAACAATAACTGTTGATTTGACAACTATAACTTCTGTTGAGGATGAAGTGATTTATGAATTTGCGTTGGAACAGAATTATCCTAACCCCTTCAACCCAAGTACAACAATAAAATTTACAGTCCCAAATGTAGGGGACGAATATATTCGTCCCCTACACACAAAGTTAATTGTATACGATATCCTTGGAAGAGAAGTTGGAACTCTTGTTAATCAAAAACTTCAACCCGGTAATCATGAAGTACAATTTGATGGAAGCAATCTATCAACCGGAATGTATATTTATAGGATTAATATTGATAGAAAGTTTAACTCTGTGAAGAAGATGTTGATGGTTAAGTGACCTGCAGAAGCCCAACCCCGATCAATCGGGGTTGGGCTTCTAAAAATTGAGCTTGTAAAAACTATTGCAGAATTTATAAACCAATCACTCTAAATATTATAAAAACTATAAGTCCCGCGGTGGCACCCAAATAAATCCAACGAATATATTTTCTCCCTTCTTCATTTTTGGATTTCAACAATCTTATAGTAGAATAGCCAATCGCAAAATCCATTATCGCGATTGGTATAATGTACTCTAATGTAAACCAATTTAAAACGAAAGGTACAATTGTAAGAATAATCACAAATGAAAAAATCATCGAACTTATCGTTAACGCTGTCGTTCTACCGTATTTAATGGCAATGGAATTTGAATCAATTAGTAAGTCACCTTTTATATCCATTGCATCGGCTGCGATTTCTTCACCTAAATCAATCAACGCAGCTATAACTCCAAAAAATAATACGGCGATTTCATAAGGCAATCCGACAGAAAGCCCGCCGTAAATAAATGTCATCCCAACTGAAAAACTCACTAACAAATTCCCGAATATTCCATACTTCTTAAACTTACGATTGTAAAGTAATCCTATAGCTATTAAAATAATTGCAAAGATAAAGGTGGTAAGATTGATTAAATAACTTAGTGTAAGTCCAAGTAAGACTAGGAAGATCGAAAACAATAACGCTTCAGATTGAGTTACAAGGTTCGAAGGAATTGGTCGATCAGGTGAATTAATTCTGTCGGTTTCAACATCAAAGTAATCATTTGAAACGAGTATTGAAGCCGAAATAAAAAATACAGAGAAGAAACCGAGAAGAATTCCATAAAGAGTAGCAAATTCATTCAAAGCAAGCAATTGACCCATCACAACACAAACACCCGCGGAGAAGGGAAGTTCGAAACGAATTAAGCGGAACAAACCAAAGATTTTCTTCATCAAATCACTTTTACTGAAAAAAGTAATGAGCTAATCTAAATATTTATTTTACTGAAAGCATATAATAATTCAATACCAATTTGTTCAACACGCTCATAATATTTTTCTTCTTCAAGTTCTGTTCCGTCGTATTCTTTAGGATCATCGTAACGAATAGGAAATCTTGCTTCCGCACCAAAAACAACCGGACAATTTTCATCCGCATCCGAGCATGTCATTATTGCTGCAAAATCTTTCTGAGGATTGTATTCATCCGAATAAACTTTTGAAAAACATTCGACAGGTTTTTTGTCATTAGAATAATAAACCAGATAAACCGGGTTATCAGAATCATCTGGTTTCTCAATTTTGAATCCGGCTTTCTGCATCGCTTGAACTGCACGCGAATTAAATGCTGTTGCTTCCGTTCCACCCGAATAACATTTTACATTTGGTATATTATAATATGCCGCGGCAGTCTGTGCCCAAATTTGACTGATGTGGCTTCTGCGAGAATTGTGTGTGCAGATGAAAATAAGATTGAGTTCCTTCTTTTCTCTTAATTTACTTGAAATGTATTGCGCGAACTGATTTAATAGTTCTTTCCGTTCATTAGGTATTAATTCGAAAGAATCTTTCAGTTGTTTAATCTTTGCTTCAACTTTATTTATAACCGGCATAACATCCTTTCCAACTTTTAATTAAAATGTAGTATATACTAAATAAACTCCGCCAAGTATAACAAGCACACCACAAACTCTCTTAATCCATAAAATTGTTTTTGATTCTTCACTCCAGTTCAAATATTTCTGGACTTTACCGGCAAGTGTTCCGGCACCCACAATAACAGCACAATGTCCGATTCCAAATGATAACAAAAACATTACCGCTAAAAAGTAATCGGTTTGAGCAGTTTGAAACACAACACCAAGAACGGGTGCCATGTATGCAAATGTACAAGGACCGAGTGCAATCCCAAAAAGTAAACCTAATATTAAAGCTGCTAGTAAACCCTTTGCTTTGGTTCTTTTCAACCCAGCACTGTTCCAATCTATTTTAATTATATCGAGCAAATAAAGTCCGACCAAAAAGAAAATTGCAGCGACAAAGTAATTCCCGTAAACACCAACATCACCCATTAATCTTCCGAGTGATGCGGTTATAACACCAATCAATGCAATCGTAATTAATATGCCTATTGAAAAAATTAATGAAATATTAAATGTTCTTCCGACGGAAATTTTTCCTTGTGTGCTGATAAACCCAACTACAAGCGGTATGCTTGATAAATGACAAGGGGAGAGGAGTATTGATAAAATCCCCCAAACGAAAGATGCGAGAAGCGCAATCCAAACCGCACCGTTCATAGCTTCATACAGAGTAGTAAATAAACCTTCGAACATAAATCTCCTAAAAGTGGAAAGTGAAGAGGGACAAGCGACGAGGGGAAAACTTGTGAATAGAAATTATTCTATGAGTTGTCATCACTCGTCCGCTTCACTCGTCCCTTTATCTTTTCTTCCTGTTTTCCAAAGTTGTAATTGTTGATGTTGTCATTGCGATTATTTCATCAATTATTGAAATCCTATTTGAAATTATTTCTTCGGTCAATAAAAATTTTGATCTTTGATACCATCCCTTAGTTTCCCGAGCTGAACCCCTTGAAATTCTCAAGAAGTGAGGATATTCTTTCCCAAAACCTCTGCCATAACCTTCTTCAATATTTGCCGAGATAGAACCGCAAGATCTAATAATTTGTTTAGCAATTTCTTTACCGCGAAAATCTTTTTTCAAAATTTCCGTATCATTCCAACACAGTTCATAAATCTCAAGAGCCATTTGATAGAACTTAAGATTCTCTAATCCATCCTTCATTTGCAACCTCAGATAAATTATTAAATTCGAAATTCATCATGTGTCCCTTTCATTTTTCACTCTTTACTCGCCCCTCGTCCCTTTTCACTCGCCCCTTTCTCTACCAATCCTTTTCCCTGCAACACTTTATCAATTTCCGCTTCGGGATAAAACCCTTCGTGCCTATGAAACTCTTTGCCGTTCTCATCTAAGAATACTTGTGTGGGTATAAGTTTGATCCCATACTTCTGTGCATAATGTTTTTCTTCAGGTTTCCATACATCGTGAAAAACAACCTTAACTTGGTCGCCGTATTTTTCTTCGATCGCTTTCATAACTGGTTGCATTTGTTTACAAGGAATGCAATTTACAGAACCTAGTTCAACAAAAGTTACTTTTGCTTTGCTCTCCTTTAAAATTTCATCAACAACTTTTTCGCTCTGCGCTTTACATCCGGTATTCAAAAACAAAAACATAATTAATAACGTTAAGGTAATCTTCATTTTCCTATTCTCCGTTTATCCATTTAATGATTTGTTCGTCTTTAGGTATTATTCCTGCACTAACAACTTTTTCATTAACAACCAATCCGGGTGTCATCATTATCCCATAACTAATCATCTCATTTAAGTCGGTTACTTTTTTAACATTTGCATCAATTCCGTTTTGTGTGACAAGTTCTCTCACTTTTGCTTCGAGTGTTTGACATTTTTTGCATCCGGTGCCAAGGATTTTTATCGATATCATTTTATTACCTTTATTAAATTTTATTCATCCCAGAAATACATTTTAGCTTCGACCGAGTTGGGATATTTATTTTGAATTTCTTTAAAGATTTTTCGAAATGCCGGGTTATCCTTTGTTCTTATGTATTCAGCAATACCTTTCTGAACCAATACTTTCGGCATTAAAGCTGAATCTTTAAAAGAATCAATTTCTTTACCGGCAACTTCAATAACTTCATCATATTTTCCTTTGGGAATCATCGATTCCGAGAAACCGATTCGCAACATCAATCTGAATTCGTTCGGCGGTAGAAAACCGTTAAAATTATAATACGATTTTCCGTTGTGATCTAAAAAGTAAAATGAGGGAGTCCAATAACCGGAAAGTTCTCTTCTTATTTCACGATCTTTTTTCAGGTCAAGTTTTAGAAGCACAAACCATTCGTTCATTTCTTCTTGCACTTTCTCATTCGGATATGTTTCTTCGTAAAGTTTTTTACATCCACCGCAACTATCCATTTCAAATTGAAGCAGAATAGGTTTACGAGTTTTTAGTGATTCTTCTTTTGCCTCTTCTAAGCTTGTTAACCAATTCATTTAAATACCTTTTAATTTTATTTAGATATCATTTCTATTTACGGACAAACATTCGGTGCTTCTACATTACCTTTCTCAACTTCTTGACTGAAATATTTTTTCTGAAACCAAAGTGCAACGTTCACAAGAGCAATCAATACCGGCACTTCTACCAAGGGACCAATTACTGCTGCAAATGCTTCGCCGCTGTTTATCCCAAATACTGCAATTGCAACAGCAATTGCTAATTCAAAATTGTTGCTTGCCGCAGTGAATGAAAGTGTAGCAGTTTTTGAATAATCCGCTCCCACCTTCTTACCCATATAAAATGATACGAGAAACATAATCACAAAATAGAGTAACAACGGAATTGCAATTCTTACAACATCTAGTGGAATCTTTACAATGTATTCTCCCTTAAGTGAAAACATCACAAGAATTGTAAAAAGTAATGCAATTAATGTTATGGGACTAATACGAGGAATAAATTTCTTTTCATACCATTCATTGGATTTATATTTTAATGCAAAAAATCTTGTCAACATACCGGCTATGAACGGAATGCCAAGATAAATGAAAACACTTTCGGCTATCTGTCCGATAGTTATATCAACGGCAAAAGTTTGAAGACCAAGCCATTCCGGTAGAATTGTTAAAAACACATAAGCATAAACAGAAAAGAAGAGTACTTGAAATATTGAGTTGAAGGCTACAAGTCCGGCTGCATACTCCGTATCACCCTTAGCAAGCTGATTCCAAACAATAACCATTGCAATGCACCGAGCTAAACCAATTAAAATTAAGCCAGCCATATATTCTGGGTAATCTTGAAGAAATAAAACAGCAAGTACGAACATCAACACCGGTCCGATAATCCAATTTTGGACGAGGGATAATCCAAGAATTTTAACGTTTCTAAAAACATCCGGCAGTTCTTCATATTTAACTTTTGCAAGGGGAGGGTACATCATTAAAATTAATCCGATTGCAATAGGAATGTTTGTAGTACCTACACTGAATGAATCCCAAAATGTTGCGACTGATGGGAATAAATGCCCCGAGAATACACCGATTAACATTGCGAGGAAAATCCACAACGTTAAATATCTATCTAAAAACGAGAGTCTTTTTGTTAGGCTGCTCATCTGTTTCCTTTATTTTTTATTTATTCTTAATTTCATTGCCAGACATGCGAAAGTGACACATTATATTTTTTTTCATACTATTTCTTTCAACCAATGCTCAAGAGTTGATTTAGTTGGTATTTTACCTTGACTCAATACTTTATCATTAACAATTAATCCGGGAGTAATAAAAATTCCTAAATCAGCAAAATCATTTACATCTGTTACTTTTATAATGTTTGCATCGAGTCCACTTTCAGATACAACTTCTTTGCAAAGTGTTTCTAACTTTAGGCAATTAGCACAACCGCTTCCTACTACTTTGATTTCTAACATTTTATTTCTCCATCAAAAATTTTATCAGATAATTTCTCTGTGGTACTCTGTGCTTTCTCCGTGGTTCTCTGTGTAGTGTATTAAAATAAACTCCCGTAAATCATTCCAACAATTGTTGACATAACTACCACAAGTGATACAAACACCGCTGTTTTTTGCGTACCTATAACACTTCTAATAACAATCATATTCGGTAACGATAATGCCGGTCCAGCTAATAGTAGAGCAAGAGCCGGACCTTTACCCATTCCGCTGTTAATCAATCCTTGCAAAATCGGTATCTCCGTTAATGTGGCGAAATACATAAACGCCCCAACTATTGATGCAAAGAAATTTGAGAATAATGAATTTCCGCCGACTAAATTTGCGATCCATTCATTCGGAATAATTCCGTTGCCGTTTTCAGGCGAACCGAGCAAGAATCCTGCAACCAAAACTCCAGCTCCAAGAAGCGGCATAATTTGTTTTGTAAATCCCCAAGTTTCGCCCAGCCATTCGTTTGGTTCTCCTTTGCTGAATGTAAGAATTAATGTTAAGATCACAACAGCAACTGTGAATGGAATTAAAGGCTGACTGCTCCAAATAATTGCTGTTATCAAAACGACAACAGAACCAATAACTACATATAATTTGTTGAGTTTTAGAATGAATGCAAGTGAAAGAGAGAAGAGAATTCCGAATATTCCAACAAAGATCCATTTATAATCGAACATGAAATACCAGAAACCCTCGGTTGTATCCGGTTTCCCCCAGTTAGCTAAAACTAAAATTGCAACAAGCACAAAAAAATGAAATGCTGTTTGCCAAATCGGTCTGATCTCTTCCGGTTCCGGTAAAGCTAATTGTGCTGCTGCTCGTTCTTTTTCTTCTTTGCGATATATGAAACTCATTATAAGTCCTATCACAATGCTAAAGGTAACTGCACCAATAACTCTCGCAATTCCAAGTTCGAGTCCGAGAATTCTGGCAGTTAAAATTATCGCAAGTATATTAATTGCCGGTCCTGAATATAAAAATGCAATAGCCGGTCCTAAGCCTGCTCCTCTTTTATGAATTCCGGAGAAGAGGGGAAGTACGGTGCAAGAACACACGGCCAAAATTGTACCCGACACAGAGGCAACCAAATAAGCGACCCACTTCTTTGTTTTCCCGCCGAGAAATTTTATCACCGCATTTTGACTAACAAATACTGCAATTACACCTGCAATGAAAAACGCCGGGATCAAACAGAGTAAAACGTGCTCTTGAGCGTACCATTTAGCCAGATCAAAAGCAGCTATTATTGCAGCGGAAAATGATTCGTCTTCTATCGGCATAAAGTATGCAAATAAGAAAAATCCGAGTATCCATAAAAACGATTTGTATTGTTCTTTCCAGTTCATAATAAAAAGACCTTACATCTATATTTCGCCAAATGACGAATTATTAATCAAAAAAATTTTAATTTCCACATACTTCGTATCTATCTACTGTTTTTACCATTTCCAGATCTTTAATAATAGTTTTGCTATCTGAGATCCAAAAGTCCAAAGAAGATAAAATCGCAGAAACACGCTGATCCGATGGAGTAGGATTAATTTGAAAGTTTACCCATTTACCATCTTTTTGTTCAATAATAAATCCACTGTCTCTAAGAATACTTAAATGCTTGGATACGGTTGATGTAGCTAAATTTAACACACTTTTTATTTCGCAGACACAGAGATGTTTTGTCTGAAGCATCTTAAGAATTCTCAATCGATTGGGGTCAGATAGAACTTTAAATATTTTTGATTTTTCTCTTAACATTGATGAAACTCATTTCGTTATATAACGAAACATATGATTTTGGTAAATGAGAATCAAATTATGGATAGTTAATTTATGTTAGAAGTGTAGTTGATAAAAAAACCGCTAACACATAATTGTTCTCTTATGAATTAGCGGTATAAAATGTTATAGAATAGCTGATTTAGTTTGGTGAATCATAAATATCCAATAGTGAGTTTGTGTATAATGCATATTCTATTGGGTGTTTAATTTGAAATACTTTTGGTTCTGTACCTCCGACCGGTACTAAAATTATTCTACTTTTATCATTGATTAGTAATCGCTCAAAACCGATTCCTTCTCTATTATCGAATCCAACATTAAAAAAATATAAATAGGGGTAAACCCAAGTAACATAATTCCTTTTTGATACTTCGGATAAACTTTTAATCTCAAGTTTATTATAATTATTTGCAATTGCCTTTTGAAATTCGACTCCGTTTAAGGGTATGCCATTTAAAACCGGCATCACATTCCATTGACCGTCGATAAATACCCATTTTTGTAAATCGTTTAAGAAAACTTCCGTAACCACATGACCGGCGCCGTATTGTCTGGTCTCTACATCTTCTGTCATTAATGATAATACTCGTGCTTTTAATCCGATTGCATTCAGACAAGCCGATGCGACAATACCGTACTCAACACATCTAAAATTTTTGCCTTCTTTTGCTTCTTCCAAAATAGAAATTGCATCATTCTTTGAAGGTTCGTTATTACCATCGTGCTTCCATCTATTATGAACCCAGTTTAAAATTTTAAGAACTCGTTCCGTATCGCTATCATCTTCTTGAACAACCTGATCAAGTTGATATTGATTACGCAATTTCGTTAGGTATTGATTGTCATTATTTTCTTCATATAAGAATTTGACTTCATCATTTCTCGTATCGGCACTATATTTGGCTTCTTCATAATTTGGTAAAATACCGCATATTATCGTAAATGCTTTTGCAGTGTCGAGCATTACATAGAAAGAATGATTGTCACCGGGTCTAACATCAAAACTTATGCTGTCCAAATCAGTATAGAAAACAAATTTTTCTACATCGTTAAAACATGTGACAAACATTGTGTCGAATTCTACATGTGGTGAAATTCTCCAAGCGCCTTTTACCAAATCTTCTGAAATCTTATAATCAACCATTTCCGAAGTCGCTTGAATTACCGGATAATCTGTCATTTTTGGTTGTGTAAAAGAAAAACTAAAGTTCAATAGCAAAATAAAACTAAGCAGCAGATGCTTCATCATTCCTCCTTATTTAACGAAAGATATAATTAATAAGTTAGACTCGCCTCAATGGTAAAAGTTGTAAGCAAATAATTCATAATTGTTTCTATTGATGATGAAGTTTGTGAATGATCGGATCGTGTATAATTACATTTTATAATTGGCAGAATTCAATCAGACATGAAAAGTCAGTTGAGTAGGTTTGGGATTTAGTTTTGTTTACCAATTGATCGGACTCTCTTACTGCACGGCGATACTCTCACTCCGCAATTAATATTTTCTTTTTATCTCGAATTCGGTAGAGTATTTTTATAAAAAAATTTTGCCTAACAATAGTCTAGCCTGCATTATCATAAGCTTTTTTCATCCATGCAATAATTTCTTTATCAATCTCTGATATATCAGCAATATTTATCTTATGTGAACACATTGAATTTGGCTTTTCGGTGACAAGCTTACCTTTTGCTTCTTCTCCTTTTAGATTAATACCAAT
Source organism: Melioribacteraceae bacterium (assembly GCA_030584085.1). Lineage (NCBI taxonomy): Bacteria > Pseudomonadati > Ignavibacteriota > Ignavibacteria > Ignavibacteriales > Melioribacteraceae > Melioribacteraceae bacterium. The sequence continues at coordinate 1,401,249 of CP129490.1, forward strand.
TTCAAATCGTGTTTTAGTTGCCGGATTTAATATTGCAAATTGTTTTTTTCTTCTAAGACTTACGTAAGCATTTTTTGGCGCTATTTCAACGTCTTTTCCGAATTTTTGAATTTCGGAAATCAATTTATCATAAATGGGTTTGAGGTGTTCCTTGCCTTGGTATTGCTTCGTGATCAAGTCGCTTGTATTTTCGGCAGAACCGGCATCTGATCCACGTGTTTTGTGTGCAACAAGATTTGCAAACCCGTGGGTAAGTCCGTGTTTTTCTTTCAGAAACTTTAACATATCGCCGTGCTTGACGAAGTTTTCCTTCTTAACAATTTCAACCCACTGTTCTAAAGTCTTGCCGGTATTCTTATGCAGATTTTCTATCATTGTTAATGTAGCTTTATCCATGGAGTTCACCTTTTTTTATGTTTGAATTATGAATGATAGTTCTCTTTCTTCTGTAATTAAAGTCAGTAAAGTAGGTAAAACCTAATTACAAACACACACTGCCAACCAAATATAAAAAAAGGGAAGCCAAAATATGACTTCCCTTTAAGAGCGGAGAGGGAGGGATTCCGAAAATTTAAAGCATTTCTTTTGATTTCCCTTCATTTTGTAATAATTCAATAACTTTTTGTCTTTCTTTTGTCATAACCTATCAAAAATATTATCTCCACTAAATAATCATTTATCACTATCTTCTGTAAAAGTGGTAACTATTAATGAGGAGGTAATAATGAAACGGATTAAACTTAACCGAGAAAAGCTATATGAGCAAGTATGGTCCAAACCAATGATTAAACTTGCCAAGAAGTATGGTATCTCTGATGTTGGATTAGGTAAAATTTGCAAGAAGATGAATATTCCAAAACCTTATCCCGGTTATTGGGCTAAGATCGAGTTTGGGAAAAGTGTTGAAAAGTTAAAACTACCTAAGCCGGATGAAAATACTATTACTGAGTATGAGATTACTGTAAGTGAAGAGGAACACATACCTATCCCGGATACTCTTGAAAAAGAAATAGCATCTAACAAACTAAATTCAATAAGAGTAAAGAAGAGTCTTCATAATCCTCATCCTTTAGTCAAAGATGCTCAAACAAAATTGGCTGATAAGAGTACAAATTATCAAGGTATATTCTCGACAGAATATAACGATATTATTGATATACGTGTAACGAAGAACACTTTAAATCGTGCACTCAGAATTATGGATACAATTTTAAAAGAAGCTGAGGATCAAGGATGGACTATCAAGGATCCGGGTTATGATAAGACCGGATTTATAATTAATGGAAGTGAGGTTGATTTCCTTCTCAGAGAAAAACAAAAAACGGAGAGGGTAAAATCAAACTCAGATTGGAGAGGCTATGAGAAAAATTACATACCAACCGGAGTTTTAAGTTTAGAGATTAAGTCTTGGTCTGAAGGTACAGGAGTGAAACTGAATTTTAAGGATAAAAATAATATTCAACTTCTAGAGCAGATCAATGATTTTTTTGCCAGTCTAACCAAACTTGCTTTTATCAGAAGACAGCGACAAATCCAGCATGAAAATAGAGAAAAGATAAAGCAACTAAAAATAGAAATTCTTCAAAGGAAGATAAATCGAATCACCAATGAAGAGAAGAAAATTAATGATTTTCAGAATATGGTTTTAGAATGGAATAAATGTCAAAATCTTAGAAATTTTATCAAAGCGGTTGAAAATAAATATGCTGATAGGAAAGATGCGAGATTCCAAAACATGTCAATTAATGAGTGGGTAAAATGGGCAAATAGAATTGCTGATTGGAAGGATCCTCTAAAAGAAGGTATTCATCTTAATATTGAAGAGAAAGGCAAATTCATCCGAAGACTGAATCTTATTTACTAATATAAGTGCAGATTCTAAAATTTTATATCAATTACTCTTTATCATCTTATGTTCATAGAGCTGTCAAAACTTAGAGTAAGTCTGACAGCTCTTTAAGTGTAATTGGTTTACCGAGTATAATTCTTTGTTGATCCAATAAAAACATAGTCGGTGTAGCATAAATAAAATAATCTTGTGCCGCTTTACTTTCCCAGCCGTTAAGATCGGAAAGATCAATCCACTCAAAGGAATTATCTCTGAGATAATTTATCCAATCATCTCTGTTCTCATCTAAGGAAATTGCAACTACTTCAAAGTCCTTTCTTTGTTTATAGACTTTATGTATCTCCGGCAGCATATCTTGGCAATGAGGGCACCAGGTTGCGTAGAAAAGGAGCAGCACCTTTTCCTTCTCAATCTTACTGAGGTCAATCATATTCCCGGAAGTATCTTGTAGAATAATATTCGGTGCAGTAGCTCCAACCTTTAACAGATTGCTTTGGTTGATTCTATTCTCAATTGAGTTTTCAGTCAGCTCATCTAAGCAGAGATCATCTTTGACAACATAATTCTCCACAATGTAGTCGACAACGTTGTCGAATCCGAACTGCTTAAAACCGTCAACTAAATAGTCCGCTATATGTTCATATACTAGAATGTTAACGCTTGCTCTAGTTAATAATGTATCAACCGCATTTTGAAATTCTTTCTCCAATAACCCTTTTGGTAATTGCGGATTTTGGTAGTACATAAGATATTCGATGGACTTATTCGTAAAGCAATCAGAATAAATGAGTTCGGCATCACCAAAATCAACTTTATCCAATGTGTGTGATTTTAGAAAAGAGATCTGTTCCTCAATCGGTAAAGTAAAATTTACAATCGGAAGCTGTGAAGATCGAACATATCTTGAAATTAAAGAAGAGGAATCCATACTTACAACACTATCAATAAATGCTATGTATTCTTTTTGAATTTGACTTGCCTTGTTTAATGTAGTTTGGTAGTATTCATCATTTTTAGGATAGCGGGCAAGGATAAGCCGCAGAAGTTCTATCTTGATTTTGTAATCTCTATTTAAGTTAACAAAGTCATAATATATTTCATTGCTTTCTGATTTTACAACTTCGATAGTTTCATCAATACTCTCTGCATCCGCTTTCAGCACAACATCATTACCAGTATAAAGAAAGGTTATAGGACTCTTGCCATAGATCTTAATTTGATAAAACCCCATGGAGAGATTTTTACTATTATAAATAAATCTACCAATTTTATCGGAAAACAATGAATCAACAAAAGTAACTTTTTCACCTTGTAGCAATAATAAGATTGCTGTGTTTTCCTTTGTATTCTCTATTGTAATATTTATTTCCTCGCCCCAGCTTACAATAGACAATCTACAAAAGATGAGAATTATGATGCTGTATTTTAGCATATATTTCAATCCTTGACGCACCTTACACTAAACCCAGTATTTTTATCATTGTTATCCAAGAAAATGTCACCTTGATTGAACAGTAGGTAAAGGTCGCTTGCATTATCGTTTCCATTAGAAGTGGAACTCCAGAAGTTAGTCGAGTTTGTGAAATACATGAATACTCCATCAATATGACTCCTGATTCCAGTTAACAAGGCAGAGAAGCCAGTTTCGTTTTGTATCCCAGAAAAATTATAAGTCAGATTTTGACTTTCGTCGACGAGGACCTCACCATGATTGTTTAAATAATCTTTGAGTGTTAGAAATTCGGTTAAGGTTGGAATGTGCCATCCAATAGGACATATACCTCTTGCTTGCTCTTGTGCTGTATACTGCATCGCTTCCTTCCATTCATAAAGACCTCCGTATGTTGCACAATTAATTTCATCATTATCATAACAGTATTTTTCTATTAACCCATTATCGGTTTGTAACTGCCCACCCCCATTACTATATATTGCCGTTCCAATATCAAGGTTTTCTTTCAACCAACATTGTTCTCCTATTAACACAGTATTATAAGTTTTGCCCGCATAAATTACAGTTGGTATGCCGGGACATGGTTCGCCCATACCATCTCCACTTGCAGTTGTAAAATCCCATACATCTCCCGGAGTTGCATTTCCATGATTGTCTTCAGATATTATTTTCCAATAGTAAATTGTATTTTCACTTAATATGCCAGGATTATAATTTTTAGTTAAGTGATTGCTTTCTATAAGTGGAGGATTTGGAGTAGTCCCAAAATAAATTCTATACGTTAATGGATCACCTTCTGGATCCGAACAATCCCAGTATAAGTTTGAATTAATAGATTGGTTAATAGCTCCATCAGCCGGAGTTGGATTTGAAGGAGAAGACGGCGGCTGATTGGGATCGCTTAAATATACTTTTGATAATTCCCATTCTTTCTCAAAAATGTCTTCACGATATGTAAGTCCCGATCCGAATACATCAATTTCAAATCCTCCATCAATCCCAACCGAACCATATATTCCTAAATACTTTCCAGAATTATCATCTGCAACTTTAAAACTACCACCAGCACTTAGTTCTAAAAATGCTCCAATAATTCCATTTAAATATAATCCTGCTCTAGGGATGGCTAATTTGCCTCTGATTTCAGCATATGTCGTTAGATTACTTGACTTTTCGAAAGTCTCCTCTACATTTGAATATCCTTGGAATGCTGAGTTTTCATATATAAGACCGGTTTCAATAAATGTGTTTACATCGACCCTATTTTCTGACTGTATACTGCCAACTTCTATATTTGCAGATAAAGTAATTTTAACCACCGGTATGATATTGATAAACGGAATTCCAGTTGGTATTCCAGGATAAAATTTTAATGTAGCCCAAGGTGGCGAATAACTGCCACCAATATTCACTGCTTGATGTGTCAGTATTTCAACATAAGAATTTGCTTCTATTAAAATACCTACTTCCGCTCGTTTTACTCCTCTATCAAATTCAATATCAAAAATAAAATCTGGCGACTGAAAAGTTGTTCCAGAGTTAACCTCAACATCCCCGATTGCTCCAAAGCTCACTCCACTAAAAGAACATTTAATTTCCCCCATTGCTTTATTCAAAGTAATCGCTTCGCCTGATCCAATCGTTATTAATGCATTTGAAACATCAAAACTACCTTCAAAGTTAATAGATCCAGTTTCTATTACTTCATCAAGTTTAGCATTTTCTGTTGAAACAATAATTTTATCATCAACCCATTCAATTGCTGTTACCTTTTTCAAATATCCATCGTCAACTCCAAGCACAAGTATTTTACCAACATCCAAATCTTCAAGTTGATCTGCATCAGAACTAAATGTAAAGGTTGTACTATCGTGCTCAATCAATTTGTTCGCCGTAGAAGAGTCCGCAAGAAAGGTTTCTTCCGTCAATTCCATCGCTATATTCACCGTTAAAGTACCAAGGTTTAGATTGCTACCAGTATATGGAGGCAGATTTACAAAAGTTGTTTTCACTACATTTGCACCTGTCACAACCAGACTATCAATATTGACAAGACTACTTTTATTAATTTTGGGTATGAGAGAACTGGAACTCGGACCTACTTTTGATAAATGTTGACTTCCGTATACCAGTGAAAGCTTTCGCATAACTGTATACTTGTCATCAATGGTCATTCTTGCCAAGTAAATTCCATTAGACAGACCATTAAGCTTCAAGTCAATTTGATTTGTCCCTGCACTTAAGATTTCTGCAGGTTTATCAAGAACCACTTGTCCAATTATATTATAAACGTCAACTTTTACTTTACTCGTTTGGGGAAGAGTTACAATGATTCTGGTTTCCGGATTGAAGGGGTTGGGAAAATTGTTTGATACACCGTAACCCTTTGGTAATTGTTCATCCTCGTCAACAGAAGTTAATCCTGAAAAAGTGAATGAACCATCCAAGGAAGAACTGGTAGAATATTCATTTGGGTACATGTAGAGTTTCAATTCTGCATTTGGTATACCTGCAGTATATTGATTTATCAGTCTTCCGGTAATGGTTTGTGATGTGACATTTAAATATGATGTAAATATTACCATGGTAATGATTATACATTTTTTCATATCCATCTCCATTGACTTTATTTTAGTAACGGTAGAAACAAATCTATACTTCTTTTTACGTAAGATACTTACCCATGCAATTGATATACGGAATGCTCAAATATCAAAACCAAAATTCTATTTAGTAATGCAATTGTTTTCTGACATTCTACCGATACTCTTTACCACATTTGGGACAAGATTATTTTTCTGGAGTGATGAATAGAAATTCATAATAAGAATTACTCTGGCCGAAATTGAGAATAATTTTTCTAGAGGACGCACATATATTGTAATTGGTTTGAGTTCAAATTTTGAGATAGTTGAGATAATCGAACAGATAGGGAGGATTATAAAATGTTCAGTCATAAATACGACTAGAATAATTTAATATTGAGATAAATATAGAGTAGTGATACTTCTTAAGCAATAAAAAACTTGATTATGTTTAGTACTTATTTTTATTTTCTTGCTATCTAGATATTAATCATTGCTAGCTGGGAATCAATTTTAATCTCCCATCTTACCTAGGGCTTAGAATACCTCACTCGCACCACAACTCATTTTTTAACTAGTATTGTAGCATCTTAAATTTATTTGTCTAAATTTTGTCCAAGGTGCGGCTGATTCATTTTTTTATTGCTGGATAATGCTGATTATTAAGTTTTTTTTCCTTACTTTAATATCTAAATTTTGATTCTCGGATATTAATGACGCCGGAACAAAGAGCACGTCAAAATATTGATAACCAACTTAAATCTGCTGGCTGGGCTGTTCAATCGCTTAAAGATTTTAATCCTTCATCAAACTTTGGAATTGCTGTAACCGAATATCCAACTCAATCCGGTAATGCGGATTATCTTCTCTTCGTTGATCGAAAACCAATTGGAGTTATTGAAGCTAAAGCAGAAGGTAAAACACTTAGTCAAGTCCACGATCAAACCGAAAGATATGCGACCGATACATTAAAGTATATCGGCAAAAAAGAAGATCTTCCTTTTCAATATGAATCAACCGGAACGGAAACTTACTTTACAGATGCTCGTGACCCATCACCAAGGCAGAGAGAAATATTTCACTTCCATAAACCGGAAACTCTCTATGAAATGTTTACTCAAGGTACTTCGCTGCGATCAAGATTAAAAACATTTCCGCAATTAAATTATGATGGTTTACGTCAATGCCAGATTAGGGCTATTAATAATTTAGAAAATTCATTTGCAGAAAATCACCCACGCGCGTTAGTGCAGATGGCAACCGGTGCAGGTAAAACTTTTACGGCAATTACTTCAGTATACAGATTACTAAAATTTGCAAGGGCTAAGAGAATTTTATTCCTTGTCGATACAAGAAATCTAGGCAAACAGGCAGAACAAGAATTCCAGGCATATAAACCAAACGACGATAAAAGATTATTTACCGAACTTTATAATGTGCAGCGACTGCAATCAAATTTTATTGATCCATCCGCGCAAGTATGTATAAGCACAATTCAAAGAATGTATTCAATTCTCAAAGGCAAAGAGCTCGATGAAAGTTTAGAAGATGATTCGCCTTATGAATCCAAACTGATAAAGAATAAAATTGATGAGGTCGTCTATAACGAAACAGTTCCCATAGAGACATTTGACTTCATTGTCATCGATGAATGCCACCGCTCAATTTATAATTTGTGGAAGCAGGTTCTTGACTACTTCGATGCATTTATGATAGGGCTTACAGCGACACCGGATAAAAGAACATTCGCTTTCTTTAATGAAAATGTTGTAAGCGAATATACACTCAAGGACTCCATATCAGATAAAGTAAACGTTGGTTATGATGTCTATACCATTGAGACAGAAATTACTCAGAAAGGTGCTGAGATAAAGGCTAAAGAATATGTTGATTTGCGCAATAAGCAAACCCGCAAAAAAGAATGGCGGCAGCTTGAAGATGAAATAAAATATGAAGGCACTCAGTTAGATAGGGATATAGTTAATCCAAGTCAGATCAGAAATATTATCCGCGAGTTCAAACGAATTCAGAAAGATGTATTCTTCCCGGAACGCGATGAAGACAAGGAAGTACCTAAGACGCTTATCTTCGCTAAAACCGACAGTCACGCAGAAGATATTGTTCATATTGTTAGAGAAGAATTCGGCGAAGGAAATGACTTCTGCAAAAAGATAACATACAGGGTACAAGGAGAAGATCCTGAATCCGTACTTCAACAGTTTAGAACTGCTTATAATCCACGTATAGCCGTTACTGTTGATATGATTGCAACCGGTACGGATGTTAAGCCGATTGAAGTTCTCATTTTTATGCGCGATGTCCGTTCAAGAAATTATTTCCAGCAGATGATAGGTCGTGGTGTTCGATCTCTTTCAAGAGATGATCTAAGAAAAGTTACCAACAGTGCAAGGGTAAATAAAGAACGGTTCTATATAATAGATGCAGTCGGTGTTTTCAAATCTGTTAAAGTTGATTATCCTGTTGTTGATAAAAAACCTACTGTCCCTCTCAAAGATTTAATGAAAATGGTTATGCTGCAGCCGGATGAAGAAACGGTTACTTCACTTTCATCTAGATTAACAAGATTAGCAAAACAAATATCCGATAGTGACAATGAAAAGTTCAAAGAACTAAGCGGCGGTAAATCAATCGAAGATGTAGCAAATGAATTAGCCGACCTTTACGATCCCGATTTTCAATACGATGTTGCTGTTGAGAAATTTAATTTACCTGATGATGCAGAACCAACCGAAGAACAAATTCAATCAGCCATTCAGCCAATCATTCAATCTTCCGTTAAACCATTTGATAACCCAAAGCTTAGAGACTTTGTAGAAACAGTCCGGCAGAAGATTTACCAAGTAATAGATACGGTTAATATTGATAAAGTCACTTTCTCCGGTTTCGATGCGCAGGCAAAAGAAAATGCTGAGGCAGTCATCGGATCTTTCAGAAAGTTTATTGAGGAGAACAAAGATGAAATTATTGCTCTTAAGATTTTATACAGTCAGCCCGAGCGAAGAAAAGAACTCAATTACAAAATGATCAGAGAATTGAGAGATGTTCTTAACAACGCACCTTATCATTTGTCAACCGAACAGATTTGGAATGCATACGAAAGAGTTTATCCGGCAAAAGTAAAAGGAACAACCGCACAGAGAATGTTAACCGATATCATTTCCTTGATCCGTTTTGAACTAAAGATTGATGATATGCTTATACCTTACGGTGATATAATTAACCGCAACTACCGCGATTGGATGTTTAAGAAAAATGCCGGTCCGGTACAGTTTACAAATGAGCAGGTTGAATGGCTGCGTATGATAAAAGAACATCTTGTTACTTCCGTTAGAATAGATAAAAAAGACTTTGACTTCTCGCCGTTTGTTGACAAAGGCGGACTCGGAAAATTCTGGAAGGTATTCGGTAACGAAACCGAAAATATTCTTGAAGAAATAAATGAGGAATTGGCAGCATAATTATATTAACTAATAATAAGGAGTTAATATGGATAATAACCAAAAAACGTTGGAAGAAATTAGTAGGAAAATGAATTCAATAATATCTTTGCTCATCTTAAAGTATGAGGAAGATAAGCTCTCAACAGAAGTTGAGAAGGTTGCTAAATTGAGTGAATGCGGATTAACTAATGATGAGGTGGCGCAAATTTTAGGTAAGACATCTCGTCAAGTATCTAAACTCCTATATAAATCCAAAAAAAGGAGAAATAAAAAATGAATGAAGAAATATTATCTGAAATAAAAAAAATGAATAAATTATTGGCAATAGATTTAACTCGTGAATTAAAAACGGATGAAAAATTCGAGCTATTGAGTAATGCAGGATTTCAACCAAAAGAAATTGCTGATATTTGTAATACAACACCAAACACAGTGAGTGTTGCATTAAGTAGAGCTAAATCAAAAAGAAAGAAAAAGGGGAAGTAAAATGGAAATCGAATCAAGTCAATTAAATGAAATTAAGATGTATCTTAAGGCACTATTAATTCTCAAGATGAACGACAATTTCTCAACAGATAAAAAGGAGCTTAATAAAGGTGCGGTAGCTAGATTTTTGCATTCCATTGGTTTTCAACCATCAGAAATAGCGCCTTTATTGGGGAAAAAGAAAGCTACTGAAATATCACCTTATTTATACGCAAAAAAAAAGTAAGTGAGTCATGATTGATAAAAATTTATTAGATGCAATACAAAAAAAACGAAACACATCTGTTCAAGCGACTTATAATGCAATAAATGGCATTAGAAAAGAATTTGACAGCTGGATTTCAAAAGAGGAAGCTGCTTTTATATTAGCTTCGAGAAATGGAATTGACGTCCATAAATATTTAAAAGATGATCATGAATTGCAAAAGAAGATTTTTGAGCTTGCTAGAGATAGGAGCTCTACGAAACCTTCAGGCAAAAAGGAAACCTCAACCAAGAGGAAAACGACAGTACAAAAGATACTGAAGATAAAGGAAACGACTGTGAGCGATCCACTTCTACCAAATCGAATTTTGAATGATGCTAAAGCCATGAGTGAAATTTATCCGTTGATTTATGTGTTTGAAAATTCTATAAGAAATTTTCTTCGATTAGTTTTTGACAAAGAATATCCGGATGGGTGGTGGAGTGAAAACCGAATTACTAACACTCCATTTAGAAATGCAAATTCGAGGAAGACAAAAGAGGGTGAAAATTTATGGCATGGCAAAAGAGGGCAAAGTAGCATGTTAGATTATGTTGATCTGGATGAGCTTGAAGCCATAATATATAGAAATACTCAAGTATTAACACCGTATTTTAAAAACCTTCCGCACCAATTAGATTGGCTCAGAATCAAAATAAAGGAAATCTATCCTTCACGAAATATTTTAGCTCACAATAATCCTTTATCAAAGAATGACATTGATAGAATAAAAGTTATTTGCAGGGACTGGAACAGTCAGTTACCAGTGTTAAAAGAAAAATTAAATAAATAGAGGGTGGAGAAAATAATGTCAAAAAAGATAGAATCAGCTTTGCCAAGTCTGGCGCTCGTCTTTGGATATATTGCAATAAAAGAATTACAAGACGATAGTGATCGGATTGAAATACTTACTCGGTTAGGTTATGGCGATACTGAAATTTCAAAAATTTGCGGGCTAACTCCAAACATGGTCAGGGTAAAAAGATTTAGAAAGAAAAAAAATAAAGGAGGTAAAAGTGGCAAAAAGTCAAATTAATCCTGAAAGACAAGCAGTATTAATGCTAGGGTATTTGTGCATATCAACAGAAATTGAATCAAGTATATCTAGAAAAGTTGAGATCCTTGATAGATTTGGTCTAGAAGATAAAGAGATAGCAATAATTTGTAATTGTGGCTTACAAACTGTAAGAAATGCAAGACATACGAAAAAGAAAAAATAATTATGTGAAATGAAAAAAAGAAGAAGGCGGATAGTAAACATACCGAAAGAATATATTGAGGCGATAGACATTGCAGAACCAGTTTTTTCGCATTTTTTCCAATTCGAAAATGGGTTAAGAATTGCTTTAAATGATTTCATGGTTGTCTGTTATGGCAATGATTGGTGGGAAAAATCATTAAAGATTAGAAAACGAGATATTTATGATTATGTAGCGAAAGTTAAACAGAAACAAACGTACATGCCTTGGATAGGTGATTCTGCGAGAGTTCCAATACTCCCAATTCATTCAATAACTCTTGGCCAACTTGCTGAAATCGTAAAAGAATATAAATCAGACTGTATTCCACAACTTTTCCCTAATTGGGAATTCTTTAGTGGCCACTTAGAAATAATAAAGCGTGTTAGAAACTTATATGCACATATGTATCCCTGTATAACTAAGAAAGACATTAGGGTTGCGAAAAGAGATATATTAACATTGTGTGATCATCTCAACTCAAAACTAAATTAAAACTATGAACAAGAAACTCCCTCCCAACTGGTCTTGGGTTAAACTTGGTGACTATATTGAAAAGATTCCTACGACAGGAAAGAAGTTAAAACAAAAAGAGTATCTAATAGAAGGCAAATATCCAGTTGTTGACCAAGGGAAAGAATTAGTCGGAGGCTTCTCAAATGATCAAGAGCTTCTCTTAAACTGTAATTTACCTGTAATTGTATTTGGGGATCACACAAAAGCAAAAAAACTTATCCCATTTAATTTTATACCGGGAGCTGATGGCGTCAAAGTAATTAAGCCAAATAAAGAATTTGACACCAAACTATTTTATTATTTCCTGCATGTTTTACCAATTCCCGATAAAGGTTATTCAAGGCATTTTCAATATGTTGAGAAATCTCATATCCCTCTCCCACCCCTCCCAGAGCAGCACCGCATAGTAGATAAAATAGAAGAACTTTTCAGCGAACTCGACAACGGAATTGAGAACCTCAAAAAAGCAAAAGCGCAGATTAAGACTTATCGGCAGGCGGTACTTAAGTTTGCGTTTGAAGGAAAGCTGATTCAAGGTGAAGGGAAAAAGGTAAAGGGTAAAAGTGAAAATAGGGAGCTGCCGGAAGGTTGGGAGTTAGTTGCACTAGGGGAATTTTGTGATAAAGTTTCAAATGCTAAAGATCTTGATCCAAATTTTGAATTTCTCTATTTGGATATTGGTGGAATTGATAACAAGATAAATAAAATTGTCTCACACAAAGAATACCAGTGGAAAGACGCTCCTTCGCGAGCTAAACAGCTGGTACATGAAGGCGATTTACTCTTCTCTACTGTAAGAACTTATCTTAAAAATATTGCACTAGTTCCGCCAAGGTACAGCGGTCAAATTGCTTCAACAGGTTTTTGCGTAATTAGACCGAAAAAGCATTTACTTTTATCAGAATATATTTTCCACCTTACCTTGTATGAAAAATTTCTTGAACCATTAAACGCACTTCAAACAGGTTCGAGTTATCCTGCCGTAAGAGATAAAGATGTTTTTTCTCAAAAAATTCCTTTACCACCATTAAAAAAACAAATCCAAATAGTAGAAGAAATCGAAAGGCGTTTTTCGGTTGCGGATAAACTGGAAGCGGCGATAGATGAAAGTCTTAAAAAATCAGAAGCACTGCGGCAGTCAATATTAAAGCAAGCGTTTGAAGGGAAGCTGGTATAGATTATTCATAATATTAAGAAGTATATAGATGTTCGCTAATAATCTTGTTAAACAAATAGATGGTTACATATGAAAGGAAGAGAAACAAAATCTTTTAAAATTCGTTCATTAGAAAGTTTTTTTGCAAAAAGAATATTTGCCATACCAAGACTACAGAGAGAATTTGTATGGAATGCAAAAAAAGCATGTGATCTGCTCGATTCGATTTATAAAGGATTCCCTATTGGAACGGTGCTGATATGGAGGGCAAAGAAAGCAATGCAATATAACCTAAATCAAGAGCTTACTGCATTACCGATTTATAATCCGAATAATAATAATAAAGTCTATTTTATAATTGACGGACAACAGAGGCTTTCTGTATTATATAGAATAATGTGCGGAGATAAGATCGAAAATTCAAACGGCAAGGAGATTGATTTCTCAAGAATCTATCTCAATCTGGATAAGAAGGCTGAGCCGCAGTTCCTCTACCTAAGGCGACACGATGAAGATCAGCATCTACGAGTTTCTGATATACTTTCCCCAAGATGGAAAACAATTTTTAAGAATTATCCTGCATATAAAATGAGAAAAATCAAAGAGTGTCGGGAACGTATTAAAAATTATAAGGTCCCGTTTGAATATATCGAGACAGATAATCTAGGTGAGGTAAGAGAGACCTTCGTTAGAATAAATTCAACTGGAACGCGTCTTAGCTCAGCCGACAAAGCATTTACTTTAGCAGCAAGTTTTAATCTCAAAAATAGAATCAATGCTATAAGAAGGGATTTTAAAAACGGATTTGAGAATATGGACCGGATCTTTTTATTAAGAGCAATTGCATTAATATATGACGCACCTCAAATTAGCGAAAGAGGCATCAGTTCTGTTATAGATAAAATTGAATCTTCGGAAGAGTTGCAAAAAGAATTTGATAATGACTGGAAATACCTGGGCCCGGCTTATGGAAAAGCAATAGATTATTTGAAGAAGAACTTCTGCGTCTATGATTACTCGATGATACCATCAGTAAATATGATTCCCTTATTGGCGACATTCTTTTATCATTATAATAGATCTCAACCTGACCCATACCAGATGAGACAGATCAAAAAGTGGTTTTGGTATACTGGAATTACCGGAAGGTACTCAGGTGCTGGGTATCATAAAAATATCATGGAGGATTACAATTACTTTTTGAAACTCAGCGAAGGTAAACAGAAACCATTTAAGATAGAGGAAAAAGTTAGTTTTATAAAAATGAAATTTTCCGACTATTCTGGAGGCTCCAGTTTAACAAAAGCATTTCTCTGCATGCTTGCATCCAAGAAACCGAGATATCTTGACGGCGGCGGCGAAATTCCGTTGGCTCAACATAATTCTTCCGCGAATAAAAAGAACAGACATCATATTTTTCCAAGGGCACATCTGAGGGTCAAGGGGCTCAGTCGAAATTATTATAATAGTATCGGTAATATCACTTACTTTACTTGGCAGGATAATATAAGAGTCAGTAGTAATCCGCCCTATAAATATCTTGCAGAGTATAGGAACAACGGATATTTAAGAAAAGTCTTAAATAGTCACCTCATCCCGCATACAAATGAATATGGCTTATGGATGAGAGATACTAAAAAGGGCTATAAGTTATTCTTAGAGGAAAGAATAAACTTAATCTGTGATCAGTTTGAAAAATTAGCCGGCGCGGAAATATTTGAGGATTAATCACTAATAATATATATCAGAATGAGTAGACTATTTTTAGATACAGCAGGTATAACGGGTGAAGATCTTACCACTGAACTTTTAAAGATAATTTTAACAGATAAAAAATATTCTCCATTTCAGAAATTATTCTACAATCGCTTTCTTCAGAAAACCGAGTTTAAATCTACAGAGGACTTTCTGTTTGAAGTCGAAAGTCAGAATGTATTTGAAGAAGGAAGACCGGACCTACTTATTTATAACGATGAGGAGGTTTACTGTCTAGAAAATAAATTTTATGCTGATTTCTCAAGCAAGGATCAACTGATTCGATATCATACTTTACTTCAGAACAATGATAGTTTTAAGAAATGTAGTATTAAGAAAGTGTATCTGCTTACAATTGAAAAACGTAAAAAGTACTACGAATATTTAATTGACTCACTTCTTGATAGTGGATCGAGAGAGGATAAAAAATTCAGTGATCTTTTTGAATTCATATTTTGGGAAGATATTCTTGAGCTATGGAAGTCAGACGATTGTATAATCAACGCTCTTCAAGAATATATCTATGATCTATACATCAAAGAAATTAACTTTAGCAGCGAGGAAATCATGCTCTTAAAAGATCAAAACGTACCTGAGTTGCTGGACAAATTTTATAAGCTCATTAGTCAAGTAAGAGATGAGATTACAAAACGGGGATTTGTAGCCACTTCGATCCGGTCGTCTTATAAATGGTGGGGTTTTTACATTGACCTCAATAAGGTAAAAGTCTGGTTCGGTTTCGGTACTGATCTATGGAAGATGAGCGACGATTTTATTTCGCCAATTGGTATCCAGATACAGAAAAGTTCCGTTTCGAATTCAATGGCTGCTGACAAAATACGCAATGAATTAGAACCATTGAATTTTAATATACATTCTCAATTGTATTGGATAAAAAGATATCCACTTAAAGAGGATGAACTTAATGCTGGTCACCTTGCAGATATGCTAGAGGTAGATCTTCGCACTATTTATGGAATATTCAATTGAAGGCGATTATTTAAAAACATCTAAAAATTTTTAATCATAGACGGTATATCAAAATGACAGCATCATCAATCGTTTCAAAAGTTTGGAATTATTGTAACATACTTCGCGATGACGGCGTAAGTTACGGCGATTATCTTGAACAGCTTACTTATCTGCTCTTTCTTAAAATGGCTTATGAATATTCCAAGCCGCCGTTTAATAGGCAAACAATAATCGACAAAAAATATGATTGGGAATCTCTTAAAAATAAAACCGGTGCTGAGCTTGAAGTCCACTATGTAACACTGCTCAATGAACTCGGCAAAAAGAAAGGGATGATAGGCGAAATATTCTTTAAGTCGCAGAACAAAATTCAAGATCCGGCAAAACTAAAAAAGCTTATTGATCTGATTGATGAAGAGAATTGGCTTACACTGGAAACAGATGTCAAGGGAGATATATATGAAGGGCTGTTAGAGAAAAATGCGGAAGATACAAAGAGCGGTGCCGGACAATATTTTACGCCCCGCGCATTAATTAAAGCTATGGTTGAATGCATCAGACCCGAACCAATGAAGACCATTGCCGATCCGGCTTGCGGTACTGGCGGCTTCTTCTTATCGTCTTATGAATATCTAAGTAAATTAAAACTAGATTCAGAGCAGAAAGAATTTCTGAAGTTCAATACCTTCCGTGGATGGGAAATTGTGCCTAGTGCTGCAAGACTATGTTTGATGAATTTATACCTCCACAACATAAGTGATATAGAAAGTGATCCGCCAATTATGCGGGAAGATAGTTTGCTCAGTAAGCCCAAGACAAATTATGATTATGTACTGACCAATCCGCCATTCGGTAAAAAGAGTAGTATAACAATCACAAACGTTGAAGGCATACAAAAAAGAGAATCACTTTCTTATGAAAGACAGGATTTCTGGGTAACTACTTCCAACAAACAATTGAATTTTGTTCAGCATATAGTATCAATGCTAAAGCCGGATGGTAGCGCGGCTGTAGTTGTGCCGGACAATGTGCTTTTTGAAGGAGGCGCAGGAGAAACTGTCCGTAAGAATTTATTAGCGAGAACCGATTTTCATACTATCCTAAGATTGCCAACCGGTTTATTTTATGCGCAAGGAGTCAAAGCAAACGTAATCTTCTTCGATAACAAACCAGCTAGTAAAACACCTTGGACAAAGGAAGTCTGGATATACGACCTAAGAACTAATCAGCACTTCACTTTAAAAACACAGCAAATGAAATTTGATCATCTTGAAGATTTTGTAAAATCATATAATCCAAAGAATAGAAATAAACGAGCTGAATCAGAGCAATTCAAGAAATTCACATATGATGAAATAATCGCCCGCGATAAAACCAATCTTGACATCTTTTGGCTTAAAGATGAAAGTCTCGGCGATACAGACAACCTGCCCGACCCCGATATTCTTGCAGCAGAAATAGTTGAAAATATCGAGGCCGGTTTAGATAGTTTTAAAGAGATAATTCAAAGACTTGGTAAAGAATAAGATTTGTATTGAACATTTATTTTGTATAACAAAAAAAGGGAAGTCAAAAAATATGACTTCCCTTTAAGAGCGGAGAGGGAGGGATTCGAACCCTCGGTAGCAGTTTCCCACTACGACGGTTTAGCAAACCGTTGGTTTCAGCCACTCACCCACCTCTCCATTAGCTGAAAAATTTAATCTATATTTCTAAGTATTAAGAACAAAATTACATCTGTTTAGCAAACCGTTGGTTTTCCCGACTCAAGGCGGGATCTCGCCGAAGGCGATGACAGCCACTCACCTTTATACGCCGTAGTTTTAACGAAGGCGGGCACCTCGCCGTAAGTTGAATTTTTCATTTTCAAAACGAGTTACAAAGATAGAAATATTTTATCTCTTTTAAAACAAATTCTTTATCTTAAACAATTAGCCCACACTTAATAATCTACTCTAATAATTTTAAAATACTAGTTAGCAGAAATCATTTATCGATACAGCCGGTTATCTTAATTTTTTAAGAAAACAAACAATTCGTTCGGTTTCAATAAAACCTAGTTCTTTGTGTAGCGAAATGCTTTTATGATTATTTATTTCGGTATCGCTTGCTAATTCTGTATAACCAAGAGATATCGCCCACTCTTCGGCTTTTTTAATTAAAGCTTTGCCGTAACCTTTCCCTCGATCTTCGGGCTTAACATACCAAGCTTCAATGTAAGGCAATTTTGCATGACGACTTCCTTCGGCAAAATTTCTGATATTCAGTTCCATAAAACCAACTATTTCTTTAGCTTCTTCGGCAACATATACCTGAACGATATCAATTGATTTACCGGCAAAGTATTCTTCCAATTCAGTTATATGATTATCCTCGGTATCCGGCCAGAGTGATGTTCTCATCTTTGACCATTCCGATATATCGGTGTAGCTGACTTCTCGAATTAACATTTTATACCCGGATATTTAATCTGATTTTAAAATATAATTCTTAGAAGATAATTTTACATTACTTCCCGTACAAAAATCTTGCACTCGTAATAAAGGATTATTTATTGGATTGGGGAATAAGTGATCTGAAATTTAACCTGTTCACAATGCAGTAGATTTATAATTTCATATATCGAGAAATTATTGTTGTAGATTCCACCGCTTTTTCAAAATACGCTTTCTTTATCTCTAAATATTCGGGATCGGAAAAAAATCTCTCTGAAGTTTCTTTATCCGGGAAAAATAAGGTAAACACTCTGTTTATTTTGTTTTGTGATTGAGTGATAAACACCTCCGATACCTTAAAATCATAATTAAATCCTCCGCCGTATGATTTTAATATCGGAGTCATTCCTTCTCTGTATTTTTGGTAGCTTGCATCATCTGTTACATTTAAGCCTACTAGGTATTCGTACATTTATTTTCTCTCTGATAATTTCTATATCAACTTAGTATTTATGAATTTTGTAGCTCTCATTATTTAGAAGTGGATTTAGTGCATAACCGCAGTTCACTTTTTAAGCATATCAAAGCCTTTATAAAGCAGTGACAATTTTTGCGTACTATACACTTTCAATGAAGACTGCCGGCGAGACCGAAAATCTTTTACTTAGTGCAACTACTTGCCTTAAATTCAGTTGCCTTTTTCTGTTTAATATTTCTGACACAACTCCCTGACTGCCGATCTCTTTTAAATCATTTTGAGTCAATCCGTGTTCTTCTAATAAATAATTCAATACACCTATTGGATCTCCTTTTCGTTCTTCAACATTGTTATCTTCATAATCTTTAATTAATGTACCAAGTGTATCAATTAATGATTCTTTAACCGGGTCACTTTTTTCATTAACATCATCTATCAATTGATCAAGCATTTTTACCGCTCGATTATAATGTCGTTCAGTATGTATTGTTGAAACAACTTTTGAAACTGTCGGCCAAACTTTAACAGCTCTTTTTATTTCATTTTTCCCTTTTATCATTTTTGCTCCTTCCATTTTCATGTATCATATTCCTGATGCGTTCTGATATGACGAATATAAATATCCGCTTGTTCACCCCGCAGTTTTTTGATGCGGGACTACTAGCTTACTTGTCAACCTAGTTCATTGCTAGATTAAAGATGCTGCACTTCTTTAACCACCGGTTAAATTGACGTTGTGTAGTAAATATGATATTACCACTATTGCTACAACTGCTCCACCAATAAAATAAGTTGCTAAACCATCATCTTCTCTCAGATAAATAATTTTTAATTCATTGATATCAAGTTTATTTACGGAATCATTTTCCGTTGCAAAAAGTAAGTGATCATTTTGTACTTTGGCATAGCCATCAATACTCGTTCTAAAATCAATCGTTGAATCTTTCTTTGTAATTACCCAATCGACTTTTGAAGATTCACTTAATTTAGTCTGACTATCTACAATGATGGTTCTAGCTGAACATCCTGCAATAAATATTATCGGACAAAAAAATAATAGTGTGTTTAAATATTTCTTCATTTTATTTGCCGTACAATGTTGTTTTATCTACCAAAGACTAGCAAGTTGCTTTGCATAACCATCAGTACCGGGAAAATAACCGGTAACGCCGAACTTAACTCTATAAACATTTATTGAGAACTATCTTACTATAAAACTTATTCTGAGAAAGAACTATAACCGCTAATTCACCCCGCAGTTTTTTTGTTGCGGAACTTCTTTCTTACTTGTCCTCTGAAGTTGCTTTTTGACGAAGTCGGACCTGTCCAGCATCTTTTTAGCCAATTATTTACTTAGCTGAAAAGAGATATTTGCAATAAGCTTTACACTATATGATTGTGGAATATCCATCAAAGAATAATCAACCTTTGGACTCGCTGTAAAAAAAACCGGCTCCCCGCCATCTAATCTAGTCATTCTTGATTCAATTTCTATTACTCTTTCGACACTTAAACCCAATTCCTCAGCATACATTTCTGCTTCCTTCCGTGCCGTCCTTACTAATTCTTTTATGCCTTTCTCTCGTATTTTATCCGTTTCTTTTGAAGAAAATATGCTGTTAAATTCATTAATACCCATTTTTAATAGTTCTATTTGGACTTTTTCATATAGTGTAAAATCATCTACTTTCAATCTGATTTTCTGATTCGTTATATAATTTTTACCATCTCTCGGTATTCGAGGTTGAGAAATACTCAATAATGAATAAACTATATTACTATCAGCTATCCCTAATTCTTTTATTAAAGATGCAAGTTTACTTTCCTTTTCTTTGTGTGTCTTGTAAGCCGTTTCAGGTTCTGTATTTTCTTCAGTGATTGTTATCTGAAATATTATTTGATCTGCTTGAACAGCAATTTCAGAAATGGCAGTATATTTAAAAACAGTTTCATCATTCAATTGACCATAATTTACCGTGGTCAATAAAATTAGTATTACACTTACAATTATTTTTTTCATTTCTATTTCTCTTCCTTTTTGAATTACTTAACGGTGTATTATCCGCTAGAGGCGGACAAGTTGTAAAATATCCAGTAACGCCGACGTGTATTTTTTTTATAATTATTTATTATGAACTTATCCCACAAAACTTATTTCATGCAATAACTATATCCGCTTGTTCACCTCGCCGTATTTTTTTGATGCGGGGACTTCTCACTTAATGATCCGCCATCTCTTGGGCTGATTAAAGATGTTATGTTGCTTTTAAGAATTATCCAGATAATGACTTACTTTATTACTTGTGTTTTTATAAAATGTCGGATCAGTATCTTTTAAAAAGTCTTTCTTTTGTGCAATGAATATTTTTAACCAACCTTTTCCCTTTGTTCTTAAGTTAAATGAGTATTCGTATTTGCCAGGTGAAATCTGAATAATTTTATCACTCTTAAAGGATAATTTTTTAAAATCATAATTTGGGAGTATACAGACTATTCCATATAATGAATCAGTCATTTGATAATTCTCAGAAAATAATAATCTAATTTTAATTTGGTAATCATATCCAACGACTTTGCCGCCTGCATAATGAGATGAATAATATCTTGTACTAGCAGTTGGTATTCTGTATTCACCTTTATAAATTGGTTCAACCTCTATATTTGGCATTTCTAGAGTTTGTGCAAAATATAATTGTGTAAATATTATAATTATGGAAATTATCGGTATTTTCTTCATAACATGATTACCTTGTAATTAAGCAGCATAACGGCGTGTTAGTCCGCAACTGGACGAAGTTGTTTAATAACAAGAAACGTCGCTTTATATTTTTTTTATAATGATTTACAAAGAACTTATTACTTCTACTTCTTATACTGAAAC
This sequence comes from Melioribacteraceae bacterium, assembly GCA_030584085.1. Classification (NCBI taxonomy): domain Bacteria; kingdom Pseudomonadati; phylum Ignavibacteriota; class Ignavibacteria; order Ignavibacteriales; family Melioribacteraceae; species Melioribacteraceae bacterium. The sequence continues at coordinate 1,422,758 of CP129490.1, forward strand.
AAATGCTAACCTATTTATTAAGGATGTACTATTTGATCTTAATAATGTGCATGATAAAATTTTGTTATGTAGAAAACTATTCGGTCTATATTCTAATGAATCTAAAATATTCGATTGCGAATGTTGGCAGGGGATAGATAATATTTGGGAATACAAATAATCCATAACAACCTAAACTGTTATAGTTAAAATACAAAATACAAAACTTAATTAAAAAACACAGAGAAATTTCCACCATTCCATTTTTCCAGCATTCCATAATTCCATACATCCATTTACGCATTCTTTCATCCAATCTTCCAGTCTTCGTATCATGCAAGAGATTCCGTGTAAAATTTCCGCCAGCGCGGGATGTCGCTTTTGGATCAAAGTAGGTGGTAAGGCACTCCACATCACGGAATGACCGACTCTTTTTGTCATTCCCGCGAAAGCGAGAATCCATGAAATAAATTCAATATTCCACCATTCCATTTTTCCTTAATTTCTACTGTCATGATATCTTCAACTCCATATTTCAACCCTATCTGAAACCTATTTGAAAACTTATCAGTGTCGTTACAGTCTCGATACAGTACCGCTCCGGTGCCGTCCAAATCATACACAATCCAGCCTCAACTGAGTACCTTTTCCATAATTTTTTTAATATATTTTAGACAATCAGTCTTTTAAGTAATAATATTGAGGTATTATGGCAAGAGTAGATCAACAATTACTCGGCGTTATTAACGGTAAGATTGGTAACCTCGTTTTCAGAAGAGTGAACGGTAAAACATTCGTTTCCAACAGACCGCAAAAATATAACATTACCGGCACAGAAGAATCGAAATTAGTAAAAAACGGTTTTAAGAATCTTATCATGTTTTCTGCATATCTAAACTCTATTCCGCTTATCAAAAATGTGTGGGGAAGTAAAACCATTAGAGGAAACCGCGCGTACAATAAGATTTTCAGTCATAATAAATCTCAAATTAAATCCGTTGAAATATCCGAATTATTTCGCATCATCCCGGATCCACCCGACAAGCAAATATTAATCTTCAAAACCGAAGTAGAGCAGAATTACGCTTACATAGATTTTCTCACAGATTATAAAGCAGAAAATTGTATTTATAATTATGTATTGGTTTTTTATTCCAAACATCATAATCAATTTATGCATCAACTAGGCGAGATTGAAAAACCGGAAATACATCAAAGAACACTTCTTAATATAGAACTGAACAATGGCGCGATAAACTTCATTAACTTATCCGGCAAGGTTATAATTTATTTTGGTTTAATAGTACAAGATCAATCCGGCGCAATACTAACTTGGTCCACTTCAAACGGGAAAGTATATAAATAGTACCCAGAATTCTCTCATTCCACTCAACCACTCACCCAATCTTCCATCATTCCAATTCTCCATCATTCCTCTCATCCTCTCGTCCAATCATCCACCAATCCATTCATCCATGCAAGTCATCAGATTCCGTGTAAAATTCTCGCCAGCGCGGGATGTCGCTGTTGGATCAAAGTAGGTGGTAAGGCTCTCCACATCACGGAATGACCGACTCTTAATTTGTCATTCCCGCTAATGCGGGAATCCAAGCTATAAATTTTTCTCTTCGTGTGACTTTGTGCGTACTTCGTGTAACTTAGTGACCTAAATCCTTCATTCATCCATCCATTCATCCATTCATCCAATCTTCCAATAATCCAATCTTCCATTTTTCCATCTTTCCACTCATTACTCCATCACTCCATTCCACTTATTGCATTTCAATCAGACAAACTTTAATTTCATTTCAAAATAACATACACTTAATCTCATTTAAGGGAGGCATTGATGGCAAAGAAGAAATTGCAAGGCGAAGTTTTCTACCCACCGAAAGAAGTAATCGAAAACGCTAACGTTAAAGATTGGGATAAACTCAACAAGCAAGCAAACGCTGATTATGCAAAGTTTTGGGCTGACAGAGCCGAAGAATTACATTGGTTCAAAAAATGGGATAGAGTAATTGACGATCGTAAAAAACCTTTCTACAAATGGTTCACCGGTGCAAAGACAAATATTTCATACAATTGTTTAGATGTTCATGTTCAAACACACCGACGAAATAAAATAGCACTGGTTTGGGAAGGGGAGAATGGCGACTTTGAAGCAATGTCATATTTCCGTTTGCATAGAGAAACCTGCAAGTTTGCCAATATATTGAAAAGTATGGGAGTTGAAAAAGGTGACCGTGTAACAATTTATATGGGAAGAATTCCCGAGATAATGATAGCAATGTTAGCTTGCGCACGAATCGGTGCAATTCACTCAGTAGTTTACGGTGGTTTCTCCGTTGAAGCTCTTCATGAAAGAATAGAGGATAGTAAATCAAAAGTTCTTATTGTAGCCGATGGTGCATATCAAAGAGGGAAGATCGTTCCGCTAAAAGATATTGCCGATGAAGCTTTACAGCGTGCCGGAGGTATCGAACATGTTATCGTTGTTAAACGAACCGGACAAGAAATCAAAATGGAATTCGGTCGTGATATGTGGTATCACGAATTAAGAGAACTTCCAATTGCAAGTAATTCATGTGCATTAGAAAAAATGGACTCGGAAGATCCGTTGTTTATTTTATATACATCCGGTACGACGGGCAAACCGAAAGCAATTTTGCATACACACGGCGGTTACATGGTCGGTACTTACACGACTCTCAAGTATGTTTTCGATATTCAAGAACAAGATAGATATTGGTGTGCTGCCGATCCTGGGTGGATTACGGGTCATAGTTATATCGTTTACGGTCCATTACTCAATGGCGCTACATCATTCATGTATGAAGGTGCTCCGAATTATCCGTATCCGAATCGTTGGTGGAAGATGATTGAGAATTACGGAATTAATATTTTATACACTGCTCCTACGGCAATAAGAGGATTAATGCGCTTTGGCGAAGCTTGGGTTAAACGTCATGATCTTTCTTCATTAAGATTACTTGGTTCGGTTGGTGAACCGATCAATCCCGAAGCATGGAAATGGTATCACAAAGTTGTTGGAAATGAAAAATGTCCGATTATGGATACATGGTGGCAAACCGAAACCGGTATGTTTATGATTACCCCGATGCCTTGCGTTCCGCTTAAACCCGGTTCCGGTACAAGACCATTCCCAGGAATTGAAATGGATGTAGTTGATGAAAAAGGTAAACCGGTCAAACCTAATGAAGAAGGTTATCTTGTTATTAAAACTCCTTGGCCTGCAATGATTAGAACAATTTACGGTGATGATGAAAGATACGTTCAGCAATACTGGAGAAAGTATAAAGGGATGTACATGACTGGCGACAGTGCAAAGAAAGATAAGGACGGTTACTTCTGGGTCATCGGAAGAGTTGATGATGTTATCAAAGTATCCGGTTATAGACTTGGTACAGCTGAAATCGAAAGTGCACTTGTTAGTCACAGTGCAGTTGCCGAAGCCGCGGCAATAGGAGTCCCGCATGAAGTTAAGGGAAACACTATCTACGCTTATGTAATTTTGAGAGCTGGGCAGTCCGGCAGTACAACATTAGCTGAGGAATTACGACAGCATGTCTCACATGAAGTTGGTCCGATTGCAAAACCGGAACAGATAGAGTTTGTCGATTCATTACCTAAAACTCGATCGGGAAAAATTATGAGACGTGTACTCAAAGCTAAAGCCATGGGTGAAGATCCCGGTAACTTATCAACGTTGGAAGATTAATCATATAACTATTAATCCGGGTTGTTAAGTAATCATTGAAAATTGTCATTCCCGCGAAGGCGGGAATCGATAACTATTTTGTTTTCTTTGAGTAACTTTGTGCCCGCCTCTGGTGTGTGTACTTCGTGTAACTTTGTGACCATAATCCTTCAATCAACCAATTACCCAAAATTCCATTATTCCACTATACCAACCATCCAATCTATAATTCATTAATCCATGATCCAACAATCCACTCATCCATTCATCCAATCCATCTATCCATAGATTCCGTGTATAAGCATCACGGAATTATCGACTTTTTTTTGACATTCCCGCAAAAGCGGGAATCAATAACTGAAATGTCTTCTTTGTGAGACTCTGTGCTTACTTCGTGAAACTTTGTGACCTTATCTATTCAATAAAGTTGATTCAATTTATATCAACCATCATTTAAAAATAATCATGAAATTCTAAATCTCATTTATTATTTTAACCGGTCGATTTAGTAATTTATTCTAATAACGGGGGGAAGACTGTTATTGCCTTCCTTATGGTTTTCAAATGAAATTATTCTATTATGTTTTTTTATTCCTATTCGTTTGCCTTTCCTTAAGTGCACAGCAGACCGGTAGATTAAGAGGTATTGTTTCCGATTCAACAAGCGGTGAATTTTTACCTTACGCTAATGTTTATATCGATGAACTTCAAACCGGCGCCTCAACTGATGAACGCGGATTGTATCTCATCAATCAAATTCCGGCCAATAAAAATTATTTAGTGAAAGTATCATTTGTCGGTTATCAGACAAAAACTGTTAACATTTTTATTGCTCCTGGTAAAATAACACAGCTTGATATTAAGTTATCTCCGGAAGGTGTTGAACTTGGTGCAATTGAAAAGATTGGCGAACGAATAATTCAAAAGAATCAAACTGATATCGGATTGGAACGAATTTCGGTTAAGACATTGCAATCATTACCAAAAGGTGTTGAGACTGATGTACTGAGATCACTTCAATATGTATCCGGTGTAAGAACTACAGGTGATGTTTCCGCTAAATACTATGTACGCGGTGGTACAAGCGATCAAAATTTAGTAAAGCTCAATGGTGTCACAATTTATAATCCTTTCCATGCACTAGGTTTGTTTAGCGTTATCGATCCCGAAATGATAAATAGTGTTGAGTTTTATAAAGGCGGCTTCACAGCAGAATATGGCTCACGACTTTCTTCTGTTTTAAGTATCGTTTCTAAGGATGGTAATAGAAATCAATTCGGTGCAAGTGCAAGCGCAAGTTTATTGACGGGTAAAATGATGGTTGAAGGACCTATTCCAAATGGTTCATTTATGGCTACGGGAAGAAAGAGTTTATCAAATGATGTCTTGAAGAATTTCTTGAATGATCAAAGTGTTCCTATCGATTTTTATGATTTCTCTTTTAAATTGAACTACTCTGACCCGGCAATTATTGAAAACGGAAGATTTTATTTCTTCGGATTCTTTTCAAGTGATAAACTTGATGATGAAGATCCTCTTGCCGAAGATTATCAATGGAGCAATAACTTATTCGGTTTTGAATGGATTCAAATTTATGATGTGCCGTTGTATTCCAGACTAGGTATTAGCGTTAGCAAATTTGAAGGTGAAGTTATTCCAAATGAATCTGATTTCAAACCTCGCAGAAACGAAGTTGATGATATGACTCTTAGTCTTGATTTCAATTATGTATGGCCAACAAAAGATGAACTGGGTTTTGGTATTGAATTTAAAGCGCTTAATACAAAACTCATTCAATCAAATAGTCAAGGTGCATTGTCTGATATCGAAGAGTTCTCTGGTAACTTTAGTATCTATCTAAAATACAAACTACTACGATGGGAATCTTTGGGGATTGATATTGGATCACGATTAAATTTAACCGGCTTAACTGAAAGCGGCGGACTTTATCCTGAACCTCGCATTAGCATGACATATCAATTGTTCCCATTTCTTACTCTTAAATCAGCTGCTGGTCTTTATCAACAAGAAGTTGCAACGGTTTCTGATGAAAATGAAGTCATCTCATTATTTGAGCCTTGGACAATTCTTCCCGATTACCTTGAACCTTCACGAGCTGTACATTTAATCTTTGGAGCAGATTTCTTCTTGACCGAAAATCTATTACTCAAGTATGAAGGTTATTACAAAAAAATTACTAACCTAGCCGCAATAAATGAAAAGAAAGTTTTTGATTATGACGATGACCTGGTTAATGGCGACGGTGAGGCTTATGGTTCCGAATTTATTCTTAATTATGCAATCGATAGATTCAAAATAAATTCTTCTTATTCTTTAAGCTGGGCATTCAAGGAAGTCGATGGCTGGTTATATTATCCTAAATTTGATTCCAGACATGCTTTCAATTTTGGACTTGAGTATAACTTTGGAGCGGGTTGGAGCGCTAATGCAATTTGGTCTTATAGTTCCGGATTACCGTTTACTCCGATTGTAGGTTTCTATGATAAATATTATACCGGTAATTTCTTTGATGTTGATCCCGGTGGTTATTCTTTTAATCCATATACAATTCTCGGGGATAAAAATATCGAACGGCTTCCGGTTTATCATAGATTAGATTTTACACTTTCAAAGAAATTCGATTTCAGTTTTATTAAGATGGAACTCGATTTAAGTATTATCAACGTTTATGATCGCGCTAACATTTTCTATTTCAAAAGGGACACGGGTGAAAGGGTGAACATGCTGCCGTTTTTACCGACTGCGACTGTGAAGGTGGCTATATGAAAAAATTACAAATACTATTTTTTGCTTTAACTGTATTCATTCTTTTGGGCTGCGAAGAAAACTTTAGTCCAAAAGGGGACTTCGAAGAAAAGTTTGCACTGACTTGCGTTGTAAGGGGAGATACTGCATTACAAATCGCTTCATTGTTTAGCAGCTATGATGTCGATGGTTACGATCCTTCGGTTTATGACGAGAATCCGGCATACCTTGGTGCGGATATCAGATTGTGGTATCAAGATACAGTTTACATTTTTGAAGAGAACACCGTATTTAATCCTACAAATCCGGATTCACTTTTCCATTTTTATTATTTGGATAAATTCAAACCAACTGGTAAAGGTGAACTATTAGAAATAGAAGCAACTCTTAGAAACGGTAAAAGATTGCGAGCATCTTGTTATACACCGGGTAGATTCAATTATAATACACAAGAAACTTCAAATACAATTCCGCCTGTGAATACTAGTAACGTAAATATTGTTTGGACAACCGAAGATACGGACAATTTTTATGTAGGCAGAATAAAGGTGAAATACTTTGAAAATATCGGGGGAACATCAACTCAAAAATGGTTACATCTTCCTGTTCGTTTGGTAGATAACAACGGTGAATTAATTCCTATTTATCCCGTTGCGTCAAAATCCCGTGCTGTATCTTATTCAATGAATGCAATTAATCATGCGTTTCAAAGTTTATCGGAAAATATTGCTAAAGAGAATATTACTATTTCTACATACGGAATAGTTGAAGTTCTATCATTGGATGAAAACCTCTCGCGGTACTATGCTTCCATTTTAGAGGATAATAAATATACAGTTAGAGTCAACGAATCAGATTATTCAAATGTTGACGGTGGTTTTGGTGTTTTTGGAAGTCTCAATCGAGAAACAAAAAGGATTACTATTCAATCAGATTATATAACAAGTTTTGGATATAAGGTTTTGTTCGAGAATTAATTATGAAAAGAAAAAATTTACTTCAGTTAGTGTTGATTATACTCTTTCTTCTAATTACCGTTTCCTGTGATAAGGAAGTATCGACTTCACCGTCAGAACCTGAACCGCCGAAAGGTATGATTTTTGTCGATTCCGAACCGGCGGGATTTAAAATTTATCTTGATGGAAGATTCACCGGAAGATTTACTCCCGATAGCATTCCTTTTATTGAAGAAAAACTTTTTGAGGTTGGATTAAAACGTAATCTTTGGAAAGATACATCTGTTTTTATAGAAGCAAGTAGTGTTCAGCCACCACAAATTGATGTAAATTATCTAGTTAATCCTTCAATGCGCGGTAGTCTAAATTTGGTTTCATCTCCACGAGATGCGAAAATTTATATAAATGACTCTTTGTTAACCGAAACTAGTCCAACTGTTATCAAAGGTTTGCTGCCCGGAAGTTATAATGTAAGATTTAGTTTTGAGCAGCATAGAGATAATCAAGCGATTGTTGCAGTAAAAAGTAGTCAGGTGACAAATGTAAATCTTGCATTGCGTGATACTTCAATCTGGGTTGATTATCGTAAACTTAATTCACCGCTTCCAACAGATATTTTAACATCTGTTGCCGTTGAATCATCGGGAATTGTCTGGATAGGTACGATTGACAAAGGTATTGTCAGATTTCAAAATAATGTTTTCCAGACGTTTGATAAATCAAACTCATTGTTGCCGCATGATAGAGTTACCGATGTATTTGTGGATGAAAATGATACTAAATGGATTGGAACTGAAGGAGGTTTCGCTCGTTTTGATGACCCGAATAACATGCAGGTTTATACTACTGCAAATTCTGAGCTGAGAAATAATAGGATAAACGTTATTACGGGTGATGGTGTCGGTACAATCTGGATAGGGAGTTGGGGCGGATTGGTTAAAATGGTAAACCAAACCATGGAAGTAATGAGAACTGAAAATTCAAACTTACCTTCTAATCTTATAAAAGAAGTTGATTGTGGTTTAACTGATATATGGGTTGTTGCGGATACATTTTTAACTAGATTTGACGGAACCAACTTCCAAAAGTTTGGACGCAAGAATAATAATATACCCAATTCAAACACTATAGGTGTTGAGATTGATGCCGAAGGTAATACTTGGGCAGCATTTTCGGCTCAAGTAATCACATACCCGAACTTAACCACAGAACGAATCATCGGGGGATTAGGAGTTTATAATAATTCTCAGTGGCAATCTGTTTTTATTGGTGATCTTTCTCTAACTATGAACGATTTATATGTTGATAGAGATGGTTACAAGTGGATAGCAACTAGTAGTGGGTTGTTCAGGTTTCTCGATCTAAATACATCAATCGCTTTCAGACCAAATAACTCCGGAATTCTTAGTCAAAGCATCAATGGATTAGTTGAAGATAGCAGGGGTACACTTTGGATTGCGACACAGGACGGCTTAGCTAAATATAAAAAGTACTTAGAGACTAAGTAATTTTGTTAGCTTTTTCTTCAACTCAGTTTTATATGGTCGGGCACTTTCCAAAATAGTATCTGCTTTCATAAATTCATGTACTCTCACATCTTCGATGTTTGTTCGAATGTGAATATCGGGAGCAATATTTTTAGTCTTTTCGTTAATGATAGAACCTTGCATAATTTGAAACGCCGAAAAGAAAACTTCATATGCCGGGGGAATGTCTAATTTAGTGCGTGCTCCGTTCGAAGCTGAAACATCTACTGCAATCGTTAAATCACAATCGTTAAAGAGTATGTCATAAGGGAGTGGATTTACCATGCCACCATCAACAAGTAGCTTTTTTTCTCTCTTAACGGGTGAGAATAAAAATGGTAACGCATAGCTAGCCCTAACAGCTGAAATTAAATCACCTTTGTCTAAAACTACTTGATTCTTGGAAAAATAATCAGTTGCGACAACTTTAAGCGGAATTTGTAACTTATTGAAATCATTAATCTTAAGTTGTGTTGACAAGAAATTGGCTAGTTTATCTCCTTTGAGTAAACCACCGATTTTTATGGTGGGATCAAGTAAGTCAAAGTATTTAATAAAATCGGATTTCTTGTGAATTTCCCAAAATTTACTTTTTGTACCATGAATAATCTGGTGTAGGATATGTTTCATTTCATCGGTTTTAAATCCGGCAGCGTAAAATGCTCCCACAATCGCACCGATACTCGAACCTGTAATAATTGTCGGTTGTATTTCCAATTCCTCTAAAGCTTCAATAAGAACAATGTGGGCTAACCCACGTGCTCCTCCTGCTCCTAATGCTAAACCGATTTTTTTCATTTATTCAATAACTCGCTTCTAAGATTCTTGTTCAAGCTGTTTTGTTATATTATTACCGCTTTTCTTCATTTCACTTTTGAATTTCATGGTAACTCTATAACCATAGTAAATAGTTATAAAAACCGAAATGTGAAAAACTATAAATGCTATCCCGCTGGCAACAAGTAAAATCCATTCTAAACTGAATTTCCCTAAACCTTCCGCTAAAATGGTTTCGATTACAAAATAATCAATTATTAACCAGGTAAGAGACAGAAAACCTAATACTAAAGTAAAATTCAGACTGTTTTTTAATTTTTGTGTTAAACTTTCCATGATCTCATTCCTTTGTTTATGTAAAAATACAAAATCTAAATCAGAAAATTAGTTTAGTCGGTTAAAAGCGACTTAATATTTTTTATCTGTTGCTTACAAGCAACACATAATCGGTTATTGTGGCTTATTTTCTTGAAAAATACTTCGGCACAAAAATCGCTACCATGTCCTAAAATCGAAAAACCAATGAAAGGATATCATATGAAAAAAGTACTTTTCTTTTTATTTCTACTAACTCCCATACTATTTGCTCAAGCAGAGTGGAAGAAAGTCTATGGCACGAACGTGAACAATACAATTGTTCATGATATGATAATTCATCAAGGTAGTTTCTTTGCCGGAACAAACGGTCATCTATTAAAAAGTGATGATAAAGGTGAAACTTGGACAAGTTTACCGGTAAACGCAATGGGGATAGTTTCACTTGAATCCGATGGAAGCAGATTATTTGCCGGTGCAATAATATCACTCGGTGGATCAACGCTGATTTATTCTGATGACAATGGCGAGACATGGAACAATACAAATGTTACCCAAAGTCAGGTTTCCTCCATTGAAGTTATAAATCAGAATCTCATGTATGCTTATTCAAATTTTCAAGTTTTCTTTCAAAGTACTGACCGTGGCGAGACTTGGACTCAAGTCACCGGCTGGCCATTTTCTACAACTCGAGAGATTTATAAATCTAATTCTGGTAGACTTTACATAAGTGGTTACCATTCCGATGATGACGGACAAACTTGGACTAAAACCGGGTATGATAGAGATGGTTCCGGAATATATGCATATGCAGAAAATCAAGATGGAATCTGGGCAGGCGCCGGTAAATTATGGCTAAGTCAGGATCAAGGTGAAACATGGCAAGAAAAAGATCCGTATTTAACAGCTTCGTTAATTGTAGATGGTAATAACATTTTCCAAGGTAAAGAAGGGTTTGCATATAGTACGGATGGTGGTTCTAACTTTACAGATTTTAACGATGGAATAGATAATGTTGACAGAGTTTTGTCAATACTATTTGATGGCGAATTTATTTTGATCGGATTGGATGGAACCGGGCTGTATAAAATAAAAGCTTCGGATTTAGGAATTACAACTTCAGTTGAACAAACAGAAGAATTAGCAAATAGTTTTGAATTACTTCAAAACTATCCAAATCCATTTAATCCATCTACTACAATAAAATTTTCGATTCCAGAGAGTGGTTTTGTTTCTCTTAAAGTTTATGATGTTCTTGGAAAAGAAGTTGCAACTCTTGTAAACAATGAACTAGCAGCCGGAAGTTACTCGGCAATATTTGATGCAAATAATTACTCACAAAACTTATCAAGTGGAATTTATTTCTACAAACTCGAGTCCGGTAATTTCGTTCAAACCAAAAAATTAATGCTAATCAAATAAATAAACTAACCAAAATATATGAGGGTGTTATGAAGCTAAGTAAAATCGTATTAATAATGATGTTATTCTCAATGTTTCTGTTAATATCATGTAACAAAGAGGATGGTAGTCCAACCGAACCTGAAGATGGCGGGGGAAGCGGAAACACTAATGCAAGCGGACAACCAATGCCAGACTTCGGTGGAAATTCTGATGGTGTGTTGGCGACCATAAATTATGAATTTCAAACAATGCCAGGATTTCCGGCAGCTCAATTGTCCATGGCATTTGCACAATTTGGTACTGGTATAGATGGCGGTAATGTTTCTGTAAACGGAAATTCGTTGGGTAAAACTTCTCAAGGAAGTACAACGTTTTATATGACGCCATCTCCAAGCAATCCGACACAAACTTTGACAGGTGTAAGTTTTGACGGTTCTAATCATAACTGGCAGGTAAGTGGTAACGGATCAGTTCCTCAAATGAGTGGTGGAGTTCAAAGCCCCAGCAATTTCTCATTAACCGGTCCAGCAAATAATGCAACAGTAAGTAAATCCGGTGGCATTAACATTACTTGGAGTAATGCTTCAAATAATTCTAATGTATTGGTAGTTCTTGCCGCTTTGGATAATTCCGGAAGTTATTACGCAGCCGAGGGGTTAAGCGATAATGGAAGTTATACAATCCCGGCAGGTGACATTAGCGGAATAAGTGGTCAAGCAATGCTGCAAGTAGTTAAATATAATTATGCCCCAGTTAGTGCAGGTGGCAAAACGTATTACGCTGTTGCTGAGGTAGTTAAGAGTGTAACTATAACTGTTAACTAGCAAAATGAATAGAGAAATCAGAAATAAACTTTAGTAATAATTTTTTTCCCATAAACAAAAAGGAGCGGCATATGTTCAAGAAATCTTCAATAAAATTCTTTGCAATATTAATTGTACTTTTTACGACAGCAACAATGGCCCAATTTGATATCAACAGAAGTAATATAGGTTTAGGTGCAGGATATGGTGGTGGTGGTCTTGATGGTGACAATGCAATTCCCTTTACTCTTGAATTTAATTTCTTAAAGCTTAGCGACAATATTCAAGGTGGTATATTTGCTTCGTATGCGAGTACTTCGGAAGAAATGAATTTCTTCACGGCAAAAGGTGAATGGAGCTACACAAATATAATTGTTGCTGCTCAGGCAAATTATCACTTCTCTCCGGGTGCAAAGTTTGATCCGTTTGCTGGTGTTGCCTTAGGTTATAACGTTGCCAGTGCTTCTTGGGAGTGGGATGGTAACACAAATATGCCTGAACCTTCTGCAAGCGCAGGTGGTTTTTTCTATAGTGGTCAAGTTGGTTTTAATTACTGGTTCAGCAACTCAATGGCTTTCCAATTGAGAGCCGGATATTATCCTTACATAAGCGGCGCATTAGTATTTAATTTATAAAATGCTGCTTTCTTCATAAATCCTCAAAGTCCCTTATCTTAAGCCCATTAGGTAGGGGACTTTTTTGTGTTAATCCCTTTGTTTAAAATCTATTTGACAAAATATTGAACTTCTTGGTAAATTTACCGACCGGTAAGTATAAAATATGCAAAATAATGTCAAAAGAACTAAAAAAAGCGACAAAAGAAAAAATATTTCAAGCCGCCGCTGAATTATTTTCTAATGAAGGTTATCACAACGTATCTGTAAGAGAAATTTGCGAAGCGGCAGAAGTAACAAAACCTGTACTCTACTATTATTTCGGCGATAAGGAAAATCTCTTATTCGAAATGATGAGAGAGACAAGATTAATTGTTGAACAATACCTAGAGCAATACGTCTTAATTAAATCAAATTTTTCTGAAAAACTTGATGGGATAATTGAATTCTACATCAGGTTTATTAGTGACTATCCGTACCTTGTGAAGTTCTCGGCTTTCATTCAATTTATGGTTGTACCGGAGAGAGTGAAAGCTTTCAAGAATGAACTTTCAAAAAATGATTGGATAGTATTGTTTGGTATTTTTAAAGAAGCTCGCAAAAAAGGTGAACTTAAAGAAGATATTGAAATCGAATCCGCTGCAAGAAATTTTTTGGGAGGTCTTATTATTGCTTTAACAGAATATACCTCAGGAATTTTAAATAAAGAAGAATTTATTGATGCCATGCACAATTATCTAAAATTTTGGAAACAACAATTCGTAATTAATAAAAATTAGTACGGAGATTTGAATGAGAAAAATCTCAATTATCATTTTCCTTTTTACCGTTTCATTTGGTTCTTTGGTTGCGCAGAATGAAAAAAATATTATTTATTTGAGTCTGGATGAAGTTGTAACTCAGTCACTCAATGAAAATCTATCGCTCAAATCAAAAATACTTGACTATGAATCTCAGAATCTGGAAGTATTAAAAAGTTATTCTACTTTTTTACCCACATTCTCTTATCAAGGTATGTTTGTAAAGAATGTCGAGTTACCCGTTTTTGTTTTTATGGGACAAAGTTTTACAGTCGGAACTCCCTACACTTTTCAACATTCATTAAGTTTATCATTGCCGGTTTTTACAGGTGGTGCTAGAATTTTTAATATCAGCGCACAAAAAAGTATAAAGAAATCGTTAGCCGAAGAATTAAAAGGTAAAGAAGCTGAGACAGTATTAAATGGAATGCAAAGTTATTACGGAATAATTCTAGCTCAATCTTTTTTTGAAATTGCAAGCGAAGCAGTCAAAGTGGCTGAACAAAATTTAACTCAAGTACAGAACCAATATGATGCGGGAGTTGCAACCGAGCTCGATCTTCAAAGAGCTAAAGCACAATATTATAGCACTTTGCCTAAACTTGAATCTGCAAAATCCAGCTTGAGAATTTCGAAGCAGCAATTGAAAAGTTTCTTAAATCTGTCACTTGAAGATTCGCTTGTAGTTGTTGATTCTTTGACGACCAAAAAATTTTTGAAAGAAATCGACAACATAACTTTAACAGAATTAAAACAGCTTGGTCTTAAAAACAAGCATGAATTGCTTGCACTGAGGCACCAATTAGATGCAACCAATCAAGGCGAAAATTTAGCATTAGCAAATTTTGCTCCGAAAATTGCAATATCCGCAAGTGTTGATCATCAAGCTCAAATGGAAGATATCAATGTTTCATGGAATGATTACATTCGTTCGAAATCAATTGCCCTTGCAGTTAATTGGCCGATATTTGAAGGAGGAAGCAAAATTATTGAATGGCAGAAAGCAAAGATTCGTTCCGATCAAATGGAACTGGCATTAAAACAATTTGAAGATCAGAGTGAGTTGTTTATTGAACATAGTTACTTTAAATATTATGAAGCATCTTCAAATCTTGAAAGCTTGCAAGAGACACTAAAACAATCAAATGAAAGTTTACGAATATCAAATTTACTTTATGAACAGGGGATGAGTACTCAACTCGATGTACTGAATGCGCAATTATTATACATTAATAGCAAAATTGATTATCAACAAGGTATATACGACTACAATATTAGTCAGTTAAAGTTATTGCAGTCAATCGGAAAATTAAACACAATTTGGAATTAAGTTTTAACGGGGAAATCATGATAAAGAAAATCTCAATAATTATCTTGTCACTTTTGATATTGATTGCATGTGACGAACAGAATGACACAGTTAACGAGACTGTTATTCCTGTAAAAGTATATAATGTGAAACCAAATACAATTTCACAATATCTACGCTTGACAGGAAGTGTCGAAGCTGAAAATGATGCTATTGTATTTGCCAAGTTGAATGAAAAAATAGAAAAGATTTATGTTAAAGTTGGGCAGAATGTTAAAAAAGATGAAGTCATTGCCGAACAGTACAATGAAATTTTAAAACAGAATTTAGAAATGGCAAAAGCCGGGTTGAAATCCGCTGAGTCTCAATTCATATTAGCTAAGCAGAATTATGAAAGAATGCTAAAATTGTTCGAACAAAAAGCTGTAAGTCCCCAGCAATTTGATCAAGCTGAATCTCAAATGAAAACTTTAGAAGCCAATTTTGATCTTGCAAAAAGTCAGCTAAAACAAGCCGAAGAGAATTACGAAAATAGTTTCATTAAAGCACCTTTTGCCGGCGTTGTCGCAGCAATTAATTTTGATGAAAATCAAATGGTAACTGCCGGTCAAGCGGTTGCACAAGTCGTTAATTCTAAATCCATGAAAGCAAAATTAATGGTTAGCGGAACGGATGCAAATCATGTTGCACTTGGTCAGTTAATTGAAATTGAATTTCCATCAATACCGGAAGCGGTTTATCAAGGCAAAGTAAACCGAATTAATAAAGCTTTAAGCCCGGTTACAAATGCTCTTGAAATTGAAGTTATTATTTTGAATGCCGACGAAAGAGTTAAGTCCGGTATATTCGGTAAATTTAATCTTGAGTTGGTAACAAAAGATAACGTAATTATTATTCCCGAAACCGCGGTTCAACAGCAAACGGAAGTTAAAATTGATAGGGAAACCGGCGTACAAAAGTCGGTAAAAAAACACTTCACTTATAAAATTGATAATGACCGAGCCGTTTTGACTGAAATAAAAATTGGTATCAATAGTGACGGAAGAGTTGAAATAACTGATGGATTGAGTGAAGGCGATAGAGTTGTAGTGGTTGGTCAAAATATTATCAAAGATGGAGACTTGGTAAAAATTATCGAATAGGAAGCTTGTAAATGATACTTAGTAAATTTTCGTTACGTCGTCAGATCACATTAATAATGATTTACGCAATTGTGATCGGATTTAGTTTCTTCTCATTTTCTCAACTTAAAATTGATTTCTTCCCTGATATCACATTCCCGATAGCGGGAATTGTAACTAATTATTCAGGAGTTGGACCTGAAGATATAGAAAATCTCATTACGCGTCCTCTCGAAGAAAGTGTATCCGCCGTAAAAAATATCGAGAAAGTGAATTCCCAATCATTTAAAGGGGCATCAATAGTTACGCTTGAGTTTAAGTATGGTACCGATATGAACCAAGCGGAAGTTGATGTTAGAAAAAATATTGATTACATCCGAGACTTACTGCCACAGGATGCCGGTGAACCACTCGTATTTGTTTTCGATCCTTCAATGATGCCAATTTTGTTTTTAAATCTTAGTTCCGATTATCTTGGTTCGGCTGAACTAAGACGTCTTGCCGAAGAAACAATTGAACCACTTTTGGAAAGAGTCGAAGGTGTTGCTTCTGTTCAAACCCAAGGGGGTTTGCAAAGACAAATCAATGTTAATATAAATCCAACACTGTTGGCTTCTTACGGTTTATCACCTGATAATGTTGTAAATGCTATTCAACTTGGAAGCGGACTTTTACCCGCGGGCACGATCGAAACAAGGGATAAAAGTTATAACCTAAGAGTCTTTAGTGAGTATAGAACAATAGATCAAGTCGAGAATACAATCGTAACGATGAGAGGTAATCATCCTGTAAAAGTGAAAGACGTTGCAAAAGTTGAAGATGGATATAAAGAGAATGCGTCAGAGGTAAGAGTTGATAATGGTGAAGGTGTGATGATGTTTCTCATGAAACAATCCGATGCCAATACCGTTCTAACATCTCGTCGAGTCAAAGAAGTATTACCGGATATAATTGAAAGATTACCGCAAGGGACAAGACTAACTAATATGTGGGATCAAACTGATTTCATTTTATTATCAGTAAGCAATTTAAGCAACACTGCCGTAATTGCTTTTGTCATGGCCTTCATTGTAATCTATTTTTTCTTGAGAAATTTCCGCGGAAGTATAATTATGGGAATTTCAATACCTGTGTCGGTTCTAGCAACATTTGCGGCAATGTTTGCATTCGATATCACTTTGAATATTATATCCATGGCAGGACTTGCTCTGGCAATTGGAATGCTTGTTGACAATTCGATTGTTGTTCTCGAAAATATTTATCGTCACCGTGAAATGGGCGACAATAGTTTCATCGCATCCGAAAAAGGCGCTTCCGAAGTTGGTATGGCAATTACTGCTTCAACACTAACGACTATAAGTGTGTTTATTCCGGTTTTGTTTGTGCCGAATATTACCGGACAACTCTTTAAAGATCTTGTTTTGACAATTACGTTCAGTTTAATTGTCTCTTTGCTTGTTGCTCTAACATTAGTTCCGATGATGTCTTCAAGAATATTACAAATTGAAAAATCGACAGGCAATGGATTATTTAATAGACTTAAAAAGAAAGTTGGTGATTGGCTTGAAAATTTGAAAGTAAATTATGGTAAGATTTTAAGATGGTCATTATCTCACCGTAAAACGGTTATGAGTTCGGTTACGTTAATGTTTTTTATTTCTTTAGGACTAACAACATTTTTAGGCGGTGAATTCTTACCTAAGACAGATCAAGGATTTATAAATTTCATGATGGAATCACCATCCGGAACCCCTATTGAAAAAACACGATTATATGCTTATCAAATTGAAGATATTATAAATGATATTGTTCCGGAAGAAGCTCTTGAATCAATGGCTATTTTTTACGGTGAAAGAGAGGGAATTGGTGCATTCGGAACTACATCAAGTACTATTGAAACACTTATCAGACTTAAACCAAAAGAAGAAAGAAGTATAACACAGTTTGAAATTCAAGATTCGCTTCGTAAACGTCTTGATGATATTCCCGGCGTTACATACTTTTTCCAAGAAGGCGGGGCGTTCACCACAGAAAAAGATATTGAGGTGAAAGTAATTGGTTTTAACGTTGCCGGTGCCACAACTATTGCTAATCAATTGAAAGCTAAATTCGAAAAAGTTACCAGGTTTGTAGATATCACTCTGAATATTAAGGAGTCTACTCCTGAACTCCAGGTTCACTTAAACAAAGATGTACTCAATGACTTGAACTTATCTACTTTATCGGTTGCAAGTAATCTTTCAACAGCAATACAAGGCAAGGTAGTCTCTCAATTTCGTGAAGAAGGAGATGAGTACAATATCAGAGTTCAATTCGCAAAAGAATATCGAAATCAAAAAGAAGTTTTGGAACAAATGCAGATTCCGCTTTTCGATGGATCGCTGGTCCAATTAAAAGATATGGCTACTATTCTAGAGGAAGAATCTTCACCTACTATTTTTAGAGAGAACCAAGATCGATATGTTTCTGTTGGATTTGCTCTTTCGGGTGTTGATCTTTCTGCAGCTGTTGAAATTGTCAACAATATTATTTCAGAGACACCCATACCATCAGAATATCAAGTAATAATCGGTGGTACGGCTGAAGATCAACAAGAAGCTTTCTTCTATTTGGGCTTGGCATTTCTTGCTGCTATTCTTCTTGTCTATATGATTATGGCATCACAATTTGAGTCGCTTATTTCTCCGTTAATTATAATGTTTACAGTCCCGCTTTCGGTTATCGGCGTATTCGGTTTTCTCTTCATTACTGGAACTGCAATAAGTGTAATGGCTCTTGTTGGTTTAGTTATGTTGGTTGGAATTGCGGTTAATAACGGAATTGTTATGGTGGATTACATAAACCAAGTTAGAGAAAGAGGTTTTGAATTGATGGATGCAGTGATGGAAGCAAGTCTTGCAAGAATGCGCCCTGTTTTAATGACTGCTATGACAACAATTTTAGGAATGGTTCCTCTTGCAATTGAGCTTGGTTCAGGTGCCGAAACTTGGTCGCCGTTAGCTCGTGCAGTTATAGGAGGTTTAACAACTACTACTATTCTTACACTTATTGTTATACCGGTGCTTTACATAATTTTTGAGAGAATGTCAGAAAAGGCGAAAGCTTTTGTGAGAAGAATAAAAAATTAAGAAACAGAGATTCCATCTGCCAAAATGATGGAATCTCTTATTAGATAGTTATTGTTGTATCAAGATAGGTTGAATCATATCTCCAAAATCTTAAAATTTTATCACCACCGGATTGAAAAATAATAGAATGTTTAACTAGGATTGAGTCAATTACTTGTGGACAAATCTGACTGCCATCACTTCTTGCAAATACTTTTGCCGTAAATATAGTATCGTTCTGTGACTGTTCAACTCTATCAAAGTCCCAACAAGGTGTTGGGGTAGAATAAACCACATCTACAATTATTGAATTTTCTTCTATGGTAAGATTGATGATTCGTTCAGCAGAGACAGCTGCTGTAACTAAATTATTTGAATCATCGAAATCATTTACATTGCATGAGATAAAGAAAAATGTGATCAGTATTGAAATTAAATATCTCATAGTCGTACGTTAAAATTAATTTTCAACTAAAATTACGAATCTATATTAAAAACAGAATCGAGTAAAGTTCCGTCAACCCATTTTATAACTGCAACAACTTTATTTTTATTTACTTTTGGTTTTTTAGGAACTCCGCAAAGATCAACTACTTCGTCATAGATTTCTTTTATAGTTCTTATTGGAAGCGATGAACCTTTAACAGCTTTCAATAAATCTTTCCGATTCGGATTAATTGCAATTCCTCTTTCGGTTACGATTACATCTATTAATTCACCGGGACCAACAAGTGTGGTAACCTCATCAACAATTACAGGAATCCTATCCCTAAAAGAGGGGATTGCTAAAATTGTACATTTGGAGAAAAGACAGTTTTGCCATCCACCGATTCCGTGAAGTAAATATCCGTCTGAATGTGTTACAACATTTGCGTTAAAATTTAAGTCGACTTCGGTTGCACCTAATACTGCCGCATCTACAATAGATGCAAAATTTCCCTTGCCGTGATAATTATAACTTGTGAATGGTGAGGTGTTTACATGTTCGGGATTTTCTCGCATAGAACGAACACCTTCCAAATCAAAAGTTTGTCCGTCGAGAATGTAATCAGTTAATCCTTCTTCCAACATTTCAACGAGATATTTTGTACTGCCACCTCGAATAAATCTTGCTTTCACTCCGGCTTTTTTCATTTTCTCTCTTAAGTAAACGGCAAATGCTAAGTTTGTTCCTCCCGCTCCGGCTTGAAATGAAAAACCATCTTTCATTATTCCGGAATCCTCTAAGAATTGCGCTACATATTCTGCAATTAATAATCTATCGGGACTTTTAGTTACTTCTGTAGTTCCGCTTACAATTTTTGCCGGATCACCGAGTGAATCAATCTCCACTACATAATCAACATTGTTGCCTTGAATCTGCCAAGGGTAACAGGGGAATGGAATTAGATTGTCAGTTACAACAATAACCTTATCTGCATATTCTGAATCAGCTAAAGCAAATCCTATAAGCCCGCAAGCTGATTTACCTCTATCACCGGTTGCGTTTCCAAACGGATCGGCAGTTGGAGCGGCAATTACTGCAATATCAATTTTCACTTCACCGTCTTGTATTGATTGATATCTTCCACCATGAGACCGTAAAACTCCAATACCTTTCATCTTACCTTCGCTTGTATATTTCCCGAGCGGTCCGTTCATACTTCCTTCGATATGATGAATAGTTCCATCATCCAAATATTTTATTAAATGTTCATGACATGGAAAAGAAGCGGTAGGAAACCATCTAATGTTTTTAACACCTATTTCTTTTATAACATCGAATAAATAGTTTGTAAGAACATCTCCATTTCTTAAATGATGATGTGTTGAAATTGTCATCCCATCTTTAAGTCCGGCTTTCTTTAATGCTTCTTTCAAATTTATTACAACTTTATTCCCATTTGCCGGATAATCGGCACAGCTTCTAATCGGCGGCTTTGCTTTATTGCCTTTTGGCTTGTATTTACCCACCCCTTTAAATGGAATTTGTTTTTGATTGTTAACTTTTTCTGGGACTAATCTTCCGGCTTGGTTTTTTAGTAGTTTCATTGTCGCATTGTCCAATTGTCTAATTGTCGTACTTGAGTCTAAATCTTGAGTTTTGTATTAGTATAATTAATTAAGCTATTTATTGCTTTTGGTAATTTTTGTAATTCTGCAAATATATGATCGTATTCATTATCTGAAAGGAGTTTTCTAGCTTTAGCTTTTTCATTCCAATCCAAAGATTCATACATTGAACCAAAACTAATTCTATAAAATCTAATCTTATCTTTTTTTGTATATCTTCCAAACCCTTCTGCAATATTAGCAGAAATTGAATCGACTGCATCAGTAAATTGCGAGCCAATTGTTCGCTTGGCGAAATAATCCCATTTACTAATGATAGCCCAGACATAATTGCTTAACGCAAATGCAATTCGATAAGCTTCAATGTCATTCAATTTCAGATATTTAACCTGCTTTTCAACCATGTGACCATGCAGCCATTAAACCATTTATTGATTTTCTTCTCTCCAATTTTTCTTCAATAATTTATTTTCTTCAGCAAGTCTAACTATTCTTCTAGCACGTTTTACCACCGGTGCATCAATCATTTTACTACCGAGCGAAACAACACCTAACCCTTTTGCTTCTGCTTCTTCGAATGCGACAACTATTTTCTTTGCTTTTTCAATTTCACTTTCGGTTGGTAAAAATGTTTCGTTTACAACTTTAACTTGACGAGGATGAATGCAGCCTTTACCTTCAAAGCCGAGTAACTTTGCTTCTAATACGGAGATTCTTAATCCTTCCATATCACTCACATCGGAAAACACTGTATCAATTGCTTGAATCTTTGCAGCTTTAGCTGCGTTAATAATCATACTTCTTGCAAAAATACTTTCCTTGCCTTCGTTTGTTCTTTCCACTCCGATATCGGCTGTGTAATCTTCAAGTCCGACTGCGAGAGCACAATTATATTTTGAAGTAGATGCAATTTCATAGCTCTTGATAACACCAAGTGCACTTTCAATTATCGGCATGAAATAAATATCTTCTTTTACTTTGAATTCTTTTTTCAGCAGTTCAACAGTTTTCTCAATTTCTTTAACTTGTTCTATGCTTTCAACTTTCGGGATTAAAATTACATGAACATTATGAGGTACAATAAACTTGAGGTCATCCAATCCCTTAGGCATTTGATTGATTCTAACCATTCTTTCGGAACCATAAAAATCAATTGAACGAAGAGCATTTCTGACTATCAATTGTGCAGCTTCTTTTTCGGTTGGCGAAACGCTGTCCTCTAAATCTAAAATTATTCCGTCTGGTTTATGCAGTCCGGCGTTGGGATAAAATTTGGGTTCATTGCCGGGAAGGTATAATCTGCTTCGTCTCAATCTTTCTTTTGTCGTTTTGTATTTATTCTTTTTGTTGAATTCGGGTAGGTATTCTTTATCAATTTCGGGGAAGAGTTTTTTTATTGCAAGTTCGAATCGTGCACCAAGTGTAAATGGAAGCGCTCCGGAATCTTCGATTAAAATGTCGGCATTTTTCAAGCCGAAAAACTCAGACATTTTTGTTACTTCTTTACGTATCGAATCTCCAAACATCGAGTCGACTTTACTCTTTAAATCAATTTTTAATCCGCCCGATTTTTTTAATTCAATTTCGATGTAGCAATCTGATCTGACTTTACTTCCGCGTTTACCCGCGTTTCCGATTTTCTTTTCAGCCATATAAACCCCAAAACAAACCGCTAAGTCGCAAAGAAGACTTTGTGTCTCTGCGACTTTATGGTTAAGTATTATATAATTGCTTAACTGTAATGACCTAAAATTGAGATAATTTGGATCTCGCTTTTCTCTACTTTGTAAATCAATCTATCTTGAATATTGATACGTCGCGACCAACAGCCTTCATATTTATGTTTTAACGGTTCGGGTTTCCCTAAACCTTTGAATGGAGATTTTTGAATGTCATCAATCAGCATTGCAATTTTCTGTAAATACTGTTGTGCGTCCGGCTGATTTTTCTTTATAATTTTTATTTGCCTGAGCGATTCATTCGACCAAACAAGATTTCGTTTTTTAGGCAATTAAACACCCAGAGCTTCTTTAGTCGAAAGCTTTTTAACTTTTCCGCTTTTTACTTCTTTTAATCCTTTGTCAATACTTTTTAACCAATTGGGATTTGATAGAACGTATAAATTTTCTAACAAATTATCGTAATCCTCTTTAGAAAGAATAACAGCATCATTTCTCCCTTTTGAGCCAACAATAACAACAGGTTCTTTGTTTTTGTCAACCGAGTTAATCAATTTATTTAACTGATTCCTTGCATCTGTATATTGAATTGTTTGCATATCTATCTCTTAATTTATGACAGAATACTGACAGAAATATAATTGTATTTACACAAACTAACAAGACAGAATGAATTGTCACATTGTCCAATGGTTTAATTGTTGGTAAGGTAAAAGACTTCTAGCAATTAAACCATTCAGCCATTTATCCATTTCATCATTTAAACAATCAGTTTATCCATAAACTCTTTAGCAGAATAATTCTCTGCATCAAAGATTACTTCTTTAATTTCTTTTTGTCTTTCTTTACTTAATAGTTCAGATGACAATCCTTCAAATTTATTGTCAAGATCTGCTTCAGTCATCGGTTCACGCGGATCACCTTTCGGGAATTCCATATATTCATCAAATTCTCTTCCGTCCTTGGTTTTTACTACAACTTTCGACGGTTGTTTTGCAGGAAACATTTTTTCGAACTCAATGGATGGTTCACCCTTTATTTTATCTATTACTTCGAATATTCTTGGATCGTTTAATTTTTCTTCATCGAAAGAATGTCGAGTGATTTTTTTATCAACCATTGCTGCTGCCAGACAATAGGGAAGTGAGTGATCTGCTGTTTCGCGAGATTCCGGTCTATACTTTGCCGGATCAAAAAGAATATCATATGCTTGAGCGAAACAAGTAACTTTCACCTCATCTATGTCAGAGTACTCTAATTTATTTTTGGTCATTGCATTTAACACGCAAGAAATATGTGTATGTGTTAACGCTTCAGTTGGGAATGCTTTCATACCGCATTCAAGAATTTTATAATTTTTACCGAGATCCTTAATCAGTGCGTCAACATCCCAAGACCATTTGGAAATTCCGTCTCGTCCTTTCATCTCGGTTGGATTAATTTTTTCTTCCTTAGCGTTCCACCCAATGAACGCATCCATAAATCCTTCTTTACCTTCGAATACTTTTTCTGTTCCGCTAAATCCGCGCTGAGCCATTAATGTCGCAAACACTCCCGATTGAACAGCCATCGGATCGACTGTGTTTTTCATCATCGTGAGTTTACCTGCAGTCGGACAACCGATTGTATGATTGTGCGATCCATTTATTCCGATTGCATTTACCATCTGATCGACGGTTAAGCCTAAAACTTTACCGGCAACAATCGGTGAAACGAATTGAGTAAGAGTTGCGTGATGCCATTTACGTTCACGGACTCCCGGTTTTGCAAACAGACACATTCTTTGTTCAAACTCATATGCAAGCACGATGGCAACAATTACATCTTTCATATCTGCATCAACTAACTCGGCCGTCGATAATGCAGCCGGAATTAAATCCGATGGATGCGAAGGATCATCTTTCCAATAAATGTCATTAAAATCCAACGCTCGTATCATCAAAGAATTTACAAGAGTTGCATTAACTGCAGGAATTTTATCGCCAAAACCAATAACTGTTGATTCCGCCTTGCCTCCCATTTCTTTATAAATATCTCTGATAATATTTACATCTTTTGTATTGTACCCACCAAATGCACAGCCGATTGAATCATATAAATATCTTTTTACTTCATGAGTAACTTCTTTTGGTAAATCTTCATATTTAAGGTTAATAGCAAACTCTGCTATTGTTCTGGAAATGGATTTCTGCATAAACTCCTCTGAATATTATTATTTAATCTGGAAATACGGCTTATAAATGTTCATTATATTTTCTTTGAAATCGAATGGATCATGTTCCTTATCACCAACAAAAAATTTAAATTTCTTCATCCCGTTCTCATAATAAACTCGGTCGGGTACTCTTGGCTTTTTTGTATAATCCGGTTCAGTTTGAGATTTTGGATCATCAATTTCAATCCGGTAATTTTTCTTTGCAGTTATTATCTGTTTGCAAAGTTTAATGCAATCTTCACCAACCGCTTTTTGGACTAATCTTTTACCTTGTTGGGAAGAATGAAACGGAGCATTTTTAATCCATTCATGCAAATGGTATGCTGTTGAGACAAAATTAAAAATATTGTCGCCGTTCACACGAATATCGAGTTGCTCATAATCGCGGATGAGTTTTTCGAATATGTTGCGAGGAGTAGAAAATTCATGTGTTATTTTCATTGCCTACCTCGTATTTATTGATGAATGTTAATTTGATGCTAATTCTTTATGTTCTGCTTAACCCAATTTTCTAGTCCACCTACTACAATTAATTCTTGTGCTGCTGCTCCAACCGGACTAATATCAAATTCATTGCCTTCAAAAGATATTTTTGAGTTCTCAAAATTAATTTCGGCTTTTGTATAAGTATAGATTGTCAATTGGTTTGTGCCATATTTTTCTTTAAGATAATTTATTAACTCCGGTGATTCGATTAGAAGAAATCCATTATTAAGTGCATTACGTTGATAGGTTTGGCTAGCCGATCCTACAATTACACATTGAATGCCTCTATACTTTAATGCCGTTGCAGCTTGTTCACGTGAACTACCCGATCCAAAATTATAACCGCCAACAAGAATATCTCCGTTCTCAACTTTTTGAGAGAATTCAGGATCATAATTTTCCATAACAACCTTTGCTTGATCTTCGGGTTTAAAGTCATCTTGATAAGTATATTTACCTGGGTATATACCATCTGTGTTTAAGTTATCTTGATGACAATAAACTATTCTTCCTGTCATTTTTTCCGGAAACCCATCAATAATTTCAATGCTCGATGTGTCTGATTTCTTTTTCTTATTAACTTCAATGTAACCATTAATACCGGATTCATCATAGTCCATCTTAAAATCTATATAACCGGATATTGCCGATTGAGCAACGACTGCCGGTGAAGCAAGATATGCTTTCGCATCGGGTGAACCCATTCTTCCTTTAAAATTTCTATTTGTTGCCGAAATTCCAACTTCACCGGCTTCAAGTAAACCTATACCTAAACCAATGCAAGGCCCGCATCCGGGTGGTAAAGGAATTGCTCCGGCATTTAATAAGCTTTGCCAGTGACCAAAATACTCTGCATTTTTTTGTACTTCACTTGATGCAGCTGCGATATAAAATTTAACATGAGGTGCTACCTTTTTATCTTTTAAAACCGACGCAGCTTGTTCGATATCTTCTAATCTGCTATTAACACAAGAAACTAAATATGCTTTATCAATTTTCACTTTTTCTTTTCTTAATTCGGAGACAGACTCCATTACTTTAACAGAATTTGGTCCTGATACATGTGGTGTAATCGATGATAAATCAATGCTGATTGTTTTTGAATAAAAAGCATCATCGTCCGGTTGTAATTCTTTTTGTCTATCGAAAAGGTCATCGATTTTTTTCTTATTTAATCTTGGATGTACACCTTCACCGTCAATGTCCGATGGCACACCTTCAAGTCCGCGTCTCGCTATTGCACTTGCTCTTCTTGTCAGCCATTTAATTGTCGATTTATCGATAGGGAAGACACCGCCAAGTGCGCCCCACTCTGTTGTCATATTTGCAATTGTAAGTCTTTGATCAATACTGAGGCTTTTTATTCCACCACCGGTAAATTCAATAATTGTGTTTAGTACTTCATCTTTATTAAAAAAACCACTCAAAACTATAATAACATCTTTACCTGTTACACCATTTTGAAGTTGACCGCGTAATTCTACTTTTACTATGGGAGGAATTTGCCACCATGTTCTTCCGGTTGCCCAAATTGCGGCTGCGTCTGTTCTGACAATCGGAGTGCCTAGACAACCAATTCCGCCATACATGTTTGAATGACTATCGGATGCGACACACATTGTACCGGGGAATGCATATCCTTCTTCGATCATTATTTGATGACCAATTCCTCTTCCTGCCGGATAAAAATCACATCCCATCGATTTTGAAAATTCTTCAATTTTTCTGTACTTCTCCAAATTTTTTTCGGAAGTGTTCTGAATATCGTGATCTAGTGTGTGAACTACTTGTCGCGGATTTGCTAACTTGGTTGCACCGATACTTTTAAATTTTGGAATGACTGCACCGGTGTTATCATGAGTCATAACATAAGCAGGTTTTATAGAAACAAAGTCACCACTTTTTACTAGTTCATTTTTTGATAAACCTACCGCATGTTTTTGTACTATTTTTTCGATCAAGTTTTGTGGCATTTATTGTCTCCTTAGCGCTCTTTGCGACTCTGCGGTTTATATTTGAACCGCAAAGACGCTAAGCCGCAAAGTTTAGATTTTTATACAAGTATCCTTTTTAAAAGGCTCAAAGCTTACAAAATCTGCATGATGAACAATTATTGATTCTATTGTACGTTTCCCTAAATCACCTTCTTTAGAATGATACGCTATAATATGTTGAATATCGGCTGGTAAACTAAAGCGATCAGCAATTGATACTCCGCTAAACGGATGACGTAATAATTTACCTTCACGACTAGTAGTTAATTTATCATTTACTTTTTCATATTCAAGTAATTTCCCTACGTCAATTAAAATCGCTCCGGATATCAAGTAATCCCAATTGATTTTAACATCTTTATCAAAATTCTTTTCCATGATTTTAGCAATTTCAATCGATAATTGAACAGCCGTTCTTTTATGATTCATAAATGAAATATTGCAGTCGTCAATCAAAAGAGAAAAGGGAATGATCTCTAAGTCTTCAGGTTCTAATGGACTGTTTTCAATTGCATATTCCCAGCATTGGTAGGTTTTTTCTTTTATGTCGGCATCTTTTATTAGTTCAATTTCCGGCCAGATTTTTTTTATTTTTTCTCGCATAGTTACTCCGCAAATGTAAAAAGTGAAACGTTATTAAATTTTAGCTAACAATTAGTTTTGATAATAATGCAAAACTATGATTTATTAAATCTTCCAAATCTATTAAAGTACCTTTATCGAGCATGCTTAAATCAAGCTCCTAATATTACCTTTTTACGTTTGACGTTTCACAATTCAGAAATTATTGCATCAGTCATTTGCTGAGTTGTTGCAGCTCCTTGTTCTATTGCTTTCGAACCACCGCGAATTTTCATCATATCATATGTCCGTACTTTTCCTTCTTCGATTACTTTTGCGATGGCATTTCTAATTTTACCGGCTTTTTCTGATTCACCAATATGATCTAACATCATACAAGCACTTAAAATCATCGCGATCGGATTGACAATAGACGGAGCAAGGTTCTCATATTTCGGAGCAGAACCGTGAGTTGGTTCAAAAACCGCGACTTCATCACCAATATTAGCGGAGCACGCGAATCCGAGTCCGCCTACAAGCCCGGCAAATCCATCGCTAATTATATCGCCAAACATGTTTTCTGCAACTAAAACGCCATAATCTTCCGGATTTTTGGTCAACCACATCATTTGAGCGTCAATGTTGGTATCCCATAAATCAATGCCCGGATATTCTTTTGCAATTTGTCTGGCGATCTTTAGATACATACCAGAAGTTTCCCGGAGCACGTTTGGTTTTTCACATACAGTAACATTTTTGTAACCGAATTTTTTAGCATAATCAAAAGCCGCTCTAAAAATTCTCTCGGTTGCTTGTCTAGATACAATTCGAGTTGAGATTGCCATATCTTCACTTTTTACATCAGCAAATTTTTTCATCTTTGGATGTGTCTCGAATGCATCTCGTACATTCTTTGGCGGATTTGTCCATTCAATTCCTCCGTACATTCCTTCAGTATTCTGACGGAAAATTACAGAATCTACTGCCGGTTCTTCGAATCCACCTTTAGCATCTTTTCTAATAAAATTAAGCGGATTGCCTTTGAAAGCTTTACATGGTCTAATACATATATCTAAATTAAAATGCTGTCTTAATCCAACAATAGGAGAGAAGTAAACGTAACCTTTGTTTTTTAAATCCGGGGAAAGTTCATTTACTGCATCATCTTTAGGTTTACTAGTTATTGCGCCGAATAATCCTATTTTGTGTTCTTCTAATAATTTAATAGTACGATCCGGAAGTGCGTTACCTTCTTTACACCAAAATTCCCAACCAATATCTCCGTGAACGTATTCAGCTTGAAATCCTGCTGCATCAAGAACTCTAATTGCTTCGGGTAAAACTACTTTTCCAATACCATCTCCGGGAAGTGAAACTATTTTTCTCATGTTTTCGTCCTTAAAATTTGTGTAAGAAATAATCTCAATAGGAAAATTAGATAGAGTTATCGATTTTAGCAAGAAAATGTTACACTATCCGTAACAAATCGGTACGATTTTTAGAATTTTATATCGAGTTGAAAAGTGAGGCGGTTATCTAAATTATTATTTATTTGACTGTTTCCGCTGCTCAAGAGAACTTCATCGGGCTTGTAAAGTTCGGAATATTTAGCTGAAATTCGAGCAAAATCGAACAAATCATATTCTATCATTAAATACCAGCGTATTCCTTTTCCGATTAAGGCGGGATTGTTGAGTACACCTCGGACATCATTTTCAAACTGATAAACTCGCGAATTAAAGGAATCGGTTTCAAACAAAACTATTCTACCGTAGAATCGTAATTGATCTAATGCATCATACCGGAAATCTTGGAAAAGTAGATATCCTTTCTCGTGAGTTTCAACAATTGATTGATCAAAGAAAACATATTCTATTCTTGATCTCATTCTTAAATTTCTCAAAACATAATAATCATAATTGATTCGAACATTTGTTCTATACTGATCAAGTGAAGTAGGCGAACCGTCAATGTTTTGAGTGACTTCTTTAAATTCTCTTTTTACTCTAAGATTTAGCAAAGTTCTTGTTGCGGGTCTAAATTGATAATCAAATAAAAATTCATTCCCGGAAGATGGATAATCAGAAGTGAAAGATTCATAAGGAAATTTGAATTGATCAAAATAAAAATTAATAATTCCGAAATTCGATCTCCATTTTATTCCGTTATAAATTCCGAATTCATTAGATGTATTTGATCCTTCACCAAATCCGGTTCCTTTAAAAGTGTAAAAGTTACGCGGATAATTTCTAATAGACGTTACAAATGAAAGTTTATTTGAAAGGATCCATTCGATACTATTTATAGATGCAACCGAAACTTCATTGTATGCGGCTTCACCACTAATTCTTACATTGTTATAAACAAATGAGTAAGTAGCCGAATAGAAATTAAAAGATTTTCCATAAGGATTAAATAACCCGGTTTGGCGGATAGGATGATCATATTCTAAATTTTGATAAGCAAAACCAATTCTTAATGAGTTGAATAAATCAACGGATAATATTCCGCCAAGTGCGCGTTCAGCGGATTGATGAAATCTGCTTCTCTCACCCTGTGTTCGATGATATCCGGAAATCGGCAAAGATGTTAATTCACCGGTAGATGTATCAACATTTGCATCTCTTTTGTTGTAAGAATAAAAAACTGTTAGGTCGAAATTGTCATAGATAAAATTTCCGGCGGCTCCGCGATAAAATTGATTTTCATCAGTACTGGTATAATCTCGAATACTTTTAGCAGATCGTGAAACTGTTCTTACGGCTTCGGCACCTTTCCCGAATGAATATGGTCCCCAATAAATTAATCCTTGTCCAAATTCAATTAAGTAATCACCCGCGGTTAATTTCTTGATGTAACTATAATCATTAAGGGAAACTGAAAACGAAGTAAAGTCGTTAAACTTTGATTCACCGGGATCTTTTTCTATAAGTCCGGCAAAATTAAAATTACCAAATTTTATTTTTGCTCTTTGATAACTTTTGAATTCATCACCTGCGTAATTCCCATTTAGAAAGCCTTGTCTATCTTGAAGATCACGAACGAAACGAGATCTGAATTCGCCAGATAATCCACTTAAATCAATTAATGGTTTTGTAATAACTTCTTCGGTTGTAGTAAAGAATTGTAAAGCTCTTGCGATATTAGGATCCAAAGTCTCAATTGCTAAGATTTCGCGAGCATGAAAAAATTTTCCGAATCTTTCCCTAAAATCTAAGATTGCCTGTGCGGAATTAAGGTCCAAAAAAGGTATTGTCAGAAGTGTGTTTATATCGGCAGTATTAATATTAATCGGATTATCTTGTAATTCCTCTAGTAAGTCATATAGGTAATCTTCTTCTAAATCAATTGAGGACTCTTCAAGCAAATCTTGAATGATTTGATCAGTTGTAAGTGTGGAATCCGATTGCGCAAACAGATTAATAGAAAACAAGAATATTAGGATTATATATCTAATCATTTGTTGAATAGATAATTTTTGATTTTTTCTTTACGGGGTGAACTCGGATTGAAATCGATAATTATCCCTGCTTGATGAGTTAAGCCAAGATCGGGATGTGAGAAGAATGCATAATCCAATGTAACAAATGAGTAGTGAATTCCAAGTCCGACCGAATATGAACTCGGTTCACTCATAAAACCCGTTCTGAGAGTAACATATTCAATTAAACTATATTCTACCCCAAATCTAAAAGAAGGATCAAAATCGATTTCTTTTTCGACAGACGCATTAAAGGTTATTAAGGAATTAAAATCATGACTGGCACCAAATCCCATAATGAAAGGAATCTGATCCGATTCTTTCCCATAAGTCGCACGAAATAAATTTTGAGCATACATTGCTATTCTAGTATCTTCTGAAAGGTAATACAATCCGCCCAAATTAATAGTTACTGCATTATCGTTACCATATCGTTCGATCGATAAATTTTGATAAAGCGCTGTTACACCTATAAAAAAATTATTATCTATATTTCTGGAAAAGCTTAATGCAACTTTGTTCTCTTTATACAGTTCAAATCCATATTGCATATAACCGACAGAGATATTACCGAAAGAAAAAGGTTCAATATATGCTGCATATGCATTAGCAAGTTCTTTAACTCCGAAAGGTGATGGCGAATAATAAATTCCAACTTCTCGCCAGTTCATTTGCGCTAATCCGGCGGAATTACCAAATAGTGCAAATACATCATTGGATTGGGCTGCATCGGAATGAGAAAGAGCAATTTGTTTTGCCCCGGGTGAAACTTGAGCCGCTGATTGAAAGTATAAAATGAGGATGAATATTAAGATGAGAATTATATTTTTCTTTTTCATATTTTGAATTTACCTGATTGTCAATAAATATTCAATTTCCTAACTTATATTAAGGATAATTTAATCTGAGGAAATTATGAGAAAAATTATTTTTTTGTTTCTCTTTTTGCCTGTTGTGATTTTTTCGGCTGAGTTAAAGGCAAAAGTAGCCGTGAACTATGAACAACTTCCGAATTCGGCAAAAGAAAGATTAGTCGATTTTCAATATGCGGTTGAAAATTATTTAAACAACACGAGATTTACGGAATTGGATTGGGAAGGTGATCCAATCGCTTGTTCGTTTAATATTTTCTTTATTGCAAATTCAGGCGAAACCCGCTATAGTGCTCAAGTCGTTATTAATAGCCAAAGACCAATTTATATGAGCACGAAAAATTCTTTGATGCTGAACGTGATGGATAAGGAATGGAATTTTGAGTACGAGAAAAATCAAACTCTCCGTTTTAACTTAGTTAATTTTGATCCCCTTACGAGTTTTCTAGATTTTTATGCTTATCTAATTATTGGATATGATATGGATTCCTATAACCCGCTTGGCGGTTCCAGTTTTTTTGAAAGAGCTTATGATATTACTTTATTAGGAGCAAGTAGCCCTTTTAGTAAAGGCTGGGCTTTGGAAAGCAGTTCTTATAATAAACGTGCCCTGTTGGATGAAATCCAAAATGCCAATTATAATCAGTTTAGAAAAGATTATTACGATTATCATTATAACGGCTTGGATTTATTTAAGGAAAATAAACCTATTGCACAAAAGAATATTGTAAAGCTTATTGATAATCTTTACAAAGTAATAGACAAGATGGCTCGAAACAGCGTTATATTAAAAGTCTTTTTTGATGCAAAGGTTGGTGAAATTGTTGACTATCTTCAAGGATATAATGAAGCAATTTTTAAGAAATTAATGAAAATTGATCCGGGTAATATTACCAAATACGAAAAAGCAATGCAGAGTTAAGACACAATAATGATAAGACCTCAGCATTGAGGTCTTATTTTATTAGCTCTATTTTTTTTACTACATCATATTGATCAATATTCTTAATCACCTCAAATCCATTTATAACTTTTCCGAAATTTGTATAATGCGTATTGAGGTGTGGATAATTATTCTGCATCACAAACCATTGTGAACCTTCGGTATCTTTTCCCGAACTTGCCATTCCTATATAATAAGTATCAAACGGTATATGTGAAAATTCAGAGACAATTGTATGCGATGGACCACTCCACCCGGTTCCGGTTGGATCACCGATCTGAATTACAAAATTTGGAACAACTCTGTGAAAAATTACATTATCGTAAAAATTATTTTTAGATAAGTAGATAAAGTTACCGACTGAAATCGGTGCGACTTCCGGAAGAAATTTAATCGTGAAATTACCTTTGTTTGTTACTATCAGAGCTTCGGAATATTCGAAAGCATAGCTAAATAATTTATCGAACAATTTTATTCTTTCTTCTCTAACCTCCGGAATGAAAGTTAGTTCATCTCTTAAATCATATTTTAATTCGTGATTACTTGATGATGAAATCGCAGATATTATTTCTCTAGTAAAAAGTGTATCGAAATTATTAGTCACATTAAACGATGAAGAAATCGCTTGGTTAAATGAACTATCTTCCAATTTAGTAGAAACTAACCCACTGATTTTCTCACGTAACTTTTCGGAATTGGAAATCGCAAACGATGAATCAATTGAATAATTATTTAAAGTAATAATTAACGGTTGATCGGATGAATATTGATCTAACACAAAGTTTATGAATTTATCATTATGCTTTAGTGAATCGAAATGGTTCACCAGATTTGAATAAATAAAGAATTTGTTATAGTCATCAGCATTGCTATATAATTTTCTCAATTCGGTAAAGGCAAAATTATAATTTGAAACGTTTGCTAGATAACGATAATTAAATATTGGTGAAACCATTTTTGAATATTTTTCATAGAATTCAATTTCTGTTTCTTTATGAAAAGTTTCTAAGAATAAAAATATTTCACCACGAGTATTTTCGCTTAAGTTTGGATCGATCAATAAATTAGTGAGAAATTCATTTACACTTCGTAATAAATTTTCATCGCTAAATTTGATGTTCTGAATTGACTGCGCCGCGGTTAATGAAACATTCGGATTTTGATCAAACAATAAATTTAAGTATGAAAAAATTTCACTAGGCGATTGGTAATCATAATAACATAGAGTTCTTGCAGCTTCACATCTTATCGACCAATCAGAATCGTTTATTAGTTTTTGAGCTAAATCAAATGAATAGGGGAAAGAAGAACTCTTTCTTAAAATTCCCAAAGCATAAAGTCTTGTTTCGGACTTAAATTCTTTCTGTAAAACAAACTCTAATTTTTCCGGATTAACTTTATCCGACGCAACACGGTAAAGTGTGAACAAATTTTGGAATAAATCTGATTCATCATTTTCTGTTTTCAAGTTATCGAGTAATAATTTTACATCTTCTTCGCTTTCGTCTTTAATTCCTCTTAGATGAAAATTATAAATTGCAAACGGGAATCCGAAAATTTTATTTTCTTTATAAAGTGAAATGCATTTTAGTAAATCATTTTTATCACCGACCTTACCAATCGCATCGAAAATTTCAGCAGTAAACTGAGTTCCGGTTTCTATTTGCTCAAATAAATAATTAGCAGACAATTTTGAAGGACCGAGTTCACTGAGTGCAAATGTTATTTGTTTTGGGTGCTGATTAAAATCTAATAGCAAAATATTTTTAATAAATGAAGTATCTTGCGAATGTGCGATGGAGAGCAATGCTGCGTTAACTTTATCTAATTCGCCGGATTGAAAATAATTTTCGATAATGCTTTTATCGAATTCTCTTAAGAAAGTTGTTTTAACTAGATCATCATCATTATTTCTATATTGCGCGGATAAGAAAGTAAAACAAATTAAAAAAAGCGCAATCACTCTCATTTTAAATTTCCTTTTGATAAACTCTATATTGTTTGTACCGTTCTCCGCGCATTGTCTCCGCACCTCTATTCATCATTTCATTGTCTTCAAGAATCCAACTTGCCTCACCTCTAAAAATATTTCTCTTAGCAGCTCTAACCATTACATCATAGTATAATGCCGCATCCAAACCACGTTTTTGGAATTCAGGAATAATTCCCAGGATTATAATTCTTGCCCAAGGAATACTTTTTCTTTTCGTAAAAAGTTTAATGAAATTGAAGGGGAGAAGTCGTCCGTTCATTTCTTTGAAAATAAAATTATAATCCGGCATAACTAATGCAAAACCGACAGTCTTATTTTCGATCTCTAAAAATAAAACCAAGTTAGGATCAACTAATGGTTTTAGATCAGCGGCTAAGGCATCAATTTCTTCATCTGTTAAAGGAACGAATCCCCAATTTGGCTGCCAAGCTTTGTTGTAAACGTATTTTACTTTTTCCAGTTCATTATCAAAATCTTTTAAATTAAGTATTCTGATCGACGCTTTTGATCTTTGTAATGCGATATCTGCAACACGTTTAATTTTATCATTCGTTTCCATTTTTTCTTTTGAGATTTTCCATGCGTAAAGATCTTTGGCTTTTTCAAATCCGGCATTGTCAATTAAGTCCATATAGTATTTTGGATTGTAGGGCATCAATATCCTTGGAGGATCATCAAATCCATCTATTAACAATGCGTAAATATCATTTACTGATGGACTAGCCGGTCCTCGCATGTGTGTCATACCTTTTGCTTTTAACAACTCGGCAGACACTTCAAACAATTTATTGGCAACGTCTTGATCGTTTATGCATTCAAAGAATCCAAAGAAACCAACTTTGTCATTATGTTCTTTATTATGAAGATCATTTTTAACTGCAGCAATTCTGCCCAATAGTTCACCGTTTCTTTCAGCCAGAAACATTTCCATCTCAGCATGTTTATAGAATGGATTTTTTTCTTTATTTAAAACTTTTTTAATATCGTAGAGAAGCGGTGGAACCCAATTCGGATCATCTTTATAAATTTTCCATGGGAATTTTACAAACTTGTTTAAATCAGACTTAGATTTCACAGTATGGATAATTATCTCGGACATTTTATCTC
This sequence comes from Melioribacteraceae bacterium, assembly GCA_030584085.1. Lineage (NCBI taxonomy): Bacteria > Pseudomonadati > Ignavibacteriota > Ignavibacteria > Ignavibacteriales > Melioribacteraceae > Melioribacteraceae bacterium. The sequence goes on from CP129490.1 coordinate 1,459,339, forward strand.
CGTTTGTCATAAAATAGAAAGGGGTTACCCGATAAGATAACCCCCTAAAACAAATTATAAATGATTAATCATATTTAGCCGATTAACCCCAATTCTTTACCTACTTTTTTGAAAGTTTCAACAATAAAATCTAGATGTTCATCTTCATGAGTCGACATGTAACTGGTTCTCATCATTTGTCTGCCTTGTGGAACACCCGGAGAAATAAATACATTTACAAAAACTCCGCTGTCATAGAGCATTCGCCACATTTTGAAAGCCAAAAGATCATCACCAACAATAACCGGAACGATGCCTGTTCTTCCTTCAATAACCGTAAATCCGGCTGCCTTTAATTCTGTTCTTACTTTGTTTGCATTTCTTATTAATTGATCAACTCTTTCAGGTTCTTGTTCAAGTATTTTCAACGCAGCCATAGCAGCTGCAACAGATGCGGGAGTTGGAGAAGCAGAAAATATTAATGCTGCAGCATGATGTTTTATATAATCAATAACTTTCGCATCACCGGCAACAAATCCACCAAGAGAAGCAAATGTCTTACTAAATGTACCCATCGTTAAATCTACCTGATCAACTAAATCAAATTCACTGGCAGTTCCTCTTCCGCCTTTCCCAATCACACCAACTGAATGCGCATCGTCGATTAAAATTCTTGCATTGTTTACTTTAGCTAGTTCAACTAAACGGGGAAGATTTACAATTTCACCGCCGGTACTAAATACACCATCGCTAACAATTAATTTAGCTTGATCTTTACTTAGTTTAGCAAGAACTCTTTCGAGATCATTCATATCGTTATGTTTATAACGAAGCAGATCCGCAGTTGCTCCGCGAGCCATTAAATTTCCGGCAACTATACATGCATGGTTATCTTTATCAGAAATTACTACTTCACCTCTCTGAACTAGAGTCGGAATAATTCCTTGTGCGGTTTGGTATCCGGTACTGAATAATAATACTGCTTCTTTACCAAAAAACTTTGCCATTTTTTCTTCAAGTTCGATATGAAGATCGAGTGTGCCGGTTAGATAACGAGAACCCGAACACCCGGTTCCGTATTTTTCCAAAGCTTTTTGTGCAGCTTCTTTAACACGAGGATCGGCTGTAAGACCAAGATAATTGTTTGATCCCGCCATCACAATTTTTTTACCTTCAATTTGTACAACAGGTCCTTCATTTTCTTCAATTGCTCTGAAATAAGGATACATGCCTGATGCTTTAATATCGTCTGCTCTAGTAAAATCGTAGCACTTTTGAAATAGATCCAATTAGTTCCTCCAGTTTCTATATGTTATTTTTTTGTTATTTTTTCCAAGTCAATTAATACAATTTCAAAATTTAGTTTACAAGTCTTATAAAAGCAAATAAAACAATAATATAGAGAACACTATGAATCAGAAATTAGTTTCGGCTGTTACGGGTGCAAATGGGTTTGTTGGAAGTCATTTGGTTGATTTACTTCTGTCAAAAGGTCAAAAAGTTAAATGTATTGTAAGAGGTTCAAGCAATCTAAGATGGTTGGAAGGAAAGGATGTTGAAATTGTAAACTGTGGTCTGTTTGATAAAACGGGATTAGCCGCAGCATTAAAAGATGTAGATTATCTCTATCATGTTGCCGGTGTTGTAAAATCAAAAAACGAAGAAGGATACTTTAAAGGCAATGTTGAAACAACCAGAAACCTTCTTGATGTTTTGCTTGAAGTTAATCCCCAGATAAAAAAAGTCGTTGTCGTTAGTAGCCAAACCTCCGGAGGCCCTTCGGAGAGTGTTGATAAACCAAAGAAAGAAAGTGATCCCTCACTTCCGATAACAACTTACGGAAGAAGTAAAAGAGCGCAGGAAGAACTTGCATTAAGTTATTCCGACAAGTTACCTATTACAATTGTAAGAGCACCGGCAATTTATGGTGAACGCGATACGGAAATTTATCTAGTCTTTAGAACTTATAAACAAGGATTATTTACGCTAATTGGATTCAATGATAAAAAACTCAGTCTTATTCATGTGATCGATTTAGTTAATGGATTATATCTAGCCGCAAATTCTGAAAAATCAAATGGTCAAATTTATAACATAGGCTCGGATGTATTTTACTCTTGGCCGGAAATTGCAAAGGAAATTAAAAAATCGTTTGGTAGAGGTGCTTTAACATTGCGACTTCCTCATTTTCTAGTTTATAGTGTGGCAGCGGTTGCACAATTTTTTGCGCTGTTTAGTTCAAAAGCCGCAACATTTAATTTAGAGAAAGCTAGAGACTTTGTTCAAAGTTACTGGACAATGGATATTTCTAAAGCCCAAAAAGAACTTGGCTATAATCAAATGGTTTCAATTTCTGAAGGAATTAAACGAACCATCGATTGGTATAAAGATAATAAATGGTTGTGATCAATTTTATTTTTTGAGTAGAATAGATGTGTGGAACTACAGTTGCTGTCGGAATTTCCGAATCCTTTTAACGATGCATCGAGATTAATATTATTTTCTAAAAGATTTGCAATCTCACATTCCAAATCTTTTTTGCCGGATTTAATTAAGAATAAATTTTTAATCAAAGTAGCTGGATTAGTGGTTATATGATCTATGTGCCAATGAGCTATTTTATCTTTTCTGAGATGTCGCATTATTCTCTGTCTTAAATTCTTTTGAGCGCTTCCGACATAGTAGTAATATCCGGCTAAAAAAAAATCGATCATTGAATTTCTTGATTTCAATTGCGAATTTTTTGCGAGCATAGATTTCCAGCAGATATATTCCGGAGTTTAGGGATTCTTTGCGGCTGGTCTTGCGCCTTCGGCTATCCAAGTTCTTATTCCCTTAATTTGATTTTCAGTCAGCGGTGGTGCGGCACCTGCCGGAGGCATTGGCTGAGTCCCACCACTTCCTTCAATTGCCCAAACAAGTTTACTTAAATCCGGATCGCCCGGAAAAACAATTGTAATATCAGATGTAGTATTTTGATAATTGGTTAAACTCAATCCGCCGGCACGCGATCCGTCATCATGACAAAATGAAGTTGCACACTTAATTGATAAAACCGGTTGAATATGTTCGTAATAATCAACGTTTGAAGATGGAATTGTACGATTGTCAATTTCTTCATTTGTGATTGTATCATCACAAGCTATAATCGCAAACATAAATACTATTATTAAAAGTATCAGAGTGACCGTTTTCGAGCTATATTTCTTCATAAATTCTTGTTTTCTTTTTTGACAAACTTAGAGTATTTTTTAACAACAATCTAACCACAAAATAATGACAGGGCGTCATGAAAAAATATTTAACATTTTTTACAATCATTTGTTTCATTACAATTAATTATGCGCAAAATGAACTGCTGCAGTCCGGACCGATGGTCGGCTATTCACAAATGCGTGAAGTAGCTTTGTGGGTACAAACAACCGAAACTGCTTTTGTTTACTTTGCCTATTGGGATAAAGATAAACCGGAACAAAAGTTTTTTACATACAAAGTTGAAACAGATCCTTATAATTTTTTCATGACGACATTGATAGCTGATCAAGTCGAACCCGGAATAAAATATCAATATCAACTTTATATAAATGATGAACCGGTTGAATTAAATTATAGGACTGAATTCGAGACTCAAAAATTGTGGCAATGGCGAGAAGATCCGCCGGAGTTTACGTTTGGAATTGGCAGTTGCGCATACATTAACGAACCCGAATATGACAGACCGGGAACACCCTACGGTGGAGATCATCAAATTTTTACAACTATCTATAATTTTGATCCTGACTTCTTTATCTGGATGGGAGATAATTCATATTTGCGCGAAGTTGATTGGCATTCAAGAACTGGAATATATAAAAGATTAACTCATGATAGATCATTCAATTTGCTTCAACCAATGCTTGGCTCAATGCATCACTATGCCACATGGGATGATCATGATTACGGTCCAAACAATAGTGACAGAAGTTTTTGGGCTAAAGAATTAACAAGAGAAGCATTTACAAATTGGTGGGCAAATCCGTCTTATGGTGTACCGGGTGCTGAAGAGGGAATAGCAACTTATTTTGAATGGGCTGATTGTGCTTATTTCTTGTTGGATGATAGAACATACAGATCACCTGAAAAAAGGAATAACACTAAAAAAGAAATGCTTGGTGATGCTCAAATAGAATGGCTGCTTGATGCGATGTCCTCAAGCTATGCACCTTTCAAATTTGTGGTTATTGGATCGACTGTTCTTAATCCTCATCCATTGGGAGAGAATTACTCTAATTTTACCGAAGAAAAAAAATATCTATTAGATATGATAGCTAAAGAAAAAATTGAAGGTGTAATTTTTCTAACCGGCGATATTCATCGTGGTGAACTCACAAAAATTGAACGTTCTGATAATTATCCGCTTTATGAAATTACTTCTTCACCGTTAAGTGCCGGAGTTTCAAGTTATGATCAAAACGTTGCAAGAGTAGAAGGAACGTTGGTTCACGAAAGAAATTTTGGATTATTAAACGTATCGGGTCCAAGAAAAAACAGAACACTGAATATAAAAATGATTAATGCCGATGGTGAAGAAAAATGGAATTATACAATTAATGAAAATGAATTAAAAATAGAGAAAGAGTAATTAATAATGAGGTGATAATGATTCTTAAACAGCTAAAAGATTCGTTTTGCATTAGTTTATTTGTAGCGTTTTTTATAATTGTACATAGTTCTCTCGCACAAGACGATAATGATTTTGAGTCTGCGTTAAATAGTCTTGATTCAGCAATAGAAAAATTTCTAAACGGTAATCCGGATGACTTTATAAATTTTTGGTCACACTCCGATGATGTAACTATCGCCGGTGGTTTTGGCGGTGTGATCGAAAAAGGTTGGTATTCCATAAGTAAAAGATTAGAAAGAGTTAATAGTGTTTACTCGAAAGCAACATTTGAGACAGAAAGAATTTCCATTGGTAACGATGATAAATTTGGATACCTCGTTCAGCATGAACTAATAAAGTTTTACGGTAAAGATGAAAATGTAGAAATGACTCGTAATTATCGGATAACAATGATATTCCGTAATGAGATTAATGAGTGGAAATTAATTCATCGCCATGCTGATGCAAATATGAATTGGGATGCCCCGGAATAATGATTTCGTAATAATAAAATTGAAATCGAAAATAAACTTGTTTAACTTTTGAACGAAAAAAATGGGGCTATAGCTCAGCTGGGAGAGGGTCCCGATGAAATCGGGAAGGTCAGCACTTAAGCCGAAAAAATATTTTATATTTATTAATAATGTTCTCTAGAAATTGTGTTAAATTGATTCAGAATTTGGGGCTTTAGCTCAGCTGGGAGAGCGTCTGAATGGCATTCAGAAGGTCAGCGGTTCGATCCCGCTAAGCTCCACTTAAAAACCTTGATTATAAAGCATAATTAAGGTTTTTTTATTTTCACTTCTTTAATACTTAAATCAAATTGGTTAGATTTGGATACTGTTGAAGCAAAAAAGGGCAAAAAAAGGGTACAGTATTTTTCACGTGTTAAGCGAAGGAATTTCTTTTTGTCGAGAATAAATTTCGAAATGAAGAAAAATTTCTAAGAAGTGAATTCGAGAAGTTGCGAAGCGGACATGTAATGAAAAAAACCGGCAGGAGTTATTATAACTTTAGTGCTTTTTGAGTGAGTGCTTTGTAGGGACATGTTAACTTACATGCCAAAAATTAATCACCCTTTTACCTCATCGCGAGAATAATTTTAGAAGATATTTTGATATCTATAAATTCCCCTGTACAATTAATATTTAAGATTAATCTCAAGCATGATCATTTCTCATTAGTATATTTATAGATTATTCTTGATCATTTATTTTATTGTACTAAAATATTTTGATTACTTATTTGCGCGACAAACTCGGACTTGAGGTTGTTATTTAGCAATTATTTTTATTTACCTAAATTAAAAAAACTACTATATTGCCATGAACTTTTAAGCAGGTAAACATCTTGTTTTTTTTAGTAGATGTTAACATTTTTTAAACAGCTATTAAGTAAAAAGATTGAATAGATATTTCTAAATTTAGTTGCTTACAGTTAACAATTTTGCAAATCATTAATAACGTTCTGCCGCTTTTTATAGCCGCATACAAGACAGCTTAATCAATGAAAAGAAAGTTCTTTATAATTTTTATCGCACTATTTCTTTGCTATTTTAATTCAGCTTCCCAAGAAAAACCATCCAATAAAATAACAGTGGATGACGACTCTAAATACACCAACGTCGGAAATCTTGCTTTAACTATTACAAATTTTGGAACGTATGGACACGGTTTCAGTAAGTGGCCCGAACAACCTTCATGTGAATATCCAACTGGTAGTGGTATTGAACATCTTTTTGATGGAGGTCTTTGGGTTGGTGGATTTTTAAGTGACGACTCAACAGGATCAAATAAAATTGGACCGTTTGTTTCAACCGGTGCCGTTGATGCTTCCTCAGTTTCTAATAGAGGTGGGGGTTTTGAATACACGAACCAAAAACAAGATTATGTTGTTGAGCGTTCTTCTCTTCTCGAATCCGAATTTTTTAGTCCGAAAGCAATTTCCCATCAAGATCTTGTAATGGAATACACAGATACTAATACTTTTATTGGTTCTGAACCCATCCCTGATCATAATCCATTAGGTATTGTTGTTAGACACGAAGCCTATTCTTGGAATTTTCCTTTTGCAGACTTTTTTGTGATAATGAATTATTGGATAAAAAATGTTGGCGATAAATATATAGATAGTGTTTACGTTGGATTATGGACTGACGCAGTTGTTAGAAATACAAATGTAACAGGAAGACCTTCCGGTAGCGATTTCTTTAATAAAGGTGGCAATGGTTATAACGATTCATTAAAGATTGCATACGAATTTGATGCGACAGGGGATGTAGGATTTACTGACAGTTATATTGGAATTCAGTTTCTTGGATCAGACACAAACACGGACTCTGTCAATTTTGTTAGCTGGCAGTTTAGGAATACTGATGATCCTCGTTTTTTTGCTCCGGTTCTTGATGTTGAACGTTATAATAAGATGAGAGGATTCTTCGGAAGTAATAGCAGGTATAATGATGGTGTTAACCCTAACGAATTAAAAACGCCAAGTAATCGTTCGATTCTAATTACAATGGGGGATCTAAATTCTATAGCTCCTGGAGATTCTATAAATATAACATTTGCGATTGTAGCTGCAAAGAAAACAGGAATAGATTTAGCTGCACTCGATACAGAGGAGCAAAAAACGGAATTATATGCTCATGCTGGATGGGCTCTGAGGGCTTATAATGGCGAAGACAGAAACGGCAATGGTATATTAGACCCGGGTGAAGATTTGGATGGAGATGGTAAAATTACGCGTTATATACTGCCAGCACCGCCACAATTACCAAAGACTAAAGTAGTACCTGAGAGTCAAAGTGTATCTATATATTGGGATAAATCTTCCGAAGAATCTATTGATCCAATTTCAGGGAAAAAAGATTTTGAGGGTTATAGAATTTATAGAACAAATCCGGGTTATGAATTAGGAGAAAGTACAGATTTAATAAATTCACTTGTGAAAGTTGCCGAATTTGACAGACTGGGAAATGATGTAGGTTTTAACACCGGATTTAACTCAGTAGAATTGAGTGAGCCCGTTACTTTTGAAAATGATAACACGGAATATTACTATAAATTTGAAACTGAGAATCTTCTTAACGGCTGGCAATATACTTTTACAGTAACTGCATTTGATGAAGGAGATCCAGAAAATAATCTGGGTAGTTTGGAATCCAGCTTGCTTGGTAACTCGCAGCGGGTCCTTCCCGGCACACCGCCTACTTCGGAAGAAAATAAAAATATTGGTGTTTATCCCAATCCTTATTATGGTGGTGCTTTTTGGGATGGTTCATCCGAAAGACTTAGAAAAATTTATTTCTATAACCTTCCGGAAGAATGCGAAATTATTATTTATACGCTTTCGGGCGATATCATTAAAAATATTTATCACAATCAGCAAAGCAACGGATCTGATATACGCTGGTTTGAAAATTTCGCGAGAGACGGAAAACAGAAGATGTCCGGCGGTGAACATGCATGGGATTTAATTAGTAATGACAGCCAGGCAATTGCAACCGGAATGTATCTGTTCTCCGTTGAGGATAAACAGACCGGTAAAATTAAAACAGGAAAATTTTTAGTCATAAAATAAAAGGAACTAACAATGAAGAAAGCATTACTTCTTTTAACGATAGTATTATTGAGCATGCCCATCATTGCTCAGACCTTTCCGGAAATAACAATAAGAGATATTCAATTTATTGCAGATCAAGATCTGTTAAATCCGCCTCACGATTATGAATCACCTTATGAAGGTGATACAGTAGTTGTAACAGGTGTGATTAATGTGGCGCCATATTTTTACTCTACCGTTGATAGCGGTTTAACTTTAATTACAGGCGCACCTGCTATGTATATCCAAGATCCGAATGACCCGGAATTTGGTGGAATGCTTGTTAGATTTCCGGGCGGATCGGGTGCAGCTTTTAATTCACTCGATACCGGTATGGTTGTTAAAATTACCGGCTATGTCGATGAATATTTTACTACAACCCAATTCAATATGATAAAATTTGAAGCCGGAGACGTAATTGATTTTAGCTCTCGACCACAACCTGTTCTGTTTACTTTAGATGAGTTTAGCGAAACCGGAACATCAGATCCTACTTACTTAGCTGAAAGATGGGAACACTCCTATGTTGAGTTTAGAAATGTGACTGTTAGTCATGCGTATTCATTTGGATCCGGTACCTATGTTATATTCGACGAAAACGGAACAGAAATATTAGTAGGAAATAAATCAACACACTGGCGGAACCAACCCTTACCACTTCCCGGTACAGTGCTTGAGTATATCCGTGGATATATCGAAGATAGAACTAATATTGCACCCTATTATTATATGATAAATCCTGTATACCCTAATGACATAAAAGTTGGTTCTACTCTTCCCCCGAATGTTTCCAATGTTGATAGAGACATTGCGCTTGTTGGTTTTGGTGATCAAGTAGGTATTTCAGCAGACGCACTTGATTCAGATGGAACTATTAGTTCTGTGAAGGTATTTTATCAAGAAAACGGCGGTGCTTCGAAATCTGTAAACATGACTTTAACTGCCGGAAATACTTATACTGCCACATTACCTGCGTTCAATGATTCAACATTAGTTTCATTCTATGTTAAGGCGACTGATAATCAAGGCAATTCTTCCGCAAATCCGCAGGATACAGTGGAAAACAGATACTTTTACTGGGTATTAGATAGAGATATTACAATTCGTGATGTACAAAAAAGTCCTTTTGGCGGCGGTTGGAGTGCCTATGATGGCTTTGAAGTAACTGTTTCGGGTATTGTAACTTCGGATACGTCAACAATTGGTTCTTCTGCAAGAGTACATGTACAGGATGGTACTGGTCCATGGTCGGGTATATGGGTTTTTGGCGATAACGTTTTACATCTTAGAGAAGGTGATAACGTCACCATAACAGGTACCGTAGATGAAGATTTCGATTATACACGAATAGAAAACTTAACCAATGTTGTTATTAACTCTACAGGAAATCCACTTCCTGATCCTTTAGAAATTACAACTGATCTTGTTGCTACCTCGAGCAGCGGAAGTCTACCTGCCGAGTCTTACGAAGGTGTTTTGGTAGCATACTCTAATGTTACCGTAATTGATGAAAATGCTGACGGAAATGCGGGTCCTGATCAGGGTAGCGGCGGTAGCAGAAATTTTGGCGAAATTATTATAGCTGATGACAGTAATATTGGAACAAGAGTTGAACTGCAGCAGGGCAACAACGATTATCATAACTTCTGGGATTCATCTTTGGAAAATGAACCGATAAGAATACAAACCGGAAATAGTTTTGATAAAATTATCGGTATTCAATATTTCTCATTTAGCAATTACAAACTTGTTCCAAGAACCAATAATGATTTTGAAGGAATGACAACAAGTGTAGAGGATGAAGTTTTGACTGCAGATAATTTTGCATTAGCACAGAACTATCCAAATCCGTTTAATCCTTCGACTGTAATTGAGTTCTCCATCCCAATGACTGGAAAAGTATCATTAAAAATTTATGATATTTTAGGTCAGGAAGTAATGAGCCTGCTAAATAAAGAAATGAACCGTGGTATTCATAGAGTTAATTTTGATGCTTCGAAACTTAGTTCCGGAATCTATTTTTATACTCTGCAGTCAGGTAATTATATACAGTCTAAAAAAATGATGCTTATTAAATAATTTATTTTGGGCGATGCAAATTTTTGTATCGCCATATTTTTTAGAATCTATGAAGAAATCAATTTTATATAATCTTGTCTTCGCTTTAATAGTATTTGGATTTATATCTTGCAGCGAATCACTTACGGATAACCAAATTCCAAATTCTGCCCCCGATACTTTTATATTTTTATTCCCGGATAACGACATAAGCCAGCAGCCAAGCCGACTTCAAGTACACTGGTGGGGTGATGATCCTGACGGATTAATTGTTGGTTTTTATTTTAAGTGGGATGGTTTAGATGATCATTGGACTTTCACTAGCAAGAATGACAGTCTTTTCTCATTGCCTATAGGAACTGCGGACACTACATTTAGTTTTCTAGTAAGTGCTGCTGATAATGGTGGCAACGGTATTTATGATAATTCGGTGATGCAGAATGGAATTGATTACGGACCAGAACCATTTATTGATATGAATGATAATGGAGTTTATGATAATGGGGAACAGTTTTATGATATCGGCTTAATTGACCTTACTCCGGCCGAGAGATTATTCCCGATTAAAAATTCACCTCCTATAGTAGAATGGAATGAAGCAAGTAGTCTTCCTCTCGTATCATTTCCGGTAATAACAGTTGGATGGAATGCAACTGATACCGACGGGGATGAATCTATAACTGAGATTGAAATTGCATTAAATGATACATCCAATTTTGTTGCACTTGGCGGCTCAACAAGACTTGTTACACTTCGAATACAAGATCTTGCGGCAGCATCCCCGCAAATGGAAATTCTATTAAATGCAGATGAAAACAATATTAATCCCGAATTGCTTGGTGGTCTAAAACTAGACGATAATAATAGAATAATATTAAGGGCTAAAGACATTTCAGGTGGAGTATCTAAGCAAATAGTTCTTCCGGATACTTCAAGAGATTGGTTTGTTAAAAAGCCAAGGGGAAAGCTTCTCATTATTGATGATTATGAAGGGGGAGCTGAGGCTGCTAATTTTTATATAACCAGTTTTAACAGTCTAAATGGCGGGGTTTTGGTTGATAAATATGATGTATTCGATTTGGAAAATAATTTATTACCTTATCCAAATATTTCATTTTTAGAAACACTTAAATTGTTTGACTACATCTACTGGTATTCCGATGCAAGTCCAAATCTTACTTTTGCAAACTTGGTAACGCAAAAATTTATAAATAATGGTGGTAAAATTTTCTTTTCAATGACTTTTGAAGAAACTTCCGGTGATTTCGCATTTGATCTAGCGACTTTACAAAATTTTCTTCCAATTGATTCATTAGGGCAGGATCAAGCCGTTCCATTTCTATTAAGAGGAGCTTCAATATTACCATCAAATTCAGGTTCAGGTTATCCACAGTTAGAAACAACATCAACAGTAGGTTTTGTAAGAACATTTGTTCCATCGGTTACAGCGGTTGAAGTTTATGATTTAGCAAGTCAACAGATTAATGGAAACATTAGCTTCATCGATAACTCAAAGAGTCTTTTCTTTATTGGAATCCCACTAAATAACGCTGATGGTATTTCCGGAAATGTTCTTAAATTATTAGAAAAAGTATTATTCGAAGAATTTGGCTTAAACTTATGAAAAAATATTTGCTGATTTTATTCATAATTACTTCTCAATTATTACTTGCACAGACTAAAGGAAGAGTAGGCGGCAGTATAGTTGATGCTGCCACAGGCGATCCGCTACCTGGAGTGAATGTTTTAGTTAAAGGTACATACTTTGGTGCAGCATCTGATTTTAAAGGGGAATTCATAATTAATAATGTTACCGAAGGTTCATATACAATCGAAATATCTTTAATTGGTTATAAGACTTTACAATATACGGGTGTTGTAGTTGAGTCAAATAAGACGACGTTTTTGGAAGTTAAGATGGAAGAGTCAGTACTTACATTAGAACAAGATGTAATAGTAATTGGTGATAAGCCCTTAGTTGATATCGAGGAGACCCAGAGTAAAAAGACTATTACTAAAGATGATATTGAAATGGCCGTAGTAGAGGATATAAAGGATCTAGTTACACAGCAAGCTGGAGTTGTTAAATCTGATAATTCGATTCACATTCGAGGCGGCAGAAGTTATGAGAATGCATTTCTATTGGATGGAGTTTCGGTTCAAGATCCTCTTGCCGGAACTGGGTTCGGACTGCAATTAAGTTCAAACGCGATTGAAGAGGTTGAAGTAATCACTGGTGGTTTTAATGCTGAATATGGTCAGGCTACTTCGGGTATTGTAAATGTTAGAACAAGAGAAGGAAGTGAAAAGATATCTGGGTACTTCTCTTATAAAAGAGACAATTTTGGGGATAGATCATCCAGCCATGTATTTAATATAGATATTGCCGAAGCTAACCTTAGCGGACCGGAGCCAATCACAAGTGTCCTACTTCCTGCGATCGGATTAGATATACCCGGAAATATTTCTTTTTTCACAAGTTTCTACATGGGTTTATCGGATGGAATTACTCAAGGATTATATAAACCCACAGCTAAACAGCTTTATTCTTCTACGTTTAATGGGACAAAATTTGCACCAAGAGCAGAGAATAGTTGGTTTTTTCTTGGTAAGCTGACTTATAGTATTACGCCAACAATGAAGTTAACTTATTCTTATAATCAATCAGTTAATATCAATCAGAATTCACAATCATTACAGGCAAATTTAGAATACGTTGAACCGAGTCCGGGTTATCAATATACTTATCAGAACATTTTAGATAATGCGAACACATTTACACATAACAATATTTATAATACAATAAGTTGGACACATACACTTAACTCATCAACATTTTATGAAATCAAAATAAGTCATTTCTTCTCGAATCTAAGAGCTGATGCTAATGGTCTTTCTTGGTCAGAATACACAGAACCAAAAGATATAGTCACATTTCCTATTGAGTATTATAATCAAGGAAGAGATAGAATTGGCGTAATCCCGGGTGATGGTTTGTGGGATGTTGGAAACCCATCAACTTGGAGAGATCATTACGTGGATGAATTATCATTCAAAGGAGATTTAACAAGTTTCTTTGATGAGAAGAATAAATTTAAAGCGGGATTTAATTTTGTTTTTCAGGAAATGCAGCAGATAGATATTTATAGACCATGGATTGGTGAACTCGGATTAAATAATGATATCTATAAAGTTCATCCTGCGCGTGGTTCAATGTATGCTCAGGACAATATAAACTTTAGCGGGATGATTCTAAATTTTGGTTTAAGAATGGATTTTTGGTTTCCCGGTAAATATGTAGATGATGCGGTCAAGAATCCAGATGTAGTTACTATTCCAGATGAAATACGTGATCGTTATTATGAAGATTCATTCGGATGGTTTGGCGATAGAAGATTCAAAGCCCGTTTGAGTCCCCGAATTGGAATATCCCATCCGGTTACAGATAATCAGATATTGTTCTTTTCGTACGGACATTTTAGTAAATGGCCAAGACCACAGTTCGTTTATGCAAAACTTAATCCAACGAGTGCTCAGTCTTCATTTCAAAAATTCGGAAATCCAAATTTAAATCCTGAGACCACAGTAGCTTATGAGCTGGGGCTTAAAACTTCGTTTTCTCAAAATGATGTTTTAACCGTAACGGCATACTACAAAGATATTTTTGATTATGTAAGAACAAGAACTGCAATAATTCAATCTGCTCGATTTGCAAATCAATCCTTTATAACCTATGCCAATCTTGATTATGCTCGTTCGCGTGGAATAGAAATAGAGTATAGAAAACGGTTAGGCAATTGGTTTACCGGAATGTTTACATTTTCATATGCTATTGTAACAGGTAAAAGTTCATCTGCAGATGAAGGTGTTTTAATTTTAAGAGGTGATCTAGACGAAACGATCAAGGAAGAATACGTTTCATGGGATAGACCTTTTACTGCTTCAACAAGCTTGAATTTTAATATCAGGAAGGGAGAACCATTATTTGGATTTGGGGAAGGCATACTTGATGATATTAGTATCTATACAAGACTATTTTTCCAATCTGGGAAACGTTACACACCAGCTGTGTTTTTGAACTCATATGATCCTGATGGGCGCCCTGAATACAACTTTGATAGAACAAACAGGTATGGTGAAATAGGTGATAACTGGTTCTGGATTGATTTAAATATTACAAAATATTTTGAAGTTGCTGGTTTGAATATGTCGGTATTCGCAGAGATAAACAATTTACTGGATACACAAAATTCAGCTATTATAAACCCGGTAACAGGAAAAGCGTATGAATACGGTGATCCAACTCCTACGGATTGGAATGATCCGTTGTATCCGGATTTGCAGGCACCAATTTCACCTTATCCCTTTAATCCGGCAAGGTATTTAACAAAGCGAAATATAAAATTTGGTTTCAGCGTTCGCTTTTAGCAAAAAATTATATGCGATTAAGTTAAGGAAGATTAATTGAAGCGATTTTTTTTCTGTTTTTTATTCATTGCACTAGTCTCGGGTAATTTACATGCTCAGCTTTTCCCGACCTTAGGTGGTCAACGAGCTGGAATTTCTACGGCACAGTTTCTCAAAATAGGAGTTGGTGGACGTGCGACCGCAATGGGGGATGCTTTCATTGCTGTTGCTAATGATGCATCGGCACTTTATTGGAATCCGGCTGGATTAGTACAAACAAAAAGAGACGAAATACTAATTTCGCACAACCAATGGTTAGTTGATATTTCTCATCAATTTATTGGAGGTATTTATCACATCTCAAGTAACGATGTGATAGGTGTTTCTTTAACCGCGCTTCATATGGATGATATGCCCGTTACAACCGAAGTTAGACCTTTTGGAACGGGAGAGTATTTTACATTTGCCGATCTTGCAATTGGATTCACTTATTCCAGAAAAATGACAGAGCAGTTTAGTTTTGGTGGAACGATAAAGTATTTTGAGGAAACTCTAGATAAGCTGAAGATGCGTGGAATTATGATAGATCTTGGAACTTACTATTGGACTGGACTTGGGTCAACAAGGTTTGCAGTAACAATTTCAAATTTTGGAAATGAACTGGCACCGGACGGTGAAGTTGTATTGTTCGGTAATAGAAAGCAATCTGAATGGCAATCATTCTCTCCACCAACGATATTCCGTTTTGGAATTGCACTAGAGCCATATCAAGATGAACAGCATAGAGTAACCGCTTCTGCGCAATTGAATCATCCGAATGACAATAGTGAAAATGTTTCTGCTGGTGTAGAGTATTCATGGAAAGAAATCCTTTACGTTAGAGGTGGTTATAAAATAAATGTAGAGGGTCAAGATTTTACATTTGGAGCTGGAGTTAGTGCCCCAATAAGTTTTGCCGACATAACATTTGATTATGCCTATGCAAAATTTTCTAAGTTAGGTTCTGCTCATAGATTCTCATTATTGTTAGGGTTCTAAAATAAAATGAAGACGATTTTAATTATAATTTCGCTTTTTGTATTTGCATTATTATACACATCATGTGCTGATAAATTCGATGTAACTCAATTTGATTCGGCTTTTGATGATAATCCAAACATTGGCGACACGGTATATATTCAACAATTTCCCGTTTGGCAAGGATTTAATAATCCTAAAGATTTAATTATTGGTAGGGAACCATTTTTGTACGTAGCAGATACTGATAATGATAGGATTGTAATGATGAATGTTGCCGGCGATAATCTTGGAAACATTTCAATCAAAAAACCTATTGCACTTGCACAGGACTATCAATTAAATCTTATTGTTTGTGCGGAATATGACACTACCATAAATGGTACACAAATAAATATGGGTGCGGTTTACAAAATAAATTTAGTTGATGCCGGACACATAATTGCAAACGCTAAAATTACCCGCTTATTACCCAAATCTAATTTTGATTTTAATCGACCTAATAGAAGATATACGGGTGCTGCAGTTTTCAGTGACAATTCGTTTTATATCTCGCGAACGGGACCGGAAAACAATAATCCGATAGACCCTGATAATGTAATTATGATCTTTAGAAAGAAGACTTTAACCGACGGGACAAAAGTAGATACATTAGTTGGAAGTTTACCGTCATTTCAACCGACTGGAACAGGATTGATGTCCGCCTATGAAATAAGTTCACTTACTTCGCTTAATAATGGCACTATTGATTTTATAATGACCTTAACCGGTGACACAAGTTTTAAAACACAATGGTTAAGATATATTCAAACGACAGATTTCACCGGTTATCAAAGCAGGCTCTCCGCTTTTTCATCTGATCTTATGGCAGTTGATAAGTTTGAAAAGCCTGAAGACGCAACGATAGATAATGTTGGCAATATTTACGTTGCAGATGCAGCAAAGGATTCGGTATTTAAGTTCAGCAATTTCGGTGATGAGTTAACATCATTTGGTGGAAGTGACTTATTAAATTCTCCTCATGCTGTGGGTTATTTTGACAGAACACTCTATGTACTCGATACAGGTAATAACAGAATTTTGCGATTTATTTTATCGACAGAATTAGATTAACTCTTTGAAAAATTAAAGTATTTTTTTTGCTCTTTTAATCTTCGGATTCATAATATGGAAAAACACCTTCGAGTGCTATTATTGGCACTCTTGTTTTCAGCGAACTTACTTTTTAGCCAAGAATTAGTAAAAATTGCTACTTACAACGTCTTGAATTATCCCGATAATTCGTTTACAAGAAATCCTTACTTTGCATTGATAATGGACGAGATTGATCCGGATATTTTAGTTGTTCAAGAAATTAAAAGCCAAACGGGAGTTAATCAATTCAGATCAAATGTGCTAGGCTCAAAATATAATGCTGGGACATTTGTTGACGGACCCGATGATGACAGAGCGATTTTTTATAAAGACTCTCTATTTACGTTTGTTTCAAATAATCCAATCAAGACAAGTCTTAGAGATATAAATGAGTTTACTGTAGTTCATAACTTTACTCAAGATACACTTAGATTATATGGACTGCATCTTAAGGCCTCGAGCGGTTCGGATAACGAGCAACGAAGATTAGATGAAGTTACAGCATTAAGAAGTGTAACCGATCAGTTATCTGATGGAGTGTATTTTATAGTTCTCGGCGACTTCAATGTTTATTCATCGTTTGAACCGGCTTATATAAAGCTTCTGGATAATTCAACGCCCGGATATGTGATAGACCCAATAAACAAACCGGGAGGCTGGAATAATAATTCTGCTTTTGCAGAAGTTCATACTCAATCGACTAGAACTGATAATATAGGCGACGGTGGATCGACAGGGGGTCTTGACGATCGCTTTGATCAAATTTTAATTTCGGAATCGATCTATCAACCCGGTGGGGTAGATTATGTAAGCGGTACTTATACATCCTTTGGAAATGACGGTAATCACTTTAACGGCTCAATAAATGACGGTACAAATACCGCTGTTGGTTCTGAAGTTGCAAATGCGCTTTATATTGCTTCAGATCATCTTCCTGTATATGCTGTTTTTGATTTTGGTATTTCAACCGGAGTTGATGATCCAGAGAATTCTGAACTAAATTTTGAATTATCTCAAAACTACCCTAATCCGTTTAATCCATCTACAAAAATTTCTTACTCACTTTCTGAAAACAGTAATGTAATTATAAAAATTTATGACATACTCGGAAAACAGATCGTTGAATTAGTAAATGAAATAAAATTAGCTGGCACATATACAACTGAATGGAATGCATCGGATTATTCCTCGGGTATATACTTCTACTCTATCGAAGCCTCATCCATCAGTAGTGGTAAATATTTTTCAAATACAAAAAAAATGATGTTGGTTAAATAAACGATACTTATAAACAAAAAATGGAGGCAGCTTGATCAAGAAGTTATCCTACCTACTTATGCTACTTTTTATTGCATCGGTAACGTACTCACAAGTATTCATATCCGAGTACCTTGAAGGAAGCAGCAATAATAAAGCGGTAGAAATTTTTAACGGCGGAACAACTGCGGTTGATCTTTCAAACTACAGATTCGTCAGAGCAAACAATGGTAGTCCAACATTACAGGACTCACTTGTACTTGCCGGAACCTTAAATCCGGGTGATGTGTATGTGTTGGCTAATGCGAGTGCGATAACAGCAATTTTAGATTCTGCAGATACTACAGGATCAATAGCCTTTTTCAATGGAGATGATTATGTAGGTCTTCAGGAAAACCAAGGCGGGAATTGGGTAACGATAGACGCAGTTGGTAAGTTAGGTGAAGATCCGGGAACGGCTTGGCCGGTTGCAGGTATCGCAAATGCGACTGCCGAGCACACTCTTGTGCGTAAATCGTCAGTTAATCAAGGAAATACAAATTGGACTGCATCGGCAGGTACTGATTCGACTAGTTCAGAGTGGTTAGTTTATCCACAAAATGATGTTAGCTATATCGGTTGGCACACCATGAATCCTCCAACAAGTTATCCGAATATATTCTTTTCTGAATATATTGAGGGTGGATCAAACCGCAAAGCATTAGAGATTTACAACCCTGATACGGATTCAGTAGATCTTGCCAGTATTCAAATTGCTCAAGCAACCAATGGTGGCGGTTGGCAGTTTTATCATGTATTTCCAGCAGGAGCAAAAATAGCTCCCGGAGATGTGTGGGTGATTGTAGCAGCCGATGATTATTCTTCGGTTAGTTATGATACAACTGATGCAGATGAAGTTTTACCTTATCCAAGTGTAGTCCATCATAATGGTGATGATGCCAGAGCTTTGATTTATATTGATGGTGTTGATACAACTTTTATTGATATAATTGGTACACCGGATAGCGATCCGGGTAGCGGTTGGACAGTTGCCGGAATAGCCAATGCGACACAAAATCATACACTTGTTAGAAAAGCTGCGGTTACAGTTGGAAATACAGATTGGACAGCTTCAGCCGGAACTGATACTTCGGATTCTGAATGGATTGTTTATAATCAAGATATTTTTACTTATTTAGGCATTCATCCGGGTGCAGTACAATTACCTGATCCAGAGCCAAGTGAACATGTAACTAATTTATCTTCCACTGCCGGTGAAAATAATATAGAATTGGCTTGGACAGATGCTGGCGGAGCTCAACTTCCTGCAGGTTATTTAATTCTTATCAATACAACCGGAACATTTACCGATCCGATAGATGGCACTCCGGTTGCGGATGATAATGATTATTCTGATAATGCAGGTGCTCAAAATGTTGCACAGGGAGTACAGATGTTTAACTTTACAGGTCTTACTCCTGAAACGGAATACTTCTTCCAAATTTACCCTTACTCAAACAGTGATGTAGAAATAGATTATAAAACAGATGGATCTGTACCGGCAATTGCAGATACAACCTTAGAGGATGTGGTCCAAGTTGTCCCGAATATATTTTTCTCGGAGTATATAGAAGGCGGTTCAAACCGCAAAGCTTTGGAAATTTTTAATATTTCATCTGAAGTTGTAAGCCTAGCTAATGTTCAGATAGCTCAATCGGTAAACGGTGGTGGCTGGCAGTATTATCATTCATTCCCGTCTGGTGCTTCAATCAATCCAGGTGGTGTTTGGGTAATTATTACTAATGATGATTTTACAGGTTATTTTGATGCTGCAACTGCAAATGAAATATTACCATTCCCAAGTGTAGTTCATTTTAATGGTGACGATGCAAGAGCGCTTATATTTATTGATGGTCCTGATACAACTTTTATTGATGTGATTGGTGTGGCAACTCAGGATCCTGGCAGTGGTTGGGCTGTTGCTGGCGTATCTAACGCAACTCAAAACCATACTCTTGTCAGAAAATCATTCATTGAGCAAGGCAATACTAGTTGGTCATCATCTGCCGGAACAAATTCATCTAATTCTGAATGGATTGTTTATGATCAAGATGTATTTGATCACTTGGGAATTCATGCATATGCGGAAGCTCCTGATATGCCACCGGTGGTATCTGACGTGTTCAGGGATAATTATGTGCCATATGAAGATGAACCAGTAACCATAACTGCAATGGTAACAGACGATAATAATATTTTAAGCAGTATAATATTGTATTACAGCGTAAATGGAGTTGCTACTGCAAAAGAAAATATTATTCAAACCGAGATTCCTATGACTGCAATTGGTAACAATTATTATTCAGCCACTATTTCAGCAGATGTTTATGCTGACGGTGATTATGTTGAATATTACATTGTTGCAATCGATGAACCAGTAAAAGGACAAAAAGATACAAGTGCTACAGGTTCATTCTTTGTCGGAATTACAGATATTAGAGATGTTAAAGTAGCTGACAATAATGTTCGTCCGCAATATCTTGGTGTTGGAGTAAGAATTATTGGAACTGCAACAGTTCCAACCGGAACTTTCCATCCAACGAGATTTGAAGCTTATATACAAGATTCAACGGCCGGTATCGGTTTATTTAATTCTGCACTAACTACTCCTATTGTAACCGGTAAACGTTATGTGATAGTTGGTAGATTAGATTTCTACAATGGATTGATGCAAATATCTCCACAAACAGAATCAGATATACTTGATTTAGGAAGTGTGGGACAAGTTGAGCCGTCTGTTGTAACAATTGGTGAAATTCTAGCAGATCCGGAATATTATGAAGGTATGCTAATAAGATTGAACGGAGTGTCTTTAGATGCAAGCACTCCATGGCAATGCTCAGGTTCCGGAGCTAATTTAACATTCACGTCCAACGGAGAGCAAATAACAGTAAGAATAGATGCTGACACAGATATATGCGGTGCAGAGGAACCAACTTGGCCGGTAGACTTACTAGGCGTAGTAGGCCAGTTTGATCCAAGTTCACCCTACAGTGAAGGATATCAAGTACTGCCAAGATCATTAGATGATTTCTTAACACCAACCGATGTTGATGAGGAAGAAATTCCACTTACATATGGATTAGAACAAAACTATCCGAATCCATTTAATCCAAGTACAACTATCAAGTTCTCAATACCAGAACAAGGATTGGTTACCTTAAAAGTATATAATCTGCTAGGTGAAGAAGTCATAACATTAATTAACAATCAATTAGAAGCAGCATACCACGAAGTGAAATTTGATGCTTCACAACTAGGAAGCGGAGTTTATTTCTACCGAATTACCTCAGGTGATTTTGTCAGCACCAAGAAAATGCTTCTAATTAAATAACCTTTTGTTTTATCGTAAACCTCGGGGGCATTCCGCCTTCGAGGTTTTTATTTTTAAATGGACAATATTCTATATGATACTTACTCGATTTATTACGAACACTATTCTAGTTCTCCTTTTCTCATCTTCAATATATTTTTCACAAGGATATTATGATGGAACGAGCGGTTTAACCGGGCAGGCATTAAAATTAAAACTGCATTCAATTATTAATAATCATCATAAGCTTACATACGCACAAGTGTGGTCAAGTTTAGAAATTACCGACGAAGATCCACTAAATACCAACAATGTTATTCTTTTTTATACAGGCAGATCACAGGATAAAGATTTGAAAGATCAGGGATCCGGAGAAGATACTTGGAATAGAGAGCATGTTTGGCCGAAGTCGCATGGATTCCCGAATGAATCTGATACAGCGTATACAGATATTCATCACCTGCGTCCAGCTGATAGATCAGTTAATAGCAGCAGAGGTGATAAGGATTTTGATAATGGGGGTTCACCGCATGTAGAGGCTCCGGATACCTATACCGATTCGGATTCATGGGAGCCAAGAGATGAAATTAAAGGTGATGTTGCTAGAATGATGTTTTATATGGATGTACGCTATGAAAATAGTGGATCCTTAGACTTAGAATTGGTTGATTACACAGGAACAAGTTCGGGTACACCCAACTTAGGTAAATATTCAACATTACTTGCCTGGCACTTCGCCGATCCAGTAGATGCTGCCGAACAAACGAGAAATGAAAAAGTTTATAACATACAAGGCAATAGAAATCCATTTATCGATCATCCCGAGTTTGTAACAGCTATTTACCAAAGCAGCGTTACTCCGGAACCTTTTAATCATGTTGAAGATTTCTTCGCACTTTCTCAAAATAATAGTTCTATAACTTTAAGCTGGAATGAGAACCCAGGTTCACAAGCTGCGGATGGTTATTTAATTAAATCAAGCAACACTAGTTTTGCATCTATTCAACTCCCAACAGACGGAGTAGCAATTTCGAATGATTTGAATGTTGACGATGGCTCCGGTGCTGTTAATCTAATTGCAGGTAACTCATCTTATACATGGTCAAACCTTTCTTCAAATACCGTTTACTATTTCAAAATTTTTCCCTACACAAATTCCGGTGCTAGTATCGACTATAAAGTTGACGGTACAATACCTCAGGCATTTGATACAACTCTTTCCGGAGGTAATATTGATCTGCCGAATTTGTTTTTCTCCGAATACGTAGAAGGCGGTTCTAATCGTAAGGCATTGGAGATTTATAATCCAACTGAGGAAAGTATAAGCTTGGCGAATATTCAAATTGCCCAATCTGTGAATGGTAGGGGATGGGAATACTACCATACATTCGCCAATGGTGCAGTAATAAATTCTAAAGATGTGTATGTGCTAATTACCGATGACGATTTTTCAGGTTATTTCGATGTTGGATTAGCCGATGAAATTTTACCTTACCCAAGTGTTGTACATTTTAATGGAAATGATGCTCGGGCATTAATCTATGTCGATAATGAAAATGAATACATAATAGATGTAATTGGAGTTCCAACGGAAGATCCCGGCAGCGGATGGTCTGTTGCTGGCATTTCTTCTGCAACTCAAAATCACACTTTAGTTCGCAAGCTGGAAATTACGAGCGGAAACACAAATTGGAGTTCTTCTGCCGGAACAAATTCAAACGATTCGGAATGGCTGGTATATGATCAGGATGAATTTTCATATTTAGGTAATTATGGAAGTTCAGATAATCCTACTGATCT
Source organism: Melioribacteraceae bacterium (assembly GCA_030584085.1). Lineage (NCBI taxonomy): Bacteria > Pseudomonadati > Ignavibacteriota > Ignavibacteria > Ignavibacteriales > Melioribacteraceae > Melioribacteraceae bacterium. The sequence continues at coordinate 1,482,588 of CP129490.1, forward strand.
CCCTCCTTCCGTTTCGAACGTAACCCGGAACCTTACTGTTCCTATGGAAGATGAAGTTTTACAAATAAGCGCAGATGCAACAGATGATAATGGAATAAATTCAGTACAACTGAATTATAGAATTAATGGAAAAGCGAGCAGTTCAAATATGACCAAAGGAAGCGGAAATACTTATATAGGGTCAATATTTGCATCTGAATATGAAAATGGTGATAAAGTTTCATTCTATATAACTGTCAATGACAATGCGACTGTTACTCAAAGCGATACCAGTAATACTTTTTCATTATTAGTTGGTATGTCGACTATTTCGGATGTAAAAGCTATGAATACCGATGGAATGCCAATACTAAATAATTTTGCTGTTATGGTAACAGGTACTGCTTCTGTATCAACCGGTACGTTTCATCCAAGTAGATTGGAAACTTTTATTCAAGATGATAGTAGAGGAATTTCTGTTTTTAACTCCAATCTTAATAATGAAATTGTTATTGATAATTCATACAAAATTGCTGGTATTATAAATAACTACAATGGATTGATGCAAATATCTCCACAAACAGAATCAGATATACTTGATTTAGGAAGTGTGGGACAAGTTGAGCCGTCTGTTGTAACAATTGGTGAAATTCTAGCAGATCCGGAATATTATGAAGGTATGCTAATAAGATTGAACGGAGTATCTTTAGATGCAAGCACTCCATGGCAATGTTCAGGTTCCGGAGCTAATTTAACATTCACGTCCAACGGAGAGCAAATAACAGTAAGAATAGATGCTGACACAGATATATGCGGTGCAGAGGAACCAACTTGGCCGGTAGACTTACTAGGCGTAGTAGGCCAGTTTGATCCAAGTTCACCCTACAGTGAAGGATATCAAGTACTGCCAAGATCATTAGATGATTTCTTAACACCAACCGATGTTGATGAGGAAGAAATTCCACTTACATATGGATTAGAACAAAACTATCCGAATCCATTTAATCCAAGTACAACTATCAAGTTCTCAATACCAGAACAAGGATTGGTTACCTTAAAAGTATATAATCTGCTAGGTGAAGAAGTCATAACATTAATTAACAATCAATTAGAAGCAGCATACCACGAAGTGAAATTTGATGCTTCACAACTAGGAAGCGGAGTTTATTTCTACCGAATTACCTCAGGTGATTTTGTCAGCACCAAGAAAATGCTTCTAATTAAATAACCTTTTGTTTTATCGTAAACCTCGAGGGCATTCCGCCTTCGAGGTTTTACTGAATTAATTGGAAGTGCAAGATTCTGTAATTACTCCAGCACCATATTTGATGAATTTATTTACAAAGATATTATGATAAAGCAGATCCCGCGAGAGAACGGGCGTGTGAAATGATTTATCGTGAAATATTCCTACATCAAGCAAAATGCGAGATCCGACCGCTTGATCAGATCTCGCGTGTAATTACTTAAGGAGTATCATTTTCTTTGTCGCTTCTCCGAACTTAGTAATCAGTTGATAATAATAAACGCCGCTGCTTAAGTTAAATTCATTAAGGGTCATCTCATGCTTCCCGGCTAATTTAAATCCGGAATCGATTAATTTTACTTCCTGCCCAATTGCATTAAATAGTTTTAGAGAAACATTTGTGGCTATTGGTAGATAGTAAATTATCTTCGTCATGGAGTTAAATGGATTTGGATAATTCTGATATAGCACAAAGTCCTTTGTGAGTTTACCCATGTCACCAACATCTACCACCATAGTATAAGTCATTAAGTATTTACTAAAAGGATTCCAAGAGGATGAATACCACATAAAAGTTTCAATTTCACTATGATAACCATACTGATTGTATGAATAGTAGTCATGCCAAAAGTTTTCCCACGCTCCGTTATTCCAATATTGCTCAATCACATCATTTAACTGATTCTGTTGATTATAGTTGTAAGTATATTTTTCTTTTGACATCTGATCAGATGTTCGAGCCCACATAGTTACTACGCGTTCCTTTTCTAAAGTATCAATATAGGTCGATTCTGATAGATATTCATCCTGCCAATTAGAACCATTGTGATACTGTCTATGATGATAAGTTCTTTTTTTATTGTTATTGTAAGCTGTAGTGTCCCAAAGAAATGGATCGAATGTCACACCACTATCATTACTTATGACTGACTTTTTTGATTGCTCCAATCCATCCGAATTATATCTAATGTCTTCTCTAAACGTTAAGAACCAACTTGAATCTGGTCCAAAATTTCGAGTTTCACGAGAAGTTCGTTGACCTTGTTGATTATAGGTAAATGTTGATTTATGCAAATAACTCCATTTAGGTGAGGGATTCCAATAATCATATTGACTTGAAATCGACTCTACTAATTGTGAATCTGGACCAAATACATTATCCTCAGCTACGTATGGAGCCCATGCATTTTGGTACCATGTTTGATCCTCTATATGAATCGGATTTCCATTGGAATCATTAACAACGATAGACCTTGAAGAATTCTCCCATGCTGTACCAGAATATGATTGATAGGTTGTCATTGTATTAAACCCACTTTCATTATAATCAAACTGAATTCTGAAATCGTTTTGCCAATCAGATCCATCCCAAACTTGATCCATAATTTCATCAACTTTACCAATAGTATTATACTGATAGGTTGATCTGTAATCGTTATTGTATTGTGATCCGTCATGGAATTGAACTAAAAATTCTGATATCATAGCATTGGAATCAATTTTTGCTGAAATGTTGGAGTTTCCCAAATACTTAACCTTAAGTGAACCCTTTTCAAAATTGATTCTTTCTTGTGCAAATGAAATTGAAATACTTATCAGTAATAGAAGAATTGATCTTAAATACATTTTCATGATTTCCCTCCATCAGTGGATTACATTTTTTAAACGTCCTTTGAAAATCGTCATCATAATTATTAGAGTGAACTATTCTATTTAAGTAAAATCATCTTCCTCGAAGATGTTCTATTCGATGTAACAAATTCATAAAAATAAACGCCGCTGCTAAGAGAGTTATCATCAAGTATTACTTCATGATTACCGGCTAATTTCATCCCGTCATCAAGGATTTTAATTTTTTCACCGAGAGTATTGTAAAGAGTTAGTGTGACTTCAGCCGGTGAAGGAAGAGTGTACACAATCTTTGTTGAGGAATTAAAAGGATTGGGATAATTTTGATATAGTATGAAGTCCTTTACTAATGGTTCTTCTGGAACATCCATGACATTTGTATAAGTGTATAAATATTTATAATTAGGATCCCAGCTTGAACCATTCCACATAAACATTTCCATGATTGTTACATTATCGTTTAAATCATAGAGCAAATTGGCCTGACTCTGATTAACCCATTGATTATTCTCCCAATTCTGTGAGGTTTGGGTAATTAAAAGATTATTTGTATATGTGAAGAGTTCTCGATATTTCCATTCTTCATATGGATCATACATCCATGAAGACTGAATAGATTCAGTAAGAACATTTCCTTGATAAATGTTTTCCACTTGTTCAACATCTTGCCATACAGTACCGTTATGATGTTTATAGATGCTATAAGTCAAATTGTCATTTGCATTATATGCTGAGGAATCACTTGCTAGTGGAATCCAAGTAGAATCATGCCCTTCAGTATAACTTGTTTCATGATTTCCTGACTGAGTATAAGTGTAACTTGTTCTTGAAGTTGGCTGCCAGTCAACTCCGTTATGATAATAAACATAATCCATTTCGACCTGTGAAAGAGAATTGTACTGATTTGTCAACTTGTAGTTATAACTCCAAGTTGGTGGTGATTGCCAATAGTTGTAAGTACTTCCAACCATTTCTACCATTCTTTGTTGAGAATCATATGTGTAGTCGGTTTTGGAACTTGGTTGCCATGCTGAGTTAGTCCAGTAGTAATCTATCATTTGTGAAGGATTATTTTCGGCATTATAAGAGCTTTCCGTTTTACTTGCATTCTGCCATGCTCCTCCTGCATAAACTTGAAAGAGAGAAACCGATACAAGTCCCTGCGCGTTGTAAGTATTTTCCATTCGATAACTGTTTTCCCAAGATGAGGTATTCCATGTCTGGCTCAAATATTCTGTTAGCTTACCATCATTGTTATAGCTGTACAATGCACGGTAATAATTCTCGTATTGACTGTTTTGATATCTCTGCAAAAGCATTTCAGATACCATGGTTGTGCTGTCGGAAAGAAGTGTAACTTTTACTTTATCGGACATATAAAATATTGTTGAATCAATTTTTGGAATGTGTTTACTTTGCCCGATGGTTATTGTGGATAATAATATTACAAGGATTAAAAATCGTAGTGATTGTTTCATAATGCCCCTCCGTTGTTTGAAAGCAAACAACATGCCCTGGAGAGAAAATGAATAGGAAAGTTTTGGCGGAAAAAATGTTTATTTGAAAAATAATTAACATACTTCGCTAATTATTGTCAAACAACTTGATATCCGATTTGATTTATAGCATTTGGACTTTAGGTTATTTGGGGAAAAGTTTTCTTACTTTCCCTCGACTCGTTTTACGATATGCGATACTTGATCAATTGCTGATTGAAGTTTGCGCAGTTCTGCTTCTAATATATAAGTTCGATATGCTTCCATTGATTCTTTACCGCCAAGCAGCCAATTTATATCACAACCCAACCGTAAAAGTTTTGCTAATATTTTAGAACCGGGTTCGCGTTTGCCGCTTATATATTGTTGAAGTTGCTGAGGTGAGATATGCATTTCTTCGGCAAGTTTTTTTAATGTACCGTATTTTCTTTTTGCGAAGATTCTAATTCGCTCACCCATTATTATTTGAAGTTTACCGTCCTCAAATAAATCGAGAGTTTCTTTCGGTTCATTATCATCATTAAATAAAGCTAGGTCAAACTGATAATCATCTAGAATATTTTTGATCTTGTTAAAAAGATCATCGTCCAGAAGCGGAGCATCATTTAATAGATAGGTGAGAGTCTGGTTGTTCAGCCCGAGCTTTTCGGCTAACCAACTTTGTTTGATTCCAAAAGTATGAAGAAGATATTTGATTTCTTCTTGTCGAGTCAATTACGACCACATAAGTTGACTAATTGATTTATCAAAATAATAAAAATAATATCACAATGCGAGTATCAAATTGTAAGATTTATTAATAGAAAATTTACTTTCATTAAAAGAGGTATTTGAATACCTTTGAATCCTATGAAATTTATTGCTGATATTTCTGTCTATAAATACATTCTCAAAATGGCGCTTCCCGCAATTGCGGGTCTTTCCACACAGATGATTGTCTCTCTTGTTGATACCGCGATGGTCGGACGTTTACCGGATGCGGAATATTCACTTGCTGCTATGGGATTGGGAGTTCTTGCCACTTGGGCATTCATTAGTTTTTTCTCATCTCTTGCAACCGGAACTCATGTTCTGATTGCTAGAAGATTTGGCGCGCAAGATTTTGACGGCTGCGGTGATGTCCTCAATACTTCTTTAATTATTTCTTTTATAACCGGCGTGATTGTCGGGGCGATAATAGTTAGCCTATCATTTCCCATAGCAAATTTCTTTGCTGCCGATGACACGGTAGGGCAATATGCCGGCGAATATCTTTTTTATCGATTTATAGGACTTCCGTTTTTCTTAATCTCTGTTTCATATCGCGGTTTCTTTTTTGGAATAGGGAAAACAAAAATATTCATGTTCTCTGGTTTACTTGTTAATTTTCTGAATATAATTTTTAATTATATTTTTATATTCGGTGCATTCGGTATTGAAGGAATGGGATTAGCCGGTGCCGGACTTGGGTCATCATTAGCAACTTTGTTTGATGCTCTCTTTTATATTATAGTTTCTTCTATTAGCCATTACAGAAAAAAATACAATTACTTCAAAAATTTTACGTTCATAAAAGAATTCGCCTATTCAATTGTAAAAATATCCTTACCTGTATCTTTTCAAAACGTATTTATTTTAGTTGGCTTTTTAAGTTTTATTGCTATTACAGGTTTGATAGGTACACTTGAACAGGCTGCAAGTCAAGTTGTCATGTCTTCATTAATGATTTCATTAATGCCGTGTTTTGGTTTTGGAATTGCTGTTCAAACTTTAGTGGGTAATCAACTTGGCAGCGGAAAATTTCAACTCGCAAAGTTTTATGGTTTTGAAACAAGCAAGGTTGCTACTCTATATACTTTGCTCGTTGGAATTATTTTTATTTTTACTCCGAGACTTATACTAATATTAATTACTACTGATAGCAATGTAATTGAAACAGCTGTTCCGATTCTTAGGATTGCGGGGTTTGGTCAAATATTTTATGCAATAGGTGTAGTTTTAGCAAATGGATTACAGGCAATGGGACAAACGTTTTTCGTAATGATGGCGGAAGTAATTTCAAACTGGGTAATTTTTATTCCGCTGGCTTATTTACTAGGTTCTGTTTTCGATCTTGGACTGATTGGCGCATGGTCAGCTCTTCCATTTTATGTAATAGTATATTCAGCAATCGTTTTTATCAAATTCAATTTTGGTAAAGAGAGCAAGGTAATACAAGTTTAAAATACATTCGAAATTTATTTTTTAGCAGAAATTTAGAACTTGACAATATTTAACTAACCCAATATCTTTATGTCATGAAATTGTACAGAGTCTCATATTTACTTTTATTATTATTAATCACGGCAATTTCTCTTAATGCCGGTGCAACTATTGCTGAACCTGGCGTTACAGCTAGAAGCAGTGGCGATAATGTAATTGTTATGTGGCAGACTTTGCAAGAATCTAACCTCAAACATTTCGTCGTACAACGTAAAGCTCAAGACGGTCCGTTCATAGAAGTAGGAATTGTTGTTCCTGAAAAAGACCAATATTATGAATTTACAGATGAGACCGCGTATAAAACAAGCGGAACGTTATACAAATATCGAATTGCAATAGTGGATAATAATGGTTTAGTTACTCATTCAAATGAAGTTCCGGTGTTACACGATAATATTTCTAGTGTTAAGAAAACTTGGGGAAGTATTAAAGCCCTCTTTAGATAGTTTCTCGAATGATCATTTCCGAATTACCAATTTATCTTGCATCAAAATCACCCAGACGAAGAAAACTTTTAGCTCAGCTTGGAATAAAATTCAAATCTTTCTCAGTTGATCTTCATGAAGAAGTTTTTGATGGCGAGCACCCAATTCAAACCGTAAAACGGTTAGCGCTTCATAAATTAGAAGAAGCAAAAAAAATTAGGTCGAACGGAATTTTTATAACTGCAGATACAATTGTGGTTCTTGATAAAGAAATAATAGGCAAACCAAAAAGTAAATCCGATGCTGAAAGGATTTTGAAAAAACTAAGCGGAAGAACCCATTCAGTATATACTGGTTTTGCACTTTTTAATTCGATTAAAAATAAGACTTTGGTTGATTACGAAAAAACTTCTGTCACATTTAGAAAACTCAGTAGAAATGAGATTAAAGAATATATCGCTGGCGGCAGTCCAATGGATAAAGCCGGAGCTTATGGAATTCAAGATGATTTTGGTGCTGTGTTTGTAAGTGAAATTAAAGGTTGTTATTACAACGTGGTTGGATTACCACTCTCAAAGCTCTATTCAGATTTACAAAGAATTATCTAGCAAAACAAATCTTAGATCATTTATCCTTTTGAATTTATTCAATTCTCATTACCTTTGTATTCTCTTAACGAGATACGATTTTTAGAAACAATAAATCGTTTTATGACGTAAAAGTGATTCAATAACTAATTTGACAAGCAGTATCCTTACAATTTACAAGTGGATTTTTAGTATCTTTAGACTTCTATATCCTTGATTTTGCATCGTTTGCTTGCTATTTTAGTTAGACTATAAACTAAACTTATATAAGGAGGAAATTATGGCTGATGAAAATGGATTGGGAAAAGGTTTATTTCTCGGATTAATTGCCGGAACAGTAATTGGTTCTGTAATTGCATTACTCTACGCACCAAAATCCGGAAAAGAACTTCGCGGTGAATTGCGAAGTAAAGGTGAAGAACTCCTTGATGAATCTGAAGAATATTTAGAAAGAGCAAAAGTAAAAGCTTCCGAACTTATCAATGATGGAAAAAGAAAATCCGAAAGATTAATTTCCGATGCTAAAGTAAAAGTTGATGGACTAATAAAAGAAGCAGAACAAGTTCTTCATGAAGCTAAAGATAAAACATCAAAATATGTTGGCGACAGTAAGAGCAAGATTGAAAAGGAAAGTGACAAACTAAAATCTGCTGTTAAAGCCGGTATTGATACTTATAAATCAGAAAAAGAAGCATAAAATACGATGTTAATAGATATTCTTACAATTATATTGATATTGCTGGTATGTGCTCTAATTATTTTTGTATTTATCACACTCAATAAGTTGAATCGGTCTATCGATGTTTTAAGTGCAGACATACATCAATTGATCGATTCAACCATTCCTGTAGTTTCCAATCTTAACAAAGCTGCAGAGAAATTTGCAAATATTGCTGATGATGCCGAAGCGCATATGCAAGAATTTAATGAGATGGTCAGAAATACAAAAGAAAAATTTAATTCTCTTAGCACACGTGTTAAGGACGGAGCCAATCAAAACCCCGTAATAAATCTAATTAAGAACCTTAATGCCTTTACTAAAGGTATAAGCGCATTCTGGGAAAAATATAAATCATAAATGTAGTTTGCGAAATATAGAGGAGAGATATCTTGAAAGAGTTTAATCCGGATGCAATACGTAATCTCGCATTCATTGGTCATGGTGGAAGTGGAAAAACAACTATAGCAGAATTATTACTCTATACTGCAGGAGAAATAAATCGTATAGGAAAAGTTGAAGAGGGAAACACTACTTCCGATTATAATCCCAATGAAATTGAAAGACAAATTTCAATTTCTTCGGCACCTCTTCATTTAGAATGGAATAACACAAAAGTTAATATGATTGATACTCCCGGTTACTCTGATTTTATCGGTCAAGTAATCAGTAGCCTTCATGTTGTTGAAACTGCTGTAGCGGTTGTTAAATCTGCAGAAGGTGTCGAAGTCGGTACCGAAGCTACATGGGGTTATGTAAATCAGTATAATCTTCCCGCTTCAGTTATTATTAACAAAGTTGATAATGAACATTCAACTTTTAATGAAACCGTTCAAGTTGTCAAAGATCATTTAAGTAAAGATGCTACAGTAATAACAATGCCGGTAAAAGAAGGAATCAATTTTGACACGGTAATTGATCTTATTAAAATGAAAGCTTTTCAATATGATGCGACCGGATCAAAGAAAGTATCAGAACTAGAAATTCCGGCTGAATTGAAAGACGAAGTCGAAACGATGCGTGAAGAACTGATCGAAAAAGTTGCAGAATCAAGTGAAGAATTAATGAATAAATTCTTTGAAGATGGAACTCTCAATGAAGAAGATCTTAAAAAAGGATTGAAAGCCGCAATTCTAAATCGATCGTTGGTTCCGGTTTTCGCGGTTTCAGCTACAAAGGGAGTTGGGTTGAATAACTTTATGGATTTTGCGGTTAGTTATTTCCCTTCACCGAAAGATGTTCCCGCAGAAAAAGCCATTATGAAAGGAAAAGATGTAGTCGAAGTTAAATGTGATCCTAAAGGTGAAGCTTCTGCTTTAGTATTCAAATCATTAAATGAGCAACATGTTGGTGAATTATCTATCTTCCGTGTTTATAGTGGCACACTTGAATCCGGAATGGATTTAATAAATACAAGTAATGAAAAGGCCGAAAGATTAGGTCAACTTTCAATATTAAACGGAAAAAATAGAACCGAAGTATCTAAAGTTGTTGCCGGTGATATTGGTGCTGTCGTGAAATTGAAAGATACTCACACGGGAAACACACTTGCCAGCAAGAGCTACCCGGTTGTTTTTCATCCGATTAAATTCCCCGAATCAGTTATTCGCGGCGCTATCAAACCAAAAGCGAAAGGGGATGAAGATAAAATTTCAACTGGGCTGCACACTGTTCATGAAGAAGATCCTACATTATCTGTACACTTTGATCCGGAATTGGCGCAGACAATTGTCACAGGACAAGGTGAGCTTCAATTGAACTTAGCCGTAAAATTACTGAAGGATAGATATGGTGTTGAGGTTGAATTAGTTGAACCTAGAATCCCATATAGAGAAACAATTAAATCAACTTGTGATGTTGCAGAATTCAAACATAAAAAGCAATCCGGTGGAAGAGGTCAATACGGTCACGTGTTATTAAAATTAGAACCGCAACCACGCGGAGCGGGATTTGAATTTGTTGATGCGATTGTCGGTGGTGTTGTTCCCGGACGATTTATACCTGCTGTGGAAAAAGGGTTGAAAGAAACTTTAGTTAAAGGAATTTTAACCGGTAGTAAGGTTATTGATGTTAAAGTGACTTTGTTTGACGGATCATTCCATAACGTTGACTCTGATGAAGTATCTTTTAAAATTGCTGCTTCCCAAGCATTTAAAAAAGGATTCCTAGCCGCTAAACCTGTAATTCTTGAACCTATTTATGATATAACCGTAAAAGTACCCGAAGATTATATGGGTGATGTAATGGGTGATATCTCAAGTAAGCGCGGTAAAATTTCCGGTATGGAATCGGAAGGACCCTTCCAAATTATTAAAGCGAAAGTTCCTTTGTCTGAATTATATAAGTATTCAACTCATTTAAGATCTTTAACATCCGGACGTGGTATGCACACAAGAGCTTTTTCACATTATGAAGAAGTTCCGAAAGATGTTGAAGCCCGAATTATCGAAGAATACGAAAAGTCAAAAGAAGAAGATTAACAGTATATAGTTTCATAAAGCGGAAGAATACCACTTCCGCTTTTTTTATTTTTGTAAATTAAGAATCTGTCAGTTAGAATCCCGATTTATCGGGATGAAGAGTCTTCCTGTATAAATGTAAAGTGAGATTCTTCACTCCTAAAAATCAGTCGTTCAGAATGACAATTGTATTGAATTTTGAGGTAAAACAATGAATAAACTTTGGTCACCCTGGCGTTCAAATTATATTCAATCGTTCAAACACAAAAGTGACAATGAAGAATGTGTATTCTGTTCATCTCCCAAATTGGATATAAATGATGATGAATCACTTGTTGTTTATAAATCCGAACATTCTTTTGCGATGCTTAATTTATTTCCGTATAACAGCGGACATTTGATGGTAATTCCATACAGACATATGGCGGATATTGACGAATTAACCGATGAAGAATTTACAGATATTACCAAACTTATTAAACTCTCCAAAAAAGCTTTAACGAAAGCGATGAAACCGCAAGGATTTAATATAGGTGCAAATTTAGGTAAAGCTGCGGGCGCAGGAATTGATCAACATATTCACTTTCATATTTTACCGAGATGGATTGGCGATACAAACTTTATGCCCGCAATCGGTGAAGTAAAAGTTATTTCACAAGATTTATTAGAGACTAAGAAAGATCTCATGAAAGCTTTTCAAGAAATTGGTTGATTGTTTGTCAATGTGAATTATTCTGCATTTCTATTAACCCATAATTTAATTTGTTAGGTTTGCCATTTACTATTAACCCACAGATTCATCTGTGGGAACTCATGTAACTAGCAAAAAATATACAAACCGATTCATCGGTCTATTAATTTTTTTTTCTTCAGATTAGACTTGACTAAATTTTAATGTAGGATTCAATAGCCCTAGTTTTCTCCATTTTATCTGTAGTTGAGTAAGAACTAAAACGGTTGAAACCGTTAAGGAATTTCGGGCATCTTACTTTACCCTAACGGATAAATCCGTTGGTTATTGAGAATGAGAACTCATAATTCATCTATTGCTCGATTCACCCCCGTATTTTTCCTTTAATTTATGTATATTCCGCATCGTAAAAATTAGTCGAAAATGCTGAAAAAATTGAAAAAAGGGGATTAATGAAGGAATATCACGATCTAGTTAAACTTGTTTTGGAAGAAGGCGTACGTAAAAAATCCAGAACCGGTGTCGATACACTTTCTTATTTTGGGGCTTTTTATAGAGTTGATCTTTCAAAAGGTTTTCCGCTTCTTACTACCAAACAAATGATGTGGAAATCGCTTCTTTATGAAGTGCTTTGGTATCTTTCCGGTGATGATCATATTAGAAATTTAAGAGAACATACAAAAATTTGGGATGCTTGGGCAGATGAAAATGGAAATCTTCAAACCGCTTACGGAAGATACTGGAGACGCTATCCGGTTCCGGAAAAAAGTGCGGCATTGGGTGAAGAAGTTTTTGTAAATGAATCAAATCCATTCGTAAAAAAAGAAGATAACGGTTCATTAACATTCGATCAAATCGGATGGGTAATAGATCAAATTAAAAATCATCCCGAATCGAGAAGAATGGTTGTTAATGCCTGGCATCCGGCAAATGCCGTTATCAGTAAATTACCGCCTTGTCATTATACATTTACTTTTAATGTTAGCGACGGAAAATTAAATTGTCATCTTACACAGCGTTCCGGCGATATTGCACTTGGCATTCCTTTTAACCTTGCTGCTTATTCTTTACTTACACAAATTATTGCACAAGATGCCGGATTAGAACTTGGTTACTTTGCTCATACAATTGTCGATGCACATATTTATTTAGCAGATAAAGGATCAAAAATGGAAGAGTATGATCATGTTGAGGGCTTAAAAGAACAATTAACACGTGAACCTTATGAATTACCTAAATTAATAATAGCAAAGAAGCCATTGGATCAACTTACATTTGAAGATTTTGAATTGGTCGGTTACAAACATCATCCGCGAATAAAATTTGAAGTCGCGGTTTAAACGAAAGAATAAAATGAAGACAATTTATTCGGGGGGATAAATGAAAAAATTCATTTTAATAATATTTACAGTTGCAATGCTATTTGGCTGTCGGGAGGATGCGGTTGAATTTACTCTGGAACAATCAACTGCTGATGTGGTAATTAATTCAAATCCCAGAGAAGCGGCAATTTATTTAAATAATAATTTCACCGGTGAATTAACTCCCGATACTTTGAAAAATCTTGAAGCCGGTTCATATTTATTAACATTGCGATTGAACGGATACAAGGATTCAAGTAAAACTATTATAGTTGAACCGGAAAGAGATCAATCAATATTTATCACACTAAAATTACTCAGATGAAAAAAATAATCATAGTTGCGGTTGCAAAAAATAACGTAATCGGTAAAGAAGGAATAATGCCGTGGCATTCCAAGGAAGACTTGAAACACTTTAAGGAAACAACTATGAGCTTTCCGCTTATTATGGGTAGGAAAACTTTTTACTCAATGGGCGGTAAACCGTTAAAAGGTAGATTGAATATTATTCTTACGAGAGAAAAATCATTTCCAAAGCCCGAAGGCGAAGTTGAAGTATTTTCGGACATCAATGATGCTTACAAATTTTGTGAAGAAAAAAAATATGAAAAAGTATTCGTTATCGGTGGCGGTGAAATTTATAAACAAGAAATTAATAATGTAGATGAACTACAAATAAGTGAAATGAAAGTAGAAGTTGAAGGTGATACATTCTTCCCGCAGATAGATAATGATATTTGGGAAGCCGCTGAAGAAATAGAATATTCTGAATTTACACTAAAAATTTATAGGAAAAGGAATTGACCTTTGCGCCTTAGCGTCTCTGCGGTAAAATTATTAAAAAACAACGGCTAAGTCGCAAAGACGCAAAGGGAGTAAGATTATGATTAAGAGTAAGATTAAAATATTACCGGAAAATATTTCCAACAAGATTGCAGCGGGAGAAGTTGTCCAGCGTCCCGAATCTGTTGTTAAAGAATTGATGGAAAATGCAGTCGATGCAAAAGCGGCAATGGTCGAAGTTTATATAAAACAAGCCGGTAAAACCTTGATACAAGTTGTTGATGATGGTGAGGGTATGAGCGAGGAAGATGCTCGATTCTGTATGCAAAGACACGCGACAAGTAAAATCAGTACTGTCGAAGATCTTGAGTCCATTCAAACATATGGTTTTCGAGGGGAAGCATTAAGTTCAATTTCATCTGTCAGTCTTGTCGAAATAAGAACCGAACAACAAGAATCCGAAATCGGAACGTTAATTAAGAACAACGAAGCCGGAGAATTTTTTACCGAGAAAGGTTCGTTCTCAAAAGGAACATCTATCGCGGTTAAGAATTTATTTTATAATACACCCGCACGAAGAAACTTTCTTAAAACTCATTCAACCGAATTAAAACATATAATTGAAACATTCAAAAAAATAGCATTAAGTCGACCTGAGATTTCTTTTAAGTTTTACAACGATGACGATCTTATTTTTGATTACTCTGCCGGTACTTTCGAAGAAAGACTTCAAAAAGTTTTTGCCGATAATATTTTAGATGCCGTAATCCCGGTCAGTGAAAAAACAGATTTCCTTTCTATTTACGGTTATGTAGGCAAACCAACATTCACCAAAAAAGATCGCAGTGATCAGTATGTATTTATAAATCGTAGATATATTGTAAGCAGAACAGTTAATCATGCTGTATTCAGTTCCTATGAAAATATTTTGGAGAAAGGTGATTATCCTTTTTTCGTATTATTTATTGAACTTGATCCGCGAAGAGTTGATATAAATGTTCATCCTTCTAAGTTAGAAGTAAAATTCGAAGATGATAAAGATGTTTATTCATTTATTAGCGCCGTAGTTAAGAAAAGTATCGGAAGCCATGACTTAGTTCCATCAATGACTTTTAACGAAGCGGTTGATGAAAGTGAGAGACTAAAATTTATCGCACCACCGAGAGTAAATCGTGGTGATTTTTCCGATAGACCGATATTCTCAACCGATAACAGATCTCCCAAACGAGGCAGTGTATTTTCGGAAGATGAAATTGACAGATTATTCGATTCGTTAAATACAGATATTAAATCATCCGCACCGGATACAGAAGTTGATCATCCTTTTGATGATAAGCAGACCGGAGATGTGTATCATCGTAAAAGTCTGCGTGAAGAATCAACTGATTCGGATAATTCATTTATCGTTCTTCTTCATAACAAATATATTCTATCCCAGATTAAAAGCGGATTAATGATTATCGATTCACATGTTGCGCATGAAAGAATTTTATATGAAAAAGCACTTCGTTCATTCGATGCAAATATTCCGTTTTCTCAGCAATTACTTTTCACTCAAAAAATTACCGTCGATCCGGCAGATTATGAATTATTAAAAGAGATTGAACCTTATCTAAATAAATTGGGATTCGAAATAAGATTACTCGCAAAAAATGCGATTGCAATAAGCGGTGTTCCGTCCGATGTAAAAATCGGTTCGGAAAAAGATACATTGTTGGAAATTCTTAGCGAGTACCGCAGTAATGAACAAGAAAAACAATTAGAAGTTAGAGACAACGTGGCAAAATCATTTTCTTGTAAAGCCGCAATTAAAGCTGGTGATAAATTAAATGAACAAGAAATGAGAATTTTAGTCGATCAGCTTTTTGCTACATCAATGCCTTATGTTTGTCCCCACGGCAGACCAATTGTCATTAAAATTCCGTTAACAGAATTAGACAAAAGGTTTGGAAGAACTTAAGCGAATTATTATTTTTTTTAGAAAAGTTATTTTAATCTCAGAGAGGATTGAAAAATGAACCAAGAGTATAATAAAGCAAAAGAAGAATATTTAGATAAACTCAGTAGAACAAAATCCACAGGCATGAAATTTACATCTGTTTCCGGTGAAGAAGTAAAAGCACTTTACACTCCCGATGATTTAATAGATAACGATTTCATGCGCGATATAAATTTCCCGGGTGAATATCCATACACTAGAGGGATTCACACCAACGGGTATCGAGGCAAAGTTTGGACTATGAGATTATTCGCCGGATTCGGTTCACCCGAAGATACAAACGAACGTTTTAAGTATTTATTGAAGAACGGACAAACCGGTTTATCCGTTGCATTCGATTTACCGACATTAATGGGAGTTGATTCTGATGATGTGATGAGTCAAGGCGAGGTTGGAATCTGCGGTGTTGCGATTTCGTCATTGAAGGACATGGAAATTTTATTTGACAGAATACCTTTGGATCAAGTTTCTACTTCGATGACAATCAATTCACCTGCGGCTATGATATTTGCATATTATTTAGCCGTCGCAAAAAAACAAGGCGTAAGTTTTGATAAGCTACGTGGTACTTTACAGAATGACATTCTAAAAGAATATATAGCACAAAAAGAATATATTTATCCACCCGAACCATCAATGCGTATTATTACCGATATGATTGAATACTGTACGAATGAAGTTCCGCAATGGAATCCGGTCTCGGTAAGCGGTTATCATATTCGTGAAGCCGGTTCAACGGCTGCTCAAGAATTGGCATATACTTTAGCAGATGGATTTGCATACATAGAAGCTTGTATCGAGAGAGGAATGGATGTCGATTCATTTGCGCCTAGAATCTCGTTCTTCTTTAATTCACATTTAGATTTCTTTGAAGAAATTGCAAAGTTCAGAGCAGCTAGAAGAATTTATGCAAGAAGAATGAAGGAAAAATACGGAGCGAAAAATCCTCGTTCATGGTGGTTAAGATTTCATACTCAAACTGCCGGATGTACATTAACGGCACAGCAGCCTGAGAATAATATTGTAAGAACAGCATTGCAAGCTTTAGCGGGTGTTCTCGGCGGGACACAATCACTCCATACAAATTCGATGGATGAAACATTAGCATTGCCTAGTGAAAAAGCTGCAAAAATTGCCTTAAGAACGCAGCAGCTTATAGCTTATGAAACCGGTGTGATGAACACTGTCGATCCGCTCGGCGGAAGTTATTATGTTGAATCGTTAACCGATAAAATGGAAGAGCAAGCAAATAAAATTTTTGATGAAATAGATTCATTGGGCGGAGTTGTTGCCGCAATTGATGCCGGTTATTTCCAAAAGGAAATTGCCGATGCGGCATATAGATATCAACGCGAACTTGAGAAAAAAGAAAAGTTCATGGTTGGTGTAAATGAATTTATAGAAGAAAATGAAAAAGTTGATATCCCGATTTTGCAGATCTCACCGGAAGTCGAGAGAAAGCAAAAAGAAAGATTAGCCGAATTACGACAAAATAGAGATCAAAAAGCTGTCGATGAAGCACTTGCCGCAATTAGTAAAGCGGCTGTTGAAGGGACAAACTTAATGCCCGAATTTATCAAAGCAGCCGAATCTTATGTAACACTCGGTGAGATGATCAACGAACTTAAAAAACATTTTGGAGTTTACGAAGAGGCAGTCGTATTTTAATAAATGGCAACCGACTATTTCAGATTACTGCGCATTCCACAGTGGATAAAAAACTTTTTTGTTTTTGTCCCTTTACTTTTCTCAAAACATTTAATGGAGTGGGACTATTTAAGTGTAGTTCTACTCGCATTTATTACATTCTCTTTAACAGCAAGCATGGTTTATGTATTTAATGATCTGCTTGATGTACAACTTGATAGACAACATCCGATAAAAAAAAATCGTCCCATTGCAAGCGGTAAGATTTCACCGTTTAATGCAAAAATTACTATCGGTGTACTCTATGTTATAATTGTATTGCTTGTACTCCAACTCAACTGGGAATTTGCAGCCGCACTATCGGGATATATTGTTATCAATTTCTTATATACGATCAAATTAAAAGAAATAATGATTCTCGATTTATTCTGTATCGCCAGTGGTTTTATGCTTCGTGTACTTGCGGGTGCTTATGTCGCGGATATTTATGTTTCTAATTGGTTAATACTTACTACAATATTTCTTGCATTATTTCTCGCGGTTATGAAAAGACGATCGGAGTTGGTCGCGCAATTAGGGAATAACTTAACAAGAACGGTTTTGAAGGATTATTCGGAAAAATTTATTGATCAGATTTCAGTGATTGCTGCTTCCGGATTGGTAGTCTGTTATGCTCTTTATTCAATTTCTTCAAGAACAATTGACCATTTCAATTCAAGGTATTTTGTTCTTACAACCGCTTTTGTTGTATTTGGTGTGTTTAGATATATGTATCTTGTGGTTAAGAAAAGTAAGGGTGAAAATCCGACCGAAATCATGTTGACAGATTTACCGATGCTACTAAACACTATCATTTATATATTTGTAATTATTATTTTAATTTATTTCAGATAGGGCAATGAACAAAAAATACATATTAGTGATTTTGCTTTTATTCCTTTTTGCTTCATGTACATCCAATGAGGTTACAAAAAAGGATGAATCGGATTATGATGTGGAAATGTTTACACCTGATTTAAAAGTTGATTTCAAAGAAGTTTATAGCTGGATTAATTTAATGCCGGGTCCGGATGCACAAGCTCGATTTAATATAACCGGTGAGTTTGAAATATTTCAAACGAGCGATTATGATTTTAGCAGAATGAATTTAACTCTGATAAAAATATTTCAGGATAAAGAATTGATTTATTCGATTAAACCGGAAATCAGAATAGATGATAAACGGTCTACAAATGAATCCAAATTTATAATTTTCGGGACAATAAAAGGATTGCTTCCCGATCCGAAGTTGAATACCGAGGGAGTTATAGATGCTCAATTCATATTTACTGAAGACGATGAGTTGTATTCGCATTTAATAAAAAATGTAAA
Source organism: Melioribacteraceae bacterium (assembly GCA_030584085.1). Lineage (NCBI taxonomy): Bacteria > Pseudomonadati > Ignavibacteriota > Ignavibacteria > Ignavibacteriales > Melioribacteraceae > Melioribacteraceae bacterium. The sequence continues at coordinate 1,501,220 of CP129490.1, forward strand.
AATTGATAAGGCATATTAAGTCTCATGGAATTGTTGATTTTAGTTTTGCTATTGCTCCTCAGCGCGTTCTTTTCTTCTTCAGAAATCGCATTTGTTGTTGCCAATAAAATTAAAATAGAAATACGCGCAAGAAAGAAAAATATTTCTGCGATTAATTCTCGTTTCTTTGTGAAGAATCCTCAAGTGTTTTTTTCAACAATTCTTATTTCTAATAATATTGTCAACATTGCCTTTGCTTCGTTGGCTACGGTTTATCTAACCCGTGAATTTGGGTTTAATGATTTTGAGATTTTACTTGTTTCCACAACACTTTTATTAATTATCGGAGAAATAATTCCAAAGTATATTGCCCGCGAAAGTGCCGATTTATTATTTAGTATATTTTCTTTACCTATAAGGGCTATTACATTTTTGCTTTATCCTTTTGTAAAAATCACATCATCAGTATCATCATTTTTAACACGTCGCGGACAATTAGACGAAGAGGAAGCTCATCAATTATTCGATAAAGATGATTTTCAATCATTAATAAACGAAAGCTCGGAAGCCGGAGTTGTTAATGAACGTGAATCCGGGATAATCAATAAAATAATTGATCTCAGAGAACAAAAAGTATATGAATGTATGACACCTCGAACCGATATAGTCGGTGTGGAAATTTCAAGTTCTCTTGAAGAAACACTTAATATATTAATTGAATCGGGATATTCGAAACTCCCGGTTTACGAAGAAAATTTGGATAATATAAAGGGATTGATCATTGCAAAAGATCTATTCAAAAACCCGCAAAGTATCGGATCAATTTTACGTGATGTAATCTTTGTACCCGAAACAAAAAAAACTTTGGAAATGCTGAATGAACTCTTAAGCAAAAGTACTTCAATTGCTGTCGTTGTTGATGAGTTCGGCGGAACTGCCGGAATAATTACGGTCGAAGATATTATCGAGGAAATGTTAGGTGAAATACGTGACGAGTACGATGAGGAAGAAGTTGTAAGCAAAAAGTTAAATGAAACGACATATGTTTTTTCCGGCAAAGTTGAGATCGATAAAATTAATGAAGAATATGATTTCCAAATTCCCGAAGGCGATTATGAAACAATTGCCGGTTATATAATTTCCGAGCTTGGCAGAATTCCGGCAAGGGGAGAAGTTTTTACAATTAATAAATACTACATTACAATTCTCCGATCGAATAAAACTAAGGTCGACTTAATTAAACTCATAGTCGATCCCGAATCTTTACAAGATTCTTAACTCTGATTAAATAACACCTTGAATCCTTTTTATTATCCTTTCATCACATCACCAATTAAATTGAGTTAAGTTTGGAAATACTTGGTTACATAGGTGCGATTTTAATGGGATTAACACTTGGATTAATCGGCGGCGGTGGATCAATTCTTACCGTTCCAATTTTAGTATATCTTCTACAAGTTGATCCTGTTCCGGCGACAGCTTATTCATTATTTATCGTAGGCTTAACAGCGCTCGTTGGTGCTGCAACTTTTATTAAACGAAAAGAAATCAGTTATCTAACCGCAGTTGTATTTTCGGTTCCGGCATTTATTGCGGTTTTTATAACAAGAAAATTTATTGTTCCCGCTATTCCGGAAGTGATCGTTTCATTTGGAACATTCGCATTTACTAAAGACTTATTCATCATGCTGCTATTTGCACTATTAATGGTTGCCGCTGCAGTTTCAATGATAAGGAAAAGAAAATTTTCTGTAGATGAAGACGAACTGGTTTTTAATTACCCATTAATTTTAATAGAGGGATTTATTGTAGGGATTTTAACCGGATTAGTCGGCGCCGGTGGAGGATTCTTAATAATCCCGGCACTCGTAATTTTAGCAAAACTACCAATGAAAATGGCTGTGGGAACTTCATTATTAATTATTGCTGTTAAATCATTAATCGGATTTATTGGTGATATCGGTACAAATTTAATTGTTGATTGGGGATTCGTTACATTATTTTCAAGCCTAGCTGTGATTGGAATTTTTGTGGGCAGCTATTTATCAAAATTTATTTCAAACGAAAAATTGAAACCGGCTTTCGGCTGGTTTGTTCTGGTGATGGGTTTCTACATCATCGGGAAAGAATTTTACACAAGTTTATAAAACATAGGAGAAACAATGGGATTATTCGGTTCAAGTAATAAAGTCGATGTAATTGATCTCGATTCAAAAACATTTGAGACACAAATTAAAGAAGATAAAGACGGCGTTCTAATTGATGTTAGAACTAAAGGCGAACATGATGAAGTTAAAATTCCTAACTCAAAATTGATTGATATTATGAGTCCGACTTTTATACAAGAAATTGAAGAATTGGATAAAGACAAAACATATTATTTATACTGCCGCAGTGGTAACAGAAGTTATCATGCCGGTAGAGCAATGATACAAAGGGGGTTTACAAAAGTTTATAACCTAGAACCGGGTATCATCGGTTGGATGGGAGAAGTTGAATAATTTTAAATTGTCATTCCGAACGAACCGTTTTTGGGTGAGTGAGGAATCTCACCTCTACATTGCCGATACTCTCAATTAATTTAAGGTGAGATTCTCGCATTGCGATAACTTCGGAATTCATCCGTTAGTCAACGGATTCAGAATGACAGCTATGCAGCATTATCAAAAAAAAATATTCGCAGTCTTTCTGTCTACATAAAAGTTTATAAATAAAGAAAAATGGAGTTAACAAAATGTATTTCGAACATGTATATGAAAAAGGATTAGCGCAAGCAAGTTACTTTATCGGATGTCAGGCAACCGGTGAAGCGATTGTTATCGATCCCAAGAGAGATATTGATACATATTTGCATATTGCCGAACGTGAAAATATGCGCATCACAAAAATTACCGAAACTCACATTCATGCGGACTTCTTAAGCGGTTCACGTGAACTTGCACAAATTACCGGTGCTGAAATTTTGCTTAGTGATGAAGGTGGGGAAGAGTGGCAGTATCATTACAAACATACCGGGTTAAAAGACGGTGATAAAATTAATGTCGGCAATTTAATTTTAGAAGTTCTTCACACACCCGGACATACACCGGAACATATTAGTTTCCTATTAACAGACGGTGCTGCAAGCACTAATCCGATTATGATCTTTACAGGTGATTTTGTGTTTGTCGGTGATATCGGCAGACCAGATTTACTTGAGAAAGCTGCGGGCATTACCGGAACGATGGAAGTTGGAGCACGACAAATGTTTCAATCATTAAAAAAGTTCAAGGCACTACCTGATTATATCCAAGTTTGGCCCGGACACGGAGCCGGATCGGCTTGTGGTAAATCTTTAGGTGCAGTTCCGAGCACAACCGTAGGATACGAAAAACTTGTTAACTGGGCATTAAATATTAACGACGAAGAGAAATTCATTAAGCAATTATTAGATGGTCAACCCGAACCGCCGAAATATTTTGCAATGATGAAAAAGTTAAATAAAGTCGGTCCCGATATTCTTGGCGGAATACCTCATCCGGCTAGAATGACTCTCAATCAATTTAAGGAAGTTGTTCAGAATAAAACTAAAATTGTCGATACAAGAGATAAACTTTCTTTTGCGGGCGGACATATTCCCGGATCATTAAATATACAAGATAACTCAGCATTCAGTACTTGGGCAGGTTGGATGTTAAACTATGATGAACCATTTGTGTTGATTGCTCCGGATCATAGAATTGAAGACTTAACAAAGAAATTAATAAGAATCGGCTTAGATAACTTTAACGGGTATTTGCCTAACATGGATGCTTGGGCAAACGCCGGTAATGAATTGGAAACTCTAAATCAAATTACATGTTCCGAACTTTCAGGATTAATTGATAGAAATGAGGTACAAGTAATCGATGTCCGTGGTGAAACCGAACATGCCTCAGGTAAGATTAATGGTGCTGATAATATCCACGTTGGTCACTTAAAAGATAATCTTGATAGAATTGAGAAAAGTAAACCGGTTGTTGTTCATTGTCATACCGGCGATCGTTCTGCTATTGCGGCTAGTTATTTATTGAATCAAGGATTTGATAATGTAATCAACTTAACAGGCGGTTACGCTGCATGGATAAACGATTGCGGAAAGAAACGAGTCGTTAGTGTTTAAAAAGCAGAACTCAGAATTCAGAAGTCAGAATTCAGAAGTCAGAATGACGGGCTTGTCATCCTTTGATGTGGAATTATTTACCAACTAGTATGATCCAAAGCGACATCCGCTACAGTGGGAATTTTACAAGGAATCCGATTTAATCAATGTAAAGTTGGAAAAATGTAATTATGGATGAATTGTATAGATTCCCACTTTTGTGGAATGACAAAAACATCCCATTAAAAAATAAACCCACCGGCAACTTTTAATAGTATATGGCGTCTGAATTGGTCGTGATTAAAAAAAATCACACTAAAATCTAAAATTCGATCAATTTATTAAGGAAAGTAAATGCACTTAGAACGCCATATCACATCGGCAAAGAAAAACGATTATTCAAAATCGACTGATAATTCATTTATTTTATTTCTTCTCATTTTATTCTTCATCATAACAAATGTCAATGGACAGTCATGGACACAAGTAACCGAAATTGATTCTGTTACTGTTTTCTCCATAGCAGAACAAAATCAAAAACTTTTTGTTGTTACACCATATGATATATATACCGGGACGGAAAAAGGAAACAACTGGAGCAAAACCCAAAGCCAGCCCGAAACCAACAGTTATTTTTACACAATCTATTCATATCAAGAGAATCTTTATTTAGGAACTTACGATGATGGAATATTTCGAAGTACTGATTCCGGTGAAAGCTGGCAGAAGATTAATGACGGTTTGTCTCAAGCGGCATTAGGAATTGTTGAATTTGCCGGAAGAGGTGATAGTCTTTTTGTCGGGACCGATAATGATGGAATCTATTATCTTAATGTACTTCAAGCACCATCTTGGAAAAAATTTAATTCGGGTTTATTTCAATTTGGTTCCGGTGCAATTTTTTCTTCGGGGGATTTCCTTTTAGCTAATCTTGGTATGTATCTATTCATGAATACTAAAAACCAAAGTGATTGGCAAAATATATTCGTCGATACTTTAGAAACACAGCGACAATTCTTTGATTTTATATCTCACGATAATTTCATCTTTGCCGGTACAGATAACGGAATTTATAGGGGCAACCAATTCGCTGCGGAATGGGAAAGAAAAGATATCCAATCATTTCAAGGTAGAGACATAACAGCTTTCGCAAGTTATGGATCGCGTCTTTACGCTGGATTACTTTTCGGTGGACATCATTGGATTTTTTCAACAGATAATTACGGTGAATCATGGGAAATAAGTGCACATGAATTTTCTTGGTTGTATGATCTGCATGCTTACGAAGATAAACTTTGGGCCGGAAGAGAAGACGGACTTTGGTTTATAGATATTTCGGGTACAAGTGATATTGAAGATCCTAATGAAAGTAAACCGACAAATTTTGTACTACATCAAAATTATCCGAATCCATTCAATCCGAGCACAACAATTAAATTCACAATCCCGAACGTAGGGGACGAATATATTCGTCCCTTACAAACCAGTTTAATTGTTTACGACATTCTCGGAAGAGAAATAAAAACATTACTAAACGAACAACTCCAACCCGGAGAATACGAAATAGAATTCGATGCCAGTGATTTACTAAGCGGCGCATATTTTTATCGATTGAATGCGGGTGGGTTTTCGAAGAGTAGGAAGATGTTACTGCTAAAATAGTATCAATTTTGCACATAAGAGAATTTCCCGAATCCCACAATAACAATAGATTTTACATTACAAACGTAGGGGACGAATATATTCGTCCCTACAGTCTTGGTAAACTGCGTCGAGACTGAAAGCCTAGTGTAACGGCACTGATACGGTTTCAGATACTTTTCAAATAGGTTTCAAATCGAATTGAAGTGAGCTTTAATGCCTAAATTTAACCTATTCTCACTCTAGAATAGTAATCGCGCACTTCAAAAAAAAACCATCCGGTTTCTCAACAATTTGACTTCTTTTACTTAATTTTAAAAGCAATTTAGTGCGACTGACGCTAAATTATCTAGAACATGTCTCAAACCTACTCATAATTCAAATAAAAGAGTACAAGTATTAATTATTGAATTCTATTGATAAATAAATTTATTTTAATTATCATAAGTAATTAATTAAAGAAAATTTCATCGGGACTTCAACATTGCTTGATAACCGGAATAAATCTTTACACAAACCGAAATTACTTGAACAAGTAAAACACAAATTACAATCCGAGCGCTACAGCATTTCTACAATAGAATTATATACAAGATGGATAAAAAATTTTATCATTTTTCATAACAAGCAACATCCTAAAAAACTTGACAAGTCACATATTGAAAAATATTTAACATACTTAGCTGTTGAGAAGAAGGTTGCGCAATCTACACAGAACCAAGCATTGTGTGCTATAGTATATTTATATAAACATGTTTTAGAACAAAATTTTGGATGGTTAGAGGATGTAAAAAGAGCTACAAAAAAGAAAAAGCTTCCGGTCGTATTTTCAAAGGATGAAGCAAGAAAAGTTATAGAAAACACAAAGGGAGATATTCGCTTAATTGTTTCTCTTCTTTACGGCAGCGGTTTACGATTGAGTGAAGCGCTTAACTTGAGAATAAAGGATTTAGACTTTGAGCTTGAAAGTATTATGATAAGGGAATCAAAAGGTGAGAAAGACAGATCAACAGTTTTAGCTCAATCAATTATTCCGCAGCTTAAAGAGAAAGTGCGAGAAGTAAAAAAACTTCACACTATCGATTTAAGAAATGGAAATGGAAAAACATTGCTGCCATTTGCATTACATAAAAAGTATCCACATGCATCTCAAGAATTCGGTTGGCAGTATGTTTTTCCGGCAAATAAATTTATTTACGACAAAGAAAGGAAATTAAAGTATAGATATCATATTCATCCTTCCACAGTACAGAAAGAAATTCGCAAAGCAATTAAGAAGGCAGGTATAAATAAACCGGCATCGTCTCATACATTCAGACATAGTTTTGCCACACATCTTCTTCAATCCGGAGATGATGTCAGAAAAATTCAAGAACTATTAGGACATAAATCTTTGCGTACAACTATGATCTATACTCATATAACTGATAATTTATATGGGGTTAAGAGTCCGCTTGATTTTTGAGTGTTATAAAGAACAGCGAAGAGGTAAAAGAAAATAATTTATTTGCTAAAGAAGAATGATATTAAGGAAAATTTAAGATAATCAACGAATATAATCGGCATAACATGATAATTTACAAAGTGCTTCGAGAATAATAAATCTCGTTTGCCTTGAATTTTATAAATAACTAATTCTACATAAGTATATGTTAGGTAGCAAAAATGAAAAATATGATATGTGTAATATTTCTAATTGTATTTATAACATCCTGTGAGGAAAAAATTATAACCACGTTACCTCTAGAAGAAGGTACAATCTCAGGATATACAATAGATTCTACAAATCAAAGATCTTTAAAATCGGTTGAGATAAATCTAAGTTATAATAATTTATCAACCAGTTCGGATTTTAATGGATTCTTTCAATTTGAAGATATTCCAGTTGGAAATTATAACATAATTTTCGAGTCGTTAGGATATAAAAACAAGGAGATTGAAGTTTCTCTAAAAGATACTCTCCTCAACTTAAACAATATTTTGTTAATACGTGAAAAGTTTCCGTATGATGCAATCACATATGACGAATTACCACGCTTATATCAACCTGATTCAACCTACTATAAGCTTCCGGAAGAATATATTGATCAATACAAGCACTATTGGTTTGGATCATATTATGATTCAGTATATGTTAATAATTTTATTGACTCATTAATCATTGAAATGAAAAAAATGAGAATAGATGTTGATACTCTATGGTATCAATCTTTTGACTTCCAATGCTCTGACCCAGCTATATCCGCTCCATCGAAAATTTGTGTTAAATTGAAAACAAAAAATGATAAAATGTATTCATTGAACTATAAAAGCTTTAATCCAGACAGAGAAAGATACTTTTTAATATGGGATTATTGTCAGCGAAGACCGTTACAATATAGAATATATTATAAGTTTAATTAGCTACCTAACCAGCAAATCAACCCGACCGCGAGAAGATGCGGTCATAATCGATTTGCTGTAAGGTTGTCGTTCTTGTAAACATTGCTGTTCGGCAGAACAGTTTTAAATGAATAAGTACCGCCAAGTTTTTCGGACAATTTAAACTTGGCTAAAAGTTATTGGCATTGCATTTTAACTTGTCATTGTAGTTCTGGGCGGCGGGTTATTTGCAACGCCGTTAGGTGGCTCTATGAAAATTATATTACATATATCATTGTTTGCTCTTGTTTCAATTGTTGTAAGTGCACAACAATCTGTAAGTTACTTTCCATACGAAGTTGGTAATAAATGGGAATGGGGCTCCTCTTCGAAAGATACTACCATATTTGATGAAATTACTGATACCGCTAGATTAGCTGACCAATCGGTTGATGTTTATCTGAACAACTCTGAAACACCAAGATATAATGTGAAGAGCAATGGAAATGTTTATCAATACCTCGGTGATAATACTATGGCTATCTGGTTTGATTTTACTGTTGCACCAGGTGACACATTTTATACAACACTTTATTCAGCAGAGTATTATGTAACTGTAGATTCAATCGAGGGCGAATTATTCGGTGAGAAAACGAAGATTAGAAAATTCCAATGGTATAGTAAATCTGGTGGAACAAAATGGGGTGAACAAAGTGTATCTGACAAATTTGGAATTTATTACAGATGGTCATTTTTCCCACCGCCGGAATCTGAATTAATTGTCGGTTGCACAATTGATGGAATTGGATATGGTACTTTAGTAAATGTTAGTGAAGAGCCGGAACTTGTTAATAATTTCCAATTATTCCAAAATTATCCAAACCCCTTTAATCCGAGTACAAAAATTAATTTTATTTTACCTCAAAGTGGTAATGTTAGTTTGTCAGTTTACAATACACTCGGAGAAAAAATAAAAACAATCATCGACGATTTCTTATTAAAAGGAAATCATACAATAGAGTTTGATGGTAGTAAATTATCCAGTGGTATTTATTTTTATAAAATCATCTTTGGTAAAAAAACAATTACAAAGAAAATGCAGCTACTTAAATAAGCCACCTAACCAGCAAATCAACCCGACCGCCACCTTCGATTCTAGTCGACCCGATTTGCTGTGGGTAACAGTTTTTAATAAGCATTGCAGTACAAAGTAGTTCTTTTAATTAAAGTTAGTTCCGCCGTGCTTGCGGATTAAGTTAAGCACGGCTGCAAATTATTGGCATTGCGTTTTAACTCGGCATTGTAGTTCTGGGCGGCGGGTTATTTGCAACGCCGTTAGGCGTCATAAAACACATAGGTAATTATGATCAAAAATATCAATTTCCCAATAAGTTCTAATGCTGAACAAAACAACAATCAAATTGAGACTGAATCCTCAATTGTAATAATTGGAGCAAACGGAAGTGGAAAATCTCGCCTAGGTTCTTGGTTTGAATTCAAATCTGAAGTTGCAAAAAATGTGCATAGAATTTCAGCTCAGAAATCTCTCACGATGCCAAATAGTGTTAGCCCAGTTTCTCTTGATAAAGCAAAAGCACAGCTTTATTATGGCTATTATAATGATAATAGCACCAACACATACAAGGATTATTACGATCATAAAATTGGTCAGAGATGGAGATCTAACCCAGAAACATTTTTGCTTAATGACTATGATAAATTGTTGGTTTATTTATATTCTGATAATTATGAAGAAGTCCTTAGATACAAACAAGAATCTGAAAAATCGAGTACTAGGATAGAACCTCCAGTTACAAAATTAGATAAAATAAAGAATATTTGGGAATCGTTACTGCCTAAACGTGAATTAATTATTGAGAGTGGTTCAGTTAAAACTAGGAGAAAAGGATCTGATGAATCTTATTTCGCATCTTCTATGAGTGATGGCGAGAGGGTAATTTTCTATCTAATTGGAGAATGTCTCTGCGCACCCGAGAATGGGATAATTGTGATTGATGAACCAGAACTACACCTTCATCATTCCCTTCATCAAAAACTTTGGACAGCAATTGAAAACGATCGCTCTGATTGTTTGTTTATTTACTTAACACATGATTTAGAATTCGCATCTACAAAACTGGATGCAGTTAAAATATGTCTCAATGAATATGATGGTTCTGAATTTGATTGGTTTGAGATCCCCAAAAATGTTGATATCCCAGAAGATTTATATTTAGAAGTCCTGGGTAGCAGAAACAAAGTATTATTTATTGAAGGAACATCTGGTTCACACGATGTTGAATTATATTCGTTGATTTATCCCGAATTTACTATAAAGCCACTCGGCGCCTCGGAAACTGTAATCGAATGTGTTAAATCATTTAATAAACTAAGTGAATTGCACTATAATGTGTCTTATGGTATAGTTGACCGTGATTATAAAAACGATGATCATATAATTGGTATTCAAAAGCACCAAGTTTATGTTCCTGAATTTGCTGAAGTTGAAAATATTTTTCTACTCGAAGAGGTATTATTAGCAGTTTCCAGTCAGCTATGCCTTCCCGATTCTGCTAACTTAATAAATCAAATAAAGGATTGGGTTATTTCTGAGTTTGACCGATTTAAAGAGAAATATGCCACAGACCTTACATCATACACAATAAATTTAGCATTGAATGGATTTGATGGAAGAGCAAACACAAAGGAACAGTTATCGAATAAATATAATGATCTCAAAACTAAAATAGACATTGATGATATTTACAACTCTGCATTAAATGAAGCAGAGGATCTAATTCGGGGGAAAAAATATCAAGAAATTTTGATGAAATTTAACCACAAAGGAATCGTTAATCAAGTTGGGAAATTTTTTGAAATTAAGCCAAGTGCATATGTTAAAAAAGTAAAAGATATTATTCACCGTGGAAACACATCAATCCTTGATGAAATGAAAAATCATCTTCCAAAACTTGAAAACGCCTAACAAGCCCATCAAGCCGACCGCATTTGCGATTTGGCATTTTTCAAATCATTGGGTTTGTAGTTATCGTTAAAAATTGTTGTTCTAGTTTCACTGTAAATTTAAGTTAGGTCGCCGTCCTTACGTTGAAATTTAAGGCCGGCTACAAATTATAAATATTCGTTGTCTGTTTGTCATCGTTGTTTTTGGCGGACGGCTTATGGGCAACGCCGTTATGTGGCTAATTTAATGTGTAATTAAAATATGATTTCAAGCAAAGAAATATCGAGACAATATGATATTGGAGATCCATATTTACATTTTAATGGTCCGGTTTGCGAAGGTACTCCAAAAGATTTGTTACCATATCTTGATACAATTCGTAAGGAAAGTGAATGGAAAGTGACTTCACTGAAAGTTGTTAGAACAGATTTAGGGAAGTATAAAACAATTGTTAAAAATGATTTACATTTTGGATTTACCCCTTTGGTAATGGCAGATGAATCTGAGTTAAAGGCTATTGAAACATCCAAAAAAGTTAGTTCATATCCTTCAATTGTTTTCCCTTTTATTCAGCTTGGTTGTAAATATTCAGATTTCCCCAATATAACAGAAGACGTAATATTTTATTGTGATGGGATGTTAAGTCTTGAAAAAAAAGATTTAAAATCAGCATTGGTTTTAATAGAAAAAGCATACGAATTAAATTCCAGTGAACCACTTTATGCTTCATTATACTTTCATATTAGATTAAAACTTGATGATAGGTCGGTCGTAACTGATGAACTAAATTATTTCCAAAACGATATTGATTCGCTGATACATACCGAGAGAATTTATACACTAATACGATTTGTTTCTAAGAATCGACATTATAAAGAAGCGTTAGAACTAATTGATTTAGTCAATAGAAAAATGGACGATTTAATCGAGGGTAATATTAAAAATAGGATTTATAGTTCTCAAAGAACAGACTTTTATGAATATAAAAAAGAACAATTCAATAGAAAGATTGATAAAGCTAAACAAAGATATGAATCATATTTACAGAAAGAAAAAGCCACATAACCAGCAAATCAACCCGACCGCCGTCTTCGACTCTGGCCGACTCGATTTGCTGTGGGTGAAGAGTTTTTAGTAAACATTGCAGTACAAAGTTGTTCTTTTAATTAAAGTTATTTCCGCCGTGCTTGCGGATTAATTTAAGCACGGCTGCAAATTATTGGCATTGTGTTTTAACTCGGCATTGCAGTTCTGGGCGGCGGGTTATTTGCAACGCCGTTATGTGTTTTGTAAATAATCAGAGGGGTGATGGGATGAAAAGAATAATACTTATCTCAATATTTTCCCTTTTACAATTTTTAATAGCACAACCAAATTATCAAGTTGATTCTTTGGTTGTAAAAATATCAAATGATACTGCTTATGTCTGGGATTACAATGCTTGGGAACAATGTGCATTTCAATTAGACTATACTGTAGATATTCTTGATTCGGTTATAACAATTACTCAAATAGACACAGCGGAAGATATGACAACTTGTTATGGCTATCATAATTTTGTTGTTCCGGTTGTAGGTCTATCTGAAGGTAAATATCGTGTTGATATTTATCGAGATTGTCTTTATGAGGATTTGAAATTTGTTGATTCAATCAGATTCGAGTATATCATAAGTGGTATTAATGAGATCGAAGCTACTTTAAATGAATTCAAACTTCATAATGCATATCCTAATCCTTTTAATCCATCAACAAAAATTTCTTATTCAATTCCAAAAGAAGGATTTGTTTTATTAAAAGTATATAATTCACTCGGCCAAGTAGTCTCAACTTTAGTTTATGAAAAACAATTAAAGGGGAATTACGAAATTGAATTTGAAGGTGATCAATTAGCAACTGGTATTTACTACTATAGTTTGCAGTATGATACACAAATAAAAACAAAGAAAATTATATTGATCAAATAAAACACATAACCAGCAAATCAACCCGACCGCGAGAAAATGCGGTCAACTCAATTTGCTGTAGGTTCTTGAATTTTTGTAAGCATTGCTGTTCGGCAGAACAGTTTTTAATAAACAAAGTACCGCCAAGTTTTTCGGACAATTTAAACTTGGCTAACGGTTTTAGGCATTGCATTTTGACTTGGCTTACTTGCTTTTGGGCGGCGGGTTATTTGCAACGCCGTTAGCTGTACATTAAAAAGGAAAAATAAAATGAAGACATTACTGATGTTCCTCATTACCACTCAATTGTTATTCAGCCAAAGTACGGTTGATAAGTTTTTTGAAATTGAGTGGGGTATTGATAAGGAATCTTTATATGAATTATATGAAAATGTTTCATTTGTAGAAGAAAAGGTTATGAATTATTCTGGTATTACAACTAAAGATACTCTGAATGGAGAATTTGTAAAATATTTATTTTTATTAAACTCGGATGATAAATTAATTGGGAAAGCTCTAGGCAATATTTCAGATTCTGAAAAAGAAGTTGAAAAATTATTCCCAATTCTAAAAACGATTGCAGTGAATAAGTACGGCGAGCCAAAATCTGAAAATGAAATGATGGGGATATTAATGACAAATTGGGAAAATATAAATGGGCAAAATGTTTTACTAAATCGGATGAAAACAAAATGTATGTTAATGATACTAAAGAAATAGTATGCTAGCAAAAATCACAAATATTTTAAGATTATTCACCTTCAATTTACCGAAAAAATATAAAATTGATAGAGATTATAAAATCTACTCTTTTCTGCTATTCATTTTCTTTATAATACTGGGAAATATGATTAAATTTTTCGCCCCAAATTATATATCGCCGGGTAACTTTTTCTTTTTTATAGCTTCGATTGGACTTATACTAAAGTATCTATTTCATAATATTATAATTTTTGTTGTCTTCTATTATTTATGCAATTTATTTTCACTACTAATAAATTATCAAAATGCAAAATTGCTTTTCGTACTATCTATTGGTTTTAATTCCTTTCTATTTTTAGTAGGAATTATAATTTCAGTTTTCATTTCGACACTCTCCCAGTATTCAATAAATGATGTTTTTATGTATGGTATAACCTTAGATGGTACGATAAATTTTAATGACAGTTCAGTAAAAATAATAAGTATATTCAGTATTCTAAGCTCAGCTTTTGTGGGATATTCAGCAAAATTTATTAGTACAATTTCATTTACAAAAGTAATTTTGATATTCTTTTTATCAACATTAATATCAAATACAATTTTTTCACTAATTGGTTATTCATTGCGGGAGATGCTGGGAAAAATGAGTTAGAGAAAGTACAGCTAACAAGCCAATCAAGCGGACGCCGTTTTCGCATTTGGCATTTTAGAATTTTGAGAGTTAGTCGTTCCGTTTCGGCTAACTTGTTAAAGATATTTGTTCTAATAAATTAACTTGCAAACTGCGCTTACGATTAAAGTTAAGCACAGTTTGCATAATCTTTGGCAGTTGCTTTTTAAGTGGCATTCTTTTGTTGGGGCGCCGCTTATCGGCAACGCCGTTAGGTAGCTAAAATAAGGTGAACAAATGAGTAAGATATTAAAGGTGTTTTTAATTATTCTGTTATTATTCTTAATGAATAATTGCAGTGAAGATAATCCTGTTGAACCAGAGAAAAAATATTCTGGAATAACTCGCACATCCTCGGCAAGTCCAGACCCAATTGGTGAAATTGATCCAGATGATTGGTATTATGAACCTGATACTTCAAGTTCTGGGACAAGTATTCCAATGAAACTTTCTGTTTTTCCTGCGTATCCAAACCCAACAACAAGATACACAACAATAAAAATTGCTACTCCTCAACAAGATTCAATTAAAATTTGGATTGATGATCCTATGTCAAATAAGCAAACGATAATAGTTAATAAAGTCCTATATGCTGGAGTATATGAATTCCAAGTTGACTTAAATTATGGTGATGATAACTTTGATAGGAAAACCGGAATTGTTCGAGCGTTTGTAGATTTTACTAATGTTAAAGATTTACCTGTAATTCACGGAGATATTCAAATAATAGAATGAGAATTCAAATGAAAAAATATCCTAACCTTAGTCCGCAGTCAATTAAAAAATGTATTTCGAAAATTGACAAATCGAAATTTGATACGTATGAGTTTATCGATACTTGGGGGAAATTGTTTCCAGATGAATTAACTCTTTTTTCTGGGATTGGAATAGGTTGGAAGAAAGTTATAGGACGTGAGCTATCATTATTTTCTCAGACAAACGCTGAATTAAAAAAAGGTAAAAACCGTAGTCCAAATGCACAAATTTGGCTAAAAAATTAAAAGCTACCTAACCAGCCCATCAAGCCGACCGCTTCTTTTTGTTCGGCTTCGGTGCTGTTCTTTTGTTTGTTGTTTTTAGTACACATTGTTGTTTATCCTTTTACTGTTAATTAATGTTTCGTCCGCCGTGCTTTCGAGTTAAGTTAAGCACGGCTATAAATTATTGGCATTGTCTATTAAACAAATCCGCAGTTCGGGGCGGACGGCTTATGGGCAACGCCGTTAGCTGCAAAAAATATGAAAACGTTAATACTAACAATAATACTTTTTATTGGCTTTTCAATCTCATCAGAATCTCAACAAATAAATTGGGAAAAAGAATTTGGTGGTGATACAACGATGATGGGATTTGATATATCAAAAACTTTTGATAATAATTATGTAGTTGTTGGCTATTATGGGCCATCGAAAAAATCATACATTTTAAAGATGAATTCGATTGGTGATACTTTGTGGATGAAAGTAATTAATTCTCCCTTAAATTCTGAAGCAATAGGTGTAGTTGAAACTAATGATTTTGGATATTTAATTGTTTCAAACTTTTCAAATTATCAATTGAACATAGATAATGTATTATTAACAAAAACCAATATGAATGGTGATACAATTTGGAATAAAACATATACTGCCGGCCTTGAGTGTTTTGCCAGAAGCATAACAAAAACCAATCAAAATTCTTTTTTAATAACTGGTTTTTGTTTTGAAAATGATACTGCGAAAAGTTGGCTACTTTCTATTGATAATTTAGGAAATCCTATTTGGGAAAAAACTATTAGAAGAGGTGATAATTCAAGAATAGATGACGCCATCCAAATAAATACAAATTACTATTTAATTATTGGTGAGTATTCAGAAACATTTTTCGATGCAACAGTATCTTCTCTTTGGATATCTAAGATTGACAATTCTGGGGACATAGTAATTGAGAGAACATATCAAAGATTTCCTAATCAATTTCCACAAAAAATTATCAAAACTAATGACGACAAATTTCTAGCAATAATAAATAAGTCTAATTTGCCAAGTGAGGATGACATATGGCTAATGAAATTAGATGAAATGTGTGATACAATTTGGACAAAAGAGTATCCAACTGAACATAGGACTATTGGTTTATCCATCAAAGAAAACAATGATGGCACTTTATTTTCGATTGGATACCAACATCCACCCAATAATTATTCTGCGAGTGATGTTTTATTAATAAAATACTCTTCGAATGGTGAAATTATTTGGCAACAACTTTATGGTACTGGCTCTCAAGAATCTGGGAATGAGATCGTTTTATCAGATAACAAAATAGTAATTCTTGCTAATCAATATAATAGTTCAAACTGGAATCATAATTTATGGATTTTTGAAGTATATGATTATACCTCATCAGTGGGCTCAACTGAAACAGAATTCAACTTCAATCTATATAATAATTATCCAAATCCATTTAATCCCTCAACAACTATTCAATTTGAAATAAATCAATTGAGTACCTTCAAACTTATTATATTTGATGCACTTGGAAAGGTTGTGAAAACCTGGGAGGGAGAAAAGCCTATGGGGTTATATTCTTTTCAATGGGATGGAAAAGATATTAACAATTTGGATGTTGTATCTGGAGTATATTTTTATCAATTAATAGTTCATAATTTGGTTCAAACAAAGAAACTGATGCTTATAAGGTAATAGATTGCAGCTAACCAGCCAATCAACCCGACCGCCTTTTCGCATTCGGCAGTTTTTAAATTTTTGGCTTGGTTGCTCCGTTACAAGATTGCTGTTCTAAGTAGTTCTATTAATTAACATTGTTGCAAACTGCACTAGCAAAGAAAGATAAGTACAGTTTGCTAAATCTTTGGCTTTGTCATTTTAACCTGCATTGTTGTTTTGGGCGGCGGGTTATCGGCAACGCCGTTATACTGATAAAGATATGAGGAGATAAATGAAATATTTCGCAAAATATTTTTTAATTCTGGTTACTATTTTACTTACCCATTGCCAATCAAAGACTGAACCTGAAAACATATCTAAAATAATTAATAATGAAGTTATTGTTTTTGCAGAGGGTCATGATGAGGAAAGTCAGAGGTATTATTATGAGTTTTGTGATGTTGTAGTAATGGATTTGACAACAAATCAGAAATATAAATTCACTAATGATCACAATATAGACGAAAGTCCAATTCTTTCGGAAAACAGAGATGGAATAATATTTAAATCTGCAAGAAATAAAACTGAGAGTATTCGCAGAGTACAGGGCGCATCAGCAGATCGTCAGTTATATAAATTCACATTTAATAGGAGAAAAATATTATTAGATAATAGTATTGATTGGGATTTAGTACGTAGGATATTTAGACTTAAGGGAGATTCTGTTTTTATATTTCAACATACTTACCTTAAAAAGCCAGTACCAGATTCCGTTAGCTATACTGTTGCAAATTATATTTCCATTCTAAACATTCAGGATAACGATCTTAGAACATTTAAAAAATATAACAAAGCAAAACATGATCCTCGAGACATTATGTTATCGCCAAACAAACGCTATCTAGTTGTTAATTGTTTTCGTCATATACATATTTATGATTTAATTGAGGACATCTCAAAAAAAATTGAAACACCAGAGGGTGTTATTTTAAGTGGATTCGATCCTGATTCTGAAAAATTTCTTTTTTCAAGCAAGCAAAATGAATATACTGAATATTATATCAAGCGAGAAGTAACAAATAAAATAATATTACCACCTTATGAATATATTTTCAATTTGCGAGAACCTGTTTATTATACAAAAGACGGAAACTTGATTGGCCTCGCATCTAGTGACACAACATATTACAAAGAAAAAATTGATGTCATGATGTATGATTTTAAAAATAGACAATACTTTTTGCTTACAAATGATGGCTTAAAAAAATATGATTTGATGTATTATCCTAAAAAAGAAAATTGAAATCAGTATAACCAGCAAATCAACCCGACCGCGAGAAGATGCGGTCACGCCGATTTGCTGTAAGGTTTTCGGTTCTTGTAAACATTGCTGTTCAGCATAACAGTTTTTAATAAACAAAGTACCGCCAAGTTTTCGATGTAAGTTAAACTTGGCTCAAAGTTATTGGCATTGCATTTTAACTTGGGTTGTTTGCTTCTGGGCGTCGGGTTATTTGCAACGCCGTTAGGTGTAAATGAAAAATATTTCTATAGCAATATTAATCATACTTTTGTTCTATGCTTGCAATTCTGATTATGAAGAAAAGGTAAATTATAGTCTAGAACAAAAAATATACAGTCAAATATTTCCAGAACTAGTAGATACCCTACTTTATTTAGTTGTTTTGGAGGATGAATTCCAAAATCTACCGCTTGAAGATAGAAAAGAAATAATCTATCAAGAAAGAATGAATGTTTACGTTGATTCAAATTTATACCCACCTGATTCAACTTATTTGATTGAGTTTGACAACGATTACTTATTACGTCAATTTAGGAGTGATTCATTAGTGCGTTTAGTTAAAAGTTATCCGAAATTAGGAATAGATACTACATCATTAAATTTAGATGAATTGTGGGATGGCGGACGTTATAAAATACTTTCGTTAGATTATGATTCAGTTCCATATCAATATCCAAACAAAATTGGTATAGTTTTTCTTTCTCAAATCTTATTTAATGAGAAGAAAAACTTTGGTTGTTTTTATTATACATTTTATAGGGATCCAGATACTTCAGTTGGTTTTCTTGTTACAATTAAGTTAAAAAACGATGAATGGTCAATACAAGATTACTATCATCTATGGATATCATAATTTACACCTAACCAGCAAATCAACCCGACCGCATCTTCTATGCAGTCGACCCGATTTGCTGTAAGGTAGTAGTTCTTGTAAACATTGCAGTACAAGTTTGTTCTTTTAATTAAAGTTAGTACCGCCGTGCTTGCGGATTAATTTAAGCACGGCTCAAATTATTGGCATTGCGCAATTAACCGGCATTGCAGTTTTGGGCGGCGGGTTATTTGCAACAACGTTAGGTGTAAATAAATTTCATGAGTGATCTTATGAACGAAGCAAAATTATTATTAGTGACATTAATTGTTTTCTTATTGTTGAGTTGCCAAGATGATTGTCCAACTTCATCAATTTCCACCGGGAGCATTGTCGGTTATATGGAAAGTTATCCTATTTCAAACAACACAGCTGCAGATTATTCTGGAATCAAAGTACATTTTGAGGGAACTCATTTTAAAGCTATAACTGATATTTCGGGAAGGTGGCAAATCGATAATGTTCCCAAAGGCACTTATAATATTCGATATGAAAAGGAAGGGTATTCAGCTTGGTTAGAAGCGGGTTTTCAATTTATTGGGACGGGCACAGCTTATGCACAAAAAAATTATCTTTTAAAATTACCCACATTTGAAATTACTCACATATCAACAAAGAACATGGGAGACACTGTAAAAATATTTTTCCAATTTTCTGATTCTCTTTTAACAAGTAATTCTTATCATTATCTCTATTTATTTGTTGGTAAAACAAATGCTGTTGATGCAAATAAAGCTAATTTTGAGTTTATAAGCTCTGCAATGATACCGTATTATAGTAATAATGTTGTTATCGATTTTAGACGCAGCGCATTTGAATTACACGGATTTACAACTGGTGATAAGGCATATCTGAAAATTTATCCGACTGACTATGGGTTTCCACGTTCATATTTTGATCCTACAATAGGGCACGATGTATATGTTGACATAAATGAAAAGACATCGAAAACTATTGAAATACAAGTGCCTTAGTTTACACCTAACCAGCAAATCAACCCGACCGCGAGAAGATGCGGTCAAAACCGATTTGCTGTAAGGTTTTCGTTCTTGTAAAGTTTGCTGTTCGGCAGAACAGTTTTAATAAACAAAGTACCGCCAAGTTTTTCGGACAATTTAAACTTGGCTATGGGTTTTTGGCATTGCATTTTAACTCGGCTTACTTGCTTTTGGGCGGCGGGTTATTTGCAACGCCGTTAGGGAACTAAATGGCGAGCCAAAAAATATTTGGAAATGTTAACGAATATGTTAACTTTAGAATATGAAGAAAATCATATTTTATAAAACTGAAAAAGGTGATTCTCCAGTAGAAGAGTTTTTAGATACATTGACTGATAAACAAGCCAAAAAAGTAGCTTGGGTTTTAAGAGTAATAAGAGATTTAGATTTTGTACCTCAAGAATATTTTAAGAAATTAAAACCAACAGAAATATGGGAAGTTCGAGCTCAAGTAGGAAATAACATTTTTAGAATTTTAGGATTTATTAATGGCAAGGACTTGATTGTTTTAAAAAATGGTTTTCAAAAGAAAACACAGAAAACTCCACGTAAAGAAATAAAACTAGCAGAGAAAAGAATGAAAGATTATTTAAGGAGAAAAAGCAATGGATGATTTAGAAAAATATGTAGAAAAACGAAAAGCAAAAAGTAAACGATTCGCAAAAGACTTTGAAATTGGGTATGAAAATTTCAAGATAGGTGTTGCATTACGAAAAGCAAGAGAAGATGCTGGAATAACCCAAGAAGAATTAGCCCGAAAGATGAAGACAAAAAAATCAGCAATATCAAGAATAGAAAATCATTCGGAAGATATAAGAATATCGACGTTAAAAAATTATTTAGCAGCAATAGGTAAAGAGTTACAACTATACATAAGGTAATTCACTAAAAAAGGGTTGTGCCCTAACAAGCGCATCAACCCGACCGCTTAATTCTGTGTTGGCAGTTCAAATGTTTTTGGGGTAATCGTTCTAACAATGTTTGTATTGCAAAGTTATCGTTCTAAATAAAATTGTAGCAAAAAATGTTTGCGAATAAAAATAAACATTTTTTGCTTTTAATTGTCCGGGTTGTCGTTCTACTCGTCATTGTAGTTATGGGCTGCGGCTTAGCAGCAACGCCGTTAGGCACTTTTGTGAAATTGTTCTTTGAATTATTGAAATGGGAGGAGAGAAGAAGCTACTTTGCTTTTTTTAGTCCATTTAAGATTATTTGAAACATTTGACTCTCGTTGCCAGACATACAATCAATGGATGCTTGGATAAATAAATTATCTTCATCATTTTGTTTTATTGTATCTTGGTAATCAATGTATTCATAGCCATTATATGTAGCAATCATATCAAAAAAGAGTCTTGTTATTCTACCATTTAGTTCTAAAAATGGATGTAGTGCAATTAGTTCACACATATAGAAGCCTATTTTTTCCGCAAATTCCTCTTTGGACTTTTCTGCATAATCTTTCAAATAATTATCATTTTCTAGTTTCTTGAATATTTCATTAGAAGTTTGTTCTAGAAATCTTACTTGACAAAAGGTGGAATAGCCTTTTGAGATATTTACATTTCTATATTTACCAGCAAATTCATAGAGTTTGTTGAAAGTTTCTCTATGAAGTTCTTTAAAGTAGTTTTCATCAAAAATGGTGTTTTCAGCTAAATTCTTGTGGAAATGTTCATACCCTTTTAATAGTAGCTTTTGTTCTTCCTCTTAAAGTTTCCGTAAGTTCCGAATGTTGAGTTTGTTTCTAGGAATGTTCATGTCTTCGTAGTAAATGTAATTATTGTCGTGAGTATACTTTGACATTAGTTCTTTGTTTTGGATCTAGTTTTTTTGCGTTGATTGGTGGGTTTTCTGGATTGAATTTTGTGACCCTCAATTTTAGAGGATATTTCAACTGCTTTTTTAGCTTTTTGTAGTGAGAATCTTGGTTTGTTCATATCCATTATCAAATTTTTCTCTTTGTTCAATATACAAAAACTGAAATGAAAGTAAAATATAAGTAAGTGCTTAACAAACAAATCAGACCACACACCTTCGTTCTACAAAATGAGCTAAGGCGGGTAAACTTCATTCTGCTTGGG
This sequence comes from Melioribacteraceae bacterium, assembly GCA_030584085.1. Taxonomy (NCBI): domain Bacteria; kingdom Pseudomonadati; phylum Ignavibacteriota; class Ignavibacteria; order Ignavibacteriales; family Melioribacteraceae; species Melioribacteraceae bacterium. Next base: position 1,523,502 of record CP129490.1, read on the forward strand.
CTTTTAGATTGTGATTTAGGTTATCGTTCTAAAAAATATTTTGGCGCAGTGTTGTCATTTTAGCAGACATTGTCTCTACGTGCTACACTACCTACCTAACTCTGTTAGGGTTAATCACAACCATTAGGCGTATGGATTTATTAATAATGAACTTATTAAAAAGAGTAAAGAAGTATATGATATTACTAGGTGGAATTACTGTTTTAATTATAGCAAGTCTTTTTTTTATATTGCTTTTGCTGAGTCCCGGAAATCCCAAACAATTTCTTGATGAAAATGGGAATACAATGAATAATGGTATATCAGAAAAGATATTTCTGGAACTAAACGGCGCAACTCAAGGAATGTTTATAAAGGGAGAGAATTTAGATAATCCAATTATCCTTTATCTTCACGGTGGGATGCCGGATTATTTTTTAACAGAAAAGTTTCCAACTCATCTTGAAAAGAATTTTACGGTGATATGGTGGGAACAACGAAATTGTGGTATATCTCATAACTCTAGTTCAGCAAATAATCTTACAACAGTTGAGCAAATTATTGATGATACGATTGATTTAACAAAATATCTGTTAAAACGTTTTGATAAGAGCAAAATTTATCTGATGGGGCATTCCGGCGGTACTTTCATTGGCGTTAATGTTATTGATAAAGCTCCGGAATTATGTTATGCATATATAGGTGTTGCCCAAATGTCTGATCAACTCAAATCGGAAAAGATAGCATATGATTATATGATTAATAAATTTCTAGAACTCAAGAATGTTAAAATGTATCAAACTTTACAGCGCATTGTATTTAACCAAAATGGAGAAGTACCGAAAGAATACGTGAGTATTAGAGATGCTGCAATGCACGAACTTGGTATTGGAACAATGAGAAATGCAAATAATTTATTCACCGATATTTTTCTGCCGTCTTTACTGTTTAGTGAATACACAATGTTAGAGAAGTACAACTTATGGGCGGGAAAGAAAAACTCGGGTATCAGTCAAAACTGGGATAGAATGATTAATACGAATTTAATGGAAAGTAAGTTTTCCTTTAAAGTTCCCGTCTATTTTTTCCACGGTATATTTGATTACACTTGTTCTCATGAATTAGCAAAAGAATATTTTATTAAAATCGAGGCACCGATAAAAGGATTTTACACTTTTGCTAACTCAGCTCACAGTCCGATATTTGAGGAACCTAATAGGATGAATGAAATCTTAGTCAACGATGTATTAAATTTACAAATTGAGTTGGCGGATGATATTTAATCAATATATTTGTCCGGCGTAACCGGTTATTATCAAGTCGGTAAAATCTTTTCTCAATATATTCCGACGTAAAATATTTTACTATAGGTAACAATGAAATCACTGGTTTTAGGTGCGAGCGGGGCTACGGGTAAATTAGTCGTACAACAACTTGTCCAAAGAAAGTATCATGTACGAATTGTTGTGAGAGAAAAAGCCAATATTCCCACTCAATTTTCAGAAGATAAAAATATCGAGATCATTAAAGGGAATATCTACGATTTTAATATCGAGAATATCAAAAACCTTTTAAATGATTGTGATTCTCTTATCTGCTGTCTTGGTCATAACATAAGTTTTAAAGGGATTTATGGCTCTCCCCATAAACTTGTTTCTGTTACGGTTGCAAAAATTATTGAAGCGTTACAAGAACTAAACACCAAACCGAAGTTTGTGCTGATGAGTACAACCGCATATACTAACCAAAAAATAAATGAAGTAAACGACCTCAGAGAGAAAATCGTGTTCTCATTACTGGAAGTAATATTACCTCCTCACAAAGATAATATGCTTGCAGCTAATCAACTTGTTAACAAATTAGGTTCTAAATCCGAAATAGAATGGGTAGCGGTTCGACCTGATTCGCTTTTCGATGAAGAAAATGTTAGTCAATATGAAATTCAGAATTCCAAAACTAGAAGTGCCATTTTTAATCCCGGCAAAACAAGTAGAATAAACGTAAGTCACTTCATGGCAGAACTTGTGACAAATGAAAACTTGTGGCAACAATGGAAACATAAAACTCCGGTCATTTATAATAAAGAATAATATTCTAGATAACGCCTAACCCGTAAATTCAGATTGTTAAATAATTTGCCGATTCAAGCGGAGGTATATTATTTTGTCCAATATAATTTATAAATTTCAATTCAGTGGAGGTTAAATAAAGTATGAAAAAAATAGATAGTAAAAACAAATCGGCAGTAAATCAATATGAAGAATTATTACATACATTAAAAACTCGGTTCAAGAAAAATACGAATCGCCACAAAAGTATTAAGTGGGATGAAATACAAACAAAGTTGGAAGCAAACGCAAAAAAACTTTGGTCACTCAACGAAATGGAAAAAACCGCTGGTGAACCCGATGTTGTCGGTCTAGACCAATACACCGGTGAATACATCTTTTTTGATTGTTCAGCCGAAAGTCCATCAGGTAGAAGAAGTCTTTGTTATGATCGAGAAGCTCTTGAGTCAAGAAAAAAACATAAGCCCGAAAACAACGTCCTGGATATGGCTGCTGCTATGGGTATCGAACTTTTAACTGAAGAACAATACAGAGAGCTGCAAAAAATTGGAGAGTTTGATTTGAAGACCTCTAGCTGGGTAAAAACACCCGAGAAGATTAGAAAACTTGGTGGAGCTATATTTTGTGATCGTCGTTATGATACTGTTTTTACTTATCATAATGGTGCGGAATCATATTATGCGAGCAGAGGTTTTAGAGGAGTAATTCGAATATAATTGTTAGATTCAGGTAGAAGTTAATCAAAACTATTGTCGCAATTATAATAGCTTAATTACATTTCAATAGGAGGAAATAATATTGGATATAAATATAAAATATAAATATAGCAGAAACCTAATTCGCTATGGTATTATACTTTTCATTTTGGGATTAATAACCGGATTCTTGATCCCCGCATTGGAAAATCCCCGCATGGGACTTTCAAGTCATCTCGAAGGTACGCTTAACGGAATGTTATTAGTAATATTTGGTGTGATCTGGGTGAGACTTAACTTGTCTGATCGCGCACAAAAATATGCTTTCAACTTGGCACTATTCGGAACATACATAAATTGGTTTACGACTTTGATGGCAGCTTTATGGGGTGCGGGTTCGGAGATGATGCCGATTGCCGGTGGAGGACTTCAAGGTAGTGATATTCAAGAAATATTAATCAAAATCGGATTGATCAGTTTATCGATTGCCATACTTGCTTCAAGTGGAATTATTCTTTATGGTACTAGAGGAAATGAACCAAAATATTAAATTGTGATCTTGTCAGTAACAAAATATCTTTAATGTATAATAAAATTTGTATTTAGAGGTTTCAATGAAAAAAATTACCATTCTCTTCTTTACAATTATTCTTTTCGTACAAACAAATCTTACAGCACAAACTTATGAAGAGTTAACTAAACTTGATGATTTCTCAATCGATGTTTATTTCAGTCCCGGCAATGAAGAGCGAACTAACATAATTGCAAATAGGTGTGATAGCGCAATAAAATATATCAAAGATTTAATAGGATTCGAACCGAAAGTTAGCCTCCTTGTCTTAAATCCCGAACATTGGAAAAAGTATGCGACATTTCCGGTTTACGGAATGCCTCATTATCTTGGAAATAAATCTCTGGTTGTAGCATCGGATGATAATGATTTCTGGAGAAGTTTTTTACCACCTTTGGAACAGCTTCCTAAAGAACTTGCGGACAGAATAAAAGATACATATAGTTTAGATGACGGAACAATAAGTATGAAGGCATTTTTTGATTTGCTGGCTTTACATGAACTCGGACATGGTTTTCATTTGCAAGCCGGTTTAAAGATGCAGCGATTATGGATGCAAGAATTTTTCAGTAATTTATTGCTTCATACATATATGGCAGAAAATGAACCGGAAAACTTACCCGCAGTTGAAGTATTTACGGAAATGGTTGTTGCAGCCGGTTCAAGCGAATATCAATTTACTTCATTAGCCGATTTTGAAAAAATGTACGACTCAATGGATCCGAAAAATTATGGATGGTATCAAAGCAAACTGACTGTCGCTGCTAAGAATGTTTACAATTCCGGTGGTAAAGATATTTTGGTAAAACTTTGGCATGCGCTTAAGAATAACCAAAGTAAAATGAATGATGAGGAACTAGCAGTTTTGTTAAGAAATGAAGTGCATGAAAAAGTTGCTAAGATTTTAACCGATTGGTAATTGTAGCTTTGCGATAGATTTAATGATCGTTGTTATAATCCAATTTACGGATTATTAATTTTATCCATTCATCATTATTGATTTGTTGAGATTCGAGTTGTTCGACAAGTTCTTCAATCGTATTCTTATTTTTGAGTTCTTTTTCTGTCAGCATTGCCAATAATATTGAAGGAGTTTTTAATAACTTATCTGAACCTAAAATCTTCTCAAATGAATCAAAATCCATTTTAGAATTTTCTCTCAATTGTCTGATAACGTACGCGACCTCGAAGGGATTAGTTCTTCCGAATATAAATTCTTCAATTATTTTTTTAACAAAATCCGGTATCAATTCTTTTTCTACTTCTGATATGTCCAACCATAATTTGTAAACTCTTCTTTTATTATTCTTTGCCGTAGATGTGAAATAAAAATAAATCTCACCACGTTTCATCTTTTCTAACTTATCTTTAACTACCGGATCCTTTATTCCGTTAAAATGGAAAAATACATTTTCGGAATAATACAGACTTGTTAAAAATCCATATCCTTTTTCCGATATTTTCTTCACTCTGCAATAGTCAAGTGGTTCATCTACGATCAAAATAATTCTCCGAAATTCATCTGTAAAATAATGATTCTTAGAAAGAACTCAATAAAATCTTACTCTGAGCTTCAAATTTATTGCGGGAATTATTATTCGGATCAAATAGCAGATAACATATCCCTGATAAACTTGTAGCAATAGAAAATCTTTTAATTCACCTCAAAGATGCGTAATTTTCAATTCTAATTTTGAATGAAGACAATTCATTCCGCTTAACTAATTTATTTAACTTTGTATAAATATAGGATGTATGAATGGCAAATTATAAGATTATTTGGACTAAAATTGACGAAGCACCTGCACTAGCAACTTATTGCTTATTACCGGTTGTTCAAGCCTTTGCAAAGGGAACTGGTATCGAATTTGAAACCAAAGATATTTCACTTGCCGGAAGAATAATTGCAAACTTTCCGGATAAATTAAAAGATGACCAAAAAATTTCGGATTATTTGACGGAGTTAGGTGAACTTGCAAAAACTCCCGATGCTAATATTATAAAGCTTCCGAATATAAGCGCCTCAATACCTCAGCTTCAAGGCGCAATTAAAGAATTACAAAGCCAGGGTTATGATATACCTGATTATCCCGAAGAACCGAAAACGGAAGAAGAAAAACAACTTCAAAAAAGATTTGCAAAAGTTCTTGGTTCTGCCGTAAACCCGGTATTACGCGAAGGTAATGCAGACCGCAGACCGGCAGCTTCGGTTAAAAGATTTGCCCAGAAAAATCCTCACAAAATGATGAAACCTTGGCCGGAATCCGGTTCAAAAGCTCGTGTTGCTCATATGACCGAAAAGGATTTTTATGGGACAGAGAATTCAACTACGGTTAATAAACCTTGCGATGTAAGAATTGAATTTGTGGATAAGAACGGTAACTCGGAAACTCTAAAAGAAAAATTATCTCTCCTTGAAGGTGAAGTTATCGATACTTCTGTAATGAACGTTGCCGCACTAAGGAAATTTTATGCCGAACAAATTGAAGAAGCTAAAAAGGATAATGTATTACTTTCACTTCACTTAAAAGCAACTATGATGAAAATATCCGATCCGATTATGTTCGGTCATGCGGTTTCGGTTTATTTCAAAGATGCTTTAGAAAAACATGCCGTAACATTGAAAGAAATCGGTGCAAATGTTAATAACGGTTTAGCCGATGTGTTGGCAAAGCTTAGTAAACTTCCTGAAGATAAACGTGCCGAAATTGAAGCCGACATTAATAAGGTCTACGAATATCAACCCGAACTTGCAATGGTTGATTCTCGTAAAGGAATTACCAATCTTCATGTCCCGAATGATGTTATAGTGGATGCCTCTATGCCGAATGTCGTTCGTGATGGTGGAAAAATGTGGAATAAAAAAGATGAACTTCAAGACACTATTGCGATGGTGCCCGACAGATGCTACGCAACTATGTATAAAGAAATTATGGAAGATGCCAAAAAGAACGGTCAATTTGATCCGGCTACAATGGGTAATGTTGCAAACGTCGGTCTGATGGCAAAGAAAGCCGAAGAATATGGTTCTCACGATAAAACATTTGAAGCAAAATCAGCAGGCATTATTCGAGTAGTTGATACAGATGGCAATATTCTTCTTAAACAAGATGTTGAGAAAGGTGATATCTTCAGAATGTGTCAAACTAAAGATGAAGCAATTAAAGATTGGGTTAAACTTGCTGTTAAAAGAGCTAAAGCTTCCGGTTCACCGGCAATATTTTGGTTAGATGAAAATCGTGGTCACGATAAGGAAATAATCAAAAAAGTAGATGAGTATTTGCCAGAACATGATACAACCGGATTGGAAATTAAAATCCTTGCACCGGTAGAAGCAATGAAATATACATTACAAAGAGTTCGAAAAGGGCTTGATACAATTTCTGTTACCGGAAATGTTTTACGTGACTATTTAACCGATCTTTTCCCCATATTGGAATTAGGAACGAGTGCTAGAATGCTTTCAATAGTACCATTGTTAAATGGCGGTGGATTGTTTGAAACCGGAGCCGGCGGTTCTGCACCAAAACATGTTCAGCAATTTTTGAAAGAAGGTCACTTACGTTGGGATTCTCTCGGTGAATATTGTGCTTTAGTACCTTCTTTAGAACTCGCTGCCGAAAAAACCGGAAATAAAAAAGCCACAATTCTTGCCGATACGCTCGATAAAGCTGTCGGTAAATATTTGGAAAACGAAAAAGCCCCTTCTCGAAAAGTAAACGAAATAGACAATAGAGGAAGTTCATTTTATTTGACTTTTTACTGGGCTGAAGCACTAGCCGAACAGAATGATGATCAAGAAATGAAAGAAAAATTTACAAGTATTGCTAAACAGTTGAAAGAAAATGAAACCGCAATAAACAATGAATTACTGGCAGCTCAGGGTAAGCCGGTAAATATAGGTGGATATTTTTCACCCGATCCGGTGCTGACCGAAAAGGAAATGAGACCGAGTGCAACACTGAATAATATTATCGATAATATCTAGTGAACTATTATTTTGCATTTGTATTTAATGAAAGGGATTTGCATTTTATTGTAAATCCCTTTTTTCTTGATTATAATTTTTATGAAAGTGCTATCAAATTGCAATGAACTCAAATTATATAGATATGAAAACGAGGGCAAAATGAAAAAAAGTATATTGTCTTTAATCATAATTGTTATCCTTTCAGCGAATGTACTTTATGCGCAAGAGGGCAGACCGCAGTATAAAATCAGAAACGAAAGAGCAGGTGCTTATATCGGTGATATAATTATTGAATTATTTCCTTATGTAGCACCCCTTCACGTTGCAAATTTTGACAGTCTTGTTGCAATATCATTTTATGATAGTACCGCTTGGCATAGAGTAGTCCCTAACTTTGTTATTCAAGGAGGAGACCCGAATTCTAAAAATGGTCCAAGAAATACTTGGGGTGAAGGTGATTCGACTCAAGCAACAGTTCTTGCCGAATTTAGTAAAGTTTCACATAGAATCGGAATTATTGGCGCTGCAAGAGACACTGATATTAACAGTGCGACCTCTCAATTTTATATTAATACTTTTAATAATACCGGATTAGACGGAAACTATACAGCATATGGAGTTGTGGTTGAAGGAATGGATGTTGCTTATGATATTGAAAGTTCTCCTCGTGACGGAAACGATAATCCGCTGGAAAAAATTGAAATGTTTATCTCAAAACTCGGCGTTAATGAAAGTGTTCCGGATGTTCCCGCAATGATAAGTCCCGTTGATGGGTTTAATGGTTTTCAAAGAAACACGAGTATTTCTTGGTCTCAGATCGAGAATGCCGTTTTAACATTTTTAGAAATTGCTCGAGATGAGGCTTTCAATGAAATTGTTTTTGCGGATAGTTTTGCAGTAACCGGAAATGATAATTCAATTATGTATTCAAATGTTGAGTTAGGAGAGAAAACGTACTATTGGAGAGTTCGAAGTAATAACGGAGCTAAGTTTAGTGAATATTCCGATACAAGAAGTTTTGTAACATCAATAGTTCCTCCAATACTTGTTTCACCCGAAAATTCTTCAACAAATATATCGGTAAATCCATTATTAAATTGGGAACCGGTTGAAGGTGCTGTTTCCTATAGAGTTCAAATCGTTCCAACGTTACCGAATTTTGCAGAATCCAGATTAGTTTTTGACGAATCCGGAATAACCGATACAGAAGTTCAAGTTATGGGTTTAAATCCTAACACAAGATATTATTGGAAAGTTGCTTGTGAAACAGATACATATGAAACACCATATTCTGAAGTTTGGTTGTTTACTACAGAAAGTACTAGTAATGTTGAAGACAACCAAGTTCCGACTAAATTTTCTTTATCACAAAATTATCCGAACCCGTTTAATCCGAGTACAACGATAGAATTTACAATACCGAACGTAGGAGACGAATATATTCGTCCCCTACAAACCAAATTAATCGTATATGATATTATTGGACGAGAGATTAAGACATTGGTAAGCGAACATAAAACTCCCGGCTATTATGAAATTAATTTTAATGCTGAAAATCTTTCAAGCGGAATTTATTATTATAAACTTGAATCGGGAGATTTTACCCAAACCCGTAAAATGATTTTATTGAAGTAATCTGATTTAATATTTATCGGAGAAGAAATGACAAAGAAAAATATAGTTACTTTAGTTATAATATTATTCCTCTTCGCTTGCGGAAAGAAGGATGAATTCCCAAGTGTCAACTATACTGATGATCAGCAAAAAGCAACTCTAAAAGTTGAAGGGCATGAAGGGGCAGTCGATATAAAATTAAATTCTATTAATATTGTTAATCCGACAGACTCAATTTTTGCAGCAAGACTCAATTCAGAAATCGATTCATTTTTATTGAGCAAATATTATATCAACGGTACATTTAAAAGTTTTGATGAATTAAAGGATACTTTATATCAAGAGTATAAAGATTTGGTTACAGAATTTCCCGACGTTCGCTACGTCTATTCACTTCAAAGAGAAGTGAAAGTTGAAACAGATACTCTCGGAATTTTTTCGATATCAAAATTTGAAATGACATTTTTAGGCGGTGCTCATCCGAATTCTACCTTATTCTATTCAAATTATTCAACGACAAATAATTCCGTAATCACACTGGAAGAGTTAATAATTGATAACGGTATCGAAAAACTTACACAAATTGCCGAGCAAATATTCCGGAAAGAAAAACAATTGGCAAGTGATGCCGATTTAAACGAGGCTGGTTACTGGTTTGAAAATGGGCAATTCAGATTGAATGATAATTTCTTAATTCAAAAGGAAGGGCTTTTGTTTTATTACAATAATTATGAAATAACTGCTTATGCTGTTGGTCCGACAGAATTATTTATTCCTTATAATGATTTTAATAACTTGATTAAAGAAGATAGTCCATTGAGAGTATTTCTTCATTAATTTACAGTTGAGATTGGATCATGAAAGAATTACTTAATAAACTTATTTTCCTATTCCTTATAAGTATAGCATTTTTATCATGTGAGTTGGTTGATACTCCAATCGAACCAGATGATCCTATCCCGACAAGAAATATCCGATATGTTGTGGGGATGACAAGTTCTTCGAATAATTCAAGTCCGGTGATTAATTATACAAATAATATCGGTGGAACAACTGAACTACGAGCTTCCAGTTTAGATTTAACTGTTGCAATAGACAGCGGATCAGTTATTAATCTTTCTGCTTCTTGCAGCGGTTTTTATTCACCTATAACAAGAAATGCATTCGCTTCGGTTGATGTAAAAATATTTCTTGCCGATTCACTTCTCGCTGATAGTCTTAATTCACAATCCTCAACGTTCGGAAACGTTAATGCAAGTGCTACGCTCACGATCCAGGTTGATTAATAAAATAAACTCAAATTTAGCAGGTGATAATTAGTGGAAAGTATATACAGCAGAAATTTATTTTTCGCACTGCTTCTATCAGTATTGCTGCTTGTTTCATGTTCTACTCATAATCTTATTCAATGCCCCGAAGGTCTCACTCAGTACAATAAGGCAACTCTCTATTTTGGAACTTCATTTCCCGGCGGGATAATATCAGATGAACAATGGCAACAATTTCTTGATGAAGTTGTAACTCCAAATCTACCGGAAGGAATGACTGTTATCGATACATATGGTCAATGGCTCAGACCGGATAAATTGATAGTTAAAGAACCCGGCAAAGTTATAATTCATTTATATCCTTACGAGGAGAATAAGTCAGATAAGATTCAAGCGGTGATTGACGGATTTAAAGAAATGTTCAAAGCACAATCCGTAATTTGGGAAGAGGAAATTGTTTGTGCTTCCTTTTAAGAATATATTAAAGTCATTCTATAAACAAATTCATGTCGTAACTATCTCTACCTAAAAATTATTTTGGAATTTATGATTTGTCATTTTTGTTTTAATTAATTTCGAGAAGATAATTCTGAGGACAATGTGAAAAGGATATTCGGCTTTCTATCAATTTTATTTGTAATTGTTCTTTCAAACTCCGCACAAGAAAGTTCTAACGATAACACAAAATATCCGGTTATACTTGAAAGAGATACGCTTTTCTATATTGATAAAGGTATTGGAGAATTTAGCGCGAGTAAACGCGCTGCTGAAATAAATAATTCGCTTTCAAAAATTGCTGAAGACGAGAACCTCAGACTCGATTCGGTTCGAATAGTGGACCAAGGCGATCACCTTCTTCTAACTATTGATAGTAAGGTTGTTATGGGGTTCTATTATTTTGATAATCCCGATACATCAATTACAATTGACTCTTTGGCAGCTCAATATGCGGATATAATAGTCGCAAAAATTAAAAAGGAAAGAAAAAATTATGCACAGGATAAAATTCTTAAAAATGCAATCATCACATTAGTTTATCTGCTTGCACTCGGTTTGTCTCTATGGTTATTAAGTTTCTTATTCCCCAAAATCACCAAAAGAATTGAAACACTTGACGAATCATTAAGTGATAGAATAGTAATTAAGAATAAAAAAATTATCAAGCATGAATATCTAATTAAGACTCTTAAGGTTTTATCAACCGGGTTAAGGTTTGCGCTAACTCTATTTTTTATTTATCTCTTTTTCTTAAAAACATCAGAGCTATGGCCATTCATTAGTAATCTCAATATACAGCCGATAATTAAAGGAATAGCATTATTTATTTTTTATACCGCTCTAGCATATTCAATAATCAAAGGAATAAATGCATTTGTAGTATATCTTACTACTCAATATCAAAGTTGGAAAGGAATAAAAATTAAGTCGGTGAAAATCCGTTCCTTCGAAATACTCTCAGCCGATAGAACAGTTGAAATACTTTTATTTTTTACTCGGGTTGCACGATTTGTTCTATTCGGAATATTATTTTACATGTATATCACAATTGTCTTCAGTCTGTTTGATTTTACAGAGACATGGGCTGAGACCTTATTAAGTTACATCCTAGATCCTCTTACTGTTGCACTTACTTCATTTCTGAAATTCTTGCCTAATTTGTTTTTTATAATAGTTCTCTCATTTGTTTTTTCATACTTGATAAAATTTGTGAAGGTGATATTTAATGAGATCGATAAAGGTAATTTGGAGATTCCGGGATTCTATAGGGAATGGGCAATCCCAACTTTTAAAATAGTTCGTTTCTTAATTTTAATTTTAGCAGCTATTGTAATCTTCCCATATTTGCCCGGTTCAGACTCTCCATTTTTTCAAGGGATTTCAGTTTTCCTAGGTATTCTTTTTTCATTCGGTTCATCATCCGCAATTGCGAATATGGTTTCGGGAATTGTAATTACTTACATGCGTCCATTTAAAATAGGAGATAGAGTTAAAATTGCAGAAACAATGGGAGATGTAATCGAAAAAACTTTGTTAGTTACAAGAATTCAAACCACTAAGAATGTCGATATTACAATTCCGAACGCAATGGTACTTGGAAGTCATATTATTAATTTCAGTTCCTCTGCTGCTGAAAAGGGTTTGATACTTCATACAACAGTAACAATCGGTTATGATGCTCCGTGGAAGAAGGTTCATGAACTTTTAATTTCGGCTTGTAACGAAAATGAATTTATTCTCAAAGATCCGAAACCATTTGTACTTCAGACAAGTTTGGATGATTTTTATGTTTCATATGAACTAAATGCTTATACGCGTCATCCGGAGCGAATGGCATCTATTTATTCATTGCTTCATGCGGCGATTCAAGATAAGTTTAATGAAGCCGGTGTTGAAATTATGTCACCGCATTATGGAGCAATGCGTGATGGCAACCAAACAACAATTCCGGAAGATTATCTCCCTAAAGATTACAAAGCCCCGTCATTTAAAATATTTGGGCAGAATCTTTTTGGTAAGTAAAATCAATCAAATAATAAATTTTTGTTGAAAATATTTGCTATAAGGATAAATCTTTCCGGACTTTGCTGCGTCTAAAACTTGGATAAACTACATTCATTCATAAAAAAGGAACAAAAATGAAAAAGAATTCATTTTTTCTCTTTGTACTAACTCTCCTTCTTTTCACAGCAATTATTAAAGCACAAAACATTTCCGAAATTGAAATTCCATACACAAAATATGTGCTTGATAATGGACTGACATTAATTGTTCATGAAGACCACAAAGCACCTATTGTTGCGGTAAATATTTGGTATCATGTCGGCTCAAAAAACGAAAAGGTTGGGAAGACCGGTTTTGCTCACTTATTTGAACATCTTATGTTCAACGGAAGTGAGAATTTTGACGATGACTATTTTCAAGTTATGGAAAGAGTCGGCGCTACCGATTTAAACGGAACTACAAGTAATGATAGAACAAACTATTTCCAAAATGTACCGGTTTCTGCGGTCGATTTAGCATTGTGGATGGAATCCGATAGGATGGGACATTTGCTTGGTGCTGTAACACAAGAAAAACTTGATGAACAACGCGGTGTTGTTCAAAATGAAAAACGGCAAGGTGAAAATCAACCTTATGCAGTTGCTTGGGAATTAATCACAAAAGGAACATATCCGGCCGGTCATCCGTATTCATGGTCTGTTATCGGTTCGATGGAAGATTTGGATGCCGCAACTTTAGAAGATGTTCATGAATGGTTTAAAACTTATTACGGTGCGGCGAACGCAGTTTTAGTTGTAGCCGGTGATATTACACCCGAAGTGGCAAAAGAAAAAGTTGAAAAATATTTTGGTGACATTCCTGCCGGTCCGCCGATTGCAAAATACGATACATGGGTTGCAAAAATGGAAGGATCGAAAAGACAAATTGTTCAAGACAGAGTTCCTCAAGCTAGAGTTTATAAAGTATGGAATGTACCGGAATGGGGTAATGAAGAATTAGCTTATCTTGATTTGGCAAGCGATGTTTTAGCCTCGGGCAAATCTTCTCGTTTGTACAAAAAATTAGTTTATGAAGATCAAATAGCCACGGATGTTGCAGCTTATTATTCTCCGGGTGAAATAGGTAGTCAATTTAATATTCACGCAACTGTTAAACCGAATGGCGATTTAGCAGAAGTTGAAAAAGCAATTGACGAAGTATTAGCCAAATTCTTGCAAGAGGGACCAACTGAAGAAGAATTGCAGAGAGTAAAAACCAAACATGTTGCAAACTTTGTTCGTGGTATTGAAAGGATTGGCGGGTTTGGCGGTAAATCCGATATTCTTGCACAATCTCAAGTTTTCGGAGAAAATCCTGATCATTATAAAATATATTTGGGTTATGTAGTTCATGCAACGGTAAAAGATATTAAAGATGCTTCGGTAAAATGGTTAAGTGATGGTGTATATATTTTAGAAGTTCATCCGTTTCCAAATTATCAAGAACTTGCGGTTGGTGCTGATAGATCAAAACTTCCCGAGACCGGAACTCCTCCGGATGTATCTTTCCCGGAAATTCAGACAGCAACTTTATCAAATGGTTTGAAGGTAATGCTTGCTCAAAGATCTTCTGTTCCATTAGTTAATTTGAGTTTATTGGTTGATGCCGGTTATGCTGCAGATCAATTTGCGATTCCCGGTACCGCCGGATTAGCTATGGCTATGCTTGATGAAGGAACAGCAAAATTAAAATCCCTTGAGATTAGTGACATGTTGGATAATCTTGGTGCGAATCTTGGCACCAATTCTAATTTGGATATGTCATTTGTCAACATGTCCTCTCTGAAAGAAAAACTAGATCTCTCGCTTGAATTGTATGCCGATGTAATTCTTAACCCGTCATTTCCCGAATCTGAATTAGATAGATTAAAGAAAGAAAAAATTGCACAGATTCAGAGAGAGAAATCAAATCCTGTTCAAATGGGATTAAGAACATTTCCCGGACTTATTTATGGTAAGGATCATGCTTACGGTTTACCTTTCAGTGGAACAGGTTACGAAGAAACCGTAGTAAAAATTCAACGGGATGATTTGGTAAAATTTCACGAAACATGGTTCAAACCCAATAATGCCACAATTATAGCTACAGGTGATATTTCTATGGCAGAGTTATTGCCAAAATTAGAAAAACATTTTAGTGATTGGGAAGAAGGAACGGTTCCAAAGAAGAATATTAGCGAGGTTAAAAGTGTAGAAAAGCCGGTTGTTTACATGATGAACAAAACCGGTGCTCCGCAATCAATTATTTTTTCCGGTCATCTTGTACCAGGAAGAGGAGTAGAAAATAATCTTGAAATAGAAACAATGAATGACATTCTTGGCGGAAGTTTTACTTCAAGAATTAATATGAATTTACGCGAAGATAAACATTGGTCTTACGGTTCGCAAAGTTTAATCCTTGGTGCGCGTGGTCAACGTCCTTTCATTGTATTTGCAATGGTACAATCTGACAAAACCAAAGAATCTTTTGCTGAAGTTTTGAGAGAGGTTAAGGAATTTACTAGCACTACTCCAGCTACAGAAGATGAACTCAATAAAATAAAACTTAATAATACTTTAGGTTTACCGGGTAGTTGGGAGACAAATAATTCTGTCGGTAATTCACTTGCTGATATTGTTCGCTACGATCTTCCTATGGATTACTTTAGCACATACAGCAGCCGAGTGAAAAATCTCAATCTTAATGAAGTTCAGGACGCTGCAAAACAAACTCTTAACGCCGACAATCTTGTTTGGATTGTTGTTGGTGATAAAACTCAATACGAAGAAAAACTTAAGGAGTTTGGATATGATATTCATGAAATTGACGTAGATGGAAACATTATTGATAAAGAACTCAAAACACCGACTAAAACTGAAACTCCAAAAACTTCTGAGTAATCCGTTATTGGTAAAGAATCCTTTAATTAATGCCCCGAGAATTATCGGGGCATTTTTTTTTAATTCATCAAAATAATTGGTTTTACACTTGGTTAAATTAGGCAGCTTATAAATCTATTTCACTTTATTGTATATCAATATTTCTCCTACTGGTCTTCTTACACTAATGGCTTGAGGATAAGAATCTACATACCCGATGCGAGCAATAAATTGTAATACTCCGGGTAAACACAATTTATTGTTTGCAGATTTTTCAAAATTATCTTCTTCTATCAATTGATTCATCGGATGAAAACCGATCATTAATTCTGTGCATTTAAGATTCAGCTTTTGGTATATCCTCCCGGTTTCAATCCACTTTTGCGGAGTATCTTCATTTTGAGTAATTACAATCCATCCACCGCAATTTTCGGTCTGCTCTTTTACTTTTTCTATTCCGGTCTCAATAAATCCATCTTTCATTGAATCTTCCGGTTTATAGAAGTTTCGAACAAAAAATCCGCCGATTCCGTTAATCCCCATACCGGCGGTAGTAAGTCCGTCACGATATCTTTTTACATCGCTATTCGAAAACCTTATCCAGTTTGATAGTTCTTGTTTTGCTTGATCATCCTTTGCTTGCTGGCTGTAAGCTGCAAGAGTCTGATCTGCAATAAATTTCCCCTCAGTTGATGAAGCATTAAAAAAGAATATTTCCTTGCTTCCTGTATCAATAAGTTTATTCAAATGTTCTGCTGTTATCTCATCATTCCGAAAAGGAGTACGCAAAGTTCTTCGCATCTCAATTATATTCAAAGCATAACCGGTTACTGCTGATTTGCTTATTCGAATTGTAGCAACGTTCGGATCATTTTTGTGCTTAGCTGTAATTTCAACCAGTGCTTTATAACCGAGACTGCCAGCCGCAATTTCGAAATTCTCTATAAAAGCTCCTAGTGAAATGAATAATCCTCTTGAATCGGGATCCACAATATGAAGTTTTCTGGAAAAGTCGGCAATAATATGAACTGTAGTATCATTCTCAATCTCAACTATCCAAGGTTGAGTATTATGTGAGTTTCCGGCAAGTGATGCATAATAAACAAGTTTTTCCAAGGGGTTAGGTAAATTTTCCTTAAAATGTTCTCTGGTAAGTGAAGCACAGCTTGAGAGTATTGCAGCAAAAGAAAAGAGTAGTAAAATATTAGTTGTTTTCATTTCATCCTCGTGGTTGTAAAGTTATTTTTGACACTTCAAAGCTAATATGTAATCGAGGATAAAAACCTTGACTTAAGTTAAGAAATTATTCTTAAGTGCGATTTCTGATGCGGCTGAGTGATTCGGGTGTTATTCCAAGAAATGATGCAAGGTAATGCAGAGGTATATTTTTTATGTATTCGGGATATTCGCGTATTAACCATTCATATCTTTCTTGCGGTGAATCATTAAGAAAACTAAATAGATGTTTTTCGGAAGAAATGTAAACTTGTTCGGCTATAAGTCGTCCTAATCTTTCAATTTTATGCTCTTGATCATACAGTGCAATGAGATTTTTATATTTAATATAAAGTAAATCCATTTTAACCATAGCTTGTATATTTACTATTGATGGTTTTTGTTCGATAAGACTTGTGAACGAAGTGATAAATCCCGGTGCAAAATAAAAATCATTAGTTACTTCGCTGCCATCTTTTTTGGTATGAAAAAATCTAACAAAACCCTCCGGTAAAAAATAAATTCTGTCAGCTACTTTTCCGGATTCAAGCAGTAATTCTTTTCTAGCAACTTTATAATATTCAAAATTGTTGAAGATTGTATCAAATAACTCATCATCGGTTTGAATAAACTTGTTTACAAAATCATGTAACGATTTTTTCATTTCCGTTGATATTGGTGATTTCATAATTAATAGTATTAATAAATAACTAATTACTTGCAATTCACTGTCAAATATATGAAAAAAGTAAGTGGTGTATATTTTGGGCTGTATTAAATAATTGGTAAGTGATTCTATTCTTATTTTGTCTTCGATGCAATGTAATAGATACGGAGCAGATGTAATTCATTATAATCAATTTTTTTATTTAACGCTTCGAATATTGGTGAGAGTTGCTCAGTTCCAAGTTCATCAAACTTATCCAGGACTAGCTTTATTTTAACTTCCGAAAGATTTGATTCTTCCAATAATCTTTCCGGATTATTAATTTTATTTTCTGATAAGAAATTTAAAAGATGACCGAAGATTGTACTCTTCTTGTACTTTGTTTCTTGACATATTTCACTTATCGATCTGCCCGAATTAAATTTTTCCCCCGTTGTATGAAACGAACGAACTTTATTTGGTTCACTTTTTACAATAATTTTCTTCACATCCGATTTCAAATTATTCTCGTCACAAAATTCGATGATAATATTGAGGAAAGTGTAACCGTATTTTTCGTATTTAATTTCACCGAGTCCATGAATTTGCAGCATTTCTTTTTTATTAACCGGTAGAAAAGTTGCCATCTCTGTTAATGTTTTATCGGAGAAGATTACATATGGTGGTAAACTAAGTTTATCTGCGATTGATTTTCTTTTCATTCTAAGTAATTCAAATAGTTCGCTATTATAATTCCCAACTCTTTCGTCAACGTACTTTTCATCAAAATCTTCTTTGATTTTACCGTTAACGGTTAGTTCACCTTTTAAAACTTTGTACGCATTATTGGTTAGTTTTAAACTTCCATGTTCATCAGTCGGTTGTATTAAATTCAAGTGAATGAATTGATGAGATAAATACAACCATTGTTTTTTAGAATATTCATTCCCGATTCCGTAAGTGCTTAGTTTATCATGATTATTTTCTAAAATTTTGGCAGCTTTTGATCCTTTAAGAATATCGACAATGTAGTTTGCTCCATACAATTCGTTTGTTCGTTTAATGCACGATAAAAATTTCTGAGCGGGAATTGTTACATCTACCAAATCACGTTCGCTGGAATTGCAATTATCGCACATTCCGCATTTTCTGGTTTCAAACTTTTCACCGAAATAGGAGAGTAGTGGAATTCTTCTGCAAACACCGGTTTCGGCAAAATTTAATAAAGCTGTTAAATGTCGCTCGGCTATTTTTCTTTCGTGATCATCTTTTTGATTTATGAAATATCTTATTTTTTGAATATCACCATAACTGAAAAGCAATAAACAATGAGAACGTAATCCGTCTCTTCCGGATCTTCCTATTTCTTGATAATATGATTCTATATTCTTTGGTAAATCATAATGAACTACAAAACGTACATTGGATTTATTAATACCCATACCGAATGCGATTGTTGCCACAATTATATGGACATCATCTTTTATAAATAGTTCTTGATTTACTTTTCTATCTTCATCGGATAATCCGGCGTGATATGGCTTGACGGAGTAACCAGCATTATGTAGAGAGATATAAAGTGAATCAACCTGCTTTCTTGAAAAACAATAAATTATCCCGGATTGCCTCGGATATTTTCTCAAGAATTTCATCGTTTGTTCAAGTGCAGAAGTTTTCGGAACAATTTCTAAAAATAAATTTTCTCGGTTAAAACTTGCTATAAAACTTTTATTACTTCTTAGTTTCAAAGATGTTATTATATCTTTTTGAACTCTGGGTGTTGCTGTAGCTGTAACAGCAACGCATACTGCTTTTGGAAATAGTTCTCTTACTTCAACAATCTTTCTATACTCCGGTCTAAAATCGTGACCCCATTCTGAAATACAATGGGCTTCATCGACTGTTATGCAATCAATTTTAAGAGATTTTAATAGTGATATTGTTTTATCAAGAAATAAAGTTTCCGGTGCAAGATATAATAGTTTGATTTTACCGCTGGTTACTTCGTTAACGTTTTTAGTGTATTCCATTTGCGACAAAGAACTATTTAAATAAACCGCACTTATTCCCAACTCGACTAATTGTTCAACCTGATCTTTCATCAATGAAATAAGTGGAGATATGACAATTGTTAGTCCGTCAAAGATCAAAGCCGGTATTTGGTAACATAACGATTTACCGCCGCCGGTGGGCATTATTACTAGTGTATCATTTTTTTTAAGTATTGAACTTATGATATCTTTTTGAAGCGGACGAAATGTCTTGTAACCAAAGGTCCTATGTAAAATCTCAGATGCTTTATCTATCATTCATCCTATTTCTATTGTATTTCATGGAGAATAAAAATAATTTAACTCATAGCAATATCAAAGTCTTATTTCGAACTTGATTTATATATATGACTTTCTTGTTCAAAAATTTTGAGAATTTTTCTTAAGTATTCATAAACATTTTATATAAATCATAATCATGCCGGAATCACAATTTTTCTTACCATCTCAAAGTTGTTCAGCTTTGGTTTTAAATTATATTATAATTAAAACCGCTCTTGATGAAAAAAAATTAGAGGACAAATATATTCCCGACGGGCATACTGCAGTTGTCATTCACTTTACCGAGAGCGAAAGATTTATAAAAACTGAAACCGAACGTTTCAAGCTTCCTAATCGATTTTTTACGATGCCGGTTAAAATGAACCTTATATTTGAAGCGGAAGCTGAACTTGAGACCTTAATTATAAACTGTAATACTTCGGTTTTTTCAAAAGTATTTGGTATTCGAATGGATAATATACCAAATAAATTGTTTAGCAATTTTGATGATTATATGAACGATTATGTGTATGACAAATTAAAACTAGAAAAGAATAACCAAAAGCGAATAAAAATTTTCGAGAATTATCTGCTCGAAAATTATCCTATAGTAGATTATGAATTGGACGAAGTTGATTTAATATATCGGGAAATTACCTCTAGCGTTAAAAACCAAAAAATATGTGAGCTCTTATCAGAGATTAAGATGAATCATAGATCTTTTAGAAGACAGTTTTTACGTCGCACCGGAATTAGTGCAAAAGAATTGTTGCGTATTGTTAGAGTTAATCATGTCTGGGAAATGTACAGAAGAAATCCAAAACTAAATTTTAATGATATTGTTTATGAATTAAGCTTTTTTGACCAAGCTCATTTTATAAATGATTTTAAAAAAATAATTGGTGAAACGCCCAAGAAATTTTTCAGCAGAGACCTGAGGAAAGTTGAAACATTTTCCGGGAAGAATAATCAAATCGCTCTTGAATAAAAACTTATTTAAAAATTTTCTAATCTTTCCAAATCTATATTGTTAATTAAGGATTCTATTTCACTTGTCAGATTGCCTTTCTCACCGCTTATTTGAATTAAGAAACGATCATCCACAGAAAAAGTATAAGTACATTGTTGAATTCCAAAATCATTTTCGACAATTTCTTTCCAACCTTCATGCTTATTTTTTACTAGTAAGTAAGTCTGTGACTCTGATCCGAATTCTAACATTGAACTCAGATATTCACTGGCACCTTTACAATCAGTTAAAGAAAGACTAATAGTTTGTCCTAAGTCTGTAAACTCCTCCCCAATATCACCTTGACCTATATTGTTATATAAAATTGTTACAGTCGGCAAACACTGCTCACAAGGATCATCAATAATGATTTCACTTCGTGTAAATTTTCCAAAAGATTCAACTGAAGGAAGATATTCAACAAGATAATCATAACTCCCTTGTGCGTTTATAAGAGAAATGAAAGAATAAAAGATTATAGCACCGAATACAAATTTCTTAAACATATTCTTACTCACAATTAATTTTACTTCTATTTATTAATAAAAAATATCAGATCGTTTATAAATCCTCTTGTAAAAAATGGTCAACTATTTATTTCAAAATCTTGCGAATTGATCTAAGATACAAGTGACCATTTTTTACAATTAACTATGGATGTTGATGTCTAATTTAAATTGTTAGGAATATCAAAAATTATCTTACAATTTCCCAAAGGTGAGGTTATGGCAAAAAAACTAATCTTTTTAATCATTTCAATAATGCTAATTGTGCCGGTTAATGCACAATTCTTAAAAGAACTAACTCAAAAAGTACTAGAGAAGACAGAGGACAGAGCAAATCAGAAAATCGATGAAAGTATTGATAAAACATTAGATGCCGCTGAAGGAAGTTTTGATGAAGATGGGAATCCGATTGAAGAAGAAAGTGCGGAGACAAATAATCAAATCAATGTTAATTCAACTCAGCAACAAGACTTCCAAACATATTCCAAATTTGATTTTATTCCCGGTGAAGAAGTTATATTCTTCGATGATTTCAGTGATGTGCCGGTTGGTGATTTCCCGCTTAAGTGGAATACAACAGCATCAGGTGAAATTGTAACAGTCAATAACGTACCGGGTAAATGGCTGACACTTGTGGAAGATTATTCATATTACTCTCCCGAAATTGGTATCACTTATCCGGAAAATTTTACGATAGAATTTGATATGATTTATCCCGGCAACATTGAATGGTTGATGGAATTATATGTAAATAATACTGATTACATAAGCGACGCATACTATCCGGGTGAAGGTGGAATTAGTATTAACGCCCTCGGTGAAGATATTATAATAGGAAATTATAGCAATAGAGGAGAGGGTGAGTTGCGTGAAGTTGGGAAAGGTGTCGGACCGGAAATTAATCCGGGTAAAATAGTAAGATATTCAATTTGGGTACAAGGACAACGATTGAGAATCTATGTGAATGAGAACAAAGTAATTGATATTCCACGAGCACTTCCCAAACAATTTGATGAAAATTATTTAAGAATTTGTACACTTGAAAAGGTATTGATCAGTAATTTTAGACTGGCTGTCGGAGCACCAGATACAAGAAGCCGTCTACTTACCGAAGGCAAACTTGTCACAAGAGGAATTACTTTCGACTCAGGTTCGGATGTAATTAAAGCAGAATCTTATGGTGTAATTAAAGAGATAGCCGACGTTTTAAAGGAAAATGGGTCTATACGGATAAAGATTGTCGGACATACAGATAGCGACGGTGCAGATGACATGAATTTAACATTATCAAAAAAACGTTCTACGGCAGTTAAGAACGCACTTGCTAACCAATTTGGAATTGATGCTTCTAGAATAGAAACCGATGGTAAAGGTGAAAGTGAACCGGTTTCACCAAATAATACTTCGGAAGGGAAAGCAAACAATCGTCGCGTTGAATTTATAAAACTAACCTAAATGGGGATAAAAATGAAAAATTATATTGTTTGGTTGGTTCTATTTTTATTTATCGTTTTTAGTGGCTGCAGTAAAGACGAGAGTAACCCGGTTGTGCCGGATACTGGCGGAACGGGAACGGTATCGGGACAAGTGTTTTCTAAAAACGGACTTGAGAAGATTCAAGGTGCTTCCGTTACGGTAGAAAATCTAAACAACTCTCCACAAACATTTTCGGATTTTGAAGGAAAGTACACTTTATCCGGTGTTCCGACAGGTAGCCAAAATCTATTAATCCAAAAAGGATTATTCAAATCTATAGTTTCAGTAACCGTAACCGAAGGTGCGACTGTAAATGCTCCAGCGGCTCAGTTAGAAGCATCCGGTAAACTTGGATTCGTTTCCGGATTGTACGATAATATTCAGCATATCATTAGAAATAATCTCGGTTACTCTATAGATAGTTTGGGCATACTCGATTTAAGGAATACAGCCTTACTTTCAAATTACAAAGCGATTTTTATTAACTGCGGCGCTGATGAAATATTGATTTATGACGGGCAAGGTATGGATGCGTTAACGAATTATATTCAAAACGGTGGAAGTATATATGCATCAGATTGGGCGGGTGAGTTTGTTGAATTTATGTTCCCAGATAAATTAACGATTGAAACTACCGGGATGAGTCAAGTAATTACTGCTAAAATTGTCGATCAAAATCTTAAAAACTTTATTGGAAAGGAAACGGTTGTTATTGATTATGATCTTGGTGGTTGGGGTGAAGTTTCATTTGCTGGTCAATCCGTAACAACACTTTTGAGTGCCGATTATACAGATTATATGGGCAATAATCTTACTAATAAACCATTGGCAGTTACTTTCAATCACGGAGCAGGAAAAGTAATTTATACATCCTTCCATAATGAAGCAAATGTAACCACCGATGCAATAAAGGTGCTTATAGGATTTCTTTATACTTTATAGTAAAAAATATATGGAGTTTTTGTTATGAAAAAAATATTAGCATTAATACTAATTGGACTATTTGTAATAATCGGTTGCGGAGAAGATAAACAAACAGATAAAACAAGCGATACCGATAAAGTATTGAAAGAAACAACGGGTATGACTCAGAGTGAAATTGAGACAGAAGCAAAAGCCGTAACAGTTTCTAAAAAGTATCCGATTAAATCCGGTATTATAACATTTGAACGAAAAGGAATTATAGGCACTCAAAAAATTATAGTTTACTTTGATGATTACGGAATTAAAGAAAGAAGCGAAACTTATAATGAAGACGGTTCTTTGGATGAAATAAAATTTAGCGATGGCGAAAATATGTACATAAAAAATAAATACAGCGAAGACGAAAAAGTATTCTATATAATGGGTCCCGGCAAATTCGGAACTGAAATGAAATTTGAACCTGATCCATTTAAAAATGATGCAAAAAGAGCGGAGAAATATAAATTCAAAAAACAGTCGAATATGAACATACTCGGAAAAGATTGCGAAGCTTACAGCACAACTATAAGTATGGGAACAACAACTTTTGCCGGATGTGATGGAATTCTTTTATATACAAAAGCAGAACTTTCAATTGGAATTTCCGAAACAATAGCTGTTGATTTTAAGGAAGATGTAGAAGTTGATCCAAGTATGTTTAGAGTTCCTGAAGGTTATAAAACACAAAAATCCTAAAAAAGAATTTTAATTTATAAGAGAGTTCTGTGTAGGAGGAAATATGAAACCCAAAATATTTTTATTTGTGTTCGTTTTTACACTTACAATTGCCGCACAGCAATGGCATGGATTCTATAATAGAATTCCAAATTGGCCTAATGATATTAACACTACTAACATTGAAAACTTTATTGCTGAATTGAATCAATTGAGACAAGAAGTACAAGACGGAATGCCGAATTATACTGCTAATTACGAAAACTTGTCTCAAGCCGAAGCTATGAAAATAGCAATGGAGTATCAGAAGAGCGCAATGAATATGTCGGCTGCGGAAATGGCAAGAAGAGCAGAGCAAAATCAATATTCGACGGATGTTGAATTACCTGAAGAGATCGAATTGAATTCAAGATTAGCAAGCGTCAAAAATGAATTCGATCAAAAATTACATTCAGAAATTGATAAACTGAAACAAACTTACAAATGTGATCCTGGTCTTGGAGATACAGGCTGTGATGTTCTTTCAGCCGAATTGAAAAAATTATCAGAGAAGCTTTCGGTAGAATATTTTACGGGAAATCAAGCAAAAATTATATTAATAACAGATGAAGTAAATGATTATATGATTAAGAAGAAATTACCTCTACAAGTTCAGAAAGAAAAGGATCAATTTAAATTGATGGGGGATAATGTAACCGGTGATTACTCAGCTTTTCAAATGGTCGACGCATGTTTGCAAACTTTGTTATCTGCTGCTGAGAGAATGGAATGGCTTGCAAGATTAAAAGATGACGGAAATGTTTTCTATTCTCCGGGTCAGCAGTATTAGTTTATGATAAAGTGAATGTTGGTTTGGAGGGCATCCAAACTATTCAACCGGAGGAAGTGTCTTCATGATACTTCCTCCGGTCTGAATCGATTTAATTTTTGATGCATAGTTGAAAAACCTGTTGTGCTAAATAGAAATGGCTTTAAGAAAAATTGTTAAATCAGTTCGTAAATTAAAGCTCTTTTTCTCTAACCCACGATTTAAATCGTCGGTTAATAAGAATAGTAACAGAAAAATCAACCGTTTTAACGGTTTTAAAATTCATTTCACACAATTAGTTTAAAAAGTTTTCATATTTATTAATGATCGGGAACGGAGCTGCATCAATGAAAATATCGATAGTTCGAATAATGGTGGCTTTAGTTCTATTTACGACTTCAATCTTTGCTCAATTACCAACAGATATTGAAAACATCCCAGTAATGCCCGGTGCCAAGTATTCGGAAAATTATACTCAGATTGTAATAAACGGTGGGTTCGAAGCACTGCATTTTGAATTATTCGGACTAAATTTTATCGAAACAAAAAAGAAGGGTTTTATAACAGATGCTTCATACGAGCACGTTGTAGCTTATTACAAAAAGGTTCTCGGCGCTAAGGAATCAGATTATATACCGGATGTAAAAGACTTTGCCAAAATGAAAAATAACAGTACTGCATTTATTCAATCCGAAGATTCCGGGTACAATGTCTACTTTACATGGATTTACAAAAAAAGTCAAAATGAAGTCTATAAATTTTACGTAACCATCAATAAAGAAATGAATTACAAAGACGAGAAGGGAAACAGTGTATTTCATTTTATTCAAAACAGGTACGGAAAGAATATTCCTTTGGAAAAACAATCTCATGGTAAGTTATATGCTCCGTTATACCCCAATGCTATATATTTGCCGGAAGAATCATTAGAGATGGGCAGAGCCAGTCAGCAAGTTTTTGTAACAAATGATAAAATTGAAGACATTCTTAAATTCTATGAAAAAGAATTGAATCAGAAACACATCAAAGATGAATCCGGTGATGTGGGATTCCTAAATTACCATAATGATTATCCAGATGACTTAATCGCAATTAGAAGATTAGAAACAGGCGAAATTAAAATCACTTACTCAATATCAACAAGATAGAGCACAAACAGCTTTCTCACTATTCTTGAAAAACTTCTGGAATAAAATCCAATTCCCAAATATTCATTGTAAGTGTGAACACTATTTAATAAATTAACACTGTTAATTATTTGTTATGGTGTTAATATGGCCAAAAATTCCATTCAAGAAGAACGAATGAAAGGGTATTTCATTCAAGCTACTAAAGATATTTTACGGGGTGAAGGATTAAAAGTTGTTAGTGTTCGTAATATTGCAGAGAGAGCGGGTTATTCATATGCCACACTTTACAATTATTTTGATGATGTAAAAGAACTCATTTTTGAGTGCATTACAGATTTCCAAGAGGAGTGTGAAGAGTTTATCAAAGAAAGAACCAAAAAATCAGAGAGGGGAATAAAGAAAATTGAAGAAATCGTAAAAGCCTATGCAAATTTTTTCGTTCAACATCCCGGAATTTTTGAGCTATTCTATCTTGAAAAACAAAGTGATATCTCAAAGAAACAACCAACCTTGGACTTGATCTATAACTTTCTTGATAAACTTACAATGGAAGAATGGGTTTACTGCATAAAGAATAATATCAAAAAAATGGATGAAGCCGAAAGAATGAAAAGTGAGCTAAGATTTCTAATACCCGGATTATTGTTGATTTATCTAAATAGAAAACGACCTGAAACTTATAGTGAATTCTCTAATATTCTTAATTCCCAAGTACATTATATTCTTCACAAAGAATAATTAATAATATTGGGAGCATGATTAAATGAAAAAGTCCGGACAAATAATTCTTTTTGATGGTGTGTGTAATTTCTGTAATGGAAGTGTAAATTTTTTGATTAAAAGAGACCCAAATGGAATTTTCAAATTTGCTCCCTTGCAATCGGAAATTGGACAACAACTAATTACAAAGAATAATATTACTGGGGAGATAGACTCAATAATTCTGGTTAAAGAAAATATTGTTTACATTAAATCGGATGCTCTAATTGAAATAATAAAAGAACTTAAGTGGTATTGGAGAATGTTTAGTGTTGTGAAAATCCTTCCGAGAAAATTTCGAGATTTATTATATGATCTCATTGCCAATAATCGTTACAAATGGTTCGGAAAGATGGATTCTTGCATGATCCCGGATGAAAATGTAAAATCGCGATTCATTTCATAATTAATTCAATGAATTTTACGGAGCAACCGCAAATTGGTTGTACTTATTTCTATACTCAACCGGAGTAAGACCGGTTATTTTCTTAAACGTGCTCCGGAATGCTTTGTTATCG
Source organism: Melioribacteraceae bacterium (assembly GCA_030584085.1). Classification (NCBI taxonomy): domain Bacteria; kingdom Pseudomonadati; phylum Ignavibacteriota; class Ignavibacteria; order Ignavibacteriales; family Melioribacteraceae; species Melioribacteraceae bacterium. Next base: position 1,551,084 of record CP129490.1, read on the forward strand.
TTATAGCCTACTTTATACATAATTTCGCTGATATTTTGACTGGATGATTCTAAATTCATTTTTGCTGCCTCAATTTTTACACGCTGAATGTATTCACTGATTGTATTTGCTGTAGCCTTCTTAAATCTCCGCTCAAAATTTCGTCTGCTTAAAGCAAACATGGAAGCCAATTCACCGACTGTAATCTTTTCTTGAAAATTATTTTCGATGAATTCCTGAGCTTTTTTAATTTGTTCGTCATCGTGTTCTTTTTGTCCTCTAAACATAATGAAAGGTGATTGGCTGTATCTATCTAAATCAATCATAAACGATTTTGCCGTAAGAATTGCGATGTCTCTCCCGGCATGTTTCTCAACTAAATACAAAATTAAATTTAAATACGAGTATGCACCGCCGCTTGTATAAATTCCGGCTTCTTCGGTTAATATTTTATCGTCAAGTAACTTAACTTGCGGAAACATCGATCTAAACTCGTTTGCAAATCTCCAGTGAGTCGTGGCTGGTTTCCCATCCAATAATCCTGTAGCGGCTAAGAAAAATGAACCCAAACAAAAACTCGCAATCTCAGCTCCATTATTATATTGTTTGCTCAGCCAAGGTATAAATTCTTTATTCTTCTCAGCGGCTTTATATTGATCTCCATGAATCGCGGGAATAATTATAATATCTGTTTTCTCTACATCATGGATTAGCAAATCGGGTTTAACAACAAACAAACCGGTTGACTGCTCGGTGTTTTTAGATACTCCGACTAGATGAACATCAAACAATTTATCTTTACCAACTTCATTTAGAATTTGATTAACATTGGAGAATATCTGATGTGCGCCTTCTATATTGACTAGACTTGTATGTCCGCGAGGTATTAAGATTGAGATATGTTTCATGATTTTTCCGCCCCAATTGTGTAAATAAAAAATAAAAAGACAAATTGTCGGAATCAACCCTAAAGATTGCCGTATTTACCCCTATTGATTAATAATTCATGAACTTAAATTTGTGTTGTTAGTTGATTCGTTAGGCGAATATAATCATCATAAAATAATGGAGTGAGTATTATGAAATCAGTAAACCCGTACCTAAATTTTCAAGGAAATACAGAAGAAGCATTCAACTTTTACAAAAAAGTTTTTGGCGGTGATTTTTTGGGAGGAATATTCCGTTTCCAAGATACAGAAATGGCTGCCAAACTGAGTGAAGAAGAAAAACAGAAAGTAATGCATATTGGTCTTCCGATGGGTAATCAAAATTTTTTAATGGCAACCGATGCACTTGAATCCTTTGGGCAGAAAGTTGTTTTTGGAAATAATTTCTATATCGCAATTGATGCCGAAAGTAGAGAAGAAGCAGATAAATTATTTGCGGGACTTTCAGAAGGAGGAAAAGTTGAAATGCCGATGGATGATCAATTTTGGGGTGACTATTTTGGTTCTTTAACTGATCAATTCGGTGTGCAATGGATGGTTATTTACTCACCACCAAAAGCTGAGAACTGATTTGCATTATATGATTCCGGTTAAAATATCGATAATAATATGACCTCGTCAAAACGAAAACTCAAAATCTGCAGTCGCGGTCATAAATATTATAAAAGCAGCGACTGCCCGACTTGTCCAATTTGCGAAAATGAACGTAAGCAAAAGGAGGGTTTTCTTTCATTACTATACGCACCCGCAAGAAGGGCATTGGAGAATAAAGGAATCACAACATTAAGAAAACTTTCAAGATATACAGAATATGAAATAATAAACTTACATGGAATGGGTCCAAGTTCAATTCCAAAATTGAAAAAAGTACTAAATGAAAATGGACTCTCTTTTAAAAAATCTTAAGGTGCAAAATATGAGAAAATTAAAACTTCAGATGCAGATGTCAATTGACGGATTCGTTTCCGGGCCAAACGGAGAACTAGACTGGATGACCTGGGATTGGAGTGATGATATTAAAAACTTTGTTGGTGATTTAACGAATTCAATCGATACAATATTACTTGGCAGAAAAATGACCGACGGGTTTATCGGGCATTGGTCAAGTGTGTTGGAAAATAAAGATAATCCCGAATATGAATCAGCAAAAATTTTTATTGAAACACCAAAGGTGGTTTTTACAAAAACACTTGAAAATTCCCCTTGGAATAACACGGTTCTTGCAAAAGGTGATTTGGTAACCGAAATAAATCAACTAAAAAAACAAGATGGTAAGGATATTATTGTTTACGGTGGTGCCGGCTTTGTCTCATCGCTGGTAAAAAATAATCTGATTGACGAATATCATTTATTTATCAATCCGGTAGCAATTGGTAAAGGATTATCAATTTTTGGAGAACTCGAGAATAGTCAAAATCTAACACTCGAAAAATCTATTATATTTGATTGCGGCATAGTGCTTCATAATTATAAACCAAAAAAAACTAGTAGCAAAGGAATATGATATTGCGAAAATTAAAATTGCAGATGCAGATGACGCTTGACGGATTCGTTTCGACTGGTCCAAACGATGAACAAAAGTGGGTTACTTGGGCTTGGAACGAAATAAAACATGATGTACTTGAATTGGCTAACAGTTGCGACACAGAACTAATTGGCAGAAAATTAGCTGTCGACTATATTCCGTATTGGACAGATACCTTATTGAGACCTGAGTCAACGATGTATCAAGTAGCCAGAATAAAAGCCGGTCAGAAGAAAATCGTTTTCTCAAAGACATTGAACAAATCTATTTGGGAAAACACAGAGCTTGCAAAAGGCGATTTAGTAGAAGAAGTAAAAAAACTTAAGAACCAGGATGGAAAAGATATAGTCGTTTACGGCGGAACTTCATTTGTTGCTTCATTAATAAAAGAAGGGTTAATTGATGAATTGAACCTTTTTATTAATCCTGTTGCAATAGGTAAAGGAGAATCAATCTTTAGTAGTATGCACGAATTTCGAAAACTGCAACTCAAAAAAGCAGTTACTTACGACAGCGGAATCGTGCTGTTGAATTATGAGCCCGAATAAAAATTTTATTAATTTGGAACATCTTATATGCAAAAGCTAAGAGTTGCAAGTTTCGCATTATCAATCGATGGTTTTGGAGCCGGTCCAAATCAAAGTCTTGAAAATCCCTTGGGTGTTGGCGGTGGGGAATTACATAAATGGTTTTACCCAACCAAAACTTTTCAAAAAAATGTACTCGGGAAAAATGACGGTACAACCGGAATTGATAACGATTTTGCAATTAAAGGGTTTGAAAACATCGGTGCATGGATTCTAGGAAGAAATATGTTTAGTCCATTTCGCGGACCTTGGAAAGATGAAAATTGGAAAGGTTGGTGGGGTGATAATCCTCCGTACCATGTCCCGGTTTTTGTATTAACAAATCATAAGCGTGAACCAATTGAAATGAAAGGTGGAACTACTTTTTATTTTGTTACAGATGGAATTCATTCAGCACTTGAACTTGCATTTGATGCTGCTAAAGGAAAAGATGTAAGAATTGGCGGGGGAGTAAATGTAATTCGTCAATATCTAAAAGAAAAATTAATTGATGAATTACATCTCGTTAGTTCTCCCGTTTTTCTTGGATCCGGTGAGAATCTTTTCGCCGATATTAATTTGAACTCGTTGGGCTATAAATGCACCGAACATATACCATCTGAGAACGCCACACATTTGATTATCAAAAAAGTATCTTAGTTATATGTAAAAAATGTAGGAGAGAATCATGCAAATTAAAAAACACATAATTAATAAGTTGAGATTAGTTTTATCTTTTTCGATACCGATTTTATTCTTTTTTAGTTCGGTGTCTATAATAAAATCAGAAACAGATTCAAAAATAACGCGCAATACTATAGATGAGAATGGGAGGACAGAGACAATGAATAAACAAAAAATTGTACCATGTTTATGGTTCAACGATAATGCAGAAGAAGCAGTAAGCTTTTATTTATCGATTTTTTCAAACACCAAACTTGGAAAAGTAATAAAATATGATGAAGCATCCGCAAAAGCTTCGGGTCGTCAGGTAGGGAGTGTATTAACAATGGAATTTGAGTTAGAGGGTTATAAATTTCTGGCATTAAACGGAGGACCAATGTTTGAAATCAATCCATCGATTTCATTTTTCTTAAACTTCGATCCTTCTAAGGATGAAAATGCTGCTGAACAATTGGACTCAACTTGGAAGAAATTATCCGAAGGTGGTACCGTTTTGATGCCGTTGGACAAATATCCGTTTGGTGAAAAATATGGTTGGGTGCAGGATAAATTTGGAGTCTCATGGCAATTAATATTATCAGATCCATCCGGAGACGATAGACCGTTTATAATTCCGGCTCTTCTTTTTGTTGGTGATGTAAATGGTAAAACAGAAGAAGCAACAGACTTTTACATGTCAATGTATGATGAGTCTAATCGCGGTCAAATCGCAAGATATTCCGATGAGATGGGAGGGAGTATGGAAGGTTTGATTATGTACACCGATTATAAACTAAATGATCAGTGGTTCGTGGCGATGGATGGGGGTACTATACACAATTTTACATTTAATGAAGCCATTTCATTTATGGTAAATTGTTCTGATCAAGAGGAAATTGACAAGTATTGGTATCAACTATCAGCAGTTCCGGAAGCCGAACAATGCGGCTGGTTGAAAGATAAGTATGGAGTTTCATGGCAGATTGTTCCGGAAAATTTATCTCAATTAATTTCCGATAACGATCCGCAGGTCGCTCAAAGGGTTATGCAGAAAATGCTGGGTATGAAAAAATTAGATATCAGAGAATTACAGAATGCAAAAACTGAAAAAGAATAAACACTTTATAATGGAGGAAAGATGATTAAGATAAAATATTCAATTACAATAGATGCCTCAAAAGAAAAAGTATGGCACACAATGCTTGATCAAGAAACTTACAAACTATGGACCGAAGCATTTTCGCCCGGCTCGCATTATGTAGGCAACTGGGATAAAGGAAGTAAAATTCATTTTCTCGGACCGGATAAAGATGGAAATTTGGGAGGAATGGTCAGCCGGATAAAAGAAAATAGACCTTACGAATATATCTCAATCGAACATCTTGGTTTTTTTATAAATGGGAAAGAAGATACAGAAAGTGAAGCGGCGAAGTCTATGGCTGGAGCGCTTGAGAATTACACACTAATAGAAAGCGACGGTAAAACAGAAGTATTGGTGGATATGGATTCAACTGAGGAATATGAGGAAATGTTTAATGATATGTGGCCTAAAGCTCTAAACAAATTAAAAGAGCTTGCTGAAAAATAATTTAATTTTATAATTTCATATGGGTTTTCGAAAAAATATTGAAAGAAGATTCTGAATTAAATCAGCAAATTGATCAATTGGCAAATCAACCTAATTCTGTTTCTGTATGGCAGCAATTAAAAGAAGCAATCCGTGGAAGTGAAGCCGATTATACTAAGATTCCTATCGGTAAAGCCATTTTCTTACTTGCCATCCCTATGATTCTCGAACTAATAATGGAATCGACTTTTGCAGTCGTTGATATATATTTTGTCGGTACACTCGGTGCTTCTGCAGTTGCTACAGTCGGACTAACCGAAACTTATTTATTCCTTATTTACTCCATCGCAATGGGTCTTGCAATGGCTGTAACTGCAATTGTCGCCAGACGTATCGGTGAAAAAGAAAAAGAAAAAGCCGGTATTACAGCAGTTCAAGCTATTTTCATTGGTATTTTAGTTTCCTTGCCCTTTAGCTTAGCCGGATTATTTTTCTCTAAAGATCTGCTTGCACTCATGGGTGCAGATCAGTGGATTCTCGATCACGGTTACACATATACTCAATGGATGCTCGGCGGAAACGTTGTGGTCATGCTTCTTTTTGTTATCAACGCAATTTTTCGTGGTGCAGGAGACGCGGCTATTGCAATGCGTGTATTATGGATTGCAAACGGTATTAACATCATACTTGACCCCATTCTAATATTTGGTTTCGGACCGATTCCCGCTTACGGTCTTGAAGGTGCGGCAATTGCAACTACAATTGGCAGAGGCATTGGTGTTCTAACTCAAATATATCTTTTATTAAAGGGTGGTAAACATATTCGAGTCTTAGGGACATACATCAAAATTAATTGGTATGTAATTAAGAAAATTGTTCAAACTTCTTTAGGCGGTGTGGGACAAATGATTATTGCTATGGTTTCATGGGTTTTCATTATTAGAATAATTGCCGACTATGGAAGTGAAGCTGTCGCCGGAACTACAATTGCTCTTCGTATATTGATGTTTACAATGATGCCGGCATGGGGAATGTCTAATGCTGCCGCAACTCTTGTGGGACAAAATCTCGGCGCTAAAATGCCTGACCGGGCTGAACGTTCTGTATGGATTACCGGTCTGTGGAATATGGTGTTTTTAGTGGGAATTTCATTTGTTTTCTTCTTTTTCAATGAGGAATTGATTGCAATTTTTACAAACGATTTGAAGGTTATCTCGATTGGTGCTGAATGGATGAAAATAATTTCTTATTCCTATTTCGTTTACGGTTGGTGGATGGTGGCAATTCAAGCATTTAACGGTGCTGGCGATACAGCTACACCAACTAAAATTAATTTTTTCTTCTTTTGGCTCCTTGAAATTCCGCTAGCTTATTTTATGGCTAAAACAATTGGTCTGGAACACACAGGAATATTTTGGGCTATTTTTATCGCTGAAACCTCCGTCGGTTTATTCACGCTTTGGATTTTCACAAAAGGAAAATGGAAAAAGGTAGTCGTCTAGACATTTGCATTCTGATTGAATAAGGTAGTTATCGTCAATCATTAGTATAATGCTGTAATGATCCAATCATAACTCATCTTAATAATCATAGAAATCTGTGTTCCTTTTGTTCGATTACCCACATCAACAAAAAATAGATTATATTTGCATTCCATGAAATTCGAAATTCAACAAAAAGATTCTAATAGCAAAGCAAGAGCCGGGTATTTTGAGACGGAGCACGGCAAGGTTGAAACTCCCATTTTTATGCCTGTCGGTACTCAAGGAACTGTAAAAGCAATTACCTCGGAGCAGCTTAAAAACGAAGTGGGAGCACAGATAATTCTCGGAAATACTTATCATCTCTACCTTCGACCCGGGACTGAAGTACTTGAAAATGCCGGCGGATTACATAAATTTATGAATTGGGACAAACCGATTCTTACAGATAGTGGCGGATTTCAAGTTTTTAGTCTGGCAGAATTACGAAAACTGAAAAAAGATGGTGTCGAATTTCAATCTCATTTGGATGGATCGAAGCATTTTTTTACACCGGAAAAAGTAATCGGAATTCAACGGAGCATTGGTTCGGATATAATGATGCCTCTCGATGAATGTACTCCTTTCCCTTGCGAATATGAATACGCAGAAAAATCTCAAAAATTAACTAGTGATTGGGCAATTCTTAATAAAGAAGCTTTCGATAAATCCGATCCTTTATACGGACATAAACAGTATCTTTTTGGAATAATTCAAGGAAGTGTGTATAAAGATCTTCGTGAAAATTCTGCAAATGATTTGATAAAATTAGATTTTGACGGTTACTCAATCGGCGGACTCGCAGTTGGCGAACCTGCCGAAAAAATGTATGAAATTACTGACTTTACAACTGATATAATTCCCGAGACAAAACCGAGATATTTGATGGGTGTTGGCAGACCCGAAAATATTTTAGAATCGATAGCTCGTGGAGTTGATATGTTTGATTGCGTAATGCCGACTCGCAATGCACGAAACGCATATTTGTTTACTTCCGGTGGAGTTGTTACCATCAGAAACGCGACATATAAAAATGATCATACACCTTTGGACGCAACATGTGATTGTTATACATGTGCAAATTTTACACGGGCTTATTTGCGTCATCTGTATATTGCAAACGAAATTCTTGCTCTTACGCTTGGGACTATACACAACTTAACGTTTTATTTAAATTTGGTAAAAGAGGCTAGAAGCCGTATAATTGAAGGGTCGTTTTTGGATTGGAAGAACGAAATTGTTAAAAAGTTATCTATAAATGTAAATTCAATTAAGGAGGATTAAATGGAGTTGATATTTGCAATGGCTCCTCAAGGTGGCGATGGCGGCGGAAGTATGATAAGTACGCTAATTATGTTCGGTGCTATTTTTGCTATTTTTTATTTTATGATTATTCGTCCGCAGCAAAAGCGCGCCAAAGAACGCGATAAAATGTTATCCGCGGTTGCTAAAGGTGACAAAATCGTCACAAGCGGCGGTATCCATGGTACTGTTGCCGGACTCGATGAAAAAACCGTTTTAGTTGATGTTGGTAACAATGTCAAAATTAAAATGGAACGCTCTGCTATAGGAAGTATTGTCCAAAATAAAGAGTAAATTTCAGTTTGTTATGTAAAGAAAAAAGAGGCTTGTTTGAGTCTCTTTTTTTATTTTAAAGCACCCGAAGCTAAGTTCTTAATTTGGGAAGCCGTCAAAACGTTCATCTATCAATTTGCATTTCGATAACCCACGACTTAAGTCGTGGGTTAATAAGAAAGATTTAACATGATTAACCGTTTCAACGGTTTTTTGATAAATATAAAAATTAGTAATATTAAAAAGGTCGAAAGGCACAAATGAAAACACTCGGAATAAAAAAGAACTTTCTAGCAATTGAAAAGGAAGTTTCGTCGTACGAAAAATCTAAAATTGTAATTCTCTCCGCACCGTTTGAAAAAACAGTAAGCTACGGAAAAGGTACTGCTTCCGGACCAAAAGAAATTCTAAAAGCTTCACATTATGTTGAGTTTTATGATGAAGAACTAGACAGAGAATTAGTATTTGAAAAGGGCATAGCAACTTTACCGGAATTGAAATTCAAAAATGAATCGGTAAAAAAGGGAATCGAGAAAATTTATAAGAATGTTAAAAAGCTTATCGCCGATGGTAAATTTGTTGTGACATTGGGTGGTGAACATTCATTATCATCAGCTCCGGCAAAAGCACATTTTGAAGCTTATGAAAATTTATCAGTTCTTCAAATTGATGCCCATTCGGATTTGCGCGATTCTTATAATGGTTCAAAATATTCACATGCATCAGTTATGGCAAGAGTTGCCGAGTTCACAAAAGATATAGTTCAAGTCGGTATCCGCGCTCAATGTATTGAAGAATCGGTCTTTATCAGAGAAAATAACATTAAAACCTATTATGCACGTGATATTAAAAACGGTAAACACGGTGAAAATTGGCAAGATAAAGTTGTAAACGATTTAAAAGAAAATGTGTATGTTACATTTGATGTTGACGGACTTGATCCCTCAATAATCGCGGCGACGGGAACGCCGGAACCCGGTGGATTGTTATGGGATGAAACAATGAATCTTTTCAAGAAAATCGGTGAGAAGAAAAACATTGTCGGATTTGATGTTGTAGAACTCGCTCCTTCAAAATATCATGAAAGTTCAAGTTTTATGACTGCTAAGTTGGTTTACAAATTATTAAACTACAGTTTTCTCAATAAGTAAGTGAGGTAAACATGAGAAGGTTATTAACAATATTACTCCTTCTCTTAAGCGTATCGATTTTTGGTCAATCTAAAAAAGTCTATTACGGAAACATTGAAGGTGATATCGATCTAGGTTTAGCCCCGTATGTTAAACGAATAGTTGATGATGCGAATAAAAATTTTGCCGATGCCGTTATATTTAGAATAAATACTTTCGGCGGTAGAGTTGATGCAGCAACTCAAATCAAAGATGCTATACTCAACAGTAAAGTTCTTACAATTGCATTTGTTGATAAGCGTGCGATCTCAGCCGGATCATTAATCGCGCTTTCATGCGAAAAAATTGTAATGGTCCCGGGCGGTGCGATGGGAGCTACGACGGTGGTTGATCAAGCCGGTGCTAAGCAAGCGGAAAAAGTTCAATCTTATATGAGATCCGAAATGCGGGCGACTGCCGAAAGAAACGGACGACGAACCGATATCGCGGAAGCAATGGTTGATGAACGTGTCGTTATTGAAGGTCTGGTTGATTCAACACAACTTTTGACTTTAACTTCGGAAGAAGCTCTAAAATATGGAATGGCAGATACGCTTATTGCAACCTTTGATGAAGTTTTAGCCGCATTTAATCTAGAGAACGCCGAAATTATCGAAGAAGAAACGAATTGGGGCGAAGACGTAGTTAGATTTTTATCACATCCAATTGTTTCTTCAATTCTAATTATGGTTGCAATGATTGGTCTTTTTACCGAAATGAAAACTCCCGGCTGGGGTTTACCCGGCACTGCCGCATTAATTGCTCTCGTCCTTTTCTTCGGCTCGGGTTTAATTCTCGATTTAGTCTCTCTGCTTGAGATTATAATTTTTATAGTCGGGGTAATTTTACTTCTTATTGAAATTTTCGTGGTTCCGGGATTCGGTATATTTGGCTTACTCGGAATTGTGGCGGTTATTGGAAGTTTATTCCTCGGTCTGCTTGCAGATTTTGAAATTGTTACGTGGGAAATGCTTTCGACAGCAATATTACAATTAGCCGTTGCATTTGTAGTTACTTTTATTGCAGCATATTTTTTATCAAAACTTTTACCCAAGACATCATTTTTTAGCCGATTGATATTACATGATAATATTCTTACTAGATCCGGTTATGCAACCGAACCTGAAGCAAAGGAGTTAGTTGGGAAAGATGCTGAAGCGCTTACTGATTTACGTCCTTCCGGTACAGCACTAATTGACAACAAACGCATTGATGTTGTTACGGAAGGAGTTTTCCTTTCAAGAGGTACCAAGCTTGTTGTTATAAAAGAATCCGGATCAAAAGTTGTTGTAAGAGAAAAGAAATAGGGTTGACGGTAAGGCCAACCCTGTAAAAAATTAGTTTACTTTCAAAAGCTCAATAAAATTTCTATTAACTGAAAGATCCGATCTTCTAGCCGTTTCAGTTACGCCGCTTGGATTTTTTGCGGTTACTACTACATTCATTTCGGTTGTTGTAGTTAATTCTGATTTAATAACAATATTTTTCTCTATGTTAAAATAAGTTATTGCGTTACCGTCAATTTTTGGTTCTTCAAATTGATATGCCGCTTCACCTTGTTTTATATATCCGTCACCTTCGTAAGTGACATTCAAATCAGTCGTAATCTTTGCAACTAAATTATCGTCTTTTTGAACCACATCTCTCAGAGTACTTGTTGCAGTATTTGTTAGATTATAAAGTCCCATTGGCGATTCATAAACTAGATCCCAAGTAGAATCTATATTAGTTTCTTTTTCAGGTAAATATCTGAATAGTTGTTGAACTAATGGTTTCAATGCTTGTTCTTTCAACTGTGAGTTTATCTGCTCACGTTCTTCCGGTTTAATTGCGGGGGCTTGTTGAATCTCAAGATATCTATCAACTATTCCGGTGATATTATTTACTTCGACAATTCTTCCTTGATTGTTAATAACGACATCAAATGATTGATTTGGAAGTGAGCTGTATTCGGCGAATTTTAAATTGGTCTGCTCGTCATTAATAGCTTTTGAATCAAATGAAACAACCTCACCGTTATAATTAGCGGAAATTTCAACTGACTCAATTGATATTTTGACACGAGTATTGTTATCTGCTTGACCTAGTGATTCTAAATTAAAAATATAATTTAGTGTCTGTGAAACTTCATTTGTTATAGTGGAATCGGCAATGATCTTTTGATTAGTTGTGGCGACTGAAGTCAACTTGTAGGTCATTTTCTGACCTTGCGGAATTTCATAGTTTAATGCAAAAGCTTCGTTACGATCAATTCCGGAAGCCGCCTCAAATTCACCCGGAGCTTCAATCGAAGACTGACTTTCAGTATTGTCATTGCCGGATTCATTTTTTTTCTCATCACTTCCGCAGCTTATAAATATCATCAACGAAAGCAATAACACAAATAGTTTTTTCATTTCTTTTCCTTTAATAAAGTAAATAGTTTTTTCTAATCTCTTTAAACTCTGCTAAGTCTTTCCCCCAAGAATCTATAATTTCATTAACAGATTTATTGGAATTAATAAAATCTTTTATTTTAGCATTTCCCCAAAGCAAATCAAAGTGAGAAGTAAACTCAAAATTATCTCCATATAATTGTTGTAATGTTGTCAACAAGGTCAAAGCAGTTTTTAATGGATTATAATTTTCTCTACTAACTAATTTTAATTGAATACCTTCGCATATTTCGTTTTTATATTTAGGATTAGAAGCTTTATCCTCAATTGATACCGGAACAAATTCAATTGCTCTCAAAATAAAATCACCACTTAATATTGGAGTAAGTTCATCTTTCAACTTCTTGCTGTCTATAAACGGGGCACCAAAAATATGAAAAGGTGTATATGTTCCTCTTCCTTCAGAGATATTTGTTCCTTCAAAAAATACCGTAATAGGGTAGAGGAGAACGGATTCAAAATTTACAATATTCGGTGATGGATCCCGCCAAGGCAATTCCAATTCATCCCAGAATTTTGACCTATCCCAATTTTGCATTTTTATAACTTTTAGATCAGCTTTTGGAGCTATTCTATCATTAAAAAATAAGGCAAGCTCACCGATCGTCATTCCATGTATAACCGGAATATTGTCAACACCGACAAATGACTTAAAATTATCTTCGAGAATCGGACCGTCAACTAAAATTCCGCCAAGAGGATTCGGTCTGTCTAATACGATAATATCTACATTGTTTTCACCACATGCTTCTAAAAGATATAGCAATGAAGATATGTAAGTATAAAATCTCGTTCCGATATCTTGAATATCGAAAATAATTATGTCAAGATCAGCCATCATTTGCGGTGTCGGTTTTTTGTTTGAACCGTAAAGGGAGTGAATTTTTATTTGTTCAATTGTGGAATTTGGGATGACGACCCCCGCACCTTTTTGTAATTCGAAGCCGTGTTCTAATGCAAAAACACTTTGTATGGTTATGCCATCCAAATCTAATAATGCATCTATAAATCGCTCTCCGCTTGATAACGTTGCAGCAGTGTTTGTAACCACACCGATTCTTTTTCCTTTAATCAGGTCTAAGTGCTCGGTGAGCAGAACATCGTTACCAAGTTTAATCTTCTGTGCGTATAAAAAAGAAAATGCGGCAAAAAATATTGCCGCATAATTCAAAAATCTGTTATTGATCAAAGTAAAAATCCGAATAAAATTAAAATCCGTTTATATCTAACAATTCTTTTCTTGTGAAGAAATGAGAAATTTCTTTAGCTGCGTTTTCATCGGAATCCGATCCGTGAACTATATTTTGTTCGATGTTTTCAGCATACATTTTTCTGATTGTTCCTTCAGCAGCTTTTGATGGATCGGTTGCACCGATTAATTTTCTGAATTCCTCAACTGCATTTTCTTTTTCCAATGCGATCGGTACACATGGTCCGCTTGTCATATACTCCAACAAATCATTATAGAAAGGTCTTTCTTTATGAATTTCATAGAACCCGCCGGCTGAATCTTTTGTCAATCTAACCATCTTCATTCCTAATACTTTGAATCCGGCATCTTGTATGTGCGATACAACTTTTCCGATCAGATTTTTTCTTACACAGTCAGGTTTCAATATTGCTAATGTTCTGTTACTCACTATCTAACTCCTTTGGTTTATATCTATTTTGTCATTCTGAGGAGTGATGATTTTTATCGCGACGAAGAATCTCACTTTATCTTTTATAAAATTCTCGCGACATTCATTCCGCTATGTTTAACTCAGAATGATTATTAATTAACTTATTTATTTCTTCTTATTTTTCTTTTTTGCTTTGCTCTTTTTTTTCTTATCACCGTAAAATTCATCAAGTGCTTCTTTCATTTTAATACCGATTTCAGCCGGACTTAACGCAACTTTTATTCCTGCTTTTTTCATCGCTTTGATTTTTTCATCAGCTGTTCCTTTACCACCGGAAATAATTGCACCGGCATGACCCATTCTTCTTCCGGGAGGTGCCGTTCTACCGGCAATAAATCCAACTACAGGCTTGTTAACATATTTTTTAACATAAGCTGCTGCTTCTTCTTCTGCACTTCCGCCGATTTCACCGATCATTACTATTCCTTCGGTATTCGGATCTTCATTGAACAATTTTATAATATCTATAAATTGAGAACCGATAATCGGATCACCACCAATACCAACGCAAGTAGATTGTCCGATTTTCAAATCACTTAATTGTTTTACTGCTTCGTAAGTTAATGTTCCGCTTCTTGAAACAACACCGACTTTACCTTTACGATGAATGAATCCCGGCATAATTCCGATCTTTGCTTTTCCGGGTGATATTATACCCGGACAGTTCGGACCAATTAATCGCACATCCATATTTTTAATTGAATTATAAACCTTAGTCATATCTTTTACTGGTATGCCTTCGGTGATACATATTATTAATTTTACACCGGCATTTGCTGCTTCTAAAATTGCATCGGCTGCAAAACCGGGTGGCACAAAGATAACCGATGCTTCAGCTTTCTTTTTTTCAACCGCATCCGCAACAGTATTAAATACTGGAATACCTTGAAATTTGGTTCCGCCTTTACCGGGAGTTACACCGGCAACAACATTTGTCCCGTATTCAACCATTTGACCGGTATGAAAAGAACCTTCACCACCGGTGATTCCTTGAACTACAACTCTTGTTTTTTTGTCGAGTAGAATACTCATATTATTTCCCGTTTATTTTTTACTAAAATTAGAATTATTAACTAAGCAAGTTATAAAAAATTGATAAATTTTACTTCGCTATTTGAGTTCGTCAGGAATCTTAAAAGCCCAACTTTTTCAAAAAGTTGGGCTTTTACCTTTTACTTTGGTAAACTTCATTTTGTCATTTGCTCTGCAATTTTTAGTAGTTTTTCTTCCATAAAATGCGGCGCCATAAATTGTATTCCTACCGGAAAAGAATCCTTCTCTTTCCATGGAATACTGATTGCCGGAATACCGGTTAAATTTGCAGATACAGTATAAATATCACCTAGATACATTTGAAGCGGATTATTAACAGTTTCACCAATTTTGTATGCTGGTGTTGGCGCTGTTGGAGATATTATCAAATCAACTTTTTCAAATGCTCTATCGAAATCTTCTTTTATCAATCGCCGGACTTTTTGAGCTTTTGTATAATATGCATCATAATATCCCGATGAAAGCACATAAGTCCCCAACATAATTCTTCGTTTTACTTCTTTCCCGAATCCTTCTGTTTTTGTCTTATCATACAATTCGTCGAATGATTTGATTTCTTTACTTCTTAATCCATAACGCACACCGTCAAATCTTGCCAAATTTGCCGATGCTTCGGCAGTGACTAAAATATAATATGTGGCAATCGTAAATTCTGAGTGGGGAAGTGAAATATCAACTATTTCATGCCCGAGATTTTTGAGCTTGTCAATTGATGAATCAATTGCAGCTATAACATTTTCGTCAAGTCCTTCGACAAAATATTCCTTTGGAACACCAATTTTTAGATATCCATCTAAAGAATTTTTTTCAACACTGTAAGAATCAATGTCAACGGATGTAGAATCAAGATCATCTTTCCCGGTTAAAACATCGAGCAATAATTCTAAGTCTTGCTGATTCTTTGTAATCGGCCCAACACAATCAAATGATGATCCATATGCTGTCAGTCCGTAACGTGAAACTCTGCCGTATGTCGGTTTCAAACCAAAAGTTCCGGTAAAAGCCGCCGGTTGTCTAATTGAACCGCCGGTATCCGTCCCGATTGCAGCATCGCAAAGATTTGCAGCGACTGCTGCAGCCGAACCACCGCTTGAACCACCCGGGACTCTAGTTCTATCAAGTGGATTTAACACAGCTCCGAATGCAGAATTTTCGTTGGTAGAACCCATTGCGAATTCATCACAATTTGTTTTCCCGATTATTATTGCATCCTCATCGATCAATTTTTGAATTGAAGTGGCTGTGTAAACTGATTCAAATCCGTTCAATATTTTTGATGAGCAGGTGAGAGGTTTGTCTTTAATTGCTAGTAAATCTTTAACCGCTATTACCATCCCGGCAAGTTTGCCGTGATTCCCGCTTAATATTTTCTGCTCGATTAACTTTGCATTCTCAATCGCATCTTCAAATACAAAGTTAAAGGCGTTTATATCCTTTTGATTAGAAATATGATTCAAAAAAAACTCAACATTCTCCACGAGAGATAGTTGAGCTTTTCGAATTAATTCAAGTTTTTCAGTGTGATTTTTATACAACAGCACTTTTTGATTATTCGTTTTTGTCTTTAACTTCTTTTTTAACTTCTTTATCCGTTGTTTTTATATCATCTTCAACATCACGGACAGCCTTTTTGAATTCCTTCATCCCTTTTCCGATACCTTGAGCGAGTTCGGGAATTTTTTTAGCACCGAATAAAATCAAAATTGCTAATACGATTAATATTATTTCAGTTGCGCCTAAACTTCCAAACATAATTCACCTCATTAATTAAATAAACTATTTGCAATCGACTTAAAGATAAGCTGACCGTCTGTCTTTCTCAATATCGGGTCGCATGCATTTTCCGGATGGGGCATAAGTCCCATTACATTTTGTTTCTTGTTCATTATACCGGCAATGTTGCTAATTGATCCGTTTGGATTATATTCATTGCTGACTTTGCCGTTTTTAGAAGAATATCTAAATATTATTTGCCCGTTCTTCTCTAATTCGGTCACGGTTTTTACATCTGCGTAATAGTTTCCTTCGCCATGTTTAATAGGAATCTTAATCGGATCTTTGTCGATTGAGTTGGTAAACGGTGTATTTTTATTCTCGACTTTCAAATAAATATCCTTGCAAACAAATTTTAGTGATTCATTTACTTGCATTGTTCCGGGAAGTAATCCTGCTTCAAGTAAGATCTGAAAACCGTTGCATATACCGAGAACAATTCCACCTTTTTCCGCAAATTCTGTAACTTGATCCATAATTGGTGAGAACTTCGCAATTGCACCTGTTCTGAGATAATCACCGTATGAAAATCCACCAGGTAAAACTATCACATCTATTCCATTGAACGAAGTATCCTTGTGCCATAAGAATTCCGCATCAAAGTCTAAAACTTTTTTAATTGCATAGAAAGCATCATAATCACAATTTGAACCGGGAAAAGTAACTACTCCGAATTTTGGTTTCATTTTACTTTTTCCAGGCGAAATTCAAAATCTTCCATGATGGGATTAGAAAGAAGTTTCTCACTGTATTCTTTTACTTCCTTTTCAGCGGATTTTTCATCATTTGTATCGATGTTGAACTCAATATATTTCCCGATTCGAGTTCCGGAAACATTATTAAATCCAAGCAATTTTGCGCCTTGTTCGGCGGCCTTACCTTGCGGATCCAAAATTTTTGGTCTTCTTTTTACTATAACCGTGGCTTTATACAAAATTTATCCTTTTAGTTTGTTTCTTCGGTTAATGAATCATCACTTGAAGAGTTTGAGATAAGCTCAAATACTTTTCGAAAAATACCAAATAAAACCAACACAAAAAATACATAAAAAAGAAAATTACCTTCCGAATAAATTAATGCGATAATCGAAAGAATAATAAAGCCGATAAAAACCGGTTTCCTTTTTAGTGAATCAATAGAAATTTTTGGCAAAGCATTATACTTTACGGTACTTACCATCAATATGGATAGGATAATTATCAAAGGAATCACAAAACTGTCATAAGGAGAAATTATTGAACCATCGGAATAAAAGTTCCAAACAAATGATGATAATGTTAATGCAGCAATGGGAATCGGTAAACCTTTGAAATCCGTTTTGACTGAATAATCGCTGACTTGTACATTAAATCTTGCTAATCGAAATGCACCGAATACGACATAAGCACCGCTGATTAAAATGCCTAACCAACCGAATTCATAAAGTGAAGTATGATAAATTAAAAAAGCCGGGGCGACTCCGAAACTAATCACATCGGAAAGTGAATCCAATTGAACACCGAATTCACTGCTGGTTTTTACTAATCTCGCCAATATGCCGTCAAACAAATCAAACAATCCCGCGAATACAATAAAGAAAAAAGCCATTTCATATTGCGAGTTAACACTCAATGTAATCGAAATATAACCGCAGAGCGCATTAAGTGCCGTAAAAGAATTTGGTATGATTGCTTTGGAAAGTCTGAAATTTTTCTTCATCTATCTCTCAAATAAAATTGTTTCACCGGCTGCAACTATATCACCTTCTTTAACATTAATCTTCCAACCTTTAGGTACAATAACATCAACTCGACTTCCAAATTTTATCATACCGAAACGTTCACCGATTCTTACCTCATCACCAAGCTTCAGATCATAAACAATTCTTCTTGCAACAAAACCGGCAACTTGTGTAAATAGTACTTTACCATGTTCTGAAGTTATGCCAATTTCACTTCGTTCATTTGCAGAATCTGCTTTGTCGTGATAAGCTACAAGGTATTCACCTTCAACATAGTTCAAGAAGTCAACTTTACCATTGATGGGGATTCTGTTTACATGAACATTTAACGGAGACATAAAAATAGAAACTTGAATTCCTTCGGAATTAAGGAATCTTTTTTCGAATACATCCTTTATAATCAGTATTTTCCCGTCAGCCGGAGAAATAATTACATTTTCTGTTTTGGGTGGAGTTCTGTCCGGATCGCGGAAAAAATTGAGTGAGAATACAATTAAGAAAAGACTAATCGCACCCAGAATATATCTTAAATATGTGTGATTGACCAAAACAGCAATTGCTATTAGTATAAATACGACTAAAAATACCCAGCCTAATGTTGAATACCCATATTTTGTTAAAAACATAATTTTACTTTTTGCCCTTTAAAATGAATTGAAAAATAACATTTTTACTCTTCAATTTCTTTGTGTATCAATTTTTTGTTAATTTTGATTTTAATTAAAAAACGCAATTTTTTTATTTAAGGAATTATCAGGAGGAAAAATGAAAGGCGGAATGCAAGGGATGATGAAACAAGTCCAGAAGATGCAAGCCGAAATGGAAAGGGTTCAGAATGAACTTGGGAATAAAACTGTTACTGAAGAAAGCGGCGGCGGTGTTGTTAAAGCTACCGTCAACGGAAAAAAAGAGTTGATCTCTATCCAAATAGATGAAGAAATTATCAAAGGTGAAGATCGCGAAATGTTAGAAGACTTAGTTGTCGCGGCAGTAAATAAAGCTTTAGAAAGTGCCGGGAAAATGGCCGAAGAAGAAATGGGTAATGTTACGAGAGGTATGATACCTCCCGGATTAAATATTCCGGGGTTCTAAATTGCAAATTGCGGAACCACTCCAAATAGCTATTGATGAATTGAGCAAACTTCCTTCTATCGGGAGGAAGACTGCTCAACGTCTTGCTCTTCACCTTCTTAAAACCGATCATGCAAATGTTGAAAGTCTTGTTAAAGCAATTACAGATCTAAAGGATAAAATTAGATTTTGCTCAATCTGTTTTAATTTATCGGTAGATGAAACATGTGACATCTGTAAGAGTCAAAAACGAGATCGATCGGTAATTTGTGTCGTTGAAGAAGCAAGCGATATAATTGCAATCGAAAGAACTAACGAGTTTAACGGAATATACCACGTTATAGGAGGTGTGTTATCTCCGCTTAGTGGTGTTGGCGTCGACGATCTTCACATACATGAATTAATCAAGCGGCTTCACTCCGAAGAAATTAAAGAAATTATACTAGCCTTGAATCCCGATACCGAAGGGGACACAACTTCACTCTATCTTGCAAAACTTATTAAACCACTCAATATCAAAGTCACCAGAATTGCGCGTGGATTACCGATCGGCGGCGATCTTGAATTTGCAGATGATGCGACAATCGGACGTGCAGTTTTAGGTAGAAGTGATCTGTAATGGGGCAATGGTACGAAGATTGGTTCGCATCTGATCTTTATCTTGACGTGTATAAGCATCGCAATGTAGAAGATGCTCAAAAACTCTTAAAATTAATAACTAATAACTTATCCGTATCAAAAAATGATCTTATTCTGGACGCAGCCTGCGGAGCGGGTCGATATTCAAATTTGTTGTTAAAAAATGGATTCAACGTTATTGGTTTTGATCTTAGTTTACCTTTACTGAAAAACGCACAAAAAAACTCTAAGAAAATTATTAATGAAAATATCTTCTTTCGTGGTGATATTCGTTCGGTTCAACTAAAAAAGAAATTCGGGTTGATATTAAATGTCTTCACAAGTTTCGGATACTTTGATACTGACGAAGAGAATTTCATGTTTATTAATAATTCCATAAATTTTCTTAATGAACATGGGTATTTTGTATTTGATTATATTAATAAGAAACAATTGATTCAAAATCTTGTACCATATTCCGAGCGAAATGACGAAGACTTTATTATCAAAGAAACGAGAAGAATATATAACGAACGTGTAATTAAGGATATCGAAATTCATAAAGAAAATAAGAAGTTTAATTTCACTGAATCGGTAAGACTATATAGTTCAGATGAACTGATAAAAGTATTTCAACAAAGCGGTTATAAAGTCATAAATGTTTTTGGTAATTATAAGGGCGATCAGTATAATAGTGAAAATTCTGAAAGGATTATACTCTTTCTACAAAAATGAAAATTAAGATCACCATATTACTATTAGTTGTATTTATTTTTTCTTGCGATTTATTCACTACGCGCGATGAAGAAGAACCGAAAAATATTGGTTCGACATACGTACCGCCGACTACACCTCAACTCTTATTTGAAAATCTTAAAAATTCTCTTTCTGAAAAAGTTATCGAAAATTATTTAGCTTCGTTCGTCGATTCTGCATTTATCAATTCAAAATTTAAATATATAGCTGCATCCGGTGCGGCAGCTACTTTTCAAACATTAGCCGATTGGGATTTATCGGCCGAAAGAATTTATATCAACAATGTATTTTCATCGGTTCAAAACGGTAAAATTATTCTCTCACTAATTAATGAAAATTCAACTCCGCAAGGTGACAGTTCAATTTACTTTTTTGATTACTCATTGAATGTACCTTTAAGCAATCCTGAATTACCAAGTGTTTATGGCGGAAGTGTTGAATTTGTTATCAAACTCGATTCACGAAATCAATGGGTAATTACAACTTGGCGTGATATTCAAAAAGAAAATTTACCTAGCTGGAGTGAACTAAGAGGAAGATTTTATTAAGTCGATTTTTTTTATATCATTTATTTTAATATTTATATCGGTAAGCTGTGTAAATCCGTTTGCACCGGCATTGGATGAGAACATCTCAGGTGGCGACGGTCTAATCACCGATCAGACTAATATCAACGGTGTTTTTCAAAATTTCCAATACGCTTATAGTTTCAGAGATACTACAATTTATGGGGATTTATTAGCGAAAGATTTTATATTTACATACCGAGATTATGATCTTGGTTTTGATATTTCCTGGGGCAGGGAAGAAGAAATGCGTGTTACTTATGGATTATTCCAAAACGTTCAACGTCTTGATCTTATTTGGAATGAAATTGTTTCCCTAACATCCGATTCAACAAATATTATTAGAAGCTTTGATTTAACTATTACCTTTAATCCAACAGACATTATTGATGTCGATGGAAGAGTTAATTTAACACTTCGAAAAAATGAAAACAGTAAATGGCAAATTGTTAACTGGCTTGATGAATCCAACTTCTAAATTTATATGATACTATTTTATTTATCCGAAGCTTTCCGATCGATCAAGCAATCTAAACTTGCATCCTTTATCACTATTGTTTCTCTCGCGATTGCAATCCTTGCTACTAATACTTCGGTTTTGCTTTTATTGCTTTCTAATAAAATTGACAGCGAGTTGAAAGAAAGAGTTGAACTTGATATTTTCTTGAAAACGGAACTATCACAATCAGAAATTGATTCATTCGGTTCACAGCTTAAAAAAGATCAACGTCTGCAGTACGTCAGATTTATTTCTAAAGATCAAGCTGAAAAGAATTTTATTGAAGAGACAGGAGAAGATTTCAAATCGATTTTGGAAGCAAATCCATTGCCGTCTTCGTTTAAAGTGAAATTTAAATCTGAAGTTGTTGCCGAAAACGCAATACAAAAATTTGTATCCGAAATTGAAAAAAACAAAGTTGTAGACGAAGTAATTTATGACTACTCAACAATCATTTCTCTAATTAATTTTATAAATTCAAGTAAGTATATAATATTCGGTATCTCATTTGTGTTTGTATTACTTGCGATATACTTAGTATATTCCACAAATAAATTACAGATTGAGCATAAGTTAGATAAATATAATACCATGAAATTGGTCGGAGCAAAGGTAAGCACACTTAAAATACCAATATATTTAACCGGAATTTTCTTCGGAATAATTGCAGGTGTAATCTCTATCACATTCATATTGGGCATCGGTGAGTTTATTCAAAAATTTTATTATAATTTTAATTTCCTTAATTATATTTATTTTGGTACATTAATTATCTTATTTTCTGGTATTGTTTATGGCATACTTGGAAGTATGATCACATCGCGTGGTATTACATTAAAAATTAATAAACTCAAATAAGCTTTTCAGAGGAATTTTATGAAGCTAAAATATCTTCTTTTGTTGCTGCTCTTTGCAACTATTTCGGTCATCGGACAGGTTAAAGATTATGAAATTGGCGTCTCCGCTATTGATAGAACTGCCAGGCAAGGCGGATTGTATGATTACTCCGATCCTTCCTCCGTAAATATGAAAGTAGCCGTTTGGGGTTTTATGCGTTATCCGGGTAGATATATCGTTCCCATAAATACAACTGTAGCCGATTTACTTTCCTATGCAGGAGGACCAACCGACGATGCAAATTTGGAGGATGTTAGACTCTATCGTGTGCTCGAAGATTCATCACAGATTATGATGAAAATAAATTATAATGACCTTCTATGGGAAAGTCATCTCGAGAGACCTAAAAAATTTATTCCATCTTTGAAAGGTGGTGACATATTATTGGTACCAGGCGCTCCACGTTTGTACTTTAAGGATTGGTTTAGTATCACCTTATCGGTTGTTTCTACTCTGATTTCTCTGGCTATCTTAATTATAAATATTGTTAGAAAATAATTCCGAGGTATTACAAGTGAAGAATCAAGATTTTATGCAAGAACAAAATGAAACGACATTAAAAGATTATATAAATTTAATAAGACAGAATCTACTTCCGATAACCGTTATTACTTTAGCGGCTGTTGGTATTGCCATCTTCTATGCACTCACAGCTACGAATATTTATACCAGTACAACTTCAATGAAGTTGAACAAACCTTCCGGAAATATTTTGGAAGCACCTCTTTTACCAGAATTCCAAGATTTTGGAAGTGATCGCTTTATTGCAAATGAAATAGAAATTTTAAAAAGTTACACTACAAGATATCAAGTCGCACAATCTCTTATAGATTCTTTTAGAATCTCAGATCATCCTGAAGATTTCCATTTAATTTATGACCAGGAAAAATTTTTCGATAACAATGAGCGAAGAGAATTAAAATCTTTAAATTCTTTGGCTGGAATGTTTTCTTCTGCAGCCGGCGTAGTTACTATTGAACAAAAAAGGGGATTGGATATTGTCGAAATTTCGGTCGAATCACCTTCCCCTAAAGAAGCAGCTTTAATAGCAAACATCTATGCCGATAGCTATCTGAATCTAAATCTTAATTATAATAGAAAACAACTTGTAGTAGTAAAAGAATTTCTTGAAGAGCAGCGAAAAGGTAAACTTGATGAACTTTTATTTGCCGAAGAACAGTTAAAAACATATCAGGAGGAAAGAGGTGTTGTTGATATTACTCAACAAGCACGTGCTTTAATTGATCAGTTGACTACCTTTGAGTCGCAAAGAAATTCGACACGTATTGATATGACCATTTCTAAAAAAAGTTTGGATCAATACAAGAATGAACTTGAAAAACAAGATCCGAGGATTAAGGATTATTTGGAAAGTTTTGCCGCAGAACCATATATCAAGAGTTTGCAGACTCAGATAGCTCAATTACAATCGCAGAGAGACTTGGCTTTATCCAATATTGAACAAGGAAGTATTTCTAATAGTCCGGTTACACGCGAGTATGATAAAAAGATTGAGGACTTAAAAAATAAACTAAATGATCAAATCCAAGTTTATAAAGCTGGAATTTTTGCGTCAAACCCTGAGCAGATCCAAGAACTTACTGCAAAAGTTTTGGAAGAGGAAGTACGTTATCAATCATTATATTCATCATATAATGAATTAGATGAACTTGTTCAGAGATATGAAACAAGATTTAATGAAATGCCGAAACGTACTCTTGATCTAGCACGGCTCCAAAGAATTAAAGAAGCAAACGAGAAACTTTATTTATTAGTCGAAGAAAAATATCAAGAAGCTCAGATAAACGAGCAGTCAACCCCCGGCAACGTTTTAATTGTTGATGATGCTAGGGTCGCTGATCAACCTTCCAAACCAAATAGAGTTTTAATTATTGCCGTTGGCTTAGTCCTAGGACTTGGTTTAGGTTTTGGTTTTGCATTTATTAAAAATTATTTTGATAATACCGTTAAGACTCCCGAAGAATTGCAGCAGAAAAATATTAGCTTACTTGCATGGATTCCTGAAATGTTTATCGCCGATAAACAAAAGGCATCCGGAAGTGAGTTCATCGTCAATAAAAAATCCGATTCCACAGCTAGTGAAGCTTACAGAGCGCTTCGTACAAGAATTCGATATTCGGGAACGGAAGGAAATTTACCTAAGAAATTATTAGTTACGTCTTCATCGGCAGGTGAAGGGAAAACTACTACCGCCGTAAATCTAGCAGGTAGTTTTGCTCAGGCTAATCAAAAAGTTTTATTACTCGACTGCGATTTGCGTAAACCCAGAGTTCATAAGGTTTTCGGTGATGAACGTTATCCCGGATTTATTGATTATTTCTTCGGGCAAGCTACATTTGATGAATTAATAAGAAAAACTGAACAGGCAAATCTTTATTATATAACAGGTGGCACTATACCTCCTAATCCCGCAGAAATTCTCGGCTCTCATAAGATGGAAGAATTCCTTGCAAAATTAGAAACACAATTTGATTTAATTATCATCGACTCACCACCAATCATCGCTGTGACGGATTCTGAAATTTTAGCTCAAAGTGTTGACGGTGTTGCTTTGGTTATTGCAGCAGGTATTACCGAGTACGATATTCTATACAAATCACTAGATGTGCTTAAAATGGCTAAAGCTCAATTCCTTGGTACTATCCTTAACAGATTCGCATATAGACCTGGTTACGGTTCTTATTACAAGTATTATTACTATTATTACAATACAACCGGTAATGGTAAAGAGGATAGGAAAAAGCTCTCAAAAGTATAATCGATTTATCTGAATTTTCGATACATAAAAAAAGCAGTCAAATTATTGACTGCCTTTTTTATTTCACGTCTCACATCTCTGTACTCATTTCTCACATCTCTATACTCACATCTCAAATCTCACATCTATCTTAGTACATTCCATCCATGCCGCCCATACCGCCCGGAGGCATAGCTGGAGCTTTTTCATCTTCTGGTTTTTCATATACTACTGCTTCGGTTGTAAGTAACAATGCTGAAACAGAAGCTGCATTTTGCAATGCTGTTCTTGTTACTTTAGTCGGATCAATTACACCGGCTTTGTAAAGGTTTTCATATTCTTCGGTGGCGGCGTTAAATCCGAAATCATCTTTACCTTCAAGAACTTTATTGAAAACAACAGCACCTTCTAAACCGGCATTTCTTACTATTTGTCTTAGAGGTTCGCCTAATGCTTTTTCAATTATCTTTACACCGGTTGTTTGGTCTAAGTTTTCGCCTTCTAGATTAGCTAAAGTAGAAATTGCTCTTACTAGTGCAACACCACCGCCGGGTACAATACCTTCTTCGACTGCTGCACGTGTAGCATGAAGCGCGTCTTCAACTCTTGCTTTCTTTTCTTTCATTTCGATTTCTGTTGATGCACCGATTTTTAGCACTGCAACACCACCGGAAAGTTTTGCTAATCTTTCTTGTAGTTTTTCTCTGTCATAATCTGAAGTCGTGTTTTCAATCTGAGCTTTAATTTCATTTATTCTTTTCTTGATTTCGTCTGAACTTCCTGCACCTTCAACAATTGTTGTGTTGTCTTTGTCAATATTAACTTTTGAAGCAGTACCTAAGTATTCAACGGTAGCGTTTTCTAATTTGAATCCTCTTTCTTCTGAGATCACCGTACCGCCGGTCAATACTGCAATATCTTCCAACATAGCTTTTCTTCTGTCACCGAATCCGGGAGCTTTTACTGCACATACTTTTAATGTTCCGCGTAATTTGTTCACTACTAATGTTGCAAGTGCTTCACCTTCAAGATCTTCTGCAATTATCAACAATGGTTTACCTGATTGAGCAACTTTTTCAAGAACAGGTAGTAAATCTTTCATCGCTGAGATTTTCTTGTCGTGAATTAATATAAATGGATTTTCTAATTCAGCTTCCATCGATTCTGAATTTGTTACGAAGTAAGGGGATAAATAACCTCGATCAAATTGCATTCCTTCAACAACTTCTAATCCGGTTTCTGTACCTTTTGCTTCTTCAACTGTGATTACACCGTCTTTGCCGACTTTCTCCATTGCATCTGCAATTAAGTTACCGATTGTCTTGTCGTTATTTGCTGAAATCGAACCCACTTGAGCTATTTCATCTCGTCCTTCAACATCACGACTTAGTGATTTTAAATATTCGACAACTTTAATAACAGCTAAATCTATACCTCTTTTGAGATCCATTGGATTTGCACCGGCTGTTACGTTCTTTAAACCTTCTCTGTAAATTGCTTGTGCTAAAACTGTTGCTGTTGTTGTTCCGTCACCGGCAACATCACTTGTTTTAGATGCAACTTCACGAACCATCTGTGCACCCATATTTTCATTCGGGTCCTCAAGTTCAATTTCTTTTGCGACTGTTACACCGTCCTTTGTTACTGTTGGTGCGCCAAATTTTTTATCGATGATAACGTTACGCCCTTTTGGGCCGAGTGTTACTTTAACGGCATTAGCAAGTTTATCAACACCCTGCTTTAAGGCATTTCTCGCTTCACTGCCGTATTCAATTATTTTAGCTGACATATTAATGTCCTCCGTTTTTTATTTATAATAATGCAAAATTTTTATTTCGTGTATGATGCACTTTGTTAATTAACGATTCCGTAAATATCTGATTCACGCATGATCAAATATTCTTCGCCTTCAATGTTTACTTCGGTTCCCGAGTATTTTCCGTAAAGAACTTTATCGCCTTTCTTTACCGACATTTTAACTTCTTTACCTTCTTCTGTTACTCTTCCGGGACCAACAGCTATAATAGTTCCTTCAATCGGTTTTTCTTTAGCTGTGTCAGGTAGAATAATTCCACCTTTGGTCTTCTCTTCAGCTGCCATCGGTTTTACGACTACTCTGTCTGCCAATGGTTGAATTTTGAAATCTGCCATGGTTTATTCCTCCGTTTATGTTGTTTGTTTAATTGAAAAATTAATATTAGCACTCATTATTGACGAGTGCTAATATATAACATAAGCTGTGATTTGTCAAGCGTAGGTTCGATGAAAAGTTGTGAAAATTAAGCAGATTCGAAATATTTCTTGAGATATCTGATCTTCTTTTAGATTAAATGTATGTCTTTTATTAAAAAATTAATATGTGATTTTTTAGATAAGATTTGGAATTTGTGATACGAATATCAGTAAATGGGATTACTACACCTTTAGACATGGAAGATTTTTTTAATCTATTTCAGGACAAGACATTTTATTCTGACTCCTAACTTCTGTCTTCTGCTTTTTCACATTTGACGTTTTCCTTTTGCCCTTTGCTTTATTCTGACTCCTGTATTCTGACTTCTGCTTTTACTCCGTGAAACTCTGTGTTATGCTTTTGCTTAAAATTTTTCTCTGATCTGTCTAAACCTTAATAGCACGAATATGTGAATTGATGAATTATCGGATTGACGAATTACTAATTTTGTTTCATTTTTCGATCTTTGCTTTATTCTGAGTTCTGACTTCTGTATTCTGACTTCTGCTTTTACTCCGTGAAACTCTGTGTTATGCTTTTATTCTGACTCCTGTATTCTGACTCCTGACTTCTGCACTACCACTCTCTCTCAACCGAACGAGCAAAAATATAATCAACATTCTTAAGCATTTTTTTGCTGTCGAACACTTCATCGATTTCTTCTTTTGTTAAAAGCTTACTCACATCACTATTATTCAAAAGTTCATCCCTTAAATTCTTGGACTTATCATTCCATACATCCATCGAGCATGTTTGAACTAGTTTATATGCTTCTTCTCTGGTAATACCTTTATTTACTAACATCAACAAAATAGTTTGAGAGAATACTAATCCTCTTGTAAGATTTAAATTCTCTAACATTTTATCCGGATATATTATCAAATTATCAACAAGCTTTATCATCAAATCAAGCATATAATTCATCAATATGCAGCTATCCGGCATAATAACTCGTTCAACAGAAGAATGTGAAATATCTCTCTCATGCCAAAGGGCAACATTCTCAATTGCCGCCATTGCATTGGATCTGATTAATCTTGCCAATCCGGTAATCCTTTCGGAAACTATCGGATTACGTTTATGCGGCATCGCGGATGAACCTTTTTGTCCTTTTGAGAAAAACTCTTCGGCTTCTAGGACTTCGGTTCTCTGCAAGTGACGAATTTCAATCGAAATTTTTTCTAACGATGCGGCAACAATTGCAAGCGTTGAGATAAATTCTGCATGTCGGTCACGTTGAATTACTTGCGTAGAAACCGGTGCCGGCTTTAATCCCATCTTTTCACAAACATACTCTTCAACTTTAGGGGAAAGGTGTTCGAATGTTCCTACCGCTCCTGAAATTTGTCCCACACTTATTGATTCAATAGCATTTTCTAAACGATTAATATTCCTTTTACATTCTTCATACCAAAGTGCAAATTTTAATCCCATTGAAGTCGGTTCGGCGTGTATGCCGTGACTCCTTCCTACACATACAGTATTTTTATGTTCATATGCTCTTTTCCTCAAAACATTCTTTAACTCAATTAATTGCTTTAATAAAATTTCACCGGATGATTTTAATTGGTAGGAGAGTGTTGTATCTAAAATATCCGAAGATGTCATCCCGTAATGAATATGTCTTGATTCCGGTCCGACATATTCTGCAACATTCGTTAAAAAAGCAATCACATCATGTTTTGTTGTTTCCTCAATTTCTAAAACTCGCTTCACGTCAAACTTTGCTTTTGATTTAATTACGTCAACATCTTCTACCGGGATTTCACCAAATTTAGCTCGTGCTTCACATGCAAGTATCTCAATTTTAAGCCAAGTTGAATATTTGAATTCATCTCCCCAAATTTTGCCCATCTCGGGACGTGTATATCTCTCAATCATTTCGCTTTTCTAATCTCATTGTTTTTGTAATTGTTTTGTTTTCTCTGATAATTGTAAGTGTAAAAGTATCACCCGTTTTGAATTCCTGAAGCACTCCGATCAACGTATTGTCGTCATTGATTTTGTATTTGCCGACTCTCAATATTATATCACCAACCTTTAAATCAGCTTTTTCTGCCGGAGAATTCGGAGATACATTTGTTACTATTACACCTCGTGTGGATTGTAAGTTGTAATATTTTGCAATGCCTTCATCAACCGCTTGGATTCTCAATCCAGTCCAAAAATCTCTATCTACTTTACCGTTACGTTTTAATTCATTAATGATCTTTTCAATTTTCTCGACCGGAATTGCGAAACCGACTCCGACATTCCCGCGTGAGCCGTCGGCTGTGAATATCAATGTATTCATTCCAATTAATTCACCTAAGCTGTTCACAAGCGGACCGCCGCTGTTTCCCCCGTTTATCGCCGCATCGGTTTGAATCATGTTAACGTAGTACCTGTTATTAGCTTGACCTAAATTCATTCCGGTTGAACTAATTACTCCAACCGTAACTGTAGGTTGATCGTTAATGTCAAACAATCCGAAAGGATTTCCAAGTGCTACAACCCATTCACCGATTAGTAAATCATCCGATTTGCCGAAGGGGACATATGGAAGATTTTTTGCGTCAATTTTTAATAAACAAATATCCGAAACCATATCACTTCCAATTACTTCGGCTTTGTACTGCATTCCGTCTGTCATGGTTACTATGACTTCAACCGCATTTCCCGCGACGTGATCGTTGGTTACGATATATCCATCGGGCGAAATAATTACACCGCTTCCCAAACCTTGAACACGTTGTTGCCTTCTGAAATAATCTCTGAAATATGGATCATCTCTAAAAAAGTTGTACCAAGGCGATCGTATTTCACGGATTTCCACAACGTTAATTCCTACTACAGCCGGACTAACATTCTTAATTGTCTTCGTTATGATTGTTTCTCTGCCGCGTGAAATCGAATCCGTGATAGAAGCTTTCTCAATCACTAAAGAAGAATCACTTTCATTAACTTGTGTATTTTCATCGGCAAATCCTTCATTGTAATAAAAGATTGCAAAAATGCCTGATAAAATTAATATCGTAATAAACGACGAAAGAAAAGCTACTTTAATTTGTTTCATTGGTATCCTTAATAGATTTTCTCTTTTGATTTAAAAACCACTCCTTGAAAGGTTCTATATGTTTGCTCATTATTATTGCCATAACAAATGCAACCGATATCCCAAATATCCAATTTTCATCGGCACTTTCATTTGTATATTTATTTAATATATCGGAATTGGAAAGAGCAATTGCGCCGGTTAAAATTGTAGCGGCCATATTAGCAAAATGAATGTGACGTCTGAATAAATATGCTACAATCCAAAATGCAATCCATATCACGGGAATCGCATATACGAATAGAATACTTCCTCCTAATGCAGTTGCTAAACCTCTTCCGCCCTTGAAATTAATCCATGGTGAATAACAATGAGACAAGACCGCGCCAGTTATAGCAAGTGACGAATACAGAAAATCATCACCAAAAATATTTTGAACTAAATACACAGCCAAGAATCCCTTAGTAAAATCGATAATGAAAACTACAATGCCGATTAGATACGAGTTGCTGACCTCAAACGAGTTCATCGCTCCTACATTACCCGAACCCGCTTCGGTAATGTTGACCCCCTTTAACTTTTTCATAAGTATATATGCTGTAGGAAGAGAACCGAATATAATTCCAATCATCATAGAAATTAAAAATTCCATTACCACTTTCATTTTATTTGAAATTCCAATTTAACATTTTGTCCCCGAATTTAATAATGCATTTGTTTCGAACCTCGTTAAACTATATTATATAATTCTCAATATTAGCGAATTTGCGAATTCCCGGATTCACGAATTATTAATTTAGTTTCATCCTTTACCTTTGCTTTTCTGCTGACTCCTGCTATTGAACTTCCCCATTTTTCCAATACTCCAACACTCCATCACTCCATCACTCCATTGCTCCATTTCATTCCATTCAACTCTGAAACCCAGCATTCGTTTGATCTTTACCCAAGATGAAGACGGGCTTTTAAAACTTCACGTCTCACATTTGACGTTTTTCATTTGTCTTTTACCTTCTTAATTTTCCCCACCTCCTGACTTTTGCCAAAATGATTCATATTTTTCACTTTACTATTTTCACAGAAAAGAAATCACTAAAAATCAATATTGATATTAGTTTTTTTTGATACTAAATAGCTTGTCATTTATTTTGACTAAACTTATGGAGTATTCATGGTTAACTTTATTGGGACCTTCAACGTCGTCCCATCGTTACCTAAAAAATTATCAGCACTATTAGATATAGCATATAATTTGTATTGGACTTGGAATCAAGATGCGGTTGAACTCTTTCGTAGATTAGACAGAGATCTCTGGGATTTGTTAAATCACAATCCCGTTTTACTGCTTGGTAAGATCAATCAAGAACGATTACTCGAAGCCGCTAATGATGACGGATTTTTGGCACACCTGAACAGAGTAGATAATGACCTGAAAACCTATCTTCAAGAACAGTCTTGGTATCAAAAAAATTACAAAAAAGAAAAAGAACCATACGTTGCTTACTTTTCAGCAGAATTTGGGCTAACTGAATGTCTGCAAATTTATTCGGGTGGATTGGGAGTTTTAGCCGGTGATCACTTAAAATCTGCTAGCGATTTGGGTGTCCCGCTAGTCGGAGTTGGACTCGGTTACCGGGAAGGTTATTTCCAGCAATATTTATCAAGCGATGGATGGCAGCAAGAACGTTATGAAATGACTGACTTTTATAATCAACCGTTGACTCTTGTTACTGATAAAGATGGTAATCCGATAAAAATTGATCTTCAATTTCCCGGCCGAAAAGTCTTCTTCCAAATTTGGAAAATTCAAGTCGGTCGTGTTCCTTTATTCTTATTAGATACTTATGTTGACGAAAACAGCGAAGAAGATAAGAACATTACAAGATCACTATACGGCGGAAATGTTGAGACAAGAATTCAGCAGGAAATTGTACTTGGTATCGGCGGTATTCGTGCTCTTCATGCAATGGAACTGATTCCTGTTGTTTGCCACATGAATGAAGGACATTCGGCATTCCTCGCTCTTGAACGTATAAGAACATTGATTAATAAAAATAATCTTACCTTCGATCAAGCACGTGATATAAATTTGTACTCGAACGTATTTACAACCCACACTCCGGTCCCTGCCGGAATCGATGTCTTCCCGAATGAACTTATTGAAAAATATTTCGGAGACTATTATAGAAAAGAACTTGGAATCGGCGATAAACAGTTCTATAAACTCGGTACAATTATTAAACATAAAGAACCATCTAACTTCAATATGGCTCATCTTGCGATGAACATGGCTTCTTTTGTAAATGGTGTTAGTAAATTGCACGGACATGTATCTAAAAAAATGTGGGTTGCCGGTTATCCCGATATCCCATTCGATGAAATACCAATTGATTATGTTACAAACGGTATTCATACAATGTCACATCTATCGTATGATATGAATGAACTGTTCTATCGTTATCTGGGTGATAAATTTATTTACGATCCGGCAGATAAAAGTGCATGGGAATCAATAAATGAAATTCCGGATGAAGAACTTTGGCGTACTCATGAAAGAAGAAGAGAAAGATTAATTGCATTTGCGAGAAAGAGATTAAAACAACAGATCATTAATAGGGGAGGATCCGATTCCGAAATTAGATCAGCTTCCGAAGTGCTTAACGCATCCGCTCTCACAATAGGATTTGCAAGAAGATTTGCTACTTATAAAAGAGCGACACTAATATTTAAAGATATCGAACGACTAACAAGTATTCTCTATAACGCAAAACGCCCCGTGCAATTGATCATTGCCGGTAAAGCTCACCCAAGAGATGAAGAGGGTAAAGCGTTAATCCAAGAAATTATTGATCTTGCAAAGGATGATATGCTCCGTAAGCGCGTTGTCTTTCTTGAAAATTATGATATGAACGTAGCTCGCTATATGGTTGAAGGTTGTGATATTTGGCTAAATAACCCACGCCGGCCTTTAGAGGCTAGCGGAACATCCGGTATGAAAGTGATAGCAAATGGTGGCCTCAATTTTAGTGTGCTGGATGGCTGGTGGGATGAAGGTTATACTCATGAAGTCGGTTGGAAAATTGGCAACGGTGAAGAATATGATGATCTCGATTATCAAGATGAACTTGAATCAAGAATGATATATGATACTCTAGAAAACGAAATTGTACCGAAGTTTTATGAGAGAGGAGATGACAAGCTCCCGCGTGATTGGATTAAAATGATGAAAGCTTCTATGAAAAATCTTGGTCCGGTCTATAATACCAATCGAATGGTTGAAGAATATACAAGCAAGTTCTATGTAAATTCTCTTGAAAAAAGAACACAACTCCTAAAAGATAATTGTAAAACAGCAAAAGAGTTTTCCGCTTGGAAATCTCATGTATTGCAAGGTTGGAGTAAATTAAATTTTGTGAAAGTTGAACATGTAAAAGATTCTTCTGATATAAAAGTCGGTTCAAAGTTTACAGTAACTGCCGAAGTCGATCTTGGTGACCTTTCGCCTGATGATGTTGAAGTTCAAATATACTTCGGTAAATTAGTAGCCAACGGAGATACTCAAAATAATTCTTATTCAATAATGAGCCATGTTGCAAAAGGGAAAACAAAAGTGCATAATTACAAAGGTGAAATTACTTGTAAGGATACAGGCCAGTTTGGTTACACCTTAAGAATATTGCCGAAACATAAATTGCTCGTGAATCCGTTTGAACTTGGCGTAATTAAGTGGGTTAAATAATTTTATGCTTCTTGAAACACTCGACATACGAAAAAAAGATGTAATGATTTTCTCCCAAAATCGTTTTGATTTTAATGACAATTTTAGAATAATTAATAAATCACATAAAATAAAACGTCCTAGAAAAATCAGCTACTTCGATGTATGCGAAATTGTGAAAGATCCTATCCCAAAAAATTTAATTGTGTATCGACTTCTTACAAATGTATCCGAACTTGACGGCTATTCAACTAAGTATGGTTACTTTATAAAAATTAACGGCAAACCGGAATTGATTTACTTCGATCCGGTTTTTGCTATTAAAGATATTAGACATTTAAGGTTTGACTTCGATCCCGATTTATTCCGATTCAAAATTCAACAGCTTGGACTTTCTTCTAATCGTGTTCAAGGCAATGAAGCCGATTATGATGAAGTATTTTCCTTTGACTTAAAAGCTCACGAAGCACAAAACCAAAACGATAAAATTTTCGCCGATGCGATTTTTGCATTCGATGATTCTTATATTGATGAAGATGAAGATATTGATGATGATTTTTTAATTGAACAAAAATTACATGTCGATTTAGCGAAAGATTTTAAGAGTGAAGGTATTACCAGACTCGAAAATATTTCCGAAGAGAATTCTATTATTAAAGAAAAACTTTCCAAAGCCAAATTTGCAAACGCGGATCATAGTAATTTGAAACGCGATGAGAAAATTGATAAACTCAAGCAAGCGCTCGGCATAAACCAAGCAAAGAATTCGCAAGTCCTTGACGATGAAGTTGAGGAACAAAAAAAATCTTCATCAACTCCAAACGAATCACTCTTCGATCTATTTAAAAGTACTGCTAAATTCTCCGATCTAGAATCACGTAAAAATCAATCCTTCATACTAAAACTCGAAAAAAACAAGTGAGTCGCCCTTAATCATTAATAGCATGAATTAGCGAATTCTCGGATTTACGAATTCACGAATTTCATATTTGTTTTTTCCTTTGAACTTTGTCTTTTATTCTAACTCCTTACTTCTGTCTTCTGAATTCTGCTTTAATAACTTTGTCCTTTATCCCTTGTCCTTTGAACTTGACTCCACTGCCTTTGCTTTTTCTGACTTCTGACTTCTGAATTCTGAGTTCTGACTTCTGAATCCTGACTTCTGCTTTCTCACATTTGACGTTTTCCTTTTGCCCTTTGCCTTTGCTTTATCTGACTTCTGTCTTCTGTTTTAAAAACTTTGTCCCTCGTCCCTTGTCCTTTATCCCTTGTCCTTTGAACTTGACTCCACTGCCTTTGCTTTTATTTATTCTGACTCCTGACTTCTGAATTCTGACTTCTGCTTTTACTCTGTGTCTTCTCCGTGAAACTCTGTGTAATGCTTTTGACTTTGCCTTTCACTTTTTCCTTTACAATTTGGGTTTTCCACTTTGAGTTTTATTTCTGCCTTTAACGTCTCACGTTTCACATTTGCCTGTCTCGTCGTAGCCGTTTTTTGGCGAAGACGGAACTTTATCCTTTGTCCATTATCCTTTGAACTTGACTTTCCTGAATTCTTCCTCTTCTACTTAAAAAAAATTCTTAAAATGAAATTAGAATATTTCTCTCCAAACCTGTAACTTAAAGCTTATAATTTATCATTTTTCGTTTACGGAGAATTTTATGAAAGTCCCTTTACTTGACCTCAAACCTCAATACAATTCACTTAAAAAAGAACTAGACGAAGCACTAATAAGAGTTGCCGAATCACAGTACTTTATACTCGGACCCGAAGTAGAAAAAATGGAAAAAGAATTCTGCGAATTCCTTGGAGCAAAACATTCATATGGAGTTTCCTCCGGTACAGACGCACTCTTACTTGCATTGATGGCAATTGGAATTGAACCCGGTGATGAAGTAATTCTTCCGACATATTCGTTCTTCGCGACTGCAGGTGTTGTCGCTAGATTAAACGCGGTTCCGGTTCTAGCCGAATGTGATCCGGTTACTTTCAATATTGATCCAAACGATATAGAAAAAAGAATTACGGATAAAACTAAAGCTATCGTTCCTGTTCATCTGTATGGACAAAGTGCCGACATGAATCCTATTATGGCAATCGCTGAAAAATATAATTTATTCGTAATCGAGGATGCCGCACAAGCTATTAGTACACAATATAAAGATGGCAGATCTGTCGGAACTATAGGACATATTGGCTGCTACTCATTTTTCCCGAGTAAAAATTTAGGATGTTTTGGTGACGGTGGACTCGTTACAACCAACGATGATGATCTTGCATATAAATTAAAAATTATGCGTGTGCATGGCGGCGATCCGAAATATTATCATAAAGTAATCGGTGGTAATTTTAGAA
Organism: Melioribacteraceae bacterium; assembly: GCA_030584085.1. Lineage (NCBI taxonomy): Bacteria > Pseudomonadati > Ignavibacteriota > Ignavibacteria > Ignavibacteriales > Melioribacteraceae > Melioribacteraceae bacterium. The sequence goes on from CP129490.1 coordinate 1,587,764, forward strand.
TTGATGCTCTTCAAGCTGCTGTGCTTAGTGTAAAACATCCTCATCTTAATTCTTGGTCGGAGGGAAGAAGAAATAATGCAAAACTTTATACAAAACTTTTTATTGAGAAAGGTTTAGCGCAACAAGAGGGAATGATAAATTTTGATGCCGACAATAAAATTCTTCTACCAGCTGCGGTTTATAAATCTGATATGTTGCAAAATTACCACATCTATAACCAGTATGTTGTAAGAGTTCAACAAAGAGATGAATTAAGAGCCTTTTTAACCGAGAATTCAATCGGCACGGAAATTTATTATCCTATTCCTTTCCATTTACAGGAATGTTTTTCTTATCTCAATTATGCAAAAGGTGATTTCCCGGTTTCCGAATTCTGTGCTGATTCATCCTTGGCTCTTCCGATTTATCCGGAACTTTCTTATGAACAAATTGAATTTGTCGTTCAAAAAATTCATGAGTTTTTGTCAAAGAAATGAGGAGTTGGACATTCAATTGCAAATGCTTTCTTTGCGCATTGAGATAGGTCATACCAATAACATTAAACTTTTTTTAGAATCGAAGATGTGTTATCTTAAATCTTGATTTTTTTTGAGATACACAATTCTAATTGTACTTATTTTCTAGGGCAATAATCTCACTGACTGAGATTATAAATAAACATATACACTAATTACTTCCGACCATGATTGAGTCCAAATTGTGACTTACTTGGCGAAGCTGTATCTAAAGGCAATTTATAATTGAGAATTTATAATTAATAATTAATCTTGGTGCTACTTTGTGTTTCCTTTGTGATACCTTGTGGCCATTTCTAAATCAAATAACTCAATGATAAAAAATGGAAAACAAAAAATTACTTCTACAAAAAATTAACAACAAATCAGCCGTCGTGGGCATTGTTGGACTCGGTTATGTCGGGCTTCCGCTCGGACTCGAATTCATTGAAAGTGGTTTCAAAATTGTCGGCTTTGATGTTGATGAAAGAAAAATTCCCATTCTCTTAAAAGGGGAAAGCTACATCAAACATATCAAACACGAAAGAATCAAAAAAGCGGTCGATACCGGAAGATTCGATGCGACTACCGATTTCTCACGTTTACCCGAAGTTGATGCTATAATTATCTGTGTGCCGACTCCGCTTGACGAACATCGCGAACCGGATATGTCATACGTCGTAAATACTGCGGAAACAATTCAACGGTATTTGAGACCAGGACAAATTGTAACTCTCGAATCAACAACTTATCCCGGTACAACCGAAGAAATTTTACTCCCACTATTCCAAAACGCTCCACAAGTTCAGAAAGAATCAGAAATCTCCCCCCTTACCAAGGGGGGAGACACAGAGGGGGGTTTTAAGGTGGGCCAAGATTTCTTCCTCGCATTCTCACCCGAACGCGAAGACCCGAACAACCCCAGTTACACGACTAAAACCATCCCGAAAGTAATTGGTGGTGTTACACCCGACTGCCTCGAAGTCTCTAAAGCTTTATACGACGCTGTTCTCGATCAAACTGTCGCTGTAAGTTCACCCCGCGCAGCAGAAGCAACTAAACTTTTAGAAAATATTTATCGATCGGTTAATATTGCATTGGTTAACGAACTTAAAATGGTTTTCCATCGTATGGATATTGATATATGGGAAGTCATCAATGCGGCATCCACAAAACCATTTGGTTATCACCCGTTTTATCCCGGACCGGGTCTGGGCGGACATTGTATCCCGATCGACCCTTTCTATCTTACTTGGAAAGCTCGCGAATATGAAGTCAATACTAAATTTATCGAACTGGCAGGGGAGATTAATACCTTTCAACCTTACTATGTTGTTAACCGTACTATGGACATTCTTAATGACCACGGTAAGTCTCTAAAAAATTCGAAAGTTTTAATTCTCGGAGCGGCTTATAAAAAGAATATCGATGATATGCGTGAATCACCGTCACTGAAATTAATCGAAATCCTTCGCTCTAAAGGTGCCGAAGTTGATTACAACGATCCCTACGTTCCTAAACTTCCTGCGACTCGTAAATATAATTATGATATGAACTCGGTCGAATTAACTAAACCGAATCTCGGTAGATATGATTTAGTATTATTATCCACAGATCACGATGATTATGATTATGAATTCATTATCCAAAATTCAAAATTAGTAATCGATACAAGAAACGCATTCACCAAACACAGCATCAAAAGCGAAAAACTCTTCGATGCTTAACCTTTATTAATAATATAGTTTTGTAACTTGATTCAGATTCAGTACCACTAAGTAACTTAAAGTTATTCACCAAGTTTCACATTGTAAAAAATCTTTGCGAAACTTTGTGTGTACTTAGTGCGACTTTGTGAACCAAAATTTTATATAACCAAATTATAAATTCTAAATTGACTAAAAACTTCGCACTCACCGGCATTGCCGGCTATATCGCACCACGACATCTTAAAGCAATCAAGGAAACCGGCAACAACTTAATCGCTGCCATGGATCCACATGATTCCGTTGGCATTCTCGATCAATATTTCCCTGAGACGAGCTTCTTCACCGAATTCGAACGCTTCGATCGTCACCTTGAAAAATTACGTCGTGAGGAGCCTGAAAATAAACTAGATTATCTTTCTATCTGTTCTCCCAATCATCTTCACGATGCACATATTCGTCTTGGACTCCGCTTAGGTGCCGATGTAATCTGTGAGAAACCCCTAGTTCTTAATCCGTGGAATCTCGATATTCTTGAAAATCTTCAAAATGAATTCAAACAAAAAATTTATACTGTTCTGCAGTTACGTGTGCATCCTGCTTTAATTGAATTGAAAAATAAAATTGATGCAGATAACAGTGATAAGAAAAAAGAAGTTGTCTTGACTTACATAACTTCAAGAGGTAACTGGTACAACTTTTCGTGGAAAGGTGATGTGAGAAAATCGGGTGGGGTGGCGACTAACATCGGTATCCATTTCTTCGATCTTCTTATGTGGTTCTTCGGTAAACCGGTTCATTCAGAAGTGCATATTAATCAAGATGATAAAATGGGGGGATTCATAGAACTCCCTAATGCAAATGTAAAATGGTTCCTCTCAATCGATGGGAATGATTTACCAAAGTCAGCTATTGATGCAAAACAAAGAACTTATCGATCGATTCTAATTGATGATAATGAAGTCGAATTCACACAAGGCTTCACGGATTTACATACACTAATCTATCAAAATGTTTTAAACGGCAGCGGCTTCGGAATCGAACACGCCCGCCCCTCAATAGAACTTGTACACAATATTAGAAACGCCAAAGTTCTAGTAAAGTCAGAAAAAGAAAATCTGCATCCAAACCTTAAATAATTTTCGTATTGTTTGAGATTTTGTATCACAACGTTTCACAAAGTAATCTCAAAGTCTCACAATGTAAACCATAATTATTATCTTTGTGAAACTCTGTGCCTGCCCGCCTCTGGCGTGGTGTACTTCGTGTAACCTTGTGACCTAAAAACTTTCAATTAATGGATTGAGAAAATAATGGATCAACCCCAAAATTACTACATCGATAAACACGCCGTAGTCGACGAAAACGTCTCCATCGGCGAAGGAACTAAAATCTGGCACTTCAGCCACGTACAATCCGGTACAATAATAGGTAAAAAATGTGTACTCGGACAAAATGTAAACGTCGGCAACAATGTCTCCATCGGCAATTATTGCAAAATCCAAAACAACGTTTCCGTTTATGAAGGAGTAACTTTAGAGGACTATGTATTCTGCGGACCCTCAATGGTATTCACCAACATACTCGATCCGAAATGCAAATACCCCCAAGTCGGTGCGCAGTTCTATGTTAAGACATTGGTTAAAGAAGGAGCATCAATAGGTGCCAATGCCACAATAGTTTGCGGTAATACACTAGGTAAACATTGCATGATCGGAGCGGGGAGTGTCGTGACAAAAGATGTACCAGATTACGCTTTAATGGTCGGCATACCTGCCAAACAAATCGGCTGGGTCTCCGAAGCCGGAAAAAGATTATCATTCGATAAAGATGGAATCGCCCATTGTTCTAAATCCAACAAAACCTACAAACTGGAAAATAATAAAGTAACTGAACTGGAATGAAAGTTAATTTTACGAATTGTTTGAGTTTGCGTATCACCAAGTATCACAAAGGAAACACAAAGTACCACAGAGTAAATACCTATATAGCCAATTAAATTTTGTTGTGTAACTTTGTGTGTACTTAGTGAAACTTTGTGACCCAAGTTCTTAAACCAATGACTGAAAACCAAATCAGCAAAATAATTCTCGATTGTGCGTTTAAAGTCCACACAAATCTTGGTCCTGGTTTACTGGAAAATACCTACAAAGAATGCCTGCTTTACGAACTTCTTAAAACTGGATTGCGAGTTGAAAAAGAAAAACCAATGCCACTTATCTACGAAGAAATTAAACTTGAATGCGGATATAGAATTGATTTATTAGTAGATAAAAAAGTAGTAGTAGAACTAAAGTCAGTTGATGCATTCAATGAAGTTCATATCGCTCAAACGTTGACCTACATGAAGCTTTCCGACTGTAAGCTTGGCTTGTTACTAAATTTTAATGTAAAATCTCTTAAGAATGGAATCAAACGCTTAATACTTTGAGCAACTTTGTGTGTACTTTGTGTAACTCTGTGACCTATTTTCTTGTAATCAAAGTCCCACAACGTAAAATAAATAGCTTAGTAACCCAGCATTTGTAAATTGTTTGATTTTTCGTTTTGCAATGTATATTAATGAAATAAATAACTTCGTGAAACTTTGTGATGTACTTTGTGTAACGTTGTGACCTACTTTTCTCATGCTTATTAAATCAACCAACATACCTGATGTAAAACTAATAACTCCCAAAGTCCATTCCGACGATCGCGGCTACTTCTTCGAATCGTTCCGCCAAGATCTGTTCGAAAGAGAAATCGGAAAAATAAACTTCGTTCAAGATAACGAATCAAAATCTTCATTTGGAGTTTTACGCGGACTCCATTACCAGCTGCCCCCATTCGCACAATCAAAACTGGTTCGTGTAATCAAGGGTAAGGTACTCGACATAGCAGTCGATATTCGTAAATCATCAGAATATTTCGGTAAATATGTTGCGGTTGAATTATCCGAAGAAAATAAATTGCAAATGTTCATCCCGCAAGGATTCGCTCACGCATACCTTGTATTAAGCGACGAAGCAATATTCCAATACAAAGTAGATAACTACTATTCACCTCAACATGATAGAGGAATAATTTACAACGATCCGGCACTAAACATAAATTTACCCATAGATGATTCTAAACTAATCATCTCAAACAAAGACAAAAATTTACCAAAGTTGCAAAATGCAGAACTGTTTGAATAAAGAATAGGAATACTGGAAAGTTGGAAGAGTGGAAATATGGTGTTAATCTTGAGCGTTTTAGAGCGAAATCCCGATGTATTTTATCGGGGTAATAATCCAACACTCCACAAATCCATTATTCCACATAAAATTTTCTATATGATTAATATGCATCGATGGATTTAAAAAGAAAAAATATAAATCGTGGTTATACAAGACTTAGAGTTTGGAAAAATTCAATAACCTTATTCAAATTAGTTTACGAGTTATTAAAAGAATTACCTTATGAACTATCAAAAACAAAAAGTAATTTAATTGATGCTGCTCATTCAATACATAGAAATATATCAGAAGGGTATTGTAGAAGAAATCTCAAAGAATATTTGAATTTTCTTAACATAGCTTTAGGCTCGATTGGTGAATTATTTTCTGGAATATATTGTTTGAAAGAAATTGAAAAAATATCTGAAAACGATTTTGAAAAATTCGATGAGTTACACTATCAAGTTGAAAATGAATTATTACAATTGATTAAATCACTACAGCGGAAACAAAAAACCAAGGAATGGGAAACAGAATTCTAATTTGCTTTTCCAATATTCCATTATTCCATTTTTCCTTAATTCCAATATTCCTTTTTCCCATTTTCCCAATATTCCAGTTTCCCTTTTTTCCAATATTCCATTTTTCCATTTTTCCATTATTCCATTATTCCTTTCTTCCAATATTCCAATATTCCATTGTTCCTTTTTCCCATTATTCCATTGTTCCTTTTTCCCATTATTCCATTGTTCCTTTTTCCCATTATTCCATTGTTCCTTTTTCCCATTATTCCTCTGTGTAACTCTGTGACCTTTCCTTTGAACTTTGTCCTTTGTCCTTTATCCTTTGAACTTTGTGCAACGCTTTTACTTTTTATGATCTATAAACAAACAAGAATATAAAATGACTATATTACTAACAGGCGGAGCCGGCTTCATCGGCAGCAACCTCATTCACTACCTAATCGAAAATACCAACCACGAGATTGTTAATGTCGACAAACTAACCTACGCCGGCAACTTAGTTTCACTAAAAGATATCGAAGACAACGACCGCTACACATTCGAACAAGTTGATATTTGCGATTATGACAATGTCCGAGAACTATTCACCAGACATTCACCCGATGCAGTAATGCACCTCGCAGCAGAATCGCATGTAGATCGATCAATTGATGGACCCGGAGAATTTATTCAAACAAATATTGTCGGGACGTATAACCTATTACAGATTTCCTTCAACTATTGGAAATCAATGGAAGGAGATAGAAAAAATAATTTCCGCTTCCTTCACGTCTCAACCGACGAAGTCTTCGGCTCACTCGGAGAAACCGGATTCTTTACCGAAACTACTCCTTACGATCCAAAGTCACCATACTCTGCTAGCAAAGCATCTTCCGATCACTTAGTTAGAGCATGGCAGCACACATTCGGTCTGCCTGCAATGATTACAAACTGTTCAAACAATTACGGACCGTATCAATTTCCCGAAAAACTTATTCCCGTTGTTATCCTCAATGCAATCAACGGAAAAGATATCCCAATCTACGGTAAAGGTGATAACGTACGCGACTGGCTCTACGTGGAAGACCACGCCGCAGCTCTTTACTTAGTTCTGAGCGAAGGCGAAGTGGGGGAGACCTACAACATCGGCGGTAAAAACGAAATTAAAAATATCGACATAGTAAACATTATCTGTGATATTCTGGATGAACTAAAACCTAAAGGTTCCGACTCATATAAAGATCAAATTAAATTTGTAACGGATAGACCCGGACATGATAAACGCTATGCAATAGACCCGACAAAAATTGAAAATAAACTGAACTTCAAACCGGCTCATAACTTCCAAGAAGGCATCCGCAAAACAGTCCAATGGTACCTCGAAAATCTCGACTGGTGCGAAGCAGTTATGCAAAACAAATACAAACTAGAACGCCTTGGAAAACTGAGCTAAAAAAGGCAATTATGAATTTTGATTGCCCATTTTTTAATTATCGTCGTGCAACTTAGTGAGTCCTTTGTGAGACTTTGTGACCAAAAGCTTTCATAAGTAGTAAGAAATAATTTCGCAAAGTTACTCCAAGCACACACAAAGTAATTCTTAGCTTTCGTTGTGAAACTTTGTGGAAAACTTTGTGAAACATTGTGACCAAAAGCTTTCATAAGTAGTAAGAAATAATTTCGCAAAGTTACTCCAAGCACACACAAAGTAATTCTTAGCTTTCGTTGTGAAACTTTGTGGAAAACTTTGTGAAACATTGTGACCAAAAGCTTTTTAAACCTCTAATTAAAAATTCATCATTAAAGATTACTCTTAAAATGATTTCTCGTTACAAAAACATAACACCTTCGGAAAAATTGCATCAGTCGATTAAACTCTACTTCTTGGCTAAAGAATTAAAAAAATCGTCTCTAAAAAAGTTTTATCCTCAATTAAGCTCGGAAGAAATAGAAATTAAACTAAAAGCAGTCTTTGGCAATGCACGAAATTAATCTCTTTTCCATTTTCGTCGATAGACTTAATAATGCAGAAATTAAATTCTTCATCGGTGGTTCAGTCGCTTCCATCGTTTATGGTGAACCCAGATTAACGCATGATATTGATCTCGTTTTATTTCTCAATAAAGATGAAGTCAAATCATTAATAGAAAATTTTCCTATTGACGAATTTTACTCTCCGCCTGAAGATGTTATTCATACTGAATTAAAAAGAGGGGCTGAAGGACATTTTAATATTATTCATCATTCAACCGGATTCAAAGCTGATATTTATTTTGTCGGTAACGATAATCTCCAGACATGGGCTTTTGATAATAAAAAAGAAATTGAGTTTGACAACCTGATTTTACCTGTTGCGCCTCCCGAATATATAATCGTAAAGAAATTACTTTTTTACAAAGAGGGAAGATCCGAAAAACATTTAACAGATATAAAAGGGATACTCAACGAATCTTTTGACTTAATTGATCACGCAATCCTGAAAGATTTTTTAATTGAATATAACGTCGAAGATATTTACAATAACATTAATATCGACCCGCAAGCAAATTGAAAAGTAAAAGGCAGAATTAACGAGACAGTAGTTAGTAAGTTCTAAATTGAACATTCATCATTGAGCATCTAACATTAAAAAACACTTTGTCCTTTGAATTTACCCTCCGTAGCTGCTTTGTAGCGAAGGAGGGCTTTATCCTTTGTCCTTGGTTCACTTGCCAGCCTTTTCGTTGGAGGGGAGTCGAAGTGCTGATCCGGAATCCAAAGAATTAATTAACATTGTGCGACTTTGTGAATCCTTTGTGAGACTTTGTGACCAAAAGCTTTCATAGTAATATGAAATAGTTTCACAAAGTTACTCCAAGCACACACAAAGTAATTCTTGACTTTCGTTGTGAAACTTCGTGGAAAACTTTGTGAAACATTGTGACCAAAAGCTTTCATAGTAGTAAGAAATCGTTTCACAAAGTTACTCTAAGTACACACAAAGTATCGCTAAGTTCTTTAGCTTAATGAAAAATATAGTCTCAAATCTCATGTCTCATATCTCAGGTCTAAAAATATGAAAGGTATAATATTAGCAGGAGGATCGGGAACTAGATTGTACCCGGTTACCAGAACTATCTGTAAACAGCTCCTGCCCATTTACGACAAACCCATGATCTTCTACCCGCTGTCAACCCTTATGTTGGCGGGGATAAAAGAAATACTAATCATCTCCACTCCCGAAGACACAAGCAGATTTGAACAGCTCCTCGGCGACGGTTCGGAATTAGGTCTAAAATTATCATACAAAATTCAACCCTCACCCGACGGACTCGCACAAGCTTTCATCCTCGGTGAAGAATTTATCGGCAACGACAACGTATGCCTCGTTCTCGGCGACAACATATTCTACGGCCACGGACTCACTGAATTATTGGAAAGTGCAAGGTTAAAAGTTGAGAACAATCCAATACTCCAACTTGCCCGCCGCAGCGACAGCGAAGGAGGGAAATCCAATTTGCAGCCGGAATCAGAAATCTCTTTCCGTGAGAAGGGGGGAGATTTAGAGGGGGCCCAAGCAGTAGTCTTCGGCTATTACGTCAACGACCCCGAACGATACGGTGTCGTAGAATTCGACTCCACCGGTAAAGTTATCTCGGTAGAAGAAAAACCTAAAGTACCCAAAAGTAATTACGCTGTAGTCGGACTCTATTTCTACCCGAACGACGTCGTAAATATCGCAAAAAATATTAAACCCTCAGCAAGAGGAGAATTAGAAATCACATCAGTCAATAATGAATATCTTAAACGAGATAAATTAACCGTACAATTAATGGGTCGCGGTTACGCCTGGCTCGATACCGGTACTCACGAATCATTACTCGAAGCCTCCAGCTTCATTGAAACTATCGAACGCCGGCAGGGACTCAAAGTCGCATGCCTCGAAGAAATTGCTTACTACAAAAAATTCATCGACAAAGAACAGCTTACTAAGCTGGCTAACGAATACAAGAATAATTATAGAGACTATTTACTGAAATTAATTAAATAATTTTCGAATTGACGAATTCTCGGATTGACGGATTACCGAATTAAGATATACATTATTTTTGAACTTTGTCCTTTATCCTTTGAATTTACCCTCCGTAGCTGCTTTGTAGCGAAGGAGGGCTTTGTCCTTGCTTTTATTCTATCTTCTGACTACTGTATTCTGAATTCTGTTTTCTGTTTTTATCCTTTATCCATGATTTAGTCTCGATATCAACTGATTGCGGACAAGCTCATATCTCATAACTTGATACTAAAAAAAACAATGCAAAAAACAGTAAAAATAATAAATCAACGCGAAGAGACAGAGAATAATCTAAAATATTGGAACTCCAAAACTAGTGACGAAAAACTCGATGCAATGCAGAGAATAAGAGAGCAATACATTACTTTATTTAATAAACAAAAAGAATACAATGAAAGTCGAAAAAGACTTCGCAGATTTTATAAAGTTATTAAACAATCATAAAGTAGAATACTTGATAGTTGGTGCCTATGCATTGGCTCTTTATGCTGAACCAAGAAATACGGGCGACATTGATATATTTATTAATAGAACCGATGAAAATGTTAATAGCATACTAAAAGTATTAGCCGATTTCGGTTTTGAAGGATTGGGTTTAACAAAATCAGATTTTAAAACCGAAAATAACGTTATTCAACTCGGAGTTCCGCCTGTAAGAATTGATATATTAACTTCCATTTCTGGTGTCGATTTTAATGATGCCTATAAAGATAAATACTCCAATAAATTTGGCAATACAACAGCTGATTTTATTTCAAAAGATCATCTGATAAAAAACAAAAAAGCATCATCCCGTAAAAAGGACATCGCCGATCTAGAATCATTGCTAAATTCTTGATTCACGAACTAAAGTAGCCTGCTACATACTTTATACTTTGTACTTTTTCCTTTGAATTTACCCTCCGTAGCTGCTTTGTAGCGAAGGAGGGCTTTGTCCTTTATCCTTTGCCCTTGTACTGTATTCTGAATTCTGTATTCTGCTTTTACTCTGTGAAACTCTGTGTTATTGCTTTTGTTTTTATTCTGACTCCTAACTTCTGAATTCTGTATTCTGTATTCTGTATTCTGTATTCTGCTTTTGTTTTTTATCCTTTATCCTTGATTTTAACTTTGTAAATCAACATACTAGTAAGAAAAAACGAGGTAGCTATGCACGTTAATTTACCTTTAACTGATATGACTCTCGAAGATAAACTGAAAATTATGGAAGATATATGGGCAGATTTAACAAGTGATGAAAATTCTTACCCTTCACCCGATTGGCATAAAGATGTATTGGAACTGCGAGCAACTAGAATTAAAGAAGGTAAAGAAAATTACAAGGATTGGGAATCTGCTAAAAAGGAACTAAGAGATAACTTTTAATGAATATTAAAATTCTTCCCTCGGCGATCGATGATCTGTCTGCCGGTTTTGAATTTTATGAAAGTCAATTACAAGGATTAGGCAGTTTCTTTCTGGATTCTCTCTTTTCAGATATTGATTCATTGAAGCTTTACGCCGGAATGCATTACAAAGTATTTGGTCATTATAGATTACTTTCAAAAAGATTTCCCTTTGCAATTTACTATCTTGTCAATGAAAATGATATACTAGTCAATGCAGTATTAGATTGCCGAAGAAACCCGAGTTGGATTAAAAAGCGACTTGATTATTGATTTCCATTTGAACTCTTGCCCGCCACTGGCGCGGTTGAGCACTCGTTATATTATTAATTCTTACAACTTACTTCTTAATTCCGATTGTTTACTCATTACTGATCACAGTTCACTGTTTTTTATAATTATTCGTGAATTCGTGGCTAAAGTTTTTCGCCACCAATGCACAAATTAAAAGTCGAATAAAAAATATTAATTAACAATTCAAATCCTGCCCGCCAGTTATTAAAGAGGGCTCAAAATTCATAATTTCGTAGCGAAGTGCGACTTTTGCATACCGCGATCCACAGCGGGGCGAAAATCCCGCCCTGGCGGGGAAAAATTCATCATTGAGTATTTGTTCTTAATTCTTGCTCCTTGCTTCTTAATTCTGTTTCCGAAACTGTTAATTGGATTAATTAAATCAATTTAATACTGTTAACTCATGACAGATTACTGATCACAGCTCACTGATCACAGATTACTCATTACTGTTTTGCTAATGAATACAAAAATAATTACAAAGATTACTGGTTGAAACCAATTAAATAATTTGCGAATTCTCGAATTAACGGATTAGCGAATTTTCAGTTAAAGCTATACATAAATTTTGAACTTTGTCCTTTGTCTTGTCCTTTGCTCCTATTCTTAATTCTTACTACTTAATTCTGGCTTCTTATTCCTACTTTGTCCTTTGTACTTTTTTCTTAATAACTAAATTTTTATTTTGAACCAAATAGAAATAATATAGCGTGAGACTAAAAAAAACACATATCGACTTTATAAAAAGAACAGCTAAAGAGTTATTTGGAGAAAATTCACAAGTTTATCTTTTCGGATCAAGGGTTGATGATAACAAAAGGGGTGGGGATATTGATATCTATATCGAAACAAACCAAAAGACAAATATTTTTGAAAAGAAAATTGAAATGTTAAAACTGCTACATGATTATCTTGGTGAACAGAAAATAGATATTGTTATTAATAATTATTCAAACCAAAAATATATTTATGAAATTGCTAAGCAAGATGGAATTATGCTTTGAAAAAGAATGAATATATATTAAAAGCTATTGTTGATGAATGTGCAAAACACTTAAGCCGGATGAATTATGCTTATAATAAGATAAGTTTACTCGCTCCGATCACAAAAGATAGGATTGAAAGACTTAATAATGAAAATATTGCTCATGTCGACCAGTTAATTTACCGATTTACAAAATTACAAGATGCAATTGCACAGAAGCTATTTAAATCAGTTTTATTTTCTTTAGGTGAACAAGTTACCGATAAGCCGGCAATTGATATATTTAATAGATTAGAACAACTTGGTATAATCGAAGATTTTGAAAAATGGAAAGAATTACGTGAACTTAGAAACCAATTGGCACATGAGTATGAAGAGGATCTTAGTGAGACTGCAGAGAAATTAAATTCTTTAATGAAAAGAAAATCAGATTTAGAAGACTACTTCAATAACATTTTAAAATATCTAACGGCTAGGGAATTAATCTAGAAATTGGACAATAAAAAAAATACTTTTTACTGCGTCTTTCACTTTTGACGTTTTCCTTTTACCCTTTGACTTTATCCTTTGTTTTTATTCTGTCTTCTGACTACTGATTTCTGAATTCTGTGTTCATTGAGCTTGTAGATAATCACTGAAGCATTAATCTTTTTGAAGAATACTAAAAACCAACTCACCTAAATCCTCCCCGCCATACCAAAGCGAAGCGGCGGGCAGGTCTTAAAAAGAGAGGAAGTATTTTTTAAAAAAACATAAAAACAAACGACCTTAAAAGAATCGATCTTAAGAATTTGATTAGCAATAATTAGTTAGCACAAAGGAATTAAATATTCGGCCTCAAAAAAATCGGCGTAAAAAAAATGTTCTAAGCTTTCGAGAAAGTGAAAATTACTGTTTGACGAATCCCGCCATATATTATTTAAAAGCTTTTCGGGATGAGGAGTTTAATTTTCACCGAAAGTGTGAACAGTTTTAGACGATTTTTTTGCAGCCTTGATTTTTTGTTACTTTTTGATCAAGCAAAAAGTAAAGGGAACAGATTTAACATGGATTTAATGTCCGAAGTGAGGATTCTTTTTTAAGAAAAATATAAACCAACTCACCTAAATCCTCTCTTAGAAAGAGAGGAAGTATTTTTTAAAAAAACATAAAAACAAATAAATACATACGACCTCAAAAAAATTGCGTCAAGAAAATTATCAAAGTGAAGTGTTAAACGGAAAATGCTGTCTGAGTGACGATGTATTATATCGGAACGAATTCATTTTCCGTAACGAAACGGAGATAATTTTTAGCTATTTTTTTTGCAGTCTTGATCTTTTGGTACTTTTCTATCAAGAGAAAAGTACATAAATATTGAATAAAATTACTTTACTCACATTATTTGAAAAAATAATTTGAATTACTATAACGACATACGGCCTTAAAAGAATCGACGTATAAAAATTCAATGGAGCGAAACGCCTGCCCGGCTCTGACGGGTTAAAAAGTAAATTCTGCCTGCCCGTCCGTAATCCGCTAGGATGAAGGCGGGTCTGAGACCCGTTGTTTTCACGGGTCGAGTTTATTTTCTTTAGTGAAGCGTAGTTGAATTTTAGACGATTCTTTTCCAGCCTTGATTTTTTGCTTACTGGAGCCTGTCCCGCAAACTTTTTGCGGGATGTCAAGTCGAAACGAAGTGAAGACCCCGCTTCCATTTAGCGGGGACAAAAGTAAGAGTAACTTGTTCATTTTCCGTAACGAACTTGCCCGACCTCTGGCGAGGTTGTTTTTAATCTCGATACTCGATACTTGATACTAAATAAGAATAACCCAATAACTAAATAACCAAATAACAAAACACGACTTTGAGCTTAATACTTAAAGTTTCTTATGATAAAATACACTCGTCACGCTAAACGCAGAATGAAGTTATATAAAATTACCGACGCTGAAACTAAGGCAGCTATTGAACTTGGTAAAAAGACTAAAGCCAGCGAAGGGAAATTAGAATTTGTGCATAATGTTAATGATAGGAAACTCCCCCTCAAAGTTGTTTGTAAAATAGTAGATAATGATTATCTTATTATTACATGTTACCCGCTAAAGAAAGGAATCTGAAAATGAAAGTATCATACGATCAAGAAGCAGATGCGGTCTATATAGAACTCTCGGATAAGAAGCCGGAAGGTGTTATAGAAGTTAAAGAGGGTGTTAACCTCGATGTAACAGAAGATGGTATAATTGTTGGCATTGAACTACTAAATGCCGGAAAGAAAATCCCGCTTAAATCTTTTCTTTCTTACGAATTTACACCGGATTTTCTAAATAAGGCAATCTAGTTTTCAAATTAGCTTTCTGTTATAAATTAATAACTCAATAACTAAATAACCAAATAACAAAACACGACTTTGAACTCTTGCCCGCCTCTGGCGTGGTTGCCCTCTATCATTTGAAATTTATTCTTTGTCCTTGTTTTTAATCTCGATACTTGTGTCTCGATACTTTATACTAAAAAGATGGCTACATTGCTCAATTACCAAATTGCTAATTTATAAATTCGGTAATACGGCAATTCGCAAATTCGCTAAATTTATTTCGATACTTACATCTCGATACTAAATAAAGCCAACTCACCTCAATCCTCTCCCCGCAAGCGGGTTTTTCAACTTGTAAAGAGAGGAAGTATTTTTTAAAAAAAAACATAAAAACAAACGGCCTAAAAAGAATCGGCGTTAAGAAATTCAATGGAGCGAAACGTTAAAAAGAAAATTCTGCTTGCCCGCCGTAGTCGTTTCAAAGACGAAGGTGGGTTTGACCCCGATTTATCGGGGGAGTTTATTTTCTTTAGTGAAGCGTAATTGAATTTTAGACGATTCTTTTCCAGCCTTGCCTGTCCCGGCTGCTTTTAAGCGGGAATTTTTTGTTACTTTGCGTTTTCTGCATCCCGGTGATTTATATCGGGATTCTATCAAGAGAAAAGTACAAGGAACTCATTTAGCTTGGATATAATAACCAAAGCAAGAAATCTTTTTGAAGAAAAATATAAACCAACTCACCTAAATCCTCTCTTAAAAAGAGAGGAAGTATTTTTTTAAAAAACATAAAAACAAACGGCCTAAAAAGAATTTTCCTTAAGAAATTGTTTGGAATTATTTAGTTAACTTAAAGGAATTAAATAAACGACCTCAAAAAAAATCCGTTTAGAAATTATTCGAAATGAAGCGTTAAACAGAAAAATCTGTTTGAACGAAGAGAGTTATTTTTCTGTAGCGAAATGTAGAATAATTTTAGGATTTTTTTTGGAGTCTTGAACTTTTGGTTCTTTTCTTTCAAGAGAAAAGAACAGGTAAGCAAACTATTATGAAAATTTTAGTAACTGGCGGAATCGTTTTTAGCTATAAAGTTTTTTAAATCTTTTAAAAAAATACGGCCTAAAAAGAATCGGCGTTAAGAAATTCAATGGAGCGAAACGTTAAAAAGAAAATTCTGCCTGCCCGCCGTAGTCGTTTCAAAGACGAAGGTGGGTTTGACCCCGATTTATCGGGGGAGTTTATTTTCTTTAGTGAAGCGGAATTGAATTTTAGACGATTCTTTTCAAGCCTTGATTTTTTGTTACTTTTGTATCAAGACAAAAGTAAAGAGAAGTAGATTTATTTATGTATCAAGATAGCTGCGAGAAACCTTTTACAAGAAAAAAAAACAACTCCCTCAATTCTTTATTCCTTTCAGATATTAACATATTATTAAAAATAATAAGTTACAATAATCACAAAATATATTTTTGATCTTAATGGACTTTGATTAAATTTATGACTTCGTTTTTTTACAACCAAATTAGAACATTATTAAAAATCCGACTCAATTTTGTCACCAAAAATGACAATTGTTCTCAGCAATGTGACTGACCGGGCGAAGCTGTAACTTAATCTGTAATTCATAATTGATATTTACAAGTAAGTATTTACTATTGAGAGTTGAGCAACTTTTCTCATCCTTTGAAATTTCTATTCGATACCAAATAAATACCTATTAACAAAAAACTAAGTAATAACATGCGAATATTAATAACGGGCGCTGCCGGCTTCATCGGCTCACATTTAACCGAATACCTTGTCTCGCAAGGCTTCGAGGCAAAAGCATTTATACATTACAACTCCCAAAATAACTGGGGTTGGCTTGAAGGATCCGATGTAAAAAAGAGCATTGAAGTTATAACCGGTGATATCCGTGATTATGATTCAGTCTACAATGCTGTTAAAGGAACCGATGCAGTTTTTCATTTAGCAGCATTAATTGGCATACCTTATTCTTATGTTTCACCAAAAGCATATATCGAGACGAATATAACCGGTACCTACAATATATTACAGTCGTGTCGAGAACTTAATGTTCAGCAGTTGTTAACTACTTCTACCAGTGAGACTTACGGTACCGCACAATATGTACCAATAGATGAGGTCCATCCAATGGTTGGACAGTCACCTTATTCTGCATCAAAAATTGCTGCTGATCAAATTGCAATAAGTTATTATCGTTCTTTTGAATTGCCTGTTAAAATTGTTCGCCCTTTTAATACATACGGTCCACGACAATCCGCTAGAGCAATAATACCGACTGTAATAACACAACTGCTAAACGGCAAAGACCAAATTAAACTTGGTAATCTTTCACCAACGCGCGATCTAACTTTTGTTAAAGATACATGCAAAGGATTTTATGAAATATTTAAATCTGATAAATTATTTGGAGAAATTACAAATATTGGTATGAGCAGTGAAATATCTATCGGAGATTTAGTAAATAAAATTGCATCCTTAGTCGGAAAACAAGTTGAGATCATCACCGAAGAAGAAAGAGTGAGACCTGATAAAAGTGAAGTAGAAAGATTATATTGCAACAACAAAAAACTAATCGAAAATACCAATTGGAAACCTGATTACGACTTGGATAAAGGTTTATCCGAGACAATTGAATGGCTAAAGAATAATTTGACAAGTTATAAACACGATATCTACAATGTATAACGAAGTAATAGATTTTATTAAATCTTTATATCCTCATAAGAATCCCGTTCCACTGCATGAACCTGTTTTCTTTGGTAATGAGAAAAAATTTCTCAATGACTGCATCGATTCCACTTTTGTATCTTACGTTGGAAAATATGTAACACAGTTTGAAGAAATGACAGCGAAATATACCGGTTCTAAATACGCTGTTGCAGTTGTAAATGGAACGGCAGCTCTTCAAATTACTTTACAAGTTGCTGGAGTTAAACCTGGAGATGAAGTAATAACGCAACCATTAACATTCGTTGCAACCGCAAACGCAATTTCACACTGCGGTGCAAAACCGGTTTTCATTGATGTTGATAAAGACACAATGGGAATGTCCCCAGAAAAATTAGAAGACTGGCTTTCCAAAAATATTGTATTTAAACAAGTCTCTGGTTTTTCAACCATGCAGCCATGCAACAATGCAACAATGCAGCGCGTTAGCGCCATCGTCCCCATGCACACTTTCGGTTACCCTTGCAGAATTGACGAAATAGTTGAAATAGCAAATAAATACAATATACCAGTTATCGAAGATTCAGCAGAATCGTTAGGTAGCTATTATAAGAATAAGCATACCGGAACTTTTGGTTTAGCCGGAGTCCTAAGCTATAACGGAAATAAAACCATAACCACCGGCGGCGGGGGAATGATTATTACTGACAATGAAGAATTCGCTAAGAAAGCAAAACATATTACAACAACCGCCAAAGTACCGCATAAATGGGAATACATCCACGATGAAGTCGGCTACAATTATCGTATGACAAATGTAACAGCAGCAATAGGCGTAGCACAAATGGAAATCCTAGATAAAATATTAGAAAATAAACGCCAAACAGCAGAGCACTATAAAAAGTTTTTTTCGACAATTCGACAATTCGACAATTCGACAATTAAATTCATCTCCGAGCCTGCAAACTCTCTCTCCAATTATTGGCTAAACTGTGTTCAATTAGAAAATAGAGAGCTACGCGATAAATTCCTCGAAGAAACAAACTCAAACGGAGTAATGACACGACCTATTTGGCGATTGATGAATAAGTTGGATATGTACAAAGATTGTCAAAAAGGAAATATTAATAATTCAGAATGGCTTGAAGATAGGATTGTTAATATACCGAGTGGATACAGAAATCAATGAAAGATAAAATTGTTGTTATTGGTGGCGGTGGACACGCGAAAGTTATTATTTCAATTCTCAAGAAATTATATAAATATGATATCGTGGGCTATACTGATCTGGAAAACAAAGGTGAAATTCTAGGTATTCCATATTTAGGAAATGATGATAGACTAAACTCTCTTTATAGTGATGGAGTGATAAATGCAGTAATTGGTTTAGGTCAAATTAAATCTGCTGCTCTTCGAAGAAAATTAGTAGATAGGTGTAAAAGAATTGGTTTTAACTTACCGGCGATTGTATCACCAAATGCCATAATAAATGAAGATGTTAGTATAGGAATTGGGACTGTAGTTATGGATGGTGTAACAATAAATAGCGGTTCGACAATAGGTGAATACTCAATAGTTAATACCAATGCTTCAATTGATCACGATTGTTCGATTGGTGATTTCACACATATTGCACCTGGAGTAACTTTATCGGGTGAAGTAAATGTTGGTAACGATGTTTTAATTGGAACGGGTTCAAACATAATTCAACAAATAAGTATTCCGGATAATACAATAATTTCTGCGGGTAGTACTGTATTAAAATCTATTATTAAAAATGGAATTTACAGGGGCAACCCTGCTAGTTTAATAAAAGAGATTTAATTATGAACAAAACATTTATTATAGCGGAAGCCGGTGTAAATCATAATGGTTCTATCGAATTGGCTTTTAAGTTAATTGATGCCGCTAAAGAAGCAGGTGCTGATGCTGTAAAGTTTCAGTCATTTAAAGCTGATAAGTTAGTATCCACAAAAGCTGATAAAGCTGAATATCAAAAACAGACCACTGACGCATCTGAATCACAATATGAGATGATCAAAAAGTTGGAATTATCGGTTGATGATCATAAAAAGCTACTTGAATATTGCAATAAAATAGGTATTCAATTTCTATCTTCTCCTTTCGATCTTGAAAGCATCGATTTATTAATTGAACTTGGTTTAGGTATTTTTAAGATTCCGTCCGGTGAGATTACAAACTTACCTTATTTGAAAAAAATTGGAAAACTTGATAAAAATATTATTCTATCAACCGGTATGGCAGATCTGGGTGAAATTGAAGATGCAATTGATGTTCTTACCGAAAGCGGAACAAATCTAAAAAATATTACCGTTCTTCATTGTAATACTGAATATCCCACACCGTTTGAAGATGTAAACCTCAAAGCAATGTTGACAATAAAGAACGCCTTTAAAGTAAAAGTAGGTTATTCAGACCACACGAATGGAATAGAGATACCATTAGTAGCTGCTGCTCTTGGTGCCGAAGTAATTGAAAAACATTTTACTTTAGATAGAAGTATGAAAGGACCGGATCACAAGGCATCACTGGAACCTAATGAGTTAAAACAGATGGTTTCGGCTATTGGAAACATCGAAAATGCTTTAGGTAGCGGTATCAAAAAACCTTCTAATTCCGAATTAAAAAATAAGCCAATTGCCAGAAAAAGTCTGGTTGCTATTAAAGATATTAAAAATGGTGAAAAATTTACTGAAGAGAATGTCGGTATAAAAAGACCCGGTAATGGAATATCACCGATGAGATGGGAAGAGGTAATAGGAAAAACTGCCCGAAGAGATTTTGAACTAGATGATTTGATTGAATTATAAACTTCGCGAAACTTTGTGAAAAACTTAGTGTAACTTTGTGACGCTTCTTTTTTGTTTCACCAAGTATCACAGAGGAAACACAAAGTCACACAATGAATACAATGGTTATTTCATTGATTCTTAAAATTTCTTCCTAAAATAAGATTAACTAAATTGGAACGACAAATAAAAATCGCATTATTAACTGCGGGTAGATCAGATTACAGTATTTATCTACCCCTTATGAAAAAGTTAGTTTCTGAAAAGCATTTAAACCTTAATATTATTGCCTTTGGCTCCCATCCTTATAAAGAATTTGGCAGAACAGTAGATTTTATTGAAAAAGATGGTTTTAAAGCTAAATACATTGTAAGCGCTCTTGAATCCGATTTTTCACCGGAATCAATAGCAATAAGTATGGCTAATACAATAAAAGAATTTGCTCATATTTATGAAAAAGAAAATTATGATTTGATTTTCGCTTTAGGAGATAGATTTGAAATGTTTGCAGCAGTATCTGCATCAGTTCCATTTAACATTCCTGTAGCTCATATTCACGGCGGTGAAAGTACGTTAGGTGCAATTGATGATAAATTTAGGCATTCTATTACATTGATGTCAAAGTATCATTTTACTTCAACTGAAAATCATGCTAAGAAAGTAGCTATATTAATTGATTCTGATGAGTTTGTTTATAATGTGGGTGCACTTGCGTTAGATAATATTACGGAAATGCAGTTATTATCAATAGATGAATTGAAAAAAGAACTTGAGATAGATTTTACAAAACCAACACTGCTAGCAACGATTCATCCTGAAACCATTAATTTAAATGTAAACTCAAAGTTGGTAGAAGAATTTATTAAAGCAATTGAGCTATCTGGCTACCAAATCTTGATTACGCTTCCAAACAATGATACTTCTAATCAATATATTCGTAAAGAATTGCTGAAATTTAGTGAAACTAATAAAAATGTTTTCGCCTTTGATGCACTTGGACCTTTAAAATATTACTCTTGTATGAAGCATTGTTATGCAGTGATTGGTAATTCATCAAGTGGTATTATTGAAGCAGCATCTTTTGGAAAATACGTAATAAATATCGGTGATCGTCAGAAAGGTCGTGACCGAGGGGAAAACATAATTGATACTCCAATTGACGCAAATCAAATAAAAAAGAAAATTGAAGAAATAAAAAAAATGCCGGATTTAGATAAAAAAAATATCTACGGTGAGGGTAATACAGCTGATAAAATTATTTCAATAGTAAAAAGATTTTATTTCTCACCTGGAAACCAATTGGTATGAAAAAGCAATTCAAAAATATTTTAATTGACAAAACAGCGACTGCAAAAGATGCTATTAAGCAGCTTGATAGAAATTTAGAAAAAATTCTTTTTGTCGTTGATGAGAGCAATAAACTTATCGGTTCTGTTACAGATGGTGATATAAGACGCTGGATTCTTAAAGATGGTGATTTATCAATTGAAGTGGACAAGGTTTGTTTCAAAGGTACATTCTTTGTCCAGCATGATTATAACATAGATAACATTAAGAGAGAAATACGCAAGAGAGAAATTTCTTATGTACCGGTAGTTAATGATGATCACATAATAGTCGAATTTCTAACGTGGGATAATTTGTTTGACAAGAAAATTATTCGTAAAATAAAAAATAAAATTGATGCCGCAGTTGTTATCATGGCTGGTGGTAAGGGGACAAGATTGGATCCATTCACTAAAATTCTTCCTAAACCACTTATTCCCATTGGCGATAAAACAATACTTGAAGTAATAATTGAAAAGTTCACAGCTTATCAACAAGATGAATTCTATATATCAGTTAACCACAAAGCCAAAATAATAAAATCCTATTTTGAAGAAATACAACCAAGCTATAAAATCAAATATATTGATGAGGAAAAACCTTTAGGAACAATCGGTGCTCTTAAAAAAATTGATGGCGAAATCAAAAAGAATATGATTCTAACTAATTGTGACATAATTATAGAAGCAGATTATACGGATATTTTAGAGCATCATATTAAAGAAAAAAATGATATAACAATTGTTGCTTCATTAAAACATTATAATATTCCTTACGGTATATGTGAAATTGAGAACGGTGGAATACTTATTGACATTAAAGAAAAACCGGAATATGACCTTCTGGTTAATACAGGTATGTACGTTCTCAAACCTGAAGTTCTAAAACATATTCCAAAAGATGAGTTCTTTCACATAACACATTTGATAGAAAAAATAAAATCGACTCACAAGATTGGTATTTATCCAATAAGTGAAAACTCCTGGATTGATATTGGTGAGATGACCGAATATAAAAAGGCTCTAAACAAATTATTGTAGTTAAAGAAGCAGTAGACTAAATATGTCAAAAAATATTAGAATTATTCCTAGATTAGATATAAAAGGACCTAATGTGGTCAAGGGAGTGCATCTAGAAGGTCTTCGGGTATTAGGTAAACCTGATGAAATGGGGAGATTTTATTATGAAAATGGAGCTGACGAATTATTTTATCAAGATACAGTAGCAAGTCTCTATGGGAGAAATCATCTTGATGATCTAATAAGAAAGATAGCTAAAGAAATCTTTATTCCACTCACGGTTGGAGGTGGGTTACGCACTATCGATGATATGCAAAAAGTCCTACTTGCTGGAGCAGATAAAATAGCAATAAATACTACGGCAATAAAAAATCCCGAAATTATTCAATCTGCCTCTAAATATTTTGGCTCTTCAACAATAGTTATTTCCATCGAAGCTATCAAACAACCCGATGGCAACTATTTAGCTTTTACTGACAATGGAAGAGATTATACTGGAATTGAGGTAGTTCATTGGGCAAAAAGAGTTGAAGAGTTAGGAGCTGGGGAGATAGTAATCACTTCTGTAGATAGAGAGGGGACGGGGCAAGGGTTTGATTTGGAATTGGTAAAGAGAGTTTCTGAAGCCGTGGGTATTCCAGTTATCGCACATGGTGGAGCTGGAAATATTCACCATATTTACCAGGTTATTATAGCTGGAAAAGCTGATGCAGTAGCCATTTCTTCAATTCTACATTATAATTTTATTAAAGATTATAATATAGAGATGGATAGATTTAATGAAGAAGGAAATATAGATTTTTTAAAAAGCGGTAAAGAAAATCAACGAATTGACTCAACTAATTTATTAGAGATTAAAAACTACTTGTTCAACAAAGGTATTAATTGTAGATCATGATAAGGAATAGCAAAAAGAAAAAAATAGTTATAATTGATTATAAGATGAGTAATCTTTATAGTGTTCAAAATGCTCTTAAATTATTCCCACTTGAAGTCATTATTTCAAGTGATTTTCATGATTTGGCAAGTGCTGATGCAGCAATTTTGCCTGGTGTAGGCGCTTTTAAAGAGGCAATGAACAGTCTAAATCGACTTGATTTTATTTCTCCGATTCATGATTTTATCGATAGCCGGAAGCCTTTTTTAGGCATTTGTCTTGGTTTTCAACTTTTGTTTTCTGAAAGTTTTGAGTTTGGTTTCTATAAAGGATTAGGTGTCTTCGAAGGTGAAGTATTGTCACTGAAAAAAAATATAATAACGGAAAAAATACCTCATATTGGTTGGAATAAAGTTTATTTTGAAAATAATAGTGATTCAAAATCTTCATTTTTGCGTAGACTTGCATCAGAAGATTTTTTTTATTTTGTACATTCATTTTTTGTTAAACCACAATTAGAATCTATCTCTCTTGGAAAAACTTTCTACGATGATTTTAAATTTTGTTCTGCCGTAATGCATGAGAATGTCATAGCGACTCAATTTCATCCAGAAAAAAGTGGATCAGTTGGGCTAAGTTTCTTAAATAATTTTTTAGAAATGAATAATCTAATAGGAGATTAATAAATGTTTGAACGTGGTAATCTTGAAAGGCAATTACTAAAATTACCGGAAGTCGTCAAATTATGCAAATTATGTGGCTATAGTAATCAAAGGCCACGAATACTTTTTGACGAGGACGGTGTTTGTAGTGGTTGTAAAAACAATCAGTATAAAAATACAATTGACTGGGATAAAAGAGAGAATGAGTTAATCAAACTTCTAGACAAACATAGAAAAAACGATGGATCATTTGATGTCATAGTTCCAAGTAGCGGAGGTAAAGATTCAGGATATGTTGCACATCAGTTAAAATATAAATATGGTATGCATCCCCTTACTGTTACATGGAGTCCACTTGAATATACTGAAATTGGATTCCAAAACCTTCAATCTTTTATTAAAGCAGGATTTCAGAATATTCTGTGCACTCCAAATGGTAGATTTCAACGCAAACTCGCAAGATTATGTTTTGAAGAGTTAGGTGATGCTTTCCATGTTTTTGTACTTGGTCAAATCTCATATCCTTTTCATATGGCTGTTAAGCATGGAGTAAATCTAATATTTTATGGAGAGAATGGTGAGGCTGAATATGGTGGAGATCCAAAATATTTTGATAAACCATATAAACCTGTTGAAGAATTCGTTGATCATTTTTTTAAGGGAGTAACTTTCAGGGAATTATTGGAATACGGAGTTAAAAACAAAGACTATTTGACGAAGGATGACTTTGATGAATCCGACCTGACTTTTTATGAACCTCCCAAAATTGAAGATATGAAAAAGATTGGGATTGTTGGTAAACACTTTTTTTCATATTACAAGAAATGGATCCCTCAAGAAAACTATTATTACGTTACTGAAAATATGGGTTTTAAAGCAAATCCTGTGCGTACCGAAGGAACTTACTCAAAATATGCTAGCCTTGATGACAAGATGGATGGAATGCATTATTATTTAAGATATATAAAATTTGGGTTAGGAAGAGCTATGGAAGATGCGGCTCACGAAATTAGAGATGGGCATCTAACCCGTGAAGAGGGTATCGCTTTGATAAAAAAGTATGAAGGTGAATTTCCCAAAAAATATTTTAATGATTTTTTAGAATATTTAGAGATAACCGAAGAACATTTTTGGGAAGTAATTGATTGCTGGAGACTTCCTCATATATGGAAAAAAGAAAATGGGGAATGGAAATTGAGATTTGAGTACGAATAATATGGATGCTCAAATACTGAGTAATATAAATTTTATAATAATAACTTAGGTGATTCATATGAAATATTGCAAAAACTGTATCATGCCCGATACAAGACCAAATATTTTCTTTCATGAAGATGGAATTTGTGCCCCATGTAAAAACCATCAGAGAAAACAGACTATAGATTGGGATAAGAGGTGGTTTGAACTTAAGGAACTTGCTAATACTTATAGAGGTAGTAATGGAAATTATTATGATTGTATTATAACAGCAAGTGGTGGAAAAGATAGTCATTATCAAACATATATTTTCAAAGAAAAACTCAAAATGAACCCATTAATAGTGTCAATTGATAATTTTTCATGGACAGAAACAGGAAGGAAAAATTGGTCTAATTTGTTGACAACTTTCGGAGTGGATGCTCATGTTATGTCACTCAATCCTCAGGTTTGTAAAAAAATGTTTCGTAAAGCATTCTTCAAACTTGGTTCACCCACATGGTACTTTGATCTTGCTATATACGCTTATCCTTTACAAATTGCAATCAAATTAGGGATACCTTTAATAATCTATGGTGAAAATACTAATTATGAGAGGGGCGGAGCTGTCAACACCGATTCACCGAGCGCATTAGAGCAGATTAATAACGACGTGGTAAAACCTGTACCTTGGGAAGAATGGCTAGATAACGAAATTCAACTGAAGGACGTGCAACCAGCAATCTATCCATCGAAAGAACTGATCGCAAATGCAAAACTTAACCCAGTGTTTTTAAGTTATTACGTACCTTGGAGTAGTCACGGCAATTATGAATTCGCTAAATCTAGGGGTTTTAAATCTTTAGAAGATACTGGCGAGTGGATACGCGATGGCTTTATAAATCAATATGATCAAATTGATACAATCGGATATTTAGTTCACACTTGGATGAAGTTTGTGAAGTTTGGACATTGGATTTCCACTGATTATGCCTCGCTCTATATAAGAGAAGGCAAAATGACTCGTGACGAAGCACTTAAATATGTCAATGCAGAAGAATATAAACTGGACAAAAAAATGCTTAATGATTTTCTTTCTTTTACAGGTATTACTGAAAAGGAGTTTTGGGATACAGTTGATAAATTTGCAAATAAGGAAATAGTGGAGAAGAAGGATGGTGTTTGGAGATTAAAAGTGCCTGCACATTAAACTAAATATCTTTTTCCTTTAAAAATAAAAAAGAAAAGTAATATGAAAATATTCAGAGACAAAGTGTATTTAGAGAAGAAAAAGAATTTGCTTTCTACTTTAAGTTTTCTTAAAGCAATAGACTCAAACTTGCCATTACAAAAAGCTATTGAAATCGCCGATTATGCTGCTGCTAACTATTTAATTACTTATTACGAAGAAGTTTTTGATGGTACTGAGCCGGCTTCACAACAACGTTTTGACAGGTTTAGAGAGCATTATCTTCAACACTCTTTAAAAAGTTCGTATTGTGAAGTGATAGAGTCCACTGAAACATATTTAAAGGTTCAATTCCTGAGATGTCCATTTGTTGAAATTCTCGATGATGAAAAACTACTTCATTTTGCTGAATCATCGTGTAAATCTGATCAGGCTTTTACAGAAAAATTATTACCTGGAGTAAAATTTAATCGATTAAGTTCAATTGTTGCAGGTGAGCAAAAGTGTATCATGGAATGGTCCAAATAAATTTTAACAATGTACTTTTATGATTTTTGATAGTCTTAAAAACATTTCTCTTTATAATTACTTTTTAAAAGAAATGTCCGATTTTATCAAAGAAGTAGATTCCCCTTCCATATCAAGTGATAGTATATTTTATAAAAAAATATTAAAACAATAATTAATAAATTTTATACTGAGAAAAATATTGATAGTATTCTTGAAAACCATAGCGAATGTATTGATTCTTACTTTGTTATTTTTTGAGCAGAGAGGATTTTCCTTGTGCAAGTTAATACATCATAAAATATAAAGAATATGATGCGGACAAAAACTACGAATTACACAATAAAACTGGAAATGAAAACTCAACAGTTCTATTAAAAAAAGATTTTTGTATTTTCTTTCAAATTGCGGTAAATAAACCAGGCTGAGAATAAATGACGAGGCGTGTTTTGTTAAAAAATAGTTTTTATAATTTAAGTAAAAGGTCATGAAAAATAAAATAAAACTTATTGCAGAAACAGCTTGGCATCACGAAGGAGATTTTGAGTTTATAAAGGTTTTATCAGAAAAAATTCTGAGTGATTCCAAAGCAGACATTATTAAATTTCATCTCTTGTTGGACATTGATGAATATATTGATAGAAATTATTCTTTATTCAATACTTTAAATAAATGGATGCTGAAAAAGGAGCAGTTGGAATTTTTATTAGAATTAACAATCAATAATGAAAAAGAATTGATGCTATTGTTCAATGATAAAAAGTCAGTAGATTTTGGAATGAAATTTAATCCATATCTCATAGAAGTTCACTCTACTTGTCTCAATGACATACATTTACTTGAACATATTAGGAATAATATAAGTAAAACTCAAAAAATAGTCTTGGGAGTCGGTGGATCTACCCTATATGAGATTGAAAATGCGATTGAAATATTGCAATCCAAGAATATAATTTTAATGTTCGGATTCCAGAATTATCCTACAGAATATGCAAATATCAATCTCAGAAAAGTTAAAAAAATTATGCAAATGTTTCCTGATTTTGAATATGGTTTTGCCGATCATACTGCTTGGAATGAAAAAAACAATGTTTTGATTACACTTCTTGAAGCCACTTTAGGAATGAATTATATAGAGAAGCACGTAACACATCGATTTGGAGTAGAAAGGTGTGATTGGCAGGCTGCTATTACAATTGAAATGTTTAACGAAATTGCTGATAAGTTGCGGATTTTAGAACAATTGAATGGAGATGGGCTTCTAGGTCTAAACGCTGGAGAGAAGAAGTATTCCACTTTTGGCCCAATGAAAAAAGCACCATTTATTTCTAAAGATGTTACTGAAAATGACTTCCTTACACTTGATAATTTAATATTTAAGAGAAGTAATCAAGAATCCGATTTATCTCAACTAGACGTGTTAGAAAAAATAGGTTCTAAATTTAGGAGAAATTTAAAAGCCAATTCTATTTTGAACAGCAGTCATTTTACTAGAGAATAAAATGAAAATTGGATTTTTAATTACAGCAAGGTTAAAATCAACACGTCTTCCAAACAAATTAATTTTGAAGATATTTGACAGAGAAATAATTCGATGGATGATAGATAGATTGAAGCTATCAGATCAGTTACATAACATAATCATTTGTACTTCTCTTAACAGTCAAGATGATCCTTTAGAAAAGATAGCTTTGGAAGAAGGCATAAATTGTTTTCGAGGAAGCGAAGAAGACGTACTTAAAAGGTTGTTGGATGCGGCACTTCTCTTTAATTTAGACTATATCGTTAATGTTACTGCGGATTGCCCGTTGGTTTCATTCGAATACATTAGTGAGATTATTAAAGAGTTTAAAAAATCAGAGGCTGATTTAATACGTTGTTTGGATTTACCTCACGGACTTTTTTCATATGGCATAAAAATTAACGCTCTCAGTAAAGTTTGTGAAATAAAATCAAGTAACTCAACAGAAGTATGGGGAAAATACTTTACCGATACTGGATTATTTAATGTAGTTGATTTAGTAATTCCAGAAACCCTAAAAAGATCGAATTATAGATTAACTCTTGATTATCAAGAAGATTATGATTTTTTTATGGCAATATTTAATTATTTCGGACTTGACACATATAAAAAAGGCATTAGCGAAATAATCTCTTTTTTGGATGAACATCAGGAAGTTGTAGAAATAAATAAAAATTGTCGCGATGCATTTAAAGTAAACTGGGAATCACAAAATAATTATAGTGTCAAAAGTGAATAGAATTTTGATAGTTGGCTTAGGCTCAATTGGATTGAGACATCTAAATTGTCTTTTAGAAATTGGTGAATACAATATTGGAGCACTTAGGACTAACCGTGGAACTTTAACTCCAGATTTATCGCTGTTGGAAAAAATAAAAATTTTCACAGATTTAAATGAAGCAATAGGTTGGAACCCCACTCATGTAATTATAAGCAATCCAACAAGTCTTCACTCACACTACTTCAAGATCTTCAGTAAATTGAATTTACAAGTCTTTGTTGAAAAACCTTTTTTGGGTGATATTGACTTGACTTTATTAAGTGATGACTTTCTTAATATAATCAAAAATACACCTGGGATGGTAGGATTTAATTTGAGATTTCATGGATTATTTAGAGAGATCAAAAAAATAATTCAAAGTTCAGTTTACGGAAAACCTCTGTCCGCATGTTTAATGGTAGGGTACTATTTGCCATTCTGGCATCCCTATGAAGATTACCGCAAGAGTTATGTAGCAAATAAAAATTTAGGTGGGGGAGCAATTCGAACGTTATCACACGAAATTGATTTGTCGCAGTATTTATTTGGTAAATTTAAGAAAGTATTTACAAAACTTGGTAAAGTGAGTGAATTAGAAATTGATGTCGACGACACTGCAGATATATTGCTAGAGACAGAATTATGTACCAGAATTAGTATCCATAATGATTTATTAAGTCCTCAAATTAAGCGAAAAGGATACATATATTTTGAAAAAGGATACCTTGAATATGATTTCATTAATGCAGAAATTAATTATACATCTTACGAAATGCGACAGCCTCAAGTAATATATAATCAGAAAGAGGATTATGATTTGCAATATAAATCACAAATGACTGACTTTCTTAGAAATTGTAATGATACCGGTTGTACTTTTTCTGAAGGCTTAGAAGTCGACAAGTTAATTGCGTACAGCATGATAAGTAATAATAATGGAGTGGAAATATGTTTGATTTAACTGGTAAAGTTGCAGTTGTTTTTGGGGGTAGCGGTTATCTTGGTCTTGAATTCTGCAAATCATTACTAGAATTTGGTTCCATTGTCTATAGTGTGGATGTTAATATAAAGGACAATTCTGAGATATACGCTTTAAAAGAACAATATCCCGAAACTTTTTTTCTCGAGAAAGTTGATGCATCAAATAAAAACGATTTAATTGTGTTGCGAGATTCTATTATAGAAAAAGAAAAAAAAGTTGATGTGCTTGTCAATTCCACTACGTCGAAAGGTAATGACTTTTATCTCCCATTTGAGGAAGTTTCTTTGGAAGGTTGGGAAATAGGATTATTAGGTAATCTTACAATCCCTTTTCTGGCGACACAAGCTTTCATCCCAATCATGAAAGAACGCAAATCGGGTTCTATCATTAATATCTCTTCTATATATAGCATTGTTGGCAATGATCAAAGAATTTACGAAGGTTCCAATCTTCATGAAATTTATACTAAAGACTCACCTAATATTAAAAGAATTTATTCGCATGGAGTTTATAATGCAGCAAAGGGAGGACTAAATGCATTTACAAGATATTTGGCTGCATACTATGGTAAAGATAATATCAGGGTAAATACTATAACACCGGGAGGCATATATTATCCTTCGGAAAATGCGGAATTTAATAAAAAGTATAGTGACAAAGTGCCGTTAGGAAGAAAAGCAAATAGAAATGAAATTAATGGTGCGGTAGTTTTCTTGGCTTCAGATGCTTCTAGCTATGTTACTGGCCATAATCTTGTAGTTGATGGAGGGTATACAATATGGTGATTTTTGAACGTATTAAATTTTGGCAAAATGCTGATAGAATTGGTCCCGATATTCCAATTAATCATTATAAATTGTACTTTAAAACTCTGGGTCGAAAATTATGTCAAAAGAAGTTTAAATATTTTGGAGAGGGTGCTGAATTCAGACCGGGTGCTTATGCGATTGCATGTTCAAAAATTTCAATTGGCAAAAGGGTAGTAATTAGACCATCTACGATGTTATTTGCTGAAACTCTTGATGCTGGAGGGGAGATTACAATTGAAGATGAGGTCCTAATTGGATCGGGAGTCCATATATATACGACTAACCATAGATTCAATGATCCTAATCAATTAATTATCAATCAGGGTTCAAATGTTGCAGATGTTATCCTTGAGAAGGGGTGTTGGTTGGGTGCAAATGTTATCGTGTTGCCTGGGGTTGTTATTGGGGAAGGTAGCGTTGTTGGTGCAGGAAGTGTGGTCACAAAAAGTATACCCAAAAAAGTTTTAGCAGCAGGAAATCCAGTAAGAATAATTAGAAATATAGGCCCATAATAAAAATCATGCATCAATTATCGAATATGAAATCTAATTACTTATTTATTTCATTTCGCATAAAAAATACTTTTTAAAAATCTGTAAATAAAAACGATAATAGGAATAATTTCATTCAAAATATAAGAAGATAATTAATTAATATGACTTCAAAGACTAATAATACAATAGTTTAAACATGCTTGTTGGCGAGTTAGTATGTTTAGGTCCAGTTGAAACATTCCATTTGAAAAAAATTCTAGAATGGCGAAACAATGAATTTTTCAGAAAACATTTTAGAGAACATAAAGAAATATCATATAGCCAGCAATTGAAATGGTTTCAACAAATCGATAATAAAAATAACCTTAATGAATATATGTTTGCTATTTATTTAACAAAGTCAAATGAGTTTATTGGTGTTTGTGGAATCAATCATATAGACTGGATTAATAGAAATTGTCAATTATCACTCTTTATCGGTAAAAATCTACTTTATATTGATAATAATGGTTGGGCTAATGAATCTGTGAAATTATTAGAAAAATATACATTTTTTTCGTTAAATTTAATAAAGATATATGTCGAAGTATATGAGTTTGATTCTCAAAGATATGGTTTATTAGAGAGTCTAGGTTATGAGAAAGAAGCGCGATTGCAAAAGCAAATATACAAGGACGGAAAATTCTACGATTCTTTTATTTACTCAAAATTTAAAAAGGATACAAATGACAATTAAAAATAGTACAATTTTAGTCACAGGAGGAACCGGTTCTTTTGGAAATTTTATTACTAACCGATTATTAAATAGTGATGTTAAAGAAGTAAGAATTCTGAGTAGGGATGAAAAAAAGCAATATGATATGAGGATTCACTATGAAGACCATCCAAAATTGAAATTTTTTATTGGCGATATTCGAGATCATGTGCGTGTTGAAGAGGCGATGGAGGGTGTAGATATTGTCTACCAGGCTGCTGCATTAAAACAAGTTCCAACATGTGAATTCTCACCAATGGAGGCAGTTAAGACTAACATTAGTGGTGTCAGTAATATTATTAACTCAGCTTTGAGACATAAAGTTAAAAAAGTTATAACCGTTAGTACAGATAAAGCTGTAAAACCTGTTAATGTAATGGGAATGACAAAAGCAATACAAGAGAGATTAATTATTAGTGCCAACCATTCTCCGATGAATAAAGGTACCAAACTTTGTTGTGTAAGATACGGAAATGTGATGAGATCCAGAGGTTCGGTTATCCCATTTTTCAGAAGACAATTATCAATGAATCAGACCTTATCCATCACTGACGTGGGAATGACCAGATTTCTATTAACCTTGGGCGATGCAATTGATTTGGTTATTTTTGCTACCGAAAATACCGAAGGGGGTGAAACATTTGTAAAAAAAGCACCTTCTGCGAAGATATTGGATCTCGCAAAAATCTTATCTGAAGATGAGGGAAAACCGTTCAATTACAAAGTAATCGGCAAATATCCTGGCGAGAAATTACATGAGATCCTGATTACTGAAGAGGAATTACAAAGAACAATTGATATGGGAAATTATTTTAAAGTCAACCCTTGGTGGATTAAAGAAGTATTCGAGGATCTTAAAAAGGAATATTCTTCGGATGATGCTGTTGTTGAAGACGACAGATTAGTAAGAGAATTAATTCAAAGATCAGATGAAGAAATGAGTAAGGTTAGTGTTGAAGAAGGAGAATTTTCTAAAATATGACAACTATTCCACTAGTTAGGTCATTTCTTCCCCCAAGGGAAGAATTACTTGCATCACTAGAAAATGTTCTGTATTCAGGATATATCGCACAAGGTAAGTTTGTTGATGATTTTGAATCAGAGTTCGGAAAATACATTGAAAATAATTTAGTAGTATCATTAAACTCTGGAACAGCTGCACTACATATAGCATTAGTGCTTGCTGGAGTGGGGAAAGGGGATGAAGTAATTAGTACCGCTCTGACTGCAGAACCTACAAATCTTGCAATAAAAATGACTGGTGCAAAAATAGTTTGGGCCGATATTGATCCGAATAATGGAACTATGAATCCCTTCGATGCCGAATCAAAAATTACGGAAAAAACTAAGGCAATATTACCAGTTGATTATGCAGGTATTCCAGTAAATATTAATGAATTTATAAGAATTAGCAAGCAATACAATATATCGATTATTGAAGATTCAGCTCACGCGCTTGGGGCAAAGTACAACGGTGAAAAATTAGGGAATCATTTCCCTTTTGTTTGTTTTTCTTTCCAGGCAATAAAACATTTGACAACTGTTGACGGAGGAATGATTGCTTTTAATAATCAAGAAAATTATGAAAAAGCTAAATTAATTAGATGGTTTGGAATAGACAAAAAACTATCTCGAATAGAAAATGATATAAAGTTGCAAGGCTATAAATATCATATGAATAATGTAACTGCGGCAATTGGTCTTTGTCAAATGAATTATATCGATTCTGTTATTAGCAAATATATTAGTAACGGAATATATTATGACAGTTCACTTAAAAATGTTCCGGGGGTGGAATTATTAAAATACTACCCTGAGTCGGAACCTTCTTACTGGATTTATACCCTAAAAGTGGAAAAAAGAGAAGATTTAATAAAAAAGCTTGCGGAAAACGGCATTATGGCATCGGAGTTGCATAAAAGAAATGATAGTCATTCTTTTTTTTCCAAGTCAAAATGTGAATTGCCAAATCTAGATAAGTTTTATAGTAAAATGTTGCATATTCCTTGCGGTTGGTGGGTTACTGATGAAGATAGAGAGAAAATAGTTGACATTATTAAAAGCGGTTGGTAAAACGTGATACCTTTATATAAAGTATATATGCCTGATAAATTGCCGGAGTTAAATAATATCCTTTATTCTGGTAAATTATCTTATGGTTACTGGGGGGAAGAATTCGAAAAAGCTATTTCCTCATATATTGGGAATGAGTATTTTCTCTCTGTTAATTCTTTTAATTCAGCTTTGCTAGTTGCAATAGCAGTGCTTGAATTAAAACCAGGTGATGAAGTAATTGCATCACCTATGAGTTGTCTTGCGTCTAATCAACCTTTTGCAACACAAAATTTAAAAGTTGTATGGGCAGATATTGATCCCAAAACTGGAACATTGGATCCGAGTGATGTAAAGAGGAAAATAACAAAACAAACTAAAGCAATTTTTCATAATCATCATTGCGGTTACGTTGGGTATGTTGAAGAAATAAACCAAATTGCTCGACAATACGGTTTATATGTAGTTGATGATGCTATTGAAGCATTTGGCTCGGAATATTCTAATAAGAAAATGGGAAATCTCGGAGCTGATATCACAGCGTTTTCATTTCAGACTGTGAGATTACCTAATACTATTGATGGTGGGGGATTGTCTTTTTGTAGGAAAGAACTTTATGAAAGAGCATTGTTAATAAGAGATCTAGGGGTTAACCGCAAAAAATTTAGAGATGAAAACGGAGAAATATCAAAAAAATGTGATATTGCGCTGCCCGGATTTGGAGCTACATTAAATGAAACAAGTGCATATATTGGATTACAGCAAGTGCATTATATAGATTCTCTTTTGGGGAAGCAGAATGAAAACGCAACGGTTTGGAACGTAAAATTAAAAGAAATTAAAAATATTTCGCTATTAAATTCAATTAATGGGTCAAAACCAAATTATTGGGTATATGGTTGCTTTGCGGAGAATAAATTAGAAGCCATTTCATTTTTTAGAGAAAGAAACTACTATGCTTCTGGTATCCATTTACCAAACAATAATTATTCTATTTTCAATTCAAAAATAGAATTGAAAGGAGTTAATGAATTTTACACCAATTTTATTGCTTTGCCATCTGGTTGGTGGGTAAATTCCATTTAGCAGATTTACTGTGTTTATAAATGAAGATTAGAAATATAACATTATCTGAATTGACTAACCTTGTTGATAAAATCAATTATGAATTTATTAGCTCAAAAGGGAAGAAACTTCATATAACTAAAAGATTTCCAAATTTATATGATACAAATAATTTGGAAAATCTTTATGTATTAGAAATTGATAATAAAATTAAAGCCTTCACAGCAGTTAAAACTGTACTTTTCAAAAAGAAAAGTACAGTTTATCATTTATTCTTTGTTGGTTCAGTTTATACGGACCCAATGGCTAGAGGTCAGGGGTTGAGTAGCAGTTTATTGAATTATGTGCAAGAAAAATATTTTAACGATGGTTATGATGCGGGTTTCTTGTGGACAAATTTACATGGTTTTTATACGAAATTAGGTTGGATATTAAACGAAAAAGGTTTATTAGCCCACACAAAAATAGATGCTTTGAGAAAATCTAATACATACTTTATTCCTTCGGGGGGCGTTCAAAAAGCAGACCATTCCGACCTTGCAATGATTGATGAATTTAGAGTGAAACTTAGTAATGAATATGTAATTAGAAAAGATGGTAAAATAATTTCTGGTTATGGTACAGTTTACTCACCTGGTGAAGAAAATCTTCTTTATTACTACCGGCATGAAAAAAATATTTATGCTTACGTTAATGGTGTCATAAATAAAGATACTTTAATAATATACGAATTTTTCGGGTACGAGGAATTTGTAATAAAAATTCTCGATGTAGTTTGTAAAATAGCCAATATTATTTTTATCAAGATAAATTTGCCAAGCTCGGATGAAGAACAAAATTTGTTAAATAATTTGTTCACGAATTATTCCATTGAAAGACCACAAATATCTATGTTTATTACAAGAGATTCAAGAATATTTGATGAACTAAAAAACGCATATATTTTTTTCACTGACAGAATATAAATGGATAATCCAAAAATAACAATTGTATTTGGAACTTTTAAAGAACCAAAATTAATAATCCCATCTATTCAATCATTACTGAAATCATCCTACAAAGCATTCAAAACGATAATTGTTGATGACAATTCTCCAGAGGATGAAGCAATTTCACTTGAGGTTAGAAAGATCGTAGAATCTTACAATGATGAAAGAATTAGTTTAATTAAAAATGATATTAATATAGGTGTTCCATTTGTTTTCAAAAAGTGGATTGATTTAGTAAAAACTGAATATTTTCTCATTACTGGTGCTGGTGACATTTTTGATATGGGGGCTTTAGAAGAATACATTAAGTTTTTAGATAAATATCCTGCCGCTTCATTTGTATTCGCAAAAGAAAGATTTCAAGGGATTGACGGAAATTTTTCTGAATTAAAAAGAGAGGAAATAGAAACCGGGGTGTACGACCCATATAAGTATCTGGAATTTCACCTAATAGGTGGAAAAGGAAATTATGGGTGGTCACAAGCATCGGCAATGTATAGGACAGAGTTCTTTAAAGTAAAGAATATTCCTGTTACACCATATCATTATTGGGATCACTATTTCCACATGAAATATTTATTGTTTTCAAATAAAGTTGGTTATATAAATAAATATTTGGCCATTAGACATGTTGAACCCTCCTTGAAAGAATGGGCTAACCAAAATATCTTTGTAAACAAAGTTGAGACGATATACCAGTCATATAAATTCATTAATGAATTTGAAACAATATTAGTTTCAAAAAGATACCCAATAACAAAGTATAGAATTGTTATCATTAAAAATTTACTTAAACAATTCTTAAAATTGAAATATATAGAAGAACTTTTCTTATGTTCCAATATTTTCCTGAGCTTATTTAGTAAAGTGTTTTTGAGTAGTCTTATTATTCTTATCCTATCTCCAATAAAGCTAGTTGGTTATTTGTATCTTATTGTTAGGAATACATATGCCCAAAAATATAGTGATTCTGCTTAATTGAGTAAAATTATTAAAAATACTCTTTTATACTCAATTGGTAATCTACTTCCACAATTAGTTGCATTTATATTGCTTCCTATTTACACCAAGTATTTATTACCTGAAGATTATGGGGTCGTCAATGCAATGGTTACTGTGCAGGCTCTTTTTGCTGTTTTTTTTTCACTTGCACTTGATAGGTCCATCATTAGATTGTACTGGGACTATAATGAAAAAGAGAAAGGTGAGTTTTTAGGTACTTTATTTATTGCAATGAGTGCTATATCCATCATTATGCTAGGTTTAGTATTTTTATTTAAAAATTATATCCATCTTCTTTTTGGAGAAATTGCTTTTTATCCTTTCTTCATTTTTACTATTTTTATGACTTTTTCTCTGAATTTCTTTTTAATTCCTAAAAATTATTATAGATTAAAAAGCGAAGCACTGAAGTTTTTACTCTTATCCATTTGCGAAGTTGTTATAACTACTTCACTGATTTTTTATTTTTTAGTAGTAAAAGAAGAAGGCGCATATGGTGTTATTAAAGGTAAATTTTATTCTTCAGTACTGCTTCTTCCTTTTTTTTTATATATCACAATAATGCATGTCAAGCTAAAGTTTAACTACAAAATATTGAGTGAATCATTAAAGTTCAGTTTGCCAATTTTACCCACATTATTTGCTGCATGGGTTCTGGGGCAAGCCGATCGAGTTTTTATTGCCGGGAATCTTTCATATCACGACTTAGGGATTTATTCATTAAGTAAACGACTAGGTGGGTTAGTGGCAGTAATTGCCGGAGCATTTACTATGGCTTATCATCCTATTTTTTTTGAATTAGTTAACGATACAGCTTTTGAAGAAAAAACAAAGAGTGTACTTTATCGTTATAATAATTCATTCATACTATTATTACTGTATATAGGTTTTATGTTAGCTCTCTTTTCAAAAGAATTTATTTACTATTTTCTAAATTATAAATATTTTGTTGCTTATTATTATATACCTCCCATTATTCTTGGTGTAATTATAGCGAGTATTTCAAGTTCAATCCTGGGTGCGTTTATTCAACAAAGTAAAAAAATGAAACAAGACATGATTTTCGGTCTAGTAGTAGCCGGAATTACATTACTTTCATACTCTTTATTAATAAAATCGTTTGGATTGGCGGGAGCTGTATTTGCCTCCATTATTTCGTCACTCTCTTTATTCATTTTATTATACTTTTATACAAAAAAAAGATGTTTTTTTATTCCGTTTAACTGGCTTGGGATAATACCTATAAGTTTCATAATGTTTTTCACCATAATTTTATTCAATTATTTATTTAGTATGGATCCGCTGGTTGGTCTATTCGTTAAAACATTGGTTGCTGTCTGTTTTATAAGTTATTATTTTTATCTGTACCGAGACTTTATCTTTCAAATTTTAAATCGAAATAGACTTTAAATGACCCGTAATCTCAAACCTAACACAATACTTTTTATTCCGGATGCCCACTATTTATCTGATCCAATTTATACTAGACTTGCAGCTAATAAAATAGAAAAATTTAACTATTTCTATTTTTTAACTAATTTTCCTATGAATTTTGTTCAGAGATATGAAAGTAGCAAAATTGATCAAAAACTATTTGATAAGATCTACATACAGAATAATCCTAATAAGGAATTTTTATTTAGTATTATTTACAAGGCAAACTTAAAATATAAAATTAAAAATTTAATTAAATTTATTAAATTATATAAATTTTATAGGAAAGAAGTTTATAATACACTTAATGAACTCTCACCATCAATAATCGTAGCAACAACAGACATGTTACTGATAAATCGAGATATATATAAGTGGGCTTTATCAAAGAAAATTCCTTTTGTAGTTTATCAATCAGCCTTTCTTGAGTCTCCTCATTATAATTTTACGACGAATGTAAAAAATTATTTATATAGAATTTGTTTTAACAGACTATTGAACATACCTCTTGGTAGGTACAATAATCTCTATGGCAATGAATTCAAAGATAGTTATTTATTTTTATGGGGAGAGTACTTTAAAAAAGACTATAATAGCAAAAAAGCTGATGATAAAATTAAATATGTTGGAAATCCATATTATGAGGAAATTATCGCAAGAAGTAAGTTTAATATAAATCGAATTATGAGCGATTTACCTAAAGAGAATCTTAATATACTTATCTGCACTAATGATCTAACAGGTTTTCTTACGAAAGAAGAAATTGAAAAGATATTTACAATTTATCAAAAAGCGATTATTGAAAATCCAAATCATCACTTTATATTTAAAATACATCCGGGTGAATCAGAACAAAAGTATGAAAGTCTATTTAATAAAGAAAAAGTAAAGAATTATTCCGTTGAAACAAAACAAACTATGACGCAACTATTAGGCTATGCTCACATTCAGGTCTCTATAGGTTCTTTAACTTCTTTCGAAGCTATCCTCTCTGGAATACCTATAATAATTATAAATTCAAAATTACTAAAGATTGCCGATCATTTTAATGATAAATTAGATGAAAAAGTTTATAACTATGATGAATTTAATAAAAAAATTAGCTTTATGAATTCAGCCTCAGTCTATGAGTCCTTTTTATTAAAAAGAGAAGATTATATTAATAAATTAATGCAATTAGATAGTGTCACAAGATTTAATAATACAATAAAGCAAATACTTAATAATGAATTATAAAGAATATTTGGAATTTCAAAATCAACTATCCCAAGTTGAAAAATTTACTGAATTAATAAACATAAAGTATGAAGGATTCCCGCTCTGGTATTTACTTAAAGATTCTTTATACTTTTTTCTATTTTATAATTTTAAAACTAATACAGTTTCGGTTATAAAAAAATCTAATAAATTATTATTATTTGTTTTAAACAGTTATTGTAATGAAATAAAATTTAATATAAAATTTATTGTTTATAAGAATAATAAAAATAAATTATTGTTTATTTCAAATAGAAATTTTAAAATAAATAAAAATGGTTACTGGATCGACCCATTTTGGAATGATATATTAATTAATTTATCGGATAAGTATGATTCGGTAATCATTAACTATAATCATGGTGAAAAAAATTATAAAAAGCATTTGGCTTACTCTGAATTTGGAGAGTATTTTATTAAAAATCCTATTTATAATTTAAGTTACTATTGGAAATTTAAAAATAGAAATGATATTAAAGATAAATTGAATGATTTAATTCAATTCTTCGAAAAATTAAATAAAGATGGAATTATAGATGATAATCTCATAGTCTTATTAAAAAAATTCCTTAAATCAAAATATTCATCTCTAAAAATATATTCCATTCTTAATGAATACCGTAAGTCAAAGAAAACACTTTTATTATTACAACCCAAACTCATTTTTATAACAAGCGTGCAAGGACACCTTGGTATAATTGCTGCAGCCAAAGAGATGCATATACCTATTATCGAATATCAACATGGTATAATCGATCATAATCATCCTGCATATATTTATAATGAAAACTTAAAACATGATAATAGGATTCTTGTTCCAAATTATTTATTCTTATTTGGTGAATATTGGAGAAAAATACTGATAAAAAATAATTTCTGGAATGATGAGCAACTTCATGAAGTAGGGTATTTACAAGCAAGTTATATTGAAAAGAAAAAGTTTGCTCCTGAAAATAAAAAAAATGAATTTAATGTACTGTTTACCGCTCAAGACGTATTTCATGACGAGGCATTTAATTATCTTAAAGATTTTTTGAGTTATATTTCAATAAAACCAAATAATATAATATTAATAATAAAATTGCATCCAAGAGATCCTGAAGCATTGAATATTTATCAAAAATTATATGATCAATTCCCACTAAAGTGTAAAATTATATCAGATAATAAAACTACAATTTATGATTGTTTTAAAGAGACTAAGTATCACTTAACAGCATATTCCAATTCTCTTTTCGAGGCACTTTCAATAGGTATTCCCTGTGCAACAATTCATCCGCTCGGATATTATTATTTTGATGAGTTAATTGCGGAAAAAGGAATAGGTCATTTTATGAGTCCGATTGATCTATCCAATTACCTGGAAGAAATTAGTGAAAACGAAGAATTATATTCGCAATTAAAACAAAATACATCTAAATATGAAGACTATTTCTACAAAAAATATAATTTGGATAATAGTCTAAAGATAATTGACGATATAATCTCCAAAACAGAAAAATAGTAAAAAAGTAATTAACCGGATTTTTCGGTATAAAAATGAATGAAATAAAGAAACCAACATATAGTCTTATAACTCATATTATATTCATTGTATTTAGCTTCGTATATGTATTTACTTCACAAGATCCAAATCTTGGCGATCAGCATCCGATGACTCAAAGATTTTATGAGTTATTTTTGCAAGGATTTGGGCACAAACACTTTTCATTTATGCAGTTTCTTATCTTTTTGCTCTCAATTATAGCCTTCCACTATCATTGGAGTCGTAAAAAGATTTCGAGAAATTTCCTTGAGAAAAGAATAATTTTTATAACAGTAATCTATATTATAATGTTGCTCTTGAATCCAAACAGCAGAGTACTGACTCCAATTTTAGGATTACCTTTGTTGTCTGATCCAGATTTATATATTTATTTGCTTTTTATGGTAGCTATTTTTTTAATGAGGAGTAATGAAGATTTTATATTTTATTTTCGAACATTGATGAAATATTTACTCATATTTTTTGTTATACGGGTATTCTACTTATTATTATTAAGAGCTTTTGGACAGGGCGTTAATTATTTTGGATACCAATCTGTAACGATGGAAGAAGATACCCTCATTTTAGCAGTTTTGGTTCAAGTAATTTTTTTGGCATTATATTATATAAAAAACAAGAATAAATACATTTATTTAGTGATAATATTTCAAATATTTCAAATATTATCATTTCGTCGAAGTGGTTTACTATTATCTTTACTTGTTATGGGCACATTTTTATTGCTTTTTTATGCAAAACGAAGTGTATTAAAAAGATTTACAAGTGCTTTGATTCTAATAATAGGAATAATTATTTTCTTTCTTAATCTTGACGTCATGCCGAGAAGTACACTATTGCTAGTACATAGGTACGTAGGGGCTTATATAACCCTGCCAGCGGCGGTCTCTTTTGCGGATGTTGCAAAAAACGAACACTTTGCTCAATCAAATCAATCAATAATTGAACAAGCTGGACATTTAAGCTTTTGGGGTTTTGGATATGGTAGTTCATTGACACGATTTAATTTTAATTATAAAGGAAATACAGGAATACACAATGTTTACTTTAATTTGTGGGAATGGCAAGGATTATTCGCCCTAATTTATTATTTAATATTGATATATATTATTTTAATAAAAAGTATTTATATCATAAAAAAGTATAAATATTTAGATGATACATATAAGTATTTAAAAATGAGTATAATAATATTTTTCTTTTTTTATTTGATAAATGCTTATGTATTAATGATGGTTAATTTTACCGGAATCAAAATGAAATTATTATGGGTACTAGTTCTGGCGTTTATGTTAAAAATAAATCAAAATAATTATAAATTATTATTTAATAGTAATAATATTAGTAAAAAATAATTTTCGTATAAACAAAATGAAATATTTATTTTATTTAGTTCATCCATCAAAATATTATCTTTTTCGTAAAACGATAAACGAATTAATATATGATGGTCATAAAGTTAAGATACTGATATCTTCGAAAGATGTTTTAAATGATCTAATAAAAACTGAAGACTGGGATTATGTAAATATTTTCCCAGAGGGAAGAAACTCAAAAAAGAAATTATATTACATAAATAAAATTGCATTACTTTTTAAAACAATAATTAGACTAAAACCATATGCAAAAAAAGACTATGATTTTTTCATTACTGATGATTTATTAGGTTTTTGGGGTAAACTAATTAATGTTAAAACGTATTTTTTTACAGATGATGATATAGGCGCAATAAAATATTTATTTTTCTTTATGATTTTTTGTGATTATATTATCTGCCCCAAAGGGACAAACTTGGGTATATTAAATTCAAGACGAATCCAATTTAATGCTTTCAAACAATCAGCATATTTGCATCCTAATGTTTTTATACCTAATCAATCTATAATAAGAAAATATAAATTAAGAGAATATAATTATGTAATTATCAGAAAAGTAAGCCTTCATGCTATACATGATAAAGGAAAAGAAGGTCTTAATTTAAAAACAATAGATATTATTAAAAATATTTTTAAAGAATATACTATTATTACAATTCAAGAAGATGTTAATGGTTTAATGAATCAAATGACATTAGAAAGAATACAAATTAATCCATCAGATATTTTAGATATAATTTATTATGCAAGATGTTTAGTGGGTGATAGTCAAACCATGTGTGCTGAAGCTGCTTTTCTTGGAACTCCTTTTATTTGGAGCAGTCATTTTCTTCATAAAGTTCCATATTTGGAATTATTAATAAATAAGTATAAGCTTGGTTATGCAGTTGAATTATCCGATTATACTAAAATAAGAGAATGTTCTTTAGATATTTTGAATTCTCCTTTTAAAAATGATACTATACAATTATTCGAAGACACAATTGATTTAAGTGAAGAGTTAGTTAAGCTGTTTAATTTTGACCCCCGTAATGGCCACAATAGTAAACAACGATTTTTGTAAATGTAAGTTTCCAACATGATACGTGTTGAAAGAAAACTCCACAATAGTATTTTCAATAATTAATAATTGGAATTAAATGTGCGGTATATTTGGTGTAATTGCTAAAGAAGAAAATTATAATCGAAGAGAGCTATTTAGGGTACTTGAAGATGTTGCAAAACTATCTCAAGATAGAGGACAAGATTCATCTGGCTTTTCTTTTAGATTTGAATCA
The DNA here is from genome assembly GCA_030584085.1 of Melioribacteraceae bacterium. Taxonomy (NCBI): domain Bacteria; kingdom Pseudomonadati; phylum Ignavibacteriota; class Ignavibacteria; order Ignavibacteriales; family Melioribacteraceae; species Melioribacteraceae bacterium. Next base: position 1,632,249 of record CP129490.1, read on the forward strand.
AAGAAAAGAATTAAAGTTCTCAAGGCACCCATCTCGATTGATGATGTATTGAATTCTATTGAATTTAAAAATCTTAATAATGAAATTATTAGAGAAACTAAACTAAATAATAGTGGAATATTCATTGCTTTTGGTCATGCGCGACTTGTCACCAATGGTTCGCAGGTAAAAAATGTTAATAACCAACCTGTCCTCAAAGATGGTCTTATTGGAGTACATAATGGAATAATTGTGAATGTTGATGAAATTTGGAAGCAGCATAAAGATATCCGGAGAGAATATGACATAGATACGGAAGTAATGCTCGCATTGTTGCGTAAATACTTATCAGAAGGAAAAAGCACAATTGAAGCTTATAACTTAACCCTTGATGAGATATACGGGACTGTTGCAACAGCTATCGCTTTCAATGATAGAGAAGAGTTTTTATTAGGTACAAATAATGGTTCCCTTTATATCCTATCGGATTATGAAAACATATTAATCTTTGCCTCAGAGAAATACTTCCTCTCAAATCTGCTAAAAAAATATGATCTTTACAGTAAGTTCCCGAAGATTTTACTAAAGCAGGTAGAACCTAATTCGGGAATATTGATTGATACAAAAAATATGAAATATTATGATTTCAGTAACGAGATAAACGAATATAAAAATTATTCGGCTTCTGTTTTAGAGCAACATTATTCAATTGATTTAGAAACAATTTCGAACACTGCAGATACCAAATCAGTTGTAATTGATGTTGAGAAGTTTGCATCAGACCCAACCAATCGTTATAAAAAAGAATTACTTGAGTTTAATATTGATCGTATAAAAGAACTGAAAAGATGTACAAGATGCGTGCTACCGGAGACATTTCCGTTTATTGAGTTTAATCAAGATGGGGTTTGTAATTATTGTTCAAATTATGTGCAGCGTAATCAGCCTAAATCAATCGAGGAACTGAAAGAATTGGTTAAACCTTATCGAAGCAAAGGTGGAGAACATGATTGCCTCGTTCCTTTTAGCGGGGGCAGAGATAGTACTTATGTCTTACACTTTGTAAAAAATGTATTGGAACTAAACCCTATTGCTTTTACGTACGATTGGGGGATGGTAACAGATTTAGCAAGGAGAAATATTGCGCGAGTTTGCGGTAAACTTGGTATTGAAAATATTATTGTAGCGGCTGACATTAGGAAGAAAAGAGAATATATAAAGAAAAATATTCAGGCTTGGTTGAAAAGACCGGAACTGGGTATGATACCATTATTTATGGCGGGTGATAAGTACTTTTTCAAGTATGCAAACCAAGTAAGAAAACAAAATAATATTAAGTTACAAATATGGGGTATAAATTTTCTTGAGAATACAGATTTTAAAGTTGGTTTCGCAGGAGTACCGCCACAATGGAAAAAAGAAATGATCTATTCAATGAATATAAAGAGGCAATTTTCCTTATTTAGGTTTATTTCACAAAGTATACTTTCCAATCCATCCTATATTAACTCTTCTATTTTTGATACTCTTGGTTCTTTTTTTTCAAGATATTTTAATCCTCGTGAAGACTATTTTCATTTCTTCGATTTTTATCAATGGAATGAAAAAGAAATTGAAGATATTCTTATTCATGAATATGATTGGGAAATAGCTAATGACTTAACTTCAACCTGGCGCATAGGGGATGGGACAGCAAGTTTTTATAACTATATATACTATACGGTAGCCGGCTTCTCAGAATTTGATACATTTAGAAGTAATCAGATTAGAGAGGGAATGATTTCGAGAGAAGAAGCTCTTGAATTAGTTTCAGAAGAAAACCGTCCTCGCTATGAATCGCTAAGATGGTACCTAGAAATCATCGGACTCGATTTCAAAACAGTAATAAACCGAATCAACCAAATCCCAAAACTGTATTAGTATCTAATCTGCGCAATTCAGCGAGATCTGCGAGAAATAAAAACGGGTTCACGCAGAATGCGGAGAAGATCGCAGAATTAAGTATGGAAAAATTAGAAAACAAAATATCCTACGACATCCGCGGAGCAATATTCAATGTTTACAAAAATCTTGGTCCCGGTTTACTCGAATCAGTCTATGAATCCGCTCTCGCATACGAACTACTAAAGACCGGCAGAAAAGTAAAAACTCAAGTGGGGCTACCCGTAAAATACGAAGACCAAACAATGGAACTCGGCTTTAGATTAGATTTATTGGTTGATGATTTGGTAATCGTAGAAATAAAATCTGTAGAAGCACTAGCACCTGTCCATCACAAACAGCTACTTACATATCTCAAGCTCACCGACTTAAAGTTAGGTTTATTAGTCAACTTCAACACAGACGACATCAAAAAAGAAATAATAAGAATCGTAAATAATTTATAAAGTTTGATCTGCGCCAATCCGCGAAGTCTGCGAGAAAAAAGTTCACACAGAAACCGCAGAAAAGTTCAGCGTAATTCCGCGAAATCTACGTCAAATAAATAAGTGTCAACTCGCAACAACTCAAAATAATTTTTCAATAACAAAATTTATGTCTATCAAATATTTTTTGATTTTTCTCTTCCTAACATTTCTTGTTACAACAAATTCAAATGCACAAAATTTGTCTACGATCGACGCGCACGCCCCGACCTACTTCATTTCCCTCAACTACGGCATTCAAATGTCCGGCATTAAAGATGAAGATTTTATCAGTTCAAACTATTCTCCATTATTCAATATTACCACCGGCAAATGGTTCACTCAACAGTTTGCACTCCAAATAGGGTACAAAGGTTTTTATTTTAATGCCATCGCAGATGAAGTTAAGCATCATTACAATTACTTCTACGCTGAAGCAGTAATCAATTTTAATAATTTTATTGACCCAGATCGAGAAAATAGAATTTGGAATTTACTTTTACACACCGGTCCTGGTTACTTCTATAATCACGTTTACCGCAGAGCAAGTCTCCACTTTAACCTTGGTATCCAAAACACATTTCAGTTATCAGATCATTTTCACGCTTCACTTGACATTGCTTCAATAGTCGGCTGGGACATTTACCAAGGTGATGAAGACATACTACCCGGAATAACAATCGGATTAATATACTTATTTGATATTAATTGATAGCGAGAGAATATAGAAGGTTTTCGGATTTCAACAATTTTTTCCTCTCTTACCAAGAGAGGACTAAGGTGAGTTTATAAAAAATGAAAGCCGAAAACCGTAAATCTATCGGGTTATCGATCTGTTCGTTTGTACCTTTACCAAGGTGATGAAGATATCTTACCCGGAATAATAATCGGTTTATCATACTGCTTTCAATAAAATAAGCTGTTCATAAAATATTTCATAATTCAGCGCCATTCCGCGATACTTGCCCGCCTCAGGCGTGGTCTGCGAGCTTGCCCGGCTTTGGAGGGAAACAGTTTTTAAGCGCTTCGGCGCTTTTTGTTTTTTAAACTCTAAAGGAGAATTAGGAAAAATATAAGTCTCATAATTTTACAAACCTTTTTGCCTAGAATAGTATTCCACAAATTATTTGTTATTCAGATTTTCAAATCATTTTTATCTGTGATCTCTCCACTTATTTTGGTTCCCCTTTTTTATCACCAAGCGTCCCATAGTCAATCGTAACTTTCCATTCTTTATCATCATCTGCAGGATCATCAATTTTAGAAAGCTCAGTGAATTTACTCTCCAATTTATCAATTAAGTGAATTATTTCTTTTTTGCTCAATTTATCATAGTTCGTTTTTTCCAAAGCTTCATAAGCTTTCTCAAGCTCATTTCTTAAATATTTTGCACGTATTTTTCTTTTTAATTTTTCTTCTTCAATAAACTTCTCGTCCATTATTTTATGTAGTTCTATAATCTCTTCATGAAACTCCTTATTCCATTTTATTAGAGTCGGTTTGCTGATATTTATTTTCTTAGCAATTTCATCAAAAGAATTGCCTTCTGCTCTTAATGAAATAAATTTCTGCTTTTGCGCCTTTGTAGCTGCCATTTTAACCTCTAATCTGTTAAATAACTATAAATATAAATAAATGATATCTAAAAATCAAAATATTGTACTAATGATAAATTTATCATAAGTAGAAGTGTAAAAGTGAAAATCTATTTTATTCTGGTGGTTAACTTTTGGTAAACTTTTAGTAAACACCACCGTATGTCCAATAATCTCCAACCCCATCATCCCGATTAATCCTTTGTAACCGCAGACTTTACCTCTGCGCTGTAATATAACTTCTCAACATTGTGATACTTTCTGACCGCTTATAACTTTCTTCTTTGAATTTTGAGCTTTGTACTTTTTCCTTGTACCACAGTCATTCCGGCATGTGCAGCGCTTCTCAACCCACACTAATCCATCAGTGACATCCCGCCCTGGCGGGACCTCTAGCCGTAATCCATACCCACACAAATAATCAACCCATAATTCAACCCCTCTGGGGTTGTAGGTCGTTTTGTTTATCATTTTTCTATTAATATTAAACCCCTAACGGGGTTTAAACTTTGTGAAACTCTGTGTGTACTTTGTGATACTCTGTGTCTCGCCTCTTCGCTTTTCAATTTACACTTTGGATTTTGATTTTGCCTTCCCATAATTCCATCTTTCCAGTCTTCCAACTTTCCATCATTCCAATATTCCAAAATCAATATCACCCCTTCGGGGTTCGTGCGATTTTTTTTCATTTGTATTTTATAAATGTTTCACCCCTTCGGGGTTTCTCACACAGTGAAATGCTGTTGTTAAAACTTTGTGAAACTCTGTGTGTACTCTGTGCTACTCTGTGTCCCGCCTCTTCGCTTTTCAATTTACACTTTGGATTTTGATTTTGCCTTCCCATAATTCCATCTTTCCAGTCTTCCAACTTTCCATCATTCCAATATTCCAAAATCAATATCACCCCTTCGGGGTTCGTGCGATTTTTTTTCATTTGTATTTTATAAATGTTTCACCCCTTCGGGGTTTCTCACGCTGTAAAACGCTGTTGTTAAAACTTTGTGAAACTCTGTGTGTACTCTGTGCTACTCTGTGACCCGCCTCTTCGCTTTTCAATTTACACTTTGGATTTTGATTTTGCCTTCCCATAATTCCATCTTTCCAGTTTTCCATCATTCCTTCACTCCATCTTTCCAGCACTCCATCAATCCATCATCATCGCATTTGACTTCCAACTAAGAACAACCAAACTCACCCACAACAAACTCTGCGAACTTATATCCTTCGAAAACATCCCCAACCAAAGTGAGAAAATAACTAGAAAATAAGCCGATATGAGTATTGAGAAGTGAGACCTGATGCCAAAATTTATATCTCTCCCTTTTTGAGCGTTTTTTGCGAAATCCCGATGTTTCCCAATCGGGACGTCAATTCGGCAATTCGCTAAATATTTCCACAGCATTGACAAAACGATCGCTATAAGAAATGTTGATAAAACCCAACCAACCAACCCCAACTCCACCACCAATTCAATAAATAAATTATGCGGATACTTAATCAATTTCTGTATCTCATAATCTTTAAAATCAGAATTGTACCCTCCGATGCCTCTGCCCAAAATAGGGGAGTCGACGATCATTTCCCATCCAACAATCCAACCATCCAACCTTGCATTCACCGCTCCGTCATCAGTCTCTCCGGTAGTGACTATACTGCTTATTTTTCCCAGTCGTTCGGATGATTCATTTGTATTATTTAATAGCAAACCTAATACTAGAACCACTACCAGCACTGCTGCGAGTTTCACAATTCTTATAAATTCTCTTTTGAAATAAAAGGTTGCTATCAATATCGACGGAATGATTATGATTAATCCGACAATTGCGGCACGTAAACCCGTTAAATAAATCGAGTAACCACTCACCGCAATTATTAATAAATTATAAATCGTAACCTTTTCTTTCAGCAATAGTAAATGAAGAAGATAGAATAGAAATAAGAATCCGCTGACCCTTCCAAATACAACGTGACTCCATCTTTCCAAACTTAACTTGTATTCCATTCCCAAATAATCGAATGGCTCTATCAAAAATACCAGTAAGCTGCCTGTGACTAAAAATATTTCCGTTACCTTTACAAACATCTCATATAACTTGGCGGATTTGTGGTTCATGTTTATCAGTACCAAAAATAGAAAAGGGAACATGACTAAAACTAAATTCAAGAGCTTCCAAATTCCGTATGACGCATTGTATGAATAGGTTAATGTTGCTGATAAGATTAAAAATGTTATCGCAAAAACCGCTGTTAATTTCTTGAAAAATGGAATTTTTAGGTCGGTGACAAATATTTGCAATACATTCTTGACCTTAATATCATAGATAAATTTTAATCTTAGGACGGTCATCACACTAAAAAATATGACACTTACTAATTTTAATGTTAAATTAAGAAGTGTGTTATTCGAGATACTCGTTACACCAAGAGTAAAAATAAAAATTACCGCTAGAATAAAATCTAGATAATATTGTTTGTTAAATTTTTTCATAGAGGGCACTGATAAAATTGAGAACCTTCCTAAATATTTTTGTTAACCTCAATATATATACTTTTTCGTATTATTTTATTTATTACATACGTAGAGATCAGCTTCTGCCTGAACAGGTTTATCTCGAGTACTTCGGTGTCTATATTTCAAGCTGGTTTATAGGATCTATTCTTTCCGGGAAATTTACTCATAGAGATCAATCATTCGCCAAAGTTTCGCATACCCATATTACATCTATCTTTATTATGGTTGCGCTGATATCAATCGCAGCTAATGTCATCGACCTTCAAGAAATTTCACGGATCATTGTTCTCGGCTCTTTAATTTTAGCCGTGCTAATTGAGTTTGCCGTACTCAGATTCCAAACCTCTTCTATTACACGCAAAGAAAATTTAATCCACTTTGATTTTAATATTACTTCCTTTCTTAGAGAATTAATTCTTCTGGTACTTTCTTTTACTCTTTGTACTTTCATTTTATATGATGCTAAATTTTTCAGTGAATCAAATATTCTAATTCTTGCCGGGATTTTTATTAGTTGGATGATCGGTGCCGTGTTTTCTCTTCAGTTCGTTTCTATTAACCGTTCTATAAGTTATATCCGTCTTTTCTGGAAATATTTTAAGTCCTATTTCATACTCAACGTTCTATCAGCATTTATTGTCTTCTCGCTGCGTATCGAATTGGAAACTCAATTCTTTTATATGTTGGCGGTTTTAAGTTATTCAATTTCATCATGGCTGGTTCTTACGCTAATCTATCTTTATCGTAAACCTCAATCTTCCGATGAAATTAAATATAAAATCTTAAAAGCAACAGATGCGACTGAAATTCAAAAATTAGAAAACAGCTTTAAGGAAAAGTCTCTTTATTCGCTGAATGATAGCCAAAGTAATTCTTCTTTGTTTAGAAATAAATTACAGTCAATTTACTTGAAGAAATTCCCGGAAATATTTGACTTCATCGCTAGGACTATCAACTTAAATAGTATCGATGAATTGAAATCAACGGTAATTAGATCAAGCGACCCGTATAATGTGGAGATTCTTCCTGATAAAGAAATGCATCTCTATATTAATTTGCACGAAGTAAACGATATGCGCAGACTTAATCAGTACTTCATTGAAGTTAATAAACGTCTGGTTGATGGGGGATTATATATTAGCAAAATTGAACCGATTAGAAAAAGACACCAACGCTTCAAGGAAAGTTATCCGCATTATCTCGCTCAAATATTTTATTTTTTTGATTTTATCTGGCGTCGCGTTTTCCCAAAACTTCCCGTTCTGCAAAAAATTTATTTCAGCATAACAAAAGGAAGAAATAGGGCTATCTCTCTTGCCGAAGGTTTAGGTCGTCTCTATTATTGCGGTTTCGAAATTATAAATCTTTGGGAATCCGGTTACTATGTTTACTTCATAGCGAAGAAAATTAAAGAACCTTCTACCGATGCAAGTCCTTCATACGGTCCATTTTTTAAAATGAAAAGAGTCGGTAGACATTCTCAGCTCATATATGTTTATAAATTGCGCACAATGCATCCTTATGCAGAGTATATTCAACAATTTGTTTTTGATACTTTCGGTTCATCTACTGGTGACAAAGTTAATAATGATTTTAGAATTTCTTATTGGGGTAAAATATTCCGTAAATTTTGGATTGATGAATTTCCAATGCTGATTAATCTGATAAAAGGGGATATAAAAATTGTTGGTGTTCGTCCACTGAGTGAGCACAAATTCTCAATATACCCTGAAGATCTTCAAGAATTAAGAACTAAATTCAAACCGGGCCTAATCCCACCATTCTATGCCGATCTGCCCGAAAGTTTAGAGGAGTTATTAAATTCTGAAAAAAATTATCTTGAAAGTTATTTTAAGAATCCGCTCAAAACAGACATTAAATATTTTTTCAAAGCTTTCAACAATATTATTTTCAAAAATGCCCGTAGTGCTTAGACTTTGTGTAACTCTGTGTGTCCTTTGTGTGACTCTGTGTCCATGCCTTGATTTTTTATTAAAGTTAAATCGCTAACAAAGAGAAAAACATGAATAATATCAAAACCTTAATACATGTGATACTTTTCAACATACTTATTTTAACAACATACTCCCAAACAATCTACGAACCAATCGAAGCCGATATCCATGAATATTTGGATCGAATGAACATAAAAGGTATCGTGCACATTGATACCGAAGTCAAACCATTCACTAGAATTTATATCGCGGAGAAATTGTTCGAACTATCTAACAATCGCTCCACACTAAATAAAGTCGAAATAGAGGAGTTGAATTGGTTCATATCGGAATATTTTTACGAATTCCAAAAAGTTTCCACCACTTCTCCCACTCTCCCCCTCTCCCTCTCTCCCGTTCCACCTCTCTCCCATTCTCAAACCCCTCGCTGGCGTGTATTCTCCTACACTGACTCACTTTTCCAATTACAGATTTCACCCATTCTTGGTGTGGGATATAAAACTGTAGGTAACGAAAACGGACGTTTCCAGTTTTGGGGTATTCGCACATTCGGTACCTATGGCGATAATTTTGGCGCTTATATTCATTTTACGGATAATGGGGAGTATAACGGCATTCATAAAGTAGATAATTTTCTTAGTCCCGATAAAGGAAGAAAAACTATTGGCGCCCAAGTAACTAATGGAATCGAATTCAGCGATGTGCGAGGAAGCATTTCATATGATTGGGGATGGGGAAATATTTCACTCAATAAAGACTATTTCTCTTGGGGTAACGGCTACTATGGTAACACAATTCTTTCCGCTAAAGCGCCGTCATATACGCATCTTAGATTTACGCTCAAGCCTGTCGATTGGTTCAGGTTTTATTATACTCATGGCTGGCTTACTTCAAATGTAATAGATTCACTTAGATCACAATTTAATTACGGAATCTATGAAAGTGATGCGGAATTTTTTATTCCAAAATATTATGCAGCAAATCTTTTTGTTTTTGAACCCGTCGAATCTCTTGAACTAATGATCGGTAATTCTGCAGTTTACAGCGGTGATAATATTCGCCCGGAATTCTTGCTTCCTTTTATGTTCTTTAAATATCTGGATAGGGATTTGGGTAAGGGGAGTGTTGAGGATGCTAACGGACAGCTGCATTTTGGAGTGAATTATAAACCGGTTGACCAACTTTTTCTTTACGGCAATATTCTATTTGATGTTATTGAGATTAATAAAACTCTAGAAGCGGAAAATCCTAATAACTGGTTTGGTTTTACTCTTGGTACAAAAGGAGTTAATCTAATCGCAGATAACCTTGATATTACATTAGAATATACTAGAATAAATCCTTGGGTATATGAACATAAGAAATCAACTACTACTTATAAACATCTTGATTATTCGCTCGGTCATTGGATAGGACAAAACGCCGATCTTCTTCGAGTACAACTAGACTATAAATTTATGCGTCCGTTAAAATTCTCGGTTTACTATCAACGCTTCAGAAAGGGCGGACTTAAAGATATTTCTGAAGGCTACGGTGGTGGAGAGGCTGAGGAATTTTTATATGGTCCGCTCAGGAAAGAAAATACAGTTGGACTAGATATTAAATATTATCCGTTTCATGAAGTGTATCTAAATGCCAACTATAAATACACAAATATCAGTGATGAAGATCCTCTGAGAACCCCTGATTTCCAACTTGGCTCTAATCATAATTTCTCAATTTCATTGTCATATGGTTTTAGATAACATATAGATTCTTGTTATACTTTGTTACGGAATTGAAACACACGGTTATTTGGAGCGCTTCTCCACTCACACTAATCCAACAGCGACATCCCGACTTTGTCGGGACCTCTAACCGGAATCTATACCCACCACTTTGTCATTCCGAATGAGTGTATTCTACGAATGAGGAATCTCAATCCCGTAATCACTGTCATTCCGGCAAGTTTCTAGCCGGAATCTATACCCACATAATTCAACCCCTCTGGGGTTATCGGATATTTTGTATATCATTTTTTTTCATACAGTACATCTTTCGGACAACTTTGTACCTGCCTCTGGCGCGGAAACTCTTTGTCCCTGCCTTTGAATTTGCCTCCCAACTTTCCAGTTTCCCATCTTTCCAATATTCCCAAACCAATATCACCCCTTCGGGGTTCGTGCGAGTTTTTTCATTTGCATGTTATAATAGCTTCATCCCTTCGGGGTTTCCAACTCTGTGTCCCGCCTTTGATTTTCCTTTTGCCCTTTGCCGTTTGACTTTATACATTGTGCACTATTCCAATCATCAATTTATCTTTGTGGCACTCTGTGTGTACTCTGTGCTACTCTGTGTCCCGCTTTTTACTTTTCCAATTTTCACTTTACACTTTGCCTTTAGCTTTCCCATCTTTCCATTAATCCATCATTCCAATATTCCTGATGAGTGGAATGCCTTATCATTTATTCCACGTATTCACCGGGTCCAATCCGCCGTTATATTGATCTTTCGGAATGGCTTGTTTGTTTATTCTTTTACGCGATTTTTTTTATATTAGTACAATAATTATTGAGAAAGCAAATGAACACCATTACAATAAACAGAAAAGAATTAAAGAAAATAATCCGTGAAACTATGGAAGATGTATTTAACGAAAAAAAAGAGTTCATTGGTGACGCAGTTGTTGAAGCAATGGAAGATGTTGCTCTTGGTAGGGCAATAGAAGTTGGTCGCTCTGGTCAATATGTTGATACTGATGAGTTTAAGAAAAAACTCACATCTAAAATAGCTCGTTTAAAATGAATATTTTAATTGATAAAACTTTTGCAAAAGATATAAGCCGGATAAAAGATAAAAAAGTTCTACAAAATATTAAGCATCTCATTTCCATTTTAGAATCTTCTGAATCACTTTCAGAAATCCCTAATACAAAAAAGATCAAAGGTTATAAAGAATTTTTCAGGATAAGAGTTGGTGAGTATAGACTTGGTATTGAAAAATATGGCGACGAAACATTATGCTTAATCCGCCTTTTACACCGAAAAGATATTTATAAATATTTTCCGCAAAAATAATTATACATTAACTTTGTTCACTTCTTTGAAATCTATTTTACTCAACGGTCTAAAACCAACCTTCGACAGCACATCTGCATTGTATCTGCAGACCTTACCTCTACGCTGTACTATAACCTCTCGACTTTGTGACCGCTTATAACTTTCTCCTTTCAATTTTGAGCTTTGGATTTTTCCCTGTACCACAGTCATTCCGGCCTCAGAGCCGGAATCTAGACAAAACATCCTGTCCTTTACCCAACGCTTCATTCCAACTTTCCAGTTTTCCATCTTTCCAATATTTCAAAACCAATATCACCCCTTCGGGGTTCATTATCATTTGTATTCGTCTGTTTTTTTATAAATCTTTCACCCCTTTGGGGTTTCTCACACAGTACATCTTTCGCCATTCTTTGTGGCACTCTGTGTGTACTTTGTGCCTGCCCGCCTTTGGCGCGGATACTCTGTGTCTTGCTTTTGACTTTCCTTTTTCTCTTTGTCTTGTGCCACTGTCATTCCGGCATGTGGAGCGCTTCTCCACCCACACTAATCCAACAGCAGCATCCCGACTCGTCGGGACCTCTAGCCGGAATCTCTACCCAACGCTTCATTCCAACTTTCCAGTTTTCCATCTTTCCAATATTCCAAAATCAATTTCACCTCTTCGGGGTTTATTATCATTTGTATTCGTCTGTTTTTTTTATAACTGTTTCACCCCTTCGGGGTTTCTCACACAGTAAATCTTTCGAACTTCTTTGTGGCACTCTGTGTGTACTCCGTGCTACTCCGTGTCCCGCTTTTGACTTTCCTTTTTCTCTTTGTCTTGTGCCACTGTCATTCCGGCATGTGGAGCGCTTCTCCACCCACACTAATCCACCAGCGACATTCCAACTCGTCGGGACCTCTAGCCGGAATCTCTACCCAACGCTTCATTCCAACTTTCCAGTTTTCCATCTTTCCAATATTCCAAAATCAATTTCACCTCTTCGGGGTTTATTATCATTTGTATTCGTCTGTTTTTTTTATAAATGTTTCACCCCTTCGGGGTTTCTCACACAGTAAATCTTTCGAACTTCTTTGTGGCACTCTGTGTGTACTCCGTGCTACTCCGTGTCCCGCTTTTGACTTTCCTTTTTCTCTTTGTCTTGTGCCACTGTCATTCCGGCATGTGGAGCGCTTCTCCACCCACACTAATCCACCAGCGACATTCCAACTCGTCGGGACCTCTTAGCCCGAATCTATACCCAACGCTTCATTCCAACTTTCCAGTTTTCCATCTTTCCAATATTCCCAAACCAATATCACCCCTTCGGGGTTCGTTCTCGTTTTTCCATTTGCATGTTATAAATCTTTCACCCCTTTGGGGTTTCTCACACAGTAAATCTTTCGAACTTCTTTGTGGCACTCTGTGTGTACTCTGTGATACTCTGTGTCCCGGTTATGCTTTTGATTTTTGTTTTTCTTCTGTCTCCTTACTCCTGAATTCTGAATTCTGTGTTCTTAATTCTGCTTCCCAAAATTCGCAAAATCATCCATTTTCCTTTATCTTTACTTCTTTAATACTAAACCATTAACAAGGATTCTAATTTTGAAAATAATTTCAGTAGTTGGTGCTCGCCCAAATTTTATGAAAGTAGCACCACTTCACCGCGCATTCAAAAACATCTCAAATCTCACGTCTCATATCTCAAATCTCAAGACTGACATCTCGCATCTCATCTGCCATACCGGTCAACATTATGATGAAAAAATGTCTAAAGTATTTTTTGATGATCTCGAGTTACCGCAACCCGACTTTTACCTCGGAGTTGGAAGCGGCTCTCATGCCGAACAAACCGCTAAGATAATGATAGAGTTTGAGAAAATTTTACTAAAAGAAAAACCTGATTTAGTTATTGTAGTTGGTGACGTTAATTCAACAATTGCTTGTTCACTTACTGCGGTAAAACTTCATATTAAAGTTGCCCATGTGGAAGCCGGATTAAGAAGCTTCGATAGATTAATGCCCGAAGAAATAAATCGATTGTTAACCGATTCTATTTCAGATTATTTGTTCGTTACAGAGAAAAATGGACTCGAAAATTTGAAAAGGGAAGGGGTAGATGATTCAAAAGTTTTCTTTGTCGGTAATACGATGATCGACAGTCTCGCTTATTATCAATCTAAAGCGGATCACTCTGATGTATTACTTAATTATAATTTAGAATCGCATAATCATGTTTTATTAACTCTTCACCGCCCAAGTAATGTTGATACTAAAGAGAATTTAATAGAATTAATAAATTTCATAAATCAAATCGCGGATAAGAGAAAAATAATATTTCCGATACATCCACGTACTTTAAATAGTATCAATAAACATTCACTCAATCATTCAATCAACCAATCCGTGGTATTATGTGATCCTATCGGTTATATAGACTTTATAGCATTAATAAAAAATGCCGAGTTGATTGTAACTGATTCCGGTGGAATTCAAGAGGAATCAACTTATCTCGGTGTACAATGTATAACACTACGTAATTCTACGGAGCGACCAATCACTTGCGAAGTCGGGACCAACCAACTATTAGGAAATGATCTGCCAAATGCCCTGCAAGCTTCATTAGATGTATTGGACGGTAAAATCAAAAAAGGAACCATTCCGGAATTGTGGGATGGTCACGCAGCTGAGAGAATCGTCAAGATAATAGTAGAAAAATTATCCCAATAGTTGTCACACTATTATTAGAATCTTTGAGAAACTTTGTGTCTTCTTTGTGCAACTTAGTGTTACGCGTTTGCCTTAGAATCAGGATTCTGTATTTTTTAACTAAACTATATTAAAAACAAAAACCTCGATCACAAAATGTAACCGAGGTTTAATGTGGGCCCAGATGGACTCGAACCAACGACCCTCTGATTATGAGTCAGAAATTACTTGCGTTTTTTAACTAATTTCAAACGATTTCTCTTAGTTGTGTCTTTTTCTGTGCCCTTTATGACACGACTTATCTCTTCTCCCATTCTTTTTAAGTCGACATTTAGATAGTATCTTTCTGTAGTTTTTATGTCCTTATGCCTCGCAATCTTCTGCACATAATAGATATCAACACCATCATTCGCTAACCGAGTTAAAAAGGTTTTTCTTAACTCATGAATTGAATAATGGGGATATCCTTCTCTCTCCAAAAATCTTCTAAAGAATTTCAACGAATCAATTCTCTGATATGGTACAACCTTTCCAGATCTTTCCGCTTTACTATAATTAATTTCATAAAACAATTCTAGCTCCGGATGCAAAGGGATCTTATCAACTCTCCGTCCTTTTGTGTTTGTGACATAGAGTATCTTTCTTTTTAAATCAAAATCTTCATGCTTCAATCTGATTAATTCTCCGGCTCTTAATCCGGTCATGACTAATAACTTGATCGCTTTATATTGATCTCTGTCATGCACTCGAAGTTTGGTTAAGATTTCATCTAGCTCATAATCCGGTATTACATTTATTCTTTTGGGTGTTTTATCTTTTATTGGGAATGGATTTGTAGTTACATATCGCTGCTTTTTATAATACTCGAAGATGATCCGCAGATGTCGAAAGATTATTTCAATTGTGTTCTTTGATTTCTCTCTTACTTCTTCTACAACTTTTCCTTCTTCATTTTTCTTCTTTACCTTTTTGAACTTGATGAACTTTTCAAATTCATCAACTAAATCTTCATCTACTTTGTGCAACTCAATATCGCCGGCAAAATTCAAAAATTTATCATGAACATAATTATACATCTCAATAGTTCTTTCTGATCTATTTCTCTTTGTGGAAAGAAATTCTTCAAACGAATTGGATAAATATTTTCTGTGGACTTTCTTTATGATGGGATGAATCCCGGTGAGAATTTCTGCTTCTTTTTGTTTTAATATTTTCCGCGCTATTTTCCGGTTTTCGCGAGAGTCTTGTAGACCTAAAGATTCCCGAAATCTTTCCCCGTTAACCGAATATTGAATCCAAAGTATTTTTCCTCTTGGGAATATACGTGCCATCTTTAATCAAACAATGCCTTTATTATTATAGATGAAATTCCGAACCAATTCATTGCTACTTCCATCAGTTTATCAGTAATTCTACTTAGCTTAATAAATTCTTTATTCTTTAATCCTTTCATTTATTTCTATTGCACGATTCAATTGTTCTATAACTTTATCTTTTGCCTCTAATAATTTGTCTAAATCTTTTATATAGCTATTCTTTTCATAAATTATAGTTTTTAATTCTTTAATTATATCAGCGTAATTTTCTATTTCTCTTTCTGAGGTTATCATATTTTCGGAGAAAATTATTCCTTCCTTTTGTAATATTGCCTTAAATCGAGTACTGGGATTTTTAATCCATTTACTAAGTTGGGTATCTAATATTCCCGCTTTTTTTGCAAATTCCTTAAGCGTAGGATAATGCCTTAGGATCGCCTCTCTTATTTCCTCTGAGTTCATTTCCATTGTTTAACCTTTCTTTTACTTTCTCTATATTGTGTAAACTTGACATTACTTTCCTTTTTTTATATTTTCATATAAGTTTTTCACATGTTCAACTTAACGAATATTTCTTTTTATGTCAATATCTTATCGAGGATTTAACATAGATAAACTATCCCTTTCGATTTCGGAAGCCTCAAGACTCCTCAATTTAGATCGTGAACTCGTAAGACAAAAAATTAAAACCGGTGAATTGGAAATCTTCCTAACACCTGGAAGGATTCAAAGAAAAGTTTCTACTAAATCTGTAATAGATTTTCTTCTAGATAATACATTTCAACAATCACAATTTAAGGAAGCTATATAATGAGCAAGAAAAAGAGAGACCTTTCTAAAATCGTTCACCTTGATAAAACCATTCACGGTAAACTGAAAATGTTTGTAACTAAGAAACAAGTACAAGGTGAACAAACCTCAATTGCAATCGAGGCAGAGAAAGCAATCTTGAACCATATTAGCAATTCAGCGGCATGAAAAAAAATATAAGCTTCTATTCGCATTATGTTAATTCCCATAATCATTGGAAGTTCAAACTGCTTCGCTCCAAATACGGTTGGTCCGGAGAAGGAAAATTCTGGGCTTTAAATAATATGATTGCTGATTCGGATAATTGCCTGCTTAATCTAAATCGAAAAAATATTAAAGCTACAGTTGCGAACGATCTTGATTTCAATCTCAAAGAGTTAGATGAGTTTGTAAAATTTCTTTTTGAGGAATGTGAACTTATTAAAAATCTTGATGGGAATATCTACACAGAAAATGTTCGCGAAGATTATACAAGGGTTATGAAAGAAAGAGAAGCTGCCAGAATTCGAAAACTTAAGAGTTCGCCCGAACTTTCCACGAGTTCGCTAAAACTTTTCAAAAGTTCGTGAGACCAAAACAACAGAGAGAGAGAAAGAGAGAGAGAAAGAAAGAAGGGTAAATTATCAACAAAATGTGGATAACTCCCCTTTCGAACTTTATGAACTTTATAAACTTTTTAACTGAGGTATCATGAAATATGAACCACTAAAATTTAAGTTCTTGTCCGACGATAAAATATTCTGTGCGTTTCAAATAAAACGAAATGGGGATGAATACGATCAATACAACTTCACAACGGTTGATAAACCTACACCGGGATTATTGAATCAAGTAATGTTATTCAGAAAACACGTTCTCAATCTTTGTGAACTAGATATAACCGAAGATGAAATTCATAAACTAGAAATCAAATCATTCTCTTTTAGTTGGTCCGGTGAGAAACATATAATGGGATGTACTGTTTGTGCAGCTCGTAAATTATCAGCATCCAACACTCCATTAATCCTTAACACTCCCCACAAAATTGAAGACTTCCATGCGGAACATGGGGATGAAAAACAATTGCTCCCTTCTAAAATGGTTAATGATATTTATGAATTAATGTTACATATAAATTCATTTATAGATGGAGAAAGAGAACAATTAAATCTTTTCTCAGAATTGATCGCTATGCGAAAAAAAGCCGGGTAAACATGGCTAACTGCAAAGCATGTAATAAAGAAATCTATTTCTTAAAAACTAACAACGGAAAATTTATTCCGGTTAATGCAGATAGTCTTAATGATTCTGAACTGTACGATCTCCAAAACAAGATGAAAAGATTATTCGATTCAGAAAGACACGTCACTCACTTTACTGATTGCCCTAAGTCAGACAAATTTAGGAGAAAAGAACAATGACTTTCGAAAACTTCTTTATCCTCAGCGCATTAATACTTTCATGTTTCTTGATTTCGTTTATTATCAGTTACAAACTTCTCTACAATTATTTCAAACGGAATAATTCACACTTGATTAACCGGCATATCGAGGACATGCAAATATATCTTAATACAAACAACCGAGTAAAAATATTAGAACGCAGAATCAAAAAAATTATTTCTGCTTTTCGAAATGAAAAGAAAAGCAAAAACGATATCCTTAACATTTTACACAATGAAGAAAAAATGTCATGGAAATAAATAACATTTATCAGTTTCTAAAGATTCTAGGTTACGGACAATCCGCAGCTAAAACGAGTGAAGAACTTTGGATCGCTGCAGATAAGCCGGGATCTATTTCATCATTCCGGCGAAAGCTGAGAATATTTTCACACGAAGCAAGATTGCAAGGTCATTGGGTTGTTGCTGATGATAATGGTTACTATCACGCAATGAATAAAGATGAATGGGAAGCTTATAAAAAGAGAAGATTAAATTCCATAGTGGATGAAATGAAAGCAATTGCTAACTGTGACCGTGTTGCAATCGGTGATCTCGTTAAAAATATTTTTGCAATTAAAATTGATAACCCAAACTATGAACTCTTTTGAAATGAAAACCAAGTACAAATTCCTTCACTTCGAGGAAGTGCCTTGTTTGTTTGGTGACTCATATTACTATGTGAAAAACAAACGGAATCACATTTTGGGTAATGTTGAATTTTACGCCGACTGGGATTGCTTCGCCTTTTTCCCTAATGGTGGTTACGTTCTCGATGCGCAATGTCTTTCAAACATCACAGACTTTCTAATTCAATTAAATCTATTAAATAAATGAGGTAAGCATGAATAAATTCTATCAACTAACACACCCTTCATCAAAAAACTTTGCCAAACAAATTGCAGCTAACATTAATAAAGACCATCCTAATTCAGCATTCACTAAAGATCAAGCCGGTGGATTTGTTGTTTTAATCAGCATGGATTATTACAATTACTGTAAGGACTATGTTAAATCGCATTGTAGGATTAAGCCGGAAGAGATGAGGCGATCTGCATGACCTGCATTGTGAAACTCATTTAACCGAATTACAAAATATTCTAAATTTTTGGTTCCTCAATTTTTTCAAGCCATTCCAATAAAGATACTTCAACTGGTGGATAATCTAGTCCGGTATCTAATGCTCTTATCTTAACCCTTCCACCATCTGGGTTTTCAATTAGTTCATATTTTAGATTATCATTTCTCCTGAACTCCGGTCTTATCTTGACAATTTCACCTTGTTTAGACATACCAACACCTATTACCTTAGTCATATTTTTTGATTTTGTATTCATGATAATCTATTGCTTCCAGCATAAATTTGTCTACGACATTGCCATTTTTCAATAATCTTATTTTAAATTCCTTTGAAGCCCTTTCAAAATCTTCGAAAATATTTTCATCTAACATATTTTTAGAGCTGACCTCAACGCCTTCGAGTTCAACTTTGTAGCCCTGTTTTTCGAGTTCTGCTACAATTACCACAAGTCCTGAATTCATGTTATCATTATTCAAGGCATTAAATAATTTTGTTACTTTCATTTCGTCTACTTTTTATTTGCAAAGTAAAAAAAATACATCAAAAGAGCAGCTAATTTTTATTTAGTTGCTTTAATAATTTTGTAAACACTTTTTCAAAATTATTTTTTATATCGTATTCCCATACTCTAATCACTTTCCATCCTTGATCCCGAAGAATCCGATTAACTTTTTTGTCTCTTTCTCTATTACGATTAACTTTGTTATCCCAATATTCAGTGTTCGTTTTAGGTCGTACGTAACTTTCTGGATGTCCATGCCAGAAATCTGAATCTACAAAAACAACAATTTTTTTCCTTCTAAAAACAAAATCTGGTTTGCCTTCAATGCTTTTTGGATGTTGTGAGAAATATACTTTTCTTTGTAGTAATGCTTTTGCAAATACTCGTTCTGGTTTTGTGCCCTTAGAACGAATGTTTTGCATATTTTTTTTTCGTTGTTCTAGTGTAAGATTATCCACTATATTAAATTATTAATAAAAACATTCCACTCTTCTCTCGTCTTTGCAAGCTCTCCCACAGCCTTAATATAACTTGGTTGGATTTGCGTATTTGAGATTGGAAGAATATTTACAATACCATCGCTTAATAATTGTTCTCTTGTCGCATAGCCACATATTTGAGCTTCCATTATAGAAAAATCGGGTATGATTGATGTCAAATTTTTCAGTGAATCATGTTGTTTGAGTATTCGAATAAAATGGTTTAAAAATAAATCTACTCGCGTAAATACATATATGTCTGAACTTCGATTTATATCATCAACTTCATTGGCAGAAACAACCAACCACACATTTTTTATTTTACTTGTTTTTATTGATACTCTTTGCTTAGGTGGATTTGCTAATCGTCTTCCATTTCTTGTTATAATTATTTCTGTTATATCCTGTCCAACGACTTCATCTCTGAGTTCGAAATCTAGTTTTATTTCTATTTGAAATTCTCTGAATAAAAATTTTTTTAATGCTGTTTCTCCTAGCTTACCTATAACGAAATTTGTAATAAATTTGCCTGCATCTCTTTGCTGTGAAGTACCAAAGTCTGAAGTCGAACGATATTGATAAAAACTTCTAATTGCGAATTCCAAACACTCGATATAATCATCTCGGTCTAATAATACAGTTGAGAATATTTTCTGATTTTTCCATTTGTCCAAATCCTCAATCAAAATTGTGTTTGATCTTCCCCGCTTTTTAAACGGAATTTCCCGGCCAGCTTTGACATAGTTTTCTAGATACTTTCTTGTAATTTCTAAATAACTTGCTGCATCGTTAAAATTAAGGTATTCCAAGATTATGTCTCCTCAAATAGATTATTTTGCACATTATTAAGTCTATCACTTAGGTTGCCATTTTCGATAAAATTATATTTTTCCCCATAGATTGTTTTAAGTATTGCTTCGAATATTATAGTAGCTAATTTTGGTGGAACTGCCATCCCAATCTGTTTTCTTACACTTTCTTTATTTCCTTCAAAAATAAAATTATCCGGAAAAGTTTGTAATCTTGCCCGTTCTCGATTGGTTAATGCTCTAGGTTCTTCCCAATGGTAAACATGAGTCCCGCCTCCACCGCTCCCAGTAATTGTATATGAGGGTTCGTCTGGATGAAGCCTCCTATAAATCTGGCTCAATTTTGCACCTTTAACTTTTAAGGCTAGTTCACCAGTTAAGCCACTGTTCCACGCATTATATCCCGGTTTAATTCTTTTGAGTCGCTCTACCACAACATCAGATTGTTTAGTAAACTCATTATTTGCTGTGTTTTTGGGGATGTGTTTCAATGCAGTCTTTACAGATATAAACTTATTTGGTGTATGTGTAACAGCTGGGACTTTAAATTCAAGACCAGAATCAGATCTAAACCCGACGATAACTATTCTATGTCTTTTTTGAGGAACTCCATAATCTTCTGCTTTATATAAATGGACGGAAAGGTTGTAGAATAACTTTGAATTATTTCCCCATGGGTAGCGCAGTTCAGTAAGTATTTGATCAAAAGCTTTTCCATCATTTGATGATCTTATCCCTCCGACATTCTCTGCAACAATAAATAATGGTTTTTTCCTTTTTATAATTTCAATACCGTAACTATATAGTCCACCAAATTTACCATTAATACCTTTGGATTCTCCAACTATACTAAAGTCATTGCATGGGAAACCATAAACAAAACCATCAATATCTTCAAGTCTATCTATATGCTGCACTTTTATTTTTTTAATATCATCATTAATTATCAGATTTTTACTCTCAAACTCTTTCTTATCAACAATTTTCTCAAGCTCTTGAAAGCTAATTATTAGTCCTTTATTACCGAATATATTTCTATTAAAAGTGGTGCAACTCCAATAATCATAATCATTAGCCCAAACATGAGCAAATTTAATGTCCTTCTTTTTATTCTTTATTGATGCAAAGTGTGAACCTAAAGCTAACCCTCCCGGCCCACAATAAAGTTCGCCAATTTTATATAGATCCTTCTTCATATCAAACCATTTCTAACTTTTTGAATAATACTCTTATGCACTATTGTTCACTCACAAATAATTTAATATAAAAGCTAACCAAACGGTATCTTAAATTCAATTTTCTAATCGTGTTAATCAATTCATCTTCGTAGAATCCCTCAACTTCTTCTCCATCTGTTCACGAATGCTTTTTATCTCCAGCAAGTACTCATTATCATCAGTAATCTTTTTGCGGATAAGAATATTCGTCAACGCTTCCAACTGAATCATATTACTTACAATTAACTCTTCCCAGTTAACCGGACTTTCTTTTTTCATTATTACCTCATTTTTTATTCATGCGCTTTATATCTTTACAATTTATTTTTAACTTTAGAAAAATATTTCATAATTACAAAGGTACATGAAAAATTCCAAGTCATATCAGCAACAGCTCCTCGATATATTAAAAGAGAAAAATATTTCACTAAATGTTGTTGCCAATCTTGCCGGTAAATCTCGTCAATCTGTCCGTGGAATGTTTAATACAAATCTATCAAACATGAGAGAAGACACATTCCTTTTTTATAAGAATATTATTGATTCGGTAGATACTGATAATTACTATGAAAAATATGTTCGTGGACCGGTTTCTGTTAAGAAAATTCCTCAAAAGGGTACGTGTAAAAATAAAATTCTGATCAACCAGTTTCTAACCACCCACGGTATAAATAAAGCATTTGCTGCAAGGATTTGTAACCTTACACCTTCTTATTTTAATGCAAAAACTAGTCTTAGTAATCATTATAAACTTGACGATAAAAAAGCTACTGAGATAATCTCTAAACTTGAAGAGTATGTAAATTCGGAAGATAAGTATAACTTATGAGTTACAAATAACTAAATTACTTGATTCATGAAATAACGAACTATCTTATGACTAAATCTCCATCTCGAAAAGAACAAATAAGAAATTTATTAAAACAAAAAAATATATCTATTGCAGTTCTTGCAATGCATATCGGTAAATCACGTGGTTCACTTAATTCAGTCTTGAAGTCGCCTCATAGTTTGTCAGAAGAAGATTTTAAGTACTACAAAAAAAGTATTGAATCAATCGATACTGAAAATTATTATGAGAAATATGTTCGTGGTGCTGAACTCCCTAAAAAAGAATTGATACCTTCTGAAAACGATCACAAGCAAAAGATTCGTGATTTCTTAAACGAACATAATATAAAAGCTCCATTTGCAGCTTTAATCTGTGGTAGAACAAGGGCAAGTTTTTCCTCTCTTATCAATCGTTCATCTATTCAGAGAATCAGTGACGATCTTTATATGGAAATTATTTCAAAGCTTGAGGAGTATGTAAAGAATAGAGATGCTAATAAATAAGCTGGTTTTATTTTTATAATTATGAATTAATCCTTATCTTATTTTTTATGGAAATAGTTTTGGAAATATTATTACTTGGAATTTTATATCTCTTTGGAGCATTGATCTTGTTTCGTTTAGTGCAATTGTTTTTGATTATTCCAATTAGTACTCTTATTGATCATTTTAGATACAAATAAAAATCTAATTCCAAATATCCACTTACTCCTCATCTTCCAATTTCCCAATCCGCTTTTCATGATCCTCAATCTTATATTCAACAGTATTATTAATCACCATCTGTTTATTAATCGCTGTGTTAATTCTCTCAAGTTGATTTTCTATCGCTTCGAGTTTATTTGTCATCATGTAACCTAAAGCTGCAACTAATATGCTTATCACAATCGAGAAAATAAACTTCATGATATCAAGTATGTTTTTATTTGATTCAGACATTTATTACCCTCTAATGTTTAATATATTCTTTTTATCCGGTAGAGATTCCTTATCTAATAATTCCACTTTCGCAGCTTCAACTTTCCCGAAGTTCAAAAACATATCATATTGCAATAATCGGTTTAATGTTAATTCCGGTAATTGCTTATCGCCATTACCTAACATTCTCAACATATCACGATGAACATTCGCAGCATTGTAAGAGCCACTCGATCCGATCTCGATTGTGAGTGTTTCACTAAGGACGGCTTTTGAGATTTCGTTATTGTGAAAGTTTATTATGTATTCGAAACTTTTACCGAGTTCATATTTCGGTGGTTCTTTGAAACTAAGTTTATAACTTTCTTTTTTTGTAAGAATATTCGTTTCTAACATTTCCTCGATCTTGTTTTCAAATGCTGTTATTTCCTCCGCTGATGCTGAATCGGGATAATCACCTTCAATAAAAGGTAGTCCGTATCTTTCAACTCGATCTTGCCAGTACTCAATAGCTGCTCTCTTAAAAATTACGGGCCAGTAAACATTAGCTAGTAATTTTTCTCCATATGGATTTTCATAACTTGGAAGATTACGCACGATGATAAATTTGTAATCCGGCAATGTTTGACCCGGTTCAAAAAAATAATTTCCGTCGACTTTCTTTCTCAGCTTTATTTCATTCTTTGTATCGAAGATAAACCACTCTTGCGGTTTCTCTCTCAGATCAGTAATGATTAATTCGTTTGATAATTCATCGTAATCATAAATAACTTCCATAGGTGAGAATCCGTAAAGCAAGGAGTTTAAGCATTCGTTAATTATTCTAAATACCCCGATTCTCCCAAGAACTTTTTTCGCTCTTTTTATTTGATCATTTGTACCATGCAGATAGATAATCTTCTCTAGGACTTGCATCTTTCTTTGTTGTAATGCTGCCGATAAATGTGGATCAGTTAACAAATCCCGGAAGATAGAATAATCATAAGCGTTTTCTTCTAGAATTTTATTCGGGTCGGGTAGAACTCCCATCAGACTAGTAAAGCTTGAAAGCTTCTTTCTAGTAGCAACTTCACTCGTCAACTTCTTTAATGAATATAATTGCATTTTATTTTCCTCAATTTAATTTTGTCTAATAGTTCGGAAATTCTTTTTTCTTTTTATTGCTTTAAAAGAATTCAAATCAAATTCTTTTACTTCATTCTTCGCTTCATTCAAAAACTTTGAGAGCATATCAACTTGATCATCAAATTCACCATACGGAAATTCTTCACACTCTCGTAAAAATTCATCAGTCCATTTTTCTCCGTCACGAATAAATACTTTTCCCGATTGCAAAAGCGGGGTGATTGCATGGACGTATTCAACTTTATCTTGATTAGCTTTTATTTCTTTTACCGGAATTCTCGTTTCTCTTTTTAATTCTTGGATTAAACTTGTTCCGCTTGCTTTATCTTCAATCCAAATCTCATTTACTTTGTGCTTTTCGTAAATATCCACAGCTGCACTTTTCAAATCGGGAAACTCTAAGCGTTCTCTGAAAACGTAATCAAGATAATATCCCGATGTTGTTATTACCCAAACTCCACATACAGAGAAATCATTCTCTTGACTTTTCTTAAACGCAGTGTCCCACATTGCAATTCGCTTTATTGCTTTCTCTTTTGAATATTCATTGTCTGTATAATAATTCCACCATGTAGATTTTATTATTCCTTCATCGGAACGATCAGCAAATTCTCCGTGTATTTCTTGCCGTCTCAGTTGGACCGGAATATCATTCTCTAATTCTCGTATTTGGTCTTTATCCAAAAGAGGATTATCATAAGTCGAGAAATTATAAGACTTCCAATCCGGGTGATTCTTGTTAAAAAGTTCATAAAACAAATGCTTTTCATTCTTGTGATATTTTCCTTTCGGAGTTCCACCGATAATTACTTTTGAATCTTTGTAATCCAATGTCATGGGATAAATAGATTCTAACCACAGATTTTTATTTCTAAGTATTATTCCGGCTTCATTCAGTATTATTAACCGATAACCGAATCCCTCTAAGTTCTCCGGCTTATCAGCAGAACGAAAATCACAAATGGAATTGAAAATCGATAAATCATTTTGCGTTGCTCTGAATTTATATTTCGCTTTACATTTTTTTAAGTCCGGCTCAAAGTAACGGCGAAAATATCTTTCGATATTTCCATAGATTGTATCGACCCACAGAACCGGAGAAATTCCATACATCATTTGCCTTATAACATATTTCGCAAATCCATGCGTTAATCCAAACCGGCGACCTTTAGCAATCACCTTAAATCTTTTTCCCTCGTCTTTCAAAAAGATTCCTTTCTGGATTCTGTGAAATTTTGTTTTGTATTCAATCGGTATCATCAGTAATACGCTCAGTCATAATAATTTGTTTTCCGTTGTCTCTTTCTTTCCTGCATTCAATCGCCTACAGATCAAGGCTCATTCATTCCGTCAATCAGTCACCAACTTCACTGCACAAATATTTTGCCTTCGCTCTTAATCCTCTCCCTCTATTTCGTCAATTATTTTGATTAAATATTCATTATCCCTTTGATCAGCCATCCACATTCCCAGATGCTTGCCTAATAATTCTAATGCAGTTTCTTTCGAGTAAAATTTCACACCAACCCGCACTCCTTTGTCCGTGTCATATTTTATTATTTCTTTTATCGAAGCAGTTAATTCATTCGGTAATGTAGTAATGTCTTTAAGTTCATAGTTTGGTTCGTAAAGATTCCTTACATCAGCAAAAGCTATCTTCGCTAACTCTGCAATTATTTCTTTTTCAGTGATTTCTATTTTATTCTTACGTTCCTCAATCCGTTTATCAATTTCTTTTTTGATACCAACATTTACCAACAACCTTGGTCCGGTTTTATTAACATATTTCTTGTCATATCCGGCTCTTAATGCTGCTTGAGTCGCATTAAAATCCACGCAGTATTCTTCTACAAATCTTTGCTGCTTATCCGTTAAAGGTCTATCCTCCGGATTTGTTTTCTGCTTATTATTTTTCTTTCGCTTTTTCATCTTTCCTAAACTTACTAAATATTTCCTTTCCTTGATATTTCTTTCTTGATTTTTACTTTTCTTATCTCCATATTAACAATAAATTAAATCAGACAAAATAGGATTCTTGAATATGAAACCATTTGAAATATTTAGAACCGGCACTCACACAAGCTCAAACGGAATCACAAAAGATTATTCACTCGACGATTTAGAACAGATTGCCGATAATTACAATCGCTCAGAACATGAAGCCCCAATTGTAATAGGACACCCGAAATCAAACGCTCCGGCTTTTGGATGGATTAAAAAAATATTTGTTGAAGGTGATAGACTTTTCGCCGAAGCTAAAGATTTGGCTGAGGATTTTGTTAATGCAGTAAAAGAAAAGAAGTTCTTAAAACGTAGCATTTCTTTAACCAAAGACGGACTACTAAATCACGTTGGATTTTTAGGAGCCACAGTTCCCGCAGTAAAAGGTTTAGCAGATGTCGAGTTTAACGAAGATCAAGAATTAACCGAGTTCGAATTTGATGAAGAAATGTTGGAGGAAGAAATAGGACAAGATAAAGATGCTGATGAAACTCAAACCAAAGATGAAAACTTTTCTAAATCAGAAGAAGATGAAACCAAAAACAAAAACGAAATGAAACTTTATTTCGAAAATCTTTCGAATACTCTTACTACTGTTATATCTGATTTCAAAGATGTTATCTCCAAACATTCTGATTCAAATTTACAATTCATGGAAGAAAACAAAGAAGAACTCTCTAAACTCGAAAATAAAATGAGTGATCTCAGAGCTAAGATTGACGTAGCTAACTTTGAAATGATGTTAACCGAAAGAGTCGCTTATGGAAATTTAACTCCGGCAATGAAAGAAAAAATGGTTGATCTCTTAAATTATTTCGAGACTCTTAATTTTGCCGAAACTTCTCAAAATGAAATTTCAAGTTCTATTCAAAATCTTCTTACCGAGTTCGTGAATTCTATCCCGAAGATTGTTCAGTTTGAAGAAGTCGCAACTCTTGAAGAAACTGAAACGGAAACTAAAGACGATACGTTTGATGATTTTGATTTAGACCCGGATTCTGCAGCGTTGCATTCTGAAATAATTAAGACAATGAAAAAAGATGAAATCACTTATGAAGAAGCTTTTCACAAAGTAATTAATGAGAAAAAATAATTGAGCACAAAAAAAACAAATACCAAACCAAAAAAAGAAACAAAAAACAGTAAACAATCTTCAACTAAAGCTATTGTCAAAAAACGTTTATCTAAATTTGTCAATTAATTAAGGAATAAAAAATGTCACTCAAAAAGAAAAGAGTAATCGACCCGGTTTTGACTACAATCGCTAGAGGCTTTTTTAACGCCGAGCATGTAGCCACTTCGCTTTTTCCTGTTGTAACTGTAACAAAAGAGGGTGGTAAAATTTTACAGTTCACCAAAGAATCTTTCAAAGTTTACAACACCGAAAGAGCAATCAGAGCCAAATCAAACAGAATCAATCCAGAAAATAAATCTAGTATTGATTTCGCTTTAACCGAACACGATCTTGAATATCCTATCGATTATCGTGAAGCCGATGAAGATTTAGTAAATCTACAGCAACACGGAACTAAAGTCACATCAGACGGTATTTCGCTCAGACTTGAAAAGATCGCTGCAGATTTAGCACAAGACGAATCGAATTATCCTTCCGGAAATAAAGAAACTTTGGCGAGTGGTGATAAATTCACAACCGATACATCAGACCCAATTGCAATTTTTGAAGATGCAAAAGAAGCAGTACGTTCTAAAATTGCATCATACCCGAATACTGCCGTTATCGGTGCATCGTCTTTCGCAGCTTTGAAACAACACCCTAAAATTGTTGACAGAGTTGCTTACACTACTTCCGCAGTTGTAACAATCGATCTTCTTAAAGCTTTATTGGATATTCCTAACATTGTAATCGGTAAAGCTGTGTACGCCGATGATACCGGTGCTTTTAATGATGTTTGGGCTGATAATGTCGTCTTGGCTTATGTCCCTCAGAAATCACAAAATATCGAACGTTCTTTGTATGAACCTAGTTTCGGTTATACACTACGAAAAAAGAATATGCCTATGGTTGATCGTTACGATGAATCCGGTAAAATCGAAGTTGTAAGAACTACTGATATTTTTGATGCAAAAATTCTTGGTGCTGATGCTGGTTATTTAATTAAAGATACAAACGCTTAAGGAGTTTTTATTTTATGAAAGTTAGAATTACTAACACTCATTTCCGCTACAACGGAAAATTAATTAAAGAGGGAACTGTTATTGATCTCCCTCAAAAAGAGGTAGAAGATCATCCCTCTATTTTAATTCCGGTTACTGATGAAACTCAATCAGTGACAAAATCTAAAAAGAAATCAAAAGGTAAATAGTTATGAAAACAGAACAACCTTTATTAATAACTTCTGTTAAAGCTGCTGCTGAAACAGACGCTTTTTTATTTGTTGGTTTTGATGGTGCGGTACTATCATCAGCCGTAAAATCTCTTGGCGTTTCACACGCACATACAGAATCCGGTGAACAATTACCTGTTACAGTTTCGGGTATTGCTCTTGTTCTTTCCGGTGATGCTGTCTCTGTTGGTGCGGAAGTCGAATCAGACGCAAACGGTAAAGCTGTTCCGCTTGATGCGGGAGTTTCAAACGGTTATGCTTTAGATGAAGCAACCGGAGCAGATGAAGTAATTCGTGTTTTATTGAAATAATATTTTAGTGGGATGGAGCAGTGGTAGCTCGCTAGACTCATGATCTAGAGATCGAGGGTTCGACTCCCTCTCCCGCCACAACTTTTAATTTATTTATGAGGTTTTCAAATGAGAAAAATTCAACCTTACTTAGAATCGAAAGGTCTTAAAAGTATTACCGACTTACAATTTTCCCTTCCCTCTAATGTCATTACCGTTGGTCTTGATAAGTGCGATTATACTTCTCCAAAAGATGCCGCTGATAATTCTAATTCGGGGGATTTGATTTTTGTTTTTCCGGGTACTTATGATGTCGGTAATAATTCAATTTTGCTTAAAGATAATGTCAATTGGCAGTTTATGCCCGGAGTTACGATTTCAAGTTCTTCTAGCGATAGCACTTTCACAGATGGCGGTCAAACGGTGGAGATGAAATTTGATGGTTCTCCAAACATTGTCAATACTAATCCTTCGGGTTCTCTTTTCAATTGCAGCAATCAATCTTATGTCGACTATGAAATGTATATTAGCTTCATACTAGAATCTGGTCAATATCTTTTTGATTTTAAGATATTCGACACAAATTTGCACCCCTCTATATATGAGTCATTTACTGTTTCTACACCTTACGGTGATACCGGCACTCATATGATTGATTTAAATTATTTGATTTGCTCGGGTGCTTTTACCTTAGCTGGGGATCGTCACCTTATATTTGATTTAGGCAGTAACGATCAAATGGTTTATGTCAAAACTAAATTTAACAACTCTAACCTTTTGCAAATTATGATTGATTTTCAACCAACTGATTCTCTTACTAATAGACCATCTATAGAATCGTTATTGATGACGATTCGCATTAGACCTGGTGGTAAAGATCTTGGTTCGCATCATATAGGTATTTAATAAAGTTTCTCCCGATTCATTCTATGAGTCGGTGGAAAACAGTTCTTTTCATGTATTTCTTTTAAGATTCATTATTTACTCCATTCTGTCTCGATTAAAATCGGGACAGATTTTTTTATTTATCGCTATGCGCGAGCTCATTATGCCAAACAAATTAATTCTTGAATGCAAACATACAGACACAACCAAGACTGAAAATCCTCAGCCATGCAAAACATTTTTATCGGACGATAAAGGAAATAAATCTTCAATGAGATTAATGTCTTTTATCGCTTTAATCGCTGCTCTTACAATTTCCGGCTTGCTTTTATTCTTAGATCGCATCACTCCGGAATCCGTTACACTCGTTTCACTTTTTATCTTCGGTGCATTCGCTCCAAAAGCATTACAGAAATTCGCGGAGGTCAAAGAATGAATTGGAAGAATATCCTTCCCATAGCATTCATCTTAATCTTAATCATAATCTTACTCTTAATCTCAAACTCAATCATCCAATCATGCAATGAATCTTCTTCCCAGTATTCCAATATTCCATCTTTCCATCATTCCGCCGACACCATATATGCTAAGCCCGATACTATTTTACTTTTTGATACAGTTAAAGTAAATCAACTATCTGCTCAACTCGATACCGTTTATATAGATTCCACTCGTATCATATCCGCAGCAGCCGACACAACATTTCAAAAAGATTCTTCGCGGATCTCTGTTAAGTATTTCTTTCCACCACTTAATTACTTTGAGATCGCTGCAGATTTGAAGGAAAGAATAATTACTAAAGTTAAAACGATAACGGAAGTAAAGGAATTTGAGAAACCGATACCCCTTTTCAAAAATGAATTCTTTTATTCTTCGGTAGTCCTTGCTGTCCTTCTAGTCCTTTCATTATTAAAATAGGTTAACTCTATGTACGTTCCAAAATATTTCAAAGCTTATGAATTTGTCTCTGAAAAGATTTATAAAATCTATGGTGATAATTCACTGATGTTTGTCTCTGATGAAATGAAAATCACGATGGATCATATTAGAGAATTCTTCACTTATATGTCCGGGACGGACAAAAAGGTTTTTATAAATACTTGGTTGTGGGATGGTCATTTCAAATCACGCGGTTATCGTGATCCGTTTACAAATATTGGTTCTCATTTATCTCAACATAAATTCGGCAGAGCTATCGACTTCGATGTTGAAGATATCGATGCTTACGATGTTCGACAAATCATTATGGATAACCAAGAAAAGTTTCCGCACATCTACAGAATGGAAAAAAATATTAATTGGGTTCATATTGATATGCATCCTGATTATAAAGACAAACGAATTTATTTATTCAAACCATGAAACCAAAACTTTTTATATCGCAGACTTCCTTCCTCAGAGAAGAAGCTGAGGAAAGATTAGATCAATTATCCAAAATCGGAATTGATTCTTCTCTCTCAGATGAAGATGTCGAAATGATTCCTATTAAAATTCCATACGATAAGATTGTCTATTCTTATCCACTTGGAGAAGGATTCAAAGTCGGCGTTATTAGTGCCGGCTCTTTTTGGTGCTTAGATGATCCGTTCGCTGATAAGAATGATCGTACTTAATCAATTACTATAACTGATAAATCTAAGAATTAGGGAGAGTTTGTTTCACAAATTAATTAACACTAAAATCTTTGTAAACATTATCGATGTGAACTCTCCCGCTTATTTTTTATGAGCAATCCAAGAAGAAAAAGAAAGGACAACAATCATAATGAGATTCAGACTAAACTTGCTAAACTTCCTGCTGTTTCTGTTGTGGATATCTCTAATTTTGGTAATGGGATCGGTGATCTTCTAGTCGGTTACGCCGGTAAGAACTTTCTTTTTGAAATCAAAAATCCAAATAAAAAAATTACATACACTTCCGCAGAGGAAGTATTTCGTAGATCATGGTTCGGGAATCATTACAAAATCCAATCTTTTGATGAAGCTTGCAACATTCTTTTCAACGCTTAATAAACTTTTCCTTGTGAACATTTGAACTTTTTTTCTTATTTTGTTTTTCAATTCCAACAGTTTAGGTTGTTATGGATTTGACATCTGTAGTTTCCTTTTCTCTTGTTACTTCTCTCTCTTATCAAGATGCAATTCTCGGAATGTTAGATCGGCAATTATTTCATAAAATAAATCTTAAATCTAATCGGAGATTTTTCAATAAGCATTTACATTATAATCAATTATAGAATTTATTGAATTATATAAATGATTGTTAGATCTGCAAAATCCGCAAAACTAACAACCGAAGTGTTATTAAATCGTGCAGCTTAAATAAAAGTTAGGCTGTAGAAATTATCCGTGTAATTACGAATATCAATTTATTAAAGGAAATATTATGAGAAATACTTTACCTCTTTATTCCATCCCTTTTAGGATGGGAAATAGATCACAACTAAACAAAATGAGGTAAGTATGAAACGGATAGTAGTAATTCTGTTCGTATTATTTTCTTCAATTGTGTTTTCTTCACCAAAAAGTGGAGATGATAGCAATAAGACAAATAATACAGAACTTATTGAACAACTTGTTCCAATGGTAAAATCTATTTTGCAAGGGAAAGATATTACTGAACTCAAAGAAAATATTTCTCCCGAAGCATATGTAATCAATAACAATACTTACGAAAGTATATTTGAAGTATTAGGCAATCAATCAAAAAAAGAAATGTTCATTGATGGAAAAGAAATTAAAGTTGAATTTGTTTATTTATGGCTTCCAGAGGATAAAAAAGAAGCGTATATGGTTTTAGAAACAAAATCGATAGATAACACGAAGACAAGTTGGCATTCAATCTTATTTAAGATTGGCGTTAATAATAAATGGCAAATCTTAAGTTGGCATAAAAGTTAAATAAACAGCCTAACCCACAAATCAACCGGACGCCGATTTCAAACCGGCATTTGTGCGTTTCTTAGGTTTATTGAAATATGCAAGGTTGCTATTCAGCAGTAATGTATTAAAACTAAATTGTTGCAACCGGCTTGTACGGTTGAATTTACAAACCGGTTGCTAAATTATTGATGTTATTCTTTTAATCGGCTTTCCTGTTCTGGCGCCGGTTATTTACGCAGCCGTTAGTGTGCTAAATTAATTGGGAATCATAATGTCTGAATTAAAATATATTGATAGACTAAAGTTTGAAAAAATATTTGGTATGGGTGGTGGATATGTAATGGATTTTACTAATAGAACTTTTAGAGATTTTATTTACCAAACGATTGACAAAGATATTTATGATGATAAATACGAAGGATTTAGTGGTTCTAAAGCAAATAGATTAAGAAAGTTTTGGGAAGTTGAATCAAATTATTTGGCTGCGAAACTTAACTCGAATCTACTGGAATATTGGAAATCATTAAACATAGCTCCAGATAAAGAATTAAATGACTTATATGAAGAATGCCTAAGAGTATGTGAAGAATTAAAGCAAGATTCGATGGATGAACATATTGGTGCGATAAAACCTAATACTGAGGATAAGGATTTCTCAACTCTTGCAAATTTAATTCGTGATAGTATTGAGAAAAATGAACCTGAAACAGCAATTGATAGACTTCATACGTTTGTTGTTAAATATATTCGCAGTTTATGTAATAAGCACAGTATTAACTATGACAAAAATAAAGCTCTACACAGTTTCTATGGAGAATATGTCAAACATCTTAGAGCGGAAAATAAAATTGAATCGGAGATGACAGAAAGAATTTTGAAAACATCCATTTCAATCCTTGAAGCATTTAATACAGTTAGAAATGATCAGAGTTTCGCTCATGACAATCCAATTCTAAATTATAATGAGAGCTTACTCATATTCAAGAACATAGCGTGTGTAATTGAATTTTTAGAATCTATTGAGAGAGATGATAAAAAAGAAGATGAAGATAATAAGGATATATTTGTTGATGATGATCTACCATTTTAAATAGCACACTAACACGCAAATCAACTGGACGCCGTTATGTGTATTGCAATGAACATTTCATTAACTCATTATTAATATGATTAAATTATTTCCATACATTTATGAACCAGAGAAAAGTCTTGAGGTTTTACAACAAACAGAGAAATATTTTATTGAGAAACCTGATATTAAAAACAAAATTGAAGAACTAGGATGGGTTTACCATAGTATTGGCAAATCAATTCCACAAACCACTGAGAACTTTTGGTCTGGTCATTATTTCCCTTATGTTGAATCTTGGGATGAATTACAAATATCATTTAATCTTGTAGCTTTCGGTTTATATAAACAAGCCTTTATGTCACTAAGAAATGCTCTGGAAGTAGGGATGTTATCGGTCTATTACAATATTGATGATGATGGACACAAAGTGGTTAAAGATTGGCTGAATTCAAAGGACACTTGGGAAGCAAACACACCAAGGTCAGATAAAATTTGGAAAATTCTTAAGTCTAATGGTAATATTAATAAATTCAATGAGTTATTTAGATTGGAAGATGAATTTAATTCATTGAGTTTTCTACATAATTTTGTTCATACAAAAGGTTACAAATTTTCAAATAAATTAGGAATTCCAAAACCCAACTGTCAAACTTTTGCGGAAGATATATTTCTAAAGTGGTTAAATACATATCAAAGAATAATCGAATTTATATTAATATTACATATATTAAAATATCCAATATCCATTATCGAATATGATTGGAGTGTGAAAATTGGTATTGATAATCCCTTCCCAGTTCTTGAGGTATTTGAGATTGAAAAGATTAAAAAAATATTACCAAAAGAATATTTTGATGAATTAAAGAAAATTGCAGAAAACGATAAAAATACTCAAGATTTGTTTGATCATATATGTAATCTACCTGATATGAGTGAAAATGACCAAGAATCACAAATTATTAGGTCGGTTAAAATGTTCATCGAACACGGAGAAGGTTTTATTGAATGGGAGAAAAAAGAAAGAGAATTAATGAAAGAATGTAGTGATGAGGTAAAAGAAAAAATATCCAAACGAATTGAAATCATTAGGGAATGGGCAATAGAAAATAATATGATGAAATCGCAATTAGAGAGATTAAAAGAGGAAGGCTTTTTCAATAAACAAAAATACACATGACATCTTTAATAAGTAAAAAGTCAAGATGACATAAATATTCTTGACAAATAAATTTTTATTAAATGAGAACTCGGCTATATTAGAAACTAAAGATGACACGCCGTTAGGTGCCAAGGAATTATAGGATATAATGGATTTAACAAACATTCCATCTGACCCATTTGAAAGTAGGTTAGCATTTTTGAGAGATGGTTTTGACATATATGCTAATCTTACTATTGAATATATTCAGAAAGAGTATCCAAAGAAATTAGAACTTTATCAATGTTTAGACTTTATGGGTTATTCAATGTCAGAAACAAGTAAATCTGATTTTGAGACTCTAAAAAGACTTTGGTTTTTCCCAACGAATGAAGCGATAAGTGAGTTGAATGAATGCTTACACAGAATATTAGAGGCTGCTTATAAAGCTGGATATGATAATCTCCGACGTGCTTTAGAACTTATTGTTGTCGGTTCATACTTTTCAATGAGTGAAACTAATGAGAAAGATGCAATAGATTGGCTTAACTCACAAAGAGGAACACCTTTATTCTCACGTGCAATTAAATCGCTTCTTAATGATAACAGATTTTTTAATCTTGAAAAAGATACTCTTTGGGTAACCAATCTAAAGAATTTTTATTGGTATCTATCGGATATTATTCACACTAGAGGTAATAACTATTCTCTTGAAGCTCTCCAACCCTCTAATTTTTCATACAACAATATTAGAACTGCTCAATTTTCCAAAGCGAATCTAAAGCAATTATTGGACACATTTATTGAGACATTTAAAAATATATGCACTTGCATAGCTATTACAAATCCAATCTTATTAATTGGATTACCAGTTGATGAAAAATATGGTTTTGATACCCCCGTTTCTGGTTTTTTCCGCGAACATCAATCGAATGATTTGTGGAATTTATTAATACCTGAAACAAAAGAATATTTTAGAAATTTAATTTCTACAGATTTAGAATTAATCTCTGTTTCTAGATGGATGAATTCTCTTCCTGATAAGACTGAAGAAGAAATTGAGAGACAAATTGAAGAATTTAAAAAAACTATAAACGATTTAAAAAAAGGCAACTAACATCTTTAATAAGTGAAAAGTCCCTCCTTCGTAAAATACAACTTCGGAGGGCGGGCAAGTTGGGTATAGTTTTTCCGTGAAATAAGTTTTGTGGAAAAGTTCTTAGTTAAAAAATTATTAAAAAAATATAAATCGGCGTTGCTGGTTGTTTAATAGAACACGCCGTTAGGCAGTCAAAAACATTATTATAAAATATTGCAATACTTTGGGATTTTGGGTCAACGTAAATAGTTAGTGAAAAAATATTAAACAGTAGAATAAGTTGAAAATTCAATATGGATAAAACTCATTTAATAATGATTGCTTTTGGTCTTGTTTCTGCCATTTTATATTTCGCTACTCCAAATACTAAAAAAAATGATCCAAATTGGATGAAACTTGGAAGTGTAGCAATTTATATAAGCATAATTATTGGGATAATAGGATTATTCTTACTTATAAGAGATTTAATATTTAAATGAAATATATAAAAACTGCCTAACATCTTTAATAAGTAAAAAGTCCCCGCATCAAAAAACTGTGGGGTGAGTAAGTGGATATAGTTATTCCATGAAATAAGTTTTGTAGAAAAGTTGTTTGTAAATCATTATTGAAAAAATATAAATCGGTGTTGCTGGTTGTTTAACATAACACGCCGTTATACATTTAAGGGAAACATTATGAGTTTATTCAACAAGGTTGATTTACAAAAAAAATATGATTCAATATCACGAGGGCTTTACAAATCTGCAAGCACAATTTTACTTGAAGATTCAAGATCGTTTTCTGAATATAAAACTTATGATGTGTTTTTATCGCATAGTTCATTGGATGCCAGTTATATTCTAGCCATTTCCGAAGAAATTAAAGATTTAGGATTTACAGTTTATGTCGATTGGATAGAAGACCCAGCATTAGATAGAAAAAATGTAAATAAGCATACTGCCGCTAAACTAAGAGAAAGAATGAAAAATAGTAAATCATTGTTTTACGCAACCTCTGTTAATTCTTCTGATTCAAAATGGATGCCTTGGGAATTAGGTTATTTTGATGGTATAAAATCTAAAGTAGCAATATTACCTGTGTATGATAGCCCCAAATATCTTGCAAATTATAAAGGTCAAGAATACTTGGGATTATATCCATTTGTAGCAAAGGGAAAAATACAAAATAAAAATGAGGAAGCACTTTGGATTCATTATGATGAAAATACTTATGTTAACTTTTATTTCTGGTTGAACCAAGGCAAACAACCCTATAAACATTATTAGGTGGTTTTATGGAAAGTAAATTAAAACACTTGGAAATGATACAAGGAATTATCAACCGGATGGCTCAAAATTCATTTATGCTAAAAGGTTGGAGTGTTATTATAATTTCTGCACTTTTTGTATTAGCAGCAAAAGATTCAGTTAAAGAATTTGTTTACTTGGGATATTTCCCCGCTGTAATATTTTGGGTCCTCGACAGTTATTTTCTCTGGCAAGAAAAATTATTCAGAAAATTATATGATAAAGTTAGATCAATTAGTAATGAGGATATAGATTTCTCGATGAATACAAAAGAATTTTTGACTGAAGTAAGTTGGTTTAAAACCACTTTCGCAAAAACACCTGTTTTATTCCATCTCATGGTGTTATCTGTTCTAATAATAGTCACTATAATTATTAATTGGAGGTAATTTTTTGGCCCGTAGAGTGTTTTTTAGTTTTCATTTCGATCGTGATTCTTGGCGTGTCGGTCAAGTTAGGAATTGTAACGTAGTTACAAATAATTATATTCGAAATGATTTTGTAGACTCAGCAATTTGGGAAGCTGTAAAGAGTGCTGGAGATACTGCAATAAAAAATTGGATTAATAATCAATTAAAAGGTACTTCTGTAACAATTGTATTAATCGGTAATCAAACTAATGAGCGGAAATATGTTCATTATGAAATTGAACAGAGTATTGCCAAGGGGAATGGCTTTCTTGGAATTTACGTCCATAATATTAAAAATCAACATCAAATGACCGATTTTATGGGCTCAAATCCATTAGATGCTTGGCAAGTAAGAACAATTTATGGTAATCAATATTTGTCGCAAATATTTAGAACATATGATTGGGTGCTGAATGATGGTAGAACTAATATTTATAACTGGGTTGAAGAAGCAGCAAGGATTGCTGGCAAATAAAACGTATAACCTGCTTTTCCACCCGACCGAGTTTTCAATACGGCACTGTGCAAATTATGGGGTTTGGTATAAAAGGTAAGCATTGCCTGTAACATTGTTCTAATTAATAAATTTACAAAAATTATTGGCAGTAGCTTTTCAGTTCGTAATTGTTATTAGGGGCGGCCGGGTGAAAAGCCACACCGATAAAATATTGTGATATATGCTTAAGATAATTACCATTATTATATTATCTCTAATATCAATTTTTATTCTTTTCTCAACATTCTACTTTTGGTATTCAGCTTTTAAAGGTAAGCGGGATATTGTAAATGGAGATAGTAATAAATATTATGCTATTTTTATTGGCTCTTTAGTAGGTGTAGGTATTTTATCATATCTCTCATTTGATGGTATATTATTTTTTATACCCGAAACTTGGGGAAACATAAATGATGATGGTGACTTTTTTTCTTATAAAAGCATAATTGCTGGTTTTTTATCAGTGCTGTTGACATTCTTTTTCCATTCAAGACCATTTAAATTTATCAACTTTATAAGAAGTAAGGAGGATTGAGATATAAATATAATCTTAATCTTCTAATGCAACATAACATCTTTAATAAATAAAAAGTCAAGAGGATATATTTATTCATTAAATATGTTTTGTAAAAAAGTTGATTGTAGATAATTATTGAAAAATGAATTATCGCTAATGGATATTTAACATAAAAACCGTTTAGCAGAATAAAAGGGTAATCATACTGTGCAAATCTTAGGCATTATACTCTGGATCTTGAGTTTAGTATGGGCAATAACTCAAGGTCTAAATATTCGCCGTAAGGCTAAAGTCGAACAAGCTACAGAACATACGTTGGAAGTACATGCATTTCTGGCAGCAGTTTCTGTTGTTATCGTACCATTACTATCTCTATCTCCTTTCCACTTATTATGGATGTTACCTGTTTCTTTTTTTCTCGGGTTATCGAGTATAATTTTTCCACTTAATTTATTATGGTATCCAGCTTCGTTATATAGTTATTTGTGGTATTATGGTGTAAAAAATCCTGGTCGGGCTTTTTATCTTAATGGTGATTATGAAAATGCGATAAAACATTTCAAAGCACAGCTTCACTCAAATCCTAATTCTGCGGAAACATTTTTTAACTTAGGCCTAGCATATGATAAAGCTGGTGACACCAATAATGCAATTGAATCATATAAAAATGCTGTTCAGATTAGACCCGATTCTGAAATCACATATTTAAATCTGGGATTAGCATATAAGGACTCTGGTGATTACCAAAATGCTATTGAATCTTTCAAAGAGGCAATAAAAATTAAACCGACCTATTATAAAGCTCGCGTTAATTTGGGTTTAGTTTTTCTTGAACTTGGTGATATCGAAGGTGCTATGAAAGAATATGTTATTCTTAAGAAATCAGATAGCTCTATAGCTGCTGAATTATATTCAGAAATTGAAAAGCTTAACAAATAGCTGAAATTATGAAGTATTATGAAAAAGGTAGTTCAGCCAAATCGTTTTAATAAGTTAAAAATCAAGCGGTCGTAAATATACATAACAAAGTATATTTTAGAAAAGGAGAACTCCGTGTCGTTATTAACATAACGGCCGTTATATGCTTGAGAAATAGTAAGGTGTTTACATGATCAAACAAATATTAAGTAAGCTTTTTGGATTTAGGTGGTCCCTTTATGTATTGCGTAACAAAAAAGAGCTAGGTTTTGTCATGCATAGTCAAAATGTTGGCGACTTAGTTGGATATATTGGAAGTTGGTTTGAAAAAAAAGGCGAACCACATAACAATTATTCACTTGCCTTAAATTTTAACAAAACTAATGAAGTAATCCATTTATCCCAACACCACTTTAAAGAAGACGGATTCCCAACAAATGAATTATGGAATAAACTAAACAGCATAGATAAAAAGTGGAAAGGTAAACCTCATCTTCAAATGAATGAATTCTTTTTTATTAATGTTGCGACCGGTGAAAAAGTTGATTCAACCATAGTCAAAGAATTAATTTACTTATAAAATATTAAAATAACAGAAAGTGTAATGGAAAAAGCATTTTGGTTATTACTTGGCTCTATTATCACAATTGTGATTACAAAGTTATTTGAAATCTTTCAAGCAAGTAAAGAGAATAAATTTACATTACGCAAAATTTACTTTGAAAAGAAAATAATTGCAGCCGAAGAAGCAATAACAGATTTATATAATGATCTAAACGGTATTAGCAAATTTATGAGGGTCTACAATAAAATCGCTAACTCTAAAATAGAAGATTTTCCTTTTATATATAAGGAAATGGAATATCTAAATGAGGAGACCAAAAAAGCAATTGATGCTACTGATAAAATTGCCCATCGAATGTATCTATACTTTGATTTTGATGAATATATGGAAAAAGAAGAATCAAACTTAGATGCATTGCTAGATCTTTCCACTGAATTGAGAAGTGCCGAATCTGAAATAGAGATAATAATAAAAGTTGCTAAAGATTTTGATAAAGACCAAGGAGCAGAAGAAATAGCGTTAAAT
The DNA here is from genome assembly GCA_030584085.1 of Melioribacteraceae bacterium. Classification (NCBI taxonomy): domain Bacteria; kingdom Pseudomonadati; phylum Ignavibacteriota; class Ignavibacteria; order Ignavibacteriales; family Melioribacteraceae; species Melioribacteraceae bacterium. The sequence continues at coordinate 1,673,362 of CP129490.1, forward strand.
AAAATTAAAGAGAAATTTGAGGAATACATCCCAAAATTAAAAGAACTTGTTCAACTAGGTCATCGTGCACAAAAAGATGCAAGGATGCAATTGAAACAAATTAAAGCAGAAATGAAAAAATATGATTTATGAAGAAGTGCATATAGTCTTTTGATTAAGCACAAAGTCTTGCCTAAGTGCAACTATAATTTCGGAGGTCGGGTAAGCTGGGGATAGGTGTTCTTGAGTAAAAGTTTCTAAAATAGTTCTTCTTTTATAGGAGAATATGGTTAGTACGACGTTATTGGTTATTTGGCATGATCCATCGTTATGTGAATTATGAAATATTTAGCAATTATTAAATATTATCTTTTACTTCTGCTTTTATCGGTAGTAGCATACATCAGTATATATATATTGAGCTATTTAATTATTTATTCCCACTATCTACTTGAAGCAAATTTTAGTTTTATTGCAGATGTTATGAAAATAATGGTTGGAAACATTGCCTACACTTCATCATTATTTTTAATGGTCGAAGTTACAGCTATAATGGGAAGCGGTTATATTTTAGGCAAAGTAACAGATAATCTTTCATACAATAATCCACCTTGTGGTCAAGCTTTTATATATGTACTAGCAACTATTTCTATATTTTTTATTACTGTTTTTTTTATTATGGTTTTTAGTGAAACACTTTATTGGTTCTTTGATTATTTGATAACAATTCTTTCACCAATATTATTTGTTTTACCATTTGGTGCCAATTACTAATAAAACATAAATGGAAGTTTTTAGATTAGAAATTAATTAATGGATTTAATTCTGTTTCGGTAGTTGATTGATAATAAGAATTAACCATCGATACATTTGAGGTACTTTTATGTCTCATGCTAACGATACTGAATGGATTCCAATAACAATGGAAACAACCTTACGCGAAAATGATGTTGTTTCTAATATCGAATTAAAAGATGGTAAAGAAGAATTAATAATTTGGCGTTTGTTAACAATTGAAGATTCTCCTTTCCCTGGTCTAATACCTTTAAGAAGTATTATGCGTTCTGGTGTTGCTATCGATCCAAAAGATCGAAGAGAAATGGGTGTTGTGAAAGAGTATTTTGTAGAAAACAATTTTTCATTATTAGTTGGAAAGTCTGATAATGAAAATGATTGGCCTGTTTCACTTATTGAAGCAGTCGAATTACTAAAATCAAAATTGACAGTTGAGCAACAAGATGAAATTCGTAACTATAAACAAGATGATTTAATAGATCTGCATTTTAGCCTTGGGCTTTGGATTAGAAATACTTTTGGGTTACATGGGGGTAATAAACAATTATTAATGGATTGCTCACCGGATAAACCTGAACCTGATAATGTATCTGGGATTATTATAGAAGAGTTTTGGAAGTCTTTACAAAACGTTTGATTATTTAGGGTTCTCCTTCGCCCTTCGGGTCTCGTAAGTTTATCATAATTCGCCCCGATATATCGGGGTCTCATGTATAAAATCACCTTTCATTAAACCAGATCAATCATTTCATTTGTGCGGTTCTATCTTAACATTCAGCAAAGTTGACCGTTTTTCAAAAGACGTGGATTCCCGGTTAAGCCGGGAACCACAACAAAAAAGGTCAACATTGCTTATCAGTAAATCCGAACATGTTTCAACTGCCAAAGATAATTCGTTACCTTCATTCAGCTACATTTCGTGATCCTTCATTCCGCTTCATTCACTTCACTCATTAACTTTGTTTCTCTAAAAGCAAAATCATATTTGTAGTTCTATCCGTGTTTCGTTCCGCTTCACTCGACTAAAATATTATCAATGCAACTTTCGAGGTAAACAGTCCGGTAATTCGCCGGACGTTTACCTCTCACATGGGTTATGCAACAGTTGACCGTAAACATCGGATAATTCAAAAGCCCGATGTTTAGGTCAACAATGGGTCATGGTCACGTTGACCGTAAAACATCATATAGAACAAAAGCATGATGTTTTAGGTCAACAATTGATCAATCATACTTTTGTCTCGTTTTGCGGAAACAGAAACACTTAACATTCGCAGATTGTTAATCATTCCGCAGTTAACCCATTAAAGACTTTGGGATAACTAATCGCTTCATAACAAACTGCATCAGTAAATCGATTCATGGGGATTGCAACCTAACAGAAATCTACTTTCATTAGAGTCATCCGATCGTTTCATTTGTGCGTGTTAGTCGGACATTCCGCAATAACTCATTTCGCTCGGTCATGCTTTTTGTTTCTAATCGCTTATGTTGTTTACTTCGCTTTTGTTGAAATTTAAGCTTCGTTCACAACTGACCCCACTTACAAAAAGACTCGCCCTCGCTTCATTCGTCAATGCTCATCAATTAATCATAATATGTTTCGTGAAGCAAAAGTTTTCATTCCTCATTCGCTTAACGGGACACACGCTCATTCGTCATTCAAACCTTTGCAAAACAAAATCAGAAAGGACTTATTCCAAAAACCCTTCCTTGTTGTTTGCCGGTAAACATCACCGGCTTGAATGAAAAAACCCGCCAGTATTCAATTTTAGTGTAAAACAAAATCACTGTGTCGACAACCTAACATATATCTGCAATCGATAAATGCAAGGGTACATAAACTCGTTTTGTCAGTTTTCTTCACGCCTCAATTATTCGGCTAAAAACTTCCAAAACTTCGCCCTTGCATTGTCTTGTTCAATGCAACGTACATAGGTAAAAGCATTTTTCTGCGCGGGTTTTTTCAAATGTTTTTTTGGGGAAAGTCCGTCAACAATTTAGGGGTAGTCATGCAACAATATATAATATTAAAACTAAGGTGTAATAAATACGGCATTCAATCTATTCATGTTGTCCAGCATAAAAAAAATTGTTCTGTTAATTGTTGGTTTTCAAATGGCAGCTTTTCTTCAGTGCGGTTCCGGTCTGCTTCGCAAGCCGTTTCTTTTGCTCGTTTCGTTTGCGGTGCAAAACCTAAAAACAGTCCGGTGCAATTATCATTATTATAGTTTCTTAATCTTTCTTTTTATTGTTATTACTTGCTATTTCTTTCCTTTTCTTGTATATTTCAAGTGTTCTTTTGTTCAGTTTTTCACAATCAAAAGGAGTTTATTATGTCACTATCAAAAACCGTTTCTTTAGCACTAAGAGCCGGCTGTTCTTTTTTTGGTGGCAAACCTTTATTATCTGTGCCTTACGGTCGCAGAGGTCAACTTGTTTTATTATTTCGCAAACCGTTAAACCCTTACTTCTTTTTTTTCCTGCTCAAAAATTACTCCGCTGAAAATATAACCCTTAAAGCTGTGGAATACAAAGGGGTATTATATCACGGTGTTTTTGTCGCAATTCCTTTTCGTGTTACTAAAAAATTTCTTTTCTCGTTTCGCAAGTTCTCAAAACATCATCATCACTTAATAAGTCATTTTGCTTAAATCATTCCGGCATATTGCCGGGAAGGAGTTAACATCATGAAAAGATCAGACATTTATAATAAGGTTAATTCAGTAATCAAAGATAAACTTGCTTCCGGGTCTTTGCCTTGGCGCAAGACATGGAACAACGGAAAACCACCGCAGAACTTTATTTCAAAACATTTATATCAAGGAATCAATTTTCTTTTACTTTCTTGTTTTGATTTTCCTTCACCTTTCTATTTAACTTTCCTTCAAGCAAAGGAAAGAAACGCCTATATCAAAAAAGGCGAAAAAGGTATTCCGATTGTTTTCTGGAAATTATTGGATAATACCAAGATCAAAGAATCCGGTAAAGCAGAAATTGATAAAATTCCATTCATGCGTACAAGTACAGTTTTTAATCTTTCGCAAACTTCGCTTTATAATTCCGCAGCTCTCGAAGATCTTAAATTTCCAAACGTGGAAAAATTTCTAGCTACTGTTCCGGCAGTTATCAAAAATAATATTCAAGGTAAAGCAGTATTTAATCTTACCAAAGATTTTATTTCTATTCCTGCAATCTCAGAGTTTGAATCCTCAGATGAATATTATTCAACTTTATTCCATGAGTTAATCCATTGGACCGGATTCAAAAACAGATTAAACCGTTTCAAATCCGCAGACTATAACTCAGACAACTACTCAAAAGAGGAACTTATCGCGGAAATCGGCTCGGCTTATCTTTGCTCTTATTTCGGCATTAATAACACTCTGGATAATTCGGCCGGTTATATTCAAGGATGGTTAAACTCTCTAAATAACGATCAATCAATTTTTATATCCGCAGCAGCACAAGCAAAAAACGCAGTTAATTATTTAATCAAAGATTTTGAAGAATCCGCAGAGCAAGACCCCGTTAATACTTCGGAAAGAGAAACTTTCTTTAATGCAGAAGCAGAAAACGCAGAAGATTTAGAACCTGGATTTGTAATGGAACATCGTTAAAAATATTAAACCGGTTCCGGCATTCGTGCCGGTTCCGGTGGGAGTTAATAAAATGTGCATGAGAAATATCGACGTAAAAGCAGAAAGAGAATTTGAAATAATTCAAAGCTATCTAAATGATCAACATATAAGCGATCTATTAGAAATCATTCCGGACAGATTCGAGGAAGATATCAAAGATGCATTAAAAGAAATCATTCAAGAATACAATCTTATCTATATAAATCAATTCAATGAAATTTGTTTTGAATCATAAAAGAAGGAGTAACCAAAATGAAATTAGAAAATTTTGCAACCGCTTTAGTAAGTAAGAATCACTTCATCAAAGCTTCTTTCGGTGGTTTTCAAGGTGCGGGAAAAACTCGCACAGCAACCGAGTTTGTTATCGGTGCTTACAAAGATTTGAAATGTACCAAGCCGGTTTTAATTCTGGATAATGAAAAAGGTTCAAGGTTCTTAATCCCGATTTTCAATAAAGCCGGTATCAGAGCTATTGTTAAAGATACTCGCAGTCTTTCAGATGTTAAACAAGCTTTTAATTTTCTCAACAATAAAGAGATCGATTTTCTTTTCATCGATTCACTTACAAAGATTTATTATCAGTTTGTCAAAGACTATAAAGCAAAAAACAGAAAGTCTTTTATGTCGCTGATGGACTGGGGAAAACTTCTTCCCGCCTGGCAAGAAGAGTTCTCAGATGTGTTTGTGGAAACAGAAGGAAATATAGTCTTTACCGGTCGAGGTGGTTTTGAGTATGAGAAGGAAGATGATCAGAAAGATGAAGCCGGAAATATTACAGAGAAAGGAAGTTATGTTAAGTCCGGTGTAAAAATGAAAATCGCCGGTGAAACTCCCTATGAAACCGATCTCAATATCTGGATGCAATTAGAGAAAGAATTAAAGAATGATAAACCCGTTCAAACAAATGTTGCTTATGTTCTCAAAGATCGTTCGGACACAATAAACGCCAAATCTTTTTCTATGCCTAAATACAGAAATTTGAAACCGGTTATTAGATTTATTCAAGGTCTTGAAGTTGGAGAGATTGCTGGAGAATCCACTCATGAGAACTTCACTCCCGGAGATGATCTAGATTACTGGCAAAGAAAGCAAGAACAAAAAATTGCTCTCGAAAAAATAGAAGCGGTATTCGATGAAAATGGATTAGGTGATGCAAGAAGTAAAGCTGATAAACAACTAAAAGCGGTAATCATTAAAAAGGTTTTTGGTACAACTTCCAAAACGGAAATTGAGAAAATGAAAGCTTCTCAGCTTACATATCTCAAAGAATCTTTAGAACAATTATTTATTGATCTAAAAGACAACCAACCGGAAAACCCGATTGAGTTCATAGAAGCGTACAACTTAGAGGAAGCTGCTTAATGAAGCTTTCCTTATTCAAATATGATTTAGAGATTGAAGCAGCCGAAAAACGCCGGGAGCTTCAATCTCTTTTTACTGATGATGAGTTAGATTCAATCGCACAAGTTTTTGATTATCAATACAATCGTTGCTTTTGGGAATTGAGAAGTCTTAATTCAAAACATTGGCTGCCGGATGAAGTATTAAAGAGAAAGAGATATTCAATTTCCAAGCAGCGATCGTATTGTAAAACATATCGAGATAAATTTAGAAACGCTAAAAGGAGATAATAAAATGAATAGTGAAATAGCCATTATTAAATATCAAATCGGGACTTATTCCGGAACAATAGAAATTAATTGTAATGCTGATGATGAATCAGAATGGATTATAAACAGAGCAAAAAGAATCTTATTGAAGGATTTAGTTTCGCCTATGGTTTACACTTCATTCAAAATAATTGAAAGGAGGATAGTATCATGAAATACTTCAAAGCAATCTTACTCTTGAAAGGTACACCGATCAGACACTACTCCGGAACGATCTATAAAGTAGGATTGAATATTGTTGTAGATGATCCCTATGTAGTTATTCCGGTCTATAATGATTTTGGTAAAACCCAAGACTTATTCAAAAACTTCGAGGTTCTAAATAATGAAATACATCAATCAGACCAACATCAGAAAGCTAGTTAATTCACAAGGCAAAAGAGCCGGTAAAGATTTTCTTTTGCAGCTTGATATTATGATTGAGAATAAAGTAAAACAAGCTTGTGAAATTCACAATGGAGGGAAGAAAACCCTGGATGAATCAATTGCTACTTACATCGGGATTAACAAACAATGATTAAAGAGCAGAGCAATACTAAAGATTTTTGTTTGATCAGCAATAGAATTGCTCTGCTCAATTATGATCTAATTATTCCTACAGATTTTCTTGAACTTAAAACCGGACAGCAAATAAATAAAATCGGAAAACAACCACGTAAATCTTACAGCTCCACTTCGAGAGTTGATGAATTTACTTTACCTCTAACATATCGAGGAATTGTAAATTATGACGATGATCGATGGTTATGTTTCGAAGTTCCACCGGAGGGAATAGGAGGTTTTAATTTATTCAATCAACCGAGATCAGTTTGTATAATGTATATGATTTCACAAGTTGAGGATTATATCGAGTTAATTGTTCCGATGGTTAATCAAGGTGAAATCAGAATTTATAAACCTGTATTCGAACTTACTTCATAATATCCGCTTCACTTCCGGCACGGTTACAAAACAACCTGCCGCCGTTCGTTTCGCTCAGACTTAAGAACCTCAGCCGCCGGACATTGCTCAGTCATAATTTTCGCAGAGCGATCAATTCTGATTGTTTCGGACTGTTAAAGCCGTCAACAAAAATTACGCCTTCGCTCAGTAAATCTTTTTATTAGATCGTGTTATTCGTTGTCTGTGAAGTGATGCTCAGTAATACTTTTTGCATTGTTCCGCAGTTTTCCGTTTCGGTTCTGTTTGAAATTTAACCTCCACTCCAAACAGCTGCACGACAAAAAGATATTCCTTCGCCTAACATGCAAAAATACTGTGCCCTTTTTGTGTCATTTTTCACTCCAAGACAATCCAAAACAAACCATTTTGATTTTAACTTAAAGGGAAGGAGAATAAAAAAACCTCTATTAGGATTTCTAATCGAGGTTTTTGTGTGGGCCCAGATGGACTCGAACCAACGACCCTCTGATTATGAGTCAGATGCTCTAACCAACTGAGCTATGGGCCCAAAAAGAAGAGCATAAAAATAGCATAAAAGAGTTCATTTTGCAAGAATATATTCCTCTATGAACGAATTTGTGATAACACTTTTCCCGATTCCTAAGCTTCCGCCTTTGATTCTGAATAATAATACCCAATCATTCCTGGCCCATGAAATGTAATTTAAACTATTTCACTAGGCCTGACCCGTGAAATGCCTCATCTTATATTTAACCGGGTCCCTTTGACTTGATTTCTCTGTGGTACTCTGTGCATCCTCTGTGTAACTCTGTGTTACAGCTTTTGCCTTTGAATTACCCTTTTCCCTGACCCGTGAAATGCTTCATCTTATATTTCACCGGGTCCCTTTGCCTTTTCCCTTTGACTTGATTTCTCTGTGGTACTCTGTGCATCCTCTGTGTAACTCTGTGTTACAGCTTTTGTCTTTGAATTTGAATTAACTTTTCCCTGACCCGTGAAATGCCTCATCTTATATTTCACTGGGTCCCTTTGCCTTGATTTCTCTGTGGTACTCTGTGTGACTCTGTGTTACAGCTTTTGCTTTTGAATTTACCTTTTCCCTGACCCGTGAAATGCTTCATCTTATATTTCACCGGGTCCCTTTGACTTGATTTCTCTGTGGTACTCTGTGCATCCTCTGTGTAACTCTGTGTTACAGCTTTTGCCTTTGAATTTGCATTAACTTTTCCCTGACCCGTGAAATGCCTCATCTTATATTTCACCGGGTCCATTTCCCTTTGAACTTGCCATTGTTTTATTCTACATGCTGTACTATAGACTCCTAACTTCTGGATTCTGACTCCTGCTTTTCATATCTTTGTTTCCAACCTAAACGGAGTACCCCGATAGAAACAGCCAAATTAGTATTCGAAAATAATTTCTCATTAACAGGTAAATTGTTTGGAGCTGCAAAATCTGCTGCGGGGGAGATCGTTTTCAATACAGGAATGGTTGGCTATCCTGAAACTCTAACCGATCCATCCTACACCGGACAAATCTTAGTCCTAACTTTCCCTCTAATCGGTAATTATGGAATTGAAAAAGAACTTGAAGATCTCTCTTCATCATTCGAATCAAAAGGAATAAAAATTAGCGGCTTGATTATTTCCGACTACTCAAAAGACTTCAGCCATTGGTCTGCTTTCAATTCCCTCTCGAAATGGATGACAAAATATAATGTTCCCGGTTTATGCGATGTCGATACTCGTGAACTTACAAAAATACTTCGCGAAAAAGGCACGATGCTCGGCAAGATTGAAATAGAAACCGATCCGATTGAGTTCTTCGATCCAAACCATATTAATTTATTTGATAAAGTTGCTCCAAGTGATTTACAAGTCTACGGAGAAGGGAAATCAATTCTATTATATGACTGTGGGTGTAAAGAAAACATTGTAAGAAACTTAGTTGATCGTGGATATCAAGTTAAACGTGCACCGTGGAATTATGATTTTACTCAAACAGAATTTGATGCCGTACTTTTTAGCAATGGTCCCGGTAATCCGGAGATGTATCCAGAGCTAGTTAATACAGCAAAACAAATTATCAATACCGGTAAGCCGGTACTCGGTATTTGTATGGGTCATCAAATCGTTTCTTTAGCTGCGGGCGCAAGGACTTTTAAAATGAAATATGGTCATCGTAGTCAGAATCAACCAGTTATTAATAAAGTAAATAATCGTTGTTATGTAACTTCTCAAAATCACGGTTATGCGGTTGATACAAGTTCATTATCTTCTGATTGGCATATCTGGTTCGAAAATTTGAACGACGGAACAAACGAAGGAATTATCCATAAAGAATTACCCGTAATGTCGGTACAATTCCACCCGGAAGCAGCACCCGGCCCGGTTGATACTGAATTCATCTTTGATGAGTTTTTAAGTAAAATTTTATAACTGAAAAAAACATTCTACTTAGCGTCATTGCGTCTCTGCGGTTGTTTTTAATTGACTCACCGCAAAGTCGCTAAGTTGTGAAGCAAAAGTGAATGACAAACAAACCAAAAAAAATATTAATACTCGGAAGCTCAGCTCTAAAGATTGGTGAAGCCGGTGAATTCGACTATTCCGGCAGCCAAGCAATTAAAGCTCTCAAGGAAGAGGGAATTTATACCGTACTTATAAACCCGAACATTGCAACAATCCAAACATCGGAATACCTTGCCGATAAAGTTTATCTTCTTCCGGTTAACGTTGAGTTCGTCGAAAAAGTAATCATTAAAGAAAAACCCGATTCAATTTTAATCAGCTTTGGCGGACAAACAGCACTTAACTGTGGTATGGAACTACACGAAAAGGGAATATTAGAAAAATACAATGTCCAAATTCTCGGTAGTCCAATTCAAGCTGTAATCGATACGGAAGACAGAGAAAAATTCAATCATAATTTGCAATCACTCGATGTTAAAGTCGCGCGTAGTCAAGCTGTTTCTTCGGTAAAAGATGCCGTTGAAGTTGCTAATAAAATAGGGTTCCCCGTACTAATCAGAATCGCATTCGCTCTTGGTGGATTGGGTTCCGGTGTTTGCAGAAATAAAAATGAGGTTGAAGAATTAGCCGCCCGCGCTCTATCATATACATCACAAATTTTAGTCGAAGAATATCTGGAAGGCTGGCGTGAAATTGAGTACGAAGTTGTTCGCGATAAATATGATAATTGTATTACAGTTTGCAATATGGAAAACTTTGATCCGATGGGAATTCATACGGGTGAAAGTATAGTTGTCGCCCCGAGTCAAACTCTTACTAATCATGAATATCACAAACTTCGTGAAATTGCGATTAAAGTTATCCGACATTTCAAAATTGTCGGTGAATGTAATATCCAATACGCACTTGATAAAAACTCGGATGACTATCGAGTCATAGAAGTAAATGCAAGACTATCGCGAAGTTCAGCTTTAGCTTCAAAAGCAACCGGCTATCCGTTGGCTTTTGTTGCGGCAAAGTTAGCAATCGGATATGGATTGCATGAACTAAAAAATAATGTAACCAAAACAACTCCAGCTTTCTTTGAACCTGCACTTGACTATTGTGTAGTGAAAATTCCTCGCTGGGATCTAAAAAAATTCCGTAATGTTTCTAAACGTATCGGCTCTTCTATGAAATCGGTTGGTGAAGTAATGGCAATCGGAAGAAAATTTGAAGAAGCATTACAGAAAGCCGTACGAATGTTGGATATTGGAGCTAATGGAGTTGTATGTAATAATAAAAAATTCCAATTCGAGAATATCGAATCATTTCTAAAAGAACCGGGTGAGGAGAGATTGTTTGTTATCGCCCAAGCTTTCGAAAGGGGTTACTCGGTTGATCAAGTCCATGAGTTTACTAATATCAACAAATGGTTTTTGTATAAGATTAAAAATATTGTTGATCAAAAACGTATGTTGGAAATAGATCAGCGTGTTACAAAGGATTCTCTTCTTCATGCTAAAAAACTGGGCTTCTCTGATCAACAAATTGCCATCGCAATAAATAAAACTACCGATGATATCAGACAAATTCGAGTTTACGAAAACATTCATCCTTCTGCTTTACAAATTGATACGCTTGCCGCTGAATATCCTGCTAAAACAAACTATCTCTATCTTACATACAATGCTTATCATGACGATTTGGACAAAGATCAAGAGTTTAACCCGGTTATTATTCTTGGTTCCGGTCCATATAGAATCGGAAGTTCAGTTGAATTTGATTGGTGCTGTGTGAATGCTGGAAGATTTTTACGCAAGTATGATGAAAAATCGGTAATGATTAACTGCAACCCCGAAACAGTCAGCACGGACTACGATGAATTTGATTTCCTTTTCTTCGAAGAATTAACTCTCGAAACAGTTGAAGAAATTTATAGAAAACTAAACGCGCGTGGGGTTATAATTTCAATGGGCGGGCAAGTTCCTAATAATTTAGCTCTTCCCTTATTAAAGCGGGGAATAAATATTCTCGGAACAACTCCTGCAAAAATTGATCTAGCCGAAAATCGAAGTAAGTTTTCTTCTTTGTTAGATCAATTAAAAATTGAGCAACCTGAGTGGAGTGAACTTTCCGCAATTGACGATGCAATTACATTTGCAAATAAAATTGGTTATCCGGTTTTAGTTCGCCCTTCGTATGTTTTAAGCGGCGCTGCGATGGGTGTGGCTTCTAACGATAATGAATTGATTACCTTTTTACAAAAAGCGGCTGAGCTTTCTTCTGAACATCCGACTGTTATTAGTAAGTTTTTGGAAAACGCAAAAGAACTCGAGTTTGACGGGGTCGCAGCGGACGGTAAAATTATTAAATATGCAATTTCGGAACATGTCGAGAATGCTGGAGTGCATTCGGGTGATGCAACATTAGTTCTTCCGCCTCAACGGACTTATCTTGAAACGATGAGACAAATTAAAAAAGTTGCGGAGAAAATTGCATCCGCACTTTATATTAATGGACCGTTCAATATTCAATTCATTGCTAAACAAAACAATGTAAAAGTGATAGAATGTAATCTGCGTGCGTCAAGAAGTTTTCCGTTTGTTTCAAAAACCTTGAAGGATAATTTTATCGAAACTGCTGTAAAAGTTATGCTTGGTAAACCTTACGAAATAAAAGAGTCGTCTTTATTTGAATATGATTACGTTGCTGTTAAAGCGCCGGAGTTTTCTTTCACTCGACTCGAAGGAGCTGACCCAACAACCGGCGTTGAAATGGCATCCACAGGTGAAGTTGCTTGTTTTGGTGATGATTTTAATGAAGCTTTCTTGAAAGCTCTTATTTCAGTTGGATATAAATTTCCAATTAAATCCATACTAATCTCATCAGGTGCAATAGAATCAAAAGCAGAACTGCTTGAGACATCAAGAATATTATCCAACCTTGGAATTAAATTTTATGCAACTCCCGGAACGGCAGAATTTATGAAAAGTAATAACGTGGAAGTTGAAAAAGTATATTGGCCATCGCAAAAGAAAAAACCGAATGTAATAGATTTAATTAAAGCCAAAGGAATTGATCTGGTTATAAACATTCCGAAGAGTTTCCAGGAAGAAGAATTGACAAACGATTATCTTGTTAGAAGATCGGCAGTGGATTATAAAATTCCTTTATTAACAAATCGTCAACTCGCAATGAGATTAGCAGAAGCACTCGAAAAATACACACCGGATTTTCTTCAAATTAAAAGCTGGGATGAATATCTTTAAAGCATAATTCAGTAGTTAGAAGTCAGAAGCCGGAATTGAAGCTAGCGCTTTATTTTCGTTTCCCATTATTCCATCGTTCCATCGTTCCATCATTCCACTTATCAGCAATCCAAAAATCCATCAATCAATAAATCTTGAGCATTTTAGGGCGAAATCCCGATGATTTCCAATCGGGACAATATTCCCAAACCAATATCACCCCTTCAGGGTTCATGAAAGTTTTTTTCATTTGTTGTTATAAATGTTTCACCCCTAACGGGGTTTCCATTTATCCAACTGAATTCGCTAATTCATCAATCCGCAAATCCATAAATCCAATAATCCTTTACTCTTACAATCCATCAATCCAATAATCCATAAATCCATAAATCCAACAATCCGTTAATCCGCAAATTCGCTAATTCGCAAATTCCTAATCCTCTAATTTTTGAATTAAATTTTGTTGCTAAAATTGCGTCAAACATCTATATTTGTAACTCGTTTGTTTTGCAAATGAGACGTTCTTACCATATTGTTGGTAATAACCAATTTGCCGGGGTGGCGGAATTGGTAGACGCACAGGACTTAAAATCCTGTGGGCGCTCGCGCCCGTGCCGGTTCGACTCCGGCCCTCGGTACTCTTCAGTTTGAAGGTTAGAAAGTTTGAAAGTTATAAAGTCTTTATAACTTTCAACTTTTTACTTTCAACTGGATCCGGGTTCTTAGCTCAGTTTGGTTAGAGCGTCTGCTTGACGTGCAGAAGGTCATAGGTTCGAATCCTATAGAACCCACTGACATTTATAAATGATTCGTTTTCGATTTTTCTATTGAATCAAAATTCAAATTCGGAGTTTGCTCCGTTTTTTTTTATTCGGATGTTCTGTATGAATGATATAATTAAAATAACTTTTCCCGATGGTTCCGTTAAAGAATTTGAAAAAGGAATTACTCCTTATCAAATTGCCGAATCAATTTCCGGAAGATTAGCTAAGGAAGCATTAGTCGCTAAAGTTGATGGGGTCGTAAGAGATTTAAATACTGTCATAAATAATGATGCTAAACTACAAATTCTTACTTTCAACGATGATGATGGTAGACATACTTATTGGCATTCTTCATCTCACTTAATGGCGCATGCAGTTAAAGCTTTATACCCGGAAGCTAAGTTTGGTGTTGGTCCCGCTATTGACGGTGGATTCTATTATGATATCGATATCAATACTCAATTGACCGAAGAAGATCTCCCAAAAATTGAAGCAAAAATGATGGAGATTGCTGCAGAAGATAAACCGTTCGAAAGGGAAGAAGTTAAGAAAGATAAAGCAGTAAAAATTTATGAAGAAGTCGGTGATAACTATAAATTAGAAATCATCGAAGATCTTAACGAAGATGAAGAAATTATAAGCATCTATAAAGAAGGTGATTTCACGGATCTATGTACCGGTCCTCATATTCCTTCGGCTGGATTAATAAAGAATGTCAAATTATTAAGTGTCTCCGGTTCTTATTGGCGTGGTGATGAAAAACGTCAACGTTTACAAAGAATTTACGGAATCACATTCCCAAAAAAGAAAATGCTTGATGATCATCTTGCACTTTTAGAAGAAGCGAAGAAAAGAGATCACCGCAAACTTGGTAAACAATTAGATTTATTCAGCGTTCATGATGAAGGTGGTGCTGGACTAATTTATTGGCATCCGAAAGGAGCCAGAATTAGAAACACCGTAGAAAATTTCTGGCGCGAAGCTCATCAAAAACATGGCTATGATTTATTATATTCTCCTCATATCGGAAAATCATCGTTATGGGAAATAAGCGGTCATCTTGGTTTTTACAAAGAGAGTATGTACTCTCCGATGAAAATTGATGACCAAGATTATTATGTGAAGCCGATGAACTGTCCGTTTCATATAATGATCTACAAATCAAACTTAAGATCTTATCGTGAACTTCCATTACGGTGGGCAGAACTTGGTACTGTTTATAGATATGAGAAAAGTGGTGTGCTCCATGGTCTTTTAAGAGTTCGTGGATTTACTCAAGATGACGCACATATATTCTGTGCGCAAGAACAAGTTGAATCGGAAATTATCGAAGTAATTCGTTTCTGTTTATTTGTCTGGAATTCATTTGGTTTCAAAGATCTGAAGTATTATGTATCAACAAAACCTGAAAAGTCGGTTGGTGAAGATAAGTTATGGGATTTAGCTACAGAATCACTTAAAAAAGCCTTAGATCATGAATCTCTTCCTTACGAAGTTGACGAAGGTGGCGGAGCATTTTACGGACCGAAAATTGACATAAAAATTAAAGATGCACTCAATCGTGAATGGCAAATGAGTACAATTCAATTTGATTTTAATTTGCCAGAACGCTTTGATATGACATATATTGGTGAGGACGGTAAAGAACACAGACCGTTTATGGTTCACCGTGCTTTACTCGGTTCACTTGAAAGATTTTTTGGCGTAATGGTTGAACATTACGGCGGAGCATTCCCAACATGGCTTGCTCCCGTTCAAGCTGCGGTAATTCCGGTTTCCGAAAAATTCTTGGATTATGCAAGAGATGTGAAAAACAAGTTAAAAGAACAAGGTTTATTCGTCGAACTCGATGAGCGTAATGAGAAAATAGGATATAAAATTAGAGATTGGGAAACTCAGAAAGTGCCTTATATGTTAATTGTTGGCGAAAAGGAAGTTTCTGCTAATACGGTTTCTGTTAGAAAACATGGACAAGGCGATCAAGGTTCGGTTGACTTAAATAAATTTATATCAGATATTAACGACGAAATAAAAAACAAAACAATTAACAATTAGAGAGGTATTTCATCGCCCAAACAAATCACAGAGTAAACCGGGATATAAGAGTACCGCAAGTTAGAGTTATTGATCCCGAAGGAAATCAACTTGGAATCTTAACTCCGCAAGAAGCTTTAAAAGAAGCTGAAAAAAGAGGACTTGATTTAGTTGAAATCGCGCCTCTTGCAAAACCTCCGGTTTGCAAAATTATTGATTATGGTAAATTTATTTATGAACAGCAGAAGAAAGAAAAATTAGCTAAAAAAAATACTCAAACGACTGTTCTTAAAGAAATTAGACTTCACCCTAATACTGATACACATGATGTTAACTTTAAAGTTCGTCATGCTGAAAAATTCTTAGCCGATAACAACAAAGTTAAGGTTGCTGTTATTTTTAAAGGCAGAGAATTGGCTTATAAAGAACAAGGTGAAGAACTGTTAAAAGAATTTATCAGTCATCTTGAAGATGTAGCTAAAATTGAACAAGAAATAAAATTTGAGGGTAGAACGATGTTTACTATTCTAGCACCTCAAAAAAGTAAATCAAAAAAATAATAGGAAGGTGTTACAATGCCTAAAATGAAAAGTAATCGCGGAGCTTCTAAGACCTTCAAGAAAACAGGTTCCGGTAAGATCAAAAGAAACAAGGCTTTTAAAGCCCACATTCTTACCAAGAAGACAACAAAAAGAAAAAGGAACTTGAGAAAAGCTACTTTAGTGGCTGCTTCCGATTCAAAACGTGTTAAAATAATGATTCAATAAGGAGTTGAAGAACTATGCCTAAAACAAGTAACAACGTAGCCTCCAGAGAACGTAGACGTAAAGTTCTTAAAGCGGCTAAAGGTAATTGGGGTGCGCGAAGTAAGGTTTATACCGTCGCCAAAAATACCGTTGAAAAAGGTTTATCCCATGCCTACAGAGATCGTAAACTCAAAAAAAGAGTTTATAGAAGATTGTGGATCGCCAGAATTAATGCTGCTGCCAGAATGAATGGTACCACATATTCAAAATTAATCCATGCTCTTAATGATAAAGGTGTGGATATAAACAGAAAAGTCCTTGCTAATTTAGCTTTAGAAAATCCGCAGGCTTTCTCTGAAATAGTTAAATTTACAATGAACTAGTTTTTACCCTCTTCGGGGATTTATTATTCTTATTTCCCCAAGAGGGTATTTCTTTATATTAACGGATATGACTTATGCAGGATCGAATTAAAGAACTAGAACAACAATTCAACTCAGAGTTAGCGCAAGTATCAAATCTTAAATCACTCGAAGAACTTCGTATCAAATTTCTCGGCAGAAAAGGTTCAATCACCGCATTGTTTGATGAATTCAAAGAACTGCCTCGAGAAGAAAAACCCAAATACGGACAAGTTCTAAATCAGCTTAAAAATTCTACCCAAAACAGTTTTGATGAAAAGAAAAATTTATTAAGTGAAAAAGAAAAATCACAGAAGGAATTTGTTGATTTATCTTTGCCTGGAATTAAAAATAAAATTGGTACAAAACACATACTTACGCAGACTCTCGATGAAATGAAATCAATCTTTAAAGTTCTCGGTTTTTCTGTCTATGAAGGTCCGGAACTTGAATCTGATTATTATAATTTCGAAGCACTAAATTTCCCCGATGATCATCCCGCTCGTGATATGCAGGATACCTTTTTCGTGAACAAAGATTTTTTGCTGCGGACTCATACTTCACCGGTTCAAATTAGATTGATGCAAAATAAGAAACCACCTCTTCGTGCAATTATGCCGGGTAAGGTTTTTAGAAATGAAGCAATAAGTGCTAAAAGTTATTGTCTGTTTCATCAACTTGAAGGACTTGTTGTAGATACCGACGTAACATTTGCCGAACTGAAAGCAACGGTTGTTCATTTTGTAAAACAATTTTTTGGTGAAGATGTAAAGTATAGATTTCGTCCAAGTTTCTTCCCGTTTACCGAACCAAGTGCAGAAGTTGATATTTGGTGGCAGCCGACTGGTAAAGAAGGTAGATGGCTTGAAATAATGGGCTGCGGAATGGTTGATCCAAATGTTCTCGAAAATTGCGGAATTGATTCCGAAAAATATACCGGTTACGCATTCGGTATGGGTGTCGAAAGAACTGCAATGCGTAAGTACGGAATAGATGATATTCGTACATATTTTGATAATGATAAACGATTTCTTGTACAATTCTAATTGTGGAGTAAGTTGTGAAAGTTTCACTTAAATGGTTATCCGAATACATTGATCTTAGTGATATCTCAGTTGAAGAAGCCGCTGAAATAATTACTAAAGCCGGACTGGAAGTCGATGAAATAATTGATAACAGAAAAGTTTTCCAAAACTTTGTTGTTGGTTATGTTAAAGAGAAAAAGAAACATCCCAACGCAGATAAACTTTCTTTATGTGTTGTCAATGATGGAAATGAAGATTTTAATGTGGTCTGCGGTGCTCCAAATGTTGATGCCGGACAAAAAATCGCCTTCGCAAAAGTTGGAGCAATTATTCCGAACGGTCAATTTGAAATTAAAAAAGCTAAAATTCGTGGTGAAGTTTCTTTGGGTATGATTTGTTCAGAAAGTGAACTCGGTATTAGTGATAATCATGATGGAATTATTGTGCTCGATCCTTCATTAAAGGAGGGGACTGATTTAGCTAAAGCACTTGGACTTGATGATGTAACTTTTGAAATTGATCTAACTCCAAATAGAGCTGATGCATTAAGTCATATCGGTATTGCTAGAGATTTAGCAGCTTCACTTAATCGCCAATTCAAATTACCTCATTTCCAATTGAACGAAATTGAAGATGAATCTTCATCGTTTGCAAAAGTTTCTATAGAAGATGCCGAAGGTTGCCCACGTTATATCGGCAAAGTTGTCCGTGATGTCAAAGTTCAAGAGTCTCCGGAGTGGTTAAAGAAAAAATTAACAAGTATTGGTTTGCGACCAATTAATAATGTTGTTGATGTTACAAATTTTGTCCTCTATGAAATAGGTCAACCTTTGCACGCATTTGACCTTGATGTACTCGAAGGAAATGAAATAGTAGTGCGCCAAGCCGGAAACGATAAAAAGTTTATCACACTCGATTCGAAAGAAAGAGAATTAGAAAATAATGACTTAATGATTTGTGATAAGCACAAACCCGTTGCAATTGCCGGAATAATGGGTGGAGAAAATTCCGAAGTTACCACAAAGACAAAAAATATTTTGATTGAGTCAGCTTATTTTAATCCGTCAAGAGTTAGAAAAACTGCAAGAAGATTGGCTCTTTCAACAGATGCGTCATACAGATTCGAACGCGGAACCGATATTGAAATTACACTATGGGCCGCACAAAGAACTGCACAATTAATTGCTGAACTTGGAAACGGTAAAATCTGCAAAGGTGAGCTTGATGTTTATCCAATTAAATTTACTCCAAAAGTTGTTGATCTTAGGTTTGCCAGATTGAATAAAATTTTGGGATTTGAAATTGATTCAAGTAAAGCGACAGATATAATTAAAAATCTCGGTATAAAAGTATTAACAGTCGATGAAGAAAAATTGACTGCGGAAATTCCGGCTTTTAGACCGGATATCGAAAGAGAAATTGATCTTATTGAAGAAGTCGCAAGAATAAATGGTTATGATAATATTCCCGATTTCGATCATATAAAAGTTGCACTTGATAAACATATCGATCAATCAAAATATGTTGATGAACTTAGGAATAAATTAACAGCACTCGGTTTCAATGAAATTGTTACAAATAGTTTATTAAATGAAGATAGAGCAAACCTTTTCGGTAAACCGATCAGTTTAATGAATCCGCAAAGTAAAGAAATGTCACATTTGCGTACATCATTAATTCCCGGAGCATTGACAACAATTTCAAATAATTTAAAAGTAAGAGAAAATAATCTATCGCTTTTTGAGATCGGTCATACTTTTCAAAATATCGGTAAAGGTGTTATTAAATCATTTGATGATATAGCAGAAAATGAAATGCTGCTAATGGTTCAAACAGGTAAATTAATAGAAGATGAATGGTACGCTAAAAATAATGATTCATCACTGTTTAGTCTTAAAGGATCAATTGAAGAACTTTTCAGTAAATTGAAAATCTTAACAAATCTTGATGTAAATCTTGAAGCAAGCAAAGAAAATTCAAAAAATATTTTTACATATTTATACAAAACTAAAATAGTCTGTTCAATTGGTGAGCTAGATCAAAAACTACTCAAGTTGTATGATATCGAGCAGCAAGTATTCTTCGCTGAAATAAACATCGGCATATTGAAATCAATTGAATTAGAGGAAAAGAAGTTTTCACCACTATTAAAATTTCCTAAAATTATACGTGATTGCGCTTTTGTGCTTGATCAGAAAATCGTAACATCTGACGTCGAAAAAACAATTTACCAGGGCAGTTCTAAACTATTGAAAAATATAAAGTTATTCGATATCTTTGAAAGTGATAGCTTAGGTGAGGGTAAAAAAAGTCTTGCATTTCAGTTAGAGTACTTTGATCAAAATAGAACATTAACTGAAGAAGAAGTAGAAAAAGATTTTTGGAACGCTATCGAAACTGTAAAAACAAAATTTAACGCTCAATTGCGTGGAGGCTAATTGCCCGAATCCACTAAATATGATTTTTTTATGGATGAGCTTTCATCTTTAGAAAAGCAGATCTATAAATTTTTACAAAAAAATTCAGACACGACAGAAGAGAATAAAGCTCTTCAAAAAAGAATTAAACAATTAGAAAAAGAAAATGAGGTATTAAAACTAAAAGTAGACGATATAGAAGTGAAATTAAATAATGCTTTCATCGATACTGAAAATTCGCAATTCAGCGGATTGTTTAACGATGAAGAAAAGATTCAACTTAAAAACAAGATAAACGATTTAATAACAAAAATTGATTTTCATTTACGCTCTTAAAAAATTTGTTTGTATGGCGGAAGTGATATAATGACCGAAAAAAAGAAGCTGAAATTAAAAATATTTGATAAAGAATATTCTCTCTTAGTAGAAAACGAAGAAATTGCTACCGAGTTAGCTAAGTATGTTAATAATGTAATGACCGAAACTAAGGAAGAATTGCCTGATCAACCAACTGAAACTATCGCAATTATTGCATCGCTTAACATAGCTTATGATCTCTTTGTTGAGAAAAATAAATTTAGAGAATTCAGTATACAGGCTACAGATAAAATCAAAAAAATTAAGCTTCTTTTAAACGACTCCGAAGTTATATCCTCTCCATAATATTTTACGCCGCATAACCGGTTGGACAAAAGGAAGAACTAACATTATAACAACCAGGGTTATTGACTCACGGCGTGTATTACAGGCCTCGGTAAGTTCCGAATAACATCGGGATGAGTCACCATTTGGTGGTCAGTGGAAGTAAAAAGCGTCGGGCAGTTTCCCGCATTGTCCATTTGAGTTCTTCTCTTTTGAAAAACCGGCTCTGTGCGGCTCCTTATATATCCGTATAGTGGAGGAAACATGGTTGTGGAATTATTACATATTATTGCTATTGCTGCAGCGCTAATTCTTGGGTTCTTTATTGGCTGGTTTTTCCAAACTAAAATTGCTGCCAATACTGTTAAAAGTGCTCATGAAGCTGCAAAGAAAATTGCTGAAGATGCTGAAAAAGAGGCTAAACACTTAAAACGAGAAAAATTACTCGAAGTAAAAGACGAATGGCTTAAGAAAAAACAAGAGTTCGATAATGAAGTAAATAATAAAAAACAGAAATTAGGCAACTTCGAAAAGCAATTAGAAAAACGAGAAGAGAACCTCGAAAAGAAAATTGAAGTAGTTAATCAAAAAGAAAAAGAATTTAATACAAAAGAAGCTCAACTTAATGCTTTAACCAAAGAAGCAGAAAAGAAAAATGCAGAGCTTGAGCGTTTGATCCTCGAACAAAATATTCGACTAGAAAAAACTGCGGCATTAACGGCTGAGGAAGCTAAAAAAATGCTCATGGAAAATATGGTCAACGAAGCAAAATCTGATGCTTCACAAATGATAAAGGATATTCGAGATCAAGCCAAAGTGGAAGCAAAAAAAGAAGCTCAAAAAATTGTTGTTCAAGCAATTCAAAGAACTGCGGTTGATCACTCGGTTGAATCAACTGTTTCGGTTGTACAAATTCAGAACGATGATATGAAAGGTAGAATCATTGGACGAGAAGGAAGAAATATCCGCGCGTTTGAATCAGCAACCGGCGTTGATGTTATTGTAGATGATACGCCCGAAGCCGTTATCCTTTCGGCATTCGATCAATTCCGAAGAGAAGTTGCTCGACTTTCTTTGGAAAGATTGATATCCGATGGAAGAATTCATCCCGCAAGAATTGAAGAAGTCGTCGAAAAAGTTAAAAGCGAACTCGAAGAAGAAATTGCAAAAGATGGTGAAGCGACATTAATGCAATTGGGAATTCATGGCGTTCATCCTGAATTGACCAAAGCAATCGGTAAAATGAAATACCGTTCTAGTTACGGACAAAACTTGCTTCAACATTCTATTGAGGTTGCTTATTTAACCGGAGTTATGGCAGCTGAACTTGGTTTCGATACACACATTGCAAAAAAAGCCGGTTTAATGCACGATATCGGTAAAACATTAGATCGAGATGTTGAAGGTCCTCATGCTTTACTTGGTATGGAGATGACTAAGAAATATAAAGAACATCCTATTGTTATTAACGCAGTTGGTTCTCACCACGAAGATATCGAAATGGAACATCCGATTTCTGCATTAGTGCAAGCCGCAGATGCTATAAGCGGAGCAAGACCTGGCGCAAGAAGAGAACCTTTAGAAAGTTATGTTAAGAGATTAGAGAATTTAGAAAATCTCGCTAAATCGTTTGAAGGTGTTGCTAAGACTTATGCAATCCAAGCTGGTAGGGAAGTACGCGTTGTTGTTGAACCTGATAAATTAGATGATGATTTATCGGATCGTTTATCATATGATATAGCTCAGAAAATTCAAGAAGAAATGGAATACCCGGGACAAATTAAAGTCACAGTTATTAGAGAAGTAAGAAAAATTAATTACGCAAAATAGTTTTAGGTTATTAATCATATAATGTCATTCCCGCATGATTTAAGCGGGAATCTACATTATGCTTAGATGGATTCCCGACTTTGCGGGAATGACAATACATGCCAAAAAAACTAAAAATTGCAGTAACCGGCGGAATTGGAACGGGCAAATCATCCGTCTGCAAAATATTTCAATCTCATGGCTATCCGGTTCTGTATGCCGATCAAATTTCAAAAGATATTCTCTCCACTGACAAAATAATCCAGCAAAAAATAATTGAAGAATTTGGTTCTAAATCATTTATCGATGGAGAACCCAATACCAAATTCTTATCAGAAAAAGTTTTTTCGGATTCTCAAAAAGTTAAGAAGATCAATTCAATTCTTCATCCCGCAGTTATAAATGTAATTAATAAGAAAATGGATGAGGGATTAACAAAATCAAACATTGTCTTTGTCGAAGCGGCATTAATTTTTGAAGCAAACATGGAAGATCTATTTGATTATGTGTTGGTCGTCAGTGCATCAGAGCAAGTAAAAATCGAGAGAGTTGTTAATTCCAGAAAGATGAATGAAGAAGAAGTAAAAAAGATTATCAATAACCAAATTCCGGATGACAAAAAGAAAAGTGCCGCAGATTTTGTAATTGAAAACAATGGAACTGAATCGGATTTAGAGAAAAAAGTAAATTTTATTCTGATGGTTATCAAATCACTAAAACAATAAAAAAATATTATTATAAGAGATAATAGGGTCTTAACTTGCTTTATGAATTACGTTCATATATTTTTGATAGTCCAAAATTGAGGTGTATTCGTGAATCCACTTAATATTGCTATTGTACAATTTGTAAAGTTACTCCCGAAATCGATAGTTCACATTTTTGCTAAAAAATATGTTGCTGGTGAAAAATTAGAAGATGCGGTACGTGTTGTTAAGGAATTGAATGCCAAGGGTATTGTCGCCACGATGGATGTTCTTGGTGAAGCTATTAAATCTAAAGTCGAAGCTGCGGAAACAAAATCTCAGTACTTTGAACTTCTGGATACAATTCAAAAAAACAAACTTAATTCCAATATTTCTATTAAACCAACCGCACTTGGTTTGGCGATTGATGTGGATTACTGCAAAGAATTGATCATCGAGATAATAGAAAAAGCTAAATCAATGGACAATTTTGTGCGGATCGATATGGAAGACTCGCCGTTTACTCAAACAACCATTGATATGTTCAAGGAGTTACGCGAAAAATATTCGAATGTTGGAATTGTTCTCCAATCATATTTAAGAAGAACATATGACGATGTTGTTGATCTAAATAAAATCGGAACTAATTACAGATTATGTAAAGGTATTTACATAGAACCGGTAGAAATTGCATTCAAAGGAAGACAGGAAGTTAGAGATAATTTCATGAAATCTCTGGCAAGAATGTTCGATGACGGAAATTATGTGGGAATTGCAACCCATGACGAATACTTGATAAATGAATCTTACAAACTGATCGAAGAAAAAAAGATTTCCAAAGATAAGTATGAATTTCAAATGCTCTACGGTGTAACAGAACATTTAAGAGATAGAATTAATGCCGACGGACATAAAATAAGAATATATGTTCCTTACGGTGAACAATGGTATGCTTATTCGATCAGAAGATTACAAGAGAATCCATCCGTTGCTTGGTATATAACTAAAAGTATTTTTTCTTTTAAGTAGATGAATGTATTAGGAATAGAAACTTCGTGTGATGAAACTTCTGTTGCAATTATTAGTAATGGACGGTTAAAGGCAAATCTTATATCCTCGCAAGATTTCCACAAATTTTACGGTGGTGTTGTGCCGGAGCTTTCAAGCCGAGCACATTTACAGATGGTGAATCCACTTCTTAGAAATGCCTTATCCGAATCAAAACTTTCACTAAAGGATATTGATTTAGTCTGTGCAACTGCCGGTCCGGGTTTAATCGGAGCATTGTTGGTAGGATTAACATTTGCAAAGGGTCTGTCTCTTTCACTTGGAAAACCTTTTATCCCGGTTAACCATATAGAGGGACATATATTCAGCGGATTCTTGATGAATGAAAAACCGGAATTCCCTTATTTGTGTTTGGTTGTTTCAGGCGGACATACTTTGTTATTAATAGTTAAAAATGAATTAGAAATTATCAAATTAGGTTCAACAATTGATGATGCTGCCGGTGAAGCGTTTGATAAAGTTGCTAAAATGCTTGGCTTAGGTTATCCCGGTGGTCCGGCACTACAAAAAGCCGCATCGCTCGGTAATGAAGATGCCATTGATTTCCCGATTGCTCAACTAAAAACAGAATTTGATTATTCATTTAGTGGATTGAAGACAGCAGTTCTACGATATTTACAGAAAGAACACAATAATAATTTAGAAAATATTTCTAATGAAGAATTAAATAACATTGCGGCTTCATTTCAAAAAGCAGCTGTCGAAGCATTAGTAAGAAATGTTAAAAAGGCAATCAGCCAATTTGAATTAAAAGCTATATCATTAGTTGGCGGAGTTGCGGCTAACATGAAATTGAGAAATTCGTTGGAAATCACTGCAAAAAAATCGAATCTAAAATTTGTGGTTCCGGATATTCAATATTGTGGTGATAACGCGGCAATGATTGCGTATCGAGGTTTTACTCTTCATAAAAACGGTAAAAGTTTTGACTTAAATGCAAACGCCTATCCTTCCATCCTAGATGGAACTTTCATTGAGTATCAACCACATCGGTAAAAAGTAAATTATTTACTATATTTTGCTTCTCAAAATTCAACAATAGTTTATAGTGATACCAAAAACAGACGAAACTCATACACCCAAAAAATTTTCTGTAAACGAAATCTATCTAGTTGCTGCATTCTTTGGATTTATACTAGGATTTCTAATCATAACTTTTTTTACACCAAATTATTACAGCAGGACTGCTCCGGTTGAATTAACTGTAGAAGAAGGATCATCTTTAACTGAAGTTATCGATTCACTATGTAAATATGAAGTTATTCCGAGCAGATTTAACATGAAAATTGCCGCATTCTTGTATGGTGCGGAAAGAAAAATCAAAGCCGGTAAATACAATATTCCAAACGGTTTAAGTTATCTTCAACTTGTTGATTTGTTGGTTGACGGCTCACCGGTTGCTCAAAAACTGGTTACCATCCCGGAAGGAGTTTGGCAAAATAAATTAGCCGGAATTTTACAGAGAAATCTGAATGTTGATTCAACCGAATTTATGGACTTAAGTTATGATCAATCATTTCTTAGGAATCTAGGAATAAAATCGGTGTCGCTTGAAGGTTATCTTCTTCCTGATTCATATTACTTTTTGAGTGATATATCAACAAAAAATATCATTCGTAAACTTGTAAATGAATTAAATAAATTTTTTGACGAAGAGAAAAAGCATAGAGCTCATGAACTCGGCCTTACAATGCATGAAGTTCTAACTCTAGCATCAATTATCGAGGCCGAGACAAGTATTGCATCCGAATTGCAGACGGTTTCCGGTGTATATCATAATAGATTGAAAAGGGGAATGCTGCTTCAAGCCGATCCTACAGTTCAATTTTTAATTCGAAACAGAAAAAGACCTATTGTTTTGTTAAAGGATTTAGAATTAAATTCACCGTACAATACTTATAAAAGAGTCGGATTACCTCCGTCACCGATAAATAATCCCGGGAAAGCTGCAATTAATGCTGCTTTGTATCCGGAAGAACATAATTATTATTATTTTGTAGCTGACGGAACCGGCGGTCATAAATTTGCGACTACGCATTCGCAACATATACAAAATGTAAGTGAGTATAGACAATGGCAGAGAGAACAACGTTTCAAAAAATAATTTTGACTCTTGCATTAGTATTGTTCCTCTATGCATGTGCAAACCAACTTCCACCTTCGGGCGGAGATGTTGATAGAATTCCTCCCGAAATCATAAATATTTATCCCGCTGATCAAACAATTAATTTTGACGAAAATTATATTGAAATAACTTTCTCGGAATATGTGAATAAAAGGTCAGTTCAAGAATCAATTTTTATCTCTCCTAATATAGATTCACGAATTGAATATGATTGGTCCGGCAAATCTGTCGATATAATTTTACCTGATACACTTCTCGAAAACACGACTTACACTATAACTATTGGAACGGAAGTAGAAGATATTAACAATCGGAATAGAATGGAGAAGGCTTATACATTTGCTTTTTCAACCGGGGATAAAATTGATCAAGGTGCAATAACCGGGACGGTTTTAGACGCTAAACCAAGCGGTGTAATGATATACGCTTACAAAGTTTTAACGGACACACTAAATCCGATTAAACAAAAACCAAATTACATAACACAATGCGGAAACGACGGAAGTTTTCGATTAACTGGTTTAGCTGATGGTCTATATAGAGTTTTTGCAATAAGAGATGAGTTCAAAGATTTTCTTTATAATCCTACTCAAGATCAATTTGGTTCACCCTATAAAGAAATTAATCTCTCCGATTCCAATGCTCTGTTTACAAATCTTAATTTCCAATTGCAGAAAGAAGATACAACAAAACCGCGTGTGTTCAACTTGACAATGACCGATCAAAATCACATTCTAATTGAATTTAGCGAAGCGATCGATTCAACTCAAATCACAAATGAAAACTTTTTTATTTATGATTCTACAAATCAACGCAAAACTGATGTTGATTATTTCTTTAAGGGAAGAACAAAAAAGAATAATTTCTTAATCGCTTTTAAGGATTCTTTGATCGAATCGGAAGGACTTTATCTTGTAACACAAAATATTATTGATCACCAGGATAATAAACTCGAATTGGAAATAACATCGTTTGTTTATAACGATGCAACTGATACAAATCATACGGAGATGCATAATTTTTCGTTCCAATATCCGAATAAGAAAATTGATTTTAAAAACAGCTATGTTACTTTTAGTTATACAGATGGGTTCGATAAATATCTTGTAAATGATGCTGTAAGAATTTATGATAAAAAGAATGCCGAAGTCGAAAAGCAAATTAAGATGATTGATGACGCATCGTTTTACGTTTTATTTAATGAATTAAAACCAAACAGTGATTATGAAATTAAAATTGATCAAAACAAATTAATTGATGCTGCAGGAAATAAATTAGATTCGGTATTTACTTATCGAGTTAGTACAATAAACAATTTGGATTTCTCCGGTGTATCGGGAAAGGTGATTGCATCTGATAAGACTAATATTGAAGTTAGATTGAATAATGTCGCTGATCCCAAAATTCAGTATTCACAAAATCAGCGTGATTTTAATTTTGAAAGAGTATTCCCGGGCAAATATCTAATCATTGTATTTGACGATAAAAACCAAAACGGTGAATATGATAAAGGTTCTGTTTACCCATTTGAAATGTCGGAAAGATTTGTATTTTATCCCGATACGCTTGACCTTAAACCGCGATGGCCGGTCGGCGATATAAAAATAAATTTTGAAAAGAATTAGTTGAATAAAATTTAAGAGGAATTATGTCAGACAAATTAATTGAATGTGTACCTAATTTTTCCGAAGGAAAGAACAAGGATGTAATTAATCAAATAACCGATGCGATCAAATCTGTTGAGGGAATAAGATTATTGGATGTTGATCCGGGTGAGGAGATGAACAGAACTGTTGTCACATTTGTCGGCGATCCGAATCAAGTTAAGGAAGCGGCTTTTAGAGGAATTAAAAAAGCTTCCGAGCTTATTGATATGAATAAACATAAAGGATCCCATCCCCGCATGGGAGCGACAGATGTTTGTCCGTTTATTCCGGTTAATGGAGTTACAATTGAAGAATGTATCCAACTTTCCAAAGATGTTGCGAAACGAGTTGGTGAAGAACTTGAAATTCCGATCTATCTCTATGAAAAGTCCGCTCAATTACCCGAAAGAGAAAATTTAGCAGTAATCAGAAAAGGAGAGTATGAAGCTTTAGAAGCTAAGTTAAAAGATCCTAAATGGAAACCGGATTTCGGTCCGACAAAATTTAATGCGAAATCCGGTGCGACGGTGATGGGTGTTAGAGAATTCTTAATCGCATATAATATTAATCTAAATACACGCGAACCAAAACATGCAACTGATATTGCTTTCGAACTTAGAGAGAAAGGACGATCTGCCCGTGAACTTTCCGATGGTTCGTTTTACTATAAAAGTGAAAACATCTTAAAATATGAAGAAGGAAAATATCCTTGCGGTCACCACGATTTTATTGGCAAATCAATCCAAGAAACAATTGAACATTGCAAAAAAGAACACGGTTATGATTTAGCCGATATTCTTGATCAACATGGAATTGACCCTTCTAAACCGGAAAGTGAATCAGTAAAGATCCCGGGCAAGTTTAAATATTGCAAAGCAATTGGTTGGATGGTTCCGGAATATAACCGTGCACAAATTTCAATTAACTTGACAAACTACAAAGTGACTTCGATGCATCATGTTCTTGAAGAAGCTAGAAGATTGGCGATGGAAAGGGGATTGGTTGTTACCGGAAGTGAAATAGTTGGAATGGTACCTTATACCGCATTATTAGAAACCGGGAAATTTTATCTTAGAAATCAACACAGATCAGCCGGGATACCAATTAAGGATATTTTGGAAACAGCGGTTCAGTCACTTGGCTTAAATGATGTTTCACAATTTAATATTGAGGAAAGAGTTCTCGGTCTTCCAAAAAATCTAGATAACCCTTTAGTAGAAATGAAAGTAACTGATTTTGTCGATGAAGTATCAAGAGAATCTCCGGCACCTGGTGGTGGATCTATTGCGGCTCTTTCCGGAGCGTTAGGAGTTTCGCTTTCATCGATGGTTGCTAATCTAACAGCAAACAAAAGGGGAAGTGAAGAAGTTGACAAAATTTTAAACGATGCCGCTGAAAGATGTCAGGAAATTAAGTCCAAACTTGTTAAGTCGGTTGATGATGATACAAATGCATTCAACCAGTATATGGATGCCATGCGAATGCCGAAGAAAACTGAAGAAGAAAAAAAGAAAAGAACTGTGGCTATGCAAGAAGGATTAAAAGTTGCTGTTCAAGTTCCTTACTCAACAGCGTTATTAAGTCTTGAAGCGATAGAGATTGCAGAAGTAGTAGCTAAACATGGAAACCCTAATTCTATTACAGACGTTGGTGTTGGAGCTCAAAGTGCTTACACAGGTGTCCTGGGTGGAATTTATAATGTGTTGATAAATCTAAAAGCTATAAAAGATGAAAACTTTGTGAAAGAAATGAAAAGTAACTGCGATGAATTGAAAGAAAAATCAATAAAGAAGTTGAACGTTGTTCTTAGCTTTGTCGAATCTAAATTATAAAAGATTTATCACCACGAAGGACACGGAGTAACACAAAGAAATACTCTGTGATTCTTTGTGCCCTTTGTGGTGAATACTATTTTTTATAAATCACTTCACCATCTTTAATTGTCATTTCGCAAATATTCTTCCCGACTTGATAAACTATATCAGCATAGTTGTTTGTATCGAATACAGAAAAATCAGCTCGCTTCCCGATCTCCAAACTTCCAACAGATTTTGATTTACTTAATGCAGCGGCAGAATTGATCGTCACAGAAGTAATTACTTCCTCAATTGATAATTTCATTTTCAATGCAGCAAGACTCATTATAAAATTTAAGTTTGCTATATGAGAAGAACCGGGATTATAATCTGTTGCTAATGCAATTGGAATTTTATTTTTAATCAATTCTCTCGCCGGTGCGTAATCATAATTGAGGAAGAATGAAACACCGGGCAAGAGCACCGCAATGGTTTTTGACTTCTTTAGTGATTCGATTTGTTCAAGTTTTAAGACCTCGAGATGATCAACACTGATTGCCTTATGCTTAATTGCAGTTTCCAATCCACCGATATTATTAAATTGCTCAGTATGAAGTTTTAATTTTAGTTTATGCTTAGAAGCTGCATTAAAGATTCTGTCCACTTCTTTAGCGGAGAAAGCAGTCGATTCACAAAAAACATCACAAAATTCAGCCAGTTTATTTTCAGCGACATAAGGAATCATTTCGTCACATATAATTTCGATATACTTCTTGCGATCTTTTTTATATTCAGGCGGAAAAGTATGGGCACCCAAAAAAGTTGCAACAATATCGATCGGAAAAATCTTATTAAGATGTTGAATTACTTGGAGTAATTTTATTTCATCAAAAAAACTTAATCCATATCCGCTTTTTATTTCAAGAGTTGTAATTCCTTGTTCAATAAAATATTCCACTCTTGGTTTAGCAATATTTACTAGCTCATCAAAAGAAGATTGCCTAACAGCTTTAACTGTAGAAATTATTCCGCCGCCTTTTTTTGCAATTTCTTCATAATCTATTCCTTCAAGTTTCATTCGGAATTCATCTGCTCTCGAGCCGGCAAATGTTGTATGTGTGTGGCATTCAACTAATCCGGGAAGAATTACTTTATTTGAAACATCAATCACTTCATCATAACTTTCTTTTTTCGCTTCGCCGGTTCTAATAAAATCTTTTATTCTTCCGTTCTCAATTTCAATGGAATGGTTTTCTAATAATCCGACATCGGATTGCTCTTTACCACGTTTCAGATTATTTCCATTGGTGTTAATTGTTAATATTTGCGCAGGATTGTAGATTAATTTTTTCATTTCTTTGCTCAGATTCGCATTTATTTATATGATAGGTTTTCTCGGTAAGTCAACATTTCGAAAAAACTTTAATATCCCACATTTTTGTCAATAAGTCAATAATTTTGTATTTTTGTATGCTAAAATTTAGGGGCACTCCAAATGGCATCTTCCAAAAAGTTAAAAATTTTATTTGTTACTTCAGAAGTAGTTCCATTTATTAAAACAGGCGGGTTAGCCGATGTATCTTCTGCATTGCCACAAAAACTTCAGGAATTAGGGCACCAAGTCAGAATTGTTGTGCCTAAATATGGTGCGATCGACGAGCGAAAATATAAAATTCATGAAGTTGTACGACTTAAAGATTTAACGACAAAAATAGGTGAAAAGGAAGTCGTTTTTTCACTTCGATCATCATTCTTGGTGGGTCAAAAGGCTCGAGTACAAATTTATTTCTTAGATAATCCGGAATATTACGGCAACCGACCAAGTTTATACCATGATCCTTTAAGCGGTAAAGAATTCGAAGATAACGATGAAAGATTTATTCTTCTTGCTAAATCTGTTTTTGAATTAATCAGTAAACTTGGCTGGATTCCGGATATTATACATTGTAATGATTGGCAGTGCGGTTTAATTCCGGCTTATCATAAAACAATTTATAAAGATGACGAAACTTTTAAGCAAATTAAGACTTTATTTACAATTCATAATCTGTCCTTCCAAGGTGAATTCCCAAAATCGTCATTCGTAAAAACCGGACTACCAAAAGAACTTAATTCTACTAAAGGTATTCTTAACGGAACAAAAATTAATTTCATGAAGAGTGGTTTATTACATGCCGATTATATCAATACTGTAAGTGAGACTTACTCCAAAGAAATCTGCAAAGATAAAGAAATAAGTTCGGGTTTACAGTCAATCTTATGTAAACGTCAAAAAGATATAACAGGAATTATAAACGGAATCGATCCTGCAATTTGGAATCCGGAAAAAGATAAACATATTGCAAAAAAATACTCTATTAAAAATCTTGATCATAAATTGGAAAACAAGAAGGAACTTGCAGAAAGATTCGGGTTTGAATATAAAGAAGATGTTCCGGTAATCGGGATGATCGGCAGACTTTCGGATTCGAAAGGACATGATCTTGTCGAGAAAGCTTTTAGTGAATTAATGAAGATGGATATTCATCTGATTATTCTCGGAACAGGTGAAAAGAAATATCACAAATTTTTTGAATCACAGATTTCTAAGTTTAAAAATAAATTCTCATGTTATATCGGGTTTGATGATGAGCTAGCCCATTTAATTGAAGCGGGAAGTGATATGTTTTTAATGCCGTCAAAATCTGAACCTTGCGGGCTGAATCAAATGTATAGTTTAGTTTACGGCACTATCCCAATCGTACGCGCAACAGGTGGTTTGGCTGATACAGTTGAAAATTTTGATGAAAAAAAGAAAACCGGTACAGGGTTCGCATTTACAAAATATGATCATAAAGAGATGATCAAAGAAATTAAACGAGCAATTAAAATATATTCAAAAGATAAAGAAACTTGGCAGAAGATCATGAAAGAAGGAATGAAACAAAATTTCACATGGTTAAATTCTGCTAAAAACTACGTAAATCTTTATCGAGAAATTATTGGCTAAAATGTCCTATCGTGCAGTATTCCTAGATAGAGACGGAACTATTAATGAAGATCCGGGTTATCTTGGTGATGAAAGCTTAGTTAAGTTATTGCCCGGTGTTGCTGAAGGTATTTTTGAACTTAAGTCAAAATTCGGTTTTAAGATCATTGTTATTTCTAACCAATCGGGAATTGCCCGCGGATTAATAACACACGAAGATGTAAAAAGAGTAAACGGAAAAATTAATAGTCTATTATCGGAACAAAATGCAGAAATAGATGTATTCTACTACTGTGAATTTCATCCTTCGTTTAGTTCTGAAAATGATGAAAATTGTAGGAAACCTTCTCCTAAAATGATTTTTAAAGCTGCTGAAGAAAATAATATTGATCTTTCCGGTTCTTATATGATAGGTGATAAATCGTCGGATGTGCTTTGTGGTATTTCTGCCGGTGTTAAATCAATACTTTTAAGTTCAGAATCAATTTCGGAAGAAATAAATAGCTTGAAAAAAGTGGGAAAAACTCCCAATTTTGTAGCTAGCGATTTTTTAAATGCAGTTAATTTTATAAAGCAAGATTTTAAATAAAGGTGACTTTTTGCAGCTTGTCAAATTTTCCTCACTCATTCTAATTTTCATTGTTTTCTTTACTTCTTGTCAAGATGATCCAACTTCTCTTGGAAAGGATTTAATAGGTGATCAATTAGAAATTCTAATAATTAGTAGCGATACCGATACATTAGCACAAAACTCTTCTTCGTTCGTTACCGATTCACTAAATTTTGGATCGGCGAGCAGAGTATTACTCGGTAATCTTGAATATGTGAAATCAACAATGCTCCTGAGATTCGGAACTTTCTTACCGGATTCAATAAGCGATGCATTAGAAGATGGATCTATTACTGTGCTTAGTTCTGAAGTAGAACTGAGACCAATTTACCGGATTGGTGATCGATCTCAAATCTTGAATTTTTCAGTCCATGAAATTACTTCTTCGTGGGGATCGTCAGGCTTTAATGCTGATTCGCTTGCTATGCTGACGTACGATCCGGTTGAGTTAACTAGTACAAAAGAAGTTACCGATTCGCTAATCAAGTTTGATGTTAATACCGCTGTTGCATTAAAATGGTTAAACACTTTAAGAGGTGATACATCTGCAACAAATTATGGGATGATATTAATTCCAACAGGCGGTAACTTATTATATGGATTTCGAGCATTCCCACTTATTTCCCAAGAGGATTCTCCTTTTATTAGATTTGTGATTCAGAATTCTGAAAATAAAATAGATACAATTTCAGCTCCGGTAGTTTTTGATGTGCATATTCCTGAAGGAATAATCCCGGCAATTTCCGAAGATAGAATTCAACTTACAGCGGGTTTAGGACAACGTGGTATATTGTTTTTCGATTTATCTAAATTACCTCCACATGTTAATATTAATAAAGCCGAACTAACTCTAAATGTTGATTCAACTTTATCTTATATCGGTTCACCGGATACTGATTCATTAAGATTACATTTATATTCTGATAGTACTAATAATGAAATTGCAAGCGACCAAAGAGGTTTGAGATTATATTTTGACGGAAAACAATTCAAAGGTGATATTGCAAGATTCGTTCAAGCTTTTGTTTCCGGTAAGGAAAATCAAGGAATGAGTTTGACTTTAAGTAACGAAATTTCCGCAGTTGATAAATATGTGGTTTACGGCAGTAAATTTGCTGATCAAACTCTTAGACCTAAATTAGTCATTTACTATAACGTCTTTAACTGAGGGAAATGAAAAATAAAATTTTAATATCGTTACTCTTGCTTAGTTCAATAATACTTGCTTCAGGTGGCTCGATCTATAGTCGTTATGGAATTGGTAATTTGTTAGTTTCAAACTCAGCAAGAGATGCCGGAACTGGTTTTTCGGGATTGGCTTATGCTCAACATGATCATATAAGTTTGTTAAACCCTGCCGGTTGGCATAAAATTGACATGACAAGATTCTCAACTGGTGTTTCCTTCACCGGATATGATATTGCTGATATGACTCAATCAACCTTTTATTCAGAGACAGATTTCAGTGGGTTTTTAATTGCGTTTCCAATTTCAAATGATTACGGAATTACTTTCGTTGGAGGTTTAACACCTTACAGCAATATTAATTATGATGTTTTATCCGACGTTGATGATCCGATTCTTGGAAAGCACACATTCGAATATTCCGGAGATGGCGGACTTTCAAAAGCATTTCTTGGTTTTTCATATAAACTCCCATTTAATTTGGCCTTAGGCGGAACATTTGATTATTACAGTGATAAATCAGAATACAAATCGTCCGTTAAGTTTGAGCAAAACACTGATTTTGCCAACACCGAGTATGTGTTTGGCTTAAAAAGTAGAGGATTGGGTTTCTCATTTGGTCTGATTTCGCCCGATTTATCACAAGTATTGAATATTGATGGTTTATCTCAGTTAAGATTAGGAGCAACTTATCAATTTGGTATGACTCTTAAAGTGGATTCTGTTGGGGCATATAATAATTCTAATGGATACGAAGATTACCTGAGCAAAGGTTTTGATCGTGAGATTCCTCACAGATTAGGTCTTGGTTTAGCATTTAACTGGAGTGAAAACTATACATTCATGGTCGATTTTGTGAATCAACCATTTTCCCAATTTAAAGAAAACAAAATCAAATCCGAGTATTTAAGGGATTTTTATCGTTATTCTATCGGTTTTGAATATCGGCACGCTTCTAGTAGATATGGTAGTACGTGGCAGCAAGTTATTTGGCGTGGCGGTTTAAGTTATGAACAAACACAGTTTATTTTTAATGGTAAGGGAATTGATGAAATGGCAGCTTATGCCGGAGTGTCATTCCCAATGGGTTTTGATAATTCAATTGACATTGGCTTGAAATATGGAATTCGAGGCACTACTGATTTTAACTTGTTGAAAGAGAATATTTTCGCAGCTTTTATAACAATCAATTTTGGCGATCTCTGGTTCATCAGACCGGAGAGGTAAACAAAATAGGGGATAAGAAATTGAAACGGACTAAAAACTTACTCGCAATAATTTTAACAATATTTAGCATAAACTCCTTGGCTCAAAACCAAGAGATAATGGCTGAATTTAGTTTGTTTTATGAATATCATAAAAACGGTGATTTCGTTAGCGCGCTTCCTCATGGATGGAATGTAGTTAATGAAAATCCTGAGCAGTTTATAAGATACAAAATCTTCACACGAATGGAAGAAGCACTTTTCTACATGTATGATAGTGTAGCAACAACTGATGAAGAAAAATCTGCCATTGCAGACACAACTCTTTATCTGTATGAAAAAGCTATTCAATACGAACCTGATAAAAAATCTTATTTCTTAGCCAAGAAAGCGTTTGTAATTGAGACTTGGATTAAACCTTCTACCGAAGAAATCATAAAAGCATATCAAGAGGCATTAGCTGAAGACCCGAATCTTGATACGTTTTATCAAGATAGACTGGGTACTATTTTGGCAAATAATGCTACTGAAGAAAATGGATACAAGTTGAAAGCGTTGGAACTGTATTCAAATTTATCTGAGAAAGAACCTGATAATGCTACATGGATTTCGAGAATTGAGAATTTAGCGGAAGATATGGATGAACTTGTTGAGATTACTTATAAATCTTGGCAGCTAGATCCTGAGAATATGGAAAAAGCATGGAAGTTTTCTAACACTGCAATGAGAAACAAAAGTTATGAACGAGCAATAGAAGGTTTGGAATTCTTAGTAGATAAAAGTCCTGATGTAATAAATTATTGGAATCAATTGGCTACAGCTTATCAAAAATTGGACATGACAGACAAAGCAGTTACCGCATATAAAAAATTGATTGATCTTCAACCTGAAAATGCAGAACACTATGTAAATCTTGCTGTTATGTATAAGAATCAAGGTCAACTTTCTGCGGCAAGATCATTTTTACAAAAAGCTTCATCAGCTAATCCAAGTTGGGATTACCCAGTTTATATCGAAGGAACACTCTATGAGCAAGCTGCAAGAAGTTGTGGATTCGATTTTATGGATAAATTGGTTTATCTACTTGCAGTTGATACTTATAGAAGAGCAGCAGCAATGGGTGGAAGTTATAGCAGCACTGCAAGAGAAAGAGTATCGGCACTTGCAAATTCAATCCCGTCACAAGAAGATTACTTTTTCAGAAAATTAAAATCTGGTGAAAGTATTAAAATCGAAGGTAAATGTTACGACTGGATAGGCAGATCAGTTACAATTCCATAAACAAGGATTTAAGAAATGTTAGAATATTTGAAGAACGATCCGGAAATTTTTGAAGTCGCAAATTTAGAATTAAATCGTCAAGAAGATCACTTAGAATTAATTGCTTCGGAAAATTTTGTATCTCTGCCTGTTTTAGCTGCGGCTGGTTCTATTTTGACTAATAAATATGCAGAAGGTTACCCCGGTAAAAGATATTATGGTGGTTGTGAATATGTTGATATGGCTGAAGAGCTAGCTCGTGAAAGACTGAAAGAACTTTTTCATGCTGAATATGTTAACGTCCAACCTCACAGTGGTTCACAAGCAAACATGGCTGTTTACATGTCATTGCTTAAACCTGGAGATAAAGTTTTAGGTTTAAGTTTAGACCACGGTGGACATTTGACTCATGGATCATTCGTGAATTTTTCCGGACAAATTTATAAATCTGTTGGTTATACGTTAAGCGAAAAAAATCAGCAACTTGATTATAATTTAATTGAAGACCTTGCGGTAAAAGAAAAACCGAAACTTATTATTGCAGGCGCAAGCGCTTACTCACGTGATTGGGATTATAAAGCTTTCAGAGAGATCGCTGATAAGGTTGGTGCATTTTTACTCTGCGATATGGCACATCCTGCCGGACTTATTTCTAAGGGATTATTAAATAGCCCAATTGATTATTGTGATGTTGTAACTTCTACAACGCATAAAACACTGAGAGGTCCGCGTGGTGGAATAATTCTTATCGGTAAAGACAGAGAAAATCCAATGGGAATTAAAACTCCGAAGGGAGATCGTACAAAATTAATGTCAGAAGTATTTGATTCAATGGTTATGCCGGGTATTCAAGGCGGTCCGTTGATGCATGTTATTATGGCTAAAGCTGTAGCATTCAAAGAAGCATTAAGCGATGATTTCAAAATTTATGCTCAGCAAGTCATTAAGAATGCAAAAAGATTAGCAGAGAAATTAATATCATATGATTTCCAAATTATTTCCGGCGGAACAGACAATCACCTTATGTTAGTTGATTTAACGAATAAGGAAATCAGCGGTAAGAAAGCTGAAAATACATTAGGTGCGGCGGGCATTACCGTTAACAAAAATATGATTCCGTTCGATAAGAAAAGTCCTTTCGTAACAAGCGGAATTAGAATAGGAACAGCAGCAGTTACAACCCGTGGTATGAAAGAAAATGAGATGGATCGGATTGGAGAATTGATAAATTCTGCATTAGTAAACCATGAAAACGAAAGTGAGTTAGCCAAAATTAAAGAGGAAGTTAAATCACTTTGTTCAAATTTTCCTCTATATCCCGAACTTAGATCATAAGTAATTAAGTGAGTTCTGAAGAAAAGAAATTAGAAGACGATGAATCACCTGAAGTCGAAATGTCTTTCCTAGATCATCTTGAGGAATTACGTTGGCGAATTCTATACTCTTTAATTGGAATAGCTGTCGGTACTGTTGTTGCTTGGATTTTTATTGATATAATCATTGATCACATCTTACTGCGTCCGGCTCAACATGCTGATATAAGTCTTCAAAACCTAAGACCTTTCGGACAATTATTCTTGTATTTTCAAGTTGCATTCATAGTCGGTATAATATTGAGTATCCCCAACATTTTTTATCAACTATGGTTATTTGTCTCTCCGGCTTTACGATCGAACGAAAAAAAATATGTAACCGCGGTTGTGGGATTTTCCACATTATGTTTTCTTGGTGGAATTGTGTTTGCTTATTTTGTGATGCTTCCGTTTACTCTGTCATTTGCAGGTAAATTTGGTTCCGAATTAATTGAGAACAACTTTGCGATTGATGAATACTTTTCCATTATTATCAGTGTGATGCTTGCAGCCGGAATTGTTTTCGAATTACCAATGATGTCGTTCTTTTTATCCAGATTAGGGTTATTAACTCCCGCGTTTATGAAAAAATATAGAAGGCATGCAATTGTTGGTATTCTAATCGCAGCAGCAATTCTCACTCCGGGCACAGACCCAATAGCTCAAGTACTTCTAGCCGTTCCGTTGGTTTTATTATATGAAATAAGTATTTTTGTTTCAAAAATATTTCAGAGAAAGAGTGTCTCAGATTAAACTTCCAGAAATAATCCTTCCCATTCAACAAGAACTCGAATCCTTCAACGATAAATTTAAATCCTCAATCAAATCTAAAGTTGGTTTAGTTGATTTAGTAACTAAATACATCTTAAAACAAAAAGGTAAAAAGATCCGTCCGGTTTTGGTTTTACTTTCTGCAGGTATAAGCGGAGGGATTTCTGATCGTTCTTATAGAGGTGCAGTTTTAGTTGAGATGCTCCACACAGCAACTCTAGTTCATGATGATGTGGTTGATGCCGCTGAAACACGAAG
This sequence comes from Melioribacteraceae bacterium, assembly GCA_030584085.1. Lineage (NCBI taxonomy): Bacteria > Pseudomonadati > Ignavibacteriota > Ignavibacteria > Ignavibacteriales > Melioribacteraceae > Melioribacteraceae bacterium. The sequence goes on from CP129490.1 coordinate 1,712,819, forward strand.
AGGACTACCATCGATAAATGCTGTCTGGAAAAATAAAGTAGCCGTCTTGATTGGAGATTATCTTCTTTCACGAGGATTAATGCTTGCGGTTGATGGTAATGATTTCGATTTTTTGAGAATTGTTACTGATACTGTAAAAAGAATGTCGGAAGGTGAACTTCTTCAAATTAGCAAAACAAGAAAATTGGATATCGACGAAGAAACTTATTATAAAATAATTTCTGACAAAACCGCATCGCTGATTTCAACTTGTTGCGAGATTGGTGCAAAAAGTGCAACCCAGAATGAAGGTCAAATACAAGCTATGAGAAGCTTTGGTGAAGCTTTGGGTATAGCTTTTCAAATAAAAGACGACATATTGGATTATACTGGGAAAACAAAAATTTTGGGAAAACCTCTTGGTGGTGATATCAAGGAGAAAAAAATCACCCTACCTTTGATTTATTCTCTTAAAAATGTCGATAAAAGTGAAGCAAAACGAATTATTAATCTTATCAAAAGTGAACGCAAAAAGGGCAGAATTCAAGAAGTGATTGATTTCGTTTTGACAAATGGCGGGATTGAATATGCTGAAAAAGAGGCAGAAAAGTGGATAAGTAAGGCAAAAGAAAGTCTCAATACCTTTGCAGAAAGTCAATACAAACAGTCTTTAACTGAATTAGTAGATTTTGTCGTCCAGAGACGAAACTAATTAGAAATTTAATATCTATTCTTGAGTAGATTTTCTTTTGTTTTTAATCGTAATTTTTTATTTTTCGGACTGATTAAATAAGATTATTTATCTTATCTAATCTTGATCATTAAAAAAGTCATACCTATTAATTAACAGAAAATATTTAGCATTAATAATTATTTGAGTTCCCCGAAAGGATTAAAATAACTTAATAGGAAAACGTTGTAGCTAAAGGTTACTGATGAAAAAAACTTTACTTGACTATACTCTTAAAATTCGCCTTCCATTAACATTATTTGTAGTAGCAGCAACATTCGTAATAACTTTTTATGCATCAAGAGCCGAAAGAGACGGGATTGGTTATGAACCCGAACAACCGATTGCTTTCTCACATAGACTTCATGCCGGTTTAATGGAAATCGATTGTCAATATTGTCATACCGGTGTTGAAAAGGGAAGACATGCTTTAATTCCTTCCGTTAACATCTGCATGAATTGCCACTCAGTTGCACGAAAAAATCAACCGGAAATTATTAAGTTGACAGAGTATTACGAGAATAACAAACCATTACCATGGGAACGAATTCACAAAGTTCCTGAGTATGCATACTTTAATCATAGTGTTCACGTTAATAATAAAATAGAATGTGAATCTTGTCATGGAGATGTTGCTCAAATGGATGTTGTTAAACAAGTAAAAGGATTTACAATGGGAGATTGTTTAGCATGTCACAGAAGCCCGGAAGAACATTTACCATATCTTAAAAATGTAAAAATCGGACCGGAAAATTGTGCAGCTTGTCATAGATAAGAGAAAATTATGAAAACAAAATTAAACAGACGAAAATTTTTTGCATTAAGCGGGTTTGCCGCCATCGGAACCGCATTTTTTACAAACACTCCTCTCAAGTATTTTGATAGAACAAATAGAATTTCAGTAACTAAAAAAGTTAAACTGCATCCGGATGCGGTCAAAAGAACTAAATAAGGTTTTTAAGAATGTCTGATAAGAAAAAAATCAATAATCCGAATTTTTGGCGAAGCATTAAAGAATATCATGATAATGATGCAGTCTTTGAATCGAAAGTAAACGAATTCAAAGAAGGGGTTACGGATGATTTTGAACCCTCCGAAATTAACGGTGTCTCAAGAAGAAAATTTTTAGCTCTACTCTCGGCTTCTGCTGCTTTTGCAGTTACTTCTTGCACAGATTATCGTGATAAAGGTGAGATTGTGCCTTACAACAAAAGACCGGAAGGAGTATTACCGGGAAAACCGAATTTTTATGCTTCAACTTGTACAGAATGTTCCCAAAACTGTGGAATTTTAGTTAAGACACGAGAAGGAAGACCAATTAAAGTTGATGGTAATCCTGACCATCCGGTTAATAAAGGAAAGTTATGTACAATTGGTCAAGCATCAATTCTTAACCTTTATGATCCGGAAAGATTGCAATATCCATTAAAAGGGAATAGTAAGACGAGTTGGGATACCGTTAACTCTGACATTATCGCAGAGTTGAATTCAGCAGACACATCAAATAAAGAAATTGCAATAATAACCGGAGCAATTACATCTCCAACAACAGCTCGTCTATTAAATGATTTTGTAAATAAATTTCCCACTGCAAAAGTTTATTCATACGAATTAATTAATGATAAAAATAAAAGAGATGCATGGAAAGAATCCTATGGCGTTGATACAATTCCGGCTATAAAACTTGATGAAGCTGATGTAATTCTATCATTAGATTCTGATTTCTTAGGTAAAGAAAATTCTTCCGTTGAAAACATGAGAAAGTTTGCATCAAGAAGAGATTTAATGAAGGGAACTGATTTTAATCGTCTGTATGTAGCAGAAGGTGGGATGAGTTTAACAGGTACCAATGCAGACTACCGCTTACGTGTTCGTCCCGATTATCAATTACAATTTGTTCTGGCTTTACTCAATGAAATAGTAAATAGAAGAAATGCTTCGGAAATATCGCTAAGTTCTTCAGCTACATCGTTAATCTCAAAACATGATCTAAAAAGTTTTGTCACAAAGCATAATTTAAACGAAAAGTATATTGCTAGCCTGGTTGATGATCTCATCCAAAATAAAGGTAAGGCAATTGTTTTAGCCGGTGAAACTCTTGATAAAGAAGTACATATCGCAGTAAATCTTCTTAATGAAGTGCTGGGTAATTCATCTTTGTATAATGAAAATTCATATTCTTCGTTACAGCTATCAATGAGCAGCGCAGAAGATATCAAGCGATTAATTGGAAATATGAAATCCGGAAGTGTCGGAGTAGTAATTCATTTTGATACTAATCCCGTTTATCACTTTCCGGGAAAATTAGATTATGTTTCTGCCTTAGCTAATGTAAAAACTACAATTTCATTGTCAGAAAATATTAATGAAACTTCAGAGAAATGTCTTTATACATTACCTATAAATCATACACTTGAGTCATGGAATGACTTCCAAGTTAGAAGCGATGTTTACTCAACACAGCAGCCTGTAATTTCTCCGTTATTTGATTCTAGACAGAAAGAAGCAATTGTATTTAATTGGATAAATAATAAAAATTATTCCGATGATATTTATCATAAATACTTGATGAATAATTTTAGAGAATTGGTTTATTCTAATTTCAATACTATTGTCGATTTCAATACATTTTGGTTTACCACTCTTCATGATGGTGTCATCGCAATAAAGAATGATTCATTAAAATTAGCATTCAAAATAAGTGCATTCGAATCTATCAAAGAAAGTAAAGTATCCGAGTCCATCGCTGTTCAACTTCAGAAAAATTATTTCATCGGTGATGGAAGATTCACAAACAATGGTTGGCTTCAAGAAACTCCCCATCCGGTATCAAAAGTTACATGGGATAATTATGCTGCATTGTCTCCCGCTACTGCTGAAAAATTATCGGTTGAAAATAATGATGTAATAAAAATTGAAATAAACAATTCACAACTCGAAATTACTGCATTTGTTCAACCCGGTATGGCTGATGACCTTATTACGATAGAGTTGGGTTATGGAAGAACTGTTGCCGGTGAAGCCGGAAGTAATGTTGGCTTCAATGCAAATAATTTGTTGAATTATGTCGAGAATAATACTCAATACATTCTAGGAAATGCAACCGTAAGTAAAACCGGTTCTACCTATGCATTGGTTTCAACTCAAGAACATCACGCAGTTGATGATTCATTAGTAAAAGATTTTCACTTGATCAGAGATATTATTCAAGAAGGAACTATAGAAAAATACAAAACAGATCCTAAGTTTTTACATCATGGTTCACATAAATTATTAAATATTACCGAGCCGTTTGCTTATGAAGGTGTTAAGTGGGGAATGGCAATAGATTTAAATAAATGTACAAGCTGCTCTGCTTGTGTCACATCATGTAATGTTGAAAATAATATACCGGTGGTTGGAAAAGATCAAGTCGCAAACGGACGAGAAATGCAGTGGATCAGACTCGATAGATATTATTCCGGTACTCCGGAAGATCCGATTGTTAGCAATCAACCAATGTTATGTCAGCATTGCGACAACGCGCCTTGCGAAAATGTCTGCCCGGTAAATGCGACAAATCATAGTACCGACGGATTGAATCAAATGGCATATAACAGATGTGTTGGTACAAGGTATTGTGCAAATAACTGTCCATATAAAGTTCGCCGTTTTAACTTCTATAATTTCCGAGATCATTTTGCAAATGCGTATTATGAAAATGATGTAACTTCATTGGTGAATAATCCTGAGGTGACAGTTAGATCACGCGGCGTTATGGAAAAATGTACATTCTGTGTTCAACGTATTATGGATGAAAGAGAGAATGCAATTCGTGAAGGACGTGAAGTAATTGGAAGTAATGTTAAGACAGCATGTCAAACAGCTTGTCCAACTGATGCAATTAAATTTGGTGATATAAACGATCAGAATTCAGAAGTGTATAAATATAGAAATCATGATCTCGGCTATCATGTTTTGGAAGTATTAAATGTAAGACCTAACGTAACCTATTTAGCTAAATTAAGAAATATTCACTCGGAGGAAGTCTAGTGTCCACAGTTGACTACTCACAAGAATTATCTGTTATCGAAAATAAACCTTCCTTAAGGCAAATTGATGATTTAATTGCTAAGCCGCTTGAGAGCATGCCGGATAAAAAATATTACATTGCTCTTGCAGTGACTATTAGTATGTTGATGATTGGTGTTATTGGATTGGGACTTTCGTTTTATTACGGAACCGGCTTGTGGGGTAACAATAATCCGGTTGGATGGGGTTTTCCGATTGTTAACTTCGTGTTTTGGGTTGGTATTGGTCACGCCGGTACACTTATTTCTGCAATTCTCTTTTTATTTAGACAGAAATGGAGAACCGGTATTGCACGATTTGCCGAAGGTATGACAATATTTGCAGTTATGACTGCCGGTATTTTTCCTCTTATTCACGTTGGGCGTCCTTGGTTAGCAGGTTATCTTTTCCCTTATCCGAATCAGCATTCTTTATGGGTTAATTTTTCGTCACCTTTATTGTGGGACGTTTTTGCGGTTTCTACCTACTTAACAGTTTCGTTTATTTTTTGGTACGTTGGATTAATTCCGGATTTTGCAACATTGCGAGATAGAACGACTAATAAAATTAAGAAAATCATTTACTCTGTATTTAGTCTTGGTTGGAGACATTCGAACAGACATTGGCAGCATTATGAAATGGTTTATTTGATATTGGCTGGGTTTGCAACTCCGCTCGTATTATCGGTTCATACAATTGTGAGTTTTGATTTCGCAGTTTCAATTATACCCGGTTGGCATACAACCATATTCCCGCCTTATTTTGTTGCGGGCGCTGTTTTTTCAGGTTTTGCGATGGTTCAAAACGTCCTGATTTTCATTCGAAAAATATTCAACTTCGAACACATCATTACCATAGACACACTTGAAAAAATGAATAAGATTATAGTTCTAACCGGAAGTATGGTTGGTTATGCATATGCAATGGAGTTTTTCATTGCTTGGTATTCCGGCGTTCAGCCTGAACAGTTTACTTTTATCAACAGAGCATTTGGTCCTTATGCTTGGGCATATTGGATTATGGTTTCCTGTAATGTGATTTTCCCGCAATTATTCTGGTTCAAAAAAATTCGACGAGCAATTCCGGCAATGTTTGTTATTGGTGTTCTTGTTAATGTCGGTATGTGGTTTGAAAGATTTGTTATAACAGTTACGTCTTTATCAAGAGATTATTTACCTTCTAGTTGGGCTTATTATACACCAACACTTACAGACTTCTCAATATTGATTGGTAGCTTTGGGTTATTCTTTACACTTATGTTATTATTTACGAAAACATTACCGGTTGTGTCAATTGCAGAAGTTAAAGCTGTTTTGGATGACTCACAACCTTCACATAAGGATCATTGATGATGAGTGAAAAAGTTTTATTTGCGATATCGGCAATATTCAATACTCCTGATGAGATTATACATGCGGCTGAAAAAACAGCCGAAAAAGGTTACAAAAAATTTGATGTGAACACACCTTATCCAATTCATGGTATGCCGCAAGCAATGAAATTGGGGCGATCTAAATTGGGTTATGCAGCTTTGATTTTTGGATTAAGCGGTACACTTGCTGCATTATTAATGACATTTTGGATGTCTGCAATTGACTACCCGCAGATTATAGGTGGTAAACCATTTTTTGCATTCCCAAAATATGTTCCTATAATGTTTGAAGTAACAGTTTTGGCAGCAGCTATTGGAACTGTTGTTACTATGCTTTTCTTCTTTTTCAAATTCCCTAATAATTCTCATCCGCTGCATGATACCGATTATATGAAAAAAGTTTCGAGTGATAAGTTTGGTGTGGTTATTCAAGCAGACGATGAATTATTCAATTATGGGGAAGTAAAGAGATTCCTAAGTGAAATTGGTGCATCAGAAGTTAATGAAATTTATTGGGATGATGAAGAAGTAAGTACAAATCCACGTGTGCTTGAACCAAAGTTTTTAGGATTTCTTTTAGTTACTGCAATTCTGATATCCGGTGTTACTTATTTCTCTTTGAATAAGTTAATGTTTATGGTTCCATTTAATTGGATGATGGAACAAGATAAATTATTACCACAAGAAACATCCACATTGTTTGCCGATGGATTTTCCATGCGTCCACCAGTTGAAGGAACAATTTCAAGAGGAACAATCCCGTATCCATACTATGGCCAGCCTGAACTAGCGGAAAAGAATTTAATAAATCCACTCGATTTTACTAAAGAGAATTTAGATCTAGGAAAAAAGAATTACGATATCTTCTGCAGTCCGTGTCACGGTTATTTTGGAGAAGGTGACAGCAGACTAAGGGGACAATTTCCTAATCCACCTTCAATTCATTCAGAAAAAGTCAGAACTTGGAGTGATGGAAGAATTTATCACGTAATTGCAGAAGGACAAAATGTCATGCCTTCGTATTCAACTCAAATGACCAGAGAAGAAAAGTGGGCAACTGTTTTATACATCAGAGCATTACAACGTGCATTAAATGCCAAGGAGTCTGATCTATAATGAGTTCATCAGAAACAAAAATTGAATATTCTAGAAAGGAATTACCGTCAGGTTTTGGAAAAGCCGGAATTGCACTTTTTGCTATCGGATTAGTTTTGGTAATTTTATCTTTCTTTGTTGATGCAACCCGAAGTTCATTCAATAATTTGATATTGCTTATGTTTTTAAGCAGTATCGGTGTTGGGTCATTATTTTTAGTAGCAGTTGAATATCTAGCAGGTGCTGTTTGGAGCACTCCATTTAGGAGGATACCAGAATTTTTGGGAGCAATTCTATTTATACTTCCGATAGTTGCTATACCAATTTATTTTAATTTGCATGATATGTTTCACTGGACGCATACAGAAGATGTAATGAATGATGAAATATTGAAAGGGAAGTCAGGTTATCTCAATGTTCAATTTTTTACAATAAGAATTATAGCAATCTTTTTAATCTGGATATTGTTCTACGTTCTCTTTACAAAACGCTCAAAAAAGCAAGATAGTACCGGTGATCAAAAATTGACTACTGCAAATATCAAAACCTCGGCTGTTTTTATGCCGATATTTGCTATAACAATAACACTTGCTTCTATCGATTGGATAATGAGCTTAGAACCACATTGGTTCAGCACAATATTCGGCGTTTATTATTTTGCCGGAACAATTCTCGCAGCTATTGCCGTTGCTACATATCTCGTAGTTTATTTAAATGAAAAGGGAATATTTGTAAAAGGAATCAAGACTGATCATTATTATAGTTTTGGTGCGCTAATGTTTGCATTTGTAAATTTCTGGGCATACATAGCATTCTCCCAATTCCTTTTAATCTATTATGCAAACTTACCGGAAGAAACTTTTTGGTACTTAGAGAGGTGGGAAGGTAACTGGTTAATTGTCTCGATTATATTAATAGTTGTTCATTTTGTTGTTCCATACTTTGGTTTAGTATCACAACCTTCTAAAACAAATCCAAAGAGGTTGAAGTTTATGGCTATTTGGATTCTGGTAGCTCATATGATTGACTTATACTGGTTGATTATGCCGACTTACAGTAAAGATTCCGTCCCATTCGGTTGGATGGAACTTGGATTTCCTTTCTTAGCCTTTGGTATTATGGTAATTGTGTTTGGATTGAAAGCTAAAAAAGAAAATATAATTCCTATCGGTGATCCTAAACTTAAACGAGGATTAGATTTTAGACTCTAACGGAATAAAGTTATGAACCCTAATAAAAAATACGAACCTGAAATTGATTTTAAAGCGTTGTTGAAAAATCCTAAGAGATTATTCGGATGGGTTTTCCCTTACTTCTTTATTCTCATGCTAATGCTGGGAATATTTTATGTCAAAAATTTAAATGCGATTTCTGAGAACACAGCACAAGTAAATGCACCGATTGAAGATGAGGTTAAAAGAACAATATCCGCTAAAAAAGGTGCTATTATGCCGGCAGTTGATCTTGAAGTAATTAAAAATCCTTCGAGTGATTTTATTGCAAAAGGGAAAGAACTGTATCAACAGAGTTGCGCAAGTTGTCATGGTAATAACGGTTTGGGTGATGGAGCAGCCGGTGTGGCTTTGAATCCTCCTCCAAGAAATTTAACAGATTTATCCGGCTGGACTAATGGAACCGATTTTGTAAACTTATATAAAACTCTTGAAGAAGGCATCGTAAAAAACGGAATGGCTGCATATGAATATATGCCACCGGTTGATAGAATCGCAATGATTCAATACATTCGAACACTTGCTGATTATCCTGAAATTACCGAAGATCAAATTCAAGAAGCAGATGTTACATATAATCTTACTGAAGGAAAGGCAACTTCAAATCAGATTACACTTGATGAAGCGATTGATTTGGTAGTAAAAGAAAAGTCAGTCAGTCCAAAACTTGCAAATATCATGATATATATGAATAATCATCCTTCAATTGAAGGAAGAGATATATTTAATAATGTTGCCGTTAATCAGTATAGAGTTGTTTCTTCTTTTGCTTCTATAAACTTAAATTCACTTTCGCTTGAGGAATTCGTTCAAATATCCAGCTCAAATTTTAATGAGATCGGTTTCTCAGCTAATGTAAATACTTTAGAGCAAGATGGTTGGCAGAAATTATTTAACTATTTGAAAAATGTCTTAGGAAGTGCTTCAGTATAATGAAACGATTGTTTAATATACTTCTTATAACTATTGCCATTTCTCTACATCTAAATGGTCAAGAAATTGAAGTTGGTATTGACGAAAAAATTGGAGACTTCATTCCAATGGATGTTGAATTTTTTACATCCGATGGCGATACCGTAAAATTGAATGAAATTATTGATAAACCTTTTTTATTAGCACTTGTATATTATGATTGTCCCGGAATATGCAGCCCGCTATTAACAGAACTAACTTGGGTAGCTGATAGAGTTCAGTTAGAACCGAATGAAGAATTTAAAATCATTACGCTGAGTTTTGATCCACGCGAAACTCCGGAATTAGCTGCCAACTGGAAAAAAAATTACTTCAATAGTTTCAGAAGAAATTTTCCTGAAGAAGCGTGGACATTCCTGACCGGCAATGAAGAAAATATTAAAAAAATTACTGATGCAGTTGGTTTTTATTATAAGCCGACACAAGATGATTTTTTGCATGCCGGAGCATTGATTGCAATTTCTCCGGAAGGTAAAATATCTCGATATATTTTCGGTTCAACTTATAATCCATTTGATGTAAAGATGGCGTTGCTGGATGCCGGAAGTGGAAAGACTAATCCTACTGTAGCAAAGGTTTTACAATTTTGTTTTAGTTATGACCCTGAAGGAAGAAGTTATTCACTTAACATTACTCGAATTATCGGTTCGGTAATGTTAATTATGATTGGTATTTTCTTAACTGTGCTTTTGGTAAAAAAACGAAAAGATTCTAAGAATTAAAGGAGTTAGATATAAATGGCTGATGCAAACGCTCATGTAGCCAGTAAGTCATTTTTTGAGGAAGGAACTACTAAAAGTAGTAAGGGAATTCGCTCTTGGCTATTTAGTACAGACCATAAACGAATCGGTTTGATGTATTTGGTTACTATTACCGCATTCTTTTTTGTTGGTGCATTATTCGGCGTGTTAATGAGATTGGAATTGATGTCGCCCGGCGAAACGATTATGGGGGCACAAGAATATAATACATTATTTACGCTTCATGGCGTCATAATGATTTTCTTGTTTATCATTCCGGGAATTCCCGCCATATTCGGAAACTTTTTTCTTCCCTTACAACTCGGGGCAAAAGACGTTGCTTTTCCTCGATTAAATTTATTATCCTATTGGATTTACTTAATAGGAAGCATCCTTGTAATTTTATCTTTATTTATGCAAGGCGGTCCGATAGATACCGGTTGGACTTTCTATGTGCCATATAGCGTCAGAACTACAACAAGTGTTTCACTTCCGCTTTTTGCCGCATTTGTACTTGGATTCTCATCGATATTAACCGGATTAAATTTTATTGTTACTATTCATAGAATGCGTGCTCCGGGAATGAATTTTTTTAGGATGCCGTTATTTGTTTGGTCAACGTATGCAACTGCGTGGATTCAAGTAATTGCAACTCCGGTTGTTGGTATTACAATTTTACTAGTGATAATAGAACGATCTTTTGGAGTCGGAATTTTTGATCCGGCACTAGGTGGAGACCCGATTCTCTTTCAACATATGTTTTGGATTTATTCTCATCCCGCTGTATATATCATGATACTTCCGGCAATGGGTGTTGTATCGGAAATAATTCCAACTTTTTCTAGAAGGACAATTTTTGGATATACACCAATTGCAATGTCAAGTTTGGCAATTGCTTTTGTCGGATATCTTGTTTGGGCACACCATATGTTCACTAGCGGTATGAGTGATACATCAAGAGTTATCTTTTCATTGCTTACATATATTGTTGCTTTACCGAGCGGTGTTAAAGTCTTTAACTGGGTTGCCACAATGTATAAGGGAAGTATAGATCCGAAACCACCGTTCAATTGGGTTATGTCATTTGTATTCCTATTTTCAATTGGTGGTTTAACCGGTTTGGTATTAGGAAGTATTACTGCTGATATACACGTTCATGATACTTATTTTGTCGTCTCCCATTTTCATTATGTAATGTTCGGTGGTACAGGTACTATAGTTTTTGCCGCGATGTATTACTGGTTTCCAAAGATGTTCGGTAAAATGTATAATATTAAATGGGCGAATCTCAACGCACTGTTTTATTTCATCGCATTTAATACACTGTATTTCCCAAAATTCATAATGGGTTATCAAGGTATGCCAAGAAGGTATTATGATTATTTACCTGAGTTTGCAGATTTACAAATGCTATCAACTATAGGTTCTTGGCTGATGTTTGCAACACTTGTATCAATATTTTTGAATTTATATTTAGCAGTTAAGAAAGGTAAAAAAGCGCATCACAATCCGTGGGGCGGAGTTACATTAGAATGGCATACATCGTCACCACCGCCGCTTTTAAATTTTGATAAAGAAATTACAGTTAATCATGAACCTTATGACTTCAGCCAACTCAAGGAGTTAGATTATGAGTCAAAGTAACACTACCGCTGTTCACCACGTACATAGAGATGATCTCGGTGCAAAAATGGGGATGTGGGTTTTCCTATTTACCGAGGTACTTTTATTCGGCGGTATGTTTTTAGTTTATGCTGTTTATAGATTCCAACACCCGGAGCTATTTAAACTTGCTGCTCTAGAATTAAATACCGCAATGGGTACATTCAATACAATTGTACTGCTTACAAGTTCACTCACAATGGTTTTAGCGATTGTTGCGCTGCAGAAAATGCATAAAAAATTATCATTATTTTATTTAGCTGTAACTATTGGTTTCGCATTTGTGTTTATGGTTGTAAAATATTTTGAATGGTCAGCTAAATTTAGTCATGGTATTTATCCGGGATCCGAAGAACTTCTTAATAAACAAAACGGTGAAATACTATTCTTTGGACTTTACTTTGTGATGACCGGTTTACATGCCCTTCACGTGATTATAGGTGTAGTAATTATTGCATTCTTATATGTATTTATTAAACGCGATAAAATTACTCATGACAATTATGTTAAACTAGAAAACGGTGGACTTTATTGGCACTTAGTAGATTTGATTTGGATTTTCTTATTCCCACTATTCTATTTAATACATTGAGGTTTTGATGGAACATGGAAATACAGAACATAAAGAACATTCACACGGTTATGGAATATATATTCTTGTTTGGCTTGCATTAATTGCATTAACATCAATTACTGTAACTGTAGCCGGTGTTGATTTTGGAAAAATTGCATTACCGATTGCTTTGTTTATTGCTGCGGTTAAATCTATGCTGGTTATTAATTTTTTTATGCATATAAAATATGAAGATGCAATCTTCAAAGTATTCTTGCTTTTAAGCGGCATGACACTCTTGGTAATATTTATTTTAACTTTCTTTGATGTTTTTTATAGGTGAGGTTGATAATGTTTGGATTTTTATCTGGCACAGCTCCGGCATCCACTACTGAGACCGTTGACGATGTAATGCTTTTTATTGTCGCGATTTCCGTAGTATTACTGATTGGGGTTACGGTCGCGATGATATTTTTTGTTTTCAAGTATCATCGAAAGAAAGGACACAAACCGGTTGATATTCATGGAAATTTATGGTTAGAAATTCTTTGGATCGGCATTCCGACAATTCTGGTATTAGCAATGTTTTATTATGGTTATTTAGGATTTAGCAAAATTAGATATATCCCGGAAGATGCATTTGAAATTGAAGTTACTGCCAGAATGTGGGCTTGGGAATTCAATTACCCCAATGGCAAGAAAACTGATTCGTTATATATTCCTGTAGATAAACCTATTAGGTTAACTATGGAATCAGCTGACGTAAACCATTCTCTTTATATCCCGGCTTTTAGAATTAAAGAAGACGTTATTGCCGGTCGAACAACTTATTTATCTTTTACGGCTGAAACAATAGGAAGATACGATATTGCTTGCGCGGAATATTGTGGATTAAAACATTCTATGATGTACAGTGCCGTGATAGCAATGGATGAGCGTGAGTTTGCATCATGGTATGATTCGGATGCGCAAAATGATTCTACTGATATATTGAATGAAGAAGTTCCAATGGCACAATTAACAAATCACTCGTTGTTGGTTGAAAAAGGTTGTATGACTTGTCATACTATCGACGGAACGGAAAAATTAGCTCCATCATTTAAGGGATTAGTCGGCAACAAGAAAATTGTTTTAACCGATGGTGAAGAAAGAGAAATTATTGTTGATGAAGAATATATTCGAAGATCAATCATCGATCCCAATGCCGATATCGTGAAAGGATTTGTTTATGGAATGATGCCGGTACAAACTTATAATCTTAACGATGATGAATTATTAGAAGTTATTGAGAGTATAAAGAGTATAAATTGAGTAATTATTTCGAAACGGTGAAAAACAAAATCAATCCGTTTCTTGAATTAGCAAAAATTAGAATAACTTTTTTTATAGCGATTTCAACAGCAGTAGGGTTTATTCAATTTGCAGGAGAGCTTTCGACAAGAATTATTCTACCGTCAGTCGGTGTTTTAATTTTAGCTTGTGGATCATCTGCAATTAATCATTATCAAGAAATAAATACTGATGCAATGATGGAACGGACAAAAAATCGTCCACTAGCATCGGGAAAGATTTCACCTTTTGCCGGATTAACATTTGCAATCGTTCTTATAATTATTGGAAGTGCATCAATTTATTTTTCATCCGGATATGTGGCTTTAATTTTAGGATGGATTACGCTTCTTTGGTATAATTTATTTTATACTCCATTAAAGAAGAGATATGCATTAGCAGTTGTTCCCGGATCAATTGTTGGGGCTTTACCTCCGGTAATCGGATGGGTGGCAGCGGGCGGTTATTTATGGGATGCTCAAGCTTTAGCTTTAGCGCTTTTCTTCTTTATATGGCAAATTCCTCATTTCTGGTTATTGCTTTTAATATATGGTGAGGATTATGAAAAGGCTGGTTTCCCGACATTAACTAAAATATTTTCTGATGCACAACTGAGCAGAATTACTTATATGTGGATAATAGCTTTGGCTATTAGCAGTTTGCTAATTCCTTTATTTAGCTTTAATGCTAATATTATTACGGCAGTTCTACTGTTAGTCGCCGGTTTTTGGTTAGTATATAAATCAATAAATGTTATTAAAGATTATTTAAACAAGAGAGTTTTTAGAAAAGCATTTTTATTGATAAATGTATATGTGTTGATTGTTGTTATAATTATTTCAGTCGATAAACTTATTTTCAGACAACTTTAAGGAAATGCAGTATGGATTTTCTAAAAAATTTAGCTCTTCCTCAATCTCATGAGCATTTGATATTATTAAAATATTTGCTCGGATTAACTTTCACGTTATTTCTTCCGTATTTATCTTTATTGATTGGGGCGAGCTTTCTTTCTATTATTCTCAAAAAGAAGAGTACAAAAGAGAACGATGGCAAGTATATACGTTATGCTCGGGATTTAATAAATATAGTCACTTTTAATAGAAGTGTTGTGTACGCTTTAGGTATTGTTCCTCTACTAAGTACATTGTTTTGTTACTTACAGCTTTTACAGAATTCTTCCTCAAGTGTCTTGACTTTGGTTTTATTGTCGTCAGCTTCATTTATAATCGGTATAATTCTGATTTATTCTTACAAGCACAGTTTTAACTTAAAAACCATTTTCGAATACGTTCAAACAAAGCAAATAAGTTTTGATGAATCCGACACAAAAGAAACTTTTGAAAGTTACGGTAACGATGCCAGACATAAGTTTGAAAAAACAGATTTATGGAGTTTGATATTTTTCTCATTAGCTGCTTTCCTCTTTATTGGTGCAATCGCCCAGGCATCTAATTCTGAACTGTGGGGAAGTGATTATTCTATTATCGCATCATTATTTTCAGTAAAGAGCTTATCCTATTTAATTTACTTTTTTATCTTATCTGTAGCGGTAACATTAATTGCCGGATTATTTTATACATATAAATATAAACAAGATGAACAGGCTGATTCAGAATATGTGAGTTTTGTACGTGAGTATTCGATAAATCTTTCATTAGTTTTGACGATTATTCTGCCGGTATTTGTTTTATTTACAATGTTCTTTACACCACCGGGTTCTTTAGCTTACTTTGGGTTTATCTCGATTTTGTTAATGCTTATCTCATTGCTACTTATTGCTACCTTGTTATATGTCATGATGAAGGATTCTAAAGTAAACTATGTAACAACATTGGTTGTGTTGGTTATATTCGTATTTATTTTCTCTAATGCAAAAGATCAAATTGCATTTAGCACGGCATCAAAGCAGCACTTAGCCGGATTGGAAGCTGAGTTTATCAAATATGAAGAAGATTTTAAAGCAAGTTTGGGTTTATCTACTGTCACGATAAGCGGTGAGGATATTTACAACGGTAAGTGTATTGCATGTCACCAATTTGATAAAGTCTTAGTCGGACCACCGTATAAAGAGATATTACCTAAATATGACGGTGATAAAGAAGGACTTGTGCAATTTATACTCAATCCGGTCAAAGTAGATCCCAATTATCCGGCAATGCCAAATCAAGGTCTTAAACCAAATGAGGCAAAAGCTGTTGCAGAATATATTCTCGAAACATATAAGTAATATTTAATTACAGAATTAGTTTGAAAGGGATGTAATTATCACATCCCTTTTTTATTTTAAACAATATGAATAATAAAAATCAAATACTGACGGTCCTTAATGCAATTCAACTTTCAACAAGTTATTTGGAAGAAAAAGGAATTGAATCACCAAGAATGAACGCTGAACTTTTGCTGGCTCATGTTCTTCAATGTAAAAGACTTGATTTATATTTAGCATTTGATAGACCTTTGCTTGAAGAAGAAATAGTGCAATTAAGAGAATTTATTGCTAGAAGAGGGAAGTTTGAACCACTTCAATATATTTTGGGTGAAGTTGAGTTCTACAATTTAAATTTTAAAGTTGATAAGTCAGTGTTAATTCCTCGACCAGAAACTGAGTTATTAGTTGATGAAGCGATTAATCTAATTAACGAATATAACTATACAAACATATTAGATGTAGGAACAGGCTCAGGTAATATTCCAGTATCCCTCGCAGCAAATCTGAATGGAGTTACAATTACTTCAATCGATATTTCCAAAGAAGCGATAGATACAGCAGTTAAGAATGCTGAAAAGAATAATGTTAGAGATAAGATAAATTTCATTATTTCCGATATTGCTGATTATGTTCCGGATCAAAAGTTTGACGTAATCGTTTCAAATCCACCGTATGTATCTTCACAAGAATATCAAAATCTTCAAAAAGAGATCACCGCTTATGAACCGAGAGAAAGTGTGACTGATAATGATGATGGATTTAAATTCTATAGAAATATTCTTTCCAATAATGATAGGCTGCTACGATCCAATGGATTTGTAATTTTTGAAATAGGCCAAGGTCAAGAAAGCACCTTGTATAAATTATTTGAAGAACATTCTTTTGAACATGTAAAAACGATAAAGGATTTGCAGAATATTGATCGAATAATTTTAGGTAGAATAAAATGAGAGCATTAGTTCAAAAGGTAAAAGAAGGTGGCGTTTATATAAGTGAGAATAATTATTCTGCTGAGATAGGAAAAGGATTAGTTATTCTTCTTGGTGTCACTCACGAAGATGGAGAGAACGAAATTAATTTTGTTGCGGATAAATGTTCAAATCTCAGAATCTTCCCGGATGATGGTGGTAAAATGAATTTATCTGTAAAGGATATTGACGGAGAAATTTTAGTCATATCTCAATTTACATTATATGGAGATGCAAGAAAAGGAAACAGACCAAGTTATACAGAGGCAGCAAGTCCGGAATTGGCTGATAAAATTTATCAACAATTTATTTCTAGATTGAAATCCAATCTGGGTGATTCTAAAATTAAAACCGGTCAATTCGGGGCGATGATGGAAGTGAAAATTATAAATGATGGTCCGGTAACAATTATGGTCGAATCTAAATAAATGTCAAAAGTATTAATGATATTTGTGGACGGAGTCGGGATAGGCGAGAATGACTCGAATAAAAATATTTTTTTTACCCGAAGATTTAAATTCATCCATGATATCTTCGGCGAAGTTCCGCATTTACAAAATCAACTTATAGAGAAAGACGGTAAATATATTTTCCCCACCGATGCTTGTCTTGGTGTAAGTGATCTACCACAAAGTGGAACAGGTCAAACTTCAATATTTTGTGGAATTAACGCACCAAGTATTCTGGGGAGGCACTTCGGCCCTTATCCGCATTCAGAACTTATTCCTTTTTTGAAAAAATTAAATATTTTCAAATCTTTTCTTGATCTCAACAAGAAAGTTGTATTTGCAAATGCATATCCAAAAATATTTTTTGATTACATAGATTCCGGTAAAAAGAGATTAAGTGTAACTTCATTGAGTTGTTTGCTTTCGGGTGTTCCGTTAAAAAGTGAAACTGACCTTGCAAATGGTAATGCATTAAGTGCTGAAATTGATAATAGTCGCTGGGTTACAAAATTGAATTATGATCTTCGTATAATCACTCCCGAGCTCGCAGCCGAGAGACTATTTAAATTAGCAGCTGAAAATGATTTTACACTTTTTGAATATTTCTATACGGATCACATTGGACATTTTAGAATTAAGGATGTAGCGGATGAAATCCTAAATACATTTGATGAATTTTTATATTTAATATTATCAAATCTTCCGGATGATATAACTTTATTAATTTGTTCTGACCATGGAAATATTGAGGATATGAGTGTAAAAATGCACACGAGAAACCCGGCTTTAACAATAACTGCCGGTAAACATTCCGATAAACTTGCCCGGCAAATTAAAGATATTACACAAATTAAAAACGCAATAATAGGTCTATTTGATTGAGAGATTACCCATTAATAAAATTTACACTTGCTTTTATTATTGGTATTGTTGTTAGCGGTTATATTGATTTCCAAATCCTTCATCTGAGTGTTACGCTTCTGATGTTGATTGTTGTTTCAATCCTACTAAACTTCATCAAGTTCAATTATAGAGATGTAGTAATTTCCTTGTTAATTTTGTTCTTAATTTCACTCAGCGGTATAATTTATTATAAATCACATACAATAGATAAACCAATTTATCCATTCAAAGATCATTTTGTTAAAGACGTATTGTTGGACGGACGAGTTGATGAAATTCAGCTACCAAGCGATAAATTGACTTTAACATTGAAAGTTGATCGCATTCTTAAAGGAAATAATAAAACTGAAATCGATTTTAACGTTTTGTTGCATTTATATTATGATGAAAAAGAGATAGATCAAATAATATCGAAACTTCAGCCCGGAAATAGAATAGTCATACTCGGTAGTCTAAGTATTCCTCCAAATGAAAGAAATCCAAATGATTTTAATTACCGTGAATATTTAGCAAATCAAGGAATCACAGCTATACTTAATTCATACTCTTCATTTGATTTTGTAATTGTTGATTACGAGAGAGAATTTATCAATTCAGCCATCTTTAATGCCCGATACTTTATCGCTAATAAAATTAAAAGCATTTATTCTCCTCAGACAGCAGGATTACTTAAGGGTTTATTATTAGCTGATAGAAGTGAAATCAGTTATGATGTAAAAGATGGATTTATAAAATCGGGAGTGATTCACGTTCTTGCTGTTTCCGGATTACATGTTGGTTTTATTATTCTAATACTTCTATTCTTATTAGGTAGATTCAATATTTATTTGAGAATAGCATTTACGATACTCGGATTATTTGCATTTGTGATTATAACGGGATTACCACCCTCCGTAACTCGTGCTTCAATAATGGCTAGTTTAATATTAATTTCATTTCTCCGATCAAACAAGCAAAGCAATTATAATACACTTGCACTAGCTGCGTTAATAATATTAGTCTTCGATCCCCATCAAGTATTTAATCCCGGTTTCCAACTGTCATTTTCAGCTGTTTTATCAATTTTTATTTTTCTACCAAACTTAAAAAGATTGATTGAAAGAAGAATTACAACCAATAAATCAATAAGTTTTTTACTATTATTTATATCTGTTTCAATTGCCGCGCAAATTGGAACATTACCATTTACAGTTTATTATTTCCAGAAGTTTTCTATCATTTCAATAATTGCTAATCTTTATATAATTCCAATAATTGGATTTATTCTTGCTCTAGGAATACTAACATTAGTACTTAGCCTTGTTTCATTCCCATTAAATTCGTTATACATTTTGGTAAACGAAGGAATTGTTGAGTCAACCTTTGAAATAATTAGCATAATGTCATCTTTACCTTTTTCATATTTAGAATTTCCTAATTATTCGGTATGGGACGGATTGGTTTATTTAGTATTGCTAGCTCTTTTTACAAGATACTTTAAAGAATTAGTTTCTTTAAAAACCAAACTTATATTCGTCTTATTAATTGTGTTTAATTTGGCAGTCTGGAGCAAAGTTGATGATACTAAGATTTTACCGGATGGGAAATTATCTATCTTGGTAGTCGATGTTGGTCAAAGTGAATCTGCAATAGTAAAATTTCCTAGTAATAAACTCGCTGTAATAAATTTCGGTTCCGCCTCAAGCGAATACAGTACTGGAAGTCAAACTATTGTTCCTTTATTAAAGTTATTAGAATTAGATCAAATCGAGTATGGAATTATATCACACTTTAGTAGAAGAAAATATTTAGGTGTCTTGGATGTGATTGAGAATATTAAGCATGATTCATTGTTCATCCCCAAAATATCCGGACATAACAGCGAATTAGAACTATTCAATACTTACCTTAATGAGAGGAATGTGAATTGGGAAATCATCTCAGGTAATAAAATCGATTTTGAAAATTCGCGGATATATTTATTCCCACATACAAGTATGGGCACTAACAACAGTATGAATGTTTATAATCTCAGTGCTGGTATTAAAATAGCTTATGGAAATACAAGTATTCTATTTATGGGGGGAATCGAAAAGAGGGGAGAAGTCATTTTAAATGAGACGTATAATAAGTTCTTAGAATCTGATATATTACATGTCGCAAATTATGGAAGTGATGTAAGTACTTCATCGGAATTAATCAATGTTGTTAAACCAAAATATTCGGTAATAAGTGTTGGGCTTGGTAATTATATGAATTATCCATCCAATTCAGTTATTGATTTATTATCTGCACACGATTCTCAAATTCTTCGAACCGATGAACTGGGTGCAATTCTATTTGTAAGCGACGGTGAAAAAATTGAACAGATTGATTGGAGAAAGAATTGAGTACTGTCCATCATAATTATTCTCTCAAAAAATATAATACATTTGGCATTGAATGCTTTTCGAAACAATTTGCGCGGTTTAATTCTGAAGAAGAATTAATTGCACTGTTAAACTCGAAAGAAATTGATAAAAGACAGTTATTTATTTTAGGTGGGGGAAGCAATATTCTTTTCATCAATGATTATGATGGAGTCATTCTCCATAATAATATTAAGGGAATCAGCGAAGTAAACATTTCTCAAAATGATGTTAAGTTATCAATTGGTTCCGGTGAAGTATGGGATGATATCGTTCAATATGCCGTGAAGAAAAATTATTACGGAATCGTAAACCTATCTTTAATTCCGGGTTCGGTTGGAGCCGCTCCAATTCAAAACATTGGTGCATACGGAGTTGAGCTAGAAAATGTTTTACATTCTGTTGAAGGTATATTTATTGATTCGCTGAAACAGAAAGTTTATCTAAATAATGAATGTAATTTTGGCTACCGTGAAAGTATTTTTAAGAAAGAATTAAAAGGAAAGTTTATTGTTACAAAAGTTAATCTGATTTTATCCAAACAAAAAAAAATAAATTTAACATACGGTTCGCTAGATTCTTATTTGAGATCTGCAAATATTGATGAACCGAACATCCAGAATATTAGAGATGCAGTAGTATTTATAAGAACAAGTAAACTTCCTGATCCTAAAAAACTAGGAAATGCCGGCAGCTTCTTTAAGAATCCAAAAGTAAACGTTTCTGAACTAGAAGTAATTAAAACAAATTATCCGGATATTGTAGCATTTCCATATGATGAAAATGTATATAAAATCTCAGCCGGTTGGATGATTGAAAAATGCGGTTTAAAAGGAAAAAGAGTTGGTGATGTAGGAACTCATATAGACCAAGCATTAGTAATTGTGAATTATGGCGGTGCTTCCGGATCAGAAATACTTAAATTTGCAAAAACCATTCAACAAAATGTTTATGATAAGTTTGGAATAAAATTGGAACCTGAAGTAAATATTATAAATAATAATCGGGATTTATTATGACAGAGAATACTGAAGAAACAAAAAATGGAAATTTCTTTAAAGGAATTATTAAAGAACTAACTCAACCATTTATTGATTTAGCTCATACCTCAAAAGCATTATTCGGACTTAATTTTTCATACGTGATTGAGGGTATGACTTACTTTGGAATTGTAGGATTGCTTGCAATCTTTTTCAATCAGTATATTGGTCTTGATGATATTGATGCCGGAAGAATGGTTGGTATTCTTACCGCCGGTATAACAATTGCTATGTTATTCCTTGGTGCAACAGTTGATTGGATTGGTCTGAGAAAAGCTTTGCTGATAGCACTTTCATTTATGCTTGTAGGTAGATTGTTGTTAACAATATCACCGGAAATAGGTTTACCCGGATTATGGAATACTTCTCATGTATTTGCAATGCTAGGTATTTTGGGTATAATAATTGGTTATGGAATTTATCAACCCGCAGCTTATGCCGGTGTTAAAAAATTAACTACACCCAAAACAGCCGCCATGGGCTACGCAATGCTATATGCGCTAATGAATCTTGGTGGATTTTTACCGGGTTTGATTTCTCCTCCTATAAGAAAAGCATTTGAAATTACAGGTGTGTTTTGGTTTATGACAATATTTACAGTTGTGGGTATTGGAATAGTTTACTTTATCATCACGAAAAAAGCCATGAAGAATGCTGTTGACCAAATAAAAGCTGAATCCGGTGTGACGGCAGAGGAAGCCGAAGAGGAAGACGAAATGGATAAATTAACCTCAAAAGAGAAACTTAAATTCTACATAAAGAATTTCCCGTTGCGTGATATGAGATTTCTATTTTTCATTTTTATTCTTATACCCGTTCAAACACTTTTTGCACATAATTGGTTAACATTACCGTTATATACAAGCCGTGCGTTCGATGGTTTTGTCCAAGATAATTTTGAGTTCTTCGTAAATCTCAATCCAATATTGATTTTCATTTTAGCACCAATGGTAACGGCACTTACTTCAAAGAAAAACACTTATAACATGATGATAATCGGTACTGCAGTTATGGCATTGCCAACTTTTATTTTAGCATCAGGACCCACCTTTTTCAATCTAATGGCTTACCTCGTTATAATGACAATAGGTGAAGCAATGTGGCAGCCTCGATTTTTGCAATGGGTCGCTGAAATAGCACCAAAGAACATGACCGGTATTTATATGGGTATAGGGCAATTCCCGTGGTTCTTAACAAAAATTGTTACTAGTTTGTATTCAGGTTGGTTCTTAATGAATTATATACCCGGTGACGTACCCCAATCAATGATGAACTCTGAAATGATGTGGCTGATTTATGGGTGTATTGCTATTATAACTCCTATTGGATTATTTTTAGCAACAGGCTGGATGAAAAAAGGCTTTAAAACAAAACACGAAGGATAAGCCTCATTTTAACTAGAAATTTGTAGTGGCTTAAATATAAAGACAGGTTCAGATAATCCGAACCTGTCTTAATTATTAATCTTCTAAAACAATAGCCGTTCCATTTGCAGAAACCATTAACATACTTCCGCCTTGACCAATAGTTTCATAATCTAGATCTACTGAAAGAACTGCATTACCTCCCATACTTCTTGCTTGGTCTATCATTTCACTTATTGCTAAATCTTTTGCTCGTCGTAATTCTTTTTCATAGGAAGCAGAACGTCCACCAACAATATCACGAATTCCGGTAAAAAATCCTTAAATATATTTGCACCTAGAATTGCTTCACCGGAGACTAATCCAAGATATTTAGCAATTTTCTTTCCTTCTACAGTATTGGTTGTTGTAACTAACATTTTATCTCCAAATTAATTTTGTTGAAGTGCTATTAAAAATTAATAATAATTTTCTTCTGAATCTTCATCATCTTCGGATTGATTTATGTTAAACATGCTGCTCAACATATCTTTGAATTTTAGACCGGACTCAATTACTTCTTTACTTAATAAAGAATATTCGGACAAACCGAATAGCAGAAATTCCATGAGCAATAATTTATTTTCTTCAGTTTCATTTTGATGAAAAGTATTCACTAAATCGGATAATCCGTTAACTTTATGTAATGCATCTTTGTAATCCGTGTTTGATGCATTTTTATTTAAATCAATATACTTCCCGGAGTTGAACCAGCTAATGATCTTTGAATAAGGATTTTCTTGATTCTTTTTCTTCATTAGATCCGGACTTGTAAAGTAGTTTGCAAATTGATTTCTGATTGCTTTACCGATTAATATGTGAGCAACTTTCAGAGGGCCTTCTTGTTCTCCTTCGTAAACTAATTCTATTTTTCCGGTTATTGAGGGAATTACTCCGCCTAAATCACTAAACCTAATTGTAGTAAGATTTTCACCATTCAGAAGCATTCTGCGTTCAGCAGTGCTGACTAAATTTTCATATGCGGATATTGTCAATCTCGCAGAGACTCCACTTTTAGAATCCACATACTCACTACTACGCGCTTCCATTGCTATTTGTTCAATTAGATTTTTAAATATATCCGGTACAATAATATTTTCTTTTTGATCAAATGTTAAAGATGATTCCGAAGATGTTATCTTTTTAGAGTCGCTGATAGAACGCGGATAATGAGTTAATATTTGCGATTCAATTCTATCTTTTAGCGGAGTTACAATTGCACCACGATTTGTATAATCTTCAGGGTTTGCAGTAAATACAAAATGTACATCTAAAGGTAATCGAATTTTAAACCCTCGAATCTGAACATCTTTTTCTTGAAGAATATTAAATAATGCAACTTGAATTCTTGCTTGGAGATCAGGTAATTCGTTTATTACAAAAATGCCTCTGTGAGAACGAGGAATCAATCCAAAGTGAATTACTCGTTCATCAGAATAGGGAAGTTTGAGAGTTGCCGCTTTTATCGGATCAACATCACCAATCAAGTCAGCAATTGTAACATCAGGTGTTGCCAATTTTTCTGTATAGCGTGTATCTCTATTTATCCACTCAATCGGGGTATCGTCGCCCATTTCACTAAGGATATCTTTTGCATAACGCGACAATGGATTAAAAGGATCATCATGCATTTCTGAACCGGCAATAACAGGAAGATAGTCGTCTAATAAGTTTACAATCAATCTAGCAATTTTAGTTTTAGCTTGTCCTCTTAATCCGAGCAATATCAAATTGTGTCGAGATAATATTGCTGTTTGAATATCAGGTATAACTGTCTCATCATAACCAACAATTCCATCAAATGGATTTTCACCATTTTTTAATTTATAAATTAAATTAGAACGCAATTCATCCTTGACTGAACGAGTTCTATAACCGGACGCTTTTAGTTCACCGAATGTTTTTATTGATTCAATATTTTTTTGCATTAATTCTCCATTTATCTTAATCTTTTTCTTCGGTTCCGAACGAAATCTTCAAACACATATTCTCCTAAACCGGTTAGTGAACTGTAATAAGCTCGACCTTGATTAGTAATTGTAAATTCTCTTACGAACTGCTGCAAATATGGATCGCTTGCAATCATAAATGTGGTAATAGGTATTCCGAGTTTTTTACATTTTGCAGCTTGATCGAATGTTTTATTAATAATTTTTCGATCCAAACCGAAACTATTTTTATAATATTTTATACCTTGCTTCAAGCAAGTCGGTTTGCCATCGGTAATCATGAAAATTTGTTTGTTGGATGTTTTCCGTTTTCGTAAGATATCCATTGCCAATTCCAGCCCGGCATAAGTGTTTGTATGGTATGGACCGACTTTCAAATAGGGGAGGTCCTTTATTTCGATTGACCATGCATCATTACCGAATACAATTATATCAAGGGTATCTTTTTTGTATTTAGTAGTTATTAATTCAGCTAAAGCCATTGCAACAGTTTTAGCTGGAGTAATTCTATCCTCGCCGTACAATATCATTGAATGAGAAATGTCAATCATCAAGACAGTAGATGTATTTGTCTTGAATTCATTTTCCTCAACTTCCAAATCATTTTCTGTGAGATGAAAATCATCTATCCCGTGATTAACTTGTGCATTTTTAATTGAGGAAGTCACATCAATTTGATCTAAAGTATCACCAAATTGAAAATCTCTTCTTTCCGATGTTTTGTCATCACCAAACCCACTGAAATGAGTTCTATGATCACCTTTACCCGATTTCTTCAATTTTGAGAATATCTCTTCCAATGAACGTTGTCTAATTTCTCTTTCCGATTTGGAGGTTATACTAAATTTATTGGGATTAGCAGGATTATCATCTATGTATCCTTTGTCTTTAAGATCTTCTATAAAATCACCCATTCCGTAATCATTATCTGTAATATTGTACCTTCTATCAAGTTCGTTCATCCAATTGAGTGCTTCTGAAACATCTCCTGCCGTTATATTGATTAATTGCATAAAAATATCAAGCAATTTATCGAATGCTGAAAATGATTTATGAATAGGATTATATTTGCTGAATCTATATCCAAGCATAAAATAGAAAACCTTTCATTTTAATTAAAAGTTCAAAAACGGATAGAATGTATTATAAATCTAAAAATAAGTATACGATTAATAAAGTCAATAATTTTGATTACATTTAATAATTAAATAAAGCTTTCTATTAAGTAATATTTTGATTCCACAGGGCACAGTTCGTTGAATTTCTGTAAATGAATCTAGTTAAACAATACATAATTCAGTCAATTATTACAGCTTCAAATAATCTCAGATTAAGTTCCGAGAAAATTGAGGTTGTCGCAATTTTAAGAGAACATCTCTCAAGTTGTTCAAGTATTGAATTTGAAATTCAACAAATGAAAAAGGTTACTTCGCTATCTAAATTTGCAATCAAACTGGATGAGATTTACCGCTTTATTGCCACTTCCAAAATTGATTTCTTGAAAATATCAGACATGTTTAAGGAACACAGTCACAGTTTAATTAAAGAACTAAACAATGTGCTTGATGTCGTTACACCTCTAAATATGAAAAATATTTTAAAAGAAATTTCAGATAGAGATAGCAAATCCGATAAAAGTGAAAAACCTAGTAAACCTGAAGCGATGTCGGAAATTAAAATTCACAGACCACAAGCTGAGCTTGTTGAAAAAGAACATTCAATTACTGAAAAATTAGTACTCGACGATGTGATCGAGTCCGATGAAATAAGTTTTGAGTATTTTGAAAAAACTATTTTAAAACCGGTTAAAGAATTGGATGCATTTTTCAAAAAATTAGAAAATTTGAGTTACACGGGTGAAGAAATCAAAAAGTTTTATGAACTTATGGAAGTTAATACTTCACTTTCGGAAAAAGTTGGGTTTGAAATTATTACAAACATGCATAGAATAATAACTCAAGCGCTGGCTCAGATAAAGGACAATGAAATTACTCCGATTCACGAAACTGTAGAAGGAATGCGTGCCTGTCTAATTGTAATTGTTGCCGTTGTTAAACAAAAAGAAATTGATATTACTGCTTACTTGAACAAAGCGGAAAAATTCGGCAAATCAATTGTTGCCGGAAAAGGGAGATTTTAAGATGGAACTTTATGCAGTTATAATGGCCGGAGGAGTGGGCAGCAGGTTTTGGCCTAGAAGTAAAAAGAAAAAACCAAAACAATTAATAAGGATTATAGGTGAGAACACTTTAATTCAAGATACTGTAAATCGATTGGAAGGAATAGTTAAAAAGGAAAATATTCTTATTATCACAAATCGATTGCAGAAAAGCAGAGTGCGCGAACAATTATATAATATCCCGGAAGCAAATATTATTGATGAACCTTTTGGGAAAAATACTGCGCCTTGTATCGGACTAGCTACCGCACACTTAAAAAAACGAAATAAGGATGCAGTTGCAATTGTTCTTCCGGCAGACCACGTCATTCATAATGTAAAAGAATTTCACAAAACAATACTTCGCGCAGCGGAATTTGCGAAAAACTCTAAAAGGTTGGTTACTATTGGTATCAGACCTTCATACCCCGAAACGGGTTATGGTTATATTCAATTGGACGATGTTGAGCAAGAGAATAATATTTATAAAGTTTTAAATTTTGCTGAAAAACCTAATATTGCTACGGCTAGAAGATTTTTAGAAGATGGCGGCTTCTTTTGGAACTCCGGAATATTTGTTTGGACTTTGGATGCTATT
This sequence comes from Melioribacteraceae bacterium, assembly GCA_030584085.1. Classification (NCBI taxonomy): domain Bacteria; kingdom Pseudomonadati; phylum Ignavibacteriota; class Ignavibacteria; order Ignavibacteriales; family Melioribacteraceae; species Melioribacteraceae bacterium. Next base: position 1,740,600 of record CP129490.1, read on the forward strand.
ATGGATGAGCTAAATGAGTATTTGCCAGAACATTACAGTGGAATTTGTGAAATTGAAAATTCGATTGGGACAGAAAATTACGAAGCAACGTTGACCAATATTTACGGACAACTAAAGAGTATTTCTATTGATTATGGTATATTAGAGCATTCCAAAAACGTATATGTTACAAAAGGTGAATTTGATTGGAGCGATTTGGGTTCTTGGGAAGCTGTCTATGATATAACTCCAAAAGATGAAGAGGGGAACGTAAAGATTGGGGATGTTTATACCGAGAATACTTTTGGGAGTTATATTTTCTCTCCTCAAAAGTTTACAGCAGTAATTGGAGCCGAACATTTATTAATAATAAATACAAAGGATTCATTACTTATTTGTCATAGAAATAATGCACAAGATGTAAAACATGTTGTTGATTATCTTAGAATGAATAAAAGAAGTGACTTAACTTAAAATGAAAAAGTTAATTACAGAAGAAAATATTATTCAGCTTGTGAGATCCGGCAAAAGTGAACTTAGTGTAAAAGGAAATACAATTATAACTCCATCAGCGATGGATAAGATTCGTTCACATAAAATTAAATTGGTGGAAGCAACTTCTGACCAATTATTAATTGAACCTAACATACGCAATGAAGTAAAAACTATTGCTATTGGTTCAGATCATACCGGTTATGAGATGAAGAAAATAGTTATAAAATATTTAAGAGAAAAAGGTTTCATAATTATTGATGTTGGTACAAATAGTAATGATTCGTGTGATTATCCCGATTTCGCTTTAGAAATAGCAAAGAAAAGATTAACCGGGGAATGCGAACGTGGAATCATGTTAGACGCTTCAGGAATTCCGTCATCAATTGTTATTAACAAACTTCCGGGAATTCGTGCTGCAACTTGTTATAATGAATTTACAGCCAAATCAGCAAGAGAACATAACAATGCTTGTGTTTTGTGTGTAGGTGCAAAATCACTTGGTGAAGAAACAATTAAATCTATTATAGATGTATTTTTGGGCACTCAATTTGCCGGGGGAAGACATCAACGCAGACTTGATAAAATTACAGCTATCGAGCAAAAACTATTGAATTCAAAAAAGAGTTAAGATAAATTTACAAAGCTAATTTCTCACCGCATTTCTTAGGTACACTTTGGTCAACGAAAAAATTGTAATTCAATCAGTCGAAAAACTACAACCAAGTATTTACTTGTTAAAAGCATTTGCACCTATTATCGCATCCCAAATCAAACCCAGTCAATTTTGCAATATTAAAGTCAGCGAAAATGAATTCCCACTTCTTCGCAGACCTTTTAGTGTTTGTGATGTAGATGGAGATTCCATTCATTTCATGTTTGATGTGCATGGTGAAGGAACAAGAATTCTCTCTGAAAAAATAAAGGGTGATAAACTAGAAGTTCTTGGCCCACTTGGCAATGGATTTAACTATAACAAAAATTTTAAGAGGGCAATTTTTGTTGCTGGCGGATTGGGTGTTGCGCCGTTTCCTTACCTAACAAAAGTCTTGCAAGAAAAGATTGAAATAATAACTTTAATCGGTGCAAGAAACAGTGATTTTATAATTGAGCACGGGCTAATAAATATTAACATTGCAACTGATGATGGTAGTGTCGGTTTTCACGGTAATGTGGTCGAGTTACTAAACTCACACAAAGAAAAATTTATTAATGAAGAGACAGTTGTTTTTGCATGCGGTCCTACACCAATGTTAAAGTCTCTTCAACAGTTTTCGATTGAAAATAATGTTGAATGTCAAATCTCTACAGAATGCGCTATGGCTTGCGGTTTCGGGATTTGTCAAGGATGCCCAGTTCATTCAGCAGATGAAGACAAAAATCTGCTCGTTTGCAAAGATGGTCCCGTTTTCGATGCTAAGGATATTAAGTTATGAGTGAAGTAAATCTACAAGTAAAAATAGGATCGTTAGAATTACAAAATCCCATACTTCTTGCATCCGGTACTGTCGGCTATGGAAATGAAATTTCTCAATTCACCGACTTAAGTAAAATCGGTGCGATTATTACTAAATCAGTTTCGCTTAAACCTCGTAAAGGAAATCCACCGCAGAGAATTGTTGAAACATCATCCGGTATGTTGAATGCTATTGGATTAGCAAACGTTGGAGTTGAAGCATTTGTAAAGGAGAAGATACCATTCCTAAAAGAAATTAAGTCTACCATAATCTGTAATATCGCGGCAAACACTATCGAAGAATACGTTGAGTGTACTTCTATACTGGATAATGAAGAAGAAATTAAAGGATTCGAAATAAATGTTTCATGCCCAAATGTAAAAGAAGGTGGGTTGGAGTTTGGCAATAATGTTTCAGCGGTAGGAAAAATTACCGAACGAGTTAGAGCAGTTACAAACAAACCGATTATAATCAAGCTTTCTCCAAATGTGGCTAGGATTTCGGATTTTGCAAAAGCTGCCAAAGCCGAAGGTGCAGATGCAGTTTCCGCAATCAATACGTTGGTCGGAACCGCTTTCGATATATGGACTGGTAAACCGAAAATTTATAATGTAACCGGCGGACTTTCCGGACCCGCAATAAAACCGGTAGCACTTGCTAAAGTATTGGAAATCAGTCGAAATGTTGATATCCCAATTGTTGGTGTCGGTGGTATTATGAATTGGAAAGATGCAGTAGAATTTATGATTGCCGGTGCTTCGGCATTTCAAATAGGAACAGTTAATTTTATTAATCCACAAGCGGGTACAGAAATATTAGAAGGGTTGAAAGAGTACTGCATCAAAAGGAAAATAAAATCATTATCTGAAATAATTGCCTCATATAAACTTCCGTCATGAATTTAGAAGAATCATTACAAAAATTATTTTCATTACATCAATTCGGTATTAAGCTCGGATTAGAAAAACCCAAACAACTATTTAATCATTTAAGTAATCCGCAAAATAATTTAAAGTGTTTTCACATTGCCGGATCAAACGCGAAGGGGAGTGTTTCATCATTCATAACAAGCATTCTCATGGAGGAAGGGTACAAAGTCGGTTTATATACTTCACCTCATTATGTAAAGTTTAATGAAAGAATTAGAGTGAACGGACAAATGATTGCTGATGAGTATATAATGAGTTTTATGAACGAATTAAATGAATATATTAATATAAATGAACCAACATTTTTTGAATTAACTACCGCAATGGCGTTTAAATATTTTGCTGAGCAAAAAGTAGATTTTGCCGTAATTGAAACCGGTTTAGGTGGAAGATTAGATGCAACAAATGTCATTGATCCAATTGCTTCGGTTATTACTACAATTAGTCTTGAACACACCAATATTCTTGGTGATACGTTAAAGCAAATTGCTTATGAGAAAGGAGAAATAATTAAACGAGGTAGAAAATCCTTTATAGGTTTGCTGACGGCAGAAGCTCAGAATGTCTTGATTAACAAAGCTAATTCAGTCAATTCTGAACTGTACAATTTAAGAGAGGTACTGCAAATCAATAAAGATAGTGTAACCTTGATAGAAGGTAGTAAGAAAATTAATTTATACTCGACACCATTAATTGGGAATTATCAATTAAAAAATGCAGCTTTAGCAATTCATACGGTTATAAATTCAATAAGTTTTAAATCCTATCGATCTATTTATAGTGGCATATTAAATGTGATCAAGAATACTGGAATTCAAGGTCGATATGAGATTTTTAATGAAAATCCAAAAATAATATTAGATTCATCCCACAATGAAGAAGGAATAAACAATTTTATTTCCGAATTCAAAAATGAAAAAGATAATTATAATAATCGGGAAGTAATATTTGGTGTAATGAAAGATAAAGATATAAAGAAAATGCTGTTACAGTTCGATAATATATTTGACAAAATTAATATTACTACATTTGAATATGAAAGAGCAGCAACAATTGAACAAATAAAGGATATTGCAGATTCAATTGGAGTAAAAGTAAATTTGATTCCCGATCCAGTTGAATACATTTTACGGTTTAAGACCGAAACGGGAAAAAAATGTCTAGTAGTTCTAGGAAGTATTTATCTGCTAGGACAAATAAAATCTAAATTAATGAATAAAAATGCTTGACATTTAGGGGCTATAGAGGTAATTTTTAATTGTTCCTCTTGCTCCTTCAACCAAATTCATTAATCAATAAATCATTAAATAACCCCTTATCAAATTGACTTAAAGTCACTCAATAAGAATGCATTACAAACAATTCATGGAAGCAAATCATGCCAATGGACATTTCTGAACTTCAATCCAAAAAAATTGTTGATCTTTATCAAATTGCAAAAGACCTTGATTTACAAGGCTATAGCGATTTAAGAAAACAAGAACTTATTTTCAAAATCTTAGAAGCACAAACTCAAAAAGATGGTTTAACCTTCTCAAAGGGTGTGCTAGAAGTATTAGCTGATGGTTATGGTTTTCTAAGATCAGCGGACTATAATTACCTTCCTTCACCGGATGATATTTATGTATCCCCATCACAAATTAAAAGATTTAGTTTGCGTACGGGAGATTACGTAAGCGGTCAAGTAAGACCACCGAAGGAAGGAGAACGATTTTTCGCATTGCTAAGAGTTGAAGCTGTTAACGATCAAAATCCTGAAGAAATAAGAGAACGCACTTTATTTGACAACCTTACACCGCTTTACCCTATAAAACGATTAAAACTTGAATCCGCACCCGGTGAATATTCTATGAGAATTATGGATCTTCTCGCACCGATTGGTAAAGGGCAGAGGGGGCTTATAGTTTCTCCACCGAAAAGTGGAAAGACAATCTTACTTCAGAAAATTGCGAACTCAATCTCAAGAAACCACCCGGAAGTAAAACTAATAATGTTGTTGATAGATGAACGGCCTGAAGAAGTAACGGATATGCAGCGTTCTGTTCAAGCTGAAGTTATAAGCTCAACTTTTGATGAACCGGCAGATCGTCACGTACAGGTTGCTAATATGGTAATTGAAAAAGCGAAAAGATTAGTTGAAGCAAAAAATGATGTAGTTATTTTATTGGATAGTATAACTCGTCTTGCTCGCGCTCATAACACAGTTATTCCTCATAGCGGAAGAATCCTATCCGGTGGTGTTGATTCAAACGCCCTTCATAAACCAAAGAGATTTTTTGGTTCCGCAAGAAATATTGAGGAAGGTGGGAGCTTAACAATCATTGCTACAGCTCTTATTGAAACCGGAAGTAGGATGGATGAAGTAATTTTTGAAGAATTTAAAGGTACCGGTAATATGGAATTGGTTCTTAGTCGTGAACTTTCCGATAGAAGAATATTCCCGGCTATTGATGTGAATAAATCCGGAACTAGAAAAGAAGAGCTCTTACTTACAGAAGAAGAACTCAATAAAGTTTGGATTCTCAGAAAAATACTTAGTGATTTTGATTCGATCGAAGCCATGGAATTTATGTCCGATAAAATAAAAGGTACAAGGAACAACAAGGAATTCTTACTGAGTATGAATAGTTAAGACCATTCTAAATGCCCTGTATTTTTGCGATTTTCCTTTTAGTTTTCCAATTGTAAAATGAAAATGGATACTTTGTGAAGAGTTTCGTCTATTTTATTGTATTTTTTTCTTTCGTGATAATTCTGAACTCACAACCTAGAAGAGATAATAAATTACATAGCAATTCAAAACCAATCTATGTAGAATCACATGTTGTGCAGAGTGATACGAATAATAAATGTTATGTCTCTTTTAGAGTTCCGTATTCAAACTTGGTTTTTATCAAAGATGATTTGAATTTTACTTCTGGAATTGTTTTTAGAGTTGAAGTAACCGGTAAAGACCGAGTGCTTACTCGAGAATTTACGCACGATAAAGTTACGGTTAACAATTATGAATCAACTAATAGAAATGATTTATTTCTGGAAGGGATTCTTTCTTTTACGCTTTCAGAAAGTGAAGTCACTGTTAATCCTTTAGTTTCTCTCGATAACACTCAAAGACAAGTTCCTCTCAGACCATTCAAGGTTGAAAAAAACAGTAACTCACCAATAGTGGTTAGAAAAAACTCTAATTGTGGAAATTCTCTAGGTTATTCTTTAGTCAATTATGAAAATTCAATTCCATTTAGTGAAGAAGATTATCAGTTATTTTTCCCCATCTACGATAACTATTTAAGATCAATAGAAGTTGAAATCAAGCAGAATGATGAAGTAGTTTTGAAAAGAAATGTTCCACGAAAACTTTTTGCTCAATTTGCAATTAATAAATGTAAAGAAACATTAGTCATTGAAGAAAATACTTCTAATAAACCAGCTTCTGTATTTATTATTGATGATTTTTCAAGGTATTTAAATCAAGGTGAATTCAAAATAAAAATAAGCCACAATGATTCAATTTATTTTGAAAGCGAAATGCTTGTAGATTGGGTTGATAAACCCGTATCATTGAGTGATCCAAAATTTGCATTTCAGTTATTAGAAATTATGGAAAGCGAAGATAAGCTGGACAAAATATTTAAAGAAGCAGATAATGAATATGACAAAGCGGTTGAATTATTTTGGAACAAATATGATCCGAATTCCAAAACACATTTCAACCAACTAAAAGCCGAGTTTTATAATCGAGCGGATTATGCAATTAAACAGTATAATACTAAAGCTAAGAATATTAGTGATATTTCTGATCGTGGAAAGATTTATATTAAATATGGTGAACCGGCTGAAGTAGATCGGTACTATTCGGATAAGAATCAAATAACTGAAGTATGGAAATATATGTCACCCAAAGTAGAGTTTGTTTTTGTTGATATAACCGGCCTAGGTAATTATAAAATTGTGAATTAAAGATGAATAGATTCATCTTCACATGCGGAGATCCAAACGGTATTGGTCCTGAAATAGTGATCAAAACAATTAATACCGTTTACAATAAGAAAGATGAATTCATCTTCATCTGTCCGAAAAATATTTTCGATATTAATTCATCAATAATCCAACCGAAATTTAAGTACCAGTTTTATGAAAATGACAATTTCGATACTTCTTCATCTGACCATGTAAAAGTAATTGGAATTAATGACGGTAAGCTAACACAAGGTAAACCTACTAAAACATCAGGATCAATAAGTTTTGAATCTATTGAAATTGCAAAAAAAATAGTTGATAGAAATTCGGCTATAATAACCGCACCAATCTCTAAGCATTCGTGGGAATTAGCTTCTATAAAATATGATGGTCATACCGACTTTTTTGGTAATAAATTTAAAATTAATAATCCTTTGATGTTATTTTATTCACCAAAGATGATTGCCGCACTAGCTACTATTCATAAACCTATTTTACAAGTCCCAAAAATATTATCGAATAAATTACTTACCGACATAGTTTCTACAATGATATTTTCTCTAAAGCGTGACTTTAAAATAATAAATCCCAAAATTGCAATTCTTGGATTAAACCCGCATGCGGGCGAAGAGGGGAGAATTGGTAAAGAAGAATTGAACATTATTAGACCTATCGTCAAAAAATTCAGTAAAAATTGTTCAGGTCCGTTCGTACCAGATGCTTTTTTCGGAAATAAGTTGTTCGAAAAATATGATGCTGTGTTAGGGATGTATCATGATCAAGTTCTTATACCTTTTAAAATGTTGAACTTTGATATCGGTGTTAATTTTACTGCGAATCTACCGATAGTAAGGACTTCACCCGATCATGGTACCGCATATGATATTGCTTATAAAGGTAAAGCAAATGCAACCAGTATGATCGAAGCTTTTAGACTTGCTAAACGTGTACTCAAGAATAGGAACTTACAATAGAACAAAATCCTTACACAACGATTTCTGCTATTTACTCGCACTTGATGAGAGAAATCGATTATTCCTCGTGGGCTGATTATCTTGTTGATCTAATTGATTTATATCCCTTGAAGTCACACAGATTATTAGAACTTGGAGCAGGTAATTGCAGCATTTCTAAATATCTTGTTGAAAGATATCCGGATTATATCGTATCTGACCTATCATATGCTATGCTGCTAGCGGCGAATCCTAAACTTCGTAGAGTTACCGCAGATATGACTAAACTTCCTTTCAAAAAAGAATTTGATGTGATTTTTTCTATATTTGACAGTGTTAATTACTTGATAAATGATGAGGCTTTTATTTCTTTTCTATCCGAGGCCGGAAAGATTTTAAATGATGATGGTGTTTTAACGTTTGATGTAAGTCTTGAAAAAAATAGTAAGAAATATATTAAGCAATTAAATCGTAATGGAAGTGTAAACGGAATTAAATATTTTCAAAAAAGTGATTACGACAAAAAGACCAGAATTCACACAAACACTTTTAACATAAATATTGATGGAGTAGTATTTTCTGAAACTCATCATCAAAAAATTTATTTATTTGAAGAGTATTTTTTATTTGCTGAAGAGGCTGGATTGCGAGTGATAGATTGTTTTGATTGTTTTACATTTGATGACGCCAATAGCAGAACCGAACGCGCACAATTTGTATTAGGAAAAATTTAATGCTCACTTTTAGTAATGTAGAATTTGCATATTATAATCAACCTGTGTTCAGTGATCTGAATTTCGAATGCGATCCCGGTGAATTTGTTTTTCTAATTGGTAAAAGCGGTTCAGGTAAAACGACATTCCTTCAGATGATTTATATGAATATTCTTCCACAATCAGGATATGTACAAGTTGGTGAATATACTTCAGCTTCAATAAGGGAGAAAGATCTTCCGTTTTTAAGACGAAAAATCGGAGTGATTTTCCAAGATTTTAAACTTCTTGAAGACCGTAATGTTTATGAGAACATTGCTTTTGTATTGCAAGTTACCGGAACGCCACGCAAGCAAATTAAAAGAAAAGTAATGGAAGCACTTTCGGAAGTTGGTCTATCTCATAAACAGCAAAATATGCCGAATGAATTATCCGGCGGTGAAAAACAAAGAGTTGCAATAGCGAGAGCAATTGTGAATGATCCTATGATAATTTTAGCTGATGAACCAACCGGTAATCTGGATCCTGATACTTCCGAAGAAATAATAAATTTCTTGAAAAAAATTAATGCTCGCGGTACATCTGTAATATGTGCAACACACAATTATGATTTAGTTAAAAGGTTAGATTCCAGAATCATAAAATTACAAGATGGTAAAGCTGTCAAAGTCGTTCTTAAGAAAAAAACTACTTAACTTCTTCAAGTTTCGAAATAATTTCTGCCGTTACAGCCTCAACCGGTTTTGTGCCATTTACTTCAATTACATCTTTATGAATTTTATAATAATCAATAACCGGCTCGGTTGTTTCATGAAAGACTTTTAATCTGTTACGTATAATTTCTTCCTCATCATCCTTTCTTTTTACAAAAGTATTTTTGGAACCACAATAAGGGCAGCTGCTTGGGTCTTCAATATAATTTAGATTAATAATATTCCCACAAGCACTACAAGTTCTTCTCATTGATAAGCGTTTAACAATCAGTTCATCATCGGCGGTCAAATAAACTACTATAATTTTTTTATCGCCTTCCAAATTTGCAAGAACATTTTCTAAAATTTCAACTTGATTCAGAGTTCTTGGAAAACCGTCAAGTATAAATCCATTATGCGAAGAATCATCATGCAAAACTTCTTCAATAAGTTTACCCATCAAATCATCTGGAACTAAATTTCCCTTATCCATTAATTCTTTTGCTTGCAACCCGAAAGGAGTTTTTTTACTAACTGCTGTTCGTAATATATCACCGGTGGAAATATGCGGAATATGGTATTTTGCTGCTAAAACTTTAGCTTGAGTTCCTTTACCTACACCCGGAGCACCAAACAATATTATTTGCATTATTATACCTTTTGCTAAATGAGAATAATTATTAATATGAAATTTACTCGTTAATTATAATTTAAAAAACTAATTAGGTATACTTTTTGTATTTCTAGATTTACTGAAAAATTCTTTTAGAAGAATTGAACTTTCATCCGCATAGACTCCGGAATAAACATTTACTTTATGATTATACTTATTATTTTCCAAAACATTATATAAAGAACCAGCCGTACCAAATTTTGGCTCAAATGCACCGAAATAAAGATTTTTAATTCTCGAAAGTAATATTGCTCCGCTGCACATCATGCATGGTTCAACAGTAATATATAAGTCACATTCTGTTAAAAATTTCGTTTGAAGGTGGTTGGCTGCAGCTGTTATGGCAAGCATTTCTGCATGAGCAGTAGTATCTTTTAACATCTCTACTTGGTTAAAACCACGGCCAATAATTCTACCATTATGAACAACAACAGCACCAATTGGAACTTCATTTTGATCTAGAGCTTTTTCAGCTTCTTGTAATGCGGAATACATGAACTTGTAAACGTATTCGGGGAAGAGCAAGTTTAAATTCTCAATTTTTTGTAGGTTTAGTACGCCCGGAAGGATTCGAACCCTCAACCCTCTGATCCGAAGTCAGATGCTCTATCCAATTGAGCTACGGACGCATAATTATGTTAAAAGTAGAAAGAGAAAAAGTTGAAAAGAGCAATAAAAAATCATCATTCCAACTTTCAACTTGTTACTTTGAACTTAGTTAGTACACCCGTAGGGATTCGAACCCCAAACCTTCTGATCCGTAGTCAGATGCTCTATCCAATTGAGCTACGGGTGCATTTTTCTGAAATCAAAATATATCACAATTGAGCTTGATTTTCAATTTTGATTACTCAACAAAAACTTACACCATTTTTGATCGCAAGGTGATAGTATTTAGATGTGTATAAGAATGATTTCTTAAATCTCAGCTTTACGGCTAACTTCTTTATCATTTCTAAAAGGAATTATTTTTATATTTATTAATCTATAAAAAATCACTGACGTGAATCATGGATGAACTTTTAGGTAAAAAAATAGAGAACTATAAAATAATCTCAATTCTCGGTAAAGGTGGAATGGGAATTGTTTATAAGGCTTATGATACGAAACTTGAAAGATATGCCGCTATCAAAATGCTCAGTTCTCAACTATTTAGTAAAGAGCGATTTGTTGAGCGGTTTAAACGCGAGGCAAAGAATCAAGCCAAATTATCTCACCCAAATATTGTCACCGTTTTTGGTTTTATAGAATACAAGGGAATCCTTGGAATTGTGATGGAATACATTGAAGGGGAGAGTCTTGAAAAACTAATCTACAAGCAAGGCCGAATTCATCTTTATGATGCTGTCTATGTAATGAAACAAATTCTTGCCGGAATTGGCTATGCTCATGCAAAGGGTTTTATCCATCGTGATATTAAGCCATCAAATATAATATTCAACGCTGAAGGTGTCGCGAAGATCATGGATTTCGGAATTTCTAAATCTTTGTTCGAGAAGAGTTTTACGAAAACCGGAGCTAAGATTGGGACTATATATTATATGAGTCCCGAACAAATTAGAGGAGATGAATTAACACATCATAGCGACATATACTCTCTCGGTTGTACATTTTATGAAATGCTTATAGGAAAGCCACCTTTTGACCATGAAAGTGAATACAATGTAATGGATTCTCATCTAAAAGAAACCGTACCAAAAGTTTCTAAGTTAATACCCGGATTACCTGAGAAACTTGATACAATTATAGGTCGGTCATTGGAAAAAGATCCAAATAATAGATATCCGACATGTGAAGACTATATTGCCGATCTAAGGGAACTAGATGCATATATTGCCGCTCTTCAAGAGAAGTTTACATCAAGAATAAAACCAAATCCGAAAAAGACTAAAATTTATTCAATTGCCGGTTTTTCGGTTTTTGTTATTGCTTTAATAGCTTTGATATTTTTCGCCTATAATCAAGTTGATTCACTTCTTAAAAGTAAGAGTTTGGAAACGCTGAAGAGATATTCAATCGAAAGTCTTTTTGAAGAGAACCAAGATATTGGCATTAAAGTAAACCAACTGAAATGGTTGGAAACTGGAGTAGATGTAAAATTGAATTCAGTTTATTTCTCAAATAATAATTTAGGCATTGCCGTCGGTGATTCTGGCAGTATAATTATTACTGAAGATGGAGGAAATTATTGGAGGAATATTAATCTCCAAACTAAAGTAACATTTCAATCTTGTTACATTTCCGAAAGCGGAACCGCAATTGTGGTGGGTAATAATTCGACCATATTTCACACAGATGATTTTTTTATCACATCTACTCCACAATTAGTTAATGGAGATTATACGCTTTTTGATGTAGCATTCACTGATCAGCGAACCGGTTATATTGTTGGAAGTAAAGGTTTATTGCTTTTAACCTATGATGGTGGTAAAACATGGGAGAAAGCCGCGCTTAATACAAATAGTCTATTGTATGATGTACACTTCATTTCACAAAATGTTGGTTTTATCTGCGGCTGGGATGGAACACTACTACAAACGATTGATGCTGGAAATAATTGGAAAGCTTTGGAAAAATTTACTAATAAATATCTTCGACAAATAGATTTTTATGACACAGATAATGGAATTGTAGTTGGTGGGGGTGATGAAGTTTACCTTACAAAAAACGGCGGCAATTCGTGGACTGAAACTGTAGTTAAACAGCGTGGAGGAATTCAGAGCGCTTCCTACATCACTCATACTCTCATCATTATGCCGGGAAATAGGGGAGAACTAATAATCTCAAAAGATAATGGGAATACATGGTCCTTACTGGATACAAAAACATACATGAATTTTACATCTATAACTAAAACTAGCAACGGCAATATTTTTATAACAGCTGTAAACGGACGAATTTTAAGAATTGAATAGGGTAAGAATTTTGGATAAATTTTTAATAAAAGGCGGAATCAAATTAAGCGGGAAAGTAAAAGTTAGTGGTGCAAAAAATTCATCACTCGCTCTTATGCCTGCATGTTTATTAAACGATGAGGAAAATATTCTTCGAAATACTCCGCAAGTAAATGATATTTTCACGATGATAAAATTGTTGACCCACATGGGCGTCGAAGTTAACTTTGATGACCATGAATTAAGGATTAATGCAAAAAATCTCTCAACACAAGATGCTCCTTATGAACATGTCAAAAAAATGAGAGCTTCTGTTTACGTACTTGGTCCATTATTAGCAAAGTATGGTTATGCAAAAGTATCTCTACCGGGTGGATGTGCCTGGGGACCAAGACCTATTAATCTACATCTTGAATCAATGAAAAAAATGGGAGCAGATGTAAATTTAGAAGAAGGATATATAGTTGCCAAAGCTTCCAGATTGAAAGGGACAAAAATAAATTTTGATGTGTCTTCTGTTGGTGCTACAGGTAATGTAATGATGGCCGCATCTCTAGCAAAAGGAACTACAAAAATTACCAATGCCGCAACTGAACCTGAAATTACGCAATTGGGTGAAATGCTTTCTAAGATGGGAGCACGGATAAATGGCCTGGGAACTTCTACAGTTGAGATCGAAGGAGTGGAATCGTTAAATGGAAGTGAGATAGACACAATCTCAGATAGAATTGAAGCGGGGACTTTATTAATTGCCGGTGCGATTACTAAAAGTAAAATTGAAATTGAGGTAACAGATCCGGAGCACTTAAATTCGATTACTACAAAACTTGAAGATGTTGGCTATAAGTTGTCTTCTAATAATAAGTTAGTGGAAATTGACGCAAGAAATATACAACCTAAAAGTCTCGATGTAACAACAGCAATTTATCCCGGATTTCCAACGGATATGCAGGCTCAATGGACTGCATTAATGTCGCTTGTTGAAGGAACTTCTACAATTACCGATACAATTTATTTGGATCGTTTTAATCATATCCCGGAACTAATTAGATTGGGAGCAAATATTGAAATGACCAGAAATACCGCAGTTGTACGGGGAGTTGATAAGCTGAAAGGGGCAAAGGTTATGTCAACTGATTTAAGAGCTAGTGCTTCACTTGTTCTTGCCGGTTTGGCTGCGGAAGGGATGACAGAAGTTCTGAGAATCTACCATCTCGATCGAGGTTATCAAAAAATTGAAGAAAAGTTAGGTCAATTGGGAGCAAGTATCGAAAGAGTCCCGACAAGTGAGTTTTGATAAATTGATTAAGTACTTAAAAAATTATTTTTTGATTTCTATTCTGATTACAATTATTCTTTCTATTGCATTACAATTCTTCCCATTAGTAAATGTAACAGGATATGAATTTTCATTAGTAATGACATTGCCATTATTTTTAATTGGCGGTGGCTATGCGATAAAAAAGCATAAATCCAGTTTTGATAAAATATTTTTATCAATAGGTCTTTTTCTTCCCTTAATAATTTCAATTATTTCAAACGTATTATTTTCTATATGCCCTCTTTCGAGCGATATCTTCTTCTATTTTATTCTATCAATTCCATCATTTATTATCGGATTAGTTTCGGGCAAAATTATTGCAGGATATTTTAATCGATTTAACGGGCTTATCTTGTTTTTCCAATTTTTATTCTTGTTAGGGATGACATTCGTTGAGTTTTACTTTCGACCTCAGATTTACTTTTACAATCCGATCTTTGGCTACTTTCCGGGCACAATGTTCGATGAAAATATATCCATAACAATTGATTTAATACTTTACAGAATTCTCATAATAGGAATTTTCTTTTTCTGTTATTATTTAATCAAAAAGTTCAATCTTTCTCTCATTAAATTCACTTTCATTACTTGCTTAATACTTTTTTTGTGGATGATTCATTTAAAACCATTGTTTGGTTTTGGAACAAATGAAAAAAATATTAAATCCGAGTTGGGACAAGAAATAAAAACTGAGCACTTTTCCATTTATACTGATCCCGGCATAACTTACGATACAGTAGCATTAAAATTTCTTCATGAATTTTATTACGAAGAAATTAAGAATAAATTACAGATAAAAGATGAAATAAAAATAACGTCTTTCATATTTAAGAACAGAGTTCAGAAAAAGAAATTGTTTGGATCCGAAAATGCGGATGTCGCGAAGCCATGGTTAAAACAAATCTATTTAGATGAAAATAGTTTTACCCATTCATTGAAACATGAAATTGTCCATATCTTAGCAAGCACTTTCGGCAACTATCCATTTAAGGTTGCTAAAAATTTAAATCCCGCTTTAATCGAAGGTGTTGCAATGGCAATAGAGAACAATTTTGATGAATTAGATATCGATTTTATCGCTGCGACAGCTCTAAAAAATAATTACGGAATGGAAATCAAAAAACTGTTCTCGGGTTATAATTTCTTCGGTAATTTATCCTCTGCATCTTACGTTTTCAGCGGTTCATTTATGAAATATCTTTTGAATACTTTTGGTGCAGAAAAGTTCAAACAAGTTTATAAAAATGGTGATTTTGAAGAAGTGTATGCAAAGCCCTTTAATGAATTACAAAATAATTATCTCGATTATATCAGTGTGAAAAACTTTAAATCCGATAAAGACATTGCTCAGTTATATTTTGGCAGGCAACCATTAATTAAAAGAACTTGTCCCAGATTAACTGCACGGTTAGAAACAGATGCTTGGCAATATTTTATTCAAAAAGAATTTCAAGCCGCATTGGAATTATTCATTTATGTACATGAATCTTCCGGTTCATATTCTTCTTTGAATGGGATTTTACTTACAAAAATCCAGATTGAAGAATTTGGATCTGCATTGGAATTAGCTGAGGAAAAATTAAAGGCTTTCAGCAATACTTCGTATTTTTACAACCTCAATTTGAGATGTGCTGATATTGCAATTCTAACTTCGGATTCGAGTAAATCCAAACACTATATAAAACAATTACGCAAATCTCAACCATCAATTTATTATTATAATGAATCTGTTACCAGAAACACATTATTGAATAAAGGTATGAAAACATATCAATCCTATTTACTCGGGGATAAAGTTGTAAAATATGAATTACTAGAAAAACTTAAAAAAGATTCGACAAATTTATCGTCTATCATCCCAAAGTTAGTGGAACTGACAAGATTAACTCAAAAAACAGTTGCTGATTTAGAAGTTATTCTGCACAATAAGTATTTTACTAAAAGCGATGAAACAGTTTATGCATATTATAAATTGGCAGAATTCTTTTTTAGTCTTGGGTTATTTGATAAAGCTAGAATATACTCCGACTTAGCACTACTTTTAAATGAGAGATTAGAATTTGTCAACATTGTTGAAGAACAAAACAAGCTAATTAATTACTCACGAAACAGAATTACGAATTGAATCTAAAAGAGAAAATAAAAAATATTAAAGTCGTTCAAGAAATTTCTAATCTTATTTCCGAAACTGAAGATAAAGTGTATATAGTTGGTGGTTTTGTTCGTGATTTAATTTTAGATCGGACTCAAAACGAAATTGATTTTTTAGTTATTGGTGACGGTCCAAAATTTGCAGAAATATTAGCGAAGAAACTGAACATCAAAAATATTAACACTTTTAAGAATTTTGGAACTGCTCATTTTGTTTTTGATGACTTTAATCTTGAATTTGTTGGGGCAAGAAAAGAATCTTATTTTCCCGAAAGCCGAAACCCAAAAGTTGAATCCGCAACTCTTGAAGAAGATATTAGCCGAAGAGATTTTACAATTAATACTCTCGCCATAAGTTTAATGAAAAATAGCTTCGGAGAAGTGCTGGATTTTTACAATGGTATTGAAGATATCGGAGAAAAAATAATACGAACCCCGTTGGATCCGTTTATTACTTTTGATGACGATCCGTTAAGAATTCTTCGTGCATTTAGATTCGCTTCACAATTACAATTCGATGTTGATGAGTCAGTCCTTAATGCAGCAACTCAACTTGCGGAAAGACTTAAAATTATTTCGCAAGAAAGAATCACGGACGAGTTTTTCAAAATTTTAGCATCGCCAAAACCCTCAGTCGGTCTATTGCTATTACATGAATCAAAAGTATTAAAAGTTATTTTCCCGGAAATAGAAAATCTAAGCGGTGTTGATCAAAGAAAAGATCATCATCATAAAGATGTTTTGCTTCATACATTTCAAGTCGTTGATAATATTTCGGAAGTTACAAACGATGTATGGTTGAGATTTGCAGCACTAGTTCATGATATAGCCAAACCCCAAACTAAAAGATTTGATGAAAATATTGGGTGGACATTTCATGGCCATGAAGAGCTTGGTGCAAGAATGATGAAAAGTATTTTTAACAAAATGAAGTTGCCTTTATACAAACTACCTTATATAGAAAAATTAATCCGACTTCACTTGAGACCAATTGCACTTGTTGATGAAACCGTCACTGATTCGGCTATTAGAAGACTTGTTGTTCAAGCCGGGGATGATTTGGAAGATCTTATCACTTTATGTCGTTCTGATATCACAAGTAAAAATCCCAAAAAGGTTTCACGATATTTGAACAACTATGATAGGGTAATGCAGAAAGTTCGCGATGTAGAGGAAAAGGATAAACTGAGAGCATTTCAATCTCCTGTCAGAGGCGATGAAATTATGAGAGTATGTAACATTCCACCGTCAAAAATGGTTGGAGAAATTAAATCAGCTATTGAGGAAGCAATTTTAGAAGGAATAATAAAAAACGAACATGACGAAGCACTCCAATATCTATATAAGATAAAAGAAAAATATATCCTCGATGGAACAAATACTCCGGAATGAAACTTAAATCATTTTAAAAATTGTTTTGTAAGTTGTGTAACTTTTTTAATCCATAACCGTCCAAACTCACAGAAATTGAAAAAATTAATTAAGAAATCCGTTTAATAGGAGACCAAAATGAAGAAAATCACCTTTCTTGTATCGCTTCTAATGGTGTCTTCGGTTTTTGCACAGAAGCAATTAACCCTAGAAGATGCAGTTTCAATTGCTCTACAACGAAATACGAGTCTAATAAAATCGCAAAATAATTTAAGTGCTTCTGAAGCAGAACTAAGAAGTGCGTATGGTGACCTGCTGCCAAACTTAGGAGCATCGGGATCTTTTGACTGGTCAAGAATTGATGACGACGGCGGCACTCAAGTTGACTTTTTAGGAAATGTAATTCAAACACCGGCTTCTTCTTCAGAGAGTAGAAGATATAGCGTTGGATTGGGTGGTGGTATTACACTGTTTAATGGCATGGCGAATTGGGCAAATATATCACAAAAAAGTAATAATCTTGAAGCAGCCGAGTTCGATTTAACAAAACTAAAACAAGATATTGTTTATCAAACTACCGAATACTTTTATGATGTTATAAACAATGAAGAAATACTAAAAGTAAGAGAAGAAAACGTAAAGTATAATCAAAAACTTTTAGAAACAATTGAAGAGAAAAATCGTCTAGGATCGGTTCCGGTTGTAGACGTATATTCACAACAAGTTCAGTTAGGAAATGCTGAATTACAACTTATACAAGCCGAAAATATTTATGAAAATTCGAAGAGCACTTTATTAAACTATCTTGCTCTAGATGTATTGGATGAATATACTTTTGTGAATAAAATTGCTCTTGATGATCAAATTAATACAGATTCATATATGACTCAGTTTGGTGATATGGAAATGCTAGTTAACGAAGCATTATCAAATAGATTTGATTATAAAAGTCAAAAATTAGCTGCAGAAAGTGCATCAGATGGAGTAACAATTGCTCGCGGCGGAATCTTTCCGCAATTAACCGGAAATTATAATTATGGTTCTAGCGCAACAACTACAAGTGATTTATTTAATAGGAGATCACTTAGTGCAGGTCTAACTTTAAGCATTCCTATTTTCTCAAACTTTAATGTTGATACAAGAATTCAATCAGCTCAGATTTTTGAACTCAATACTCTGGAAGACTTATCAGCTTTAGAACGACAAATAAAGATTGAGATTAAGCAAGGTTATTTAGATTTGTTAGCAACTAAGAAGAATCTGGATGTAACAAATAAGAATGTTATTTCCGCGAGAGAAAATAGAAGAATTAACACCGAAAGATACAATCTTGGTGCTGGTAATATAGTCGAATTGCTTCAAGCGGATAGGGACTATGTAAGCGCGCTAAGCAACAAAATTGATGCTCTTTTTGGGTTCTTTACTTCTAGAGATCGCTTGCTCAATGCTCTAGGCAAACTTGATTACAAAGTTTTTGAATAAAATTAACTTAGGAGACCTCTTCATGGCAAATGGAAAGAAGAAAAAATCGAAAAAGAAATTATTTATATTCGGTGGATTGGCATTGCTACTTTTAGTTGTTGTAATTGTAGTGGTTGCTAGCGGCGATAAAGAAGTAATTGTATCGGTTCAGACTGAAAAAGTTGAAAAAAGAACCATAACTCAAGTTGTTTCTGCTACTGGTAAAATTAATCCGGTTGAACAAGTTGTTATCACACCGGAGGTAACAGGTGAAATAGTTGAACTTCCTGTAAAAGAGGGAGTGAATGTAAATAAAGGTCAACTTTTAATTAGAATTAAACCTGATATTTATCTTGCTCAGAGAGATCGCGCACAAGCTCAGTTAGAATCTGCCAAGGCTCAATTGAAGGTGAGAGAAGCAAACCTAATGCAAGTTAGAGCAGAATTTGAACGTATGAAAGAACTTTACGAAAAAGGATTGGCAAGTGATCAGGAACTAGAAATTTCTAGATCAACTTATTTGCAGTCAGAAGGTCAATACGAATCTCAAAAAGCTTCGGTAACTCAGTCCGAGGGTTCTTTACGTGAAGCACAAGAAAATTTAGCTAAAACAGCAATTTATTCTCCACTTAATGGCACTGTTAGTGCACTCAATGTTGAGTTGGGCGAAAGGGTTTTAGGAAGCGGTTTTAGTCAGGGGACAAATATTATGACAGTTGCAGCGTTAGATAAGATGGAAGCAACTGTGGACGTTGACGAAAATGATGTTGTATTAGTTTCAACTGGTGATACAGCTAGAGTAAAAATTGATGCCTTTCGTGATAAAGAATTTTTAGGGGTAGTTACTCAAATCGGGAACAGTGCAAAAACAAGTGGGCTCGGAACACAAGATGAAGTAGTAAATTTTGAAGTAAAAATTGAATTAGTCAATAGTACTCTTGAAATCAGACCGGGTATGTCTTGCGATGCGGACATTGAAACCGAAACTAGAGAAAACGTATTCTCAGTTCCGATCCAAAGTGTTACAGCTAGAACTATTCCTCCAAAAGAAGGTGAAGAAGAAAAACCAAACGGAAAACAAGGACCACAAGAAGTTGTCTTCCTAGTAGATGGTTCGGTTGCAAAAATTGTTGCAGTTAAAACTGGAATTAGTGATGATACTCATATTGAAATTACATCAGGTTTAGAAGGTGAAGAAACTATTGTTACTGGCAGCTATAGAGCTATTTCAAAAGAATTGGAAGATGGGACTAAAGTATCGATCCAAGGTGGGGGCGGACCGGGTATGAATAGTAGAGGTCCTCGATCTGAATAATCTAAATAAAAATCGGGATTAAAATGAACATAATTAATATTGAACATATCGCGAAAATTTATCAAGTCGGATCAGAGGAAGTTCATGCTTTAGCTGATGTATCTCTTAAAATTGACAAGAATGAATATCTTGCAATTATGGGTCCTTCGGGTTCCGGTAAATCGACTTTAATGAACATCCTTGGTTGTCTAGATACTCCGACTAAAGGACTTTATGATTTCAAAGGCGAAAACGTTAGTGAGATGACTGATAATGAACTAGCCAAAATACGAAATAGAGAAATCGGATTTGTATTTCAAACATTTAATTTACTTCCTCGATCGGATGCGCTCCATAATGTTGAACTTCCGCTGATATATGCCGGAGTACCTTCATCCGAAAGAAAAGAAAGGGCACGTGAAGCCTTAGTAAATGTTGGACTGGGGGATCGCATCCATCATAAACCAAACGAGTTATCAGGTGGTCAACGCCAAAGAGTGGCGGTTGCCAGAGCATTAGTTACAAATCCGTCTATAATTCTTGCTGATGAACCAACGGGTAATTTGGATAGTAAAACAGGCGAGGAAATAATGATTCTCTTCAACGAAATTCATTTACAAGGGAATACAATAATATTAGTAACACACGAGGAATATATTGCAAGACATGCCGCTAGAATTATTAGAATCCGAGACGGATTTATCGAAAGTGATGAGAATGTGACCAATAGATATATTCCTACTCCGAGAATAGAAAAAGAATCTTAAACATTTGGGGGGAACAAATGGGTCAATACCTATTTGAATTGAAGGAAAGTTTACTTATATCTTTCCGCGCAATCCGTGTAAATAAAATACGATCCATTTTGACAACTCTTGGAATTGTTATTGGTGTAACGTCAGTTGTACTAATGTCGACTGCACTTAAGGGGATGGACATTGCCTTTCAAGATGGTGTAGCTGCTCTTGGCTCAGATAATCTTTATATTGATAAATGGTCATGGTTTGATAACAATATCCCTTGGTGGGAAGTAAGAAACAGAAAAAACCTTGATCTTGATGAATTCAAACAATATGAATCTCTTGCCAAATTACCGGAAGCCGTTGCTCCTACTGTGTGGACAAATCAAACATTAAAGTTTAAGGACAATACTCTGTACTTTAACATGATCACCGGTACTAACCATAATTATATTAAAACCACAAATCTGGAGTTTGCCGAAGGAAGATTTTTTACTGAATTAGAAAGTAACTCAGCCAGAAATGTTGTGGTTATAGGTTCATCCGTTGCTGAAAGTCTTTTCCCAAGGGGTGGTGGATTAAACGAATTCATTAAAATTAAGGGAAGAAAATTCAAAGTAATTGGAATACTTGCTCAGCAAGGAAGTTTTATTATGGGCAATTTCAATCCCGATAATCAAGCGTTCGTTCCAATCGATGTTGTATTCAAATATTTTCATAGATCCGATTTCCGAAGTATAACTTTCAATGTTAGAGCCAAAAATAATGCTCTTGTACAAGATACCAAAGATGAAGCTATCAGTTTGATGAGAAAAATCCGAGGACTTTCTTATGCGGATGAAAATGATTTTTCAATTAATCAACAAGAAGGTTTGCTGAATAATATAAATCAGACAACTTCGGTTATAAAAATTGCTGGATACTTTATCACCGGTTTAGCTCTTTTTGTTGGTGCCATTGGTATTATGAACATTATGTTTGTTTCAGTTAAAGAACGAACTCGAGAAATTGGAATTCGTAAAGCTATCGGTGCTAAAAGAAGAACTGTGCTCGGACAATTTTTATTTGAGTCATCAATAATTTGCTTAATGGGTGGATTTGTTGGTTTAGCTATAGCAGTTCTATTAAGTATGGTGGTCAATCAATTTTTACCGACTTCGGTTCAAGTTGATGCAGTCATTCTCGCGATTGTAATTTCTGTATTAACAGGGGTTATTTCTGGTCTGGCACCAGCATATACAGCCGCAAAAATGGATCCGGTTGATGCATTAAGATATGAATAGGAATAACTTCATCGGGGGAAAGTTATGAGGTTAATTGAAACTTCAAAAGTAGCATTATCAGCACTGCGTTCTAATAAATTAAGATCTACTCTTACAATGGTTGGAATCATTGTCGGGATTTTTTCCATTATTTCTATTAGTACTGTCATTGCGATGCTTCAGACAAGTATTGAAGAGGGCGTTTCAGCTTTAGGAAAAAATACTTTCCAGATTCAAAAATGGCCTGCTGTTGGTAACGGTACACAAAATTGGGCTGAGATTAGGAATCGCAAAGATATAACTTATGATGATTATACAAGACTCAAAGACATGCTGTTTGATGCGAAATATGTTGGTGCTGAGCAATGGAATTTCGGTAGAAAAATTTCCTTTAGAAATAAAGAAACGAACCCTAACATTTCAGTTTGCGGTGCAACACCTGATGCATTTCCGAATAATGATTGGTATGCAAAAGAGGGAAGAGCGGTAAATCAAAATGATGTTGACAGAGCTGAGAGAGTCATATGTTTAGGTTCCTCTGTAGCTGAATTATTATTCGAGTTCGAAGATCCTATTGGTAAAGAAGTTAAAATGGACGGGAATAAATTTCGTGTGATCGGAGTAATGGATAGTAAAGCTGGAGGAATGTTTGGAAGAGATCAAGGAAATGATAATTATATTCCTATAACTACCATGCAAGCACTATATGGTGATACACGGAGCATAAATATAACGGTAAGCGTGGACACAAAAGAAGAATATGATGATGTAATTTTACAAGCTGAAGGTGCTATGCGTACTATTAGAAAAGTACCACCTGCAGCTGCAAATGATTTTGATATTTATTCCAATGAATCTGTCCTGTTGCAAATTAATGAAATGACAGAGGGTGTGAGATTAGGAGCGTATGTCATAGGCTTAATCGCACTACTTGCTGCCGGAGTGGGTATTATGAATATTATGCTCGTTTCGGTCACCGAGAGAACAAGAGAAATAGGAATTCGAAAAGCTATAGGTGCTCGAAGACGTAATATTCTTGTTCAATTTTTGGTTGAGGCTATTACTCTATGTTTACTTGGCGGAATCGTCGGAATAATTTTTGGTTTAGGAGCCGGAAATTTTGCCGGTTCACTTTTAGAAGCAACAGCAACAATTCCAATGGATTGGGTTCTTGTTGGAGTTGTTCTTTGCGTAATAATTGGTGTTATATTTGGAACTTATCCCGCATTTAAGGCGGCTAATTTAGATCCTATTGAAGCCTTGAGGTATGAATAAATGTTAATTTTCGAAATTATTAAAGTAGCTCTAAATTCTCTTAAAGCAAATAAGCTTAGATCATCATTAACTGTTTTAGGAATTGTAGTCGGAATCTTCTCAATCATTTCAATTAGTACTGTTATTGCTATGCTTCAAACCAGTATTGAAGATGGCGTTTCAGCACTGGGCAAAAACACATTTCAAATTCAAAAATGGCCTGCTGTAGGAACGGGTACTGAAAATTGGGCGGAAATACGGAATCGTAAAAATATTAATTTGAACGATTACTATGTTCTGCAAGACAAATTAGGCCATCTCGCCTCGATCGGTGCCGAAGATTGGCAAGGTGGTAAACTATTGAAACGTGGAAACAAAAAGACTAATCCGAATATTTCTATGTGTGGTGTTACTCCGGAAGCTTTTTCTAACAATGATTGGGTTGTGACTGCAGGAAGAATTATTAATCAAAGAGACTTAGAAAGTTCTGCGCGAGTTATTGTGTTGGGTGAAGATATTAAAAATACGCTGTTTGAACCATATGAAGAACCGCTTGGAGAAGAAATCTATGTTGACGGAAACCGTCTCAAAGTTATTGGCGTGCTTGATAACAGAGATAAAGGAATGTTTGGTAGAAATGAAGGCAATTATTCTTTTGTACCTATTACATTTACTCAATCACATTATGGTTCAGAAAATAGAAGTCTAAATTTGACAGTTGCTGTTTATGACCCGGACGATTATGAAGACACACAAATGCAAGCCGAAGGAATTATGAGAACTCTAAGAAAAGTTCCTCCGGGTGCTGATAGAGATTTTGATATTTACTCAAATGAATCGGTTCTCTCACAAATTAATGAGATGACCGAAGGAATAAAAATTGGTGCCTACGTTATCGGATTAATTGCATTGCTTGCCGCCGGAGTTGGAATTATGAACATTATGCTTGTGTCAGTAACGGAACGAACGAAAGAAATTGGTGTACGAAAAGCTATTGGAGCAAGAAAAGTAAACATTTTAATACAATTTATTTCAGAAGCGATTGTACTTTGTTTAGGTGGTGGAATCGTTGGTATCATTCTTGGGATTGCCGTTGGGAACTTTGCTGGCTCATTATTAAATGCAACTGCAGTTATTCCCATGGATTGGGTACTTGTTGGAGTTTTCTTATGTGTTATGATTGGTATTATATTCGGGACTTACCCAGCAATCAAAGCTTCTAATCTAGATCCGATCGAAGCTTTACGATATGAATAGTTTATATCTCTAAACTATACCTTTCTCAATAAGCATTTGTCTAATTTTAGCAAATGCTTTTTTATTTCTGCGAATAATAATATCTTAAGCTTTTAAAAACTGGCACGCTATGAAAAATTTCCTCATCGAGTTAAAAGAAGGTATTCTCATTTCATTACGAGCAATCAGAGCTAACAAGATGCGCTCGATATTAACAACACTTGGTATAATTATAGGCATTGTAGCTGTTACAACTATGAGTACTGCAATTGTTGGTTTACGCGAAGCCTTTATCAGTTCTCTTGCTTCATTCGGCAATGATGTGTTATATATAGACAAATTTGAATGGTTTGGAGGTGAGGATTGGAGATATTATCGAAATCGAAAGGATATTACTGTTGAACAATTTGAGCAATTGCAAAAAACTTACACCGGTTACCAAGCAATGGCTCCAAACAAGAGAACTTTTGGAAGAACAATCAAATTTGAAGACCGCTCAGTGGAAGCTACATTAATTTACGGTACAACTGAAGATTATTCAGAAACGGGAAATGCCATACCACAAGATGGGCGATTTATTAATGAATTAGAAGTAAGAGCTTCGAGACGGGTTTGTGTAATTGGACAAGATATTTCTGACGGTTTATTTCCAAACGAATCTGCTCTCGGGAAGACAAT
This sequence comes from Melioribacteraceae bacterium, assembly GCA_030584085.1. Lineage (NCBI taxonomy): Bacteria > Pseudomonadati > Ignavibacteriota > Ignavibacteria > Ignavibacteriales > Melioribacteraceae > Melioribacteraceae bacterium. The sequence continues at coordinate 1,766,107 of CP129490.1, forward strand.
AAAAATAAGTGGGATTCCCTTCAAAGTCGTCGGAGTGTTAGAAAAGCAAGGCAGTGGATTTTTGGGTTCTTTTAGTTTAGACGGACAAATAATAATGCCCTTAAAAGTATTTGAAAGAGCCTTCGGTGGAAGGGGCAACTTGCAAATTAATGTTAAAATAAAAGATGCTAATAAGATAGATGAAGCCAAAGAAGAAATTGCAGCAATTTTCAGAGTTATAAGAAAAGTTCCACCCGGTCAACCAAATGATTTTGCAGTTAATCAACAAGATGTATTCACCGATGTATATGATCAAACTGTAGGTATAATTGCTACTGCAGGAATTGTAATAACGGCATTATCATTATTCGTCGGTGCTATCGGTATAATGAATATTATGTTTGTTTCTGTAACAGAAAGAACAAAAGAAATTGGTATTCGAAAAGCAATCGGAGCAAAACGATGGTCAATTTTAACACAATTTTTAGTGGAAGCTGCTGTGATCTGTTTGATTGGTGGAATTATCGGTTTAATTATATCATATCCTCTTAGTTTAGTAATAGATCAGTTTTTACCAACGGCAATGCCTTTGGATATAGTTTTCTTATCATTATTTATTTCTGCAATGGTCGGAATTATTTCCGGATTTTTACCGGCATACAAGGCGGCTAAAATGGATCCGGTTGATGCATTAAGATACGAATAGGAATTTTTTATGCAAATCAAAGAATCAATTGTAATGGCTTTCGATTCATTAAGAACCAACAAGCTAAGATCAATTTTAACATTAATTGGAATTGGAATTGGTTTGTTCTCGATCATAATTGTGATGACTGCCATTGGTGCTGTTCAAAAAACAGTAGAAGATGCATTTAGTTCGATTGGTACTAATAATTTTATTATTCAGAAATATCCGGCAGTAAGGATGGGTCCGGGTCATTGGAGAATGTACCGTAACCGAAAAGATCTTACATCAGACCAAGGTAGAAGGTTGAAAGAATTAACAATACTTCCTACAGCAATCGGAATTGAGATGGATGATGGTGGGAATATTGTTAAATATAAGAATCTATCAACCAATCCGAATGTAAATGTTATAGGAACTGATTTAGACAACTTTATGGTAAATGACTTAAAAGTGGAATTTGGTCGTGGATTTACAATACAGGACATGGATTATATAAGACGATATGCCATTATTGGTAAAGATGTGGCTGATAAACTTTTTGAAAATGTTGATCCAATCGGAGAAGAAATTAAAGTTGATAATCAACCTTTTGAAGTTATTGGTGTTTTCGAGAAAAAGGGAAGTGTTTTAGGAAGCGGTCAGGATAATTTTGTGGCAATACCGTTACCTATGTTCGAAAGGATGTATGGTGAAGAAAGAGGAGCAACATTTACAATAATGGCTCCGAGTCCTGAGTTAATGGAAAGAACAATGGATGAAGTGATTGGAGCATTAAGAGTAATCAGAAAAGTTCCAATCGGAGAAGATAACGATTTTGAAATTGTAACAAATGACCAATTGGTTGACCAGTTCAATGATCTAACAAAGTATTTCAAGCTGGGTGCCGGTGTTGTTGCATTCATTGCGTTGCTTGCAGCCGGAGTTGGCATTATGAATATTATGCTTGTCTCGGTCACGGAACGTACGCGTGAAATTGGGATACGAAAAGCAATAGGTGCGAGAAAATCCATAATTCGTTCTCAATTTGTAGCAGAAGCTATTGTGCTTTCACAGATAGGTGGAATTGGCGGAATAGTTCTTGGCGTACTAGGTGGTAATTTGGTTGCGATAATGATAAATGTTTCGGTTGTTGTTCCCATTGATTGGATAATGATTGGATTGACTGTTACTACTTTAGTTGGCGTTGTTTTTGGCGTTTATCCGGCAATAAAAGCATCAAACTTAGACCCAATTGAAGCACTTAGATATGAATAAGAACTGATTGGAATTATCTTTTGTCTTGAATTAGTAATTTTATCCACTTAGTTTTTATTTTTCATTTCTATAATTGAATATTTGATTCGGCAAATCACAAAATTAATATTTTTCGTAATACTCTATTCGGCAGCTTTTGCTCAAGAATATAATAATATCATTTCGGTAACCGATACATTTCAAGTAAATCTTCAACGCGAATTTCATCTAAATTCAATCGCTATCATTCCAAATTCTGAGACTGTTCGATACAATAAAAATTTACTTTCTTCGAAAGATTATAAAATTAATCTAAGTGACGGAACAATAACATTAAACGAAAATCTTACACCCCGCTTAATTGACACATTGTATGTAACTTACAATACATTCAAATTATCACTTCGTAAGGAGTATAAAAGAAGATCGCTTATTGTGAGATACGATGATATACTTAATGACTCGATTAGAGTTTCAAGAGTTGAGTCATCTGGATTTACTTCCGAAGCAATATTCGGTGATAATATTCAAAAAAGTGGTTCTATTGTCCGTGGTTTTACAGTAGGGACAAATAAAGATTTTACTTTAGAAAGTGGTTTACGACTCCAGCTATCCGGTAATTTATCAGACGAAATAGAAATTGTTGCCGCTCTTACTGATGAAAATACTCCAATTCAACCGGAAGGTAACACCGAAACATTGGATGAACTAGATAAAGTATTTATCGAGGTTCGACATCCAAACGCGATCGGCACATTCGGTGATTATGATTATACAGAAAGTATTGGTGAGTTTGGAAGGATAACAAGAAAATTGCAAGGATTAAAAGGAGAATTGTTCTTTGATGAGTTATCAGCATCCGGAGCAATAGCCGGTTCAAGAGGAAAGTTTACAACAAATCAATTCAACGGTGAAGAAGGAAATCAAGGTCCATATAGGTTGTATGGAGAGAATAATGAAAATAATATAATTGTTATTGCCGGAAGTGAAAGAGTTTATATTGACGGTCAAGAAATGCGTCGTGGTGAAAACAATGATTATACAATCGAATATGCAAACGCTGAAGTTACATTCACACCAAATCGTTTAATTACTTCCGCTTCAAGAATTACAATAGATTTCGAATACTCGGATAGACAATATCAGAGAAACTTCTTCGCAGGGAATGTTAAGACTAACTTTTTTGAAGATCGATTAAAACTTAGTGTCGGATTCTTTCAAGAAAGCGATGACGAGAATAATCCAATTGATATTTCTATTTCAGATGAAGACAAAATCATTTTGGAAAATGCCGGTGATGATAGAAGTAAAGCTGTAAAAAGTGGTGCAAGGTTAGCGCAACCGGATTCTACTGGTATTGTTCGAGGTATTTATGAAAAAATAGACACAACATTTAACGGAGAACCATTTACATATTATTTTTACAATCCCGGAAGTGACAGTGCAATCTATAATGTGAGCTTTACGTTTGTCGGTATTGGACAAGGAGATTACTTAAAACGTGGTCTTGGTAATTATGAGTTTGTCGGAATTGGACAAGGGAGTTATCTTCCGATTATTTATCTTCCACTTCCGGCAAGCAGACAAATGGCAAACATTTTAATCGAAGGAAGACCATTTAACAATCTCAATATTAAAATGGAACTTGCAGGAAGTAATTGGGATAAAAATACTTTTTCAAGTTTGGATGATTCGGACAATTTTGGTTACGCGAGAAATATCGAAATAAAACTTGATCCATCTCAAATTGAAATCGGTGATTTATCTTTTGGAAAAATAGGATTCAATTACAAGGATCGATTTATTCAAGACAGATTTACCGCAATTGATAGAATTGATGAAATCGAATTCAATAGAAATTATAATGTTGTTGATCAAGAGAAATACGATGAAGAATTAAGAGAAGTTGGATTAACCTTAATTCCAATTGAGAGTCTTAATATTTATTCACAATTGGGTAGTTTAAGTCGCGGTGATTTGTTTTCGTCAAAACGATACTTAGTTAAAACTAATTATGAAGATCCTGAATCATTCAACTTAACTTATAATCTTGATTATGTCAGTTCTTCAAACAGAGGTTTCTCAACAAATTGGTTGAAGCAAGACGGAAATACATTTTATAAAATTGGTGTCATTAAACCGGGTTTAAAATTTTTACATGAAAATAAAGAAGACTACGATTCAAATGATTCATTAATGTTAAGCAGTCTTCGTTATTTTGAGTACACACCATATCTCGAATTGATTAATTGGGGTGGATTAAATTTACTTGGTGAATATTCTATACGTGAAGAATCTTTTCCACTTAATGGTATAATCCAAAAACAATCCGAAGCAATTACCAAAAATTTCAAAGTAAGTTACAGTGGAATAAAAGATTTCAATACTTCACTAAATTTTACATTACGAAACAAAAATTATACTCAAGAATTTAAGGAAATCGGTTACTTAGATTTCGAAACAATTCTGATAAGATCACAATCGCGAGCAAATTTATTTGACCGATTTTTAGACGGGGATTTATTTTACGAAGTCTCCACACAAAAAAGCGCAAGACAAGAAAAAGTCTTTGTATTAGTTGAAAAAGGAACAGGTAATTATATCTATCTTGGTGATCTAAATAATAACGGCATTAAAGATGAAAATGAATTTGAACCCGCACTATTCGACGGTGAATATATATTACTGACAGTTCCTACCGATGAACTTTTCCCGGTAATTGATTTGAAAACAAGTACAAGATGGAAAACAGAATTTGCAAGAATCTTCAAAAATGATTCATTCATTTCAACAATCTTGAATCCAATTTCAACTGAGACATATTGGAGAGTAGAAGAAAATAGTAAAGAACAAAATACTGCTAAAATTTATCTTCTTAACTTCTCACATTTCTTGAATGATTCGACAACTATTCGTGGTTCAAATCTTCTACAACAAGATATTTTTCTTTTCAAAAACAAAAATGATCTTTCTTTTAGATTTAGATTTACTCAAAGAAGAAACCTGAATCAATTTGCCGGAGGAACTGAAAAAGGTTTCTATCGCGAAAGAGGAATGCGAATAAGATTTCAGATGGTCGAAGAAATATCAAATCAAACCGAGTACACAAATACAATTGATAATAACTCTGCACCGGTTACATCAAATCGTGCACGTATTGTTTCAACCAACGAATTAACAAGCGATTTCTCATATAGACCGGAACGCAATTTGGAATTTGGTTTTGTAATTAAATTTTCTGAAAGCCGGGATGATTACCCCGAAGTGCCAACACTTGTTGATGCCAATGCCCAAATACTAAGGATGAACCTTAATTTTTCCGGAAGAGGTAGATTAAGAGTTGAACTTGAGAGGAATGAATTGAGCGCTAGTTCGGCAAACAATATAATCCCATTTGAAATTACAAAGGGGAGAGTAATAGGTAAAAACTATTTTTGGCGTGTCAATTTTGATTTTAGAATTGCCGGTAATTTACAAACAACACTTAATTATGATGGCAGACTTCAAGGAGCGGGAAAAGTAATTCATACAATGAGGGCTGAAGCAAGAGCTTATTTCTAATCCAAGTTTGGATACTACATACCTTTTTCGGATTTTTGTTTGTACAAAGTTCAGTCTTATGCATTTAACCACATTCTTAATCGAAGCTCATATATTTCGCCAAATTGACGAAAACCAAATTGAATTTCTTCTACTAAAAAGAAGTGATGGTGAAATCTATTCCGGTGTTTGGCAAATGGTTACCGGATCAATTGATAAAAATGAGAAAGCTTATCAAACTGCTCTTCGTGAAATAAAGGAAGAAACGAGTTTATTGCCCAAACAATTTTGGGTAGTTCCAAATGTTAATTCATTTTACGAACCGAAGAAAGATTACATTTGTATGGTACCGGTTTTTGCAGCTTTAGTGGATTTGGATTGCCAAGTTACTATTTCAAATGAGCATTCCGAATATAAGTGGGTAAGCCTTGATGAAGCTAAAAAATTATTAGCATGGCGTGGACAAAGAAATTCCGTTGAAATAATTTACGAGTACTTTACTAAAGAAAAAAGCTTCTTAAATTTTGTTGAAATTAAATTATAAAGAGGAGATCAGTTTTGAGTATCTTAATTGTAGGTTCAATTGCGTTAGACTCCGTTGAAACACCATTCGATAAAGTTGATAATGCACTCGGTGGATCAGCCACTTATTTTTCATTAGCGGCAAGCTATTTTACCGGTCCAATTAATTTAGTTGGTGTTGTCGGTGAAGATTTTTCAAAAGACCATATTAAACTATTGGAAGATCATAATGTAGATTTAGATGGATTACAAGTTGTCGAAGGCGGTAAAACATTTAGATGGGGAGGGAAGTATCATTATGACCTTAATAATCGTGATACATTGTTCACGGATTTAAATGTATTTCAAGATTTTAACCCACAACTTCCGGAACGCTATAAAAAAAGTAGTCACGTAGTCTTAGGAAATATTCAACCCGAACTGCAATTAAAAGTATTAGATCAACTCGAAAATCCTAAATTCATTGTATGTGATACAATGAATCTCTGGATTGAAAACGCTAAAGATAAACTGCTTGAAGTACTAAAACATGTAAACGTATTAATTATAAATGATTCTGAGGCAAGACTCCTAACCAAGGAGCCAAACCTGATTAAAGCAGCTGCAATGATTCGAGCTGAAGGACCGGAATATTTAGTAATTAAAAAAGGTGAGCACGGCGCACTTCTTTTTGGAGATCAAACAATCTTCTCGGCACCAGCATATCCTATTCAAAATATTTATGATCCAACCGGTGCGGGTGATAGTTTTGCCGGTGGTTTTGCCGGATATATGCATAAGACTTCTGATTTTAGTTTCGACAATATTAAACGAGCCGTAATTTACGGCAGCACCATGGCTTCATTCTGTGTAGAAAAATTCAGCACAAAAGGATTGGAAAATTTATCTACTTTAGAAATACAATCTAGATTTCATGAATTTAGAGAGTTAACACGTTTCGATGAAGATGAACGACTTTAAAACCATAGATTTCAAAAACGATAAACTTATTTTAATTGATCAGACTAAACTTCCGTTAGAAGAAGTCTATATCGAAACTGACGATTACAATCGAATTGCTGAATCAATTGAAAAATTGGAAGTTCGTGGCGCACCCGCGATTGGCGTAGCTGCAGCTTATGCAGTTGCACTTTCATTTAAGAATCAAGTTGAAAATAATGATCTGCATTTTCAAAAAGTATATGAAAGGCTTCGTCAAACACGACCTACCGCAGTCAATCTTTTTTGGTCTTTAGATAAAATGAAAAATGTTTTCAACTCCGTGAAATTTAGCAGATATATCTATATTGAATTGTTATCAGAAGCAAAATCAATTCACCAAGACGATATAGAAAAATGTGAAAAGATGGCAGCAAATGGTCTTGAAATTTTCGATTCACCAAAAACAGTGTTGACTCATTGTAATGCTGGACAGTTAGCAACCGGTGGCGGAGGAACAGCATTATACGTAATAATAAATGCTTTTAGAAAAGGGTTGGTAAAGTTAGTTTATGCCGATGAAACCCGCCCGTTATTGCAAGGAAGTAGATTAACTGCTTTTGAATTAGAGAAAGCTAATGTTCCATTTAAAATTAATACTGACTCTACCGCGGCTATGCTAATGTCACAAAAAAAAATCGATATGGTTATTACGGGTGCTGATCGAATTGCTGCTAACGGTGATGCTGCTAACAAAATCGGGACATATAATCTAGCTGTTTTATGTTCCCATCATAAAATACCATTCTATATCGTTGCACCGACTTCCACAATTGATACATCATTAAAATCCGGGAAAGATATTATTATTGAAGAAAGATCTAAAACAGAAATTACAAAAATTAAAGATGTGCAGATTACAAAAGACAAATACGAAGTATATGCGCCGGCATTCGATGTAACTCCAAATCACCTTATAACGGCTATCATTACCGAAAAATCATTACACAAACCTCCTTATAAATTTTAATGAGTCATCTCGAAAAAACGAATGCAATAGTTCTCACTAAACTAAATTTTGGAGACACTAGTAAAATTGTAACTCTCTTTACCGAAGAGTTTGGAAAAGAGACTTGTATTATAAAAGGAGGAAGATCATCCAAATCAAAATTTGGAGCAATAATAGATGTTATGAATCATGTGCAAGTAATATTTTATAAGAAGCAAAGCAGAGAAGTCCAACTTATTAGTCAAGCCGACCTCATTTCTCATTTCCCACATATAAAACAAAACCTAGATTCCCTTAAATATGCTTCAGGTGTATTGGAACTATTAAATTCATTAATAATTTCTAATGAACAGAACTCAAAATTATTTAGGGGAACTATAAAAATTCTTAATCTAATGGATAAAGAAGAGAACCATCCACAGTTATTATTTGTTAAGTATTTAATGTTCTTTATTGATGAGCTCGGATATTCATTAAAAGAATACGAATGTAAAATTTGCGGAAATCCTTTGGATGAGAACTCAGATGTGTTGTATAATCAGGAAAAAGGATTTATGTGTGTTAATTGCGGGAAACATCAATTAATAAACTTCGAGTTTTCTAAGGAACTTTTCAAATTATTAATTTGTCTAAGCGGCAGGCAAAACGAATGTAAATATTCAATCGAGAACTTAAACAGACTTGTTTCGTTTTTTGAAAAGTTTTTGAAATATCATATACCGGAATTCAAAGGTATTAAATCCATTTACACACTTTAGAAAGTATTCCAATATTGGAGGATAAATTATGCGTACAAAAAATCTTGTTGCGGCATTTTCACTTGTCGTGCTTGGAGTTATTTTTGGTGCGGTTTTAGTTTCAAGCTTTGGCTGGGTGAGACCCGGTTTAGCAGATGTTAGAATTGGTTCAGACGCAGCTCCCGTCCAGGATATTGATCCTGAACTTCTTACTTTTAACAATGCATTTATTGAGGTTGCTGAAAAAGTCACTCCTTCTATTGTTCAGATAAGAGTTATTTCCAGAGTTGAACGAGAAGAAAATAAAAGAGATCCCTTCCATTTCTTTATGCCTTTTCGCGAAGATATCCCTCGTGAAAGACAAGGTTCCGGTAGTGGTGTAATAATTTCAGAAGATGGGTATATCTTAACCAATAATCACGTTGTCGAAAATGCATCACAAGTTACAGTTGATATGAATGATAGAACATCATACGATGCGGAAGTTATCGGTACCGATCCACTCACTGATCTGGCAGTAATAAAAATTGATGCAAGTGATCTTCCAGCGGCTTATTTAGGAGATTCCGATAATCTAAAAGTAGGTCAATGGGTGATGGCAATCGGAAATCCGTTGGCATTTACCTCGACAGTTACAGCCGGAATCGTTAGTGCATTCGGAAGAAGTTTAAATCTAATTCGAGATAGTTACGGTGTTGAAAATTATATACAAACAGATGCTGTGATTAATCGAGGAAATAGCGGTGGGGCCTTAGTCGATCTAAGTGGTGCTGTTATTGGTATTAATAGTGCAATTGCTACTGATGGAATCACATCTAGTTATATAGGTTACGGATTTGCTATACCAATAAATTTAGCTAAAGCAGTTGCAGAGGATCTGATTGTTAATGGTACGGTAAATCGTGGTTACATTGGGGTGAGAATTGAAGCTGTTAATTCTGCGACAGCGAAAGCAATCGGATTTGATAAACCAAAAGGTGTGTTAATACAAGAAGTTATGAAAGACGGCTCAGCAGCTCAAGAAGATGTTAAAGCAGGAGATGTAATCTTAAAGGTAGATGATGTTGAAGTTAATCAACCGAATGAACTGCAGGCTTATATTGCCAAAAAACGTGCAAATGATATTGTGAAATTAACCCTTTATAGAGATGGTGAAACAATTACGCGTACAATTAAATTGAAAGCAAGAGATGATAATCAAACTGCTACCGCTTCAAATAGTTCGTCAAAGAAAGATCGCGATTTAGATAAAAAAATTGATGAAATTGAAATCGGAAACATTGGTTTGAAAATTAAGGATTTGAAAAGCGATCAACTAGAGAAATTTGATACTGAGTACGGAGTTTTAATTACTGAAGTAAAAAGATTTGGCAAAGCTTATGACCAAGGTTTGGCTCAAGGATTAGTGATAACCGAAGTCGATCGTAAACCGGTAGAATCAGTCGTAGATTTTGATGATGCGGTTAAATCTAAAGCTGGTAGTGCTGTTCTTCTAAAAGTAATCGATTCACAAGGCGGAACAAGATTTGTTGGATTGGAAATCCCCAACTAGTTAGAATAAAGTCCATATTCTAATTATATAAGAAAGCGTCTCATTTATTGAGGCGCTTTTTTTATATTTGTAAATCATTCATAACAGAAAAATATCATGATAAGATTTCTTACAGCAGGTGAATCACACGGGAAAAGTTTAACTGCCATAGTTGAAGGATTTCCTTCGAACATTAAAATAGAAAATGAATATATCAATTATCATTTAAGCCGCAGACAAATGGGTTACGGTCGCGGTGGTAGAATGAAAATTGAAAAAGATACAGCCGAAATTACCGCCGGTATTCGATTTCAAAAAACTCTCAGTTCTCCAATTTCTTTAATAATTAAAAACAATGATTGGGAAAATTGGATAGAGAAAATGTCTCCCGAAATTAATAGAGGAAAGGGTATTGAGTTTATTACAGTTCCTCGTCCCGGTCATGCGGATTTGGTTGGTGTTACAAAATACAATTTTGACGATATTCGAAACTCCATAGAGAGATCAAGTGCAAGAGAAACAGCTGCCAGAGTTGCTGCTTGTTCAATCGCCAGAAAGTTTTTAGAGGAATTTGATATTCATATTGGAAGTTATGTTGAAAGTATCGGTGACATTTATTCTGAAGATAATTTTACAGATAAATTATACCAGAATAAAACCGGTAAGTATTTTACAGCTAATAAACTAAATGAAAGAGCGGATAAAAGTTCTGTCCGAGTTCTTGACAAACATCAAGAAGCTAATATTATTAATAAAATTAAACTTGCAAAGAAAAAAGGCGATACACTCGGTGGAAATTTTGTTGTTGTTGCAACCGGTGTGCCGGTTGGTCTTGGCAGCTTTGTTCATTACGATCGTAAACTTGATGCAGAAATAGCGCAATCAATAATGTCAATTAATGCAGTTAAGGGTGTTGAAATAGGAACGGGATTCCAATCTGCTGATGCATTCGGTTCACAATCTCATGATGAAATTGTTTTAAGAAACAATGAACTTACTAGAAAAACAAATCGTGCCGGTGGTATTGAAGGTGGAATTTCTACGGGGCTTCCAATTATTGTTCGTGCTGCAATGAAACCAATCGCTACACTTATGTCACCGATTGAAACAGTTGATTTAAAAGGAATGAATTCAATAAAAGCTCGCAGAGAACGAAGTGATTTTGTTGCCGTTCCCGCTTGTGCCGTAATTAGCGAATCAATGCTTGCATGGAGTTTAGCAAAAATTTTCTTGGAAAAATTCGGCGGTGATTCGATTGAAGAAACAAAGGAGAATTACAAAAATTATAATCGCAATTTGATGAAAAAAATAAAACATAATTTTAGGTAAGTAATAATGTCATTAAAACTACACAAATTTGTATTCAGTCCATTTATGGAAAACACTTATTTAGTATGGGATGATGCAAATAAAGAAACTGCAATAATTGACCCAGGTTGTTACAACGAAGAAGAAAGAATAAAATTGGAAAATTTCATCGAGAAGAATGAATTAAAAGTGAAATATCTCGTAAATACTCATTGTCATATTGACCACGTATTTGGAAATGAATTTGTTAAGAATAAATACAATCCATTATTCATAGCTCCGGAAGAAGATAAATTTTTACTTGACAACACGGTTGAGCAAGCTAAAATGTTTGCTGTAGAGATGTCTCCTTCTCCTCAGCCGGATGAATTTATTTATGATGGTATGTCAATCGCAATCGGTAATATCCAGAATGAATTCATTTTCACACCGGGACATACACCGGGTGAGTATTCAATTTATTTCCCGGATGATAAAATATGCATAACCGGTGATGTATTGTTCAGAGAGGGAATCGGAAGAACAGATTTGTGGGGAGGTAATATGGAAACTCTGCTTAGTTCAATAAAAACGAGATTATTCACTTTACCCGATGAAGTTACAATATTCCCCGGTCATGGAGAAAAAAGTACAATCGGACACGAGAAGAAGAACAATCCCTTTTTATCGTAAGATTAATTGATTTCCGTTAATGCTATAAATATATTCGTTTAACAAAACTAAAAGTCTATTGCCATTGAATTCATTTCAGAAAAAAATAATTCTTAAGAATCGCTTAACTTTTTTATTCGTACTTGTTTTTGTTTATGTACTTTTATTTGAGTTCATTCTTCCAATTAACAAATTCTTACCCAAACCCAGTCTGCTTATTGAAACATTCCCGGCATTATTAACCGATTACAATTTGCTAGCTGAAATGACAATTACTACCACGATTGTCTATCTTTCGATTGTTATCGGATATTTTATTGTTTGGCTTTTTTCTTATCAGTTTTCAAAATTGATATCAAAGAATATAGGATTGTTTAATAATCTCAGATTATTTAGGAACTTCCCCGCATTCTATTTCGCAATACTTTTTGCATTTTGGTTTGGTTCTTCACTACTAGCAGAACTTTTATTCGCTTCGGTTATTTCAGCATTTTTTATTGCATTATCGTATATGCAGATTGCTGTGAATGTACCAGCTGAATATTTTGATTCAGGGAGAAGTCTTGGATTAACAGGGAAAAATTTACATAAAAATGTTACTTGGAAATATTCATTACCATTCATATTCAAAGAATTACACCGTTTGCATTACTATTTATGGGTATTAATATTAATCTATGAATTTATTGGTTCCTCAAATGGATTCGGAGGGATATATAATCTTGCATTAAGTTACAATGATCTCTCTGCAATTATTATGTTGGGAATTATTATTGCCTTGTTGATTTGGCTCGGTAATTCAATAATTGATTTTATTGAAAAGAAATTAGTTTTCTGGAAAGTTTAAAGAAATGAAGAATCTCATTGAAGTAAAAAATTTATCAAAAGATTATGCTGACCCATCGGGATTTAATGTCCATCTTCTTGAGGATATTTCAATAAATATAGAAGAAGGATCAATTACATCTATAGTGGCTCCTACCGGTGCGGGAAAATCTTCGTTGCTTCGTATTCTTGGTAATTTGGAAAGTCTAACTGGCGGCACAATCAATAATAATTTTGAGAACAAAAAAATAGTATATATTCCATCTCAAGCTTCTTCATATCCTTGGTATTCCGTAAGAGAAAATTTAATGTTGCTCAATATTGATGAAAAATTGTTCAAAGAAATTATTCATTTGGTTGGATTGGAAGGCTATGAAGATCATTATCCTGACAATAATAGTTTAGCATTTAGATTAAGAATTTCCCTCGGCAGAGCGATCGCAGCTAATGCAGGTACAATAATTTTAGATGAACCCTTCTTAAAAAATATTAAACAGGAATCATTGGAACGAATTTACGAGTTAATATTATTGCTTAAATCTACTTTGGGTCTTACGATAATAATGGGAACTTCAAATTTATCAGAGAGTATTCTATTATCGGATAAAATTTATTTGATGAAAAAGAATCCTGGCAAGATATTCGATAGTATTGATATATCTTTTGAACAAAATAGAGATGTAAAGCAGATGAGTTCGGAAAAATTCAATGAGTATAGAAGTCTAATTGAACAAAAAATGAAATCAGAACCATCACAAATTTTATCAAATATTACAGTGTAAGAATGAAAGAGAATTGGAAAAAATTAGAACAAGTTAGAGAAGAAGCAAAATTAGGCGGAGGTCTAGAGAAAATTAAAGCTCAGCATGATAAAGGAAAGTTAACTGCCCGCGAAAGAATTGATTTGCTTGTTGATGAAGGCAGTTTCGATGAAATAGATATGTTCGTTAAACATAGAACTTCAGATTTCGGATTAGACAAAAAAAAGTTACCTGGTGATGGTGTTGTAACCGGTTTTGCAAAAATTAATGATAGACCCGTTGGAATATTCAGTCAAGATTTTACAGTATTCGGAGGTTCACTTTCCGAAGCCCATGCAGAAAAAATTTGTAAGATAATGGATAAATGTTTGAAGTTAGGTCTTCCAATTATTGGTTTGAATGATAGCGGTGGTGCGAGAATTCAAGAAGGAGTTGTTAGTCTAGGTGGTTATGCAGATATATTTTTACGAAATACATTAGCGTCAGGTGTCATTCCTCAAATTTCTGCAATATTGGGTCCTTGTGCAGGTGGTGCTGTATATTCACCGGCAATAACAGATTTTGTTTTTATGGTTCAAGAGACAAGCCATATGTTCGTGACTGGTCCTAATGTTGTCAAAACTGTAACTCATGAAGAAGTAACATTTGAGGATTTAGGTGGTGCTTCAACTCATGCATCTAAAAGTGGAGTAGCACATTTTGCATATGAATCCGAGATTGAAGTCTTCCAAAACATCAGGAAGTTAATGGATTTTCTTCCACTAAATTGGAAAGATAGAAGTCCCGAAAAAGATTTTGATTTCACAAAAGTTTTTATTGAACCTAAGTTGGATGAAATCGTTCCGGAGAATCCAAATAAGCCATACAATATGTATGATATTATAAATCTTCTTGTTGATGATCATGATTTCCTAGAAGTGCATAAGTATTATGCCCAAAATCTGATTGTAGGTTTTGGAAGAGTTGGTGGTATGACAGTCGGAATAATTGCAAACCAACCCTCGGTTCTTGCGGGAGTTCTTGATATTAATGCATCAACAAAAGGTGCTAGATTTGTAAGATTTTGTGATGCTTTCAATATTCCTTTATTAGTGTTAGAAGATGTACCCGGATTTTTACCAGGGACTGAACAGGAATGGAATGGTATTATTAGGCATGGAGCTAAGTTATTATTTGCGTTCTGTGAGGCAACAGTTCCTAAAGTTACAGTTATTACTCGTAAAGCATATGGTGGTGCTTACGATGTGATGAACTCCAAACATATTCGTGGTGACTTCAACTTTGCTTGGCCAACAGCTGAAATAGCAGTTATGGGTCCAAAAGGTGCGGTTGAAATAATCTTTAAAAAAGAGATTGAGGCTTCCGAAAATCCCGAGCAAAAAATTCAAGAAATGGTGGAAGATTATAGAGAAAAATTTGCTAATCCTTTTATCGCGGCCGAAAGAGGATATGTTGATGATGTAATCAAACCAAATGAAACAAGACAAAAACTAATAAATGCTTATCAATTGCTAAAAACAAAAGTAGATGCAAATCCCAAAAAGAAACACTGCAATATTCCGCTTTAGGAATTATTTTATCGCTTTATTTAGGCAATAAAACTTCTGCTAAGTTATTTAATATCAATAATTAACAGTAATCCTATAACAAATCCCTTGACAAAATTTATATAAGATATTAATTTGCAAAAGCATTTCAAAATAAAGGAGAATAGGTGAAGCCGACCAAAATTTTACTCATTACGATCTTATTAACTTTTCTAACATCCTGCGGTGTATTTAGTGATGTTTCAAAATCAGATGGACAGATTTCCGAAGAGCAAAATAAAACAGTTGAAACCTTCGTTTTAATAAATGAGAAAATGGAACAATCGCGTCAACACTATGTCGATGCTTTAAGATATCAGCGACTTGGTTTCAAAAAAGAAACTATTGACGCTTATGAAAACTCCCTCAAAATTATTAATGAACTCAGTTACTATCCGGACATTGAACAGAACGAAGCTTACTATGAATTAGAGAATTCTATAGTTGAAGATTATCAAGGATTTATTGACTCATTAGATGAACTTCCTGAGAATGCTTCAGTATATGCATTAGAAGAATGGATGTCCAAACAAATGCCTGATATACTTCTATCTGATGAAGAAGAATTTATCGAGGAAGAACCGCTTGATAATCAAACCATAATTATTGGCGATTTCCCGTTAGATATTAACCGTTATGTTGAACAATACATAGAATATTTTACCGGTCGCGGAAGAAGATATATGGAAAGTTGGTTAAGCCGTTCTGGCAAGTATTTTCCTATGATGGTAAAAATATTTAATGAAGAACAAGTTCCAACTCAGCTTATATTTTTGAGTATGATGGAAAGCGGATTAAATCCATCTGCAAGGTCTTGGGCACGAGCTGTAGGTTTATGGCAGTTTGTAAAAGGTACCGGAAAAATGTATGACTTAGAGGCAGATTTTTATGTAGATGAAAGACGTGATCCTGAAAAAGCTACGCGTGCAGCTGCGAGACATTTAAGAGATTTGTATTATTCTCTTGGTGATTGGTATTTAGCTTTAGCATCTTATAATGCCGGAGAAGGCAGAATAAGAAGAGCAATGAAAAGAGCCGGCTCAACGGACTATTGGGAATTAAGAAATTATTTGCCAAAAGAAACACGTAACTACGTCCCTCAATATATTGCCGTAACTTTAATTTCCAGTAGACCTGAAAATTACGGATTCTCGGACATACAATTTGAAAAGGAATATGATTACACCGTTTATGAAATTAATGAAGCAATCGATCTAAATGTTTTGGCAAAATGTGCTGGAATATCATTAGATATTTTGAAAGATATGAATCCATCTCTTTTACAATATTCCACACCACCCCAACGTGTGAGACCATTTGAATTGAAAATTCCCACAAAATCCTATGATTCTTTTGTTGAAAATTTAAAATCAATTCCAGATGAAGCTAAACTTCAATATGTTGTCCATACTGTTAGATCAGGTGAAACTCTTTCGGGTATTGCATCGAAATACAGTGTGAATCTAAATAATCTAGCAAAGACCAATAACATCTCGATTAAATCTCGTATTTATCCGGGTGTCGACCTCAAAATCCCAATTTCGAATGTATCAAGTGATGATATAGTCATAAATACCGATAATATGATCGCACTTGAAGATGGTGATCTTTATGTGCTTGGTGCTGACCAGCCTTACAAAACTGAAGTTACAGAGAATTCATCTGAAGATAAATTCTTAAAATTATATCAACAGCAAATGAGTGAGACAAATGTAACCGAGTTGGTCATACCGGAAGGAATGGAAATGGTTACTTATACGGTTAAATCCGGTGATAAATTAATTGATCTAGCCGAAATTTTTGATGTGAGAGTCTCTGATATTCGTAACTGGAATAATTTGCCTTATACAAGCACAATAATTGTTGGTCAAATACTGAATATTTATGTTCCCGGAGAAAACAAAGACTATTATGCTTCAATAGATGAACTTAGCAGAACACAAAAAACTCGGATGCAAAATACCTCGGCAGAAGGTTCTTGGGTTAAACATAAGATAAGAAGAGGTGAGACTTTATCCGCAATTGCTTATAAATATGGAGTATCGATTAATCAGTTAAAACGATGGAACAATTTAAGGAATACTAGAATCGTTGCCGGAAAGACATTAGAAATTTACACCGGTGATGAATCAAATATGGTTGCAAATTCTTCATCTAATCAAGATCAGGGTAATTCAAATTTTTCTACATATAGAATTAAAAAAGGCGATACATTAAGTGAAATTGCTATTAAATTTGGTGTTACCACAAATGAATTACGCGCTTGGAATAATATTGACGGAAATAAAATTGTTGCAGGAAAGAATCTAAAAGTTAAAGGTGATGAGCAGCCGGTATCTTACGGAGACAACACTCCAACTACCACAGAAAATATGGTAAATTATACAATCCGCAAAGGGGATACAATTGGCGGAATCGCATATAAGTTCGGAGTTACTTCCGCTCAAGTAAGAGATTGGAATGGATTATCAAATAACAAAATTATTGCCGGTAAAAATTTGAAAATATATTCAAGCGTAACTAATAGTGAAAGTAAAAACCCGGAATTAACTTCACCACAAGAATTTAAATCCGGTAATGATGAAACAATAACCTATGTTGTTAAAAAAGGCGATACAATCGGTCATATAGCCGAGAAATACAAAATTTATGCATCAGATATAAGACAGTGGAATAATCTAATCGGAAGTAGAATTAATATCGGTCAAGAATTGGTTATTTATCCAAATAAATCTTCAAGAGAGGAAGATTTACAAAATAATACACAGACATTTGCAAATCCGGCAAATATTTCTAAATTACACAAGGTAAAAGAAGGCGAATCGCTTTGGTCTATAGCCAAAAAGTATAATATTAAAGTTGCTGATATAATGAAATGGAATTCATTAAATAGTGACAAGATTCGTCCCGGATCCGAATTAAAAATTATGCACAATTAGTTCTTCAAAATTTTGTTGGTCGAATACCGTTAGGGGTGTCCGTTATTGTATGCGGACTGAGATAACACCCTTGAACCTGATCTGGATAATACCAGCGTAGGAAAACGTGAAAGAGAATTACTCTCTCAAGCCGTTTTCGTTTCGGATTCGGCTTTTTTTATTTCATTAATAATAGGAGAGAGCAATGGCTAAACAACTTATCTTACTTTTTTTATTTTCCGCATCACTTTTTTCACAAGTTCAAATTGTAGGGACTGTAGTTAATAGTGAGAATAACCAACCTCTGGAAAATGTAAACATTACTATTGTTGGTACAACCTTTGGCACATCAAGTGACAGTAAAGGAAATTTTCAACTGGTTGGAAATTTTAACAAGAATGATATTATTAAAATCAGTCACTTAGGTTTCGAAATTATAGAAATATCTGTCCGTGATTTCCAAAATGATTCAATTTTAAAACTTGTTCCTAGAGTATTATCAAGCCAAAGTATATTAATAAGTGCTTCGATTGGACAAGAAGGTTTTTCACCGATTACTTTTTCAAAAATTAAGCGGAAAGAAATTCAAGAGAAATTTTCTGTACAAGATGTACCGGAGTTCTTAAGCTATCTTCCGAATACAACATTTTACTCAGAAGGTGGAAATGGAATTGGATATAACTATTTAAGCATACGTGGGTTTAATCAACGAAGAATATCTATATCAATAAATGGTATTCCTCAAAATGAGCCTGAAGATCATAATATTTATTGGTTAGATTTTCCGGATTTACTTGGCAGCACTGAATTGATCCAAGTACAACGGGGTGCCGGTTCCGGAGTTATTGGCTATCCGGCTGTCGGCGGATCCATTAACATTATCACCTCTTCATTTTCTGATATAAGAAAATTTGAATTAACTACAAATTACGGAAGCTTCAATACCAGAAGATACACAGCATCATTTTCAAGTGGATTAATCGATAATAAATATTCAGTATATGCTAAACTTGGAAAAATTTTAAGTTCAGGTTATAGAGAACAAAGTTGGGCGGATTTTAATTCTTATCACTTATCAGCCGTTCGCTATGATGAGAATGTAACTACTCAAATTAATTTTTATGGCGGCCCTGTCTCGGATGGACTTGTTTATAACGGACTTCCAAAATTTGCAATAAAGAATAAAGATTTAAGAAGAGAGAATCTTTCTTATTGGGAAGCTGATCAAAATGAATATACATATAAAGTACATCGAAGAGCCGATGAAATTGAGAATTTTTCACAACCACATTTTGAATTATTAAATGAGATACAAATTTCTGAAAATCTTACCTTGAATAATGCTTTATTCCTAATATTGGGTGACGGTTTTTTTGATTATGATGGCTCTTGGGCTGATTCATCATACTTCAGATTAACTAATGATAACGGATTTAATCTCACCGAAAATCCATCAAATGTTTTAATTCGAGCGATGGTGGAAAATAAACAGTGGGGAATCATACCGAGAATAAAATGGTCACATAGAAATGGCGAATTTACTACGGGTTTGGAATACAGAAATCATCGATCGGTTCATTGGGGAAGTTTAAAATACGGTGAAAATTTACCTCTCGGTATCACACAAGACTACAGATATTATTATTATGAAGGCGGAAAGGATATTTTCAATTTCTTTGTAAATGAAAATTATAGAGTTAATGAGAGATTAAATCTTCTAGCGGAAATACAGTTTTCTTATCATAAATATATGATTGACAATGAAAGATATTTAGATAATGAATTTTCGATTGATAACTTTTTTGTAAATCCGCGTTTCGGATTGAATTATAAATTTAATCAAGATCTAAACGCATACATTTCCATTGCGAGAGTTTCACGTGAGCCTAGATTAAAAACTTACTACGACGCAGCAGAATCAAGTGGTGGAGAAGTCCCTCAGTTTGAACAAAATGCCGATGGAAGTTATAATTACGAAAAACCATTAGTACAACCGGAAGTTATGAATAATATTGAAATTGGAACTCATTATTCAAAAGATGAGGTGAATCTATCCTTGAATTTCTATTACATGCAATTTAATGATGAAATTGTAAACAGCGGTCAACTGGATAGATTCGGGCAGCCGATTACAGGAAACATTGAAAATACAATTCACACGGGATTAGAGTTTTCCGGTAATATAAAATTCTTGAACCACTTTGATCTGACTTTGAACGGATCTTACAGCAAAAACTATGTTAGCCAAGGGAAGACATATTTAAATTATTATAATGAATCAAATGCATCCGATGAAATTATTGAAATTGACTTAACGGAAAATGAAATTGGAGGATTCCCGAGTGTCACAATTAATTCCATACTTAGATTTTATTATGATAAGTTTTCGCTACAATTAATGGCAAAGTATGTCGGTAAATATTATTCAGATAATTATGCAGATAAATTATCAAAATTAATGAATGAATATCCCGGCATAATTGATTACTCAGATAATACAGTTGATGCGTATTTTACATCTAATGTAATTGCAAGTTATGAGTTTCCTTTAATGCCGGTATTTAAAAAAGTAAGACTCTTTGCTCAAGTAAATAATATATTTGATAATCTTTATGCTGCTCATGCAATAGGAAAGGAATATTTCCCGGCAGCGGAAAGAAATTATTTAGTTGGTTTAACAATAGGATTGTAATGAAAGCTTGTTTGATTTTAGCAAATGGTGATCCACCAAAAATATCAGTAATTACTTTTTTAATTAAATCGGGTTACGAAACATTAATTTGTGCCGACGGTGGAGCAAATTCTGCTAAAAAGTTAGGATTACTGCCAAAATATATTATTGGTGATTTTGACTCGATTAATAATGACGTTTTAAAATATTATTCGTCAAAATCGGTAATAACACGTGTAAAAAGACAGAATGACACTGATGTGGAAAAAGCAATTAAACTCGCTATCAAGAAGAAATATAGCAGTGCAATTCTACTCGGTGCAACAGGAGATAGACTTGATCATTCATTTTGTAACATAGGAATAATATTGAAATACTTTGACCGCATAAAGATTTCGATATTGCATGCAAAATCATTTATTTCTGTTTATAGTGGAAGTGTTCTACTTAATACAAAACGAGATGAGACAATTTCTATTTACGGTGTTGATGAGAAAACGAAGGTTACATCTTACGGTTTGAAATATAATTTGAAGAATTCCTCGCTCCCATTTGGGAAAAAAGAAAGTACAAGTAATGTCGCAATAGGTAAGGAAGTCAAATTAGAAATAAAAAATGGAAAGATGCTAATTGTTAGAGATTATGAAACTCTGAGGAAGAATGGTTTCTTTAGAAATTCTTGATATTATTATTATTGTTTTATTCTTTTTAACAGTAACGCTGGTTGGAATATTAGTCTCTAGTTCACAAAGAAAAAATGAAGACGACTATCTTCTATCCGGAAGAAAAGTCGGTTTCTTTTTATTTGTAACAACAACCGTCAGCACTTGGTACGGTGGTATTCTTGGTGTAGGTGAATTTTCATACAGTTATGGTTTAGTTAGTTGGTTCACACAAGGATTACCTTACTACATTTTTGCGATAGTGTTTGCTTTCCTATTTGCAAAAAAAGTACGCTCTGCTTCATTGTTTACAATCCCACAAAAGTTGGAAATTGCTTATGGTAAGGAAGTTGGAATTTTATCAGCAATATTTATTTTCTTTTTGGTATCACCAGCTCCTTATCTATTAATGGTAGGAAGTCTGTTTTCACTTTTGTTTGAAATTCATCTAGCTTATGGAATGTTGCTTGGTTTATTATTGTCTTCCGTCTATTTAATTAAAGGTGGTTTCAAAGCCGATTTGTGGACAGATGTTTTTCAATTTTTTGTGATGTTCATCGGATTTATTATTATCATTTTTATCGCCACAACTGAATTTGGCGGACTTACTTATTTAGAAAATAATCTACCAACTAACCACCTAGATTTTACGGGAAATTTCTCACCAATTTATCTTACCGTTTGGTTCCTTATTGCTTTATGGACATTTTCCGATCCGGGATTCCATCAAAGATGTTACTCGGCAAAGAATGGCAACATAGCAAAGTGGGGAATAATTGTTTCTGTGTTTATCTGGTTTGCATTTGATTTTTTAACAACTGCAACGGGTTTATTCTCAAGAGCGGTTCTGGGTGAAATTGAAATTCCGGTTTTAGCATATCCTTTACTGGCGGAAAAAATATTATCACCGGGATTAAAAGGAATATTTTACGCCGCTTTATTTGCGACTATATTTTCTACCTTAAATAGCTTTTTATTTCTTGGAGCGACAACGTTCAGCAAAGATTTTATTTCTAAGATACCTTCGATAAAAACTTCTTCGGTCCAATTGACTCAAGTAGGAATAGTTGTTTCCGGATTGATTGCTTTTATAATAGCATTAATTATTCCGTCAGTAATTGAAATTTGGTATGGCATTGGAAGTATTTTTATACCTTCACTCATCTTTTTAATTATCGGAAGTTATTACGAAAAGTTTTTCATAACTAAAAAATATGCTTTAATAGAAATGATCGTTGCAATTTTAGCCGGATTATTTTGGATGATTTTGCGAGATAATGGAATTATCGAAGGCATTATATATGAAATTGAACCAATGATTGTTGGATTAACATCGGCGATAATTATTCATTTAATAGGAATAAAAAATAGAGGCAGAGTTTAGTCTGCCTCTAAATATTTATGGCAATAAAATTGCTGCAGAAATTACCGTAGTCCACAATCCATTTTTATCACCACGAGCAGATTGAGTAACATTGAATGTTTGCACAATCTGTCCTGACATTTTGAAAACTTGTTCTTTTTCGTTCCAAGCTTCATCCGGATTAAAATCAATACCTAATGTAGTTGCTAACATTGACGCAGCTAAATCTTCGGCATAATCACCCGCAAATTGACCGGTTTGCCCATATGGGTGATGTTCCGATAAGTAACCGTACATTGATTTGTTAGCAGGTAAAGCAACACCAATGGATGATGAAATTAATCGGTTTGGTTCGTTGGTTGCATTACGAGCCATTACACAATGAACAATTTGACCGGGATGTAATTCATCCAATCCTTTTTCAACTGGAATTCTTTTACAACCGGTTGGGAATATACTGCTGACGGTAACTAAATTGTACTTTTCGATCTGAGCATCACGTAAAGCGGACTCAAACGAAGCAAGATATTCTTTGTGTTTTCCGACGCCTTTTGTAAAAAATATTCTTTTAGGTACGTACAATTTACTCCTCCTTCTTTATTTGGATATTAATTTAATGAATTTTCTCTTTCCAACTTTTAAAATCTTTTGTTCATTAATAATGATTTCTTCGTTAATATTCTCAATTTTGTCTCCATTTATTGATACTCCGCCTTGCTGAACTAATCTTCTTGCTTCAGCTCTTGATGGAGCAAAGTTAACATCTACAATTAGATCAAGAATGTTAATCTTATAATTTGATAAGTATTCTTTTTCTTCAATATCATCTGGAATATCTTTATTGATGAATATTTTATCGAATTCGGCTTCTGCTTTGTTTGCTGCTTCTACACTATGATACATAGTTACCAGTCTTTTTGCAAGCGCTCGTTTTAAATCTCTCGGATTGTTTTCCGGATTACCGAGTAATTTTTTTATTGACTCTAATTCGCTTGCAGTTGCATCAGTTGTTAATTCATAGTAAGTATAAATTAAGTTATCCGGAATTGACAGTGTCCTCCCAAATATATCCTGTGGTGTATCATCAATACCAATATAGTTATCGTATGATTTACTCATCTTTTCGGTGCCATCGGTTCCAACCAATAAAGGCATTGTTAAAATTACTTGTGGTTCTAAACCATGTTCTTTTTGAATATCTCTACCGACAAGCAAGTTAAATTTTTGATCTGTTCCGCCCAGTTCAACATCACTTTTAATTGCTACAGAGTCGTAAGCTTGAGCAAGGGGATACAAAATTTCATGCATACTAATCGGAATACCGGATTTATATCTTTTTGTGAAGTCATCACGTTCAAGCATTCTGGCAACTGTATAATGCGAAGCGAGCTTTATTACTTCCTCAAATTTCATTTTTCCGAGCCATTCGGAATTATAAACAATATTGGTTTTCTTCGGATCAAGTATTTTTGAAGCTTGCTCCCAATATGATTTGGCGTTTTCACGTGCTTCTTCAAATGATAATGGGGGACGAGTTGAATTTTTTCCTGAGGGATCGCCAATCATTGCTGTGAAATCACCGATGATCAAAATTGCTTGATGACCTAATTGCTGAAATTGAGCTAGTTTTCTTAAAACAACAGAATGTCCCAAATGTAAATCCGGACGAGTGGGATCACAACCCAATTTTATATTTAACGGTTTGTTTTCCTTTTCTGCCTTTTTGAGTTTTTCAATTAATTCGTTTTCGGGGATAATCTCGGAAACACCTAGTCTGATTACTTCTAATTGCTCTGCGATAGATGGGAAATTTGTTTTACTCAATTCTGTAACTCCAATTAATATTTTAATTTTCTGTCTAGTTCTCTTTCAGCGTCTTTCTTTGCGATATCTTGACGCTTATCATAAAGCTTTTTTCCTTTTACAATTCCTAACTCAACTTTTACACGTCCTCCTTTAAAGTAAAATCTAAGTGGTATAAGTGTATTACCTTTTTCATTAACGGATTTCTCTAATTTTCTGATTTCACTTCTATTCAACAATAATTTTCGTTTTCTAAGCGGATCATGATTATTAATATTCCCGTGATCATAAACATTTATATGTGAATTGATCAACCAAACTTCACCATCTTTAATAGTGGCATAACTATCGGTTAAATTAATTTTACCTTGTCTCAGAGATTTAACCTCAGTACCAACCAATACAATTCCAACTTCAACTGAATGAAGAATTGTAAATTCATGTCTCGCTTTACGGTTAACGGTGATATTTTTTTCGTTTACAGTTTCTGTCATTTGTAAATTTATCTAAAATGAACTTGCTAAAATACAATATATGTTAAAATAATGTGTCAAAATCTTCTTTAAGGAAAGAAATAAATAAAAACATTATCTTTTAACCAAACTTTATAAATAAAAGGGAATTATGAAAAGGTTTTTTCCAATCTTAGTTTTTACTCTCATTTTAATTACTCAACAAGCAATAGCTCAAAATTTTACAATTGACAAAATAGAACCGCCAAATTGGTGGATCGGGATGAAGTGGGATACTCTGCAAATAATGGTTTATGGCGAAAATTTAAAAGATATTGATGTAAAAAGCAGTTCCGATTTCATCGAAGTGTTAAACGTTCATGAATCCGAAAGCGATAAATATGTTTTTGTCGATTTACAAATAAAACCTTCAGCCGAAGAAGGTACTTATAAATTGCTATTCGATCAGAATGATAAAGTTATTGAATGGGATTATCCAATTCATGAAAGAGAATTTGCTCCGGAAGAACACCTAGGATTCACAAATGAAGATGTGGTTTATTTAATATTTACCGACCGATTTAATAATGGTGATCCGACAAATGATACTCTCGCAATTTCTAGAGACGAATTTAAATATCGAGAATTAAACGGAAGACATGGCGGTGATTTGCAAGGTGTGATTGAAAAACTTGATTATATAAAAGAATTGGGATTCACCGCAATTTGGTTGACTCCATTCTTAGAAAACGACATGTACATGAGTTATCACGGTTATGCAGCAACAAATCTTTACAAAGTTGACGAACGGTTTGGGTCTAATGAACTTTACAAAGAACTGGTTAAATCCGCAAAAGAAAAGGGAATAAAAGTTATTTATGATCATGTTGCTAACCATATTGGCATTAATCACGAGTGGGTTGAAAATCTCCCATTTGAAAGTTGGATAAACGGTAAAGTCGGTGAACATGAAAGAGCGAATCATGATAAACCATCGATTGTAGATATACACACTAATGAAAATGCAAGATCGTTTAATGAAAAGGGTTGGTTTACTAATTATATGGTTGATCTTAATCAAGCTAATTCATTTTTAGCAAAGTATTTAATTCAGAATATGTTATGGTGGATTGAATATGCCGGAATTGATGGAATCAGAGAGGATACATACCCATATGCAAATCAAAAATTTATGTCGGATTGGGCTAAGGCAATTTTAGATGAGTATCCAAATTTTAATATAGTTGGTGAGGTTTGGACCGGTGAACCGGCATTCTTGGCGGGATTCCAGAAAAATTCTAAAGTCCGCGAAAATTTTGAAACAAATCTCCCGGCTCTTCTCGATTTTGGTTTACGTGATTCATTTTACAGATATTTAAGCGGAAAAGCCGGTTTGTATGATTTTTACAAGACCTTCGCAATGGATTATCTATACAGAGATATTGATAATCTCATGACATTCATTGATAATCATGATATTGATAGAGGAATGTACATCGCAAATGGAGATGTTGATAAGTATAAAATAGCGCTCACTATTCTCTTAACATCAAGAGGTATTCCTCAAATATTTTATGGATCCGAAATAGGAATTAATGAAGGTGATCATCACGGAAGAATAAGAAAACCTTTTCCAGGCGGTTTCACGAATGATGAACGAGACGCATTTACAAAAGAAGGCAGAACTGATTTAGAAAATGAAATTTATTGTTTCACAAAGAAGCTTTTGGAACTTCGTAAAGAATACAAATCGCTTTCAACCGGAAAGATGATACAATATGCTCCCTATGATGAGACATATGTTTATTTCAAGATGAAAGACGACGAAAAAATTATGATAGCAATTAACAATAATGATGAAGAATATGAAGTTGAACTAAAAAGAATGACAAGTGAATTTAACTCTCAATCAACTTTTGAAGAATTACAAAGTGGTGAAATGATTTCTTTAAATGAAAATGGAAATTTAATTCTTCCTGCTAAAACGGCAAGAATTTATTTATTAAATTAAGTCCATTAATTTTTCAGTGAGATAAACATGTTGGAAATCCAAAAGAAACTCTCTAATGTTTTTTATGCATTACTCGCACTTCCGGCAACTGCAATGGGATTCGCACTATCGATTCAAATTGCCGCTCTAAGCTGGATTCTTAGCACTCAATATGGATTAGAAATTCATGATGTAGGACTTGTTTGGGCTGCCGGTCCAATTGCCGGCATTCTTGGACAAGTTATTATCGGTTTGATAAGTGATAAAGTTTGGTTTTGGAAGGGAAGAAGAAGACCATTCATTTTTATTGGTGGATTTTTAGCAGCATTGATGTTACTTGCTCTCCCTAATATTGATGTAATATCAACTTCTATGGGAATTGAAGGAATTCTTGGAGTTGCAATTGCGGTTGCACTTACACTTGATTTAGCAATTAATATTAGTTTCAATCCAACTAGATCAATCATTGCAGATGTTACACCGGAAGGGGTTGAAAGAACAAAAGGTTATGCTTGGATGCAAACAATATCCGGAACATTCGGAGTTCTAGCATATGTAATCGGCGCTGTTTGGGATAATTATGTACTGATTTACTTTGGAGTATTCTTAGTTTTAGTACTTTCAATTATTCCACCGTTCTTTATTGAAGAACCAAGGGAACTTAAAAAATCCGAAGATGATGAACCGAATGACATTCCCACAAATAATTCTTCACCGATTGAAATTTTAAATAACATCAAACCATTGTGGGGATTTTTAATTTATGCGGTCTATGCACTTACTGCTAGATTAATAAATTTCCATATGGATAATTATTATGTTGAAATTATATGTCTTGTAATTACGTTATATTTTATAATAACCGTCATACTCGCAAAAACTGATGGATTAACAAAGAAGCAAAGAGGAATTATTGGATTCAAAAAAGTGCTTGCCGCACATTCATTTACTTGGCTCGGTATTCAAACAATGTTTGTTTACATGTTTGCTTATGTACAATATAAAGTTTATGGATATCAGACGGGTATGGAAATAGCCCCGGCAATACAAATTGAAATGGGGAAAGTTGTCACAATAAGTTTTCTAATTCTAAACGCGGTTGGAGCGATATTGCCTGCATTTGTTTTAGAACCAATCACAAGAAAAATCGGTAGAGTTAAGACACATGCTGCCTGTATTGCTATAATGGCTGTTGGTTATACGGGAATGTTATTCTTTGGGTTTACTCCAATAATTATATACATAATGATGGGAATATTAGGTGTAGGCTGGGCGGCTACAATCAGTTTGCCTTTTGCAATCATGTCACAGAAGGTCGATCAATCTCAAATGGGTTTATTTATGGGATTGTTCAATTTAGCTGTTGTGCTTCCTCAACTTGTTGCAAGTTTTGGAGTCGGACAAGCCGTAAGTTCCGCACCGGATAAAAGTCTAATCTTTATCATTAGTGCTGTAACACTTGCAATTTCTGCAATTCTCTGGTTTATGGTTAAAGAAGATCAAGAACCACAAGAATCAATATAAAAAGGAATCGAAATGAAGAACAAAATAATTGTAATGATATTTATACTATTCGCTTCTTTTTATTCTCAAGAATTCTATGTTGATTATCAAAAAACAGAAGGCGAGTTAACTTCCAAAGATCTTTACCGGTCGGATTTTGGAAGATATGATGGTTACCAGATGCAGTTGAATAAAGGTGAAAGAGTTCATTTTATTGTTTATTCAAATGAATTCAGCCCATCTCTTATTGTAGTGACTCCCCAAGAGAAAAAGTATCAGCAAGTTTCTGCAAAAGGAGAAGATTTTGTTACTCTGGGGTTTAAAGTTCCCGAATCCGGTGAATGGGTATTATATGTTGTTGGTGACAGCATCTCAAGAGGTGACTACTTATTGCAAACTGCATTTGCAGATTCCGCCTCTCTGTTCTTAAGTTCTACAGCAGATTTTTGCACCGGATTAAAGTATTTACTTGCTCATTCAAATGCGTATTTCATTTTCCCTCAAACTGTACCGTCATCAAGAAATCTTTATCAAATTAAAGGTGCCATAGATTCATTTATAAACGGTGATGATCCATCTTACAATGCGTCCTTTTATCAAGGGGATAATAAAGTAGAAGCAGAAAAATCATTTAAGGAAACAACAGATAATATTGATAAGTGTTTAACAAAAGGTTGGAAGAAAAAAGTCGAAAAAGATAATTTAGGAGATGAAGTTATTGAAGAAATAATTTCTTGGACTGAACAAGTCAGTAAAAATCCTCGTGAAATACGTTTATCTCTATCAGACTTTAGTCAAGAACAAAGTGCCGATCTCGATCCCTACTCAGTCGATATGATTATAATCAAGTATTGATAATTTTATTAACGCTTAATTTTACTTTTTCAAAAATGCTCTCAACCGGGAGCATTTTTTCATTATCAAAACATTCTATAACAACCGCATTATCTTTATCTTTTGCGAAACGAGAATATAGCTCACGAGCCTGAGTTTGCAATTTAACGTCGCGTTCATATTTATCCACTTCACTATCGATATAATCTCTTTTCCCTTTTCCTTCATTATTCTTTAATGCCAATTCAAAAGGCAAGTCAAAAATAAGATAAAGATCGGGACGGGGAAGCCCAAGAATATTATGTTCAAGATTTTCAACCCAATTGGCTAAGTTTTCCGATTCACCGGCTCTAATAACTTGATAAACCATGTTTGAAAGTGTATAACGATTTAGAAGTAAAATTTCGGTATCACGATCAGTTTCAATAAAATCTTTTCTATCTTTCCATCTATCCATAGCATACCAAAGAGCCATAGATCGTGCATCTATATTATGTTTAATATCCTTGCTGCTTAAATGAATTCCTATTTCCTTACCGAAAAAAGATTCATAAACCGGATAGGATCTTACGTTAACTTTATATCCTTCGGATGTTAAATAATCATTCAACAATTGAATTTGCGTTGTCTTACCGGTTCCGTCTATCCCTTCAAAACTAATTATCTTCATTATACCTTCAGAATTATAATTTAATCAACATCCTTTACTCTAATAACTAATAATGCTGCGATAAACATTGAAATTCCACCCAATACTAGAGCATAAATCGCATGACCATCAAATAGATTCTTAACAAAAAAACCTAATATTGCAGCCGCGGTTATTTGCGGGATGACAATAAAGAAATTAAAAATTCCCATATATACACCCATTTTTTTAGCCGGAAGTGAACCGGTTAAAATTGCATATGGCATCGCTAAGATTGACGCCCAAGCTAAGCCGATACCAAGTTCGGAAATTATTAGCAAGTCGGGATTGGTAATAAAATAAAACGAAACTAATCCCAAACCACCGCAGATCAAACTTATTGCGTGAACAGATTTACGGGTAAGTTTTTTTGCCAACCAAATTAATAAGAATGCCATTATGGCTGCAAAACCATTATAAACTGCCATTAACACTCCAACCCAATCGGCACCTTGATTATAATCGAAGGAAGTTGGATCAGTTGTATTATAAATGTGACGTGTAACAGCCGGTGTTGTATAAATCCACATTGCAAAAAGTGCAAACCATGAAAAGAACTGCACATAAGAAAGTTGAATCATAGTTTTCGGCATGTGATATAAATCGTTTATAACCGAAACCAAACCACTTGTTGTATTTCCACTTTTAGTAAGAAATCCGCTTACAATTTGTATTAATCCGAAAACAGCACCACCACCGAAAAACACTAATAATCCGTAGTCCATATATATAAACAGTTCAAAAATTGCAAACAAAATTGCGCATATCAAAAACCAGATAACACCATATCGTATTTGTTTTTCCGGAGAAGTTACTTCGTTCCGTTCAAGATTATCGTATTTAGATTCATTAGCTTTTTCGAATTCAGCCAATTGCTCGGGAGAGTATTCTTTTGAACTTATCACTGTCCATAACACTGCCAAAAAGAAAATTGCGCCGCCGATATAAAACGAGAATTTTACAGAATCGGGAATAGCTCCGGCTTCTGCTGTATTACTTATACCAAACCAGTTTGTCATGACATATGGTAACGCGGAAGCAACAACTGCTCCGGTTCCGATAAAAAAACTTTGCATTGAAAAACCAAGAGTTCTTTGTTCGGAAGGAAGCATATCACCGACAAAAGCTCTAAATGGTTCCATCGAGATATTTATTGAAGCATCCATAATCCAAAGCATACCGGCAGCAACCCACAACACAGGTGAGTTTGGCATTATGAATAAAGCAATAGAAGCCAGAATTGCACCAATTAAGAAAAATGGTCTTCTTCTGCCAAGTCTGTTCCAAGTTTTATCGCTCATATGCCCAATTATGGGTTGAACGATTAGGCCTGTTACTGGCGCAGCAATCCAAAGTATCGGAATCTCATCAATATTTGCACCTAGAGTTTCAAAAATTCTGGAAACATTTGCATTTTGCAGAGCAAACCCGAATTGAATTCCTAAAAAACCGAAACTCATATTCCAAATTTGCCAAAAACTGAGGCGGGGTTTATTCATTTAATTTCCGTAAATATGCATTCGAATTCGTCAAAATTAGCTAAAAAATTATTAATGCCCAATATTTTGTAAATTTGAAAATCCATATAAAAATTGCGTATGAAATTATTCGAAATCATTAAATACATTGTAGATAAACCTAATTCCGCATTCTTCTACACACCACCGATTTATAAAAATGCTCAATCTTATCTTTTCAAAAATGTTTCCGAAGAAGTAAAAATTTACTCACCCGATGAATTGAACTTTGGATTTGCTAAAATAGATGAACTAATAAGTTTAGATCTTACTGCTTTCGGTTATATCGAATATGAACTGGGATATTTATTAGAGCAAAGATTGGAGCACTATTCAACAGAATCTGAAAAACCGTTATTGCATTTTTCATTTTGTGATTCGAGTTCGATAGAAATCATTAAAAGTACTGAAATAGATTATTCTGGTTTTTCGAAACTAATCGGGAAGAAAATAATTAGTGATTTTAAAATTAATACTTCCAAACAAGAGTACATAAAAAATGTAGAGAAAATAAAAAAATACATCAAAGAAGGGGACACCTACCAAGTTAATTATACAGTTAAAGGAAGTTTCAAATTAACGTCCAAGATTGAAGAATTATTTGCGCAATTAATATTTTCGCAATCCGCTGAATATACTGCAATTATGAATCTCGATGATCGAATAATAGTCTCCTCTTCACCCGAATTATTTTTAGAGCTAATCGATCATAATATAAAAGTAAAACCAATGAAGGGAACGATTGCCAGAGGAATAAATACACACGCTGAT
The DNA here is from genome assembly GCA_030584085.1 of Melioribacteraceae bacterium. Classification (NCBI taxonomy): domain Bacteria; kingdom Pseudomonadati; phylum Ignavibacteriota; class Ignavibacteria; order Ignavibacteriales; family Melioribacteraceae; species Melioribacteraceae bacterium. Next base: position 1,798,567 of record CP129490.1, read on the forward strand.
GAAATAAATCAATCGATGTTACTTGATAGCGCAAAAGATCGTGCGGAAAATATTATGATTGTCGATTTACTGAGAAATGATATAGGTAAAATTTGTGAGTACGGAAGCGTAGAGGTTAAAAATAAATACAAATTGGAAAAATATGAGTCGGTTTTTCAGTTAACTTCAGAGATTGTTGGAAAGCTAAAAACAAATTCAATTTCAGAAATAATTAAGAATCTATTCCCAAGCGGTTCAATTACCGGTGCTCCAAAGTTGCGGACGATGGAAATTATTCACGAACTTGAAAAATCCAAACGAGGAGTTTATACCGGATTAATTGGAATGTTTAACAAGAATCATTCAATTACAAATGTTGCTATTAGAACACTCGATATTAATAAATCAAGTATGAAAGGTGAATTAGGCATTGGAAGCGGGGTAGTTTGGGATAGCGACCCTGAACTTGAATATGAAGAAGTATTATTGAAGTCAAATTTCCTAACTCAATCAACGAAATATTTTGAACTCTTTGAAACAATGCTTCTTGAAGATGGCGTGATATTTCTATTTGAAAATCATCTATATAGATTAAAGGATGCCTCACAATATTTTTTGTTTAATTATGATGAAAAATTTGTTAGAAGTGAACTCTCAAAGCATATTTACAGTTTAGACAAAAATAAATTGTATAAAATTCGATTATCGCTTTCAAAATGGGGAAATATTACAATAACTAACGAAATAATTTCACCAAATTCTGAAACAGTCGATTTGAGAATATCGGATAAAAAAATTGATTCACATAATAAATATCAGTTCTTTAAGACAACTAATAGAGAATTATACGAAAGGGAGCTTCGAGTTGGGCGAAAAAATGGATTTTTCGAAACGATATTCTTCAATGAAAAAGAGCAGCTTGCCGAAGGGTGCATTACAAATATTTTAGTCGAGTTTAATAATGCTACAATCACTCCACCAATTAATGCCGGAATATTAAACGGATGTTATAGACAATTTATGTTGGACAATAAATCAATTCAAGAACAACATATAAATATCCAGCAATTAATTAATTCAAAAAGAATTATATTAATAAATTCAGTTCGCAAAGAAGTGAAAGTTGACAGACTATTTGATAGCAAAGGCAATTTACTGAGGGATTTTACTTAATTATGCCCGATCAAAAAAAGGAAACCATCCAACGCAAAAAGGATCATATCCAGCTTTGTCTTAATGATGACGTCGGTTTCTCATATCTTACCAACGGTTTAGAAAATTACTACTTTGAACACAATGCAATAACTGAAGTCCAATTCGATAAAATTGATCTCACAACAAAATTCTTTGGTCATAAAATTAGTTACCCATTTCTTATTTCATGTATGACCGGCGGAACTTCAGAAGCTGAAAAAATTAATGAGTCATTAGCCATAGTTGTAAATCAATTAAATATCCCGATTGGTGTTGGTAGTCAGAGACAAGCTTTAGAATCAGACGATTATCATACTACTTATGCTACTGTTAAAAAGAATGCAAAGGATGTTCCCATTCTTGCTAATATTGGAGCTGCTCAAGTTGCTTCTATTAAAGAGATTAAACCATTTCAAAAAATTGTTGATCTTGTGGAGGCTTCTGCTTTAGTGATTCATGTTAATCCATTACAAGAAGTATTGCAAAAATCCGGCGAACCAAATTTTACCGGATTGTTAAAGCGTATTGAGATTCTGGTCAATAAATTAAAAGTGCCAATAATTGTAAAAGAAGTTGGATCGGGAATTAGTAGAAAATCAGCAAAGCAATTGTTAGAAGTTGGGGTAGAGGGAATTGATGTTGCTGGCGCCGGAGGTACAAGCTGGTCACAAGTAGAATTAAAAAGGAACAAACAACAAGACGAATATTTTAGAAACTGGGGATTGCCGACTTCATATTGTTTGCGTGAAGTAAACACATTAAAGAAAAAGTATAGTTTTACTTTAATATCATCGGGCGGTATTTATAGCGGTATTGAAATCGCAAAATCAATTGCACTCGGTGCAGATATTGCGGCATCTGCCAGACCTCTTCTTCAAAGTATATTGAAATCCGGAGTTGACGGCACAATCAAATTAATAGATGATTGGTTCAAGGAAGTTAGAAAAATAATGTATTTGACAGGATCAAAAAATATAAAAGCACTTTCTAAACAAAAATTAATTAAAAAATCAGAATTATATTGACGGCAAAAATGACTGAAAAGCAAATTTCAAATTACTACAAAAACGAGATCTTAAAAGTTGAGAAGAAACTAAGAGAAGCATTCATTAAATCACTTCCTAAATCTTTATATGATCCATGCACTTATGCTTTAGAATCCGGCGGAAAAAGATTAAGACCATTTTTAGTTATGATGGCTGCAAAAGCTGTTGGAGGTAAAGTTAATGATGTTTACAATGCAGCACTTGCGGTAGAAATTCTTCATAACTTTACTTTAATTCATGACGATATAATGGATAATGCTGATATTCGCCGCGGTAGAGCGAGTCTTCATAAAAAGTATGATGAAAATACTGCAATTCTTGCAGGCGATAATTTAATGGCAGTTGCGTATTTATATTTAACTAAAGATTGTAAAAACAATGTAAACGAAATTGTAAATCATTTCACACAAGGTATTATTGAAATTTGCGAAGGACAAAGCTACGATAAAGACTTTGAGTTAAAAAAGAATGTAACAATTGACGAGTATTTGCTAATGATTCAAAAGAAAACTGCAGCACTTGCCGAAATGTGTTGTTATATAGGTGCGAAAATTGTCGGAGGAAGTAAAAGTGAAGTGAATAATTTGGCTAGTTACGGAAGAAATCTTGGTTTAGCTTTTCAACTGCAAGACGATCTATTGGATATCTTTGGAGATGAAAAAAAATTTGGCAAAACTGTCGGCGGTGATTTAGTTGAGGGCAAGAAAACATTTCTATTTCTTAAGGCATTAGAGAAGTCAAAAGGGGAGGATAGAAAACTACTTCAAAAGGTTATTGATAACAAAGGGATTAAAAAGAATCAAGTTGCCAAATATCGTGAAATTTATGAAAAGTTTGGCGTTATCGAAGACACCAAAAAAGAAATTAGAAAGTTTTCAAAAAATGCATTAAAATGCGTTGGTAAAGTTAAGGATTCAGAAGCAAGAGAAATATTATTCTGGCTTACTCATAAATTAGTCGATAGAATTAATTAATGATAGAAAAAGAAGTTAAAATAATTAACAATGCCGGACTTCATACAAGACCAGCGGCAACAATAGTTAAACTTGCTGCTCAATTTAAGTCTGAGTTTTTTATTAACAAAGACGGTTTGCATATAAACGGAAAAAGCATTATTGGTGTAATGACATTAGCTGCTGAGAAAGGATCATCATTAATTTTAACGTTTGAAGGTCCTGATGAAGAAGAAGCATCTAAAGAAATATTAGCCTATTTTGAACGAGGATTCGACGAGATGTAAACTATGCAAAAAGAAAAATCAAATATTTACAAAGGACTTCCCGCTGCACCCGGCATCACAATTGCTCCCGCATATTTATTCAAAAAAGAAAAAGAATCTATTAATTCCGACACAATTGAAAATGTGGAAGAAGCTATAACTATTCTGGAAGAATCACTTGAATCTTCACGCAAGGAACTTAAAAAAGTATTTGGATTGGCGATCGATAAACTTGGTGAAAAAAGAGCCGCAATTTTTGAAGCACAAATAATGATTTTAGATGATCCGGTTCTTATTGATACAATTAAGAAAAGAATAAGAGACGAGAAACGCACTTCAGAATATATTGTTTACGATGAAATTTCTAAGTATCAACGCATGATGGATCAAGTTAACGAACCATACATGAAAGAGCGTTCACAAGATATAGATGATATTAAAAACAGAATCATCAGAAACATCAAAAAGAAGAAATGGAAATCAAAGATTACTAATGATGTCATAGTCGTTACAGATAATATAACCCCGGCTGATACAGTTTTATTTTCAAGAGCAAATGTAAAAGGCTATGTCACTAACTTTGGCGGATTAACTTCTCATGCCGCAATTGTGGCAAGATCCCTTCATATACCTGCTGTGCTTGGTTTGCATGATGCTACGGCAAAAATTAACGATGGCGATACAATTATTGTAGATGGTTACAGAGGCGAAGTAGTTGTTGCTCCAACCGATGAACAACTGTCTTATTACAAAAAGAGAATAAAGAATCTCAATTTATACGATGCAGAACTTTCCAAGCTAAAAGATCTTCCGGCAGAGACAACAGATGGCAGAAGAATATCATTGCTCGCCAATTTAGATTTAACGGAAGAAATTGATTTAATCGTTCAAAATGGTGCTAATGGAATCGGTCTTGTAAGAACAGAACAAATATTCGAAGAAATGGACCAATTCCCCACTGAAGAAGTACAATTGGAATGGTATAAGCAAATTTCGGAAAATATATACCCTGATATCGCAATCATTAGAGTACTTGATATTGGCGGCGATAAAATTTTACCGGTTGATGTTAAAGAAGCAAATCCGTTTTTAGGATGGCGAGGAATAAGATTTTTACTGGATAATAGGGAATTATTCAAAACTCAGTTGCGGGCGATCCTCAGAGCTAGCATACATAAAAATATTAAAGTAATGTTACCGATGATTGCATCGCTTGTAGAAGTGCGTGAAACAAAAAAAATTATGGAAGGATGCAAGGCTGAACTTAAGAAAGAAGGACATAAATTTGATAACGATATAGAACTCGGTATAATGATTGAAGTTCCATCCGCTGCAGTTCTAGCACATGAATTTGCAAAAGAAGTTTCATTTTTCTCGATTGGTACGAATGATTTAATTCAATATTTACTTGCCGTAGATAGAGGAAATGAAATTGTCTCGAGTTTATATCAAGAATTTCATCCATCTGTTGTAAGAACAATTGATTTTATTATAAAAGAAGGTAAGCAAAACGATGTGTTTGTTAGTATCTGCGGTGAAATGGCATCCGATCAAATAGCAATTCCATTGTTAATCGGGTTGGGACTCGATTCGCTCAGTGTTTCTCCAGCACTTATTCCCGTTACTAAACAGATTATTAGAAATATTTCTTTTGAGGAAACTCAAAAGTTAGTTGAAAAATGCTTAACCGCCATAACCGAAAAGGATATCAAAGATATTTTGACAAATTATTTTGATGAAAAAGTTAAACATCATTTGAAGAGTTTTTTTGTTACTAATTAGGTAATCATTTTTACATTGCAGTAACAACAGAGTTTCGTTATTTAACACGCAAAACAAAATAATCGTTTATTATCTTGACAAAAAAAATCCTACTAACTCTTTCGTTATTTCTTATCTCAGTCAATATTACGACTGCCCAATTTTTCTTTTTTGGAAGAAACAAAGTCACCTATGAAGATTTTGAGTGGAAGCTTCTTAAGACCGAACATTTTGATATTTATTACAGCGGTGAATTTTTAGAAATCGCAGAAATCGGTGCTCAATATGCCGAAGAAGCATTTGATGAATATAAAGTTAAATTTAACAATATAATTACTCGCAGAATCCCTCTAGTTTTTTACAACTCACATTTACAATTTCAGCAGACCAACATCGTCCCAAATTTCATCCCCGAAGGTGTTGGTGGTTTTTTTGAGTTCTTAAAGGGGAGAGTTGTAATACCTTATCTCGGTTCACTTGAGCAATTTCGTCATGTAATCCGGCATGAGCTTGTGCACGTATTTATGACTTCAAAGTTATTCAATCTGCAAAGAGATAGAAGAATTGCAATAATGAAGCAACCACCGCTTTGGTTTATCGAAGGTCTCGCTGAATACTGGTCTTATCATTGGGATACGCAAGCGGAGATGATTTTACGCGATGCGGTTCTGAACGGATATTTTATTCCGTTAAAAGAGATGTTGAAAATTTACGGCACATTTTTGATGTATAAAGAAGGTCAGAATTTTTTAATGTTTGTTGGTGAAGAATACGGTGAAGAAAAAGTTCTACTCATGCTTGAAAACATTTGGAGGTTTTCTTCATTTGAAAAAGTTATTGAATACACATTGGAAGAATCAATAGATGAAATTGATGAGAAATGGTCTCACTCTCTAAAGCAAAAATATTTTCCATTATATGAGAATAAATATCCTCACACACTAGCATCAAAGAAGATAACATCGGAAGGATTTAATTTCTCTCCCGCAATTTATCAGGACAATGAAGCAAAAGAAATATACTTCATCGGGAATTATGATGGATATGCGTCAGTATTTAAAATTGAATTTGACGATACCACGAAATCTTGGAGCGAACCAATTAAAATAGTACAAGGAGAAAAAGAAGAAGTTTTTGAAGCATTTCATTTACTTCAACTTTCTTTAACTGCATCAAGTGATGGAAAAGTTGCGTTTGTTTCAAAATCCGGTGGAAGCGACGCAATTCATATTTATTCAATAGGAGATGAAGAAGTTATTCAAACTTATAAATGGGATGATTTGATAACAATTCAATCACCTTCATTTTCGAATGACAATAATAAGTTAGTCTTTAATGCAACAGATAAAAAAGGTTACAGCGACATTTTTATTTTCGATCTAAGTTTAGATAGTCTATTCAGAATTACAAATGATTACTATGATGACCTAGATCCAATATTTACGAAGAATGACAATCATATAATTTTTTCATCAGATAGAACCGAAGGTTATTTTGAAGGAAAAAGTAATCTTTTTAAGATTGATCTAAGCACTTTCGAAATTGAATACCTGACTTATGTAAATGCTAACATAAAAACTCCGCATTTCAACCCGGATTTTTCTGAACTTTATTTCACTTCAGATTACGACGGTGTATTTAATATTTGGAAATTGGAAAATGAAAATGCTAATCCCATCGGAATGAAACAGTATTCACATTTTGTCACAAGTGTATATGATTTTGATTTCTTTTCTAATAATGAAGTGGTTACTTCCTCATTCCAAAAATTCTCGCTTCAATTTTATGAATATGATATGAATAGTGTACCGGATTCGGCAAAAAAATACGTCACATTTAATTTCGCCTTGCGTGACAAACCTTGGATAGCAAAGAAAATTGAATTAGAATCCGAGTTTAAAGAAGTCGATTATAAAAAAGAATACTCACTTGATTATGCGGTGGGTCAGTTTGCGGCAGGTCCAAGTTATGGTGAACGTGCCGGTGCGTTAATGACTTTCAGCGATATGCTTGGTGATGATAAATACTATTTTCTTTTTTATAACAGCGGTGATTTTCATAACGATATTTTTCGAAACATAAATGTAGCACTAACTAGATTATACGTTGGAGAAAGAACCAACTATGCGTACGGAGTTTTTCATTTCAATGGACCGCGATATGATATAAGAGTTTCGGATGATCGATTTTATGAAAGAGTTTATGGCGGTTTCTTTAGTCTAATCTATCCACTTTCTTTTTTCAAACGGTTGGAAGTAAGTGTTAGTCTTGCAAATTCCGATAGAGAACTTTTACCGGGTGTTTATGGCAGGAAGTCATTACAACTTACCAACATGGTTTCTTTCGTCCATGATAATTCATTGTGGGGACCATCCGGTCCTCTGGACGGTTCACGTTATAGGTTTTTGCTCGGTTATACAAGTGATATAAAATATTCCAACACAAATTACTTAACCGCAGTGATGGATTACCGGCATTATTTGAGATTAGGTTTCAGAAGTGCACTTGCTTTCAGAGGATCTATATATTACAACGAAGGTAAAGATGCGACTAGATATATCGCCGGTGGAAGCTGGGATTTACGAGGCTGGCCAAGATGGGGAATTCGTGGGGAGAAACTTTGGATTTCATCCGCAGAATTAAGGTTTCCTTTAATAGATGAACTTACAATCAGATTTCCTTTTCTCGGAATAAGTTTTTCACAATTGCGCGGTGCTGTTTTCTTTGATGCCGGCGGTGCTTGGGATGATGCTTATAACGAAACTTTAGGATCAATTGGTGCCGGAATTAGATTTAACTTCTTCAATGCGATTGTATTTAGATACGATGTTGGTAAAAAGATTGAAAACAACTTTACAAAATTTCAAGACACATTATTTTACCAATTTTTCTTCGGTTGGGATTTTTAGTGAAACGAATATCTGTCATATTAATTCTATTATTATTTCTCATTGGTTGCACTAAACAACTGCTTATAAAAAATTATCCAAACGGACAACCGGCTTATGCTATGTTCGGACAAATTCCGGAAAGATCATTTTACTATCCGATGACTTTGCCGGATTCGCTTGAATTAATTTGGGAGGCAACTGTTACCGGCAGCTTTAATTTTAATTCAGTTGTTGTTGAGGGAAATCATGTATTCACATCGGATTTAGCGGGAAATATCTTCTGCATTGATACGGAAACCGGAAAAGTTTTAGGTGCAGATAAAAGTAAGGGAGAAATTGCCGTAGCTCCAATTTTAAATAATGGTATAATGTATTACATAATTACACAATCGGGTGAGGATTACTCTCTCCTCGTAAGTTACGATATACGAAAAGGGGAAAGATTAAAAGAAATTGAAATACCCGGAAGAGTCGGTAATGAGATGATAAAGATCGGAAATAATTTTGTCTTTGTTAGCGATGACGGAGTTATTTATAAATACGATACTTTTCTCAACAGACAATGGAGAACAGAACTTAACCAAAAAGTATATTCTTCTCCGGCTGCTCACAAAAACAAACTTTACGTAGCAGCTTTTAACGGTGAATTATTTTGTATAGACCTTAACGATGGTGAGATAAAATATTCAAAAAAGATTTTAGATAATAATGAAGCAGCAATATCTATAAAAGACAATATCGGATTAATCGGAACAAATAATGGTGAACTTGTGTCATTCGATTTATCCGACTTTAGTGAAAATTGGAGATTTGATACAAACGCGAAAATCAAATCACCCGCAGTTATAAATGATCAAAATATTTACATCGGCAACTTAGCTGGATCATATTATTGTTTAAATATCAATTCCGGCGAACAAATCTGGAAATTTGAATCCGAAGGAATGTTCAATGCGCCGGGAGCACTCTTTGAAAATATTCTACTTCAACCGGATGTAAATGGGAAGTTATTATTTATCAACACTGGCAATGGAAATATTCTAAAAACGATAGAATATGAATCAAGAGTAAAACTTAATCCGGCATATTTTGATGACAAATTATATATCGGAATTGATCGCGGTGAATTGCTGGTTTATCAACTGGTAAGAAATTAAATGAAAATAAAAATCCTAACCATATTATTTGGATTGCTATTTATTCCCAATATCTCTGCACAAGAAGAGTGTTTGGTTAATATAAATATAAATTCGAATCGTGATAGTATTTTTGCATCGATAAATGATGGAGAATATATATTTGTGAATTCTCAATTAGCATTACCAATTGGAGTTCATAAAATCAAATTTACGGAATCCATTGAAAAGTGGGGAAGTGAAGTAATAGAAAAGGAAGTCAAAATCAATAATTGTGATGAAGTAATAAATATAATTGCAGATTTTGATGAAAGAACATTAATAATATCTTCTCCCGATGCTGAAATAACTTTAAATGATTCAATAATCGGTTATACACCGATCAGATTACCGATGAGTTTTAATGAAGTATATCTATCAAGAAAGTATTATTCTAGTGAAAAAATTACCTTGCAAAATATACCGGAACAACCTAGAGTAAAATTAAATTTCTTAGGAACGGAAAATGAAGAACCTTTCATTCATTCCACTTTATTTAAGATATTGATTGGAAGTGCAGTTGCTCTCGGTGCAACCGCAGCATATTTTAAAATTGAAGCCGATAATAATTTTGATAAATATACAGAAACCAGACAATCAGTGTATCTCGATAATACCGATCAATATGATCTTTACAGCGGATTAGCTTTCGGAGCACTGCAAATTAATTTTGGTGTGCTTCTTTATTTATTTTTGATTGAGTAAATAGATGATTTTCTAATCATCGGATTGCTTCTTTAACATCTTTAACAAGCCTTGATAAGTTATACCCAAGTGTTCAGCGGCTTTTGATTTATTGCCATTAAACTTTTTCAATGCTCTATCAATCAACCACGTTTTAGCATTTTCAAGTTCTTTCATATTGCCTAGAGAAAATTTGTAAGTATCTTTTTGCTGATTAGTCTGATAGTGATTTTTCGAATGGAGTATAAAATCTTCATCAGACCAGTCATTTCCAAATAAACAAAATGTTTTAATAAAATTAGAGAATTGTCTTAAATTTCCGGGCCATTCCGAATCCGTAAGTAATTTCATTTTTTCATTACCGAGAGCGGGAGACTTAATATTTAGAAGCAACTCGTATTTAGAAATAAAATGTGTCGTCAATAATTTAAAATCATCTATTCGTTCTCTTAATGGAGGGAGATAAATCTGTGTTTCACTTAATCTATGGAACAAATCATTTCTCAAAATATTATTTTCTATAACTTCTTCAATATTTCTGTTAGTTGATGAAATAATTTGGATATTAATATCCATCCATTCATTCGAACCGATTCTTCTAACTTTTTTCTCTTCCACTACGCGCAAAAGTTTCGATTGCAAACTAATATCCATTTCGGTGATTTCATCCAGATAAAGTATTCCTCCATTAGCAATTTCAATTAAGCCTGCTCTTGAATTTGCCGCATCGGTAAAAGCGCCCTTAACATAACCAAACAATTCCGATTCAAATAAAGTCGAATTTATTTCCGAACAATTAATCGGTATAAAAGGATAATTCTTTCTTGGTCCGTTTCTATGAATATATCTTGCTAATAATTCCTTTCCGGTTCCGCTTTCTCCATGCACTAAAGTATTCAATCCGTGATTAGAAATTGTTATAGCTTTCGCGAGAACATCTTTTATAGCTTTTGATTCACCCACAATTAAGTATTCATCTTCAAGAATTTTTTTATTCAACTGAGTTTTAAGAACTTGGTTTTCTCTCTCGACTTTTTCCTTGAGTGAATGGCTCTCTCTCTCAAGTGTGATCTGATTAATTTGCTTTTGGATAGAATTAAATAATTCGATTTCCTCATATGGTTTTTTGATTATGTCATTTATGCCGGTTTTTATTGCTTTTATAACTAACGGTTCATCGGAATAACCGGTAATAAGAATTGATTTTATGCAAGGAAGTCGGTCTTTAAATTCTTTAATTACTTCAACGCCATTGGTGCCGGGTAATTTTAAGTCACTGATAATTATATCAATTTCATTTTCAATGTAGCTTAAGGCTTTTTTGGCAGTGGCGCAGAAATATAATTTATAACCTTTGTTATTTAACGATAACTTTAAATTCTCGAGTGAGAATTCATCATCGTCTAGTATCAGTAAAGTAAATTTTTTATCCCTCATTTCTCCCTATTATTAATGTTATTCTTGCACCCTTTTCTGAGTTTGATAGTTGAATTTCTCCACCGGCATCCTGAATTAGTTTTTTACAGATCCACAAGCCTAGCCCTGTCCCTTTACCGGGTTCTTTGGTAGTAATAAATGCGTCACATGCTTTTAATAACATCTCATCGTTGAATCCGCTTCCGGTATCTTCGATTGCTACAATTACTCTTGCTTCTTCTGCTTTAGCAAAAATGTCGATAATATTTTCATCTTTATTTGATTCAAGAATCGCATCCTTTGCGTTAGAGAGCAGATTTATAAAAATCTGATTTAATTCTTCGGGGGATATCTTTGCAATTAAATTCTTATCAATATCATAGTTAATGTTAATGCCATGTAAGGCGAACTGCTTTTCAAATAATTCTTTCCAATCATTAATAACATCCCAGACATTCGCAACATCACTTGATCGATCTGTTCTCGAAGCAATTAAAAATTTCTCGACAATCGTTTTTGATCGCTTTGCAGCCTTTTCTATTAGTTGACTGTTTTGTAAAATTTGTTCGTCAATCTTTTCAGAATGATTTATTCTTTCGGCACTATTAATAATTGCACCAAGCGGACTGTTAATTTCATGTGCTACCGAACTGGCGATTGTTCCAAGTACTGCAAGCTTTTCAGCTTGAATCAGTTTGACAGTCGTTTCAGTTAATTCTCTATGACTTTTTTCAAGTTCTATTTTTTGTCTTAATATTCTCTTCTTCGAGATGGACATGGTTAATAACCAGAAAAAAAGTATGAATAGTGTGCTGATACCAAGAACCCAAGAGAGAAAGAAATATGTGTTCGGAGTGATTCTATCAATAAAATTTTGTTCAACTAAAGATGAGAGATTAAATCTTGACCCTTCTTTTATTGCAAAGAGCTCCAAGCCGTTTAGATAAGATATATCATCATATGCACTTGTTTGAGCAATTATATTTCCTTCAATATCTAGGATATATCTTTTATCTCCCACTTCAAATCTTATATAAGGTGAGATCGTATTCAGAGATACATAAGAATGCCCTGTTGTATAACTGCTTAAATCAAATACTTCTATCTTTTCACCTTTTCCGGTTAGCTCATAAATTTTGTGAAGCTGATTAAATAAAAATATTTGATCATTCACATATAATATATTTTCTGTAAGTATGTTATTTAATGTGTATTCAAAAAAATGCCTAATAGTATTTTCATTTATATTAAAACTAAAGAGATTGAATTGCTGAGAATCATTTATAGAATTGAATTTAATATATCCAACAAGTGTGCTGTCTGTTTTGTAATATACGTTTGAGGAGGTAAACTTACCGCCTAATTTTATGCTGCTAATTAATTCACCGCTTAAAGATAATCTTCTCAAGTAGCTCACGGTATCCGCTGAATAAAATGAATTCTTTATTACTGAATTGTTGTCAAAAAGATTTGTAACAGAGCGTCCGGGTTTACCCTTATGAGAATAACTGCTTGTTGCTGGATCAAAAGCTAATTCATTACTATATGAAATTGTTGTATAATAAATACTTTTTGTAGCGGGTGCATAGTTGAGCGAGGTTACAAATTCTCCGAGAGGCAAAAACCAATCGAGCGATAAATCATCTGTATTGAACGAAGCTATTCCGCGCAACGAGTTTTCATCCGGGTAGAGTTCTGCAATTGCTACAAAATATTTCCCCTCTTCCGCAGTAGGTAATACAATTAGATTTGATGAATAATATTCTTTTAAAATATCAAATGAAAAAATTACTTTTTGAACATCTTGAAAGGGATATAGAATTCTTAGTTCTATTTTATTTCCTTTCCGTATTAAGAAGACAACCTCTTCTTCATTATCATTATCTAAATCAACAATATTTATCGAACGGACTATAACCGTACCTTCTTCGAAGTTAAATGCATCAACAACTGCATAATTAATATCCATAATTCTAAATCTAGGGGGAATATCATTTCTGCGTAGTTCATAAGAGATGACGAAGGTACGTCCGTCACCTCTTTGTATTTCTGAAATATATTCAGCCGTTAAGGAGAGTTGGGTTTCAAGTTTAAAAGGAGGAGCTAAAATTTGTGATAAAATGGTAAGACTAAAAAATGATATGAGTATCAAATACTTCATATAAAAAAATAAAAAGAAAAGTTGAGATAATCACTATAAACAGAGTTTACAGTTTATGTAAAAAGAGTTTATATCTAAGAAAAGACATAATCAAATTAAAGCAAAAATCAAGAAATAAAATTGGTACAATTATTTCTTATAAGATTAAATGAATTATTTGATATTAATATTGATTTCGGGGGTGTTGTTTGTATCAAGTTTACTTTTATTCTTAAAATGGCTAAAAGACACGAAGATTTAATAATAAATAAACATAGAGTAAAAAATGAAAAAAATATTACTCACACTTATACTAATAATTATTAACAGTCAAATAATTGCCCAAACAGACGACTGCCCAATTTGCCCACCCAACGGGAGTGACCAAACAGAATATGATGTAATAAAAACCAAAGATATGATGTACGAGGGAGAGTATGTTCCGGGAGAAATACTTATTAAATATAAAGATGAAGTAACACTGGTACTTGGTAAAAGTAGTAAGGGAACAGTGATAACCGGCATTAGTGCAATAGATGCAGTATTCGAAAAACATAAAATAACCGAAGCAAAAAAACTTTTTCCACAAGAAGATAGACTTCAGCAGAAACAAATATTAAAATCATTTAATGGATATGAATTTGAAAGACCGTCTCTGCATAACATACATAAAATAAAAATCTGTGAGGAAGCAGAAAGAGTAAACATATTTGAAGCAATAGAAGAGCTAAAACAAATACCTGAAGTAGAATACGCAGAACCAAATTACATTTATTCTATTATTGATAGTGAACCATTATCACCCGAACTAAGCGAAGAAGAAATGCTTGAGTGGATAAATAAACAAGGAGGGGGAGAAGGGGAGAAAGGGAGAATTAATAAAATACAAGCGGTAGTCCCCAACGATCCCTTATACTCCGAACAATGGGGCATACCTGCAACACAAGTTGATTTAGTTTGGGAAACTACCACCGGAGATACAACACAAGTAATAGCAATACTTGATACGGGGGTAGATTGGAACCACCCCGACCTAAAAAATAAGATATGGAAAAACATAGATGAAATAGAAGGTAACGGACAAGATAACGATGGCAATGGATTTATTGATGACATAAGAGGCTGGGACTTTATAAACCATGACAACAACCCAATGGATGATAACTCCCATGGTACACACGTAGCCGGAATAGCCGCAGCGGAGGGAAATAATGGAATAGGAATAGCGGGAGTAAATTGGGGTGCTAAGATAATGCCTATAAAAGTATTCCAGAGCAGCGGAAGAGGAGATGCAGCAACGATAACGGAAGGGATAATTTACGCCACGAACAAAGGTGCAACAGTAATTAACATGAGCTTTGGCAGTTATACAAGAAGTTTAACGATGGAAGATGCACTTGCAAATGCATACGCAACAAGCGTTTTAGTTGCTGCTGCTGGAAATGATGATAAATGCATTGGTCCTCCAGAAGTCATGAAATGTAAAAGATTTTATCCCGCAGCTATTTCGTATGTATTAGGAGTTGAAGCTACAAAAGAAATAGCTTCACCATGCTCGCCTGGACAACCATCAACATTTAGAGCATGTTTTTCAAACTATGACCAAGATGGGCCTGTATTTAGTAGGTATGAAGAATTAAATAATTATGAAATAAAAGCACCTGGTGCCAATATAATTAGCTCCGTTCCAAATGGAAATTATAGAGTATATAACGGAACATCAATGTCAGTTCCTTTGGTTGCCGGAGCAGTATCACTATACAGTAGTGTATATACGAGTCAATCACAAGAATTAATGTGGGGGAATTTTATAAATACAATCAATATTCATATTCAAGTTTTTAATGCAATGAATATCGATGCTGATCCCAGATTATGGTTTGTATCACATACGATAGTAGATACTTTAGACGGAGATGGTGACGGAAGAGTAGATGCTGGGGAAACAATAGAATTATGGTTTGAAGTAAGAAATACGTGGGGACAAGTGGATTCTGTTTGGGTTGGAATTGAATTTGGCGAGTTTGAGGATACAACAACTGCTACTATTCTGAAGGAGAATGCGTTTATAGGAAGTATAAGTACTTATGCAAAAAGATCAAACGAATTTAATCCCTTGAAAATTGCAGTAGAATCAAGTTTAGCAAATGCAAGAGATATTACTTTCCGGGCTAGTCTATGGTACCCTGGTTTAACAGAGCCTGTTTTCCATAATATGATTTTAGTAGCAGAAAATGGAGAGGAAATTTCAGGTGTTATTGATTCAATATTAGTTCTGACTCCAAATAAACTATGGCTAGTAAGAAATAGTTTAAGAATAGGGAATAATGGAAAATTAATAATTAAACCTGGTGCTAAAATACTAATTGATGGCAGTCAAACTATTGATTTGCGAGGCAATATAAGTGCTAGAGGAACAAAAGACAGTCTAATTATAATTTCAAGTTATCCCTTTACCGGTTTCTCATCTGGATTTTATCGAAATAATCGCCCAACAATTGGTGATACACTAGAGTTTGTTCATTTTCGTAACCTTAACAAAGTATATATTCAAGATCTTGCTAATTGGCCAGGATTAACAGTAAAGAACTGTATATTTGAAAATATTTATGGTGGAACAGCTGGAGTAAGTGACTTTTTAAGGGGATTTAGATATTTAATAAACAATGTCTTTTTATTCTGTCATGGTCAAATAGTAGCAGAACCAATTGGGTCGATTTCATTAGCCTTATTCAATAATTTTATCGGAGGCTATTACAGACAAAGTAATTCAAATAATCGACCTGAGTTTAAGTATAACAATTTTGTAAATATCAAAACATATAATGATTTTAGTACATTTTTTGAAATATCATCAGATGATGGTTCATATAGCTATAATAACTTTATTTCAAGTAAAATAATGAATACTGTTGGCTCTGCTGATATTTTGCATGTCCCATATAATTATTGGGGAACTCTTAATGAGGATAAAATAAATGATTTTTATATAGATTTTTGGGATGGTTCAAATTTACCTTTGTTAGATATAACTCCTTATTTGACTATGCCCTCAGATTCCGCTCACGGAATAGTTTGGAAAGTATTAGTAGACGGAGTAGATTCCCAAGACGAACATCTTGATCCAATCGGTCCCGGTCCACACCGCTTTGATGTTTACTTTAATCGGGCAATGGATACAGATTATACTCCATCACTATCATTTGGAGTAAGAGAACCATTTAACCAACAAGCAGTAACAGACTCATCCTTTTGGTCAGCAGACAGTATGATATGGACGGCATATAAAACCATCCAACTCCACACCGGTGACGGAATAAATAGAATACGAGTTGCTGATGCAAGAGATACAGAAGACTTTGAAATACCAATAGAAGACCAGCGATTTGAGTTTGTAATTGATGCAGCCGGTTTAAGCTCTGTTGACTTTAATGCTACAGCCGGTCTAGGCAAAATAGAGCTTGACTGGATTCAACCAGAGGACGTTGTTGATTTGCTAGGGTATAACCTTTACCGCTTTACAAATCTTACAGACACAACCTATACCGATACACTAATGGTAAATACCGAGATGATACTCGATACAACTTATGTGGATTATGACGTGATACCGGGTAACAATTACTATTACCAATACACAGTAGTAAAAACAGACTTTACAGAGAGCGACAGATCAATAGTAGTTGGCTCTACAGCATTAACTTCAAGTCCGGGAGATGCAAATGGAGATTTGGCGGTAACAGTACAAGATATAGTTTCCATAGTAGCATATTTATTGAACCAAAACCCTCAACCATTTATTCTCGAAGCAGCAGACGTAAACGGTGACTCTCAAGTAAATATTCTGGATATAGTAGCGACCGTAAATATTATCATGTCTGAGAGCTTGCCAAAACTATCAGAAATAAGCGGCACACCAAAAATAACATTTGATAAAAAATCAGCATACATAGAAGAAGGAGAAGGACTAGCCGGATTACAGTTCAAGATAGTAGGAACAGACATAGCTAAGGCAAACCTAATAACCGGAGAAGCAGCCAAAGGAATGGAGATATCTTACAATGTAGTAGGTGATACGATGTATGTAGTAATGTTCAGTTTCAAGAACCAAACACTTACAAACAAAGAGAAAGGAATGCTGTTCAGTTTAACGGAAGGATACTTAAGAGAACTGAAGGAAGTAACGGGAAGCAACCAGAAGGGAGACAAAGTAGAGATCGGTTTAGTAAATGACGGAGAAATAATACCGAAAGATTTTACGTTATATCAGAACTACCCAAACCCGTTTAATCCGACAACAACGATAAGATACGCAATCCCAAAACAAGAGAAAGTAGAGATAAGGATATACAACATACTGGGACAAAAAGTATGGGAATACTTAACAGAAGAACAACAACCCGGTTACTATGAAGTAAAATGGAATAGTGTAAATAGCAGTAACAGACAAGTAGCAACTGGAGTTTATATATATCAAATAAGAGCGGGCAAATTTATTCAAGCTAAGAAGATGTTGTTGCTGAAGTAACTATGAACAGAATATCCACCTTAATAAAATATTGAATATGCTTAACCCACAGTTTCAACTGTGGGAGAATAAAAGAAGCCAAAATTTAATTTAACCGTTTCAACGGTTTAATAATTGTAAAAAATATGAGTAAAAAATGAAAAAAATAATTCCGTTCATTATCGCATTCACTTTACAGAGTTTTTTACTTGCACAAAACATTATGCACATACCAAATGTTTCGGGAGATGCAAATAATACAATACTTGTAAATCTGGAAATTAATAATGCAGATGAGTTTGTAGCATTCCAAACTGATATAACACTTCCGGCTCAAGTGACATACCTTGCAAACTCCGCATCTTTAACAGGAAGAAAATCCGATCACAGTTTATCCGCTAATGTAATTAACGGAAATATTTTAAGAATAATTGCATTTTCGATAAATCAAAATCCTTTTTCCGGGAACTCAGGGTCGGTTCTTACTTATGAGCTGGTATTAAAAACAATTCCGGGTATATATACTCTGCAAATGTCAAACTCAATAATAAGTGATGAAAACTCTACAAATATTATTACATCCTTCGTAAACGGGCAGTTAACATTATATGCTCCGGATGTTGATTTAAGCACAGGTTCAATCAACTTTGGTGAAATCCCACTATTACAAAATAATACCAGGCAGTTCACAATTTATAATTATGGGAATGTGACACTAAATGTTTCTCGTGTAGCAAATACAATTGAATACTTTGAGGTAATTGGTGATACTCTATTTTCAATCTCACCGGGAAGTAATAGGTCTGTTTCGGTGCGGTTTAATTCGGTTGAAAAGGGTGTATATGCAAATAAAATACAAATTTATTCCAACGATCCCGATGAAGCATTAAAAGAAATAAATACAACCGCAACCGCATTTGCTGTCAATGAATTGCACGGACTTTCAGCTTCAGGTCGTTCAGGTTATCCCGTTGAAGTTGAATTTACTATGAACAATATGGAAGGGATAACCGGTTTCCAATTTGATATAGTGCTTCCGAGTGTGCTCACATTCATCCCGGATTCGATTTTTTTATCCGAAAGAAAAGTTGATCATGTCATCAGTGCCTCTCAGATATCTTCAAATCGATTAAGAGTTGTTTCTTATTCACCTTCAAACAATACTTTCACAGGAAATGACGGACAGCTATTAAGTGCTAAGTTTAATTTGGATGGAACAGGAGGTAATCATAATTATAATCTTGAAAACGTTGTACTTTCGGATGGTAGTGCTGAAAATGTGGTTTCTGATTATTCCTCAAGTTATGTTAATGTCGCCTCACCGGATATAAACGGGAACGGAATAATAAATTTTAGTGAAGTTTCTGTTGTGGACTCTGCTAATGTAATTTATCAAATAAGTAACACCGGTAACGATACTCTCAAAATAACTTCAATAACTTCAAACAACCCTAGCTTTTGGACAAATTTTGAATCACTTTTAATTATTCAACAAGGGACGTCTGAGAATCTAAGTGTGTCATTCCATAATTCACAAAAAAATACTCACACCGGAAGACTTACTTTACGCAGTAATGATCCTGATGAAGATCCGTTTTATGTTAATCTCACTGCTAATGCATTTGCCCCTAATTACATTGGTGTTGGTGATACCAGTGGATTTAAGAATACTGAAGTTATTTTAGAAATAAATATTGACAATCATGAACAATTTACGGCATTTCAAGTTGACATTGATGTTCCGGAGAACTTTACCTATGTAGATAATAGTGCGGTTCTTACCGATCGAAAACAAGATCATAGTATTAGTGTATCTGTCGTAGGGACGAATAAAATTAGAGTCATCTCATTTTCAATGACAGGTAAAGTTTTTGAAGAAAACACCGGAGCTGTTGCCCAGTTATCTTTTATGGCTGACTGCAATGCGGGTGACTATGAGTTAACCTTATCAAGCGGTATTCTATCCGATCAGTCATCAAACAATATTTTATATGCTTTACACAACGGGAGTTTAGAGATAAAGGAAAATATAGTTATTAATGCAAAAGTGTTTTTAGAAGGACCATATAATGCCGGTACAATGCAAGCTTCCTTAACAAATATTCCACTCTCACAACCTTATAATGCTGCACCGTGGAATTATGTGGGAACTGAATCAGTTGAAGAAATACCGGTGGATGTTGTTGATTGGGTTCTTATTGAACTAAGAAGTAATACAACAACTGCGATTAATAAATATGCTTGTTTCTTGAAAACCGATGGATCTATTGTTGATCTCACCGGAACCGGCTTAATCAATTTTCCGGAGAATTCTGGAAATTATTATCTAGTTATTCATCACAGAAATCATTTGTCGATTATGAGCCAATCAGCTCTATCGCTTAATACAAATTCGGAATCATATGATTTTACAACAAATACAAGTAAAGCATATGGAACCAATTCTCTTAAAGATTTAGGCAATGATACTTGGGGTATGAAATCAGGTGATTCAAATGCTTCAAAAATAGTAACGTTTGCAGATATCCTTTTTGCTATACCTAGTCTGAATTCAACAGATTACAATTCTGCAGATATAAATTTGTCAGGTATTGTGACAATCGCAGATCTTTTAAAAATTATACCAAATAATAATTCATCTTCCAACGTTCCAGAAAATTAGAGAGGTTGTTTATGAGATATGTAACAATATTCTTTTTTATTCTTTGCTTCTCTTTATACGGACAAAGAATTGCATTACACACTATTACTAATGTAAATGTAGATACAGATTTGAACAAATATTCATTCGATATTTATTCAAAAAGCACAGGCGGCACAAGTATCAGAGTTGGGTTAACAAGTTATTATATTAACTTTAATTCACTTGGCCTAGCAAATCCAATATTATCGAATGTAAACTCCAAATATACTACAGGTTCACCAACCGGTGATTATGACGAATTGACTGTCGAAATAGTTGGGGGTACTAACATCGCTGTAACAATTTGGTTTAGCGGAGACGGAGATGGTATCGGAGATGTGCTTTCCACGGATGGAGAAAATGGGGAGCGAATTGCGACTGTAACACTCGATATTACAAACTCAGAATTGACGGCGGGGATTAGTTGGAACGAAATCGATAGTGGAATGATCACACCTACTTTCCAATTAATTACGAATAATTACCAAGGTTCAGATGATAGTCCGCTTCCCGTAGAATTAACAATGTTTTCGCATGAATTAGTTGATGGTGAAATATCATTGTTTTGGGAAACTGCAACCGAGGTAAATAATTTTGGATTTGATGTGGAGAGAGGAACTCTTAATACAGACAGCACAAAAGAATGGTATAAACTTGGATTTGTAGAAGGTGCTGGTACATCAAATTCACCGAAAAGTTACGAATTTATAGATTCATACCTACCTGATGAACTTACAGTTTGGTACAGATTAAAACAAATAGATAACGACGGAAAATATACTTATACAAAGTCCATTGAAGTGGATTTATCACCAATAACAAGTGTTGAAGAGTTTTTACCCACTCAATATTCAATATCCCAAAATTATCCCAACCCGTTCAATCCAAGTACAGTGATTAGGTATACGATCCCGGAAGATTCCAGAGTTAAGCTAGAAATATATAATTCAATAGGACAGAAAGTAAGAACAATAATAGATAACCAAATTCAAGCTGGATATCACGAAGTAAAATTAAACGCAAATGATTTTTCAAGCGGAGTATATTTTTTCAGAATACAAGCTGGAAGTTTTATAGAGACTAAAAAGATGTTATTAATTAAGTAGTATGAAGTACTACTAACTTTTTAAAGAAAAGGTGATGTAATGAAATCAAAAGGAATGCTGGTGAGCTTATTCCTTTTATTGTGTATTACTATCTTCAGTCAAGACAAAGACTGTCCAACCTGCCCACCCAATGGGAGCGATCAAACAGAATATGATGTAATAAAAACCAAAGACATGATGTACGAGGGAGAGTATGTACCGGGAGAGATATTAATTAAATATAAAGCTGAAGTAAACCCGGTACTTGGTAAAACAAGTAAGGGTCATGTAGTTACCGGCATATCCGCAGTTGATGCTGTATTTAAAAAGCACAAAGTAACCGAAGCAAAAAAACTCTTTCCACAAGCTGAAAGACTTCAGCAGAGACAAATATTAAAATCATTTAACGGATATGAATTTGAAAGACCGTCTCTGCATAACATACATAAAATAAAAATATCAGAAGAAGCAGAAAGACTAAACTTATTTGAAGCAATAGAAGAATTAAAACAAATACCGGAAATAGAATACGCAGAACCGAATTACATTTATTCTATCATTGACAGCGAAGCATTATCACCCGGACTAAGCGAAGAAGAAACGTTGGAGTGGATAAATAAACAAGGAGTGGGAGAAGGGGAGAAAGGGAGAATTAATGAGATACAGGCGGTAGTCCCTAATGATCCATTATACTCCGAGCAATGGAGCATTCCAGCAACGCAAGTTGATTTAGTTTGGGAAACAACCACGGGTGATACAACACAAGTAATAGCAATACTTGACACCGGAGTAGATTGGAACCATCCCGATCTAAAGAACAAGATTTGGAAAAACCCTGATGAGATAGAAGGTAACGGACAAGATAATGACGGCAACGGATTTATTGATGATATAAGAGGCTGGGATTTTATAAACAACGACAACAACCCAATGGATGACAACTCTCACGGAACGCACGTTGCTGGAATAGCAGCAGCGGAAGGGAATAATGGAATAGGTATAGCGGGAGTAAATTGGGGAGCTAAGATAATGCCTATAAAAATTCTTGATAATAAGGGAAGAGGAGATGCAGCAATTATCTCTCAAGGGATTATTTATGCTAGTTCGAATGGAGCTTCAATTCTAAATATGAGTTTCGGAGGATACTCAAAAAGTTTTACAATGGAAGCTGCTTTAATGGATGCTATTGCAATCTCAGAATTAGTCGCAGCTGCTGGGAATGATAGAAAAAGTATTTATCCATCTAGTCCAGATTTAAGGGATGCGAGTACAATGTACCCTGCCGCATTTAATTTTGTCCTCGGAGTCCAGGTTGTAGAGTCGTTTTCAAATTATGATCCAGATGGACCCATAAAATCTGAATTCGCCACGGGTGAAAACTATGAGTTGATAAGCTACGGAGGTAGCATTCTCAGTTCAGTTCCTGCAGGTCTGTATCGAATTTATTCGGGTACTTCAATGGGTGCTCCCTTGGTTTCTGGTATCATTTCATTATATAATCAAATTAAGAATCCAATTACTCGAGAGGAGCGTTGGTCTGATTTCATTCATCTTTCGAGACCAACTAATGCCAATACAAATATATTTTCTTCAACAAAATTCCCTGTTTTTGATCTACGACATTTCGAATTAACCGATACTCTAACCGGGAATGATTATGATAACCAAGCTGATGCAGGTGAAATAATACATCTTTGGACAAGGATTAGAAATTCTTTTGGACAAGCAGATAGTACATTTATTAAATTACAATTAAGTGACATAAGCAGAGAATATTTTTCAGATCATATTGAATTTACTAAAGACGTGGTTTTCCTTGGCAGCATCAGTCCTTTTGGTGAGAAAAATAATCAATACGATCCATTTATATTCTATCTAGAACCAACATTTCCCAACGAATCGTACTTTGAATTAGAAGTGTTAATGTGGGATGCTGCGAATTCTGACACTTCAAGTCACTTGATAAGCATTGTTGTTTTCAATGGAACAGAATTATCCGGATTCTTAGAGGGCGATATTGTTCTCACTCCGGATAAGCTTTGGTTAATTAATAATAGTACCAGGTTAACAGAAGGATCGACTATGAAAATTCTACCTGGAACTCATCTTATCTTGAACGGTTCTTTTGATAATCGCGGTTATATTGAAGCTATTGGAAGTAAGGATAGTTTAATAATTATTGAGGGAGGTGGGCTTGGGATTACTTTAAATAAATATGTGAAATATTTTGGGAAAGGGAATGATATTAGAGGTGGAATATTTAATAATTGTGAATTTTATAATGGTAATTATTTTTATGGTGATTTTGATTCTTGCAAATTTTATATCGGAAAGTCTTTCTTCGATTCCAAAGTAAAAAATTCTTTTATAGATAGTTTTAATGACACAGATATAAACAGCACCTATCTAATTAACAATCATTCGGGTGCATTCAGTAATAATACAGTACAAAATTCAGTTTTGTGGGGTGGGTTGCAATGGGCAGATACTCTTACAACAAATAATTTTATCAATAATATTTACAGCGCCTACTCAAATTTTCCTAATATAAAAAAATCTACTTATTCGAAGTATAATAATTTTGTAAAGGCTATAAATGGGTATGTTTACTCATATCCCACATTCCCTCATCTTTGGCAACCAGCATATTTATTTTATTTAGACGAAACTAATGGGGCAAAATATTATGGGAATAATTTTATTATTCCAGATGATACTAAGGAATTTTTCATTGTCAAAACTGAAGGTTCATCCAATATTATCGATTTCCCAAATCAATATTGGGGTACCACTGATTTAAATAAAGTCAATTCATTAATCTATGACTTCAATGATAATGCAAGTATTCCTTTAGTCAATATTCAGCCATTGACCACACCTCCATCTGATTCTGCTCACGGAGTAGTTTGGAAGATACTTGTAAACGGTCAAGACGCACAAGATGAGATTACAGACCCTATTGGTGTAGGTATTCAAAGATTTGATATTTATTTCAATAGGCCAATGAACCCAAATTTCGAACCCCAGGTCACGTTTGGAAGAATTTACCCTTATTTGACAGATAGTGTCAAAGATTCTAGTTCTTGGTCACATGATTATAAAATTTGGACGGCATATAAAACTATTCAACTCCACACCGGTGACGGAATAAACAGAATACGTGTAGCAGATGCCCGTGATACTCAAGACTTTGAAATACCGGTTGAAGATATGCGATTTGAATTTGTGATTGATGCAGCCGGCTTAAGCTCAGTTGATTTTAATGCAACAGCCGGGCTCGGTAAAATAGAATTAGACTGGATTCAACCGGAAGATGTAGTTGACCTACTTGGTTATAATCTCTACCGATTTACGAATCTTACAGATACAACCTATACAGATACACTAATGATTAACAATCAACTGATAACAGATACAACGTACACAGATTTTGATGTAATACCGGGGGATAATTATTACTATCAATACACAGTAGTAAAAACAGACTTCAACGAATCAGAAAGATCAAAAGTAGTTGGTACAGAAGCTCTTACTGCCTCCGCCGGAGATGCCAACGGAGACTTAAGTGTTACGGTTCAAGATATAGTTTCCATAGTAGCATATCTATTAAACCAAAACCCTCAACCCTTCATTTTAGAAGCAGCCGATGTAAACGGTGATTCTCAAGTAAATATTCTGGATATAGTAGCAACTGTAAATATTATCATGTCTGAGAGCTTGCCAAAACTATCGGAAGTAAGCGGTCCACCAAAGATAACATTCGATAAAAAGAGAGCATACATAGAAGAAGGCGAAGGACTAGCCGGATTACAGTTCAAGATAGTTGGAACAGATATATCTAAAGCAAACCTAGTAACCGGAGAAGCAGCCAAGGAAATGGAGATATCGTACAATGTAATTAGTGATACGATGTATATAGTAATGTTCAGCTTCAAGAACCAGACACTTAATAATAAAGAAAAAGAAATGTTGTTCAGTATAACAGAAGGATACTTCAGAGAACTCAAGGAAGTAACGGGAAGCAATCAGAAGGGAGAAAAAGTAGAGATCGGTTTAGTAAATGACGGAGAAATAATACCGAAAGATTTTACGCTATATCAGAACTACCCGAACCCGTTTAATCCTACGACAACAATAAGATACGCATTACCAAAACAAGAGAAAGTAGAGATAAGAGTATTCAACATACTTGGACAAAAGGTATGGGAATACTTTGCAGAAGCACAACAACCGGGATATTATGAAGTAAAATGGAATAGTGTAAACAGCAGCAACAGACAAGTAGCAACGGGAGTGTACATATATCAAATAAGAGCAGGCAAATTTATTCAAGCTATGAAAATGTTGCTTCTTAAATAAACTGGAATCAGAATTGCAATAATCCTATAACTATTGGAGTGAGCGTGCGAAATATAATTCTATTACTGCTATTGGTTGCTTTGTTAATTAATGCGCAAGAAGTATTAAAAAATGATCCATACAACATTACATACGAACCAGATGTGATATTATTTATGATCAATGATGAATATGAAATTGATGGTAACGCTCTCAAAGCAAAGGGTAATATTGTCACCGGCTTAGATGGTTTGGATGCAATTCTAACTAAGTATCGTGTAAAAGAAATCAAGAAACTCTTTGAGAATTTTGAAGTAGAGAACCAGCAAAGATTATTTAAGGATTATTACGGTAACGAGCATGAAGTAAAACGTCTCGATAAAATTTATGAAATGAAGTATGAAGCCGAGATTGATCCTAAAGAATTAGCAAGCAAGTTAAGTGAACTTTCCGAAATAGAATACGCAGAACCCGATTATCACTTCCATGCAAACGCAGTTTATCCCGATGATCCATTATATCAAAGCGGAGACCAATGGCATATTAATGCGGTAAACGCTCCGGAGGCTTGGGAATTAACGACCGGAGATACAACCCAAGTAATTGCAATTATAGATACCGGTGTTGATTGGTTACATCCCGACCTAGATGACAATATTTGGATAAATAAAGATGAAATACCCGGCAACGGAATTGACGATGATGGAAATGGATTTGTAGATGATATAAGAGGTTGGGATTTTATAAACAACGACAACAACCCAATGGATGATAATTCCCACGGAACACACGTAGCCGGGATAGCCGCTGCAGAGGGAAACAATGGAGTCGGAGTAACGGGGATAAACTGGCATGCTAAGATAATGCCGGTCAAGATGCTTCAGAGTAATGGAAGAGGAAACAGCAGCGATTTAGCGGAAGCAATAACATACGCATCCCAGAACAGAGTGGATGTAATAAATATGAGTTTGGGCAGTTACGGAGAGAGTCTAACAGTAAAGATAGCTTTGGAGAATGCATACGCTTATTCAGTATTAGTTGCTGCTGCAGGGAATAATGGATATAAAGTTGATCCGCCATATCCACCGGCACCATATTTCCCAAGTTACCCTGCGTGCTATGGATTTGTAATTGGAGTTGAAGCCTCTACTAGTGGAAATGAAAGAGCATTATTCTCAAACTATGATCCTTCAGGACCAGTTGCTGTTGGCAATCCATACAACCATAACTATGAAATAATGGCGCCAGGAGTGAATATAGAAAGCATATTTCCAAATGGAGGATATAAAGGGATAAGTGGAACATCAATGGCATCCCCGATAGTGGCAGGAGCTGTTAGTTTAATGAAGTTGTTTGAACCAAATCAATCAACCGAAGAGATATTTGCAAAACTTATCCAGGGAACGACTAATGGAGTTTTAGATATTGAGATGAGCATGACAATTAACCTTGTCCCCAATTTATCACTAGTGGAATATGCAATAGTAGACACTTTAGATGGAGACGGAGATGGAATAGCAGATGCGGGAGAGACGATAGAGATTTACTTTACAGTTAAGAATGCCGGAGGATATGCAGATAGTGTATGGTCGAAGATAAGATTTGGAGAATATGAAGATCAATCAGTAGCAACTATTTTGGACAGCACAAGTTACATAGGTGATATCTCTGCCTATGGAACGATGACAGGGGAACTAGATCCATTTAGAATTTATATTGACCCAGATGTAGCTAATAGTAGAGATATAGTATTTGAGTATGAGATAGGACATGACATTAATACATTTATGACTGATGAAATTACAATCAACATACAAA
Organism: Melioribacteraceae bacterium; assembly: GCA_030584085.1. Classification (NCBI taxonomy): domain Bacteria; kingdom Pseudomonadati; phylum Ignavibacteriota; class Ignavibacteria; order Ignavibacteriales; family Melioribacteraceae; species Melioribacteraceae bacterium. The sequence continues at coordinate 1,826,503 of CP129490.1, forward strand.
ATGGAATTGAATTGTCAGGATTTTATAACGGTATGAAAAAATTATACCCGAATAAAGAATATATCATAACTGGTAATGCTGTTTTTGATTCACTGATTATTTATCCTGGCACAATTTTAAGAATTGATCAGGATATATCTATTATTATAGATAAGTTTTTTTATTGTAAAGGAAAGCCCGATTCATTAATCCTATTTACAAAAAACGGAAATAATTATTGGAATAGAATAGATATATTAAATAATGCAGGTATCGGAGAGGATCCTTATTTCAGTGAAATTGAATACTGTATTTTCGAATATTCAAGTCATAATTATCAAATTGTTAGCGGAGCATCATCAATCGAGAATTCGATTTTTAGATATAACTTTGGTGTTGGCGATATCATAACTAGTGGTAATATCCGATATTCTAATTTTTATTATAATCAATCATCAAATATTATCTATTACCATTCAGGAGTAGCAGAATATAATAATATTATAAGTAATGAAACGGGATACTATCCACCAATTCTTGGTAACATTAGTTCCAAAACTAATAATAATTTTTTCGATAATTATCAGAGAATACCAAGAACTTATTTTTCGATTGGACTCCCCGAAGGATCCTTTAGTATAAACTATTTGCCATCTAATTATTTTGGTTCTTTCGATAATGAGAAAATCGATAAAGAAATTTTGGATTTTTTTGATAATTCAGACTTCCCAATTATTGAACCCATTGAACCACTTTTTGCACCTTCTCCACTAGCTCATGGTATTGTTTGGAAAGTAGAAGTAAACGGAATAGACCCTCAAGACGAACATCTAGATCCACTCGGATCTGAGACAGTAAGATTTGATGTTTACTTCAACCGATCAATGGATGTAGCATCAACTCCATTCCTTACCTTTGGAGTGAGAGAACCCTACACACAACATATTGTAACAGACAATTCTTCTTGGTCGGCAGACTCAACTATTTGGACAGCTTTCTACACCTTCGGTCTGGAGACCGGTGACGGTATAAATACAATCAGAGTAGCCAACGCAAGAGATGATGAGTACTTTGAAATTCCAATTGAAAACTCACGCTTTAAGTTTGTACTCCAAGCAGCCGGCGCTGCGTCAACTGAGTTCCTTGCCACAGCGGATATCGGTAAAGTTAACTTAGAATGGCCGGTAGCAAATACAGATGACGAGCTTGGCTACAACATGTATCGTTACTATATGGTGGATGAATCAACCACCTCAGACACTACAAGAATTAATCAGACACTTATCACAGACTCTACTTACACAGACTACAATGTAATTCCAGATACGACTTACCGTTATTATTATACAGTTCTCGGTACGGATATGGCAGAAAGCGATCCTTCAAAAACAGTTGCAGCTAAACCGTTCAACGCATCAAAAGGAGATGCAAACGGTGACTTGGAAATAAACGTACTAGATATAACGACTATAGTAAGCTACTTACTTAACCAAAACCCTCAGCCCTTCTTAAGTGATGCCGCGGATGTGAACAATGATGGATTTATAAATGTTTTGGATATAGTCGCTTCGGTAAATATTATAATGGGTAACTCCAATCCAAAAATCATCGCTTCATCGGGAGAACCGCTAATTCAATATGATGACAAGACAGTAAGATTAAAAAATGGCGATCACATAACAGCAATCTATTTAAAAGCACTTGTAAATATTGAAAGTGAATATAGACTTGTTCCAAATGAATTAATGAAGAGGATGGAATTTGGCTTCAATGTAGTGAATGATACTTTATATATGGTTGCGTATAATCTTAATAATCGAGCAATCGAAATAGATGAAGGGAGTTTATTTACAATAAACAATGGTAAGATAAAAGAGATTATAGAAGTTTCGGCCGCGGATCAGCTCAACAATCTTTTAAATGTAACTATATCAAATAGTAAGGAAGAAATACCAAATGAGTTTGTTCTTTTTCAAAATTATCCCAATCCTTTTAATCCCACCACTACTATTAAGTATGGACTAAAACAGATGGAAGATGTTGAAATAAAAATAATTAATATACTCGGTCAATTAGTTTGGGAGTATAAAGAGTTACAAAAACCGGTAGGTTATCATGAAGTATTATGGAACAGTCTTAATAGCAGTAACAGAAATGTAGCCAGTGGAGTTTATATATATCAAATTAAAGCCGGAAGTTTTTTTGACGCAATGAAAATGATTTTGTTGAAGTAAACAAGTAAAAATTCAGAGGAACTTTTGAATAAAATAATATTAGTTATTCTGTTTGTATCTCTTCAATTGCTCGAGGCTCAAGCGCAAAATATTGTTTCAATCAATGATGTGACTGCTTCAGTTGGAGACACAATAAAGATAGCAGTCAATGTTCAAAACGTTGATGAATTTGTTGCTTTCCAATCAGACATTGTTTTGCCCGATGTTTGTATTTATCAACAAGGGTCAGTAAAACTTAGTGAAAGAGCAGAGGATCATACGTTATCTGCTAATCTATTAGATGGAAATGTTCTGCGGGTAATTGCGTTTTCAATCAGCCAAAAAAGTTTTTCGGGAAATAGTGGTGAGTTGATAACATTTAATGTTATTCTCAAAGATCAGCCGGGTGATTACATAATAAATATTTCTAATTGTGTTTTAGCTAATAGTAATTCGGATAATATTCTTACCGGTATTAATCCGGGTAATTTAATCGTAAAAAAAAAGTCCATCATTAAAAAAGTTCAATTAAATGTGGGTTGGAATTTAGTTTCAGCCCCATTGGTAAAAGATAACATGAATTATTTGAGTGTGTTCCCCACCGCAATTTCACATCCTTATGAATTTACGGATAGTTATCACAAAATTGATACTCTCAGAATTTTTAGCGGATACTGGATAAAGTTCTCTGCCGATTTACTACAACAGATAGAAGGATTAGAAAGTGATGAAAATAGAATTCCAGTTTACCAAGGTTGGAATTTAATTGGCAGTTTTAGTGACTTAGTTTCAACGGGTGAAATGCTTCAAGTCCCAAATGGTATAACATCTTCGGAGTTTTTCGAGTTTGATGGTGGTTACAAATCAGTAGATGAATTACAACCGGGTAAAGGTTATTGGATTAAAACTATGTCGGATGGCTATCTTGAAAGAAATGATCAGCCTAGTAAAATGAAATATGAGTTGCTCAATAACGCTAATTATGAAGTAGAGTTCAATGCCTCAAATGGCAAGGGAAGTTCACAACTCTTAAAAATTGGTTTTGACTCAACCGGTACAGATGGATTAGATCCACATTTAGGAGAACAAGAGTTACCGCCGCCCCCACCCAGCGAAATATTCTTTATTCGATTTGCACTTCCTAATTCATTCATTAGTTCATATTCTGATATAAGATTTGGTGAATTGAATGGAATCTATACTTACGAACATGAACTACAATTTCAATTAGGTGAAGATGCTACGGAGTTAATACTAAACTGGGATCAACCATCCGGTGTTAATATTACAATACAAGATTTGTTTGGAGGTGTGATAGTTAATGAAAATTATTTACCGGGAACAAATGAATTTAGCCTAAATAACACCAATATTACCTCGCTTAAACTAATAGTTAGTTATTCAAACATAACTTCAATTGACCAAAAACGATTACCAATCGAATATACACTTTATCAAAACTACCCAAACCCGTTTAATCCAACTACAATGATTGAATATTCAGTTTCGAAGAACGTTTTTGTTACTTTAAAAATTTATGACTTATTGGGTCGAGAAATAAAAACTTTAGTAAATGAGGAGAAATCTGCAGGTAAATACAAAGTGTCTTTTGATGGATCTGAAACATCATCTGGTATTTATATTTATAGTTTAAAGGCTGGTGAATTTTATAAAACTCGGAAATTACTTCTATTGAAATAGAGCTATGATTCTTAATAGAGAAAAATGCTTTACTATTTCCTTACTGAATAACTAATGCGCATCCAGCCAATTATCACCAACTCCGGTATCGACTACAACCGGGACTTGCAATGGTAACGCTTCTTCCATTAACTTTTTAACAAGTGGAATTAGGTCATCAATTTCATCTTTTTGAGCATCGAATAATAATTCGTCATGGACTTGCAAAACCATTTTGGAATTAAACTTTTGTTTAATTAATTCACGATGAATATTAATCATAGCCAACTTTATCATATCTGCTGCAGTTCCTTGAATCGGCATATTAATTGCAACTCGTTCTTCAAATTGTTTTACCACTCGATTACTGCTATTAATATTTCGTAAATATCTTCTTCTGCCGAGCAAAGTTTCCGCATAACCCTTTTCTTGAGCGAATTTTACGGAATCATCCATGAACTTTTTTACATTTTTGAATGTTCCGAAATAAGTATCAATTATTTCTTTCGCATGATTTTGAGTTATTCTTAATCTATTTTTCAATCCGAATGGTCCGATTCCATAAAGGATTCCGAAATTAACTTCTTTTGCTTTTCTTCTCATATCTGCAGTAACATCGTTCGGATCAACCATGAAGACAAGTGCGGCGGTTCTTCTGTGAATGTCTTCGTTATTCTTAAACGCTTCCATTAAATTTTTGTCGCTGCATATACTTGCCATTATTCGAAGTTCAATTTGACTGTAATCCGCACTGAAAATAACATGATCTTTATCTCTTGGAACGAATGCTTTTCTTATTTCTTTTCCAAGTTCGGTTCTGATAGGAATGTTCTGCAGGTTCGGATCTAAACTTGACAATCTTCCGGTCGATGCAACAGTTTGATTAAACGTAGTATGAACTCTTCCGGTTTTAGGATTAATTAATTTGGGTAATGAATCCGCATAAGTTGATTTTAGCTTGGCAACTTGTCTATAATTCAAAATGATATCTATTATTTCATGTTCGCCTTTTAGGGATTCCAGAGATCTTGCGTCCGTTGAAAAACCGGTTTTTGTTTTTTTAGTCTTCTGTAATTTTAATTTTTCGAATAAGATTTTTTGAAGCTGCTGAGTAGAGTTAATATTGAATTCTTCTTCGGCAAGCTTAAAAATTTCTTTCGTATAGTTATCTAATAAAATTTGTAAATCCTTGCTGAACGCCCCTAAACTTTTCTTATCAACACTAATTCCGTTTCTTTCCATATCTTCAAGAACTTCAACTAACGGGAATTCAATTTCGTATGCGACTTTCTCTAAATTCTCCTTCTTTAATTCTTTCTTAAATAATTCATAAAGGCGAAATGTAATGTCGGCATCTTCCGCCGCATAATTAGATAACCTTTCCAAATCAACTTCGTATATTTTGGACGCTTCTTTCTTCGCACCAATTAAATCAGACAATGGAATTGGAGTGTAGTTGAGATATTTTTCTGCTAAACTATCCATACCATGTTTTTGGTCTGGATCGATAACATAGCTTGCAAGCATTGTATCAAAGTAAAAGTTCTTTACTTCTATTCCATGTGTTCTTAAAACTGCAATATCATACTTACCGTTTTGACATACTTTTTTGATCTTCTCGTTTTCAAAAACCGGTTTGAATATTTTCGCAAACTGATCAAGTTCAATTCTATCCGATAAATCAGTTTCGAAAAGTTGAGTTGTTTCCTTTGACGGTTTTATCGGAATGAAATAAGCTTCACCACTCTTACAAGCGAATGCACAACCGGCAAGGTTTACGTTTAAGACATCGAGCGAATCTGTCTCGGTATCAAAAACAAGTAATTCCTTTTTTGATAATTCATCTGCTAACTTTGCAGCTTCCTTAATTTTATTTACAAGATAATACTTCACTTTTTTCGAGTCGAAGTTATCAACTTCATCATTTAAATATGCTTCTGTTGTTTCGGTGATTGCCTTATCTGCTTTCTTGCCAAAAAGTTTAATAAGCTTATCACCGAAATTTTTGAATTCTAATTCGACAAATAACTTTGTTAATGTCTCATAATCCGGTTCGCAGAATATTGCGTCTTCTAAATTAAATTCAAAATCAACATCGGTTACAATTGTTGCGAGTTCTTTTGAGATGATTGCATTTTCTTTTCCTTCTTCTAGCTTTTTACGCAAACCGGCTTTATCAATTATGCCAATATTCTCATAGATATTTTCAACAGATCCGAACTGTTCGATCAATGGTTGAGCAGTTTTTGGACCGATTCCCGCAACACCGGGTATATCATCACTCGAATCGCCAATCAATGCCAAATAGTCAATCATTTGAATAGGTTCAAAACCATATACTTCTTTAACCTTTTGCTTATCGAAAATCACTATTTCGTCGGTCGATTTACCCGGCTTAATAACTTTTACATCGTCAGTTATTAATTGCATGTAGTCTTTATCCGGTGTTATTGCAAAAGCTTCCAAGCCGGCTTCGGCAGCTTTTTTAACTGCAGTACCAATTAAGTCATCGGCTTCAAATCCGGATTTAATGTAAAGCGGCATTTTGAATGCTTCGATAACTTCTCGGATTCTTCTGATTTGTGGAATCATATCTTCCGGCATTGCTTCTCTGGATGATTTATATTTTTCATATTTATCGTGACGGAAGGTTTTTTCTTTTGAATCAAACGCAACAGCTATATAATCGGGTTGAGTATCATCTATAATTTTAAATACTTGGTTTATAAAGCCATAAACAGCTGAAGTCGGTTCACCTGATTTAGTTTTTAACGGTCTATTTATAAAAGCAAAATAAGCTTTGTATGCTAAAGCCATTGCGTCGATTATTACAAATTTTTTCTTTTTTGCCATATGATTTGCAATCTTATAATTGTTTATATAGGTTAATTATTATTTTTGAATATAATTAAAAGAGAAGTTATTTACTAAAACGGGCTCAAATGAAAATTCAATTCATGCTTTTTTTCGTACTTGGTTTTACGATTATGATTCCCGCACAGAATATTGATACAATATATATAGCTTCATGGAATATTGAAAACTTGTTTGATAATGTTAATGATCTCGATAAAGAAGATGAGGAATTTTTATCAACCGGATCGAAAGAGTGGACTGACGAAAGAATTCATCAAAAAATGTCAAATCTTTCGGATGTAATTAATTTCATGAATGAAGGGAAAGGTCCCGACATCATTGGATTTATGGAAGTCGAACACAAATATTTATTGGAAAAAATGGCAATTACATTTTTATACAATCGAAAATACATGGTTGTAGGTTTTGATTCACCGGATGCTCGCGGCATTGATAATTACTTAATGTATGATTCTGACATTTTTGATTTAGTCGGATTTTATAAAATACCGGTAAACTTTTTTAATGATGATTACTTTACCAGAGACATATTACACGTATCTCTAGAATATCGCGATGAATTATTAGACATTTTTGTAAATCATTGGCCATCGAGAAGAGGGGGAGAGGAAAGATCACAACCGAGAAGAGTTAATGCGGCTTCTACTTTAAAACGATATGTTGACTCACTTCAAACAATTCGTGAATTTTCAAATTTTTTAATAGTTGGTGATTTTAATGACGAACCAAACAACTATTCACTTGATGAAATTTTATCCGCCAAAAAAATGACAGATCCAACTGCTTCATTAATTAACTTGGCTTGGGATGATTTTGAGAATGGAAGGGGAACACATCTATATAATAGAGATTTTAACATGCTGGATCAGATAATAATTTCCAGAAGATTATTGGATGAAAAAGGACTGGAATATTTGAAAGATTCATTCGAGATAATATCGGATGATTTTTTTACTTATACAGATGGTCCAAATGTCAATTCAATAATGCCGTCCTTCCATAGTGGTAAATATTTAAATGGATATTCGGATCATCTTCCTGTAGGGGCGAAACTATTTATAATGAGGTAAAAAAGTATGAAGAAAATATTATTAGTATTTGGTGCCGGAGGTTCATTAGGAAAAGATGCGGTCAAAGTTTTTCTTAAAAAGGATTTTGATCTGTTCTATTTATTCGATTCAAAAATACTGAGTTACAATAATTATAAAATCGTGTATTATCAAACCGGCGATTTGACGAAAGAAGAAAATGTAGTTGAGGCTTTCTCAACAATTGAATTTGAAAAGAATGCACAATATTATTTGTTTAGTACAGTTGGAGGATTCGGCGGCGGTAATAAAATTGTGGAAACCGAGTTTTCTGATTGGCAAAGAATGTTCGATATAAATGTTACAATTTCTTTTTTATTAGCAAAACAATTTTTTATTTCGGTTAAAGAATCTAAAGGCGGTGCTATTTGTTTTACAAGTGCATTGACTTCTGTCAGACCGCAAGAAGGTAAAATCGCTTATGGTACTTCAAAAAGTTCATTAAATTATTTGGTGAAAACATTAGTTAAAGAGGGTAAAAATTATAACATTTCGGTGAATGCTATCGCGCCATCAATTTTAGATACAAATGAAAATAGGGAATGGGTGAGAGATAAATCAATGATGATAAGGGCTTCAGAGATTGGAGAACTCGTTTATTCGCTATTTATGAATAAAAATATTGTTTCCGGCAATATAATTGAATTGCATTTTTCATTAAGTCAAGAATAAAAGACAAAATGGTGATAAAATAATTTATTGACTTTTTTTCGCTAAAACCTTAATGTTATAGCACTATTTTTTGATAATAAAGTTTACAAAACCAAAAAAACAAATAAATAATTTCGGAGGTTAGCTCTCATGCAATTTTCAGAGATTTTAGGATTCGCATCCTATGTTATTGCACAGGTGGAAGAAACTGGCGCACTTACGTACCTACAGCAGAAGTTTGTTGAAGGTGGCGGTTTTATGTGGCCAATTTTAGCATGTTTAGTATTAGGACTTGGATTTTCTCTAGAAAGAATTTGGACTCTTTCTCGCGCTACAATGAACACCAAAAAATTTATTGTTCAAGTAAAAGACGCGCTTTCTAAAGGTGGTGTTCAAGAAGCGATGAAAGTCTGCGAAAATACTCGCGGTTCAATTGCTTCAGTTTTTCATGCCGGTCTTTTAAGAGCTGACGAAGGTATTGAAGCTGCAGAAAAAGCTATTATGGCTTACGGTGCTATCGAAATGGGATTCCTAGAAAGAGGTCTTATCTGGATATCTACATTTATTACTATCGCACCTATGCTTGGTTTTACTGGTACCGTACAAGGTATGATTGAAGCTTTTGACGCTATTAAAGAAGCTGCGCAATTATCTCCTGCCGTTGTTGCCGGTGGTATTTCTGTTGCGTTATTAACAACTTTATTCGGTCTTATTGTTGCTATCATACTTCAAGTATTCTATAACTACTTTGTTGCTAGAATTGACAAATTAGTTGCTGACATGGAAGAAAGCTCAATCGAATTGATTGATGCACTTTATGAAATGAAAAAAGGAAAATAAACGGTAAACAACTATGGTAAAAATTAAAAAGAGAAAATTAGGGGAAGCGTCAATTCCGACAAGTTCCATGGCGGATATCGCATTCTTGCTTTTACTCTTCTTCCTTGTTTCTACAAACATAGATGTTGATACCGGTATTGGTATGGTTCTTCCGGAATATATTCCTGCCGAAGAACAGGAATTTGTTCCTATTTCTAAAGATAGAATGGCTGCTTTGCTTATAAATGAAAACGGAGACGTTCTTCTTGATGGAAATATTATTGCCATACCTCAAATCAAAGACAACCTTAAAGAGAGAATTGCCAGCAAAATTGAACTTCCAAGTAATAAAAAGTTAGTCGTTTCCGTTAAAACTGATAGGAAAACGGTTTACAATTTATACTTACAATCACTTGACCAAGTTAAAGGCGCTTACTTTGAGGTTAGGGAAGAGTATGCTAAAGTTCGTTTCGGTAAAACTATACAAGACTTGACACCGGAAGAACTTGAAGAAATACAAAGCAAGATTCCTATTATTATTTCTATTGCCGAACCTGAAAAGGTTTAGATGAATTAACTAAAGGAAACATCATGAAATTTGAAAAGAAAAGAGCTTCTACTAAGCAAGATATCCCAACGGCATCTTTACCTGACATTGTATTCATGCTGCTTCTCTTCTTTATGGTGGCAACACAATTAAGAGAAGTTGATGTTCTTGTTCAATTCTCTCTACCAGAAGCAGAGAATATTGAGAAGATCGAAAACAAAAGATTGGTATCATACGTCTGGGTTGGCAGAGACGAACGCATTCAGATAAATGATTCTATTGTTAAGCAAGATGAAATCCGTGATATAATGTATCGGAAAAGAGTAGAATTGCCTAATGTTATCGTTTCTTTCCGAGTAGATAAAAATGCTAACATGGGTGTTGTTACGGATATTCAGCAAGAATTAAGAAAAGCAGATGCTCGACGTATAAATTATTCGTCACTTTTGAAAAGATAATTTTAGTACAAAACATTATTTTTAGGGCAGGTTATATTAATAGCCTGCCTTTTTTTTTGTGAGGAATTATATGACACTAAAAGAAAAAATTAATACTGATCTTACTCAAGCAATGAAATCCGGAGATAAACTTCGGCTTACAACTATTAGATCAATTCGTGCTCTAATATTAGAGTTTGAAAAAAGTGGGAAAGATAAAACTCTATCACCTGATGAAGAAATTGCTATGTTGACAGGTGCAGCCAAAAAAAGAAAAGATTCTATCGAACAATTTAGAGCTGCAAAAAGAGATGATCTTGCTGATAAAGAAGAAGCAGAATTGAATATTATTCTAGAGTATCTTCCAAAGCAATTGAGTCAAGAAGAAGTTTTGACCGAAGTGCAGAAAATTGCGAAAGAAATTGATGCAAAGTCAAAACAAGATTTCCCTAAATTGATGCCGCTTGCAGTAAAACAATTAAAGGGCAAAGCCGACGGAAAACTTATTAAAGAAGCAGTTGAAAAGGTATTGAACTAATTGAACTACGTAGATTATATAATAATCGCAGCAATTTCGGTTGGTTTTATTCTTGGTTTCAAAGATGGTTTGGTAAGGAAAATTATTGGAGTACTTGGTTTAATTGCAGCTGTTTTGCTGGCATTTTCTTATTCAAATGAAGTAGGTGAATTTTTAGCTCCTGTCTTTGATGATGAACAGAATTTAGCTGAAATTGTTGGCGGTATTTTAATCTTCCTGACTATAATTTTAATCTCATCGATCATTAAGCGAATAATTCACCCAGTTGATAAAGTAAACAAATTTATCAATCAAATCTTAGGTGGGTTAACCGGCACAATTCAAATGGTATTCTTTATAAGTGGATTTTTGTTATTCCTAAATATTTTTAAAGTACCGAATGAAAGTGTTCGATCCTCATCACTACTTTATAATAAAATGTATAGTGTTGTGCCGACTACTATAGATTTAATAATTGGTGACAAATCAAAGGCAACTGATTTTATAAATACAATCATTGAGAAGAAAGACTCGATTGACCTAAATGAAATTGAAATTGATTCCACAATCATAAATTAAAATGATCTCCCAAAAAGCGTTAGAAAAATTAGAATTTAATAAGGTTTTAGAAAATATCACATTTTATACCTTTACTGAATTAGGGAAAATAAAGGTATTGGAAATATTACCTTTTGAAAGAGAATTTGAAGCTGTAAACAGAGGTGAATTAATATCTGAAGCAAAAGAAGTACTTATTCGAAATGATATTCCACCATTCGAATACCTGCCGAATATTACGGAAGCCATTAAGAGAACAAAGATTGAAGGAGTTTTCCTTCAAACAAAAGATATTCTCGAGATATTGAAGCTTGCAAAACTCTCTAGATCACTCTTTACATTTTTTAAAGAGAAAGAATATGCGCCTCTGTTATCCAACGAAACAAAAATATTATTTGTTGATAAAGTGTTCGAACACTACTTTAATAATGTATTCACCGATAGCGGCGATATAAGAGATAATGCTTCGCCCAAATTGAATGAAATAAGAAAGGAAATTAATGAGAAGGGTGAACAATTAAGAAAACTTGTCAATAGGATTCTGAAGAAATATAGTGAATCATATCTCGTTCAAGAAGAATATATAACTTTGCGAGAGGGAAGAATTGTTATACCGGTTAAAGCCGAACACAAAAGACATGTTAAAGGATTTATTCATTCGGAATCAAACACGGGACAAACTGTTTACATTGAGCCCGAAGAAACATTAGAACTTAATAACGAAATACTCTCATTAAAATTTGCGGAACAAAGAGAGATTGAAAGAATATTAAGAAATCTTACAGTAAAAATTTCGGAATATGCTTCTAATCTCTTGGATAGTTTACAAATAATAACCAATCTTGATTTAGTTTTTGCAGCTGCAAGATATTCTATTGAAGTAATAGGTTCATTTCCAACAGTTCAATCTAATAAACCACTACACATAATTGATTCAAGACATCCACAGTTACTTAAGAAATTTGGAAGAGAAAACACTATACCTCTTAGTGTAAAAGTAGATAACGAAAATGTCTTGTTGATTACCGGACCAAACGCCGGTGGTAAGACTGTTGTCTTAAAAACCATTGGGTTATTATCTGCAATGGTTGCAAGCGGTTTACATATTCCATGTGATCCGGATTCAAATTTTTACTTCTTTAAAAAAATCTTGATTGATATGGGAGACGAACAATCAATTGACAATGATTTGAGTACTTTCAGCTCTCACTTATCTAATATTAAATCAATAATAAATGAGGCGGATGATAGATCATTAATTCTATTGGATGAAATCGGAACCGGCACTGATCCAATCGAAGGAGCTGCATTAGCAATTGCAATTCTTATTCAGCTTCAAAAGAATGACTCAAAAGTTTTTGCGACTACTCATCATGGTTCGGTAAAAATAGCGGCTAACGATTTAGCAGGTTTCCAAAATTCTTCTATGGAATTTGACGCAGAAAATTTACAGCCTACATATCGATTTACACAAGGATTGCCCGGGTCAAGTTATGCTTTTGAAATTGCTGAAAGACTGGGGTTCACTAAACAATTCATTGAATTAGCAAATAATTATTTGGATAGTGATAAAAATAAAATTGAACAATTTTTAACAGATCTAGAACAAAAATCGAAAAAGTACAAATCAAAACTTGATGAAATTGAAAGAGAGAATGCTCGGCTAAAAGGATTAACAAACTTATATCAAGAAAAAATATCTAAACTGGAAGAGCAAAAAAGAAAAATTATTTCTGAAGCGCAGCAAAAAGCGGAAATATATTTACATGATGTGAATAAAAAAATTGAAACCGCAATAAAAAATATTCGCGAATCCAATGCCTCAAAAGACGTAGTTAAAACCGAACGAAAACAAATTGAGGAAATTAAAAAAGTTCAGAACACATTTAAAAAACAAAAAGAAATTGAATCGATTGATAAAGCGGTTGAACTCGGAACTTATGCTAAAGTTAAGGGTACAGAAACATACGGAATAGTAACAGAAGTTAATAAGGGAAAAAATAAGGCCAGTCTGCAAGTTGGCAACTTAAAGTTACAGGTAAAATATTCTGAATTAATTTCCACAAAGAGAAAAGATTTTGAAGAAAAATCGTATATTAAGCCACAATATCAGACTTTTTTGGAAAGTGAAACTCTTGATATTCGTGGTGATAAACCGGAAGATGCAGAATTCAAAGTAATACGATTTTTGGATGAAGCTTATGCAGCAAATTCATCACAAGTTGAAATTCTTCATGGCAAAGGAACCGGAGCTTTGAAAAAAACTGTGCACGATATCTTGAAACAACATGAACATGTTAAGAATTTTTACTTTGCAAAAATTGAGTTTGGCGGCGAGGGAATAACAATAGTTGAGTTAGAATAAATGTTCAAAAAGATTCTTATTGCTAATAGAGGTGAAATTGCAGTAAGAATATCAAAAGCTTGCAGAGAAATGGGCATTACCTCAGCCGTAATATATTCTGATGCCGATTTAAACTCACTTCACGTAAGAGTTGCAGATGAGGCTTACCGAATTGGTCCCGCACCGGCTAGTGAATCTTATCTTAACATTCCAAATATTATAAAACTCGCAAAAGAAATTAATGCTGATGCAGTGCATCCGGGATATGGATTCCTGTCCGAAAATTCAAAATTTATTCAAGCAGTTAATGACGCAGGGATAAAATTTATTGGACCATCCGTTAAATCTGTTGAGTTAATGGGTGAAAAGACTGCTGCAAGAAAATTAATGTCACAGCACAATGTACCAATAGTTCCCGGGACACTTGAACCAATTTCCGACATCGATGAAGCTATTGATTATGCAAATGAAATTGGTTACCCAATTATGTTGAAAGCTTCTGCCGGCGGCGGTGGAAAAGGAATGAGGAAGGTAAATTCGGATAGCGAATTTAAATCCGCTTTTGAGCGAGCGCAAAATGAATCCATTAAAGCATTTGGATCTTCCGATGTTTACATGGAAAAGTTTATAGAAAACCCAAAGCATATTGAAGTACAAATAGTAGGAGATTCATTCGGAAACTACATTCATCTTTTTGAAAGAGAATGTTCCGTTCAAAGACGACATCAAAAAGTTGTTGAAGAAGCCCCATCGATTTCGGTTGATCAAGAAACGAGAAATAAAATTACGCAAGCCGGAATTAATGCTGCCAAGGCATGTAATTATTTTAACGCCGGGACTATAGAATTTCTAATGGATAAAGAAAAAAAATTCTATTTCTTGGAAATGAATACACGACTTCAAGTTGAACATCCGGTTACAGAATTAATAACCGGGTTTGACATAGTCAAAGAGCAAATAAGAATCGCTTACGGTGAAAAGCTATCGGTAACTCAAAAAGATATTATCTTACGTGGTCATGCAGTTGAATGCAGAATCTATGCGGAAGATGTTGATAATAACTTTGCACCTTCAACTGGCAAAATATTGCATCATAGACTTCCATCTGGTCCGGGTATTAGAGTCGATCGTGGAATTGATTTATTAACTGAAGTTCCCGTGTATTATGATCCAATGTTATCAAAAGTAACTGCTTATGGTAAAGATAGAACTGAAGCTATTGCAAGGATTAAAATAGCCCTTGGGGCATATCAAATTGCCGGAGTAATATCTAACATTTCCTTTCTTGATTGGATAATAGATCATCCGAAATTTGTGGACGGCTCCTTCGATATAAATTTTATCGACTCTGAATTTATGCCATTGGTCCCTCATAAATGGCGAGAAAAATATAATGAAGTTTACGAAGATGCTGCGGTTATTCTTGCGGCATTGCTAAAACATGATTCATCTAAATTAAATACCGGTAAAATAAAATCTAACCATACTAACCAATGGATTAATCAGATTCATGAATGAATTGATAGTTAGTGTAGGAAATAAAAAACGTACTATAGGTATTTTGCCAGACGACAAAATAATTTTAGACGGTAAAGAATTCAATGTAAACCTTTCTAAAGTGAGTGATTATTTATATCTCATAAAAATTAATGAGCGTGTTTATGAAGTAACAACAGTTAAGAAATCATCAAACGAGTTTTTTTTTACAATTGATGGACGTAATTATGAAGTCACGGCAAGAACAGCATTGCAAGAGAGAGCAAATGAAGTACTAAAACAAAAGGAATTACATGCAAAAATTGATTCAATAAAAGCACCGATGCCAGGATTAATATTGAAAATATCGAAAAATATAGGCGAACATATTAATATTGGTGAACCACTAATAGTTCTCGAAGCTATGAAAATGGAGAATGAAATCAGGTCCCCATCATCAGGAACTATAACGGAAATAAATTATAAGCAAGGTGATTCTGTTGAAAAGGATGCCGTAATTCTTAAAATTGAATAAAAACATAGTTGTAAATATAGATTTTATATACCTATATTCTTGGTCTAAAAATCAACTATCTCAGGAGGAGACGTGAAGAAAACACTACTTTCTATTTTTGTAACCTTGCTTGCATTAAATACTGGAATATTTGCAAGCGGTTTTCAAATTAATGAGCACGGTGCACGTGCAATGGCGATGGCCGGTGCTTTTACTGGTTTAGCTACAGATGCTTCTACAATATATTATAACCCAGCCGGGCTTACAAATTTAAGAGGTACTAACATTTTAGCAGGTGTTACGCTTATCGCCCCAAGCGCTAAGTTTCAAGGACCATTACCGTTAACCACAGAATAGGAAATGGAATCTCAATTATTTACTCCTTTTAACTTTTACATTACACATAGCTTTGAAAATAATCTCAGCATTGGCTTAGGTGTTAATAACCAATACGGTTTGGGTACCAAATGGGCAAGTGATTGGGCAGGTAGATACTTAGCAGTTGATACTGAAATCCGATCATTTTATTTTACTCCCGCAATTGCTTATAAAATTTCGGACGCTGTTTCCATTGGTATTGGTGGTGTTTTCGCTCTTGCGGATGTTAAAATTATCAGAAATATTCCTCTCCAAGATCCTGTGACAGGTGCTATGAAACCTGACGGGGAAGTTTCTATGGAAGGTGACGGAAACTCATTTGGATTTTCTGCTGGAATATTCGTTAAGCCAAGTGATATGGTTTCTCTCGGTTTAAGTTATAGAAGCCAAAATGCTTATGATTTTGAAGGCACAGCAACAACAACTCCGGCAACTTTAGATTTCAATCATCCATTGGCAGGTCCGCAATCAATCCCTTTACCTCATGGTGCGATTAAAGCTCCTTTAACAACTCCACAAAATGTTACTTTCGGTATTGGATTGACTCCTTCTAAAGACTTAACACTTTCTGCTGATTTTCAATGG
The DNA here is from genome assembly GCA_030584085.1 of Melioribacteraceae bacterium. Classification (NCBI taxonomy): domain Bacteria; kingdom Pseudomonadati; phylum Ignavibacteriota; class Ignavibacteria; order Ignavibacteriales; family Melioribacteraceae; species Melioribacteraceae bacterium. Next base: position 1,843,166 of record CP129490.1, read on the forward strand.
ATTGACTGGACAAGTTACGATAAATTAGAAGTAACTTTTGAAGAATATGATCTTGATCCACAAACACCAGGCGATCAAAATGTTCAATCTGCTGACCGTAATTATGAAACCTCATTTATTATAAGAGTAGGCGCTGAGTATATGTTGAGTGATGCGTTCGCACTTCGTGGTGGATTCTTATACGATAAAAACCCTGTGTTAGATGAATATGTTGAACCAACTCTACCTGATGCGAACAGAATTGGTATCAATGTCGGTTTTGGATATAAGATTTCCGAAAGTGTATCAGTTGATTTCGCATACCTATTGTTGTTATTCCAAGAAAGATCAATAACAACATCAAAATTTGGGTTCAATGGCACTTATAATTCTTCAGCACACTTGTTCGGAATTAATTTTGCATATGCAATAAATTAATTAAATTAGGGATGGTTATACCATCCCTTTTTTTAGAGCATATAATGAAAACTAAAATTGCATTTCTAATATCGCTATCATTTCTAATAGTCACAGCTTGTTCATCATCCGAAGAAACTACACAAAACGAACAAGAAAAAGAAGAACCGGAAATATATGTATTTGATGATGTGACAGAACCGGTTGATACGGTAGAACAAAAAGTTATTGAACAACCAAAAGTTGATCCGCCGACAACTACGATGTATTATGTTCAAGTCGGGGCTTTTACTACTAAAGATCGGGCTGAACAATTTGTTAAAGAAAAATCTTCAAAGACAACTTACCAATTAAATATTACCTACAGCGATGAGGTTCGTTTATTTGTAATACGGCTTCCTGGTTTTGCAACAAAAGCTGAGGCTGAAAAAGTTCGTAATGAATTCTGGCAGTCAGGTGTATTTAATGATGCCTTCATAGTTACTCAATAAAATGACACCTCTCATTTACAATATAATTATTGCTATTCTTAGCATAGTTTATGTTTTCGCGGTTGTTGGTATCATGGATTTTCTGGTAAAAAGGAAAAATTTCCCTCAGGATATTTCCAGAAAAATTGTACACATTGCAGCTGGTTCTTGGCTTTTAATATGGTTGTTATTTGATGATTCACATTGGAGCAGGTACTTAAATATTGCTCCGGCCTTCATATGGACGGTCTTACTGCTTCTTAAGGGCTTTACAGCGTCTTCTGATGATGAAGCCGTCAAAACAATGACTAGAACAGGTGATCGTCGGGAATTGTTGAAAGGACCGATTTATTTTACTTTAGTAATGTGTTTAATGGGGACAGTTTTTTATAAAACTCCTTTAGCTCTCACTGCGATGGGAATACTAGGGTGGGGAGATGGTTTAGCTCCGGTTTTTGGAAAGAGATTTGGGAAACATAAGTATTATATTCTATCTGAGAAATCGATTGAAGGTAGTCTGGCATTTTTAATTTTTGGTTTTTTCGGCGCACTAATATTTAATCTATTTTTTTATGAAAGTATAGATATTGGTTTTATATTAGGACTTGCAATTCTTGCTACTTTTATTGAAGCAGTTAGTCCAAAGGATTTTGATAACTTATTGATTCCATTAAGTATTATTCTTGCATATTTACTCTATTATTAATTATATTATTTAGAACTGTAATCATAATTAATAATTATTCAACTTAATAGGAGGGAAAATGGCTTTTTCATTAAATAAAATTATGTTGATTGGTAATCTTGGGCAGGATGCAGAAACTCGTTTTACTACAAACAATGTTTCTGTTACAAATTTTTCTGTAGCTACTACACATAGTTATAAGGGCAAGGATGGTAATTGGGTAAATGAAACAACCTGGCATAATTGCGTTTCATTTAATCTTTCCGATTATTTCAAAGACGCTCTTAAAAAAGGTAAGAAGTTCTATGTTGAAGGAAGATTAACAAAACGTGATTATACCGATAAAGAGGGAATTAAAAGATACTCAACTGATGTATTCGTAGAAAAGTTAATTCCGTTAGAATCATCCGGTGGTGCTGATTCGAATTATTCTCAAGAAAATTCTGACTCAGCATCAAATCCTGTTGCAGATGACGATGATCTTCCTTTTTAATTGATTTGTACAACATTATAGGCATATGATTTATTGGACGTTGGTTGGCATTACCGCTTAATAACACTCGCTGTTTTATTGATTATATCGGCGTTTTTCTCCGGTTCTGAAGTTTCCTTATTTTCGCTTGATCAGAAAAAAATTAAAGATCTACAGAAGGATAAGGGAATTACATCTCGGTATATAGTAAATTTATTGGAATTCCCAAGACGTTTATTAATTACAATATTATTGGGAAACAATTTTGTTAATGTCGCTGCATCAATGATTGGAGTTACTTTAGCTCTCGATGTCGCAGAATATTATCAGATTGATACCGAAATTGCATTATTAAGCCAAATCATTGTTCTTACTATTCTTGTACTCTTAATTGGCGAGATAACCCCAAAAGTTTGGGCTTCAAAAAATCCACTGAAATTCTCTCGAGTAATAAGTCTACCCTTATATTGGGTTGGTGTTCTAATATATCCGATCTCGAAAACATTAACCGAAATTCTAAAACTTTTTTCATCTAAATTTGAGATTGGAAAAACAAAAAGTGCAATCTCCACTTATGAATTAACAGATCTTGCTGAACTTTCTGTTGAAAACGGTACAATTGAAGAAGACGAGCAAGAACTCATTTCCGGTTTAGTTAGTTTTAAAACTGTTACCGTAAGAGAGGTTATGACTCCTCGAGTCGATATTACGTCGGTTTCTATAGATACATCATTTGATGAACTTTTGAAAATTATTGTTGAATCAGGTCATAGTAGAATTCCACTTTACGAAGATAATCTCGATAATATTCTTGGGATAATTTACGCTAAAGATTTGTTACCTTATGTAAATAAAAGCGAATCAGTAAAACAAAATATTACATTAAAAAATTTAGTTCGTGAAACTATTTTTATACCTGAGACAAAATACATCAGTGAACTGATGCATGAGTTTCAATCGAAAAACTTGCATCTTGGTATTGTTGTTGATGAATACGGCGGAACCTCTGGTTTAGTTTCGTTAGAAGATATCTTGGAAGAAATAGTTGGTGAAATAAGAGATGAATACGATAATGAAGAAGAAGAGATAATTGAGTTAAGTAAAAATAAATTTCTTGTATTAGGAAAAACATCTATTGTTTTGATTGAAGAATTATTCAACTATAATTTTTCTACAGATGATGAAGATTATGATACTGTTGGCGGATTTATTTTTAATCATGCCGGTACAATTCCCGAAGTTAATTTCCAATTTGATTATAATGACTTCAGGTTCACGGTAAAGGAAGTCGTCAACAACAGAATTAACAAAATTGAAATCGAAAGAATACAGAATAATGAGAATGAGCAATGAAAAAAGGTTGTTTTATAACAACCGTATTTTTCGGTACAATTTTAATCGGCATTCTCTTCTATATCGGCGATAAATACGGGGATAAAATTGTAGAATATTTTGAAGGAAGAGTTGTGGATTTAACAACAAGATCTTCCGCGGAAGTTTTTGATAAAATTACTGATGGAGAATATAAGGATTCATTGCTTGTTTTGTGGAAAGATGTTGAAGCTAAGGCTAAAGATATGGAATTTCAAGAAGGGATTGATTACGTTTCATCAATAGTATTAAAAATTGATAACTATGCTAAGGATTCATTATTAACTTCTGATGAATTCCGCACTATAAAAAAATTGATTGAGAATGAAGGACGATAAGAAAACAGAAATTAAAGTGGGCATAAGCCTACTTGTATCAATCATAATATTAATCTGGGTGATTGCATGGGCTAAAAATGTTGATATTTTTTCCGATCAAAAAGAATTGCTGGTAAGTTTCAATTCGGTTGCCGGACTTTCCCTTGGTGATCAAGTATCCGTTAATGGTGTTCGTAAAGGTTATGTTGATCAGATATCAAATCATGGAAATAATGTGCTTGTCAAATTGATTTTAGATAATGATGTTGAACTGAAAAAAGATGCTCAATTTTCCATTATGATGCTTGATTTGATGGGTGGAAAAAAAATAGAAGTTATGCCCGGTGATGAAGCTGAACCATTAGATTATAATGTAACACAAACTGGTCATTTTGCCGGTGATATATCCACCACTATGGCAAAATTGGGAATGATGGAAGAAAATATTCGAACAATCATTGAAGAACTCACAATCACGCTTCATTCAGTAAATAACATCATTGGTGATGATGAATTCGCCGATAATTTGAAAACATCTGTTGCATCTTTACGAGATTTGAGTTACAAAACTTCTTTGCTATTGGACGAGAATAGAAAGGGGATTAAGAGTTTACTTGATTCAACTAACGTACTTGTTTCGAACTCCAACAAATTCATCGAAAATAACAGTGTAAAGATTTCTGAAACAATCGATCAGACTTCAATCTTATTAAAAAATTCTAATGAATTAATAAGTAAAATAGATAAGTTTTTTGTTGAAATTAAAGAACAGAAAAACTTTGCCGGAAAAATTCTTTACGACGAAAAATTTTATTCTGATTTAAAAACCTCCGTTGAAAGTTTAAAAGAACTGACTTTGATTTTGATCGAGCAATTGAAGAATGAGGGAATTAACGTCGATGCGAACATCAGTATCTTCTAGAACGTCAATTCTTATTTTTTTTGTTGTCACCTCTTTAATATTTGCTTCAGGCGATTTAGTCTATTCCAAAAATGGAATGGTTGTATCTGCTAGTGAATTAGCAAGTGAAGTCGGGGTTGAAATTCTTAAAAAAGGCGGTAACGCTGTTGACGCTGCCGTTGCAACAGGCTTTGCATTAGCTGTTACATATCCATCTGCAGGTAACATTGGCGGTGGCGGATTCATGGTTTTGCACATCAACGGTAAGAATACTTCAATTGATTTTCGAGAAACCGCGCCCGGGCAGTCATCTCAATATATGTTTTGGGATTCTACTGGTAAACATGATCCCAATAAGAGTCTTAAAAGCTGGAAATCGATCGGAATTCCCGGAACAGTAGCTGGATTTATTTACGTTTTAGAAAAATACGGTACAATGACACTCGAAGAAGTTTTAGAGCCTGCAATTAAATTAGCAGAAGAGGGTTTTGAACTTGATTATTGGTTAGCAAATTTTATTAATTCATACAATAAAGAATTCGTTTTAATCCCTTCGTCTCGTAAAATATTTACGAATAATGGTGAAAATCTTACGGTTGGACACTCGTTCGTTCAAAAAGATTTAGCCAAAACACTCAAGCTTATTCAAAAAAAAGGAGTGGATGGTTTTTATACAGGTGAGATTGCAGATCTTTTGGTTGATCAGTCAACACAAAATGGAGGATTAATAACTCATCAAGATTTACAAAATTATAAAGTTATAGAACGAATTCCGTTGATTGGTGACTATAAAAAATATACTATATTAGGCATGCCACTGCCATCAGCGGGTGGAATTGGAATTTTACAATCACTAAAAGTATTTGAAAAGTTTTCATTCATAGATGAAGAATGGGGATCATCAAAATATGTGCATACCTTAAGTGAAATATTCAAATATGTTTATTCGGATAGAGCAAAGTTTTTAGGTGATAGTGATTTTGTAGATGTAATTATTGATTCTCTAATTTCCTCGAAACGAGTTAATGAAGTATTTTCAAGCATTAATGAAATGGCAATTCCCTCAGAACAAATTACAAATCCGAATATGCCGGTATATGAAAGTCCCGAGACTACCCACTATTCCGTTGTTGATAAATTTGGAAATGCAGTCAGCATTACATATACCATAAATTCTTCATTTGGCAATAAAATTGTTTTAGAAGGAGCAGGCTTTTTATTAAATAACGAGATGGACGATTTTTCATCGCAAGTTGGGATTCCAAATCAATTTGGATTAGTAGGAAGTAAAGCCAATGCTATCGAACCTGGTAAAAGAATGTTGAGCTCTATGACTCCGACAATTGTTTTAAAAGATAATAATCCAATTTTGGTTCTGGGTTCGCCTGGTGGATCAACTATCATTACTTCAGTTTTGCAAGTTATCATAAATGTATTAGATTTTGGAATGGATATTAGAGAAGCTATCAATGCTCCAAGATTTCATCATCAATGGCTGCCTGATCGATTGGATTATGAAAGATTTGGATTAGCCACAGATTTAATTGATAATCTCAATAATCGTGGTCATATGCTTAATGAGGTAAAATCGTTGGGTAGAGTTGAGGGAATATTTATTGATCAATCTGATGGAATTATTTGGGGTTCATCAGATAAACGAGGTTTCGGTAAAGCGGTAGGATATTAATATGATTTTTGGAATTGGTGTTGATATAATCGAGATTGATCGAATAAAAAAAAGTATTGAAAAATTCGGTGATAAATTCTTAAATAAAATTTATACTGAAAAAGAGCTTCAATACTGTGAATCAAAAAAAAATAAGTACCAACATTATGCTGCAAGGTTTGCTGCTAAAGAAGCAATTTACAAAGCGATGTCAACCGGTTGGAAAAAGGGTACGAGTTGGAAAAATATTGAGATATACAACGAACCGAATGGAATGCCCAATGTTCATCTTTTTGGTCAATTAAACGATTTCATAAATCCAGATAAAGAATTAAAAATCACCATGAGTCATTCCGATAACTACGTGACGGTCTTTGCAATCCTTTACACTAAAAACTCTCACTGATTTGATTTACAAGCTTAGAGTGCTTCAAAAATACTAAAAATACAATTTATGCACTCTTAAGTTATTGTTTAGTAAGTAGTTATGTAAATTATTATATTTATGATTTGGTTTTAAGATAATATATCGATTTATAGAAAGGTAGTACTTTGAACGATAATAGAGTAATCGTTGCAATGAGTGGTGGTGTAGACTCCTCTGTAGCTGCTGCATTGCTTCATGAACAAGGGTATGATGTAATTGGTGTAACAATGAAGACTTGGGGCTTCATGGAGGTCGGAGGAGCTCCAAAACACGAATCAGGATGCTGCTCACTTGACGCAATCTTCGATGCGAAAAATGTTGCAAATAAATTTAATATTCCTCATTACACAGTAGATTTTACAAAAGCATTTGAAAACGCAGTGATCGATAATTTTGTTGATGAGTATTTGAGCGGCAGAACACCAAATCCATGTGTAATATGTAATCGCAAAATTAAATGGGAAGAACTTCTTCTTAAAGCAGATGCCTTAGACGCAAAATTTGTTGCAACCGGACATTATGCCATAGTGGAATATGATCATGAAAATAATCGTTATAGACTAAGAAATTCTGCTGATAATAGAAAAGATCAATCATATGCACTTTGGGGATTAACTCAAGAAAGTTTAAGCAGAACTTTGTTTCCGCTTGGAAATTATAATAAAACTCAAGTTCGTGGATTAGCTGAAAAGTTTGGTTTGAAAACTGCCGGAAAACCTGATAGTCAAGAAATATGTTTTGTAGCAGATAACAACTACGAAAGATTTTTAAAAGAAAGAATTCCGGATGTCATTGAAAATATAGAACAAGGTGAGATGATCTATCATGGTGAGAAAGTAGGAACTCATAGAGGAATTCCTTTTTATACTGTTGGACAAAGAAAAGGTCTCGGCGTCGCAATGGGGAAGCCGGTCTATGTAAAAAAAATTGATCATCGAAGTAATACAATAGAAATAGGTGATAAAGAAGAAATAAATCAATCGACACTTTATGCCGAAGAAGTAAACTATGTTAGTACTTTGAATTTAGAATTAGGCCAAATAGTTTTTGCAAAGATTAGATATAACGACAAAGGTTCAACTGCAAAAGTTATTTCATTTTCAGATACAGAGTTTGTGATTGAATTTGATGAACCAAAATCAGCTATTACTCCTGGTCAATCTGCTGTAATATATGATTCGAATGGCTTTGTTTTAGCTGGAGGAATAATCAGCAAAGGTGAATAGGTTTTTATTGACTAATAATTCTGTTATATTCTGCAGCGAAATTTATCTTACTGGAGGTAAGCATTCGAACTTCACAAGCAAACAAACGGCGCGTTAAATTCTAAAGTCCTTCTGTTAAATCAGAGTTACGAACCTTTATCTATTTGTAATGTTAAAAAAGCGATGATTCTTCTCTTTCTCGGAAAAGCTGAATTAATTGCAAACCGAGACGATAGAGAGGTTCGTTCAGTTACAAAATCTTTTCCATGGCCTAGCGTAATAAGACTCAACAGTTATATCGCAATCCCATTTCAAAAAATTATTCTAACAAGAAAGAATATATTGAAACGAGACGGACATAGATGTGCGTATTGTGGAAGAGGTGATGTACCTTTAACTTTGGATCACGTTATTCCAAAATCGAGAAGCGGAGAAGATTCATGGGAAAATCTTGTTGCTGCTTGTCTTCCATGCAACAATAAGAAAGGGGATAGAACTCCGGAAGAAGCGTTCATGCAAATGCGTATAAAACCATATACTCCAAATCATATCATGTTTATAAAAAATTCTGCTGGAAGACTTGAAGAAAAATGGAAACCTTTCTTGTTTCATTAACTAAAAATTGACTTCAAATCTCAAATAATTTCATTATCTTTATCAGTTAAACTAATCCTTTTCCACAAAAAAGACTCTTTTATGGCTAAAAAACGAATATTAAGCGGAATGAGACCAACGGGCAAACTTCACCTTGGTCACTACGTTGGTGCACTTGAAAATTGGATACAATTGCAAGATAATTATGACAGCTTTCATTTAATTGCTGATTATCATGTATTAACAACTTCACTCGACACGTCTCAAATTTATTCAAATACTATTGAAATGGTAATTGATTGGTTAGCTGCAGGGCTCGATCCGGTTAAAAGTCCTTTTTTCCGTCAATCGCAAATTAAAGAACACACTGAATTATTTTTAATTTTTTCAATGCTTGTGACACAAGCTAGATTAGAAAGAAATCCAACAGTAAAAGAACAAGTGAGAGATCTGAATATTCAGAACGTAATTTATGGACATCTAGGTTATCCGGTTTTACAATCTGCCGATATTCTTCTCTATAAAGGTGATGCCGTCCCGGTTGGGGAAGATCAAGTACCTCATGTTGAAATTACCAGAGAAGTTGCTCGTAAGTTTAATAATCAATACGGCATTGTTTTCCCCGAACCAGAACCGTTGTTGACAAAATTTTCCCGTTTGGTTGGTTTGGATGGAAACGCTAAGATGAGCAAATCACTAAATAATACAATTCTTCTTTCGGATGAACCGGAAGAAGTAAAAAATAAATTGAGAAAAGCAGTTACCGATCCTCAAAAAGTTAGAAAAAATGATCCCGGCAGACCCGAAGTTTGTGTTGTCTTTAGCTATCATCAAAAATTTAATCATGAAAATGAAGAGGAAATTGCGGCTGGTTGCAGATCGGGTGAACTTGGTTGTGTGGATTGTAAAATGAAATGTTCTGAAAAGATCAATGATTTTTTAGCTCCTATGATTTCTAAAAGAAAAGAGCTAGAGAAAGATATTAAGCAAGTTGAAGCTATTTTGTTTGACGGTGAAAGCAAAGGTAAAAGCATTGCACAAAAAACAATGGAAGAAGTTCGTTCTAAAATGCAGTTAGGATAATATGTACAAGATAAAACTTAACGATTTTGAGGGACCACTCGATTTACTTCTTTTTTTTATTAGACGAGATGAACTAGATATTTACGATATTCCAATCGCTTACATCACTAAAGAATTTATGATCTATCTTAGATTAATGGAAAAACTCGATCTGGAAATTGCCGGTGATTTTATTCTAATGGCTTCAACATTGATGCAAATTAAAGTGAGAATGCTTCTTCCCAAAGAAATTGATGAAGAGGGTGAAGAAATTGATCCGCGTGCAGATTTGGTTAAGGCTTTACTTGAATACAAAAGGTATAAGGAAGCCTCCGAAGAATTTTCCTTTTTAGAAGCAAATCAAAGAAAGATCTATTTTAGAAATTATTTCAAATACGATGTTGTTGAAGCACCAGCGGAAATTGATACATTATTAAAGAACATAACTATATATGATCTAATAAAAGCTTTCAAAAAAGCGCTTGAAGAAAAACCAAAAGAAGTTGTTCACGAAGTAAAAAAATGGAATGTGACAATCGACCAACAGATTCAATACATCGAAAATAAGCTAACTTCAAAAAGGAATTTTCTATTCTTTGAATTAATGCATGAATTGAACACCAAGATAAAAATCATAGTTACGTTTATTGCGATGCTGGAAATGATAAAAATGGGAAGATTAGGTTTGAGGGAATCCCATTCATTTAATGATTTTGAATTATACGCATTGGAGAATGATGGACAAGATATATAATTCTGTTATAGAAGCCTTAATTTTTGCTTCGGACGAAGTTATTACTTCAAACGAAATAATTACTGCTATTAGGGAAATTGATGGGGATGATTCAACATTATCGCAATCTGAAATTGAATCTACGATCGATATTCTAAATCAAAAATATACCGAAGCGGAATTATCGTTTCACATAATTAAAATTGCCGGAGGTTATTCATTTGCCACCAAACCGGAGAATGCAAAGTATTTAGGTTTTTTATCTACTGAAAAAAGTAAACGGCGTTTAAGTCAAGCTGCATTAGAGACCTTGGCCATAATTGCTTATAAACAGCCGATTACTAAACCTGAGATTGAATCTATTCGTGGTGTTAACTCGGATTATATGATCAATACATTATTGGAAAAAAATCTTATTACCATTAAAGGAAGAGCCGAAACTATCGGGCGACCGCTACTATATAATACGACAGAAGAATTTCTTAAATACTTTGGCTTAAACAAGATAACAGACTTACCTAAACCTCGCGAAATTGAAGAAATCATGCAAGATGAAGATTTCCTTGAACAAAAACGAAAGATAATGATGAACGAAATTGAGGAAGAACTGGAAAATGACACAAAACTCGACGCTGAAGAAGAAAGTTCGATTGAATAAATATCTGTCTGAATGTGGTGTAGCTTCCAGAAGAAAATCAGAAGAATTAATAAAAGAAAGTAGAATTTCTATCAATGGAAGAGTTATAACTGATTTTGCCTATGAGGTTTCTGCTGATAATGATGATGTAAAACTTGATGGTGAAAAAATTCGGCCTGAGAAAAAGGTTTATTATCTTCTAAACAAACCCAAAGGATTTATTACATCTACTGCTGATGAAAAAGGACGCAGAACAGTTCTTCATTTAATTAATACAGACAAAACAATTTTTCCGGTTGGAAGATTGGATTATGATACTACAGGTGTTTTATTACTTACAAATGACGGAGATTTTGCCAACAGCATAACACATCCAAGCCGGAAAATAATTCGTGAATATGTGGCTGGATTGGATAAGGAACTGACTAAAGAACATCGTGAGAGATTAATAAAAGGAATTGTCCTCGATAGACGAAAGAGTTTTTTCAAAAAAATTTATTTCCCAAAAAAAAAGAACTACAAATTAGTTGCTATTGAGGTTGAGGAGGGAAGAAATCACTTTGTAAAGAGAATGTTTAATGCTCTCGGATATGAAGTGCGTTCATTAGAAAGAATTCGTTTCGGTGATTTCACGGTAGGGAAACTACAAATTGGTAAATCCAGAAAACTCTCCTATACGGAAATTCAAAATTATTTAAGATCATGATAAGATACTTCTTCATAATATTATTTATAACAACTTTATTATTCTCACAAAATATAATTCCGAATGAGAATGATTCAAATAATGTTATCAAGCAAAGTAAGATTTCGGAGTTAAGAAGTGAATTAGATGATATATTCTCTGACCCAAATTTTGTAAATGCATTTTGGGGCGCATCTATCTACTCACTAAAAACCGGCGAAACTATCTATAAATTAAATACTGATAAATCTTTTAAGCCGGGCAGTGTTTTAAAACTTTTTACAACTTCAACTGCACTGTTATTGCTCGGACCCGATTATAAATTTAAAACAACTTTTTTCACTGATGGTAAAATCATTAATGGTGTATTAGAAGGAAATCTTATTATTGTTGGATTTGGTGATCCGACAATAACTTCCGGAGATGGGAAAGAAAATGACGATTTCAAATCTTGGATAGATTCACTTAATCATCAAGGTATTTATTCTATCAAAGGTGACCTGATTCTTTATGACGATAATTTTGAAACCAGCATGTATGGTAAATCGTTAGTAGCAAGATATGATTACAATTGTTCTTCACCATATAGTGGGTCATTTGTCCTAAATGAAAATAATTATGAGATAATACTTGAACCTACTGAACCTGGCAGTTTATCAAAAGTTTTCTTTACCTTATTTGGGAAAAAATATTCAATCATAAACAACGTTTTTACAAATAGTAAGATTAAAGAAAATCAGATTGAATATAAGGTTGAAGACAACAATAAAATTATTATTGACGGACAAATTTCATTAAATAGTGATCCCCACTTTATAAAAATTCCAATAAATAATCCGAGCCAATTTTTTGCTAATGCATTTTACGAAGTTTTGGTAGAAGAAGGCTTGGTTGTTAAAGGTTCCGCAAAAACAAATTCGAAATTAGGTAAGCAATTTGATTTTAACGAATTGACATATTTATTTGAAGATCATTCAGCACGTTTAACGGAAATTGTAGCTGAGATCAATAAGAATAGCAATAATGTCTATGCCGAGCAATTATTAAAAGCCATCGGTTATGAATTATTTGGATATGGTTCGACAAAAAATGGACTGATCGCTATAGAAAAGATAATTCAACAGATGGGTATCAACCCTACTAACATACAGATTGTTGATGGTTCGGGTGTTTCTCCGATTAATTTGATAACACCAAACCAGGTAACAAAATTGTTAAGCTACATGTATAAAAGTGATTCCTTCGAGGAATTTTACAAATCGCTGTCAATTGCCGGATTTGATGGGACACTTATTGAGCGAATGGGTAAATCTAAAGCGGAAAATAATTTCAGAGGTAAATCAGGTTATTTAGAGAATGTAAGAAGTTTAGCAGGCTATATTAAAACAACTGATAATGAACCAATCGCGTTAGTGCTGATTGCAAATAACTTTTTAGTACCAGCACAACTTGCAAGTTACGTGCAGGATAAAATCTGTAATCTATTAGCAAATTTTACAAGAAACTAATTCCAGGAGGAATTTTGGAACAGAATCAACAACAGGATATTAATAGTTTAATTCAGAGACGACTTGAAGAATTACATGAACTAAAAGAAAAGGGTTTTCAACCATTTGCGTATTCATTTGATGTGCAAAATAAAGCGTCGGAAATTAAAACAAATTTTGAAGAATATGAAAATAAGGATGTTTCTATCGCCGGAAGAATTATGGCAATTCGTAGAATGGGGAAGGCATCGTTTACGCATATACAAGACGATTCGGGACGAATACAAATCTATTTAAAGAAAGATGAAATTGGTGATTCATATGACGCCTTTAAGCTGTTAGATATAGGTGATATTATTGGCGTTCAGGGTTATGTATTTAAAACTAAGACTGGTGAAACATCGGTTCATGCAAAATCTTTAATGCTTTTAACAAAATCGATAAGACCAATACCAATTGCAAAAGAAACAACCGATGAACAAGGCAATAAAGTAATTCATGATCAGTTTACGGATAAAGAATTACGTTATCGTCAGCGTTATGTTGATTTAATCGTCAATCCGGATGTTAAAGATGTTTTTATAAAACGTTCTAAAATCGTTTCTGAAATGAGACGCTTCCTAGATGAAAATGGAATGTTGGAAGTTGAGACTCCGATACTTCAACCGCTTTACGGAGGTGCTTCAGCTCGACCTTTCATTACTCATCATAATACTTTAGATATGGAATTATATTTAAGAATCGCAGATGAACTTTACCTAAAAAGATTAATTGTTGGTGGTTTTGAAGGTGTTTACGAAATCTCGAAAGATTTCCGTAATGAAGGAATGGACAGAACACATAATCCCGAGTTTACGATGATGGAACTTTATGTTGCTTATAAGGATTATGAATGGATGATGAATTTTGTGGAAGAAATGGTTACTTCGATTTGCAAAAAAGTTTTTGGTAAAACAGAATTTGAAGTGGAAGGACAAAAAATAAATTTTGTTTCACCTTGGCAAAGAGTATCTATGGTTGATGAGATTAAGAAAGAGACCGGAATAGATATTATTAATTCGACGGATGAAGAATTAAAAGCTGCCGTTAAAAAACATGGCGGTGATTTAGACGGTACTGAAAATAAAGGAACATTGATTGATGAATTATTCGAATTGACTGTTCAATCAAAATTAATTCAACCAACTTTTGTAATTGATTATCCTTTGGAATTATCACCTTTAGCAAAGAAACACAGAGAAAAAGAGGGACTAGTTGAAAGATTTGAAGCGTTCGTAGTCGGAAGAGAAATCTGTAATGCATTCTCCGAGTTAAATGATCCGATCGATCAACGCGAAAGATTTGAAGAACAGAAAAGATTTGCCGATGCCGGTGATGAAGAGGCTCAAAAAATTGATGAAGATTTTGTGAGAGCGTTAGAATATGGTATGCCACCAACTGCCGGACTGGGAATTGGAATTGATAGACTTGTAATGTTGTTAACTAATCAATCTTCAATCCGGGATGTAATTTTTTTCCCGCAAATGAGACCGCAAAAGTAAATTATGTCTGATAAAAAAGGTTTTAGTAAATTATTTTTATTAGTGATTGGTCTTTTTATTGGATTCCAAATTGGTCAATGGATTGGTGATTCGGCTGATCCGGACACTGAGAAAGTTCAGCAAGTATTAGAACTTACTAAACGATATTATCTTGAAGAAATTAGCGCTGATTCTCTATCAGAAGATGCTATTGAAGGTATTCTCTCAAAACTTGATCCTCATAGTGTCTACATTTCAAAAGAAGTTCAAAGTACATTTGAAGAACAGTTGGAAGGAAATTTTGAAGGCATTGGTATTGAATTCCAAATTATAGATGATACAATCACTGTAGTCTCTCCTATTATTGGAACACCAAGCGACCGCTTAGGGATAATGCCTGGCGATAGAATTATTAAAATTGATGATACTACCGCTGTCGGATTTAGTAATACTCAAGTAATTCAAAAACTTAGAGGAAAGAAGGGGAGTAAGGTTAGAATTATCATATATCGACCATCCGAAAAAAGTGAAATAGTTTATGAAATTGAAAGAGATGTCATCCCGATAAACTCTGTAGAAATTTCCTTAATGCTACAAGATAGTGTGGGTTATATAAGTTTGACAAGATTTGCCGAAAAAACATCGGAAGAACTTTATGAAGCCCTCAATTCTTTAAGCAACCAAGGTATGCAGTATTTGCTCCTTGATCTTAGAAATAATCCCGGCGGTTTATTTGAGCAATCTGTTGAGGTTTCTGATTTTTTTATTTCTGATGATAAACTAATTGTTTATACTCAGGGAAGAATAGAAGAGTTCAACGAAGAAAGAAGAGCTTCACAAAAATATTCATTTGAGAATATTCCGCTTATTGTGTTGATTAATAGAGGAAGTGCATCAGCTAGTGAGATTGTTGCCGGAGCCGTGCAAGATTGGGATAGAGGTTTAATTGTTGGTGAAACTTCTTTTGGTAAGGGACTTGTTCAAAGACCATTTTTATTGAATGATAATTCTGCGATAAGATTGTCAATTTCCAGATATTATACACCATCAGGCAGAGCAATTCAGAGAAATTATAAGTCAGACATTGATTATTATTCTGAAGTAATGACACGCAATGAAGTTGATTCGGATAATTATGATCACCATGAAGAATCAGATTCACTTAAACAATCTTTCTTGACAAGTAAAGGAAGGAAAGTCTATGATGGAGGTGGTATTACACCCGATTATAATGTCTCACAAGGTTCCTTAACAAAATTTACCGCGGAACTTAGAAGCAAAAATATTTTTTACCAATTTGTACGAGATCAAATTGATAATAGAAAAATGGAGCTTTCGGACGAAATAAAAACTGATCTCGGTCTGTTCTTAAAAAATAATATAATCTCAGAAAGTAAAATCGGTGAATTCAAGAAATTTGTCCAAGAAAAAGAAATCGATCTCAATTCTAAAGAATTCAATGATGATATAGATTATATAACTTCTCTTTTGAAAGCATACTTTGCAAAAGAATATTTTAATAGTGAAGGTTGGTATTCAGTGCTTTTAAATCAAGATGACCAGATTAATAAATCCTTGACCCTATTGAAAAAATCAAAAGAAATGTTTTTAAACTAACAGCATGAAACTATACAAATTAGATAACGAAAATAAACTTTTCCCTTATGTTAATACATTCCCAAAACTTCACGATAGTGTATTTTTAGCTTCGGGTTCAAAAATAATTGGTGATGTTGAAATAAATGAAAACTCAAGTGTGTGGTATAACACAGTAATTCGCGGAGATGTACACTATATTAAAATAGGTTCCGGAACAAATGTACAAGATAATTCAATGCTGCATGTGACTAATGGCAGATACCCTCTTCATATAGGGAACAATGTTACAATTGGACATTCTGTCACATTGCATGGTTGTACTCTTAAAGATCTTTGTCTTATTGGAATGGGGGCAATTGTTTTAGATGGTGCGGTAGTTGAATCAAACTCAATGGTCGCTGCCGGCACTGTTGTAAAACCGGGATTCGTTGTACCATCGGGTAAACTTGTAGCTGGGGTTCCCGGCAAAGTCATACGAGATTTAACAGAAGCAGAAATTCTAGATTTTGAAGCATCGACAAATAGATATATAGAATACACAAGAATTACAGTTGATTCCTTAATAAAATTTAATACCAAAAATGAAAATTAAATTTTGGGGAACAAGAGGATCGATTCCTGTACCGGGAAAAAATACAATTAAGTTTGGTGGTAATACTGCCTGTGTTCAAATTAGCGATGATGAAAATTTTATCATATTGGATGCCGGAACAGGTATCAGAGAATTGGGTAATGAATTGATGCAAAATCACTTATGTAATGAAATTCATCTTTTAATTTCTCACACACACTGGGATCATATACAAGGTCTGCCATTTTTTAGTCCTATTTATAACGATCAATGTACATTAGATATTTATGCCGAAATTAAGCATGGGGCTTCTATCGATAGAATTTTTGAAACTCAGTGGGATCCGAATTATTTCCCCGTAACTTCAGAGATATTTAAAGATAAGGTTAAGTACATTGAGATAGGAAATATGCAGAATATAGACGTTAACGGATTTAATGTTAGCTCAATAAACACACACCATTCCGAAGGCACACTTGCTTATAAAATTGAGAAAAACGGTAATAAAATAGTTTATATGACCGATAATGAATTGTATTATGATGCAAAAAGAAATCTACCCACACCGGAAGAAATTTTAGAGAAAAATAGACTTCAAGTAGAATTTATTAAAGATGCAGATATTCTTATTCACGATACAATGTACCAGCATGAGGACTATGGTGAAAAGATTGGTTGGGGACATTCAAATAATTATTCGGCTTCAGTATTTGCTAATCTTGGGAATGTAAAAAAACTATTGCTTTTCCATTATGATCCCGATTATTCGGATAGAAAGATTGAAGCAATCGAGTTAGAAACAAATGAACTGCTGAAAGAGTTGAACAGCTCTGTTGTTTGCGAAGGGGCTTTCGATGGTATGGAGTTAATAATCTAATATGAAAAACGTAAGCGTTGAAAATGAAAAGAATTATTTTATTTTAAAGCGAGAAGTACACGATATTCTTCAAAGGTTAAAAAGTGAATTAAATTTTTCAATCACTTCATTGCAAGTCAATTTTATCAGCTCTGAAGATATAACAAAAATAAATGAAGAATATTTACAGCATGAAGGTAGTACAGATATAATAACCTTTAATTATTCAGAAGATACTTTTAATTTAGATGGAGAATGTTATATTTGCGTTCCGGTTGCGGAAGAAAATGCCAGAAAATACGACGTTTCAATACAAAATGAACTTTTGAGATTGATAATACACGGAATACTGCACTTAATTGGTTATGATGATCAGAATCAAAAAGATAAAAAAGTGATGAAGAAAGAAGAGAATAGACTAGTTAACTTATTGTTTAAACGAGATATGCGGATAATTAGAATATGACAAACAAAATTGTGGAAGTTCTTGCAAAGATATTGGACGGACTTAATAAAAATTATACTTTAGATGAAGTAAGTAAAATTATTAACAAAGAAAAAATTTATGATAACCAAACAGTTGGCGTAGCATTCAGTTTGGTTTTTGATAAAGTACTAAGTAATAAATTAAAAGAAGAAGCAAATAGAAAAACTCCCTCTAAAAATTTTAGATTGCTTGATAATGATGAGTTGGAAGTAATAGGAATAGATAACTATAACTATTTAATTCACCTTGTAAACGTAGGTTTGTTAAGCAATAGTGATTTAGAAATGACATTAGAACAAATTATGATGTATCCAAAAGAATTAATTACAAAAGATGATATAAATTGGATCATATTAATCTCACTAATTGACTTCAATACGGATATCCTACCAGGGAGCAGAGTTCTACTTTATTCTTCGGATACAATCAATTAAATGGTAATCAGATATGGCAAAAAATCTCGTTTTAGTTGAGTCGCCTTCTAAAGCTAAAACAATAAATAAATATTTAGGCAGAAACTATACAGTCGAAGCAACTGTCGGTCATCTTAGAAACCTACCAAAGACTAAACTCGGTGTTGATATAGATGATGGTTTCAAACCAAAACTGCTTAACATGCGTGGTAAAGGCGACTTGATAAAAAAAATAAAATCTTTAGCAAAAAAAGCTGATAAAGTATTTATAGCAACTGACCCTGACCGTGAGGGCGAAGCTATTGCTCAAGATATTATTGATATTATTGATGGACATGATAAGGAAGAAGTTTACAGAGTGTTGTTTCATGAAATAACAAAAGAATCTGTAAAAAAATCCATGGCTTCACCGGTTCATGTTAATTCCTATCTGGTCATTTCACAACGTGCTAGAAGAGTAATGGATAGAATTATTGGTTATAAGCTTAGTCCATTTTTATGGCGTGCGATGATAGAAGAATCTAGTAACTCCTTGTCTGCGGGGAGAGTTCAATCTGTTGCTCTAAGATTAATTTGTGAACGTGAAGAAGAGATAAATAAATTTATACCAATTGAGTATTGGTCGCTAGTTGGCAAATTTGACACAGAAAAGAAAGAATCAATTGAAGCTAAATTATTTTCTGTGGATAATAAAACTATAAAAGTTCCGCCAAAAGCAGAAATGAATGAAGATGAGTGGAAAGAATTTTTCAAGAATAATTTTGCAATTAGGAATCAAGAAGAAGCTGAAAAATTATTTGAAGATGTGAACTCCAAAAGTAATTTTCATATTTCTGAAGTAACAAAAAAAGCAACAAAGCGAAATCCTTATGCACCGTTCATAACTTCGACGCTGCAATCTGAGGCTTCTAAATCGTTAGGATTTAGACCACGCAAAACTATGATGGTCGCACAAAGTTTATACGAAGGACTTGAACTTGGTGATGAAGGTTTCACCGGTTTGATAACTTACATGCGTACGGATTCTACTAGATTAAATGTTGAGATCGTTGATAGTGCAAGAGAATACATAGAAGAGAAATTTGGTAAAGAATACAAACCTGCAGATCCCAGATTATTTGGGAAAAAAGCAAAAGGAAACATTCAAGATGCGCATGAAGCAATTCGACCAACTTCTGTAAATTATTCTCCGGAGTTCGTCAAAGATTATTTGAATAAAGACCAATTCCGTTTATACGAATTGATTTGGAAAAGGTTTGTAGCTTCTCAAATGGAGAGCGCTCAACTCGAGACAACAACGGTAAATATAAAATCCGATCAATATATTTTTAGAGCGTCCGGAACAGCTGTTAAATTCCCCGGATTCATGGCTTTATATGATGAATCAAAAGAAGATAATGGTGATTCAGAAAATGGAAATGGAAAAATCCCGTTGGGATTGTTACAAGATCAAAAATTGGATTTATCCGATCTTGTAAAAAATCAACATTTCACTAAACCACCGCCGCGTTTCTCCGAAAGTACTTTGATAAAGGAATTAGAAAGTAATGGAATTGGAAGACCAAGTACATACGCAAGTATTATGGGGACATTGCAAGACCGTGAATATGTTACCCAAGAACAACGAAAACTTTTTCCCTCTGATTTGGGTGTAAAGGTGAACAAGTTCCTAATAGAAAACTTCCCTAAGATTGTTGAGGTTGGATTTACAGCTAGAATGGAAGAAGAACTTGATCAAATGGCAGAAGGTGAAATTGAATATGAAAAAGCGTTGAATGACTTTTATACTCCATTTGCTTCATCCTTAAAAGAAGTGGAAGAAAATATTAAGCCGATAGAATGCGATAAATGCGGTTCTCCTATGGATATTAGAATCGGTAGATTTGGAAGATTCTTGGCTTGCACAAATTATCCGGATTGTAAAAACATCAAATCATTAAAAGAATTCTCTAACGGTGGTGCCAGCGCTGAACCTGAATTCACAGGTGATCTTTGTCCTAAATGCGAAAATAAAACAATATATAGATACGGAAAATTCGGAAAATTTATTGGTTGTTCAAATTATCCCGATTGCGATTTCACAAAGCAAATTGATATCGGAATGAAATGCCCAAAGTGTAAAGAGGGTGATGTTGTTGTAAAAAGAACACGCAGAGCAAAAATATTTTACGGCTGCAGTAAATATCCTGATTGCGATTATGCAAGTTGGACAAAACCAAAACCTGAAGGTGACACTGATGAATCCGAAGGTTCAGAGGAATGAGTGAGCCGGTAATATCAAAAACAATTGACGAATTTTTATCTGATTTGGAGAACGTTAGAAGATACTCTGACAATACAATCTCCGCATATCGAAAGGATCTGATTCAGTTTATTGATTTTCTAAATGAACGAAATATTGATTCTATTTGTCAGATAAGTGAAAAAGTTGTAAGACAATATTTAATAAACCTGAATAAATCTGAATTATCAAAAAGTTCAATATCTAGGAAATTATCTTCTTTAAGAAGTTATTTTGATTTCATAGTCGAAAATTTTGAAAATTCAACAAATCCCGTTAAAAAGATTTCAAACCCAAAGCATAAGAGAAAACTTCCTTCAATAATAAATCTTGACTCTTATGATGAAATTATTAAATTATTATCTGAAGATGATGATGTTTTTAGGAGAAATTTGAATACAGCAATCTTCGAACTTTTATACGGTTCCTCACTTCGAGTTTCTGAACTTTGCTCGATAAAGATGAATGATATTGATATTACAAACAAGACAATTAAAGTTCTTGGCAAAGGTTCAAAGTTTAGAATAGTACCGTTAGGTAACAAGTCAATTCAATTAATAGAAAGATATATTCATTCCCGCAATCAATTAAATAACACAAATTTTCTAGTTGATCAAACTGGAAACTCTTTGGATCGATGGTATGTATACCGGGTAGTAAAAAAGTATCTAAGCAAGGTTACCGACATAGAAAAGAAAAGCCCGCACGTACTTCGTCATAGTTCTGCAACTGAAATGTTGAACAGAGGTGCTGATTTGATGGCAGTAAAGGAAATTTTAGGTCATGAAAATTTATCCACCACTCAAATTTATACACACGTTAGTGTTGAAAAATTAAAAAAATCATATAAATCCGCACATCCAAAATCATAAAGGAGAAAATATGAATATCCAAATTACTTCCCGCAAATTCACAGCAAAGGATTCGTTGAATGACTTCATAAAAGATGAAGTCCAAAAATTGTCAAGATTCAATTCTGATATAATGGATGCAAATGTAGTTCTAAGTTTTCTCCACAATAATAACAGTATTAAATCCGCGGAAATTACTCTCCATGTTCCCGGTAAAGTTTTCAAAGCAGAAGATACAACAGAAGATTTTAGAAAATCTATAAGCGGTGCAGCTTCAAAAATAGAACGCCAATTGAGAAAATTAAAAACAAAAAGATTAGCAAAAACCAGATGATCACCATCAACAAAAAAAATATATCACGTAAAGAAAATATTACGGTAGAGTTTTTTTGTAAACATGTAGAAAAGCAATTTAAACTAAAGTTGTTAGGTGATCGTGTTGGAATGGAACGTTTAATAACCGATCAAAATTTACACAGACCCGGCTTGGCTTTAGCCGGGTTTGTTGATTTATTTTCATTCAATCGTGTTCAAATATTTGGAAATACTGAGGTAAGATATCTTAAACAACTTGATTCTGATCAGAGGAAATTTAGTTTAGAGAGAATCTTCCAATTTGAAATACCTTGTCTAATTTTTACAAACGGAAATAAACCTCCCGAAGAAGTTATAGAACTTGCAAATAAACATAAGATTGCAGTTTTCGGTTCAAGTTATTCAACTACTAAATTAGTTTATCTAATAAGTGATTTTTTAGATGACCAATTTTCTGAAAGGATATCAATCCACGGTTCTTTTGTTGATGTGTACGGAGTTGGTATGCTATTCGTTGGGAAATCCGGAATAGGGAAGAGTGAAGTTGCTCTTGATCTAGTTGAGCGTGGTCACAGATTGGTCGCAGATGATGTTGTAATCTTCACAAAGAAAGGTGAAGGTATCTTGATGGGAGCTGGCACTGATTTGATTAAGCACTTTATGGAATTGCGCGGTGTTGGAATTGTAGATGTGCGAAGCATGTTTGGTATTCGAGCAATAAGATTTCAGAAACGTCTTGAACTCGTGATTGAAATGGAAGTCTGGGATGAAAAAGGACATTACACCAGAACCGGTTTAGATGATAGTGTTATAAATATATCTGAAGTAGAAATTCCTTATATAAAACTTCCGATTGTTCCCGGTAAAAATTTAACTGTGATTGCTGAAGTGATTGCGTTGAATTATTTACTAAAACATTACGGATATGACGCAGCCAAAGAATTACAAAAGAATTTAACTGACGAAATAACTAAGAAAAAAAGAGAAAGTAACAGAGTAGTTGACTATTTTGAGCATGATTTTGAATAAAAATAACAATATTATTCGCTTGACTTGCTTATACACTTTTGTTAACTTCGCACCAAAATTATGAAGCATTTTTACTATTTCTCAAAAAACAAGCTGAAATTTGTCGAAATAAAGAATTTTTACAAGAAATTTCTATTTCTTGTAATGTTTTTTTCGATAGTTTCTTCATTTCTAGTCTTTAGCGGATATTTCATCGTAAATGAGATATTGAATCCGGATTTAGAAGTAAAAGCACTTCAAAAGAAAAATCGTAATCTTCAAACACAATTAAACGAGTTGATAAATAAGTATCAAAATTTTGATACACAATTAGAAGGTTTGATTGCGCAAAGTAACGATTTACGTTTGAGAGTTAACCTAGAACCACTTGCCGATGAAGATAGAAAGTTTGGAATTGGCGGTAGTGTATTTGAAGAATACATCCCAAGCAATTCCATCGAATTTGATAATTTACTCCGTGGATTGAATTCCTACGTTGATGAGATCAATACTAAACTTCAATTGGAAAAAAATAATTATTCCGAAATTGAAACCACTTTAGAACTCAATGAAAAATTATTTGAATCAATACCAGCTATAATTCCAACCACAGGTAGAGTTAGTGATAGTTATGGAATGCGGATGCACCCGATTCTAAAAATTAGAAGAATGCATCCTGGTCTGGATATAGTGGCAAACATCGGAACACCTGTTTATGCTCCTGGTGGTGGTGTTGTAACATTTAGCGGTAGAAGGGGCGGATATGGTCTTACCCTGGAAATAGATCATGGATTTGGTTACCAAACTGTGTATGCCCATTTATCAAGTATAAATGTTAAGAAGGGGCAAAAATTAAAACGTGGTGATCTGATCGCTGAAACCGGTAATTCCGGAAAGTTATCAACCGGTCCTCACTTACATTATGAAGTACGACATAATGGAATAGCTTTGAATCCGTCAAATTTCATGTATGATGACGTAGATCTATTCGAAGTTGTTTCCAACTAAATTAAACAACTATTATTAAATATAACCCTTTTATTAGAGGAGTAATACTCATATGATATGGACGGTTGAATTAGCCTCTTATTTAGATGACGCACCTTGGCCTGCTACAAAAGAAGAGCTAATTGACTACGCTGAGCGAATTGGCGCTCCTTTAGAAGTTGTTGAAAATCTGAATGAATTAGAAGATAACGAAGAACCCTATGAATCAATTGAAGATATTTGGCCTGACTATCCCAGTGATGAGGACTTCTTTTATTCGGATGATGATGATTTTAATTAATTCCGCTAAATATGGTTGACCAACTTGATAATATTATTGGGCAACCCCATGCCGTTAATCAACTCAAATCTTTAGTTAGAAATAATAGAATTCCCCACGCATTAATTTTCTCAGGTCAATCAGGTGTGGGGAAATTCTATAGTGCTATCCAGTTTATTAAGACAATAAATCAAGCAAAAGATTACTCAAAAATCGAACAGTTTGAAGAACCGCTCGTTAAACTGATCCTGCCATTACCAAGAGGAAAAAACGAGGTCAACGAATCTTCTGGCACCGAGAAATTAACCGATAAACAATTAGACGATCTTAAAAAAGAAATATTGAAGAAACAAAAAAATCTCTTCTACAAAATTCAACTTGATGGCGCTAACAATATTAAAATTAGCAGCATCAGAGAAGTAAGAAAATTTCTAAGTATAGAATACTCCGATATAAAATATAGAGCAGTAATAATTGAAGATGCTCATCTGATGAATAAAGAATCTCAAAATGCACTTTTAAAATCTTTAGAGGAACCTCCTCAAGGCGTGATTTTTATTTTGCTGACATCGAATGAAGATTGGTTGTTATCTACAATTCTTTCAAGATGTTGGAAAGTACAGTTTAAATCTCTTTCCTTTGATATAATTACCGAAATTTTAGAAAGTAAATTCAAAATAGAAAAAGAATCCGCTTCAAAAGCAGCACTCTTTTCAGAAGGATCTGTGACTCAAGGACTGAATTTAGTTGAAAACGAGATGATCTCTTTAATAGATTCTACAATAAAATTTATGCGTTATTCCTTAGGAGGCTGGTATAATTCAGCCTATAATGAACTTAAAACCGCCACCGATGATTTTAATAGATCAAAAGTTTTTGAAGTGATGAAGTTGGTCAATATTTGGTTGACTGATACACGTAGAAACAAATTAGATTATCAATTTTACTACTTTCATGACTATCCGGATACCCTTGAAAAATTCAATAAAAGCTTTCCAAACGCAAAAATTGATGAATTGATTAAAGAAATAGATGAGTTAATAGAATCAATGGATAAAAACATCCTATTGAATGTTATTATTCTAAATCTTATTTTAAAATTGAATTTTATCCTAACTCGGAAATAAAATGTATAAAATAGATTTTTCGTTCATCCACAATAAATTAATTTCACCTGAAGAATTAAAAGAACTCGAAGTAAACGCTAATCAACAGTATCAGGTGTTAGTTAAAGAAAAAATTAACCATCCAAATCACCAACAGATTAGTGGTTGTCTTGTTTGTGGTGCAGACTGTATGATGGAAATCCCTATTGATAATAGGAGAATAGTCGAAGTTGAATGTAAAGGTATGCTCGGTTGTCATTTTGCTGAACTAACCGATGATCTGAATATTATTCCTCAAGTCAATGAAAAGATTATCCTTGAGGGTGAAGACTATCATGAAATTGGAATAGTTAAAGAAAATTCAGAATTGCTAAAAATTAAAAGAGCAGAATTGGGACTCTTTGGAGAAAAACTTCCTAAAATTATTCGTGTTGCAAACGAAGAAGATCTTCAAAAATACAATTTAAATTTACTTGACGAACATAAAGCAAAACCAATTTTTCTAAAGCTTGTTGAAAAGCATAGTCTGAATATGAAATTAGTTCATATCCATTATCAGTTCGATAGAAAAAGACTATTCTTCTTTTATACATCCGATGGTAGGGTTGATTTTAGAGAACTAGCAAAAGAATTAGCTGGAGAATTCAAAACAAGAATTGAACTGCGACAAATTGGTGTTCGTGATGAGGCAAAAAGTATCGGCGGTTTAGGCACTTGTGGCAGAGAGTTTTGCTGTGCTTCATTTTTAAATAACTTTAAGCGGATATCTACACAACTTGCTAGTGATCAAAACTTGAATTCAAATTTATCAAAGCTAAGTGGTCCATGTGGCAAATTAAAATGTTGTATTTCATTTGAGATCGACGAAAACTAAAATCATTCTTACAATCATCATATTCTTTCTATTCAAATCATCTTTTTATATTTTTCTATCACTTTGTAAAATTAATTAATGGAATATCATTATGAAAAAAGCCGTTATTGTATCTGCTAAACGAACTGCTATCGGATCGTTCAATGGTGTATTTTCAAATACACCCGCAACGTCATTAGGAAGTACTGTGATTAAAGCCGTGTTAGATGAAGTTAAGTTGGATTATAATTTAGTTGATGAAGTAATTATGGGGAATGTATTACCAGCTGGTCTAGGACAAGCTCCCGCCCGACAGGCGGCACTTTTTGCCGGTTTGCCTAATTCAACTGAGTGCTTGACAATTAATAAAATGTGCGGAAGTGGTTTAAAATCAGTAATGCTTGCTCATCAAGCAATTCAACTTGGTGATGCTGACATTGTTGTCGCCGGTGGAATGGAAAATATGACTTTATCACCATATCTTCTGCCTAAAGCAAGAGCAGGTTACCGAATGGGTAATGGTGAAATAATAGATTCGATGGTTTATGATGGGTTGTGGGATGTTTATAATAATTTCCATATGGGAAGCTGTGCAGAATCGTGCGCAAGAGATTTTAAATTTACCCGAGAAGAGTTAGATGCATTCGCTGTAGAATCATATAAGAAAGCATTAAAAGCACAAGAAGATGGCTTATTTAATGATGAGATTATTCCCGTGACTGTTAAATCAAGAAAAGGCGATACAATAATTGATAAGGACGAAGAACCTGGTAATGTCAAATTTGATAAAATCAGTTCTCTGCGACCAGCATTTGAAAAAGATGGTGTAGTTACAGCTGCAAATGCATCCAAAATTAATGATGGGGCAGCCGCATTATTGGTTATGTCTGAAGATAAGGCGAAAGAACTTGGATTAAAACCAATTGCAGAAATCATAGCTCAATCATCTGCTGCTAAGGCGCCAATAGAATTTACAACTGCTCCTGCTGATGCTATTCAAAAAGTATTAAAAAAAGCTAATATGAAAATCGAAGAGATAGATTTATTTGAAATTAACGAAGCTTTTGCAGTAGTTTCACTTGCTGTAAACAAATTATTGGGTCTAGATGGTGCCAATGTGAATGTAAATGGCGGAGCAATCGCACTCGGTCACCCAATTGGAGCAAGCGGAGCAAGAATACTAAATACATTGCTGCACCAAATGAAAAGGCAAAATGCTGAATATGGTCTTGCATCACTATGTATCGGTGGTGGTGAAGCTTCCGCATTAATTGTTAAAAAATATTAAAAGGGGGCATCTATGGAAATTAAAAATATAGCTGTGATAGGAGCAGGTACAATGGGCAATGGAATAGCTCATGTTTTTGCTCAAAATGGTTTTGAAGTTCAATTTACTGATTTGAAAGATGAATTTGTTGACAGAGGGCTATCAACAATAACAAAAAATTTAGATCGACAAGTGAAAAAAGAAATCATCTCAGAAGATGATAAAAAGAAAACCTTAAAAAGAATTCAAAAAGTAATTGGCGTTAAGAATATCGATCCGAATACAGATTTTGTTATTGAAGCAATTATTGAAAATAAAGATGCTAAACTTAATCTTTTTAAGGAATTAGAGACGATTGTTAAGAAGGATTCCATCTTTTCTTCAAATACCTCATCAATCTCAATTACAGAACTAGCTACAGTTTGCCGACCAGAAAAATTCATCGGGATGCATTTTATGAATCCTGTTCCTATAATGAAATTGGTTGAGATAATTCGTGGTTATTCTACCGCGGATGAAACGTATAATTTGGTACGAAATCTATCGGAGCAACTAGGTAAAACACCTGTTGAAGTACATGATTATCCGGGATTCATTTCAAACCGTGTTCTAATGCCGATGATAAACGAAGCAATTTATGCACTTTATGAAGGGGTTGCAAATGTTGAGGCAATTGATACCGTAATGAAATTAGGCATGAATCACCCAATGGGTCCACTTACTTTAGCAGATTTTATCGGTCTTGACGTTTGCTTAGCTATTATGGAGGTCTTGTATGATGGATTCAATGATTCCAAATACAGACCGTGTCCACTGCTAAAGAAAATGGTAGCTGCAAAAAAATTAGGACGAAAAACTGGTGAAGGTTTTTATAAATATGATAATTAATCGGACTAATGAAAATCTTAGATAAATCAAAATTTCAAAAAATTGAAAAATGGCTTTTCATTAGGAGATATTTGAATAAATTTCAAAATATTTTTTCGAAATTTAATCTCCCGGAATATACAACTTTCAGTGTTTTTGCGATTATAATCGGTGCTATTGTTGGTTTAGCTGCCGTTGGTTTTCATCATTCTATTGAGTATTTAAACCATCTTTTCTTTGAAAAAACAGTTAATAATTTTTTCTTTTTAGGAGCAGCGACAGTCATTTTGCTTCCGGCGATTGGTATGTTAATCCAAAGCATGATGATCAAGTTTGCTCCTGAGACTTCACAAAAAAGGGGATTAGCAGAAGTAATTAAAGCCGTCGCTCTTCGCGGTGGATTCATTTCTTTCCGAACTACATTGTTTCACTTTATTGCTCCAGTAATAAGTATTGGTACCGGAAATACTTTAGGACCAGAGGGACCCGCTGCACAGCTAGGTGGTGGTGTATCGAGCAAGTTTGCAAATTTGTTTGGGTTATCTGATTCAAGAAGGAGGATGTTTACAGCGGCCGGAGCTGGAGCAGCGATTTCAGCGATTTTCAACACACCGCTCGGAGGTATATTTTTTGCTTTGGAAATTATCTTATTAAATGATTTTCATGCTCCCACATTTTCCGCCATGATTTTAGCATCTGTTACAGCCAGTGCAATTTCTCGGATTTTTCTTGGGAATAGTTCTGTATTTGTTTTTGATACTGTTGCGATTACGGATTATAGTTATTTATACCTTTTTATATTCCTCGGAATTGCTGCAGGTATTCTAGCGATACTTTTTATAAAGTATTCTAACTCGTTAAATATAATTATTAAACAGAAATTTCTTAAATCATTTCCTCAATGGGCTGTTATGGGATTTGCTGGTTTATTAGTTGGAATCAGTGGGTACTTTTTTGAGGATATATTTGGAATAGGATATTCTGCAATAAATAGAGTTTTGGCGGGTGAATTACAAGTCCAAATTGTAATTACTCTTTTGATTCTAAAGTTTTTACTTGTACCAATTGTTATTAATTCCGGTGGTTTTGGTGGTATTTTTGCTCCTTCATTGTTTATGGGAGCATGTTTAGGTTATCTTTTTGTTTTTAGCATGAATTTTGTTTTCGGTTTACAACTTGAGTACACAATTTTTATTCTTGTTGGAATGGGAGCCGTTTTAGGTGGAATTAATAGCATCCCGATATCTGCAATATTAATAATTTTTGAAATGACAAAGGACTATTCCTTCATTTTACCGCTAATGCTTGCTGTGGTAATTAGTACTACGATCGTTCAGATTGTTATCAAGAGGTCAATTCATGTCCAACATTTGGAGCACGAAGGATTTAATATTTCTTCAGGAAGAGAAACAAATGTATTAAAATCGCTAACAGTCCAAGATGCGATGTACAAAGAGATTTTTACAATAAAAGAAAATATCGCTCTACCTAAACTAGTCTCATTATTTATGGATAAAAATGTTAGTCAATGTTATACGATTAATGATGATGGAGAATTGACCGGAGTCATATCTGAAAACGAGTTGAGACCAATAATTTCCGAATATGAGAGTTTAAAGCATATTATGATTGCTCGAGATTTAAAAAATCCGGTCGTTGTTACTGTTTACCATGATCAAGACTTAGATTCAGTGATGAGCTTATTTTCTAGAGAAAATCGAGATGAATTTCCAGTAAAGGATAAATCTGATAACAAAAAACTGATTGGAGTTATTTCCAGACAAGATGTAATTGATGCGTACAATAAAGAAAGCTTTAAAATGAATCTTGCTGATGGTTTATCACAAGAGTTAAAATCTATAAGTAAGAATAAACTGGCAACGGTATCAGATGGATTTTCGATAATTGAGAAAGTTGTTCCGGATGGATTTGTTGGTAAATCATTAGCGGAGTTGAAGATTCGCAATAAATACGGTTTAGAAATACTAATGATTAAAACACGGAGTTCAGCATTTTTTGATGATGAAAGTAAGGTTGAAATAAAAATGCCTGATGCTAATTACATAATTGAGAATGATGATATATTAGTATTATTCGGAAGCAACGAAAAACTTGAAATTTTTGAGAAAATGCTAAGATAAAAGAAAACGCACATAATGTATATTATGTAAACTAACTTATTCTATTCTATCAGATTATCCCGGTAAATTTCAAATAAATCAAAACTAATATGATGAATAATATTAGGTAATAAATCGGCGATTTTATTTTTACTTTCTGTCTAGCTCTTGAAGTTCTGAATCCGAGTCTGCGCTTTCTTCTTTCCAAATCTTTTAATTCTTCATCTTTATCTGGATCATAAAATCGCGGTGTGTAATCAAATTTTTTGTGTTGTGTTCTTTTGAAAAACATTTATTTACTCTTAATAATTTTTATACTCTTTTGAAGCAGTCTGATATTAAATTCCTTCGCCGATTTAGAACCGATCTCGCCATCAAGATGAACATAATATGGATTCTTTAAGGTTATCTTGAATTCATCGTCTTCATAAAACTTTGCTTTCTTAACTAATTTTAATTTATTAATTAACGCATAAGGCAAATTTTTCATTATTTCGATCTTACCAGTCATATCGACAGTTGTTAGATTTAGAATTCCATCAGTTGGATTGGCATCAGGATTCAAATAAAAACCTCCCCCAGATGTCTTACCATTTCCAATAGTTAATAGTAGATACTTTCCTTCAAGAATTTGACCATTCAATAATATTTTCGGTTCTAAAGTCTCAAGCGATTTTAATCCACGCATTACGGCAACCAAATATGAAAGAATTCCGGAAAATTTCTTTTCGAATTGATTTAAGTATGCAACATAAGCATCAAAACCAATACCGACAGCATTTATAAATCTTTTTTGAACAATAGTTTCATCATCCTGGGTAATTTTGCAATTTCCAACATTTATTTCAGCAATAGTTTGCAATTTTTCCTCAAAGAGAATGTCCAAATAATTTTTAGTATTTGAAGGATATAAGAATCTAGCAACATCATTTCCAGAACCCCACGGAAGAACTCCTAACCGACAATCGCTGTCAAGATTGAATCCATTTACAACTTCATTCACGGTTCCATCCCCTCCTACAGCAACAATTGTATTATACTCATTTGATGATGTTAATTCATTGGAAAGTTTAATAGCATGACCGGAAGTAGAAGTAAAAAAGATTTTGACCGAAACATCAAATAATTTTGAATGTTCTTCAATTAATCGAGCAGCATTTAACTTTTTTATTTTTCCCGCGACGGGATTTATTATAAATGCATATTTATTCAAATTGTTCAGTTCACAAGTCTAGTTGAAAAGGGCTGAAATAAAACTTTTGGCATCAAATATTTGTAAGTCATCAATTGATTCGCCAACACCAATAAATCTCACCGGGATGTTTAGTTCCTTATTAATTTGGAATACAATACCACCTTTTGCTGTTCCATCTAATTTGGTGACGATTAATCCAGTCAAATCTGCATATTTGGAAAATTCTTTCGCTTGAATAATTCCGTTTTGACCAGTATTCCCATCAACCACAAGCAAGGTTTCATTAGGAGCATAATCTAAGACTTTGCTGAGAACTTTACGAATCTTTCTAAGTTCCTCCATCAGATTACCTTTAGTATGTAAACGTCCGGCAGTATCAATTAAGACTACATCGGCATTTTCCTTTTTTGCTTGAAGTAAAGTCTCATAAGCCACGGCAGCCGGATCCGATCCAATGTTTTTGGATATAACTTGTACATCAGCTCTTTTAGCCCAAATGTCTAATTGTTCATTGGCTGCGGCTCTAAAAGTATCTCCCGATCCTATAAAAACCTTAAGACCGGATTTCTTAAAATTATTAGCAAGCTTACCAATTGTGGTGGTCTTACCTGCTCCATTAACGCCAATGATTAGAATAACAAATGGTTTATAAGAAGATATTTTTTCAAAAAAATTATCTGCTGTCTCTTCAGAAGTTAATGATTCCTCAAGAGTAGTTTTCAGAGTCTCAAATACTGATTCTTTATTTCGATCAGGGTGAGATTTGAGATTTTGTCTCAACTTTTCAATTATTTCAACAGAAATATCAACACCAATATCACAAGATATTAGAATTTCTTCAAGCTCATCTAAAGTCGCATCGTCTAATCTAGCTTTACCGGTTATTGTTTCATTAATGCCGGTAAATAATTTTTCTTTGGTCTTCTTTAAACCATCTGTGAGTTTATTAAAATTAATATTCTTAAAGAAGTTCATTTTTTTTAAACCTTATAACTTCAATCGATCGGATTACATAACCGAGCAATGAAATAATCGACATAAATACAATTAACAAATTGAATAAGTTGTAGAAAGTTGGGTATGACTTTAGACCTAATACGAGTAATAAAAGATAAATGCCTAAAATAAATACTGTAATTTTACCCAGCATATTTGAGGGCAATACTTTACCAATTTTATTGCTAAGAATGAGTCCACCTATAAAAATAATAATATCACGAGCCACAATAATTACCAAAATATAAGTAGGAATATATCCAGTTAAATAGAGAATAATCGTAATGATCCCTACACCAATTTTATCTGCTAAAGGGTCGATAATTTTCCCTAATTCACTAACTTCGTCATACTTTCGTGCAAAATAACCATCTAAATAATCGGTGGCAGCGGCTAATATCATAAGGATAGCAGCAAAATATGGATGATAATTGCTTTGCTCCAATGTAATTAAGAAATATGCAATGGGAGCAGTTAGCAAGATCCGCGAAAGGCTAAGATAATTTGAAATAGTATGTATTCTGTCTAATTTTATCATTAATGCTATATATAACTTCAGAAAAATATTATAATTTATTTATAGATATTGTTTTATATGCTTTCCCTTCATGAAATGTCTAACTATTTTTCATCATGCTGATCTTTAATAAAGTGTAAATCAATCGGAATCGGATACTCACCATTAAAACATGCTGAACAAAAAGAGTTGGGAGCATGATCGACCATGGCTTCCAACATTTGCTCATGTGTAAGATATGCTAAACTATCCACATCAAGATAGTCTCTTATTTCATCAATATTATTAAACTTATTCGCTATTAATTCATCACGCGATGGGAAATCCATACCGTAGTGGCACGGGTAATGAATTGGTGGAGATGATATTCGTAAATGAATTTCTTTTGGGCTAGCTTCTCTTATCAACTTAATTAACTGTTTTGAAGTCGTGCCGCGTACAATAGAATCATCTATAATTACTACGGTTCTGTTCTCCAATACTCCTTTAACGGTATTGAATTTAATTCTTACACCCACTTCTCTTTTGGCCTGTCCAGGAAGAATAAATGTTCTACCGATATAGTGGCTTCTAATTAAACCAATTTCTAATTTTGATTGGATACCCATTTTTACAAGTTGATTTTCATAACCAATTGCAGCTGTGTTTGAACTATCCGGCACACTCATAACAATAACTTTTTCACCATCTTTATCTCTTACCGGGTGATAAGTTGCAAGCACTTTACCTAACTTACGACGCATTTTGTCAACATTGCTCCCAAATATCTTACTATCCGGTCTTGAGAAATAGATGTATTCGAAGATACAATGTTTTGCTTCTTCATTTTTATCACTTATTTTGAATGATTTAATTTCACCGGATTTTATAACTTCATCATCAATAACGACCATTTCTCCGGGTTGGACATCACGAACATATTCTGCTGATAAAATGTCCAAAGCGCATGTCTCTGATGATAGAATGAATGATCCGTTTAACTTCCCGATACATAGGGGCCGAATTCCGTTTGGATCTCTTGCTCCAATCAATTTTGTATCAGTCAAGATTGTCAGGCTATATGCTCCCGTTATTTGAGTCAAAGCATCACGAATCTGATCAACTTGATTATCAAGTCTACTTCTTGCAATAAGGTGAAGTATCACCTCAGTATCGCTGCTGGTTTGGAAAATTGCTCCTTCATTCACTAATTTTTCGCGAATAGCTCTGGCATTTGTTAGATTTCCGTTATGCGAAACAGCAAGATGTCCCATCCTATAATTAACTAAGAAAGGTTGAATATTCTTTGTAGCATGAGCAGAACCGGTCGTTGAATACCGATTATGTCCAATTGCCGAATTACCAGTTAATTGATTAAAAATCTTATCATCTGCAAAAACTTCTGAGACTAATCCCAAACCTTTATAGTGGTTAATATGATTCTTCGAATCGGTTAACTTATCTATCGTTACAATTCCAGCTGCTTCTTGTCCCCTATGTTGAAGTGCATGAAGTCCATAATAAGTATTTACGGCGGCGGAAGGAGAATTAAAAATTCCAAAAACACCGCAATTAGAACGAGGTTTATCGATTTGCAAATTATACTCACTTAAAGATTGGATTGAACAAATGGTCGGAACGGCGGGATTTGAACCCGCGACCCCTTGAACCCCATTCAAGTGCGCTACCGGGCTGCGCTACGTTCCGAGCTTTAGAATTTAGACTGTAAATCTAACAAAAATTGCTTTACTTCTTCAAGGTCATTCTTTAGCGAATTTAGCTCTTCACGTATTTTGGGTTGGGTAGTTGTTTGTTTTATAGGTGAGGTTTCTTCAGTAAAGATAACACCACTTTCTTCTTCAAGAATTTTCTTTGCTCCCTCAATAGTATATTTTTCGTCTCTGAGCAATTTTTTAATTCTTAATATTAAGTTGATATCTTTGTTGGTGTAAATTCTGTTGCCTGCTCTATTTTTACCAGGTTTCAGAATTTCAAATTCAGATTCCCAATAACGAAGAATATATTGCTCTAACCCGGTTATTTTACTTACTTCACTTATTGAGTAGTATAATTTTTTTAATCCGAAGTCTTTCATAATCAACTTTCATTTTATGGTTTAGATAAAATAAGTAATCAACAAAAAAATAGCAAGATTAAAGTTTTATATCAA
Source organism: Melioribacteraceae bacterium (assembly GCA_030584085.1). Taxonomy (NCBI): domain Bacteria; kingdom Pseudomonadati; phylum Ignavibacteriota; class Ignavibacteria; order Ignavibacteriales; family Melioribacteraceae; species Melioribacteraceae bacterium. The sequence continues at coordinate 1,878,512 of CP129490.1, forward strand.
TATTTTGTTTAAGATAAGTCTGTAAGTCGTTATAAAGCAATAAGGTGATAGTTTCCCTTGGAATTATAATTTAGTTGTATCAGATGTTAGTTTTTGAATTAGCGTGACAGTTTTTCTATCAAGAAAACTCCGGCAAGATAACTGTTAATCTTAAACCCGGATATGTAACCATCACAGGCAGCGGCAGTTATCATGGTTTTTCTGAAGTCTTCTCTCTGAGATAAATTACTGATATGAACTTCTACTTTAGGTATTTTACAAATACTCAAGGCATCACGGATTGCAACGGATGTATGAGAATAACCTCCTGGATTAATAATTATTCCATCGAAATAACTTGCTGCTCCTTGAATTTTGTCAATGAGTTCACCTTCATGATTGCTTTGAAAGAACTCAAATCTAAATTTGGGAAATTCTTTCTTTAATTCGATTTGAACATCATCTAAAGTAAATGAGCCATATTGATCAGCCTCTCGGCTCCCAAGTAAATTCAAGTTCGGTCCGTTAAGAACAAGTATATTCATTAATTAGTATCCATTTCTTCTATGATTTCTCTTAGGCGCGGTGGCATATAAACACTATCAACTCCCAATTCATTTAATGCTGCTGAAAGTGTCATAACTTTTCTTTGTGTTGAGGATAACTTATTGATAACAATTACTTTACTTTCCTTCAAAACACAATATCCACCTTTGAAGTCTCCCCTTTCAAATCTAACTGTTGCACCCATTTGATTCGCGAGAGATCGTAAATCACTTAAAATACTTTCGAATTCTTTTTCTTTTATCTTCATATTCTTTTTCTGAGTGGTTTGAATATAGCAAGAAAGATAATGATAAAATATGAAAATAGAATAATTAAGGGAAATGGACCTAGCGCAACTATCCGCTGTTTCAGCATTTCTAATAAATAAATTGAATTAATATCGTTAGAAAAAATTTTTTGGATAAGATTTATATCATATTGTAACAACAAATATAATTCGAATGGAGTTGTTACTATAATTAACAAAGTAATTATGAAAAACCATCCTTCATTTCTAAAATTTATTTTTGAAACTACAACATAAGCTAGAAGAAACAGTATAAAACAAATAAATGAAATTACTGAAATCGAGAAAACCGGGAGCATTGTTAAAAAAGCACCTTTCAGTTCCACTCCTTCAAATATCGGCTTAATTGACATAGTCTCTGCTTCAAAAAATTGATTTATCATCCCAATTTTTACAAGATAACTTCCTATAAATATTGTGAAAAACACACATGTCAAATAAATTATAAGTTTTGAAAATTTTGTTTGATTTTCCATACATTTGATCTTTGTTTAACAAAAAATATCAAAAAAAGATGAATATTGCTTCGATAGATATTGGTTCAAATACAGTCCTCTTATTAATTGCAGAAGTTGATTTTAAGAAGAGAACACTTAATGCTATTCTAAACGAATATGAATCGCCTAGATTAGGAAAAGGACTTAAAGATGATGGCGCTATTTCATTAGAAGCAATTAAAAAACTGGAAACGGTGTTACACAAATACAAAAGACTTATTGAAGAATATAACACTACAAAAGTTATTTGTACTGCCACGAATGCTATGCGTGTAGCTAAAAATTCAAATCAGATTATTACTGATATAAGAGATAAACTTGGAATAGAGATAGATGTTATTAATGGAGATCGTGAAGCTGAACTTACTTTTCTTGGTGCTTCAACTGTGCTTAATGATGTTGATCAAAAAATTGTTGTGGACATTGGCGGTGGAAGTACTGAATTAATATTAGGTAATAAGGAGAATATTCTCTACAAAAAAAGTTTTCCAATCGGAGCAGTAAATACAACTGAAAGATTCTTTAATGGTAATGTACCAACAGCTTCAGAGATAAACTTATTAACTGAATTTGTAAAAAACACATTTAATGAACTTAACAATCTTGACACTAAAAATATACCACTTATTGCCGTTGCAGGTACACCCACTTCCCTATCAGCAGTACATTTAGGAATTACTGAATATGATGAAAATTTGGTTGAAGGATCAGTTTTGACAGACGAGATCATAGAGAAATTCATTCAATATTTTTCAGATCATAGCGCAGCACAAATTTTATTAAAATATGGTAAATTTTTAAAAGGTCGTGAAGATATTATTTTAGCCGGATCGATAATTCTAAAAACTGTTATGAAACTTACTCATAACGAACAAATTATTGTGAGCGGTAAAGGAATTCGATACGGTTCACTAATCTCTTATATGAACAATTATGAAAGTGGTAGAAAAGGTATGTAATATAAAAGTGTTGTCAACAAAGCATAAAAAATAAATCCCACCGCAATAGAATATGGTTTGTTCTTAGTTTGAGCATGAACACCGGAAATCGCAAGAAACAACCCCCAAACGACTAATAGTCCCTCAATAAATAAAAGAACGTATGCTTCAGTTTCTTTAACAATATAGGGTGGTGGATTATATGTAAACCAATACGGTCCAAATAATGCATAATGGACAGGTGACAATATAACAAGTGACATAAGCAATGGTAAAAATGAGTAAATAAGTACGGAGTAATTATCTCTGAATCTGTTCGATAATCCAAATAAACTGTTGATCTTTGTTAGGAGGTAAGAAAATAGAGATAAAACAACGAATGACACACCGATAATCACTAACAGGTTAATAAAAAAGAAATCGGTTTTAACTGAATTAATTTCAGCAAAACTATGCAGTATTACGGAAATAAGAAAAAGTTTAATTCCAACAAGAACATTTAGAAAGATTACAAAATTTTTATGCTCTGCTTCAATGATTTTTTTGAAAGTGTCTTTTGGTGATTCAATGAGTGCTGCAATCGTCTGCCATAAATCGATATTTACAACTCTCGCTCTAAGAAATGCTTTGCAACTTGAGCAACTGTATTTATAAATTGGGTTTTCCGCATTACAATTTGGACAGAGTTGAACATTTTTCATAAACCATCACCTTAAATAAAATTTAATACCAAGCTGCGGAGTTCTTGTAATCGGGTCCGGAGTAACATCGAAATCAAATAAATGTGCATCAACATATGCATCAACAAGTTGTAGGAAATATGTAAGTCCGATATAAATTGCAAATTCATCTCTTTGATCTCGAAAAAAATCTCTCAATTCTCTATATCTAGAATTAGTGAAATCACTCTGTACATATAAATCATTATACCGGTTATAGTAATCGTTATTGTCAATCCATACATAAGCGAAGTAACCGATGAATCCCCAGACAACAGGTATTTTCCAATATGATTCGTTATAGAACTGCCCAAATCCCGGTATAATTGCACTTCTTAAAACAGCTCCCCATGGTGATTTTTGCATTACGAATAGGCTGTCATTTGTTTGGACGTTACTGGTCGTATCTTGTTCCGTCTGAGAGTAAACTGAGAGGGTAACAAAAATTAGTAGGATTAATATTTTAGTAATTACTTTTACCAATTAATTCAAATAGTTCAAATAATCGTTCTAATTCATCGTTAGAATAAAATTCGAGCACAATTTCACCGGAACCATCTTTCTTCTGTTTACAAATTACTTTTGTTCCAAAAATGCCACGTAATTTATTTTCAAGATCAGCCAAGGATAATGCTTCGGTTGAATGCCCATTTCCGGCGGAATGAGTAGTTTTTTTACCAGGCTTACTGCTTAAAAACTTTTTAACAATTGCTTCAACTTTTCTTACTGATAAATTTTTCTTCTTAATTTCATTGAGTGTGGCAATTTGTAAATCTGTTGAAGGTAGATTGATAATTGCACGAGCGTGTCCGGCCGATATTTCATTATTGATTAAACTTTGCTGTATTATTTCCGGAAGTTTTAATAGTCTGATAGAATTTGTAATTGTAGTTCTATCCTTACCTACTTTAGATGCGATTTCTTCTTGGGATAAATTACATTCATCCATCAACCTTTTATAAGCGTTCGCTATTTCAATTGCATTAAGCTCTTCTCTTTGAATATTCTCAATCAATGATAGAGCTAGCATTGCTTCTTTTGTTTCTACCTGGATTATATATGCGGGAATTTCCTTATAGCCAATATCTTTACAAGCTCTTAATCTTCTTTCTCCTGATATTAACTCGTATGTTCCGTTTATTCTTCGGACTGTGACAGGCTGAATTAAACCGTTCTCAAGAATTGATTTTTTTAATTCGTCAAGCTTTTGTGGTTCAAACCCTGTTCGTGGTTGAAACGGATTTGGTACTATAGAATTTATTGGAACACGAGCAAGAATGTCGAATGATTTTCCATCATCTTTTTCAATTTTATCAGCCGGAACTGCCATTGGTGAATCTTGATCCTCGCGAGCTTTTGGATTAATCAACGCATCTAAACCGCGACCTAGCCCGGGTTTTAATTTAGTCATACGTTATCTCCTTCATCCTTCTTATTCCGCTCAAGCAGTTCACCGGCTAAGGAGATATAATTTTGTGCACCTGTAGAGATTGCGTCATACAATATCACTGGTTTTTGATGACTTGGGGATTCAGATATTCTTACATTTCTATGAATTATTGTGCTGAATACTTTTTCTCCAAAATATTTTTTTACTTCTTCAACTACTTGATGGGATAATCTTAATCTAGTATCAAACATTGTTAACAATACACCCTCAATTATAAGTGCTTCATTATAATGCTTTTTTACAATATTGATTGTGTTCAATAATTGACCGAGACCTTCTAAAGCAAAATATTCGCATTGGACTGGGATGATAAGTGAATCAGCTGCGGTTAATGCGTTTAAAGTTAATAGACCAAGTGAAGGAGGACAATCAATGAAAATATAATCATATTTATCACGTACAGAAATTAGAGATTCTTTTAAAAGTCTTTCACGTTTTTCCATACCAACTAATTCGACTTCGGCACCAACCAAATCTATGTTTGCAGGTAATACGTCAAGATTAGGCATATAAGAATTTGTTATACAATCTATCGCATCCTCAGTCCCAATAAGTGTATGATAAACAGATTTTTCAACATTGTCGACTCCAATTCCGGATGACGAATTACCTTGTGGGTCAATGTCAATTAATAGTGTTTTGTATTCAGCCGCAGCTATAGATGCTGATAGATTAATTGAGGTAGTAGTTTTACCTACTCCTCCTTTTTGATTCGCAATTGCTATAATTTTTGCCATGTATTTTCGATTAATTATAGAGTTATTTCTTGTCCAAAATTCATTACAATACAACCTTTCCCGATATTCTCTACTTTCTTTTTGAAATCATTAGGATCAGCTTCAATTACACCAAATGTATTGTAATGCATCGGAATTGCTTTTTTAGGATTTACAAATTCAACGGCTCTTACACCATCATCAATGCCCATTGTAAAATTATCACCAATGGGTAATAACATATAATCAATTGGATTTAATTCACCAATTAATTTCATGTCTAAGAATAATCCTGTGTCCCCAGTATGATAAATATTCATTCCGTTTATTGATAATACAACACCTGCGGGTTCGCCTGCATAATTTCCTTCCGGAGTTTGTGAACCGTGATGCGCGATAGTGAATTTTACTCTGCCGAAATCAAAATTATGGCCGCCGCCAATATGCATATTATGTGCATTAAATCCTTTTGATTTTACATATTCAGCAAGTTCATTGACGCAAATAAATAATGGATTACATCTTTCTGCAATTTTAAATGCATCACCTATGTGATCACCATGAGCGTGAGTTAATATAATATAATCGGCGGTAACGTCTTTCGATTGAACATTTGAATTTGGGTTATCATCAAGGAACGGATCAATTAATATTTTTTTACCATCATCGGTTGTAATCATGAAAGCTGAATGAGCAAAGTATTTTAATTTCATCTTGTACCTCGATTCTTATTTAACGTAATGTATGTCATCAATTAAGACTTTCCTTTCACAAATTGCTCAAATAATCCTTTCCAACCTTTATCTTTTGAGACTTTTAAACTCTCTGTAAGTTTAGTACGAAGAGCCTCTTTAGAAAGACCTCTAATTAATTTTCCTTCTTGTGCCATAGCAATTCCGCCGGTTTCTTCAGAAACTATTACACTAATAACATCCGCTTGCTCTGTAATGCCGAGTCCAGCTCTGTGCCTCATTCCTAATGCTATCCCATTCAATTCAGTACTTTGCGATAATGGAAGTGTACATCTTGCTGCTTCTATTATGTCATTTTTTATAATAACTGCGCCATCGTGTAAAGGTGATCTTGGGAAAAATATTGTTCTTAACAAATTTTTATTTGTTCGAGCATTGATAACTTCCCCTGTTTCAACTACCCCTCTAATACCGGCTGTTCTGACTAATACCATTAATGCTCCGTGTTGATATTGAGCCATTTCAAAAGCAGCATCAGTAATAATATCTGCTACATTTTTCTCGTCACTTTTTATAAACAACCGTACAATAGGATTTCTTCCCACTAGCACAAGTAATCTTCTAATCTCAGGTTGGAAAAGTATTATAAATGCAATTACCCAAATATCTGTTACTAATTGCAATAACCAACCAAGCGCTTTGAAATTAGCTGCTTGAGCTATAAATGAAAGTAATAGTACAACAACCAATCCAATAAATATTTGTGAAGCTATTGTTCCTCTAATAACCGTATAAAGTTTATAGATAATGAAGGATACGATAGCGATATCCAAAACATCTAATAAGGTTACGGATAAAAATCCTATTTTAAATATTTCCCACATGTAGATTGTATTCCGAAGAAGCTGTCTTTTTTAAAATTTGTAGTGAAGTTAAAGTTTGTTCTACTTCATGAGTTCTTATTAAATCTGCACCATTACTTAAAGCTAATGTTTCTGCAACTAATGTTGATTCTTTTCTTTCATCGATTTCAAGATTTAAACTTTTTCCTAAAAATGATTTTTTAGAAAGACCGACAAGTAATGGTTTATTTAATCCCCTAAACTCTTTGAGTCTGTTTAAAATCTCATAATTGTCTTCAATTCTTTTACCAAAACCTATTCCCGGATCAATAATAATTTTAGATATACCATTTTTCTCAGCAAATTTGATCCGTTCATTCAAATAATCGTAAATTTCTAAAATAACATCATCGTAGTAGGGATTTTTCTGCATATCAGTAGGCGTCCCTTTCATATGCATAATGACTGCGGTTGCTTTTTTTTCAGCAATTACATTTTTCATTTTTTTATCAAATGTCATTGCGCTAATATCATTAACAATTGAGGCCCCGGCAGAAATTGCTTCAGAAGCAACATTTGATTTTGTAGTATCGATTGAAATCAATGTATTTTGTTTATGTGACTTGATTCCCTCAATCACAGGAATTACGCGTTTTAATTCTTCCTTTTCATCAACCGGTTGAGCATTCGGGCGTGTTGATTCTCCACCGACATCAATTATGCATGCTCCTAATTCAATTAACTCCAAGGCATGTTCAATTGCTAATTTTGTGTCATAATATTTCCCTCCATCAGAAAATGAATCCGGGGTTACATTAACAATTCCCATTACTTGAGGATCCGTTAAGGAAATATTTTGAGATGCAATTTTTATAGATTGTTTATTCTTGTTTGAATAGTTATTAAGGACTGAGCCAATTTTATAGCCTAAATCTTCATTACCGGTTGCAGTAATATCTTTTGATAATTCTCTAAAAATAGCAAAGGAACCAAGAATGAGAAGATCCACCTTAGAATCATCTTCAATTTTATTTAAATAACAAATTTCCTTATTTCTGAATATAATGTGGCGAGTTTGTTCTGCAAGTTTTTCATCAATACTTCTTAATTCGAGTCCTAATAAATCTATTTCGTATAGATCTCTGTAGATATTGTATTTTTTAGAATATCTCTTAAATACATAAGGAATATTTATCTGGACAAGATGTATTACCAATTTATTCTCTCAAAATTCATATTGATTGACTCGAATTAAAAGCTTAAAATAAGCAAAAATATTAAGATTTTCTGTGGTAGGTAAAACTAATTTTATGAAATTAAATTTTTCAATTCAAGTGCTGCTGCTGTAGTATTATCTTTACCAAAGATTGCCGATCCGGCGACAAACACGTCAGTACCAGCATCTTTTAACAACTTAACTGATTTTGTATCGACTCCCCCATCAACTTCGATTAAAAAATTGAGATTTCTTTCCTCACGTAACATTTTCAAATCGCGAATTTTTCTCAACGAACTTTCGATAAATTTTTGTCCGCCAAATCCCGGATTAACCGACATAATTAAAACTAAATCCACATATTCTAAAATTTCATTTAAGTGATTCAAAGGAGTTGAAGGATTAATGGAAACTCCGGCTTTGGCACCTAGTTCTTTAATGTTTTGGACGGTTCTGTGTAAATGAATAACGGCTTCTTGATGTACTGTCAATATATTAGCTCCCGCAGAAACAAAATCTTCCAAGAAATTTTCTGGTTTCTCAATCATTAAATGAACATCGAGTGGTAAACGAGTTATTTTTTTAAGAGCCTGTATTACAATAGGTCCGAAGGTAATATTCGGGACAAACTTACCATCCATAATATCACAATGTATCAAATCGACACCAGCCATTTCAACCTTACGAATTTCTTTTTCTAGATTCGCAAAATTTGCCGATAATATAGATGGGGCCAATAATCTTTTCATTTATCTACTCTGAGTTATTACAACATCAACACTGTCACCGTAATTTACCAGTTTATCTTCGCTCGGGTACTGATCTATTATTGTGTTTGGGAGAAGATTTGGTGATGCCAAATAAGTTTTTTTTCCTATTCTTAAAGATAATTCTCTTAACATCCTTTCAGCTTCAGTTAGTGATTTAGCAATTAAATTCGGAACACGAACCATTCCGAGCTGAGGTCCGATGCTAATTTTTAATGTAATCGTTTTACCTTTTGCTACAAATTCACCCTCATTTATGTTTTGTTCAACCACAGTTCTTGCAGGGAATTCTGATCTAACATTTATAACTGTGTCAACTTCTAATCCTAAACGTTCGATTGTAATTTTTGCATCACGAATAGTTTTGCCTAATAATTGTGGCATTTTTATTAATGGTTCGCCGCCACTAATATATAAGTAAACTCGCCTACCGACTTTAACTTTTGAACCGGGTTCAGGAATATGAAAAATTACGTGATCTTTTGGAAATTGTTCATCGTATTTCGGGCCTTCTTCAATAGGTTGCAAGTTTAACTGTTTTAGTGCTTCTATTGCATTTACCTTGGGTTGACCAACAAAATCTGGGACAATAACTTCATCTGCAGATACATACCAAGGCATAAATACTTTATCAAAAAGAATTAAAAGTATAATTCCTGCTGCAATTAGAATTATTGGGTATTTTATTATTTTTTTGTTTAAAAAGTCCATTTATGAATTGCATTAATGATTACGAAATTTAAGAAATATTTTAATAAAAAAGCCCGTCGAGTGACGGGCTTATTAAAATTATTGTGTAGCGCGTTTAAGTTTGTTTAAGAAAATTCTTACAAATATTGCTGCTATAATCGAAGTAACAACAAGCAATGCAAAGAATTGCCAAACTTCCCAATTCTGATAGAATCTTCCGACAAATCCAGATAAATAATTACCAACAGCTGTTGCGCCGAACCACAGACCCATCATTAATCCTTTCATTCTTGGCGGTGCTGTTTTTGAAACGAATGATAAGCCCATAGGGCTTAAGTGAAGTTCTCCGATTGTAACAACAAAATATGTTGAGATTAACCAGAACGGAGAAACTGTAATTGCCGATGTACCTTCATTAAGAGAATATACACCTGGTAAACCTAAAGAAGCTACCATCATAATCATAAACGCCGCAGCAGTTAACAACATTCCTATACCAATTTTTGCAGGTGACGAAGGCTCAATTCCTCTTTTATTAAGAAATCTAAAAAATGCAACTACTAGCGGTGTCATCAAAACAATGAACATTGGATTGAAATAAGCAAACTGTTCAGGAGCAATGCTATTTTGATCGGATAAAGAATTTATTTTAATTATCACAATTATTAATCCAATTACAGCAAATATACCACCAATACCTCTGGTTCTAGAACTACTGCCTTTACTTATTGCCGTTGCTCCTCCAAGAAGTATGGCTAATAAACCATGTAATGCAAGAACATCAAACAGCAAGTAAGTGAATTTTCCAACTGTTGGTGTGATGTAATCTCTGGCAAATAATGTAAGCGCTGCGCCATTTTGATGGAATGCCATCCAGAAGAAAATTACAATAGTGAATACTGTCATTAATGCAAATATTCTTAACTTTTCCTGTTCTTTGGTAAGGACTATATCCTTATCATCATCTTTACGGTTCTTAGATTGATAATCGGCATCTTTATAATACTTTTTCCAAACTAAAAATATTATTAACGAAAGAAGCATACCAATTGCTGCAACAGCAAAACCAGCATTATATCCATGAGCAAGTGAAGTACCAAAGTTTTCAATAAAAAATTGTTTGATTGAAGAAGCAGCTATTGGGGCATAGAAAGCGCCGATATTGATTCCCATATAGAAAATATTATAACCAGCATCTTTCAGAGACCCATCTTTGTGAGCATAAAGATTTCCAACAAGTACCGAGATATTCGCTTTAAATAATCCATTACCAATAGCTACAACACCAAGTGCGGCATAAAGTTGAAATTCTGAAGTGGTAGGTATAGCCATCAATGCATAACCTATGCCCATGGTGATTGCACCGAGCGTAATTGTTTTTCCATACCCTAATAAATTATCAGCAATCCATCCGCCTAAGATTGGAGTGAAATAAACCGCTGCAAGAAATACTCCGTAAATATTTGTTACGGTAGCGGCATCCCACTTAAAATTTTCCTGTAGATAAAGGACAAAAATTGCAAGCATTGTGTAGAACCCAAATCGTTCCCACATTTCAGTAAAGAAGAGTACATAAAGCCCCTTCGGGTGTCCTTTGAACATTTTACCTCCTGAGATTTATATTATTAGTCAAATTGTGAACTAATTCGGAGAAAAATTGAATTGTAAATTGAAAGGTATAAGTAAAAATACTGCAATAAATACTCACTAATGTTCCAACTCTGTGTAAAAGTTTTCGAAATATATCAAACCAAAATCTCAATAACAAATACAATAGTTGGTACTTAATAATGTAATGAATTATCTTTGAAAATCAGTTATTGAGGATGATATGAATACAACCATCTGCATTTTCGAAGATGCTAAATTCAAAAATTTTTTACCTCTTACCTATTTCCGTCCGGTATATGACTTGCGATGTGGAGTTCTTACAATCGCAGAAAAAATTGAAAAATATTCTCAGACATCAAATATTATTTTGCACTCCAGAAAATACCTTGCAAATTATTTGAGAGAAGAAAAAAAAGCTTATAAAATAAATTCATTCGATGCTTCTCATATACTATTTATAAATGGACGACTGCTTCCCTCTGCGGATATCTTTGAAATTCTTATCTCGCAAGACGAGGATGAAGTATTTATCAATAACAATGATATTATCGCCGCAAGATTAAGTAATGAAAACATATCATTATTGATTGAAAACAATAAAGATTTTCTATCAGATTTTTCTAAATTGAAGTGCAGACAAACCGAGATAGATGCTTATCTTTTTGAATATCCTTGGCATCTAATTCAAAAAAATGGCGAAGAAATTATCAACGATATTGCATTACTTTCTATAAAGAAAAATGAAAATGATTTTTTGGGTGTTCACTTTATTAATGGCGAAAATATTTTAATTGGTGAGAATGTAACGATTAAACCAAATGTTGTGCTCGATGCTTCCGAAGGACCAATTTATATTGATGATGAAGTAACGATATTTCCGAACACTTACATTGTTGGTCCGAGTTACATCGGTAAAAGGTCAATAGTAAAAGCTAACTCACAAATTTATCATAATACTACAATAGGACCTGTCTGCAAAGTCGGTGGTGAAATAGAAAATAGTATAATTCACTCTTACTCAAACAAGCAGCACGAGGGATTTCTTGGTCATGCTTATTTAGGTTCGTGGATAAATATCGGAGCAAGTTCAAATAACTCTGATCTTAAAAATGATTACAGCAAAATTAAAGTCATGCTCAACGGTCATGAAGTTGATACTGGCACAAATTTTATGGGATTAATTATGGGTGATCATTCAAAATGTGCAATTAATACTGCATTTAATACCGGAACTGTAATTGGTGTTTCTTGCAATATTTATGGAAGTGGATTCCCTCCAAAATATATTCCCTCTTTTAGCTGGGGTGGTGCCGATGGATTTAGAGAATATCATTTAAGAAAAGCAATTGAAGTCGCCAAAATCGTAAAGTCAAGACGAAATATAACTATGAGTGTTAATGATTTGGAATTATTCAAATCCGTGTTTGATTTAACACAGAGCGAAAGAACGTAAATTCAATTATCAATATCATTCTAAGTTAAGAAGGTTACTCTTAGAATCACTTCAATATTTTAAATAACTTACTATAATGTATAAAAACTACTTCTATCTAAATCGTGCAGTAATTGAATTAAGCGAAAAATTAATCGGATCAAATATTTATGAAGTCTTCACTCAAGAAAAGGAAACTCTTTACTTTCATATTCCAACCGAAGAAAATGAATATCGCCATTTAGTTGTTTCAATTAATCAATCCGAACCTTATTTAATTATAAAAGATGAACATAGAAAAGCACGAAAGAATGTTGCTAATTTTTTTACTGAATTCTTACCGACTAAAATCAAGAATATTCAAATTGCAGAAAGCGATAGAATAATAAAGATTGTCTGCGATAATATTTACCTACTAATTCCAATAAGAGGAACAATTTCAAATGTGATTGCCATGCCGGTAATTGGAGAACCAGAATTTTTTAGAAAGGTTAAGCGCATCAATGAAAATGAACTTTTAGATGATCTAAATTCACAAAGCTATAATACTTCCTTTAATCTCCCTGAGATCAAAAGTGAGATACAAAGTTTAGATGAACTTAAGAAAACATTTTCCTATTTAACTAAAGATATTCTTAATGAATTGAAAGCTCGAACTTCGTCTAATGATTTCATTCAGCAAAAAGAAATTCTGATGAGAATTCTCTCGCAAATAAATAATGATCCTATTCAAATATTTTATTCTAATGATCTAAACAGATATGTGTTTGTACCGTCCGGATTTATTTCTCTTTCAAGAGATTCTGAAGTTTTTGAATATGATAATTATCAAGATGCATTGCTGAAATTACTATCAGTAGGTAACAAGCTTTCTCGAGAACAAAGATTAAAAAAAGAAATATCTAAATATCTTGAAAAAGAATTGTCGATCTATTCGAATAAACTTAATAGTCTGAAACGAAGAGTTGATGAAGGTTCTAAAGAGGATTTGTACAGAATGTATGCTGATTTGTTGATTTCGAATTTGGGTAATATTAAAAAAGGAATGACGGAAATATCGCTTAAAGATTTTTCAAGTGAAGAGATATATAAAATTCCACTAAATGATAAACTCTCCCCCAAACAAAATGTTGATTATTATTATGACAAGGCACGCGGCGAGAATATAAATTATACCAAGTCCATTGAATTATTTAACTCGGCTGAATCCACTTACAATAATTTGCTTGAGTTAAAAAATGAATTTGAAAATTGTGATGACCTTTCTAAATTAATTTCGTTAAAAGAAAAACTTGGCTTAAAGGATGTGAAAGTGACTGAGAAAAATGAACCACAAATGAAATTCCGACATTTCATTATCGAAAATAAATATCATGTATTTGTCGGGCGCGACAGTAAAAGCAATGATTATCTTTCAACAAAATTTGCAAAACAAAATGATTATTGGTTTCATGCACGTGGTTATGCTGGCTCACACGTGCTTCTTAGAGTTGACAATCCCAAGGAAGGTGTACCAAAAAATATTATAAAAAATGCTGCATCCATTGCAGCATATTTCAGCAAAGCTAAAACTGCCGGAACCGCACCGGTCGCATATACATTTGCTAAATTTGTTACAAAACGCAAAGGTATGGAGCCGGGCAAAGTCATGATGCAAAAAGAGAATGTGCTGCTGGTTAAACCGGAAATCCCTAATAATTCAATCCAAGTTGAAGATTGACAGAGTAATCCCCAAGTTTTTTTTACTGCATTTCGGATTTCAGTATTGTTTAGAAATTAGGATTTAGAATTTAGAAATTGCTTCTAACCTCTTCCCTTCCAACCACTCATACTTTTATGAATACCGAGCATCACAATAACTTTTTGAAAAAGTTTGTCAGGTAAAATTCCTCTGAACAAAACAGCAAGCCGGACAGTTCGCGGTCGCTTTATACATAACTTTTCTATTTTAAGTGCGTCATTAACAATTGCATTGGCAATTACATCATGTGATTTTACTAGCGGTACAATTAAATTGCCGAGAAAATTAAGTTTTGCACCTTCAAACATACCTTCGGCTAAATAACTCGGGTGAATTGAACTAAACTTTACACCCTTTTTATTTTTAGTAAGAGCTTCAAATCTCATGGATTCGGTGAAACCCCAAACCGCCCATTTTGTAGCAGTATATACAGCCATTTCTGAAACACCTAGCATACTGGATGCTGAAGAAATGTTTACAAAAAATCCTTCATTTCTTTCATACATATCATCAATAAATGCTTTTGTAGTGTAAATCAATGAAGTCAAATTTACATCAATTGTCTGTTCCCATGCGTCATCACTTACTTCATTTAAGTAACCGCCTTTTACAAATCCCGCATTGTTTATCACAATATCTACTTTACCCATTTCACTTTTAGCTGCAACAGCCATTGAATATACTTCGTTTTTATTAGTAACGTCACATTTGTGAAAGAAAAGTCGATCTGAATACTTTAGCAATTCTCTCCTGGCATTTTCTATTGCGCCCTCATTTATATCCCATACGTTTACTTTACAACCTTCTTCTAAAAGTCTTTTAGTCGTCGCAAGACCAATTCCCATAGCCCCGCCTGTTACAACCACATTTTTGTTTTCTAATTTCATTTTAACACTCAATAATTTTTTATACTTTTCAATTTAACAAAATTAACAATAGAAGATTACTCATGCTAAACAATATTAGATGGAAGTCTCTGTTATACATTGTATTAGTTTCTCTCTTTCTGGGTTTTACTTATAATTATCTTTCTCCAAATGGTATTCCTTTAGTAAAAGAAGTTATAGAATTTGGAGTTTATGATGAAAATGAGATAACTATAAATAATACAGGCGGTCTCGATTTTACAAACATCAAACTGATAGATTTGGAGAACGCATTTAAGCTATATAACAAAGGTATAAAATTTGTCGATGTTCGTGATCAGTGGGATTATTCCGATGGTCATGTATTAGGTTCAATTAATCTACCGGAAGTTGAATTCTCTCCACAACATAATTCGCTTTCTTTGTTATCGAAAGATGAATCATTAATTCTTTATTGCTCCAGCGATGACTGCGGATTAAGCAAAAAAGTAGCCGTTGAACTTTTAAAACTCGGATATAAATCATTGTTTGTGTTTGAAGAAGGTTGGGAGACTTGGCGTGACGCCGGTTACCCCGTTGAATTTGGAGGTGAATTTTAATGAAACATTTAACAAATAAATACATTCTGTGGACTGCTAAATTTTTTATAGGGTACATCTTCATTCTTGCGGGAATTGAAAAAATTGCCGATCCATCCGGATTCTCCGAATCTATTGAAAACTATCAATTATTACCTAACATATTTATAAACTTTTTTGCGATCGCTTTACCATGGATAGAGGTCGTGTGCGGGATCTTACTTATATTTAATAAACATGTAAAAGAGAATTCTTTTATCTTTATCTCCTTGATGTCAGCCTTTACTATCATGATCTTCATCGCAGTTCTCAGAGGTTTGGATATAGATTGCGGATGCTTTGGAACTAATAATTCTCAAAATGTGGGAATAGTAAAAATTATTGAAAATCTGGGACTGATAATTTTAGGATTGTATGTTTTTGTTTATCATGAAAAAATTAATAAATCAATACCTCTTGAAAAAGTGTAATGAAAATTGATAATTCCTCTATAAAAAAAATACTCCTTATTAAATTCAGAGGAATCGGGGATGTAATTCTTTCTACTGTCGTTTTAGAAAATCTTAAGAGAAACTTTCCAAATGCTTCGATTGATTATTTAACTGAAAAACCGAGTGATCAACTTTTAAACTTACTTGATGAGATAAGCAATGTTCATCTTTTTACTGACAAGAGTTTATCCGGAAGATTTAAGCTCATCCGTAAAATTCGAAAAGAAAAGTATGATTTGATTTTTGATTTTTATGCGAATCCATTCACTGCACAAATAACATTTTTAAGCGGAGCAAAATATCGAGCCGGTTTTCCCTATCGTGGAAGAAAATATGCATACAATTTATTTGGACCCGAAGAACGCGGGAAATTTCACGCTGCTGATTTACATTTAGAATTTCTGAAGAAAATTGGTTTATCTGTTACCCCAAGCAATCTAAAATCAGATCTTGACGATGAATCAATTTCATTTGCTCGACAGTTTTTTGAAAATACATTTTCACAAAAAGATTTTGTAATTGGAATCTCCCCAAGCGGAGGATGGAATTCAAAAAAATGTGATCCAATTAAATTTGCCGAAATTGCAGATGCTTCTGCACAAAAATATAGCGCTAAGATTCTAATTGTCTGGGGACCGAGTGATGAAAACGACACTGAAGAAATTATTCGATTTATGAAATCAAATGCAATAAAAGCCCCGGTTACTAATATCAAACAAATGGCTTCTTTAATCTCTCAATGTAAAATATTGATTGCTAATGACAGCGGTCCGATGCACATTTCTACTGCAATTGGAACGCCCACATTAAGTTTGCACGGTCCCACTGATCCAAATCTTCAAGGTCCTTATGGCAGTAAACATGAATGGATAAATAAAAGTGATTTACATTGTATTATTTGCAACAAACTTGAGTGTCCTTACAACCATGAATGTTTTTTAGAATTAGATGTTGACGATGTTTTATCAAAAGTTGATAAGCTGATTGAAAAAAACAATATTGCTTTATGAAAGAAATCGAAATATACCTGCGCAAGTTATTATTATCGCTTTATTTATTCTTTAGGAAAAACGAAAAGAAAAATACAGAGCTTATAATTTCTAGTAAAGATAAAATCTTATTGATAAGATTAAATCGCATTGGTGATGCATTAGTTACGACGCATTTAATTAAGAACATTAAAGAGCATACCGGTTGTGAAATTCATGTTCTTGCCGATAGAAAGAATCATTTCATCTTTGAGAATGATGCGAATGTGGATAGAACATTAGTTTTCCCGAAAAAGTTAAAAGAAATAAAAATTCTACAAGAAGAAATTAATAATTCAGAATACCAAGCGTTGTTTGATTTACATGACGACGTTTCAACTTCTGTTTCGTTCTTTATTGGTTTGCTGAATGTAAAAAACAAAGTTGGATATAATAAAAAATCAAAAAAAATATTTACTCATCTTGTTCCTTATCTTGATCCTACTAAACATCACATAATGGAACGTTATCTACAATTTTTGAATTTTTTAAATATTCCATTTGACCAAAATAAAATTAAAGTAAACTATCAACCGACCACTGAAGCTTTACAGTATGCAGATGAATTAATAAACAATCTTTTTGAAGAAAAGAAATTCTTGGTAGGTATTAATATTTCAGCCGGAAGCGAAGCACGTTTTTGGGGAATTGAAAGATATAAGAAATTGATTTCGTATTTTTCGCAGTACGATATAAATATTATATTGTTTTCTTCTCCCTCTGAAATTGAGAAGGCAAAACAAATTATAGAAAATGAAAAACTAATATCTGCAGAACCAACTTTTGAAAAAATGACAGCAGTGTTAAAACAAATTGATTTTTTATTTTCACCCGATACTTCTCTCGTTCATATTGCATCCAGTTATAATTTGCCTGTGTTTGGTATTTACATTAATTATAATACGGATCATGTAGTTTGGTATCCGTATAATACCGAGCACGAATTAATAATAACGGAAAAACCGAATTTCAATGAACTCGAGTTTGATACAGTAATTAACAAATTAAAAATATTTTTTGAGTGTATTTATTATGACAAAAGAAATTCCTAATTGTAAACGATTTACCGGTTATAAACCTTGTTATCCCGATCATAACTGTTGGACAGATGGTTGCAAGGATAATATTTCTTTCGGCACAAAAATTCTTATAATTAATTTAGATGCAATGGGTGATGTTTTAATGACAACAGCTCAGCTAGCAACCTTGAAGAAAGTTTATCCGGAATCGACAATTATGTGGGTGACATTAAAAGTTGCTCATAAGTTATTGGAGAACAATCCCTTGATCGATAAAGTATATGCTTATGATGCTGAATCAATTTCTATACTAAGTTCAATGAAATTTGATCTGGTAATGAATGTTGATAAATCCCAGCGCTCGGGTTCATTAGCTATGCAAGTCGATGCTGAGAAACGATTAGGTTTCGGAATAAATGAAAGAGGTCAAATTATTCCTTTAAACAAAGGTGCCGAATATAATTATTTATTAGGGATGGATGATCATTTAAAGTTCAAAGTCAATCAAAGAACTGGGCAAGATTATTTATCTGAAACTTTTGAAATCCCATATGAAAGAAACGATTATGTTTTTGAATTTTCTAATTCAGAAAAGGAATACATACAAGAATACAAAAATGAAATTGGTATTACAGAAAAAGATGAAATTATTGGTTTTAATACCGGTTGTTCTAACTTGTACCCAAACAAAAAGATGACTATTGAACAACACCAAGTCCTCATCGAAAGATTCTTAAATACAAATAGATTTAAAGTTATGCTGCTCGGGGGACCGGAAGATACCGAACGAAATAATATTATTGCCGAACCTTTTGGAGATAGAATTATCAATTCTCCCACGACAAATGGAGTTCGAAAAGGTGCTTGTTATGAAAGTATTCCTCAAGTTATAATAACCGGTGATTCCTTCGGAATGCATTTGGCTATTGCTTTAAAGAAATATGTTATTGCTTGGTTCGGTTTGTCCTGCTGGACAGAAATCGATTTATACGATCGAGGAGTTAAACTTATACCTGAAGGATTATTCTGTGCTCCCTGCTGGAAGAAAGTTTGCCCTTATGAATTAGAATGTATTCAGATGATTGATCTTGATAAGATATTTAATGAAACAGTGAAATACTTTGACAACGTAAAAAAATAAAATGTCTGAAAGAAAATCGGTACTTGAATTTTATAAATCAAAGAATCGTCCTTTGATTCTTGATGGTGCAATTGGAAGTAATCTTCAGAATATTTTATCCGATAAAAATAATTCAATGTGGTCAAGTTCTTTAAATATTTCCGACCCCGCTAAAGTTATCGAACTTCATTCAAAATATATTAATGCCGGCGCTAATATAATAACAACAAATACATTTAGAACAAATCCGACTGCATATCATGTCGAACAAATTACTATAAGTAATGCAGAATTAGTCAAGAAATCTGTTAGACTTGCGATTCAATCACGAGGCGAAAATAATATTTTAATTGCCGGTTCAAATGCACCAGCCGAAGATTGTTATCAAATAGAGAGAACAATTTCTCACAATGAATTATACTTCAATCATTTGCATCATATTGAATATTTATGGCGAGCCGGTGTTGATTTTATCTTGAACGAAACATTTAGTCATTTCGATGAAATAAAAATTGTTTGCGAACTGTGTGACCAACAGAATATTCCATTTATTATTAGTCTGTATCTAACCGATGATCTGCACATATTAAGCGGTGAATTACTTTACGATGTTATAGAATATATCAATCAATTTAGTCCGATTGCTATTGGTATAAATTGCATTTCGCCGGCGACTTTTCATAAAATAGAATTTGTTAAATTTCATGCTATAAAATGGGGATTTTATTTGAACTGTGGTTCCGGAAAAGTAACTGATGAGATTATTGAATGCGGTATTCCTCCGAAAGAATATTCAACTTTCATACGAAATTATTTACAGTATAAACCTCTCTTTATAGGTTCATGTTGCGGATCAAGTCCGACTCATACAGCAGCAATTAAGGAAACATTTGATGAAGTATATCGAAATTAAAGCACCGGCGAAGATCAATATTGGATTGAATGTTGTTAAAAAACGAGACGATGGTTTTCATGATCTCGAAACATTCTTTTATCCAATTTATGATTTACATGATACGGTTTCTTTTGAACTTGCTGATCATTTCGATTTCGAATGCGATAACGATGAGTTAAATTCGGAAAACAATAATATAGTTTTGAAAGCTCATCAATCAGTTGAAAATTATGTTGGCAAAAAGTTATTAGTAAAAATTAAATTAAAAAAGAATATCCCAACCGGTGCCGGTTTAGGCGGCGGCAGCAGTGATGCCGCGGCAACATTAATATCATTAAATGAACTATTCAATTTGAAAATCTCCTATAATAGTTTGATAAAAATCGCATTAGAGCTGGGATCTGATGTTCCTTTTTTTATTAAAGCAAAAGCGGCGATTGGTAGATCAAGAGGCGAGAAATTGACTATTGTTGATTTTGAACTTCCCTACAATATTGTAATTGTAAATCCTGGTATTCACATTTCAACGAAAGAAGCATTTAAAAATATTTATCCTAAAAGTGCTAACATTGACTATAGCAAAGTTTTCCATAATCATGCTTCTTTTCTTAAGAATATGAAAAATGTAAAAAATGATTTTGAAGAATACGTATTTACAAGTTATCCTTCGATAAAAGAAATTAAGGAGAAATTGTTAGAACAAGGTGCGATTTTTTCATTAATGAGCGGAAGTGGTTCGAGTGTGTATGGATTATTTAAAGAGGAAATTAACATGGCTCAATTAACAAATGTTTTTCCTTCCAATTATTTCGTTTGTGTTTCACGTATGCAAGATAGCTACTTTGGATATTAGATTTCTTTTGTAGAATTCATTTCCTCGGTTGAATCTTGACTCTCAGATTCAAATGGCAATTTAAGAATTACTGTAGTTCCGGGATTGGTATCATCTCCTATATTTGAAGGACTCTTAAAGTTGATTTCCCCTTTGTGTAATTCAATTACTTCCTTAACTAAAGCGAGCCCAAGTCCACTTCCTTCCGTATCGGTTCTCTTAACATTTGTGGCACGATAAAACTCATGCATAATATTTTGTATTTCATTTTTGGGTATGCCAATTCCAGTATCCGATATTTCAAAAAATAGATTATTCTCATCATCTCTTAATTCGATAAGAACTTTTCCATCCGTAGGAGTATACTTGAATGCATTGCAAAGTAGATTAGAGATCGCCAATTCAAATAGTATTTTATCTGCCGATAACAACCTTTTATTATTTCTGAGATCATTTACTTTTAGATTAATATTTTTATTACGTATATCAGTACAGCGTTTATCTATTACTCCATCCAATATATTCATTACATCAATGCTCTCAGTTGGTCTTAGATTGAGCAATCGCAAACGCGAAATAAACAGAACATTGTTGACAAGATTCAAACCATCCGCACTTCTAATTTTTATTCGTTCAATTTTTTCTTTTAGTTGGGCTGGTAATGGAACGATATACTCTTGTAAGATTAAGTCCGCTATTGATTGAATGGCCGAAATCGGGGATTTAATTTCATGAACAACACCAATAATATATTTTTGTTTTTTTTCTTCAACTTGCTGAATTTTTTCAAGTGATGTTTTTAACTGCTGTTCTCTCCTATAGAGTTGATGAGAGATTTTATTGGCTAAATATACGCTCATCAAGATCATTGTTGAATAAATAATTAATGTGAGAAGCACGTAATTCAGCCCATGATTGTATTCCTTCTCAAATAGACCAATTAAGTAATGAACATGAAGTATATCAAAATACTGAAGGAAACACATTGCAGCGTAAGAGAGTAAATAAATTGACATCACCGTAAATATAACATGACCAGGTAGAATTAAACTTCCTATGATTGTATGAAAAATTGCAAAAATGTGAAAATGTGAATCAATCCCGCCTGTGTAATAGATCAAAACCAATAGAATTGAAAGATCTAGAACAATTTGCAGTAAGGATAAGTGAAGTGGATTAAATTTTCCGGGAACACATTTAATTCTTTTACGAACTGATTGGATAATTAAGTTGTAAGTAAAAATGTATAATGTAATTAAAAGAAATACTAAGATTTGTCGAGTAGAAAATTTTAGATTAAGTAACCATTCGCCAGCTAATACAAAAAGTAACAACGCACCAACAAAAATATAACGTATCTTAATGAACCAAAGATTTCTTATTCTTATTGCATTCCAAAATTCTTCATAATGATGTGCCCATTTTGGAACTAATACTATCATAATTTTATCTCAAATGTGATTATTGTTTCATCAAAGCATTAAACACAAAAGCTCAATTAAATATATTGATATCCGGTTTTAATGTAAATAGAAATTGGAACAGGGATATTAAGTAAAAAAATAAGGAGGAGTTTCCCCCTCCTTATGAATTATGCAATATACTTCCCTCTTGGTGTATAATGAGTGTGAAGGAGTTTATGAGACTTATGTCCACAAGGTCCATCAGTCAAGAATTCTGAATAAATATCGATGACATGTTTATTTTCGTGTGATTTTCTAAGAGGCAGCGATGCATCTTCATTGTAGATTGCTTCTGCTCTTTTTTCACGTATCTCTTTTGATGTTGGAATAGGTTGACCACCACCACCTATACAACCTCCAGGACAAGCCATAAACTCAATAAAATGACATTCTGATAACTTACCTCCGGCTTTTATATCTTCCATAACCTTTTTAGCATTTGCTGTACCATGCGCAACCGCAACTTTAAGAGTTGCTCCTTTTAGCCAATCCCAATTAGGTACAAGATGTTTTAGAATTTCCGGAACCGGACCAACTTTAGTAATAGGAAGTTCTGCGTAACGAACACCTTCAAAACCACGAACCGGAATTACATTCATATTATCAAAAACATTCTCAACTTTTTCACCCATCACAAGTTCAATTATTGTTCTAATTGCAGCTTCCATAACACCACCGGTAGCACCGAATATAAGTCCCGCACCTGAAGCATCACCAAATGGATTGTCAAAATGTGTTTTGTCCATTTCAGGTAAATAGATACCGGATTCTTTAATCATTTGTGCTAGTTCTCTTGTTGTTAAACCATAATCGACATCTTTATAACCGGAATCAACCATTTCAGGTCTATTGCATTCATATTTCTTTGCAGCACATGGCATTAATGCTACGCTAACAATGTTAGCAGGATCAATTCCTTCTTTTTCGGCATACCAAGTTTTGATAAGCGCACCAAACATTTGCTGTGGTGATTTAGCGGAGCTAACATGCGGTAAATAATCCGGATAAAAATGTTCAATGTACTTTACCCAACCCGGTGAACATGAAGTAAATTGAGGAAGTGCAATTTGTTTATCACCTTCAACCAGAGCTTTGTATAGACGGATAATTAACTCTGTTCCCTCTTCCAAAATTGTTAGATCGGCAGTAAAGTTTGTATCAAAAACTTTATTGAAACCAATTCTTCTCAAAGCAGTATTCATCTGACCCGTGAGTGAATGACCAGCACCTAAACCGAATTCTTCACCGATTGCAGCGCGTGGCGATGGAGCAGTTTGAATCACAACATGTTTTGTAGGATCTTCAATTGCCTTCCAAATTTCGTCTGATGGATCATTTGCGTTTAGAGCACCGGTCGGACATCGGTTAATACACTGCCCGCAATTGATACAAACAACATCCGCAAGGGGTTTTTCCATGAACGTAGAAATTTGAGTGTCATGCCCACGATAAATAGATTCTAGAACCCCGACTTCTTGTAAATCGATACATGTCCTTACGCAGCGTTTGCAAAGAATACATTTATTCATATCCCTTACTACCGAGAATGAAGAATTATCTTTTTCATACTTCGGTTTATCAATATGACCGAATGTGAAATGATCTACTCCATATTCTTTGGCGAGTGATTGAAGTTCACAATTATTGTTACGAACACAAGAATAACATTCTCCATAATGTTCACTAAGCAACAAATCAATGACATGTCTTCTTGCTTTTCTTACACTTTGGCTTGATGTATGAATCTTAATTGGTTGAGTAATTGGGTAGGCACAAGAAGCTTGAAGCGTTCTCATACCTTCAACTTCAACCAGACATACACGACATACTCCTGCAACACATAAATCATCATGATGACAGAGAGTAGGAATATGAATTTTATTATTTCTGCACGCATCGAGTATTGATGTTCCAAAAGGCACCGAATATTTATTGCCATTTATTTCAACACTTATCATTGCTCCTATTCCTTCTGAGGATTCTGCCTTTTTAACAGTATGACCTTTCTGACTTTCGGGAGCTCTAGTTTTTCCATTTTCTTTCATTAGTGTTTTCCTCCCTTTCCGTTATTGAAGATTTCCTCTTTGAAATTCTCAAGAATCGAGATAAATGAATTTGGAGATGACTGACCGAGTCCGCATTTCGATGCAATCTTCATCGTCTCTCCCAGCTCTTTTAATTTGTTTATATAACCGAATGTATATTCGCCTCTTTCGATCATTTCAACACCTTCCAACAATTTAGTATTACCTACTCGGCATGGAGTGCATTGACCGCACGATTCTTCAACAAAGAATTCCATGAAGTTTTTTAACACATGAAGCATGTCACGATTCTCATTAAAGATCATTATCGATCCACCGGTTCCTAAATCTTCGTAACCAAGTTTTCTATCGAACTGAGATTTGGGAATACAAACACCCGAAGCACCGCCGACTTGCACAGCTTTTGTGTTTTCTGCTTGAACAATATTTAGCAACTCAGTAACTGTTGTTCCCCATGGTAACTCATAGACACCGGGTTTTTTACAATCACCTGATACTGAAAACAATTTTGATCCGGTTGATTTATCAGTTCCTTGAGTTCTATACCATTCTCCACCTTTAACAACAATATGTGCCACTGAAGCAAATGTTTCAACATTATTTACAGTTGTTGGCTTACCATTTAATCCTGTATTTACCGGGAATGGAGGTCTGTTACGTGCTTCACCACGATGACCTTCTAATGATTCAATTAATGCAGTTTCTTCTCCGCATACATAAGCTCCCGAACCAAGTCGAATAATAATATCGAAGTCAAATCCTTGCTTCCCAAGAATATTTTTACCTAACAAATTATCTTTTCTCATCTCTTCAAGATAATCTTCTAAGGATTTTAACATATACTCATATTCACCGCGTAGATAAACTATTCCTTCTTTAGCTCCAATTGTATAACCGCCAACTACCATTCCATCGAATACCAGTTCGGGATATTCAAGTAGAAGAACTCTATCTTTGAAAGTTCCCGGTTCACCTTCATCCGCATTGCAAATAACATATTTTTTATCAGCTTTTGCCGCTGCAGTAAGCATCCATTTTGTTGAAGTTGGAAATCCAGCACCGCCTCTGCCGCGAAGTTTAGATTCTTTTAGTTCGAAGAGGATATCTTCCCTACCAATGGAAACAGCTTTTTTGATCGCATCTCCACGTTGATATTCCGAAAAGATAACTGCCCCTTCTCTTTTCATTTTATTTTCCATTTTCTCCTCTACTCTATTTTACTTAAGATTTCGACAGCTTTTTCCGGAGTTAAATGGGAATAAACTTGATCATTAACCAACATAGCCGGACCTTGATCACACATTCCTAGGCAGTTAGCATACTCCAGAGTAATTTTTTTGTCTTTTGTTGTCTCGCCAAATTTGATTCCAAGCTCTCGTTGAATTGCATCGGCAACTGATTTCTTGCCTAGTATATCACATGTAATAGTTTGGCATAGTCTTACAACATTTCTTCCCTTTGGCTGATGAGTTAAGAAAGAATAGAAAGTTATTACGCCGAACACTTCAACGGGATGGATATCTAATACTCTCGCGATTTCTTGTTGAGCAAAATCCGAGATATACTTATGTTTTTTTTCTACAGCTTGTAGAATCGGAAGGAGCGAGGATCTTTCTTTACCGTAAAGATCAACAAGCTTTTCAATTTCTTCCGATAAGGAATTTTTTTCCATTACCAGCATCTTGCCGCTCCTTATACTTTGTTTAATAAATTAGTTACTTTTTCAATTAACTCTTCCGGTGAAATCGGTTTTTCAACAAAATCATCAACCGGTACTAAATCGCCTGCGCCGAAATCATAACCTGTAGTTTTAGAAACCGAAGTGTACATAAGAATTGGTGTTGTAATTTTTTCTTTACGGAATTTTTGGGCTAAGAAAAATCCATCATCAGGTTCATCCATCATTACATCAAGTATTATCAGTGAAGGATTCTTTTCCTTCACAATTTTGTAACCGTCATCCGGATTATTTGCGGTTACCACATCATATCCATGTGATTTTAGAACTAGTTTACTGGCTTCAACGATATCCGGATCATCGTCAATTATTGCAATTAAAGCCATGGTTATCTCCGTTTTGTTTAGTTGTTTTTATTTATGGGTAAATAAATAGTAAACGTTGTTCCTCTTTCGTATTCGCTTTCAAATTCAATTTTACCGTGATAAGAGTCCACAATTTGTTTAACGATTGTTAAGCCCAAACCTGTCCCGCTGATTCCGCGTGTATGTTCGTTTTTAGCTCTATAAAACTCTTGGAACATATTAGCTTTTTCTTCTTCTCTTAGTCCAATCCCGGTATCGCTAATTCTTGTTATCAAATAATTTCCATTTGCATGAGTATCAATTTTAATAGTTCCGTTTTCCTTATTGTACTTAACAGCGTTGCTAATGATATTAGTAAATATGCGTGTTATCTCACCATGATCAGCTTTAAGATTTGGGAGATTATCTTCTATATTAATTACAATACTTAGATTGCGTTTATTCGCTTCAATTTCCAGAAGCTGAACAGTTGATCGCAATATTTCATCAATATTAAGTGATTCAATTTCTCTTTGCTTTGTTTTTAATTCCAATCGCGAAATATCAAGTAAGTCGTTTACCAAATCCAACAAACTTTTGAGCCGAACTACAGAACGAGATATGAAATCATCTTTTTGTTCTTCACTTACGTTTAGATTTTTATCAAGAATTATTTTTAGGAATCCCAGAACTGCCGCAACCGGTGTTTTAAGTTCATGTGCAACCATCGAAACGAATTGATTTTTTATTTGTTCGACTTTTTTAATATTTGTTATATTCCGAATAACAAGAACAACTCCGGCAAGTGATTCATCAGGATTTGAAACCGGAGAAGTAATTGCTTCAATAAATAATTCGTTCGGCAGTATCTCAATCTGTGTAGTGTATGATTTATGAATTACTTCGTCATTAGATAGATATTTATTTACAAGCTCATTAACTTTTTGAGGAAGCTTATTTAAAATCATTTTACCGATTTTTACATCCTCTATATTCAAGTATTTCAGTGCAGCATTATTAGAATAAACAACTTCCCCTAGTCTGTTTATAACTAAAACACCATCTGTAATTGCTTGAATAATTGTATTAAGTCTGCTCCTTTCATTAGCAATCTCAAGTAAACTTCTTTCTCTTTCTTTCTTTAATTCTTCGGATTCAAGAATTAATAATCTTTGTGTAAATCCTTTTTTAAGATTATAAAGTAATTCGTCTGGTGTGAATGGTTTTGGTATATATCCGTATGCACCTAATCGAGTTGATTCAATTGCTGTGTCATAACTTGCGTAAGCAGTTGCAATAAAACATATTGTATTAGGTTTGGCTTTCTTTATTTCTGCTAGAACTTCAATGCCATCCATATCAGGCATTTTTAAATCAATTAATGCAATATCAAAATCATTTTCTACACATAGCTTAACTCCAGTAGTGCCATTTTCAGCTGTGGACACTTCATACCCTTCCGATTCGAGCAATCGTTGAGTACCGATTCGTAATCCCTTTTCGTCGTCAATAATTAATACTTTTGGAGTGTATCCGTTTTGCATGCTAATAGATTCAATTGTCTAAGAAATTTTCAAATTTCATTATAAGCTCATCAAGAACAACTGGTTTATTTAAAATACCATCGCATTTTATCCATTCTTTTTCCTCGTCTGTTTCTACCGAGAATTTAAAACCGGTATCATAGGTTGCCGACGTAAGTATGAATACCGGTATCTTCTTACCGTGTTCTGTTTTTTTAATTTTATGACAAAGTATAAAACCTGAATCATGTTCTTCCATTATTAGATCGATTATCGCAGCACAAGGTTTTACTTTATTAAATAGTTCCAAACCTTCCTTACCTGATTCGGCTGTTACAACTTCAAATCCTTTGGATTCCAGTAATACTCTATTTTGTTCAAGCAAATCGATATCATCATCGACTAACAATACTGTTTTTATTTTTTCTGCAATTGACATTTTGATTCTCCTAATTCATCATAATACGCTTTTCTGATTTTTCAAGCGGAAGTTTAATTGTAAAAATACTGCCGTGAGATTGATTACTTTTAACAGCAATATCACCTCTGTGCATTTTGATTATACCATAAGTTATCGCTAAACCAAGACCGGTACCCTTTCCCATTTTTTTGGTTGTAAAGAATGGAGTAAAAAGTTTCTTCATATTTTCTTCAGGAATTCCACAGCCAGTATCGATTATTTCGGTAATTATTATTGTGTCATCGTTGCGAAGATTTATTGTAAGATTTTTTATTTCGGATTCTTCAAGTGCTTCACATCCATTTGTAATAACATTCAGAAAAACTTGTTTAATTTGATCCGGATCAGCACTAATAATTTCATCAGTACAATTGTTATTTATGTTGAGAATCACATCCTTAAAAGATGGATTAATTTTTATTGATCGAACAATTTCATCAATTATTTTAGGAAGGTTCACTGATGTAATTTTAAGTTTACCGTGTCTTGCAAAATTCAATAAATTGGATACAATATTCTTACATCTGTTTGCTTCGTCAATAATCATCGTGTAGTCATCAGGATTTGTCACATTACACTTTTTCGATTCAACTTCTCTTTTAAGCATAGCGGCATAGAGAATAATTGTGCCTAGCGGATTATTAATTTCATGAGCTACTCCGGCTGCTAATTGGCCAATTGAAGCTAGTTTTTCTGCACTTTGTAATTGCTCTTGTGTTTGTTTGAGATCTGTATAAGCATTCTCAAGTTTTTCAATTAGATATGGAAGACACATATCTTCTTCCGCTAAATCTTTAGCAATGGCTATAGCATATTCGCGACAAGAAGGATAACCACATGCTCCGCAGTTCAATTCATCTTTCTTCTCGATTTTATTTGTTCGTGATAATATCTCTTTAATTTTTTCTTCCGAAGGCATTGGTCGTCTTTGTGATTTAGGATGGAAGTTTCTTGTAAAATCTATGTGACGACTATTATAGATATCACATTTCCAAACCCGCTTATCGATATTTTGTAAGTTCTTATCAATAAATTCAACGACTTTTTCTCGTCTTGAGTAATAGTTCAGATCAGTATCAATCGCCGGTCCGTTTATGCAGCCTTCACAAAAAAGTATATCAACAAATTTTGATTTGATTTTATTTTCTGAAATGTCCTTGATTATTGACACCACTTTTTCTTTTCCGTCAACAACTATTACATTTCTAGCAAGCACATCCGAAGATATTTCGGCTGTTTTTAGTAATCCACCGGTTAGAGGAAATGATTTGCCGAAGTTAGCATACGGTGGATCGAAATCTTGATCTTCCATTAAAGTAAGATCAATTTTTAGTTCATCGAAAATCTCTTTCAATTCGGTAAAGGTCAGGACAGCATCAATTTCATTTTCAACTTCAGGATCAATATATTCACTTTTTTTTGCGACACAAGGGCCAACAAAAACAACTTTGCAATGATTACCTTCAGTTTCTTTAAGGTATCTTCCCATCGCAATCATTGGAGAAACGATCTTTGCTAAATGTGGAACAAGATCAACAAAATATTTTTCGATATAATTATTTACTGCGGGACAAGGGGAACTTATTATAGTCTTTCCATTTACCTTTTCAAATTCTTCCTTGTATAATTTTGCAACAAGATCAGCACCAAAGGCAGTCTCACAAACTTTTTCAAAACCAATTTTCTTTAATGCAGCAGGAATCTTTGAATATGCTTCCGGAAATGAGGCAGCAATTGAAGGCGCAAATATTGCAATGGTTTTGTGGGATGGAATAAGATCGAATAATACTCTTTCTTTATCACTTAATATTTTTTTTGCTTTTTGAGAGCAAACTTTTACACAATGTCCGCAGCTTATACATCTTTCGGCAATAACAACGGCTTGACCATTCTCCACACGAATAGCGGTCGCAGGACATTCACGTACGCATGAATAGCATCTTTTACATCTCTGCCCTATTGTTGAAACAATTCCAACCATAATATTGGTCAACTTTTTTTAAGTAACTTTTTCCTATCCATATAAGATGTATGTAAAATCTCATGAGCTTTATGTCCGTTAGGTTCAACTAAAAATTCATCATAAAGTTTTTTAACCGATTCATTCTCATGTGATTTTCTAGATTTTGCATTAGCATCTATTTGATATAAAACTTGAACTCGTTTGCGAATTTTTTCCGGTCTTTGATGGATAGGTTGTCCACCACCATTTATACATCCACCCGGGCAAGCCATTACTTCAATAAAATGATACTTAGATGTTCCGGCTTCAATTTCATCGAGTATTGGCGCAACATTTCCAATCCCATTTACAACTGCAACATTAATTGTAGTTTGATCATTTATTTTGATTGATGATTCTTTTACACCTTCAGTTCCTCGTAAATCCTCCAATTCCATTTTATCTAAATTATTTCCTGTTAACTTATAGTAAGCTGTCCTAACAGCAGCTTCCATTACACCACCGGAAGTACCAAATATAGCGGCAGCACCGGTTGATTCGCCAAGCGGATTATCAAATTCATCTTCTGGTAAATCTTCAAAATCAATTCCAGCCATTTTGAATATTCGAACCAATTCTCTTGTAGTTAAAACTGCATCAACATCTTGTAGGTGTTCTTCTGTCAGCTCCGGTCGTTCAGCTTCAAATTTTTTAACGGTACAAGGCATGATGGATACAACAAAAATATCTTTTGGATCAATACCCATTTTCTTAGCATAGTATGTTTTTAGAACTGCGCCTTCCATTTCGTGCGGAGATTTACAAGTTGAAATATGAGGAAGAAGATTTGGTCTGTTTTGTTCAACATATTTAACCCAACCTGGGCAGCAGCTAGTAAACATAGGGAGAGTTTTACCGTTTTGAACTCTATTTATGAATTCTGAGGCTTCTTCGATTATTGTCAAATCCGCTGCAAAATTAGTATCAAAGACTTTTTTAAATCCAAGTCTGCGTAAACCGGTTACAAGTTGTCCGGTTACATTTTTGCCCATCGGAAGATTGTATTCTTCACCCAAACTAGCTCTCACTGCTGGAGCTATTTGAACAATTGGGTACTTGTGTTTATTATTTGTGGCTGCCGCAACAACTTTAACATGACTTTTCTCGCGGAGTGCCGCAGTTGGGCATGCTAAAATACATTGTCCACAAAGAATACAATCACTTATGTTCAATCCTTTGTTAAACGGGGTTGTAACATTACTGCTAAATCCACGGTTAGTAAAATCAATTGCACCGACTTTTTGAATTTCATTACATACACGAACACATCTGCCGCAGAGAATACATTTAGCCGGATCACGTTCCATTGAAGCACTGGAAATATCAATTGCATGGTCTTTATGCTCGCCAACAAATCTATGTTCCCGAATTGCATAAGTCTCCGAAAGATCTTGCAGTTCGCAATTTTTATTTCTAACACATACTAAACAATCTTGCGGGTGATTTTCAATAAGAAGCTCAACAATAGTTTTACGAGCAATTCTAACACGAGCAGAATTTGTATGAACATTCATTCCTTCCGAAACGGGATACGCACAACTCGGAGTCAACCCGCGCATTCCGTCAACTTCAACAACGCATAACCTACATGCGCCGGTTGGGAATAAATCTTTCATATGGCACAAAGTCGGGACATTGATTCCAACTGATTTAGCCGCATCTAGAATGGTCATTCCCTCTTCTGCTTTTACTTTAATATTATTAATGGTCAATTCAACCATGATATTTTCCTTCGACAATTTTAATTGACAATAATTGCTTCAAAACGACATGTTTCAACACACATACCGCATTTAATACATTTTGATTCAATGATGTGATAAGGATGTTTCTTCTCACCAATAATTGCATCACTCGGACATTTTCTTGCACACAATCCACATCCGTTACATATTTCTGTATTAACAGTGTAAACCAACAATTCTTTACAAACTCCCGAAGTACATTTTCTTTCATATAGATGTTCTTCATATTCATCTTTGAAATAACGTAAACCGGATAAAACCGGATTTGGTGCACTTTGACCTAAACCGCATAATGATGTGTCTTTTATAACATCTGCTAATCTTTGTAAATGAATAATTCCTTTAAATCTTTGTAATTGTGCAAGTTTATTTCCGTTACCATTGTATGCAACTGGAATTCGTTCGATTATTTCCAACATTCTTTTTGTTCCTTCTCTGCAAGGAACACATTTACCGCATGATTCATTTTGGATGAATGTTAAGAAATATTTAGCAACGTCAACCATACATGTATCTTCATCCATAACAACAAAACCGCCTGAACCCATCATTGCACCAACCATCTTCAACGACTCATAATCAACAGATGTATCCATAACTTCATCCGGTAAGCATCCGCCTGAAGGTCCTCCAATTTGAACGGCTTTAAATCTTTTTCCATCCGGTATTCCACCACCGATATCAAAAACAACTTCTCGGAGAGTTGTTCCCATTGGGACTTCAACTAATCCACTTACTTCAATTTTACCACTTAGAGCAAATACTTTAGTTCCTTTAGATGATTCGGTTCCAATTGAAGAGAACCAAGCTGCACCTTTAGAAATAATTGCCGAAACATTTGCGAAAGTTTCCACGTTATTAATAATGGTTGGTTTACCCCAGAGTCCGGAATCTGAGGGATAAGGAGGTCTCGGTCTCGGCATTCCTCTCTTACCTTCAATTGAAGCAATCAATGCTGTCTCTTCACCACAGACAAACGCGCCCGCACCTTTTTTAATTTTGATTTCTAAATCGAATCCGGAATTCAGTATGTTCTTTCCGAGTAAACCATATTCTTTACATTTATCTATAGTATTTTGTAAACGTTTAATTGCAAGTGGGTACTCAGCACGACAATAGATATAAGCATAACTTGCACCTATTGCGTAAGCGCCGATTATCATTCCTTCTATTAGTCTATAAGGATCGCTTTCCAAAATTGAACGATCCATAAAAGCGCCCGGATCACCTTCATCAGCATTGCAGATTAAATACTTTTGATCAGCTTTATTATTAAATGCCATCTCCCATTTTTTACCAGTTGGGAATCCCCCACCGCCTCTTCCTCTTAGTCCACTTTCTAAAATTTCCTTTACAACTTCTTTGGGTGACATTAATCTAAGCGCTTTATCTAATCCTTTAAATCCGCCTCTTGAGATAAATTCGTCAATAGAATCTGGATTTATTATTCCACAGTTCTCTAGAACGATTCTTTTTTGTTTTCTGAAGAAAGTGATATCATTAATTCTTCTTACACCACTTTTACCCTCGCCATGTGTCCCTAATAATTTTTCCTTGTGGATGTCCTGTTCTACGATTGCTGTTTGAATTAATTCAGGGACATCTTTTGGAGTTACCTCGCAATAACAAATTCTTTCTTCATCCGGCAATTTTATATCTACAAGAACTTCCTTTGCACAATAGCCTATACAACCCGTTGGAACAATAATAGCTTTCAAGTTTTTCTTTGTCAGCTCCTCTTCAATGGCTAGCTTTACCTTATCGGCACCTGAAGCTAATCCGCAAGTTCCCATTCCAATGAAAATAATCGGCAAATCATGAATTTCGTATCTTAATCTCCGGTTATAATCCAAAATAATATCTTTTTGAGATGGGCTTAACGATTCGTCCGTACAATGCGTTATAAATTCATTAATTGGTCTTTCAGGCGAGTGATAACCATTATTAAATTGTATTTCAAGAAAAGATTTCATCATGCACTCACAGTCTCTTTTTTCATATTATCTTGTTTAGCTGCGTTTTTATATTTATTTAAAATTTTGGATATTTCTTTTACCGCAATTCTACCATAATATTCTTCATTAACATTAATTACAGGTGCAATACTACAAGCTCCAATACAAGCCACAGTTTCTAAAGTGAATAATTTATCGCGTGTAGTTCCACCTGCGGTAATTCCCAGTTCAGTTTCTAAGGCTGTTAAAATATTTGCTGAGTTTTTAACATGACAAGCTGTACCTCTGCAGACACGAATAACATTTTTACCGAGCGGAGTCAAACGAAATTGATTATAAAAAGTAGCCACTCCATAAACTCCGCTCAGTGGCATACCCACAAAATCGGAAACATCTTGTAATGCTGATTCAGGCAGATAGCCATAAACTTCTTGTACTTCTTGAAGTAGTGCTATTAAATTACTTCTATCTTTTTTAGGGAAATGTTCAAATATTTGCTTGTGCATCTCGGTACCTGTGTTGATTTTCTATTATTTTGACAAGAAATGTGCCATTTCGGATTCAAAATGAGATAGTTTATATAGAGATATTTTTCGCAATATATTCTTTCATTCTCGATCATTTTCATTCCTAGATTTAGGAATATTAGAGAATTATTTCTCAATTAGTCGAAAATATTTAGATTTGTTCACTAAAAACAAATTATCAAGTTAATGTTAATTTTGGGTATCTTTACTCCGGATTCAAAAATTATTTAGCTATTTACTATGAATGAGAACGAAAATATCCAATTAAAGAAAAAAGCGGCTCTTATATCTTTATTTGTCGGTTTCGGAATGTTCGCTGCAAAAATAACTGCTTATATAATCACCGGTTCAAGTGCAATTTTTTCCGATGCAGCTGAATCGGTTGTGCATGTCGCTGCTACATCTATGGCTCTATATAGTATTATATTAAGTTCCCGCCCACCGGATAAATCACATCTATACGGACACGGAAATATTGAATACTTTTCAGCAGGAGTTGAAGGACTTCTAATTGTGATTGCAGCATTTACAATTATATACACATCCGTTGAAGATATTGTTGTTGGAGCAAGACCAGAACAACTTTCAATAGGTACAATTATAATTGCAGTTGCCGGAGTAATAAATCTTTACTTAGGTTTTTACTTGATACGTAAGGGTAAAGAAACTCATTCTTTAGCTTTAGTTGCGGATGGCAAACACGTGTTGACGGATTCATATACGAGCATAGGTGTAATTATAGGTTTAACATTAGTACTAATTACGGATTTTTATCTTCTCGATCCTCTATTTGCTATTGGGGTTGCTATTAACATTTTAGTTACGGGTTCTAGATTAGTGCGAGAATCGATAGGAGGTTTAATGAATGAAACTGATCCCGAGACTTTAGAAAAAATAGTTAGTAATATCTCACAAATGCGAAACACATATTGGATTGACATACATCATTTAAGATTTTGGAAATCGGCTGAAAAAGTATTTATAGATTTTCATCTTACCATTCCATACTACTTTGAAATAAAAACTTCACATCACGAAGAAGAAACTATAGTAGATAATTTGAATAATATTTTTCCCGAAGCTCAGGTCAGAATACATTTTGACTATTGTTACCCGGAATTATGCAAGTATTGTACTTATGAACCTTGTGCGAAGAGACAACAAGAAAATATGATAGATATGGAATGGACGACGGAAAAACTCATCGGTGATCCAATAGAAGCAAAATCTCATGATACTTAGTAGCTAAAATAAACCTAATTGCATCTCAGCATCAGAAAAAGTTAATTCATGTTTAAGAAGCCATTCTTTTCTGCTAATACCCCCAGAATAACCAGTCAATTTTCCGTCCGAACCAATCACACGGTGGCACGGTATTAAAATGGGAATAGGATTATGTCCGTTAGCATTTCCTACTGCACGTACTGCTCCGGGATCACCCAAATTATCTGCAATTTCTTGATAAGATCTTGTTTCTCCAAATGGAATTTTTAATACCTCTTTCCATACTTCTTTTTGAAAATCGGTTCCTTCCGGTTTTAATTTTAAGTCAAATTGCTTTCTTTTTCCTTTAAAATACTCATTAATTTGAGCTATAGTTTTGTTTAGATAATATAATTTATTCTCTTTAATTATAACATGTTCTTCAAGATAATTAATCTTAATAATAGCATCATTATTTTCAACAATCTCTAAATATCCAACAGGTGAGTTTAGTATTGCCCTATTCATTTGATTCACCATTAATTGTTATTATTAATCTTCGTGCTCCGCCATTATTTCTATGTTCGCAAAGATAGACACCTTGCCACGTTCCCATATTTAAACTTCCATTTTTGATTGGTATTGTCAAAGATGCTCCTAAAATTGATGATTTAATATGAGCCGGCATATCATCTGCTCCTTCAAATGTATGTTGGTAATATGGAGCATTTTCCGGTACAATATTATTAAAATGTTTTTCCATATCACTCCTTACATCGGACGAAGCATTTTCATTTAATGTTAACGATGCAGAAGTATGTTGAATAAAAATATGCAATAGACCTACTTTTACTTTATGTATTTCTTCACAGTTTTTTAGAATTTCATCAGTTATTAAATGAAATCCTCTTCTTCTTGGTTTCAACCCAAATTCTTTTTGGATCCACATAATTCCCCACTCCACTCTAAATTACTTTTTTATGAATCACTCTATAAATACCGATCACAACACCAACAATTCTAAAATTATGGTGCTTTATATCCACAACAATCGCATCATAATCCGGATTCTCAGAATGTAATTCGAAAGAGTTAGCTTTTTTAAAAAATCTTTTCACTACTGCGGAATCATCTAAAACAATAATGGATAAATCGCCATTTTTTGGCTGCAAACTTGGATCAACAATCACTATATCACCATTAAAAATGTATGCATCCTTTAGACTATCCCCTTTTACTTTAACAAGGAACGATTCTTTCGGAATACGAGCAATAGTAGGTAATTGAATCGTATCGATTGAATCCGGATAAACAACCAGTGGGTTACCTGCTGCCGCTTCACCAATCACCGGCCTCGGAATAAAAAACTTTTCATCAAGAGTGAGTTCTATACCCCTAGATATTTTGGGATTCCTTTTAAGATAGCCTTTCCTTTCAATAGCCTTCAAATGCTGTTGAACCGTCGCTCTATTTTTATATTTAAAATGATTTGCTATTTCTGCTAATGTTGGTGGCATACCAAAATTAGATTTATTATCGATAATAAAATCTAATATCTGTTTCTGAATTTTAGTTAGTCCGGCTTTCACTTATACCATACATTTGTATGGTATAACTTAGTGAGTAATATTTTTATTGTCAAACAAAAAAAAAGCGACTTAAGAGAAGTCGCTTCAAATTCTTTTATATACTAATATTAATCAGAGAATTTTTTCCAAAACATCAACTAATTTATCTTTTAAGATAGGTTTGGAAATAAAGTCGCTAAATCCAGCAGCAATAAATTTATCTCGATCTCCCGGCAGAACGTATGCTGTTACTGCAATTATAGGTTTATTATGATAGCCGGGTAATTTTTGAATAATTCTTAGTGCATCCAAACCGTTATATTCACCTTCGAGATTAATGTCCATGACAATAAAATCAAACTCTTTACTCTTTATTTTAGGAAGTGCTTCCTCAAAACTCTTGGCAAATTCGATTTCTTCTAATTCTTTCATTTGCACTTTGAATAGAATCTGAGAATCAATCTGGTCTTCTACATATAAACATTTTAGAGAGACAAGATTAACCTCTTTTCTATCACGACTTTGCTGAATTACTGGTGCGGATTTTACTTCTTTTTTAATTTCCTTTGGAATTACCGGTGTTTCAAGTTTGGGTTCTTCAGCCGGTGTTGATGTGACATGGACATTTATATTAACGTCTTTTTGAGCTGTGTCTGCTTCCTTTTTATCTTTTATTGATTGTTTTTCTTCTAATTCTTTAAGTTGTTTCTCTCTTTCTTTAACGGCAGCAGTAAATTCATCTTCAATTTCAGCAGCTTCTATTTCTAAAATATCCGGGAAAATAATCCCATACTCAATCGGTTTATCATCTTTACTAATTACTTCATATCGAGCATTTAGTGCGATAATTAATTTTCTAAAGAGTTTTGTTGTTATTCGTGAAAAACCATGGCTTTTACGAATTGAGTCTTCATCCTTTGTGAAAATATCTGTTAATCCGTTTAATAAATGTGGTGTAATACCGTCGCGTTTATCTTTTATACTAACTATCGACTGATCATTACCATAGGTGTAAGCCGAAAGATAAATTTTGTTTTCCTTACTTATTTGCATCGCATATTTTAAAAACTGAGTGATTAAAATTACGAAATGATGTTTGTCCGTCGTCAGTTTTAAAGAAGATGAAATTTTTCCATAAGTAAGTTCCAGACTATTGGTCTTCGCTGTTCTTTCAGTTGTGGATTGTATTTCTTCCAATAGATCGACAAAGACAATCTCTTCGGGTTTGAATTGAATTTTATTATCCTCAAGTGCCGAATACTCAGCTGCCGTGTCCATAGTTTGCAGTAATAACTTTTGATTCTCTTTTATAATATCAATTGCTTCAACTTGTTCGGAACTTGGATTTGTTAGCCCGTCATTAATTTCCTGGACAAAACCGAGAATTACATTGATCGGAGTTAAAATTTCATGAAACACATTGGATAAAAACGATGGGTCAACTCCTTTACTACTTGAAATAGTAGATTGTTCATTTACAATTTTTACTTGTTGCTGTTTTATTCTACCAATAAGTACAATAGACTCGAGTTCCCCATTATACTCATGAATAGGTGTTGCAGTAAAGGATACTTCAACTAATTCAGAAGATGAATTCTTAATTTCTGTTTTAATTTTCTTTGTTTCTTTAGATGTTGAGTGAATAATATTCTTGTTAAAATCAGCTCTCTCATCATCTTTTAACAAAGACAGAAATGGTTTCTTGTCAAGATCGTGCTTTGTATAGCCAAGTGTTCTTATTACAGATTCATTTGCGTATGTAATAAAACCATCACTATCAGAGATAAAAATAAGATCACTGCTATTTTCAAATGCAGATTTGAATAGTTTTATTTTTTTGTTCTGCTTAATGTCTTCAGTAACATCTCTGACAATATTTATGTGTGCACTTTTACCTTTAAATTCTAATTGTGATTTGCTGATCTCGACAAATATCGAAGTTCCGTCTTTCTTTTTATGCCGCCACGGACCAGTGAAATCGTTAGATTGCGATTTCTTGTTGGTGGATTCCAATAAGGTTTGGATATCTTCCGGTGAATAGAGATCGGTTAGATCCATATTTAGTAGTTCATCTTTTGAATAACCGTACAACTTCACAACCGCATCATTTACTTCAAGAAATTTTAAATTTTCTATATCATATATAAACATTGGCTGTGGACTGATTTTCATTATTGCGTCGTACATTTTTAATATCCCCGCAGTTTTTGGATCTAAATTGTTTTGGTCATTAAAAAGCAAAAGAATTTTTGGTTCCTTTTCTCTTTCATTTTGCAACCGCAATACATTTAATTCAATGCTTTCAGAAAATTTCAGAACTATTTTATTGTTTTGGGATTTTAGAAAATTCGTAAGTTCTTGTCTAATATTATCGTCTTCAAATAAATCAGAAATATTTTGATTTGTAATATCTTGCGACGAATGGAAGAATGTCCGGACTTTTTCATCGTAAGAAATTATTCTTCCTCTACTGTCCGTTACTAAATACTTTAGACCAAGATCTTTTACTAGATCAAAACTGAGTTTATTCGAAGTGTCTACCGAAGATGATTTTGTTTTAACTCTTTGTGAAATACCTACGATTGCTACAACATTATTATCTATATCAAGTATCGGGAACTCTAAAACTTCATACGGTTGATCTCCGTAAGGTGATACAGAAGAAGTTGCTTCAATTATTACAGAATTAGTAGTTTCATTAATATAAGAATCAATTGTAGAGTATAATTTATTTTGGAAATGAGGAAGAACATCCTTTTCAAAGCGTCCTTCTAATTGCTTAGATTTTACTCCTAGTACATTAGCAAATTTTTGATTAACAAGAATATATCTTCTTGAATTATCTTTAATCCAAAAAAATCCCTCAAGCATATCAATTTGTTTTTGGATTTTCGCTTTCCCGATAAAAGTAAAAGGGAATGCCGACTTTACAGATTTAATAATTTCAAACAAATCTTCATCGTGTACAATTTTATCGATCTCTTCAGTAACAATTGTAAAACGCTGCAGTTCTTTTTTTCCTTTACCGCCGATTATCAACCTAACTGTAGTTATAAATGTTTTTTGTACATTATCAGTAAAAGGAGTCACTGCAACTTCAAATTCCTCATTGTTCTCCCCTTTCTGTACTAGCACATTTTCTTTAACACTTTTATCATAGTTCTTAGCTTCATAAAGTAATCTTTCTAATACAGTAGTAAATTCTTTATCGAGCACTTCAAAAATACTTGTGTTGAATGTTACATCCGGTAGGAATTTTTTACCTTTTTGATTGAAATCAACAATTCGTCCGTCATCATCTAAAATAAATGTTGGAAAAGGAATTAAGTTTTCTAAAATCGACAATATGTTTTTATCAACAGTCATTAGTTAAAAGGAGTTGTTATTGTTACTTCATTTGAGTAATTAGAGTATTGTTGAGTGTTAAGTAAAGCTCTTACACGAAACACATATTGAGTGTTTGGATCCAAATTACGATCAGTATATGATATTGTAGCTCCGGAATTTACCGCACCACCGATTGTTCCAACAACACTAAATTCACTTTCAGAAGGCCAGGACAATCGTTTCCTTTCAATAAAGTAAACAAACTCATTTTCAAAAATGTCTTGCCATAATAAAACTGCAGTATTCGGAGTTATAGCATTTGAAGGAATTGTTAGGACAATTGTTCCCGTATTTCCTCTTGTACTAACTTCATTTGAGAAATCTGAGTTAAGATTTCCCTTAAATGCTCTGACTTTAAAAAAGTATTCGTTAGAATTTGCATCAGGAACTGATATTGTTGTTCCATATATTCCAGTTCCTGATTTAGCTGCAAAATTTGCATATGAAGTATATGTTCCGGAACTACCGACTTTAATAAAAACAGTAAAACCATCCTCATCATTTGAATTATCTGTCCATACTAGAGAAAACTGGTTGCTACTTCCCAGCACTTCATAAATCTGTAATGTTGTAGGTTTTGATGGCGGCAAAAGTGGAATATATACATCGTCAATATTGCTGTACGGAGTATAAAATCCTTGAACTGTTCTATGACGAGCTCTATAATAATAAGTGGTCTCTGTATTATAAGTGGAATCTTTAAATATATTTATATCCGCAGTTGTATTGCCTATTTGAACAAAGTTGCCGGTATTTCCCTCACGTCTTTCTACATAAGTTCCAATTTCTTGATCTGTATTGTCAGTCCAGCGAACAATTACTTTCCTTTCTTCAGAATCAAACTCTGCAATTAGATTAGTGGGAGCCGGTACATCCGCCGATGCTGTTGTTGCTGAAGCAACATTTGACCAAGCACTTTGAGATGTGCTTGTAAAAGATGCTATTCTATATGAGTATGTTGTACTAGCAAGTAAACTCTTATCAGTATATTCTCTTACTGAAGGGGCAACCACTGCTATTTGCTCATAATTTCCAGTCGTTGGATTTGTCCGCTGAATTTTAAATCCGAGTATGTTTACTTCATCGCTTTCCCAAGTAAGTAATATTTGATTTGCGCCTAAAGCTACAGCTTGTAAATTAAACGCTTCTCCGCCTTTTGAGCTTATTTCATTACTAAAAGGAGATTCACCATATTTATTGATTGCTCTTACTTTATAATAATAAACTAGAAGCTCTGATAATCCATTATCATTAAAACTGATTGTATTTTGCGGCAAGGTTTTATATAAATTATATTCTTCGGTAGTACCAACTCTTCTCCAAAGTTCGTAATTATCTTCGGTTTTTGAATTATCATCCCAAGATAGATTACCCGAACCTGTTGATATTTTTGTAAAAATTAAATTGGTTGGCGCCGGAGGTGCTTCCAATGTTAGAACAACAGGTAATCCTTTTTGAACTTCACTGGTAGCATAAGTGCCTTCAACATTTCGGACA
The DNA here is from genome assembly GCA_030584085.1 of Melioribacteraceae bacterium. NCBI lineage: Bacteria > Pseudomonadati > Ignavibacteriota > Ignavibacteria > Ignavibacteriales > Melioribacteraceae > Melioribacteraceae bacterium. The sequence continues at coordinate 1,920,881 of CP129490.1, forward strand.
TTCACAAAATAATCGATTTTAGTACCGAGTAAAGTTGAATCTACATTTAAATAGATATCAGTATTAGATCCTTGATCAGCTTCATAGACTTCAACAAACCTTCCATTTACACTTTCAATAATTACCTCAAACTGGTCCAAACCTTGACCACCTGTATAATCCGATGCTTCATACACTATTAAATTATAACCAATTTGCACAGTGTCTCCTGAAGTTGGGCTGATTATTCGAATTGTCGGTCTGGTTGATGTTGAGTCAGTTACGTTTTCTACACAAGAAAACAGTATAAAAACTGAAAGTACGAGTAAGAATTTAACTTTCATCATGAGTATAAATACCGGTTAATTTTTTATTCCGGTAATTTAGTGAATATTTAGCTAATCGATAAATAAATCCCAAATTCTTTATCATTTACAATGGAAGTTCATTTTCGAAATCAATCAAGAAAATACGAGTTTCATTTGGCTTTAAGTTTTTCACATACATGTATATCGCATTTGCACCCTGATCAAATTCATATTCCGGGATATCGGTATTTATTATTTCCGATGAGATGCTGACATTTCTTACAGGTTTATTAATATTTACTTCGGCAACAAATTCTTCTACTATATTATCGGAAGGATTTGTTACTTCTACACTAATTCTTCTTTTACTTCTCCATTCGTATCTAACTTCTATGTTTCCTCTTCTTTTCCACCATGTTAAGATATCATCAACCGAAGCCAACCAAATATTATTGTCTTTAGCATATTTTATAACATCATTCATTACATCAACATATTGTGGTTGCAACTGATATTCAGTGTGAATTTTTAATACGTAAAGTCCGCCTTCAAACAACAGTCTATTAATATCTTCTTCATAAGTATAGCGCTGAAAATCTTTATTAGTTAGCCCATATTCTTCAATAACCTCATAATCATCACGTGCAGTTTTTGTTATGATGAGAATAGGTTTTTCATTTCGAAAAACTATCTTTGGAACAGATCTGTCCGTCAAAGAATCGGTTACTAGGTAATCATAGCCGTATCTTGACATCCCAAGAATAGTATTATCGTCATAATAACCATACTGTGGCATTAATCCTTTTACTGTGGAACCGCTAATAGATTCCAAAGTATCTTTGGCTATTCCCATATTTGCGAATTGAAGTTCTCTATCATACAGTGCGTTTATTGTGTCAAATGGTGATTCTAAGAAACCTACATCAACTATAGGTCCGATATCTACCTTGCCCGAAAGCGATTTGATTAATGACGGATAATTTATTGCTGTTTGCGGATGCACAAATACCGATGCGGGAAGTTTATATTTGTTAACAATCGGTAAAATATTATTTATGTTAGAGGGTTGTTCATTAATTATTGGAACTAATATCATAGCTGCATCATAAGTTGCCGGCCAGTCTTTAATATAAGCCGTAGGTCTATATGTCAGCCAACTCATGCTATTGTTAAACAATTTTTCGAAATAGATATAATCTTCTTGCTCACCCAGCACTGAATTGAGTTCAAAACCAAACCAAACAAATCTACCTTTGCCGTAAGTACCATAAGCAATACCAGCACTTTTTTTAATTTCTTCCATAACAAGACCAGCTTCACGGGTATAGTCATACCAGAAACTAACTTGTGTTGTTCGTGGTTCTAAAACTTCCGCATAAATAGGTCTATCCCAAGTTGCAATTTTTAAGGAATACCCTGTTGGGATGCCTGCTGTTAATGGTAAGTTACCTCTCAGAGTATGTACCTTTCGTTCAAAATCACGTGGATGAATTTCTTTATAAAAATTCATCCCAAAAGTTTCAGTAAAAAATTCCCAACCTCGCCATTTAGCTTCATCTGAATATGTAGCGATTCCGCTAGTTACAAATATACTTCCACCGTTTTCTAGATATTTTTTTAATTGAATCAGTTGCTTGTCGCTCATAGATTTGGCTGCGGGTAAAATGATAACCGGATATTCAAAGTGTTCGCCAAGTTCAATAATTTGATCGCTAATCAGATCGTAATTCATACGTGATGCTTTTATAAATGTTTCCCAAGTGTCGATGTTATCACTTATCCACGTACTCCCTTCGGGAAGCATATTTTCTGTATAGTTTGAATATAGAATTGCAACTTTCTTTTGTTTATCCCAAGTAAGAACATTTAAGTTCTCCCTTGAAGGAAGAATTTCAGATAACTCATAATTACCATACACATTTTTTACGACAAGCATAAATATTAGTATTGCTGCAGCAAGCAATACTAAGCCGCTTAAAAATATTATCAGGTAATTAACCCGAAGACCCTTTGGTTCTCTGGTTATCGCCACTTAAGTTGATCCTCTTTTTTCTTCTTTTCACGTTCGGTTGTCGGTTCTACATAACCATCTTTTGTATAGCGCATGAACTTTTTACGTTCTGAAGTTGAATAGCGGTCTTCAGAAGCAGACGTATATCTGCTACTAGAAGGCGATTGTGGCGGTGATGAAACATAAGTAGGTCTCATTTCCGGACCACCTTGGGCTCGTTGCGGTTCGTAGGCCGGCATTCTTTGATATTCTCCGGTCCTTTCTCTTGTAGGATAAGGTTCCTCGAATGTTCTTCTAATACCGGTGCCGGTGTGTTGCTCGGCAATCACAGGAGTCGGAGCAACTAACTCTGCCGGTATGCTTGAAGGTTGAGGAGCTTGAGCTGTTTTGCCTTTACGTTCTCGAATTTTGTAAAGTATGTAAGCCCCCACCGCAAGGATAAATGTAGATATTGTTGCAACAAGAACTATTAAGGATAGTATAGGAATTAATTCCATAGTGCACTCCCATTATAAATTAAACTTTTTTATATCTAACACCGCTATCCGGTTTATTGATAGACTTTGTTGTTGACCCGACTCCGGAACGTTCTAATTTTCCCCAAGTCATACTGATACCTAAAAACTCTTCAACTGTAGCCATCGCTTTTGTGATGTCGATAAGCAAAATAAAAATCAACCGATACACAATTGAGTAAGGTACAAGTCTAAATTCTTCTCTTTCAGCAGCAATACAATAAATTGCGGCCATCATATCCAACAACATAATACCGACCCACCAGAAAAAGACTAAACTTGACATACCGTAGAATGCAGCAATAATAAAAAACAGATTAGCAAAAATATTCATCGCAGGCCAAACTAAGGCTTCATAAAACATTGACCAAAGTATAAGAGTATTGTTAAAATTAACTGTTGGGTTATATATATGTTTTCTATGCTTTCTTATAGCTTGTAAAATTCCTCTTGTCCAACGATATCTTTGTTTTAAGAGTTGATGTAATTTTGATGGAGCTTCCGTATAAGCTATTGCATTAGGTTCATAACTTATCTTCCAACCTTTTTCTAATATTTTAAGAGTAATGTCAGCATCTTCCGCAAAAGTATCACTTGAATAATAACCGGCATCCCTGAGTGCACTTTTTCTAAATATTCCGATTGGACCCGGGATAATATTGACCATTCTTAAAAAGCCCTGCGCACTTCTTGGCATATTAAGACCTTCAACATACTCAAGTGCCTGAAGATCAGTTAAAACTTTTTTACGATTTTCAACTTTTACGTTTCCAGCAACAGCTCCGACATTGGGATCTACAAAATGTCTAACACCCATCTTTAATGTATTAGATGATAGTTGAGAATCACCATCCATGCACAATACAAACTCAGCTTCAGAGTATTGAATACCTGCATTAAGCGCTTTTGATTTACCACCATTCGGTTTGTTGATTAATGAAACTTTTACAAGTGCCGATCTTCCCTGTTGATAACCAACTACTTCTTCTGCTACCGCGGCCGTGTTGTCAGTTGAACCATCATTAACCACAATTATTTCATAGTTTGGATAATCAATATCAAGCAATGACTCGATTGAACTTCTTAAAATCTTTCCTTCATTATATACGGGGACAATGATGGAAACAAATGGATAATAGCCTTCCTTGTCTTCAACCGAATATTTAGTGATATAAAGGTAAGCCATTACTAATATCGAAAAGTACCTAAAGAGTAAAACGAATAGAAAAATTACGAGTGCAACGATGGAAGAATATACAAATAAACCACTCCAAGACAGAACTGTAAGCGGAAGTGTTACTAAAATTACAATTAATAAAAAGAGTGAAACCAATCCTGATATAATGATTGCTCTTAATTTATCTCTGCCCTCATTTCGTTTTGGTTCTTTACGCTCTCTATTATCAAGAGCTATTTTATATTTTTGAAGTCGATTTTGCATATTTGAAATCTATATTGATAACAAATTTAAGAAACAAACTGAATGCCAATAAAAGTCTTCTAATTAAGCTAAATTCACAATTATTTATAAGATATCTTGTTCCAATTGAGAACATAAGCGGAATCATGCCTCAATTTTATACACAATTTATGTGAATATAACTCTTAAATTAAATCATTGCAACTAAATAACTTACAAAAGAATCATTAAAGTAACACATAAGACGAACGTTGCTTTATCCAAATCAGACAGTAATTTGACTAATAGATTGACCAGAGCGCGCTTATTGACGCAGAAGCGGATGTATATCCGGATTGTTCTCTAAATGAATTGCTTACAAATCCGGTTGCCATTAGACGAAATGTGTCAGAAATATTGTAATAAATTCGTCCGGATAATTCCCTAACTACGTAATCACTTTGTGGAATATAGCCAAGTTTACCGGCAACCATTATTTCCCATAATTCGTTTTTAAGAATCATCCATTCAGCGAATACACTATGTTGATTAAAATCTTGGGGACTATAATAGACTGGAACTGTATACTTGAAATCTGAGAATAAATATTCATAACCTATCAAAAGATTCGGATAAAATTTTCTTCCAATTCTACCAATAAAATTATTCCCCAAATTTTCAGGAATAATTGTTAGTCCATTTGTTAGAATTGCACTACCCTCTTTCGTTCTAATTAATTGATAAGTAAGATCAAGCTTGATATTAGTTTCAAATTCATAATATCCTTTTAAGTTGGCAAGTTCACCGGTTAACCGTGTAAATACTAAACCAGGAGAATATAAAATGGTTGAGGCATCAGTACGAGTATATGATAAATCAACACCGTAACTATATCCTTCCTTATGTTTATAATCATATTTAACACCAGCTTCGACAATCGGGGTACGCACAATGCCCGGTGAATACATTTCACCATAGCTAAAACGGAATAGCAAATCATCGATTGGTCTAATAAATAAATTTCCTTTAAAGGCAGTATAGTTAAACCCACCAAAATCATTTTCTAATCTTCCTCGCATCCAAGTAACACCACCACTTAAATATGGGAGGAAACTAGTTTCTAAATTTCCGCCGAAGTAATTGTAATGAAAATCTAGATCGTCAATAAAAACGTAAGCTACAGGTTGCACAACCATATACGTTAAGAGATAACTTCCTAGATATCTTATACCTTGAGTAAAAAAGCTTTCGTCTTCGGGTCGAATTGGCAGCCACCCTATTCTTTCTTCAACTAATTCGGGTTGTCCTAAATTATTATCAAGCATATTATTGTAAACGGTTCTGGCGCTATCAAACATCTCCAATTTTGAATAAGTATCACCAAGATAAAGTTGAATTTCCGTATCATACGGATCCTCTTGAGTCAAGCGTTCAAACTCGGGCAACGCTCTAGAGGCATCATCACTCCAATACATTACCTTTGCACGAAGCTTGTCCATCTCCAGGTCATAAGATTCCGCTAATGCTTCATCGTACATATTTATCGCATCATAATATCTTTCAGCACCTACATAAACATCTGCTAGTTCATATTTTAAGTCAGTTGTAGGGGTGACTTCACTAAAGTATTCTTCATAATAAGGAATGGCATCATTATAATAACCATTCATAGCTAGTGTTCTACCTTCATTCAATCTTTCGAAACGTCTATTTTCTTCTTCTCGAATAAAATGTAATTCAAGCATTGAATTTAATTGTTGGGCATCAGGATTATCCGGAGCTAATGACATCGCGCGTTGATTGTATATTTGGGCAGTCTCAAATTCTTGCTGTTGAAAATTCAATGTACCGAGTGTAATAATAGCGTTTATGTTACTTGGTTGAAATTGCAATACCTTTTCAAGTCTTTCTTCGGCAGCATCCAAATCAGAGTCATCCCAAACAGGAATTTGTCCGGCCAATAGTAAATAATCCGGGTTATTCGGATTATTCTCTAAGGCTATTAAAATTTGCTCATAAGCTTCAGGAAGTTTGCGTTGATATGAATATACTTTTGCAAGCCTGAATCGAAGTTCATCATCATTTGGGATTAATTCTAAATACTCATTTAATAATTCTTCCACAGGTTCGTAATCTTCCATGTTCGAATAATAATCAACCATTTGAATGAGTGCTTCTCTATCCGTTGGATCTTCCTTTAGAATACCAAGGGCAGTATCAATTTTTGCGGTATAATACTCTTCTCTTGTTGTTGTTATTCGTTCTCTCAAAGATTCAAAAGTTGATGTACCTTCATGGTTTGGGGCTAAATAAAGTAATTGCTGATAAGCTTCTTCATATCGTTTTTCTTGCATTAAATAATCAATTAATGCGTAACGAGCTCCATCATCGTTAGGATTATTTCTTAGAACCCTGTAATATCTATCAATAGGATATTCCTCTCTTTCGAAAGAACGCGGAGATTCTCTTGTTAAATATCCTTGTCGTAATGCTAAATCTAATCCGTCTTCAGCTTCTTTAAAGAACGGTTTAAAACTTAGTGCAGTTCTGAATGCTCGTTCAGCATTTTGAAAGTTTCCCAACCACATTGTAAAATAACCATAACGACTCCAGAGGCGCCAATCATCGGGATGTCTTTGTACCCATTCGGCTAATTTTATTTCTCCTTTGCGAATCGAACCAGTATGTGATAATATTTCTGTGTATCGTATGATTTCATCAGGAGATGCATTATTATCGCGCTCCAAATACCTGTCATACCATAATTCGGCTATTGCCCATTCTTCCAACCATCGATATGATTTACCAACTTCTAAGTAGTTAAATGGATTGATGGGATCAATTGCAATTTCTCTTTGATAACCATCGATTCTTTGATATAAAATTTGGTGCCATGTATTTAAAACTCTTTCCAGATTATTTCTGTATTCTTGATTTGTTGCATCCAGCCTTGTTGCTCTCCTTAAATCAAGGACAGAAAGTTGATATTCTTCGCGTTGTTCATAACAAAGACCGCGTAAATTATAACCTTCTCCCTCACGAGCATTTTGTGCGATAAATTTATTTAACTGATCAATAGCCTCGCCATAACGTCCGGCTTGCATGTGCTGTAGTGCACGTCGTTTCATGGATTCCGAGGTATTTTGAGCAAACGATGTTGTAAAAAGGAGGAGTGTGAGAATAATGAATATTTTAGAACAGGTGTTCATTATTCATTGAATTTTGTGAGCGGAGTATATGGGTTCCCCATATTTCTATCTGCTTCAATAGCATGTTTTATCAAACTCTCTGCGTTATCTATTGTTTCATCAACTTCTATTGAGAAAATAGAAATATATTCTTGTATTGCATTCAAGTAATCAAAATCTGTGCTCGGTAAATTACTTTGAACATTTTGAATAAGCGAAATCACATTCTTTGAACTACTTTTTACCAATAAAACTAGTACCTTATTATCAAAAGCACAAATTTTATCTTTCTTGTCACTAGATAGACGAATTGCATTTTGCAATTGATTCAATGTTAATAAGCCCTTACTAATTGCCGTAGGATCTAGCTTGAATGAGACAATATTAAAAGTTTGACCGGTACTTTTGTAAAGTGCAATTTGGTTATTAAGAATCAACTGAAAATCATTATAGGTATAGACATTAGTATAACCGCCTGCATCAGAAGAATGATGCCCATTTCCATTTGATTTTTTTATTGATGAAAATTTCGAGTATTCATCGTTTACAGTTCTTTCGGTTACTACTTTTGTTTCTTCGCGTCTCTTGTAATCAGTTGTTACCCCTTTGTAGGGTTCAATTTTATATTCCGATGAAAATTGACCTTCTGTATGACCGACATTCGGGCTAATTATAACTTGCCCGCCATGAAAACGATCTTCTAACTTTTTGCCAGACTTTCGCAAATAGATTAATCCTGTAACAAACTGTGCAAGCGAATCTACTATCTCCTCTGCTTTTTCGGTTGCAGGTTCACCTATAATAAATAAGCTGCTAACATCTCTCTCTTCAATATGTTCAAGCGTTTTTAAAAATGAATCTTTCATCATTTCTAAATTTCGGAAACCTATAAAGGGAGTTAATTCATCAAATATAATTCTCTGTGGATTATATTGATTAACAACCGTGATAATGTCATTCATATATTCAACTAAATAATCGTCCGGATTAGGAGTATCATAAACTTCATTTGGAGGGGCAACTCGGACTACAATTATGAGATTTTGGTTCATGTATGACTGAATATCAAAATTTAATGAAGCTGCTTGAATCATTAAATCTTTCGGACGCATAGTGGTAAAATAAAGGCAAACTTCCTGCGACTTAGCTGCTTCTAATGCAAACTGCAAACCAAGTAATGTTCTGCCTGATTTTCTTGGTCCAATAAGCATATAACTACCGCCGCGGTATATCCCACCCCACTTTTTATCTAAAAAGTTAAAACCAGATGATATTAATCGGATACTAGAACTCATATTAACCTCTTTTTTCAAGAGTTGTTACGCAATCAATATGCCACAAAATGTGTGTTTATGCTAATTTTTGGCAATATTTTTATCCGTAAAAATCCAATTATGAGATTGTATAACGAGAATGATTCAATTTAAGACAAAATGTCTATCTCGATGAAAAAAAGCCAAAAACAAATAAAGCTGTTGCGTTAGAAGAAATCGTCGGCTCATTAGAGATATAATCCATCCTATCATCGAAATAAACCATATCTTCTGTTTGAAATTTAACAAATCTATCAGGTCTTTCAAATTCAATTTTTCGTTCTTCTAATATTGATTTTGGAATTGGCCCTGCAGCTACTGCTCCGGGTATTTTACCACCATTAAAATGAGCCACCTGATGATGAAAATACTTTGTGTGAATTTCACCAAAATCTGAGACGAATGATACCCCCCAGGGATTTCTTCCTAAAATATAATCTCTTTGTTTTGAAGCCATAATTGAATATGACTTGTCACCGGTTAATTTTTCATAAAAAATATTTTGTAAAACTACACCAAGAATTGCATGATTAGTTCCCCAAGAAACATCAACTCCCCGCTCAAAAACATTTTCTTTGCTGAATTCATGAAAATGCTCAAGATTATTTTTTAGGAATTCAACATGCGTCTTATCAAAAGATGATAGCCTATAATGAGCCAGAGCATTTATATCGCCCCAACTCCACCAATAATCAGATTTTGCTAAATCTGCATAAGTTCTTGCTTCATCTAACAATTGTTGCCGATTCGTAGATAAATAGAGTTCAACAGCGCCTAATGCCATTTTACCTTCAAAAGACTTATCAATATAAACACCAGTACCCGCACCTGAAATGTTTGGAACATTATTTCTTAATGAATAATAATTTTCGGCAAGTGTTAAACATTTTTCTGCAAAAGAATTATACCTGAGTGTTTCCTGCCAGATTCTACTTGCTAATGAAAGAGTTGCGACATAAATACCAATTAAATTTTTACCTATACCAACAAAAGCCGGACGATCGAATTGTAATGGATCATCTTCAGGCATTCTCCATCCAACTGTCTGATCATCTTCATCTTGAACTTGTGTTATAAATTTTGAATTGTAAGATGCTCTTATTAACCAATCAAGTCCAATTTTTGCTTCCTCTAGAATATCTGGTATATTGTTACGATTATTATCAAACCCAAATTTCACCGGATCAAAATCATAGGCAAAGAGAAGCATGTAGGTTGTAAATGCGGTCGTATTTAGAAATTTTGTATAATCACCTGCATCGTGCCATCCACCAGTTACATCAATGGAAGTTTTCTTATTAACACCATTTTCAATAAGACTTGTGGCATCTGCAATGTGACAAATTTCATGTCCTACTGGTGAAGTGTAACCACACCTTTGTACTTTATAAAACGAAAGTACAGCATCGGTAATTGAATTATACAACCGGTGATCTATCGAAAATTTTGGTGATCTAAAATCCGCAATTTGGATATAATATTTTCCGATACTGGATAGTAAAGTAAAATCTATTTCGTATATATATCTAAAATTTCCATACTCCCCTATTGACTGCTTTATAATACCACGATCCGAAATTTTACCATTCTGATTTTTAACAACAAACTCTCTTCCTTGAAGTTCATTATCGGAGAGAATGATTGCAGTCTTTATATCGTTAGGTAAATATCCTAATTGATTTAGACGGAAATATACTTGAGCCGATACTATGTTTATTATTAATAAAAAAAAGACGAGGCCAAGCCTCGCTTTCGTGATAAAGTTTTTCATAATGTTATTATAAACCGAGTACTGAAAAAAGTTCTACTTTTGAATTGTATCTTCAGGATATGTAGTTCCGAAAACATGATCCCACGCCGGTTGACTTACGCCAAATCCTTTATCAGAATGTTTGTAATGGTGTAACATATGGTGGTTCTTAATAGCCAACCAGAATTTACTTTTCATATTAAAGTGATGAATAGCATAATGCGTAGTATCGTAAAAAATATAACCGACTATAAAACCTGCAAAAAATGGTGCGACCAAATAAGGGCCAAAAATATAATAGAATAAGATATAGAATAAAGTCGCAAGTGGAATTGAAACAGCCGGAGGCATTACTAATCTTCTTGAATCTTTTGGATAATCATGATGAACACCGTGAAACATAAAATGTATCTTTTTACCGAATTTACTTTTTGCGTTAAAGTGAAAAATAAATCTATGCAAAGTGTACTCTGTAAATGTCCAAATAAATAAACCTATTATAAAATATAACAGTATTGTGCCTAACGAGATGTTGAAAGTAAAAATTCCCCTATAAAGAAAGAATAGAACAACAGGTGTAAACAACCACAAAGGTACAGTCCAATGCACTCTAGATAAAGCTTCCAAAAAATCATTTTCAAACATTCTGACTGTTTCATCTTTGTTCGAAACATAATTTTTTGCCATAGTAAAATCCTCTGTTTGTTTTAATTATTCAGCGAATATAAATAAAAAGAGATTGAGTGTAAATAAGTATAGGTAGTATAAAAAGATTAGGGAGTTCCATATGAACTCCCCTAACCGGATGAAAAGATTCTATTACAAGAACAAATCCTCAAGCTGGATTATTTTTACATTTTCTTCTTTGATTGGCAATTGATAATTGATTATTTGCACATCTTCATCCAATACACTTTGAGGTTTTGGTGAAGAATATTCTATAGGCGAGGACGTATTATTCACTAGTGCATTTTTAAATTCATCTGCATTGTTCGTAATAATAGCGATCTGAATATTATCGTATTGTAGATATTTCTTAACCGCATTATTGACATCTTCAAGAGTCATTTCATCCATCATTTTTCTGAATTTTTCTAAATGACTACCTTCAATTCCATAAAATTTATCATCAAGAGCATAACCCAATCTTTCGCTTGTGGTTGGAGCGTAATGAAGAACATATTTTTTGAGGAAATTTCTGGTTAGCTCAAACTCTGATTGAGTTAATCCTTCATCAACAAGTAACTTTAACTCACGTAAAGCTGCACGCAAAGAGAAATGTTTAGTTTCATTAGGAACAGGTCGAATCCAAATTTCGAAAATTTGTTGTCGTCTGGAAACATTTGTCGGAGGCATTTGTCTAGATCCGCCATTCGGGAAATTTTCTATATAACTATAATCGCCATAATTCAATCCCCTAGCTTCACGAATAACTTGGTATAAATGTGAACTTGAATTCCTATGTTCGCCAAACCAAGAATTAGCAATCGCCAATGCATACCAATCTTTTGACCCGCGTAAAATCTGAATTGGGAAACCCATTGAAATTGCAGTTGCCGGAGCATTTTTTTCTACAATTGCAACTTGGTGTCCTTCAATAGGAGTAAAGTTTGGTTTAGCAATTTCTGCAGGTTTGTTTTCCGAAAGTTTACTCAAGTCTTCGAGCAGTTTATCAACTAAAGATTCTTCATAGCCACCCGCAACTCCCAAAACGAAATTGCTTCGAGTATAATATTGATTGTAAAATGATTTGACATCTTCAAGAGTTATACTTTCTAAAGCAGATATTGTACCGGGAGAGATATGTCCGTATGGTGTTCCTTCAAAAATTTCATTGTACAATACAGCTTTACCAAGTTCCTCATCGCTCGAATATTTCAAATTTGTTTTCAAGTAATTGAGTGTCTCATCTTTAAGTCTATTGAAATCCGTTTCTTCAAATGCCGGGTTTAAGAATCCATCAACGAATAATGGATAATACTCATCAATATTATCGACATGTGTTCGTCCTGAATATATTGTCATTTCCGTTGATGAATTACAATTATACCCTGACGCTAACGGAAATAGTTTTTCTAAAATATCTTCGTATGAATTATTTATTGTGGCCCCGTCTGACAGCATTGCTGCAGTCAATGAAGCTAATCCTTCCTTACCTTCAGGATCGTTTTGTGAACCTACTTTAAACCATATTTTAATAGAAACAGTAGGGTCATTTTTAACTGGCATTAGAATAATATTATCTTCAGATTTATTTGAGCATGCTGTTAACATAATTAAAGCCGTTAATAGAATTATAAAATTAAATTTCATTTTCATTATTGTACCCCCTCAACTTTTACTACATTTCTTCTATTTTCTTGAAAATAATAATTCGCAGCTGTTCTTATATCTTCAGGTGTGATCTGCATTAAATTATTAAAAAGATCATCAATTACATCGACAGTTGTAGTATAGGAAAGAAATGACGGTAAAACAGATGCAACATTATCAGGAGTATCGAGGGCCATTAAGAATTGATACTTTGTTCGCTTTTTAAGATCGTTTAATTTTTTCTCATCTACTAATTCTGTTTTAAACTTTTCCAGAGTTATATAAACTTCATCTCGAACGTAGTCAACATCATCTTGATTTTTTATCATAGAGTAAATAAATAATAATCCGGGATCGCGTGAAAAATTAAATCCGGCGGAAATAAACTGCACTTTTTGTTCTGTAAGAACTAACTTTTTATATATATCGCTCGTCGAACCAAAAGCTAGATCATCAAGTAAATAAGTTGCGAGTAGATTTTTGTTATTTACATCAAATCCGTCTCCTTTATATCCAATCATAAGTAAAGGTAAGGTTTTACCATCAAATTTTACTAAAGCTTGGCGTTCAGTTTTCTGTGGAGGTTCCGGAGTTATTTGTGGTTCAACATAACCGGGTTTCCAATTCCCATAATACTTTTTAACTAAGTCCAACGTTGCCACTGGGTTGATATCACCAACGATTAAAAGTATCACATTATCGGGTCTGTAATATCTATCAAAAAAGGTTAGACTATATTCGTATTGTTCGGGCATTTGCTTAATATCTCTTTCGAATCCAATAGTAGTATGTTTATATGTATGCTTATCAAATGCCATATCATACATTTTTTCGAAACCTACCGACCACGGACTTGTAATGCTTTTCCGGTATTCACCATAAACTGCTCCGGCTTCTGTTTGGAAATCATCTTTTGAATAATTAAGATATTGGAAACGATCTGATTCAAGATTCATTACCATTTCCAAGTCTTCGCTCGCAAAGTTGAGATGATAAACTGTTCTATCATTTGTTGTGTAGGCATTTGCATCAGCTCCAATACTAGTTACCAAACTATCATAAACCGGTCCCGGGAAATTTTCAGTTCCACGAAACATCATATGTTCAAAAAAATGTGCAAAGCCAGATTTACCAGGTTCCCATTCATCCCGGCTTCCTGTTCTTACTACACTATAGTAGGAAACAAGTCCAGGACTTTCCATCGGGATAATTATCGTCGTGAGACCATTATCAAGTACATGACGATGAACCTCATAAGGAAATATTTTTTCTTGTGCATTCATGCTTAAAGCTATGAAAATTATTAGAATAAATAAGGAAAGTAATGACGTAATCCGCATTCCCCCTCCGATGCTTATTAAGAAAATTGTTTGTTAAAAGACTAAGCAAGATACAAGTTTTATGATTTTTCTGCTAATTTTTATGAATCTATTCTACACATATTTGCATCTTACCCAAGAAAAAATGTGAGAGAAAATGAATCAACCAAAAGTTATTTTATTCAGCACACCGACTTGCAGTTTTTGTAATACCGCTAAGCGGTATTTCAGAGAAAATAAAATTCGTTTTACAGACGTCGATGTTTCCAAGGACCAAAAAGCTGCATTAGATATGCAGAGAAAAACCGGACAAACCGGTGTACCGGTTATATTAATTAATAACAGACCAATAGTGGGTTTTGACAAAAATAAAATTGATAAATTATTAAATCTATAAAGGAGAATAAGTAATGAAAGTAAAACCAATGGATGACCGCGTTCTAATTGAACCAATGCAGCAAGAATCTAAAACAGCAAGCGGTATAATCATTCCCGATTCAGCCAAAGAGAAACCGATAATGGGTACTGTTGTTGCTGTCGGAACCGATGAAGATCTGCAAGAGAAAATCAAAGTCGGTGATAAAGTACTTTATGCAAAATATGGCGGAGAAGAAATAACTGTCGAGGGAAAAGATTATAAGATAATTCAAAGAGCTGATATTTTAGCAGTAGTAGAATAAGTGTTTGTAAAGCGACGATCCTTCGTCGCTTTTTTTTATCTCCCTTATTTAGAAATTTCCGAATATACAACATAAGCGAGCAATGATACTTGCTATACAAAAAAAGGCTGCTATATTGAGCAGCCTTTTTATTTATTTATCGATTACAATTATTTCTAAAAGAATGCTGATTGACAGGCAATTAATGAAAGTGTAATCACCACTGCCCAAGCAAACATGTAAACTGTAAGTGCAAGCTTTTTCATTTTAGGTTCCTCTCTCTTCTTTCAAAATTTTTATTCTTAGTTAGTTTGTGCGGCTCTCAGGCCGCACTTAAATTTTTACAAAAAATAAATAGTATTACTTTAGAAGAATCATCTTCTTGGCTTGCATATATTCTCCTGCACTTATCCTGTATATATACGTTCCGCTCGATACCTTGCTTCCGTAATTGTTATCACCTTTCCATTCTACACTGTGTCTGCCTGCTTTTACTTCTTGGCTTAGCAATGTTCTTACTTCTTGTCCCAACATATCATATATCTTTATTGTTACATGATTTGCTTCAGGCAATGAGTAATTTATCGTTGTCGTTGGATTGAATGGATTAGGATAGTTCTGATCTATATTGTATGTCAACGGTAACTCTTCAGTATCCTCTACGCTAGTTACACTGCCTATCTTGAAATTACCCGCTGATGAATATTCCGATGTTGATCCGTCTGTCTTACTTCTTACTCTCCAGAAGTATTCTCCATCTGATAATTCAGTTACCTTTGCTTTTAATTGCTCAAGGTTTTCATACTTCGTTGCATTGCTAAAGTCTGAACTGTTAGATACTTCAACTTCGTACGAGAGGGCTGATTGTGATTGTGCGGGTAAAAACCAGGATAACGTCGGACTATTTGAACTGATCGTTACTCCTCTGGCTGGTGAGCCTACCATCGGGACTACTGCGTTGGCTCCCGGATCTACTGTGAACTTCCAAGTACTTGATGGATTTTCCCAGGTTACTCCATTATCATAAGATAACTCTACATACCACCAATATGTAGCTCCCTCAGTTAATGGTGAGTTAACACTCGCATTTGTTGTAGTTGTTGTCACAGTTTCCACGTTTGCGTTGAATAACTCTGTATTGCTATATGTTACTCTAAAATGTGTAACTCCTAACAACGAACCGGTTACATACCAGTAAAATGATGGACTCTTTGTTAAGACTACCGTATTATTTGCAGGATTTGTTTGTACTATACTTGCATTGTTGCCGGCAATTGTAAAGCTACCCTCTGCGAAATCAGAATATGGACCAGCAGGATGATCATGCGCTGCTACTGCCCAATAATAGGTTTCTCCATATTCTAAGGGGCTGGTAAAGGTGTAGAAGGTCTCATTCATATCTGCTGTTACATAGATTGAATCATTTGCTAATACTTGTGTCAACCATTCTGCCGGCGTCTTATCTTTCTTTGACCAAACAACTTTGTAATGGAACCAACCTAACGTTGAACCTTCAAAGTACCAAGAAAGTGTCGGGGTGTTTGTATAAACTGTTGGGTTACCCACAGGCCAGTTGGCTACCGGATAACTGTTAAGTCCTCCGGTTACACTAAATTCTGCAGTTGATGAATAGACAGTAGGATATCCTGTCTTCGAAGCTTTGATTCTCCAATAGTAGTACTCTCCCGGTAATAATCCGCTGCCTTGTACATACAAGTCAGTTGTAGGTCCAAATGTAAAATCTATTGTTCCGAAAGTGTTATCTGTGCTAACTTCAACTTCATAATTCACATCAACATTCATTGCACCTATCCACCAATAAAATGTTGGTGCTGTTGTGTATATCTCTAATCCACCGGTTGGATATGACGGATTAGCTGCCGTCGGTACTAAACCCGGGGCATCATATGTCGTAAATTCTGCAACTGATGAATAATTGTATTCATTTCCGTAACGTGTTCTTACTTGCCAATAATATGTTGTTGACGGATTTAAATCAGTTCCGATATATACATATGTATTTGTTCCGGCGTAAACTTCAGTTACTCCGTTTACTAAAGAATCTCCGACTACTGTATTATCTGTTGAATACATTACAGTAAAATGAGCTCCCGGCTCCCACTGCATTGTATACCAGTAGAATGTCGGGTCTAAATAATATATCGGTCCGCCTATCGGCCAACTTGGATATGCTTTTACTGCTCCGCCTTTGGTTGTGAATGAAAAAACTGAAGAATATTTGACAACTCGATCATCGAAATCGAATACATTTGATGCGCTGCCATCATCATAGTATGCACAAACTCTCCAATAAAATTTTGAACCACCGTCTAACGAGTTAACTGCTCGGTATAAATCGTTGATATTATCAAACCATAGAACTGGATTTGCTCCTTGTGCAGCAGTAATTTCAAAACTTGCCCATTGTACATAATCTGGTGCAAGTGGTTGCTCAATTATTTGCAAGAAGAACTTAAGTGAACCTTGAGCTTGGTTAATACTCCATGTAAAAGTTGCAGGATCATATAAATAAAGTTCTATATTATCGCCTGGATTCCACAAGCTAATATTAATATTTGCTACAGTTGTAAAATACCAAGGTTGTGAGGCATAATCATTACCACCTACTTCAGCAATTACCCTCCAATAATACTTTGTATTATTATTGAGAGGAATTTCAGGATGGAAATAACCATTAAATTTATAGTTATCAATTCCAGCCCCTACGCTATGTTCTAAAACGAGATCACCTACAAAATCCGTAGAAGTAGCAATTTGAATTCTATAACCGGTAGCAACACCATCATCCACCCATTCAAGAGTTGGTTTAATAGATACTCCGGTAATTGAATTTACAGGAGAAACTAGTTCAGGAACTACATCAAATGTCCAAGGTCCATTTGATGACGAAACTGGAGTATTGTCTAAAGGTGTATTGCTATCATCAATAGTCACATCCCATGTATAAGTACCATAATTAAGATTTGCACCAAAAGTATAAGGACTTGTTTCAGGTGAATTCTGAGCAAAACCATTATTTCCTGTAACATCTAAAGTATATGTTACATTCGATACAGGTGAAGCAGTACTCCATGTTAATGTCGGAGTTCTGTCTGAAGAACTGAATCCATCAGCCGGCGTGTCCAATGTGAGATCTGGAAAACCGGTTTTGAATTGAGCATCTACTGAAGTTTCTTGTTGTGCCGGATCGGAATCATCATCGGTCACAACTTCCCACCAATAATTTGTATTGAAATCTAACTGACCGCCGGGAACCGGATCACCACTATTCAGAACTCCACTCCAGACGAGTGATGTTAATAATGCATCATCATAGATATTCACTGTGTATGTGTAAGGAATTGTTCCACCTGTAGCCGGATCCCAGGTTAATGTTGGTGTCAATGTCTGGTCAGCTAATCCATCTGGAGCTAAATTTGAAGCTGCAGTCAGCTGATCAATCGTTGAGAACAAATATTCGCCGTAAATTGCATCAGTTTGATATTGTAAATAAGTTGTATATCCATAACCGTCTATTTGAACTGCCCATGAGTAGTCTGAGCTATAATTCAAGTTACCAGCGAACGGGACTGAATTTCCATTTAGATTATCATAAACGAAATCAAGCGTTTGGATTAAAGATGGAGTTCCGCTCGGATCTTCTATAATCAATATGTCATAAGGAGTTCCGTCGGCAAGTGTTGGGTCTAATCCGGCTGGTATCTCAATTGTACCACTTATTTGATTATTGAGTCCTGTTGGTGATTGACCAACTATTAAGCTAGTAAAGACAAGCAAACTAGCTAATAAGGTTAGTAGTTTTAGTTTCATATAAGCACCCTCATGCTTTGTGAATAAAATAAACTTTGGCTGGGTTTAATTTTATTTTAATCAATCTACTTTCCCTCAAAAGTAGATTTAAGTTCGTTTTCAATAAAAGAGGTAAAACTTTTTTGGCTGGTAATTTCAATATATCATGTATTTTTTAATCTGTCAAGTAAAAACTTCGAGTATTTGTCTTTTTTCCAGATATACTAAAATGCAGCCATTTTAACTAGTCAAATAATGCGAAAATAGTTAAAGACATGCAACACCAGAAATTAAAAATAAGACATTATGTGATATAAAACAAAGCCCGCCATTTTGAATTGACGGGCTATTATTCACAAAGCATTCAGGTGCTAAAAGAATGCTGATTGACAAGCGATGAGTGAGAGGGTGATCACCATCGCAAGAAAAAACATATATAAGGTTAATGCCAGCTTTCTCATTTTTCGTCTTCCTATATTTTCGTTAGTAATTTTTTAGTTAAATTCTGCGGCACTCAGACCGCAGTTAAATCGGACTAAATGAATTGCTTACTTTAATAGGACCATTTTCTTTGCTTGCATAAATTCACCGGCAACAATTTGATAAATGTATGTACCGCTAGATATTTTTTGTCCGTAGTTATTATCTCCTATCCAATTAATCGAATGCACACCGGCTTTCATATCTTGGCTTAATAGAGTTTTCACTTCTTGACCGAGTGTGTTATATATTTTTACTGTTACATAAGTAGCTTTAGGTAAAGAGTATGAAATTGTCGTAGCCGGGTTAAACGGATTCGGATAATTTTGATCAAGTGAATATGTAACCGGAACAATATCTTCTTCGACTGAGGTAACGCTATTATCGGTACTGAATTTTCCCGTGGTTGAATAATTAGAATATTCTCCATCCGCAGATTTTGTTCTAACTCTCCAGAAGTATTCAGAATTTTCTGAAAGATTATTTACTTGCTGATATTTTTGTGATGACTCAAATACTTCGCTATTTTGAAAATGGCCTGAGGTTGAGAACTCAATTTCATACGTAACATCTTCATTTCCTTGAATAGGATTGATCCAAGATAGTGTGACATTAGCTTGATTTAAAGTCACGTTATGAGGGCCACCAACTATTGGCTGTGCAATTGTTGAGCCATTATCGATCGTAAATGTTTCTATGGTTGACCAAGTACTATAAACCGATCCACCATAATATGCTCTAACTTTCCAGCTGTAAGTTGCACCGGCTGAAAGATTATTTACTGTAAAGAATGTCTTATCTGTTGTTACATAAACCCATGATGATAAGCCGCCATTATCAGAATAAGCCAGCTGATAACTTACGATTCCAAGAGTTGAACCCGTAAAATACCATCTAAAGGTTGGTGAGTCAGTATAAATTGTTTCACCACCGATAGGCATGGTTAATTCAACATTACCCGAACCTGGTCCACCTGCTAATACAAATGATTCGGTAGATGAGAAAGTAGATAAATTATTGCTTGCATCTTTTGCAGCTACAGCCCAGTAATATTGTTCCCCATAACTTAAGTCAGCAGTAACTTTCCACAAAGTCGTATAAATATTGTTGATTACAAACTGACCATCAGTTGCATCCGGTGTACCAAGATTTGTAGTTCCCCACGAACCCGTTAAATCACTTGTTGAATATTTAACTACGTAACCGGTTATTCCTAATGATGAACCATCTAAATACCAAGAAAAAGTCGGTCTATTAGTATAAACAGTTTCTTCACCAATTGGGAAATTAAGGACTGGTGTTGAACTTGTGACACCTCCGGCTATCTTAAATGTACCATAATCTGACCAATCACTATAAGAAATACCATTAAATGAACGGACTCTCCACTTGTATGTTTCGCCTGGCGTAAGCCCGGTTATTTTCTTATAAATTGATTGGCTGGTTAAAGTGTTTTCATTACCTTGAGGGCCGAATTGGATTTCGAAAGTAAGACCAAAAGAACTTCCTTCCAGATACCAATAAAATGTCGGTGAAACCGTATAGATTTCTAAATCATCTGTTGGATAAGAAGGAGTTGGAACCAGCAACGTACCGCTGCCATTTGTAATGAAGCTTTCAGCATCAGAATATTCCCCAAAAGTGCCATTATATTCTGAACGGACTTGCCAATAATATTGAGTACCAGGTAAAAGTGTCGGTAATTTTAAATAAAGGTTACTAGTTAGTGGTAATGTAATCCCACCAATTAATCTTCCGTTTCCATCAAGATCACCGGTAGTTGAAGCGACATAAGTGACTTCATATTTAACACCTGGTGCATATTGATCTAAATACCAATAAAGTGTAGGAGTGTTTGTATAAGCCAATGCTTCCCCAATTGGCCAAGAAGGTGTCGCAACTACAGTTGTTCCACCAGAAGTTGTAAATGAAGTTACATCTGAAAAGGAAATTACTTGATTACTGCTATTTAATACCACAACTCTCCAATAATACTTGCTGCCACCGCAAAGTGAAAATGTGCGATATGTGTTAGTTGTTATTTCCGTAAGTGTTGTTGTAGACCAATCCAATGCATCTGGTTGCGTAGCTTTTTTTACGATCTGTGGTTTGAATTTCATACTACCGATTGCCTGTCCAATTGACCAAGTAAACATTGTAGAATTAGTATAGATAACACTACCTTCAGCAGGATGACCAATAGATACATTTACTTCAGGTGCAGTATTAAACTCCCATGCTTTTGAGTGCTTCCAGACTCCATCTATTCTTGCAGCAACTTTCCAATAATATTTATTACCGTTGACTAATGGGAAAGTATCTTCAAGTTCACTCATTACTTTAGTAATATTATTACCTTGGTTTACATAATAAATTACGTTTGGATTAGTAGAAGGACTTGAAAAATCATTGGTAGTTGATACAAACAATGCATAACTGTTTGTGTTAGCCGCTTCAGGCCAAGTGAAAGTTGGTTCAATTGAAACACCAGTTAATCCATTTAGGGGAGTTGTAAATCCTGTCCAATTTGTAAAAGTGTCATCAATCCACCATGGAGAATAATTCACATTATCTGTAATAACTGCACCTTCGCCAAGTTGATTTGATGAATGTGTTGGACCTCTTTGGTCATCCCAATAATTATTTCTTGCATCAATAGTATTGGATGTAAGATTATTTATTCCCCACTTAGTTAAAAATTTACAATTATGAATCGCTATATCTGAACCGCCGTCAATTCTTATTGCATAATAGCTAGGGTTATAATTGAATGTAAACCCAGTAATAGTAACATTACTTGCATTTATAACTATTGCAGGTGAACTATAATTAATTACTGCACCGTCTTTACCAATTACAGTAATGCCATCGTTACTTATGCTGATCGCATTGTGAGTTCCACCTTCTACAACAATTACATCACCTTCTGAAGCTTCATTAATTGCCACTTGTAATGAAGGATAGTTTACACCAGTAGTTTCATTCGAAATTCCAGTTGGGAATGAAATACTTAATCCCCAAAGTGCTTCGCCTGTAATCTCATTATTTTCTCCGGATGTCAAATAATTTTCCCATCCACCAGTAGAAAGTTGAACTGAGGTTATGAAATTTGCAGCGCCTTCAATTTGAGTTAGGTAATTCGCTCTATCAATTTCATTAAGTGCTAAAATCGCATAAGCTGTTTCTTGTAAAGCTTCATTAGCGTCATCAGGAATTACATAGTCACTATTCCAAGCAAAGCCACCATAATTAATTTGATAGCTGACTAAGATATCTGCCAAATCGTTTATACTACTTGCTGCTGCATGTTCACCAGCGGTTGGATCATAATCTTCCCCCACAAAAGCGAGACCGTACAATGCACCAGCAAGACCAATTACATCATAATATGCATTCCCATCGAGTTCGTCAATTTCAGCTTTTACACCATCAATCCATTCGATAGTGCTAGCACCGCACATTGCGGCACCAACTAACCCGAGCCCAATATCCCAAGCTGCCATGTTAGCTTGACCACCACTTCTATATGTTCTGATATAATTAACATAGTCTTCAGTATTATAGAAGTTACCATCTCTTTCGTAGCTGCCATTAACAAGCTTATCATAAAAATTTGCTTTGACGTAATCTGTATATGTACTTACTCCAAAGATTCTATCCAATTCATCTGCTAGATATCCATCGCTTGGAGAGAAAACTGTTTTTGTTAACAATAAATCACCAGTTTTTTGCAGTGCATCGAGGAATGTTTGCTCACCTGTTTGTTGATATGCTTGTGCAAGACCCATTCCAATTGGACCAATCGTATTAGTCGGATTATTGCCTTCAAGAGGCCAACCCCAAGTACCATCGGAATTTTGCATTTCGACAAGTCGATTACCTCCAGTAATGAAGACCTCATTAATCGACTGAATAATTTCCATATAGCTAACAACTTTGTTCGTGTTTGTTGTAGAGTTATAGGATTCATTCGATCCGTCAAACGGCACTACAGGAGTTGTTTGAGCATTAAGCCCAACAAGACTTAAGAAAAAGAGTAGTAAAAACATACGTAGTAGTAGTTTGAGTTTCATAAAAGCACCCTTTATGTTTAGTTAAAAAATAGTGGCTGGATTTTTTAACTTAGTACTGTTGCTTCCCTCAAAGCAATTACATCCTTGCGACTATGCGTGTTGGCTGGTTCTCTCGTTACTTCAGAACAAAACATATTTTGGCTGGTTGTTACTTGCTTTGGCTGATTCGATTTTACTTTTTTAAAGAAGTTTAAGTTTACTGAGAAATACTAATAGAACATATGAGTTTTAAAGAATAAAATCAAGTCTATCAAAAGATAATGCATCTTATTTTTGATATATTTATTTAATGAGAATAAGATTCTTATTTAATATTTGCTTTCTTATATTGAATTTATGCTAGTAATGTCACATATTGACCACAATTTTTATTTCATCATTTACTCATTAAAATAGTTGAGAAGAAATTATGTCCACACCTTCACCTTCCCGCGAACAATGGGGTTCAAAACTTGGATTCATATTAGCAGCTGCCGGTTCAGCAATCGGTTTAGGAAACATTTGGAAATTCCCTTACGTTGTTGGTGAAAACGGTGGTTCCGCATTTATAATTATTTACCTTCTTTGCACTGCCGTAATCGGTCTGCCGGTATTAGTCGGTGAAATATTAATCGGCCGCACAACACAACGAAATCCAGTTGGTGCATTCCGTGCGTTAAGTGGTTCAAAGTTCTGGGCCGGTGTTGGCGGAATGGGCGTGATCGCAGGTTTTCTCATTTTATCATTTTATGCTGTTATCGCAGGCTGGTCAGTTGGATATATTTATCAATCAATTTCCGGTGATTTTTTTCAGTATGCTGATCCAACAAAAGCAGCAGAACATTTTGTTGATCTAACACAAAACGTTACATGGATAATGAGTTATTTTGCTTTTTTTATGGTCATAACAATGTTGGTTGTTATTTCAGGTGTTCAAAAAGGTATTGAACGAGGAAGTAAAATAATGATGCCGTTGCTTTTCATTTTACTCATATTTGTCATGATACGTGGAATTACTCTTGAAGGAGCTGAAGCAGGTATAAATTTTTTACTTGATCCCGATTGGTCTGAAGTAAACGGACAGACTTTTTTAATCGCACTCGGACAAGCTTTCTTTACTTTAAGTATGGGAATGGGTGCAATGCTCACCTATGGTAGTTACATGTCAAAAAAAGATAGCGTTCCATCCTCTGCATTTCAGATCGTAATTCTTGATACTTCGATTGCATTAATTGCTGGCATCGCAATTTTCACCTCAGTATTTGCGGTTGGTTTAGATGCAAATGCCGGACCAGGTTTAATCTTCCATACATTGCCTGTCGTTTTTACAAAGATGCCAGGAGGAGAATTTTTTGGTCCAATTTTTTTCATACTATTGACTATAGCAGCCTTGACTTCAGCCATGTCTTTACTTGAAGTTATAACTGCATATTTTGTTGATGAAAAAAAATGGAGCCGGAAAAAAGCTGTAATTGTTTTTGGCGGTGTTACATTTTTACTTGGGATTCCATCTGCCCTATCGTTCAATATACTTTCTGATTTTTCAGTGTTTGGTTTGAACTTTTTTGATTTAGTTGATTATATAACTTCCAATATAATGCTTCCTTTAGGCGGATTTTTAATCGCAGTGTTTATCGCTTACGTTTGGAAATTTGATAAAGCACTTGTTGAATTAAAAAATGGTGCGGAAAATTTATTTAATAAATATCCATTACTGATTACATTGTGGCAGATATTTGTCAAATATTTTGCGCCTGTACTTATTTTCTTAGTCCTATTACATTCAATGGGAATATTAGAAGCACTTGGTATGTAGTTAATCTATTTCCTAAAATAAATAAAGAGGATAATGAAAAAATCATTAGCTGCTCTCGTAACCTATTCAATAATATTTGTTATTCTTATTTTATGGGGTGTTTCTTTCTTTGAAACAGTCTGGGTTTTTCCCGGAAATTTTGAATCAATAGGTAATTTCCCTTCCAAAGATATTCCAATCGGCTCAATTCCTTTCATGGTTATTGCTTTACTCGGTACCGGTATTTTTGTTTCGATCAAATTAGGGTTTCCGCAACTAAGATATATTTGGCATGGGATAAAAGTTACAGCCGGAATTTATGATGACCCAAATGATCAGGGAGACTTAAATCACTTCCGTGCTTTAACTACTGCATTATCTGCTACAGTTGGTATTGGAAATATTGCCGGCGTTGCAACCGCACTATATTACGGTGGTCCAGGTGCAATTTTTTGGATGTGGGTAACTGCTTTCTTCGGAACTACATTGAAATTTTCGGAGTGTACACTAGCTCTCCATTATAGAAGTTTCGATAGCACAGGTAAAACTCAAGGCGGTCCGATGTACACTATCGAGAGAGGTTTAGGACCTAATTGGAGATGGCTCGCTGTTGCATTTGCCAGTTTTGCAATTATTTGTTCATTCGCAACCGGTAATGCTATTCAATCATTTACAGCTTCAGATCAAATCTATTCTGAAGTGATACAAATTGTAGGTTCACAACATTTTCTTACATCAAAGTTTGCTGTCTTTGAAGGATTCCAGCTTTCAATTCAACAAATTATAAATGGTTTTCTTTTAGTAAGTGTTGTCGGCGCTGTTATTATTGGTGGTATTAATAGAATCGGTAAAGTTACCGGTTTATTAGCACCAATTATGGCCGCAGTTTATGTTGTTGCTTCTTTGCTTATATTATTTGCAAACTTCGATTCTCTCGGTCAAAGTATTATGTTAATTTTTGAAATGGCTTTCAATCCACCTGCTCAAGTTGCAGGTGTTGCCGGGGGTATGTTTTTATTTATTCTAAATACCATGATGTGGGGAATTAAACGAGGATTGTATTCAAATGAAGCCGGACAAGGATCAGCACCAATTGCACACTCAACCGCAAAAACAAAGTATCCGGTAAGAGAAGGTTCTGTTGCACTTCTCGAACCATTTATTGATACCATTCTTATTTGTTCACTAACCGGACTAGTGATTCTTTCAACTGGTTCTTGGCATCACACAGAGTTTTATGTGAAGTTTATAGATCCAAATTTTACCGGTGAAATGATGAACAGCAGTATTTTGACTTCATACGCATTTAAAGTTGGATTAAGTTGGTTATTTGCCTACGGTGATAAGATTGTAACGATATCAGTTTTGTTATTTGCAATCTCTACAGCAATAAGTTGGTCTTATTATGGCGATAGAGCGTCGGATTATTTATTCGGTGAAAAATCAATTAAAATTTACAAATGGGTATTTCTCCTTTTTGTATTTATTGGTGCTATCGCTGAACTTGAAGCTGTTTGGGGATTTGGTGATGCGGCACTTGGTTTTATGACTTTCCCAAATTTAATTTCAATTATTCTTCTTTCTGGTTTTTTGAAAAAAACTACTAAAGAATATTTTTCTTACAAACACCTTACTTATAAAGAGTATGTAGCTAAAGGTGAAACCTCAGCGAAACATGAATTAGAACCATAGCCTTTTCTAACCTTCGAGATTGAAGAAATATATTTCATTTCAGTCTCGAAGGTTTCATATTTTTATAATCTTTTATTTGTAACATTCCATTAATATATTTGCGAAGCAAAAATTAGAACTTTACGGAGATAGAATGGCAAACATCAACAAGATTAAGGGTAGGATTGGAATTTTAACCGGTGGTGGCGACGTACCCGGATTGAACCCCGCAATTCGTGCTGTAACTATACGCGCTAACAGAGAAGGTTATGAAGTTATCGGTATTCGCCGTGGTTGGGGCGGTATGATTGAAATGCAACGCGACGATCAGTACGATAATAGCAGAAACTATATTAAACTGACTGAGGAATTAGTTAACAAAGTTGGCAGAACCGGAGGAACTTTTCTTCATTCTTCAAGAACACGAGCTTCACATGTACCTAAAGTAAATGTCCCCACACATTTAAAAGACAAGTACACAAATGAAATTAATGATTTGACCGATGAAGTAATTAAGAATATCGATTATCTCGGACTCGATTACCTGATACCAATCGGCGGTGATGATACTTTAAGCTATGGTGTTCATCTTCATAATCAAGGAATGAAAGTCATTGCAATTCCTAAAACAATGGATAACGATGTGCCAGGTACAGACTATTGTATCGGGTTTAGTACTTGTGTGACTAGAACAATTGAATTAACGCATATGTTAAGAACATCTGCCGGTTCTCATGAAAGATTTTTAGTTATTGAAGTTTTCGGAAGATATGCTGGTTTTACTGCCTTGCTTCCTACAATGGCCGGAGCAGCAAACCGTTGCATTATACCGGAGCATAAGTTTAATGTTGAGCAGTTGACAGAACTAATGACTTACGACAGACAAAAAAATCCAAGCAATTACTCTGTTTGTTTAGTTTCAGAAGGCGCAATGTTTGACGGACAAAGTGATATGGTTTTTGAAAACAGTGAAATGGATATGTTCGGTCACAAAAAACTTGGCGGTATCGGCGACATGGTTTCAAGTAAAATGAAGGAACTTTCACCGAAGTTTAATAACGGACAACGTGTAAATGTAATCAATCAACGACTTGGTTATATTGTCAGATGCGGTGATCCAGATGCTATTGATTCTATTGTACCAATGGCGTTCGGGAACTTAGCTCTCGATTTAATACTTGAAAATACTTCCGGAAGATTAGTAACTCTTAAAAACGGACGATATGATAACGAACATCTTGAAGTTGTGACAAGTTTCAAGAAAAAAGTTGACGTAGATAAATATTACAATACCGAAAGACTTAGACCATTCTACAAGAGTTTTGAATCAAAACCGTTATTTATTATGGCAAGTGATTAAAATTAAAAGCCCGACTTCTTGAAGAAGTCGGGCTTTTTTTTAGGCTAATTTTAGATTGGCAAATTTAATTAGAAGTGTTTTAACGCCGTGTTCTTCAAAATCGATTGTAATCTTTTGCGAATCACCGGTTCCCGAAATCGATTGAATTTTACCTTCACCAAAAACTTCGTGCTGAACTCTGCTTCCGACTCTAACTGATCTTCTCTCTTGACTATATTCATCATCATAACTTTCTTGATAAAATTCATCGTAGTCGGTTGCTTTTTTTCTTCTACCGGATTTTCTTCCCGTACCGCCATTTAATTCGGCATAAGTAGCCGGATCAATTTCATCCAAAAACCTCGATCTACTTTGGTAAGCAACTTCACCAAATCTGTATCTCGATCTAGCATAAGTGATAAAGACTTTTTTCTCGGCTCTAGTTAACGCGACATAAAATAATCTTCTCTCCTCTTCATCGTTTGCATCCATATCAAATTTAGAATTGAGTGGGAATAAATCTTCCTCGCAGCCAGTAACAAAAACGATCGGGAATTCTAAACCTTTGGATGAATGAATCGTCATTAGAGTAACACTATTTTGAGATTCATCCATTTGATCCACACCGGCAATCAACGAAACCTCTTCAAGAAAATTATCGAGCGTAGCATCTTTATTCTCCTCTTGATACTCTTGAATTGCTCTCAATAATTCTTGAACGTTTTCATATCGTTGTCTAGAATCTTGTGAGTTCTCTTCTTTGTAAATTCTTAGAATTCCTAATTCATCAATTAATGCTGAACTTAATTCCGCGATCGAGAGTTGGTCTTTCAATTCAATGTATTTGTCCAAAAGTTGTTTGAATTGCTTAACATTTTTTTGAATTCTTTCTTTTACAGCAATAACTTCGAAAACCCTTGACATCGTAGTGAAAAGACTTAGATCCAACTTACGCGCAAATTCAATCATCTTCGAAATTGACGTATTTCCAATTCCTCTTTGAGGAAAGTTCATTATTCTTAACAAACTTTCTTCATCCTCCTGGTTAGCTAAAATTCTTAAGTATGCGATAATATCTTTAATTTCTTTACGACGGTAAAATTCAACACCACCGACAATTTTGTATGGAATTTTATCTCTTCTTAATGCTTCTTCCAACGCTCTTGATTGTGAGTTAACACGATAAAGAATTGCAATATCATTTAATGAAATTTTCTTTTGTGAAACTTCCTTCTTAATTCGTTTACTTATTTGAAAAGCTTCATCTTTTTCATCGGCACATTTTAGAATTGTGAGCTGTTCGCCATCGTTATTTTCCGTCCAAAGTGTTTTCTTGATTTGATTCTTATTGTTTTTGATAACAGAATCTGCTGCCTGTAAAATTACTTTTGTTGATCTATAATTTTGTTCAAGTCGAAATACTTCGGCTTTATCAAAGTCGCGTTCAAAATCTAACATGTTGCCTATATGTGCACCGCGCCATCCATAAATACTTTGAGCATCATCACCAACAACGCAAACTTTTGTCCTTGGTGTATAAAAGAATTTAATTATTTCGTACTGAGCTTTGTTAGTATCTTGAAATTCATCGACCAAGATATATTTGAATTGTTTTCTATAATTCTGTAAAACTCTCTGATTGCTATTAAATAATTCAATCGGTTTGAGCAATAGATCGTCAAAATCCATTGCGTTATTTACTTTTAATCTTCTGTTATATTCTCTATAAACTTTTGCAATTTGTCTTTCTTTTGGGGTTTGGGCAAAATCCTTTTCATATTCATCCGGATTAATCATTTGATTTTTCAAATTGCTAATGCGGTGATGAATATTATTCGCACTTAATCCTTCGATATCAATTTCCAACTCTTGCATAAGGTTACCTACAAGAGAAACCGAGTCTTCTTTATCGTATATTGAGAAATTGTGATTATAATTTAATTTATCTGCTTCCATTCTAAGAATTCTAGCAAGTATAGAATGGAAAGTGCCCATCCATATTTTTTCTGCTCTTTTACCAACTAACTGAGTAATTCTTTCTTTCATTTCATTAGCGGCTTTATTTGTAAATGTAAGCGCTAAAATGTTCTCAGGTTCAAATCCATCAGCGAGAATGTATGCAATTTTATGAGTTAATACCTTAGTTTTTCCTGATCCTGCACCGGCTACAATCATATGGGGTTTGGAATTGAATTCTACCGCTCCGGCTTGGGCTGGATTAAGTGTTTCTAAAATCTTTGATTTCGACATGTAAATCCCGATTTTTTGAAAATTTAGTTTGCAAATATACGCAATACTTAATAATTAAACAAAAAATCCGGCTTACTAAATTCTAAAGCAAAAAACCGGGCGATAAACCCGGTTTTTGATCGTTTTTCTTAAATATTTTTTAAAAAATCTATATAAGGAGTTTACCCTTTTTCATTATAAGTCTATCATCAAAATAGACATCAGGTTGTTTGATCACTCCATCCAAATGTAAAGGAACATGAACTTTTCCGCCCATGCTTTTATTATCACCGAGCGCAATATGTACAGTCCCTAAAACTTTTTCGTCTTCTAGCAACATTCCGCTTAATTTTGCCTTATCATTCGTACCGATTCCAAATTCTGCGATATTCCTTCCTTTATCTCCAAATTTTGAAATCATTTTCCATAATTGCTCAGCTTCTCTCCCTCCGGAAATTTCAGTTGCAAGACCTTTTTCAACTTTTATTTTGATTGGAGTTTTCAACATTCCAACTCCTGCAAAAGAACCGTCAGCAATAAAAACACCCTCAGATTTGCCTTCAATCGGAGCAAGAAAGGCTTCACCGGTTGGAAGATTACCGCTTTCCCCTTTTTTATGAAATAAGCCTTTACTTGGAATGACTTTACGATTTGCAACAGGCAGTGTAATATCCGTACCTCTTGCAGTAGTAACACGCACAACATTAGTTTTCTCCAAGCGTTTTTTTAGTTTAAGAGTTAAAGCGGCAATTTTTTTATAGTCTGCGTTCAATCCGCGTATCATTACCTCTTTTGTAATTCCCGGGAATGTTGCAACTCTGACTCCCGAAGCCGAAGCATTTCTCCTAGCGTCTGTATGTGTTAATGACTTTGCGGTTGGACAAAGAACAACATCAAATTTTTTCATTAGGTCGGCTACATACACCGGTGGTTCTTCACCATTAATTTCGCGTGATTTCATTTCGATAAATAAAGCTTCGTGACCTAAAGATTTCGCATTTTCATAAAGTGATAATCCGATTTCGCGTTTGAGCTCATCTGTAACTACAAGAATTGTTTCTTTCTTCTTAGCTCCCATACAGTCTCTTATAGCTATTTGGGAAGCTTTGTCTAATTTTGTTAGTGCCATATAATCTCCTTAAAGTGGAAAACCAATATTAAGTTGAACTGCGGCAGCAAATCCACCCTTTTCAATAAAAGGTGAATTTACCGATGCGATAGGGTAACTAATTCCGTCTGAGTTTTGAACGGAATCAATTTTATAGAAGTGATACATTGCAGAACCTTCAATGCTGATGTAACCTTCAATTAAATTAATTATCAAACCTGTGCCCACATAATAACCAATTTCAGTCTCATCGTTTGTGTAAGCCTCGTCGCTGATTTCTTCATCATTTACAAAAAGTTTTTCTTTGAATTCGATGTTATAAAAAGTTACTCCACCTTCTATCAGTTTAAGATTTAGAAATGAGAAAACCGGAAATCCGAAATCGATACCAATTCCCCAATGATTAGTAATTAATTCCAAATCTAATTTCGATGGATCTGTACCTGTGGTAAATTCGAAATTCTTTGTTTCTTTCGAAAATTGAAAAAATCCTTTTGCAGTGATAAATACTTTATTGAAATCCGCTCTTAGTATATTTGCTCCGGCTCTGAATCCGGTTGCTTTTTCAAAATTAATTGTTCCGGATTGCGGCGACAAATTATTATGTACTGAATTTAATGATTGATTCAAACCGGATGCTTCATAAGTATGTATACCGTAACCACCGTAAAAACCACTTAAACCGAGGCAACCGAATCCGAATGTTTGGGCGTTTAAAGATGAAAACCCGAGTAATAAAAATATTGATATGAATGTATATTTTTTCATTTATTCCAAAAAAGAGTATTGATGTCTTAAAGTACAAAAAATAAGCTTAAACCACATCATTTAATGGTGTAAAAACGAATAAACTTTTTGCTTTCCAATTGTGTAAGAAATAGTAAAACTCTCTGCTCAATTTGTTCGTAATCTGTAAATTTCTCCTGAGCTAACTTAACTAGATCTTCCGATTTATTTTTTCCGTCACAATTCAACCAAATAAAAGACCCTACTTCATCAAGTTCTATTCGAGCAATTTTTTCTTTCTTTGGTTTGATGATTTTATCAAACCATGTTTTCTCAAATTTATCATAGATAACAAACACTTTGTCATCTTTTATTTCATGACTACATTCCCTAACCGGAATATAATTCAGGATTTCTTTCATTTCGAACCGGAAGGATTTTCTAAACCATGTCCGCCGGGACCCATTTCGCTTCTTCGTAACATAAACGAGAAGAATAAACCGAAGAAGCCTAAAACAGAGAATATCCACATTCCGTATTCATAACCTTGTGGATTTTCTACAGATGCACCACCATAATCATTAGCCGCACCTATCATCCAATTAAATCCAGCTAAACCGACTTGCTGAATTAATGTCATTAATGAATAGGCAGTTCCTAGTCTATTTTCTTTAACAATATATGCAACTGATGGCCACATGACAGCAGGTATCAATGAAAAAGCAATTCCCATCAAAACTATTGGGACATACAATGAAATATCTGTATAAACCATCATCAGGTACACTGGCAATAATACGATCGAACCAACCATCATGAAAAGAGAACGCTTTCCGACCTTATCGACAATCAAACCAAAAATTGGGGTTGCAATCATTGCAGATAATGGAAGAATACTGTTTAAGAATCCGGCAAACTCACGTGATTCGCCATGTGCTTCAATAAAAAATTTAATCGCAAAACTTCTGAATGGAAAAATTGCAGAGTAAAAAACGATACAAAGACCAACAATGTACCAATAAGATTTCCCGAATTTGAATAAATCACTCCAAACAAATTTTTCGGTTTCTGCAGCCTCACCAAGTGAATATCTTTTTTCAGCATTTCCTTCTAAAATGAAATATGTAAATCCGGCAACTACGCAGCTTAAACCGATCATTGCGGATAAATATAACGGGTCTTGCCAGTTAGTATAAACACCGCTCGCCCAAGATGGAGAATTATCGGCTGCAACTGAACCGAGACGAGCTATAGTTAAATTTATTCCGAAAGCAAAGCTAAGTTCTTTTCCTTTAAACCATTTTGCAAGTGCAGTTGTGATTGCAACGATCAGTGGTTCCGCACCAAGCCCTAATAAAACTCTACCGGAAATCATTATGGTTAAATCAGGAGAAAGAGCAGTTATAATTCCGGCGACAGAACAAATTGCACCGAACATTAATGTAGATTTCTTCGTACCGTATTTATCAATGATGATTCCACCAATCAACAAAACAACAATCGCGGCTATGCTATAAAATGAATAAAGCTGTCCAATGTTTTCATCGGAATAACCCAGATCGGATTTAAGAATATCAGCAATCGGTGCAATACTATCATATACATAGTAATTGCCAAACATTGCAATACTAATTACGACAAGAACTAACCATCGATAAAATTTTGGTGGTTCTTTTCTTGCATTCAAATGTTGATCGGTCATAATTTACTCACAAGATTTTATTAGTAGATTTTTGATTCAAAGGATTAATATATTCTATTTTGATTAAGTGAACAAATAAAGATTTTTAGAATTGCATTTTTCTCATACCGATGTGGCAAATTGCAAAATCATATTTTACAGGATCATTCTCGTCAAATTTTTTAAGATTATCAGTGATCTCTTCTGCCATTTTCCATGACACATTTTTTTGTTTAGTTAATTTTAATCTAGAACAAATTTTTGCGATGTGAGTATCAACCGGTATTACAAGTTTATTTGTGGGTATTTCATACCATAAACCAAAATCAAGTTCATCTTTTCTAACCATCCATCTAAGTAATAAATTTGTCCTTTTGCATGCACTTCCTTTATATGGATCGGGAAACATGAATATCATTCCCCTACTTGGTTTTTTATGATCAGCCAGAATCTCAATCATATTTCTTGAGAAGAAGTGAATTGTATTTTTTAAATGCTGTTCTTCTTGAAAATAGTATAGAAGAAATAACTTTTTTAGTGAACCATAAGTCAAGTAAATTTTATTTAATGTACTAAACAGAGATGCAATATCTTGGGATGTATAAAACCTATGAACAATATCATTAAATAATTTATAATCTTTTTTCGGATTGTAATTTTGAATGAACTCAGAAGGCTTACGATACATGATTGTATGCAGTTTTCCAAGAGTTGTATTGATTTGCTTAACATTTCCATAGGCAAAGACTGAAGATAATAAAGCTGAAATTTCTATATCAAAATAATTGTTATATCGATGAAGAAATTCCAATGGATCGGGTGAGATTTTTGTGAAGTCAAAATACTTGTAATGATAATCTAATTTTTGTTTGAGGAGTTTTTCTTTTTTTGTCATAGGTTGTACTTGTAAGAAGAAATTTTATGAACATTGAATCAATAGTTTATAAATAACGTAAATCGAATCTTACTTAGCCAACCGAATTAACTCAATCATTTCTCGAACTGCTTTTTCTAATCCGACAAATACAGAGCGTGCGACAACAGCTTGACCGATACTTACTTCGTCAATATCTTCAATCGCTATGAATTGTTTCATATTATTGTAATTTAGTCCGTGACCGGCATTTACGCCAAGACCCAATTTTTTCGCATGTTTCGCGGCCATTCTTATTTTTTCGAGTTCATCAAACATATCTTCTTCCGAAACAGCGTTTGCATAATTACCAGTGTGAATTTCTATAAAGTCGGTTTCAATTTCGGCGGAGGCGTCTATCTGTGCAATTTCCGGTTCAATAAAAAGTGAAACCGGAATTTCGGCTTCGTGCATTCTTTCAATTGTTGTCCTAAGATGATCAATATTATCGATTACATTAATTCCACCTTCTGTTGTGAGTTCTTGCCTCTTTTCAGGAACGATTGTAACTAATTCCGGCTGAACATCTATTGCAATTTTGATTATCTCTTCAACGGCAGCCATTTCAAGATCTAATTTTGTAGTCAACATTTCTCGCATCAAACGCAGATCTCTTTCGTTTATATGTCTTCTATCTTCACGCAAGTGTACAACTATTCCATCAACACCATATTGTTCTGCCATTAAAGCATACGTAACAGGATCGGGATTGACTTCCATTCTTGCATTTCTTAAAAACGCAACGTGATCGACATTCAGACTAAATAACATTCTGCCACCTATGATTTTGAATTAACGAAATAAAAATAGAGAATATTTTATATTTCTTAAAATAATCTTGATAATAATTCACTTATACTTTCAGTTTTACCACGAATAGTTGAAAAAAGATCGATTCCCAACATGATTGCAAAATGAATAAAGACTCCATATAAAAATGATCTTGTACGTAATGCAACAATTCCTAAAATTATTCCTCCGATAATCGAGCTGAAAGTTTCAAGTTCAGGTTTGCCGTTATGTAGGATAACAAACGGAATCATCTGAATAAAGACAGCATAATATCCAAACTTTTTTTCTAAACCGAACAGCATAAAACCGCGCCAAATAAATTCCCAAGCGAATAAGTAAATCAGCATGCCGATTTCATAAATAAGAAAAATCGTCCAATCACTTTTTGCCGTTTGAAGATGTGGATACTTTGCAGCGAATTCTGGCGATGCTGAGACAAGCCAAAGAACCGGGAGCATTACTGCAATTGAAATTAACGTAACAATAAAACCAAATTTGTAATCACCAAACTTGATTCCGTAATCGGAGATTTTTTCTTTGAAGATAAAAAGAATGATTAAAGAAGGAAGTAAAAATAAAGTGACAAAATCACCAATAAACCAGAATAAATATTCGAAGAGTTTAACAAATTGATTGTCGGCGAAATACTGATAATAAAAATTAGCTCTGAAAAATTTTCTTGAAGTGTAATACCAAGAGATAGTTTGAAGAACCGCAACAGCAAGAAAAATAATCACCACTTTTTTGTCGAGTGATTTGAGTTGATTCCATTGCTCTGCTATTTCTTTTTTGAGTGATTGCATATCGCTTTGTGACTCTTTGTGCACTTAGTGGTTAATAATTAATTTGCCAAATATTCTTCCAAATACTTAAAGTTTGGTGTCAACTCACCTTTATAAACAACACATGCATTTTTTAATTCATCGCTTAAATTCAATTGCTCAAAATCCTTTGAATAATCTGCTTCAAATAATTTTGGGACTAACGGCATCAATGATTTACTGAACCATTCGGAAGATTCAACCGGAATTTCCGCGGGCAGATTATCAACTGTCATTAGCGCAATTCCGTTTCCGCGAAATCCATCTTCAATTGAGTTTGTTTTAGGATCGTAAATGAAAACGGGATTTCCGGAAAGTGTTGCTTTTTCTGTCATTTCTATTGAGCCGTTTATGTCACAACTTAAATCTGCAATTGCAATTAAGTTTTTAAGATAATTATTTGCAATAAATTCTTTTGTAACTAATCGTGGATATTTTTCTTCCCAATAAATTGCGTTGACCAATAAATTTACCTTAGGTAAATATTGATCAAACTTAGACTGATATTTTTCCGGTTCGTTGTAGTATTCTTCTAAGTCAAAATTACTTCCGTCAATCCGTTCAACAATATCTTCTTCTTTGAAAACAACTTTATAGATTTTGTTTTTTTCTAACTTGACAGTAACTAACTCACTTGGCGAAATTTGTGTCACCGGAAGTAAATCTATTATTTTTTGTGCACCGATTGATACATTTCCATAACCTGTAATTCCTATAACTAACGGATTTATTTCATCAGGTAATTCTAAATTTTCTCCCAACATTTTGATTTCTTCCTTGGCTGTTTCCAAGTCGGGATAATCTTTTGCTTGCTTTATTTTTTCAAATGGATTTGGAGTTCCTAACGCACTTAATCTTTTCCCGAGAGTAGACAAACCATTAACCATTCCGGCATAACCGGCATGTCTACCAAAGAAAACGAGTCTTCGATCATTTTCATCTTTAATGGGTTCATAATCAATAAGTGTGCATTTTTTATCGATGAGGATTTGAAGCAAAGGCATATTGTATGGCTGCCCTTTAATCGTGTGAGAGAAGAATAAATAGATTTTATTCTCGAGAATATGTTTTATAGGAATTTCTTTTACGGCAAGAATGATTTCAGCTTCATCAAGAATTTCTCTCGCTTCAGCTCCGGCATCAATGTAGTCTTGATCGTCAAAAATTCTTTTTTCACATAATTGGAATAAAGTTTTAATTCCAAAATTCTTACTTAGTTCAGATACGGCTGTGGGAGTTAAGGTTACCCTTCGCTCCCACTTATTTTTTATTTCTTTTCTTATACCGAGTATCTTTTTCATTAGCCTCAATATAGTTATATATCGAATTTAATACCTTGTGCCAGAGGTAATTCTTTTCCGAAATTAATTGTATTTGTTTGGCGACGCATATATGCTTTCCATGCATCAGAACCTGACTCACGACCTCCGCCGGTTTCTTTTTCACCACCAAATGCTCCACCGATTTCCGCACCGGATGTTCCGATGTTAACATTTGCAATTCCACAGTCACTTCCCCATGCTGATAGGAATTCTTCTGTTTCTCTTACATCGGTTGAGAAAATGGCAGATGATAGTCCTTGTACAACATTATTTTGTATTTCAATAGCATTGCTGACTTCACCCGAATATTTAATTAAATATAGTAACGGAGCGAATGTTTCTTCTTGAACAATTTGAAAATGGTTTTCTACTTCGGCAATTGCCGGTTTAACATAACAACCGGATTCATAACCTTCACCTTGCAAAACTTCACCGCCAAAAATTATTTTACCGCCTTCTTCTTTTACTTTTTTGATTGCGTTTGTGAAATCTTCAACTGCAGCTTTATCGATGAGCGGGCCAACATGATTCGAAGCATCCAATGATGTCCCGATTTTCAATGTGGCGTATGCTTTTAGTAATGAGTCTTTTACTTTATCATAGATTGATTCATGCAAGATAATTCTTCTAGTTGATGTGCATCTCTGTCCGGCAGTTCCAACCGCACCAAAAACTATTGCTGGGATAGCAATTTTAAGATCAGCATTTGGAGTTAAAATTATCGCATTATTACCGCCAAGCTCCAGTATTGTTCTTCCGAATCTTTTTGATACAACCTGTGCTGCATGTCTTCCAACCGATGTAGATCCAGTAACAGAAATTAACGGAACTCTTTTATCATTCAGCATTCTTTCGCCTACAGTTTTTCCTCTACCAATTACGAGTGAGAATAAACCTTCGGGCAATTCGTTTTCTTTAATAACGTCAGCAAGAATGTTTTGAACTGCAATTGCAGTTAACGGTACTTTGGATGAAGGTTTCCAAATGTTTGTATCACCGCAGACTGTCGCAATCATTGCATTCCACGACCAAACTGCAACCGGAAAATTAAATGCGCTAATCGTTCCGACAATTCCAAGCGGATGATATTGATCATACATTCTATGATTTGGTCTTTCGGACTGCATGGTAAAACCGTAGAGTTGACGAGAAAGACCAACTGAAAAATCACAAATATCAATCATCTCTTGTACTTCGCCCAATCCTTCCTGCAAAGATTTACCCATTTCGTATGAGACTAATTTGCCAAGCGGTTCTTTGAATTTTCGTAATTGTTGTCCTACAAGTCTAACAACTTCACCTCTTTTGGGTGCGGGTATTCTTCTCCACTTTAGAAATGCTTCATGAGATATTTTTGCAACGGTTTCATAATCTTCTTCCGATGCTTGATAAACTGTCGCGATATGTTTTCCATCAACCGGTGATTTGACGTCTAATTTATCACCTGATTTTTGTCCATACCACTTTAATCCAGTAGATGCACCAAGATTTTCATCTTTGATTCCAAGTACTTTTAAGAAATCCATTTTTTCCTCCATATCAAAATCATTTAAATGATGATTTGATTCCGGTTTGTTTCATTATTGATAGTAAGTTTATTTTTTTCATTTTGTTTTCGATATCAACTTGCACATCAGCAAAGAGATTTAAAAAATATTTATTAAATGTCTGTGAAACATTTTTCTGTTTACCGCCATTTTTGTTTACATCTAAATGGAATGCTTTTCTGTCTTCAATAGCGCAGTAAATCTCTTGAAGATGCAAAACTTTCGGATCTTTATTTAATAAAAATCCTCCACTTGTACCCTGCGTACTTTTTACGATGTCACTTTTAGTCAGCAAAGACATCAATCTTCGCAGCTTCGATGCATTTGTTCCAATATATTCTGCGATCTGCGAACTGTTCTGTGGAATTGGATGTTTGGATGCTAAATAACTTAACGCTTTGACTGATGTTGATAATTTTGTAGATGCTGACATAATTTTCTTTATTTGTTACAGTAAGTGTAACATATTCAGAATTGAAAGGCAAGTCATTATTGTAAAACGATCATCCATGGTCGAATATTTTGGACTAACAAATTTATGGGTAAGCGACGAGGGATCGTCGCTTTACAGAAGTTTAATCGATCCAATCGATTGAAGAATCTTTTGATATTCAGTATCAAAGAAATTTTTTCGGGAAGTGTATTCGAATTGAATTATCTCATTAAATTTATTCTGGAAAACAATTCTCTTTGATACGATTGTTCCTCTATCTATAGAAAATTGCGTGAATTTTATTCCGTCTTTACTAAATTGATCGATTTCATAATCTGTTTCAATACTCTTTTTTGATACTAATATTTGGGAATAATAATTCATCACACTCGGATTGTTAACTAACGAATCGGGAGGAATAACTTTACCTAAACTCAAAACCGAATTTGTAGAATCATCAAAGTAGACGTAACTTGGACTAAAAATAAAATCACCATCAAATCCTTTGGTATTTCCTCTTCCTTCAATTCTTTTCGAAATCTCTGTATTTCGCAAATCCCATTTTATTGGCGAGGCAAAAGTAATTCCTAGATCAAAATCGGTTGTTTTGGGAGATAAAAATGAGTTTTCCTGAGAGAAGAATATTTTTGATGGGATCTTGTCCTCATCACAAGAACTAAACAATAAAATGAAAAGTAGTGTAATTAATATGTAAAAATATCGTTTCACATTCGTATCAAAATTAGAACTAAATATAAGAATATTTTTTTGATATTGACTTGCCGGAAGTTAATTTATAAGTTTCAATCAAACAAATAGGTTATTTATGCAGCATTACAAAGATTTCCATAAAATAACCGGATTAAAATCCCTCAAAAGTTACGTAGTTTCCCGCTTCGAACACGTATTCTAATCCTCATAACATAAGTACCAAATTCAATTAGTTCTCACGATTTACAAAGAATTAATTCTTTTTATTTATAAAAGCGGAGTAAATATGAACAATGAAACTCTTAAACAGAGCGAAGAAATTGTAAAAGCCGAAGATGTTCACAAAATTATCAGTCAAAGAATGTTAGCCGATGGAATGAAATTAGTCCTTGATTTGGAAAACAGCCATGATTTAAAAATAGTCGATTCAAGAAACGGTGATGAGTATTTGGACATGTTTTCATTTTTTGCTTCTTCCCCACTTGGATTGAATCATCCAAAATTGAACAACGAAGATTTTATTAGCAGAATCGGAAAAGCAGCATTGACAAAACCCTCAAACTCTGATGTTTATACAAAAGAAATGGCTCACTTTGTTAAAACATTTAGTGAAGTAGCCGTGCCGGATCATTTCAAACATTTGTTTTTCATCGCCGGTGGTTCACTCGCTGTCGAGAATGGATTGAAAACTGCATTCGATTGGAAAATCCGAAAGAATTTTGAAAAAGGTTATAAAGAAGAAAAAGGAACTCAAGTAATTCATTTTAAGGATGCATTTCACGGTAGATCAGGTTACACAATGTCATTAACCAATACCGATCCGAATAAGATAATGTACTTCCCGAAATTCAATTGGCCGAGAATAACAAATCCAAAAATCAAATTTCCATTGGATGATAACTTAAAAGAGATAATCAAGTTAGAAGAAATTGCGATAAATGAAATTTATGAGGCAATTAAATATAACGAAGATGATATTGCTGCAATTATTGTTGAACCGATTCAAGCAGAAGGCGGTGATATATTCTTTCGAAAAGAATTCTTTATAAAACTAAGAGAAATTGCAGACGAGAACGATATCATGTTGATGTTTGATGAAGTTCAAACCGGAATTGGTCTGACCGGCAAAATGTGGGCTTATGAACATTATGTAAAACCGGATATAGTTGCTTTCGGGAAAAAAATGCAAGTCTGCGGAATTATGGTAAGCGACAGAGTTGATGAGGTCGAAAACAATGTCTTCCATAAATCAAGCCGAATAAATTCCACTTGGGGAGGAAACTTAGTTGACATGGTTCGTTCACAGAAATTCTTAGAAATTATTCATGAAGAAAATCTGGTTGAAAATTCAAAAGTAGTTGGTGAATATCTACTACATAACTTGCAAGAATTACAAATTCAATTTCCGGAATTGGTTTCACAAGCACGCGGACTTGGATTAATGTGTTCGTTTGATCTCCCGACTCCGGATATAAGAAATAAATTCCTCGATGAATTGTACAATAATAAAGTTCTTATGTTGGGTTGCGGGAAAAGATCGGTAAGATTCCGTCCACCTCTAAACGTTGCCGAAAAACATATTGATGAGGCGGTAAGTATCATTAAAAAAGTACTTGCAAAGATTTAACTGAAGAGATTCCCGCTTTCGCGGGAATGACATAAAATATTAGTCATCCCCACATATTTTTAGTGGGGATCTTTTTTTTACGTAGCGACAAAAACATTATTCTATTCCCTTTTTTTATATTCACTCTGTGAAAAAATATTTTATTGTTTTAATAATTCCATACTGTTTATTCTCTCAACCGCTTGATGAAAGCGTCAGCAAGTTATCGGAATATATTATCTCACCGCATTTTGAAAATATAATAAGAGTCAATAATGATATTGATGCATTGGATTCATTGTTTATTGAAGCAGTTAAATATCAGAATGGTGATGTTTCTGAAGCTTTGTTAACTATCGCATTTTCCGCATTGGCTTTTCAATATTTACCGATCCAAGTCCCCATAATTGGCTTGAAACTTAATCTACCACTATCTCATGTTGACGAAAAGTTATTTCAAAAAAAAATTGATAATCTACCTAAAAACCTATTCTTTAATTCACCGAAAAGTAAATTCGGTGATAAAGATAAAATTGCTCATTTCTTTGGAAGTGCTTATTTATCTAACACGGTAACTTTATTCAAACTTTCCAAATTTATGGGTATCTTTGTTGAGTTTTTTGAAGCTGCGTTTAAAGTAGAGGGTTTTCTTGATTACCGCGATATGAAAATTAATAATCTCGGGGAACTATACGGAATTGCGCTAAGAGAAAATCAAAACTTGTTGCCTTCAGAAATATTAAGAGTTTATAATTTATTTTACTTTCGACTAACCAACTGAGTTATATATGTCAACAATATTAATTATCGATGATGAACGAGAGATATGTGAAAGTATTAAAATGATTCTGGAATACGAAGATTATGAAGTAGATTACACAACATCATCAAATGAAGGAATAATAAAGTTAAAAGACAGCGAGTACGATGCTCTTCTGCTTGATATCCAAATGCCCGAGAAAAACGGATTTGAAGTTTTAAAATGGATTCAAGACCAACACATTTCTATTAAAGTGATAATGATCTCCGCACACAGTAGTTTGGAAAATGCAATTAAAGCAACAAAATTGGGTGCATTCGATTTTGTAGAAAAGCCAATTGATCGTGATAAGATCTTAATTAGCGTACGAAATGCCGTTGAACAATCATCTTTGCTAAAAGAAAATAAAAAGCTTAAGGATGATCTTGGAGATGAAGATAATATTCTGGGTTCAAGTCCCGCCATAAAAAATATCTTAGATACTATCAAAAGAGTTGCACCAACGGATGCAAGAATTTTAATAACCGGTGAAAACGGTACGGGGAAGGAACTTGTCGCAAGAGCTATTCATAAATACGGAAGCAGAATCAAAAAAGAATTAGTTGAAGTGAATTGTGCCGCAATTCCAAACGAGTTAATTGAATCGGAATTATTTGGACACGAGAAAGGTTCATTTACCGGCGCAATAAAACAAAGAATCGGAAAATTTGAGCAAGCATCAGGCGGTGATCTTTTCTTGGATGAAATCGGGGATATGAGTATTCAAGCGCAGGCAAAAGTTTTACGAGCAATCGAAGACGGTAAAATTGAACGTGTCGGTGGCGGTACCAAAATTTCGGTCGATGTAAGAATAATTTCGGCTACAAATAAAGATCTCAAAAAAGAAATTGAAGAAGGTAATTTCCGTGAAGATCTTTTCCATAGATTAAATGTAATTCCGATTAATATTCCTCCGCTTCGAGAACGAAAAGAAGATATTCCAATTTTGATCGAACACTTTACAAAGAAGATTTGCGAAAAAAATAAATTCCCGCATAAAAAATTCGATAAAAAAGCCATTGAACTTTTTGAAAAATTACCATGGACCGGTAATGTTCGTGAACTTCGAAATTTAGTTGAACGGATTGTTATTATGGTACCGCAAGAAGAAATTGGCGAAAAGGAAATTATAAATCTTA
The DNA here is from genome assembly GCA_030584085.1 of Melioribacteraceae bacterium. Lineage (NCBI taxonomy): Bacteria > Pseudomonadati > Ignavibacteriota > Ignavibacteria > Ignavibacteriales > Melioribacteraceae > Melioribacteraceae bacterium. Next base: position 1,964,609 of record CP129490.1, read on the forward strand.
TTCCCCATTCTGATTCAAAAATGGATGATATTTTGAGTGTTACAAATTCTTTCCAAGAATTTAAGGAAAAAGCAGAAAGAGCTTTTATCTTGAAACAACTTGAAACAAATAGCTGGAACATTAGCAAAACCGCAGATGTTTTAGGAATTCAAAGAAGTCATTTATACAGCAAAATGAAAAAATACGAAATTGAAAAAGGGAGCGACTAATGAGCACCATTTTTTCAAAAATAATTAACAAAGAAATTCCGGCGGATATAGTTTATGAATCAGATTCGGTTTTAGCTTTCCGTGATATCAATCCAAAGGCACCTGTTCATATTCTAATTATACCTAAGATTGAAATTCCTAAAGTCACAGATATTAAAGGTTCGGAGCATGCTCGATTATTGGGAGAAATGTTTGATGCAGCAAATAAAATAGCTGAAGATCAAGGAATTTCAGAAAATGGTTTTAGACTTGTGATGAATTGCGGAAATAACGGTGGACAGGAAGTTTATCATCTGCATATGCACTTACTTGGAGGCAGACAAATGAATTGGCCTCCGGGTTGAGAGGGCATAAATTTGCAATTAAAAGCCCAACCCCGATTAATCGGGGTTGGGTTTTTGCATATTATTTCAAAGCTTTATCAGCTATATCAGTCCGGTAGGTTATTCCTTTAAAATTAATTTTCGATAAGGCATCGTAAGCTATTTGTTTAGCTAATGTTAAATTGTTTTCTTTTATAAAAGAAGTAACACCTAAAACACGTCCGCCATTTGTGACAACTTTATCATCTATTTTTTTAGTGCCAGCGTGATATACTATTATATTATCTTGCCTTAAGTCCAATCCGGTAATCCCAAATCCTATTTCATATTTATCGGGATAACCTTTGGAAGCGGCGACAACACAAACAGAACTTCCACCATTATAATTAACCGATGATTGATCAATCTTTCCAATCGCCGCAGAATACAATAATTTTAGAAAATCACCTTCAAGAAGCGGGAGCACACATTGTGTTTCAGGGTCTCCGAATCGACAATTAAATTCAATTACTTTTGGTCCTTCGTCTGTTATCATCAAACCACAATACAGACATCCATTAAAAAGTCTGTCTTCAATCGCCATTGCCTCAAGTGTCGGAGAAATTATTGATTCTTTTATCTCTGCCATCAAAGAATCTGTAATTAAAGGAGCTGGGGCGTATGCTCCCATTCCACCGGTATTTTTTCCTTGATCACCATTTAATGCTCGTTTATGGTCTTGCGATGGTGGTAAAACAAAATATTCCATTCCGTCGGTGAGAACAAATACCGACGCTTCTTCACCCTCGAGAAATTCTTCAATTACAATTGTATGTCCGGATTCACCAAATATATCTTCTTCAAAATATTCATCGATTGTCTTAACTGCTTCTTCTTCAGAATTACAAATTGCAACACCCTTTCCGGCAGCTAAACCACTTGCTTTAATTACAGTGGGATAAGTTGTTTTATCTAAATATCTTACAGCTTTATCTTTCTCATTCTTCGTGAATACTTCAAAATCTGCGGTTGGAATTGAATATTTTTTCATTAATTCTTTCGAAAAGGATTTATCTCCTTCAATCATCGCTGCATATTTATTCGGGCCGACAACTGGGATTTCGTACTTTCTTAATTCATTTGCTAGCCCATCAACTAAAGGCTGCTCCGGACCAATTACAACCAAATCCACATTGTTTGCTTTGCAGAATTCAACTACTTCCCTTTTTTTATTAATATCCAATAAAACCAATTCTGCAAACTTTTCTATACCGGGATTACCGGGAGCACAATATAATTTTGTAAGTTTTGGACTTTCCGAAATTTTATAAGCAAGAGCGTGTTCCCTACCACCGGAACCGATCAGAAGTACATTCATTATTCGGCCTTCAGATAAAATTGAAATTGCTTTGCGAGTTGTTCAGTCAACTTAATTCGGTTATGACGATTAACATATTCTTCATTTGCTGTCGGTAAATTTCCTTTTTTGTATAACTCATTTATCCTAATCAACGAATTCATAATTGCATCAATATCATCAGGTGGTACTATAAACGAAGCTCCATACTCTTCTAAAGCTGTTTTTGCTGCACCGTCAGGGACACAACCTAAAACCGGTTTGCGTGAACCAAAATATTCAAATAATTTACTTGTCGAGATTGTCTCTGCACTCTGAGTTTCTCCAACCATCATCCATAAGACATCGCTTGAAATAATTCTTTGAACCGCATCCTTGTGGGATAAATATCCATGATCCTTTACAAATTCTTGCAAACCTAATCTATTCACTAGTTGTTGATTCTCTTTCCTAAAATAACCGACAAAATGAAGCTCGTAGTTCGCCGCAATATCAGGGCGTTCTTGCGATAATTTCTTAAATGCTTTAATCAAATATTTAGGTGTAATATTCTCATAAAAGATTCCAGAATATGTCAGAATTAATTTATTATGGGGTTTGGGAATCGGAACTGATTTCTCAAAATCTTCCGGATCAAAACCGTGCGGATAAATCACAACATCGTCAAATGTAAGGAATTGATATTGTTTAATTAATCTCTCTTTAATTCTCCTATTTATCACAATTACTTTGTCAGCTGCTTTAAGAGATTCATACTCTAGTTTCTTGTGCTGCATTTTATGATAAGGTGTAGGCATGAATGAAAACTGATTCCCAAACCATAGATCGCGGTAATCAACTATTAAGGGAAGATCAAATTCCTTTTTTAATTTTGCCGCAGTTACAAATGACGAAAAAGGCGGACATGTTACATAAATAATGTCGAACTTTTCGTTTGACAAAAGTTCTTTGCCTTTTTTATATGCCGAATTGGACCATCCAATTTTATTATCGGGTATGAAGAAAAATTTACTAAGATTACTCAGAGTTTTCCTAATGATTTCTCTTGGAATCTTAACGGTTTTCTTTTTCCCAACATGGTTTGGACCGCTTCCATCTGTCCTTACAATTTTTAATTCTGCGTTTTCGGCTTCTTTTAATAATTCATAATCATGAGCATAATAAGCTGTATCACCGGCGGTAAGTATTGTCGGTTCCCAATTGAATTGTTTTAGATATTTAGCAAATTTTAATGAACGCTGCACGCCGCTTAATCCCATTGGCGGGAAATAATATGATATAAAGAGAACTTTGAACATATAGAGAATTATTCCTATTTAACTCGATAGTTTGGTGCTTCTTCGGTAATTACAACATCATGCGGGTGACTTTCACGTAAACCGGCATTGGTAATTTTTACGAATCTACTTTTGGTTTTTAATTCCTTGATATTCTTAGTACCGCAGTAACCCATTGCTGCTTTTAATCCACCAACAAATTGATGAATTGTTTCGGATAATGGACCTTTGTAAGGTACTCTTCCTTCGATACCTTCAGGGACTAACTTTTTGATGTCATCTTCCATGTCTTGGAAGTATCTATCTTTACTGCCCAATTTCATTGCTCCGAGCGAACCCATTCCGCGATATACTTTAAAAGTTCTTCCTTCAAATAAAACTTTTTCTCCGGGTGATTCATCAACACCAGCAAACATTCCACCCATCATCACAGTATCCGCACCAGCTGCAATAGCTTTTGCTACATCGCCGGTTTGTTTAATTCCGCCATCGGCGATTATTGGAATGTTTTTTCCTTTCATCGCTTGTGCTACCTCCATTACCGCGCTTACTTGAGGAACACCGACACCGGCAATTACTCTTGTTGTACAAATCGATCCGGCACCGATCCCGACTTTAATTGCGTTCACGCCAGCTTCAACTAAAGCTTTAGCCGCTTCTTTTGTAACAATATTACCGGCAATTAGTTGTAAATTTTTATGTTTTCTTCTGATTGATTTAATCGTTTTTAATACACCTTCCGAATGACCGTGTGCTGTATCGACAATAATTGCATCACTTCCGGCATCAATCAATGCTTGAACTCGATCAAGTGTATCTGCTGAAACTCCAACAGCGGCTCCGACTCTCAATCTGCCCATTTCATCTTTACATGCATTTGGGAATTTCTTTTTCTTTGCAATATCTTTAAAAGTAATAAGCCCAATCAAAATTCCGTTTCCATCAACTACGGGGAGTTTTTCGATTCTGTACTTCTGTAAAATTTTTTCTGCTTTTTCTAATGTCGTTCCTTTTGGAGCAGTGATCAGATTATCTTTTGTCATTACATCAAAAACTTTTTGTTTGATGTTGGGCTCGAATCGCAAATCACGATTTGTGAGAATACCAATCAGTTTATGTTTATCATCAACGATCGGAATTCCGGATATTCTATATTTAGCCATCAATTCAAGTGCATCTTCTATTGTTCTATCAGCTTTTAACGTAATGGGTTTATTAATCATCCCGCTTTCAGAACGCTTCACTTTGTCAACTTCTTCGGCTTGTCTTGCAATCGATAAATTTTTATGAATAATTCCTATACCACCTTGCGCTGCCATTGCAATTGCCATTCCGGATTCGGTCACTGTATCCATTGCTGCCGAAAGAAAGGGTATGTTTAATTTAATATCCGGTGTGAGATATGATACTATATCAACTTGTCTTGGTAATACTTTTGACTCTGCGGGAAGTAAAAGAATATCGTCAAAGGTCAATCCTTCATATGCAATACGTTTGGAATCCATCTAAATCTCCTTATATTAAAAAGACCGCATAAGCGGTCTAAAAATTAGCTATCGTATGCAGCTAATCCGGTAACATCCTCACCAATAATTAAAGTATGCATTTCATGTGTACCTTCATAGGTATAAACAGATTCAAGATTTGCCGAGTGTCTCATAACTGGGTACTCATCAAGGATACCATTTGCACCGAGAATTTCTCTTGATATACGAGCAATCTCTAATGCTTTTTCACAATTATTTCTTTTTGCCATCGAGACTTGAGTATGTTTTAATTTGCCTTCATCTTTCAATATAGCTAATCTATGATTTAGTAACTGAGCTTTTGTGATTTCGGTCAACATATAAACAAGTTTAGCTTGAGTTAGCTGGTAACCGGCAATCGGTTTACTGAATTGAACTCTTGATTTTGCATAGTTCAATGCGGTATCGTAACATGCCATCATTGAGCCTGTAACTCCCCATGCAATGCCATATCTTGCTTGGTTTAGACACATTAGTGCGGATTTTAGACCATCTGATTTTGGTAATAAATTTTCTTCAGGAATAATGACATCTTGTAAAATTAATTCTGAAGTGACCGATGCTCTCAATGAATGTTTGCCTTTCATTTCCGGTGCACTGAAACCTTCGGTTCCTTTTTCAACCAAAAAGCCTCTCACTTTTCCATCGAGTTTTGCCCAAACAACGGCAACATCAGCAAGTGTTCCGTTTGTAATCCACATCTTTGCGCCGTTGAGTTTATAACCACCGTCAACTTTTTCGGCTTTGGTTACCATTCCGCCGGGATTGGATCCGTAATCAGGTTCGGTTAATCCGAAGCAGCCGATTTTTTCTCCGGCGGCTAGTTTTGGAAGCCACTTTTCTCTTTGTTCTTCAGAACCAAAAGTATAAATTGGATACATTACGAGAGCACTTTGAACCGAAGCAAAACTTCTAACACCGCTGTCACCTCTTTCGAGTTCTTGCATTGCAAGTCCGTAAGCAACGTTGTTCATTTCGGCACATCCGTATTTTTGCGGAAGTGTCATTCCGAAAACTCCAAGTTCACCGAGTTTGGGAATTAAATCCATTGGGAATGTACCGTCTTGATAATGCTTTTCAATTACCGGTATAACATTATCATCTATAAATTTTCTAACTGAATCACGAACTAATATTTCTTCTTCGGATAGAAGATCTTCTATATTATAATAGTCAACACCTACGAATTTTTGCACAAGGGAACCTTTCTTTTGGGAAAATTTGAATCAACAAAGTTAATAAGAATTTAGAAATTTTATCAAATTATTTACTGATCATCTTCTATTAACTCATCCACAATTTGCCTAATAATATCCGATGAATAACCTTTCCCGCTTAGATAAGAATAAAGTTTTTGTTTTTTTTGAAACGGTTCTAATTCTTTTCGATTAATTGATATCATTTTTTTCTCGGCTAATATTTTAGCGTTCTCAAGCAATGAATCATCACCTTCGTAATCGTATAATAATCTGTCAATAATCTCACGTGAAACACCTTTAGAAAATAGATCAGCTTTAATTTTCATTAATCCTTTTTTCTTTTTAAGACCTTCCTCAATAAATCTCTCCGCAAACTCCTTATCGGATAAGTAACCTTTATTTTTAAAATCGTCTAGAATAGGTTTGATTTCTTCTTTTGTGTGTCCCTTCTTCATTAATTTGGTTTGAAGTTCAAACGAGGAGTGAAGGCGGCGTGAGAGTAAGAGTAATGCGGAGTTCTTTAGATTAAATTCTTTTTCAGTATCAAGAATTGATTTTAATTGTTGGTCGGAAAGCTCATCATTTTTACGAAGGCCGCACTTTACAACAACTTCATAGTGCAGCCTTAATTTTTCTTCTGTATCAAGAGTTACGGTTACATAATTATTTTTTTTAACGAGAGATAAGATTCTCATTCAATTTATTTTTTACCTTTTGAGGGTTTTTCCTCTTTTTCTTTTGGCGCTTCAACTTTTGGATCGTCTTTTAACATTCCTAAATGCTTTTTAACTTCCAAATCAAGTTTCTTGTAGGCCTCTTCATTTTCAACTAAAAACTGACGGAATTGTTCTCTGCCTTGGTATCTATCTTCGCCATAAGTGAACCATGCACCGCTCTTTTTAATTATGTCGGCATTTGTCGCGATGTCAATTAAATCTCCGGTCTTACTAATTCCCTCGTTATAAAGAATATCGAATTCAACTTCTTTAAATGGTGGAGCAACTTTGCTCTTTACAATTTTTACTTTTGTCCTGTTGCCGATTACATTTTGTCCGTCTTTTATTGCTGCAATTCTTCTGATATCCATTCTGAGAGATGCATAAAATTTAAGTGCGTTTCCACCTGTTGTTGTTTCCGGGTTTCCGAACATTACACCGATTTTACTTCTCAATTGATTTGTGAAAATAACCACAGTTTTAGAACGATTAATTGCACCGGTTAATTTTCTCAAAGCTTGAGACATCAATCTTGCTTGAACCGCCATGTGAGGATCACCCATGTCTCCTTCAATTTCGGCACGAGGTACAAGTGCGGCAACCGAATCAATTACAATTATATCTAAAGCGTTTGATCGAACAAGTGTATCGACAATTTCTAGAGCTTGCTCACCATAATCAGGTTGAGATAATAAAAGATTCTTAACATCAACATGCAATTTTTTAGCATAGCCAATATCAAGGGCATTTTCGGCATCAATAAATGCTGCTAGTCCGCCACGTTTTTGTGCTTCGGCAATTATGTGCAAACATAATGTTGTTTTACCGGAAGATTCGGGTCCGTAAATTTCAACAATTCTTCCGCGCGGTACACCACCAATTCCTAATGCGTAATCGAGTGAAATTGATCCGGTTGGTATTGAATCAACGGGATTGATAACCCCATCGCCCAATTTCATAATTGTACCTTTTCCATACTGCTTTTCAATATTGGAAATTGTATCGTCTAAGATTTTCATTTTAGCATCTTGTTCTGCTGACATTGTTCCTCCATTTAACTTAATTCAAAACTTTTTATTGTATAATAGACCGATCCGGTCGGCTTCAAATCACTTTTCATCAAAGATATGGTTTTGGCAGTAAAATTTATAGGTTGAATTTTTGTTTGAGTCATTTTTTCTAAAATACTAATTTTCTCATTTCCTTTAATACGAAGAATAGTCAAATGCGGATTAAACTTTCGTTTCTCTTTTTGAAATCCAAATTCAGCACACGCATTATCAATTTTGTTATGCAAACTTTGCAAGTAAATATTATGTTCCAAACCAATCCAAAATATTTTTGGAACTCTCTCTCTGTAAAACATCCCGAATCGATCAAATGATAATTTTATTTCCTTTGTAGTTCCGGAAATGTTTTCTAGATGGCTATTTATTCTGGGAATTAAATCGACTTTTGTATCACCAAGAAATTTTAGAGTTATGTGATATTTATCTTTCCCTTCCCACTTTGCATCTTTAGCTGAATAAAGATGATTTCTTAATTCAATAATTTCTTCAATTGTTTCATCTGGAATATCCAGAGTAATAAACAATCTATTCGTCATATGGAATACCGAGAAGATTTCGTCTAACCATTTCTAATGCGGCTTGAGCTGTTCTATCTTTATTTAATAATCTATCATCCCCAAAACGAAATTCTTTTGCAGTGCACAAATTATCGTCACAGATTCCAACATATACTAGACCGACCGGTTTGTTTGGAGTTGCGCCTGTCGGGCCCATTATTCCGGTGACACTCAAACCAATATCAGAACCTGAAATTGCTTTGACACCTTCAGCCATTAAACGAGCAACTTCTAAACTAACAGCACCATATTTTTGAAGCAAGTCTTCATCCACTCGAAGTATTTCTACTTTTGCTGCATTGCTGTATGCAACTACTCCTCTATCAAAATAAGAACTGCTTCCGGAAACATTGGTTAATCTGCTTGAAATCAATCCACCGGTACATGATTCTGCAACGGCGATTTTAATTCCTCTATCAACCATTAATCTGCCGATGACTTCTTCTATTTTTTCATCATCTTTTCCATAAATATATCTGCCCGCAATAGCTCTAATTCTCTGTTCCAATTCAGAAAGTTTATTTTGTGCATCGACTTCTTTAGATGCTTTTACTGTCATCCTGAGTTTAACGCCAAACTGATTAGGAAGGAATGCAAGTTTCGATCCGTTTAATAATTCGTTGATATTACCTAGTTTTTCATAAAGGTGGGATTCGGCAATTCCGGTAGTCATTAAATTTTTTATTATGGTGAATTCTTTTCGTTCACCTAGAATTACATCCAATTTTGGAACAACTGATGAGATCATCATCTCTTTCATTTCATAAGGAACTCCGGGCATTACAACAAATATCTTCTTACTTTTCTCAATCCACATTCCGGGTGCGGTTCCTCTTGAGTTACGTATTACTTCAGCAATTTTAGGAACGAGTGCTTGCTGTTCATTAGATTCTGTGACTTCTCTCCCTCTTTTCTTGAAAAGTTGTTTTATGTCGTTTAGTACATCTTCATTTTTAATTAAATCGGATTTAAAAAACTTTGCAACACAACTTTTTGTGACGTCATCGTGTGTGGGGCCAAGTCCGCCAGTAACAATAATCAAATCAGAACTCTTATATGCTTCGTTAAATTCATGCATAATAGTTTCTTCATCATCACCTATAACAATTGATTTGATAACGTCAATTTGTAAATTAGTAAGTTGCTCACCAATGAAACTAACATTCGTGTTAACCGTTTGACCGATTAGTATTTCATCACCAATTGTAATTAGACATGCTTTCATAAATAACCTAATGACTTCGTTATTGAACAAAATAAATTAGTATATGCATCAATATAAGAGTATAAAACCCGGCAATAACATCATCCATCATAATTCCCCATCCCCCTTTTAATCTCTCCGATATTCTTGCGGGAAAAGGTTTAATAATATCTAATAATCTCCATAGGACAAACGCAATACTTATAAATAAAATTGACTTGGGAACAAAAATTAAACTTATCCAAGTTCCGGTAACTTCATCAAGTGTAAATTGTCTCGGGTCTTTGCCGTACACTTCTTCAAATTTTGGTCCTAGACTAACACCCAAGACAAAAGAAATTGAAATTGCTAACATGAGTAAAGTCGGATTCTCAAAACCGGGTAGCAAATATATCACTAAAGCAACCAAACTGCCAAAAGTACCCGAGGCATATTTAATATAACCAGTGAAAATTACCGATCCAATAATTTTTTCAAATAGATTAAGTTTCACTGTTGAATAATTTCCTAATCAATTTGCTATTAATAAATAGGTAATTAAGTCCGGAATAGGCTGTAAAAATTGTAATAACGAACATCGTCCAATAGATTAAGCTACTATCTAATAGAAACGAAAATAAACTGTGATAATCTGAGACAAGTTCCGGGAAAGTACTGAATGTATAAACAAGAAGCAGATAATAAAGAAAAATCATCTGGGAAAATGTTTTGATCTTTGCTAGACGAGTTGTAGTAAATTTTATTCTCCGGTAATCGGCATAAATTCTTAAAAGAGTAACAATTAAATCACGAGCGACAATTACTATAACCATCCACAAGGCAAGTATATCTATAAAAACAAAACCAAAGAATGCAGCTGATGTTAAAATTTTATCAGCCAGGGGATCCATAAACTTTCCCCAATTGGTTATGTAGTTAAATTTTCGTGCAAGCCAGCCATCGTACCAGTCTGTTATTGCAGCAATTATAAACACTACAAAAGATATTCTAATCAATACGGGATCACCGGTCAAAAATAGATACAAGAATACCGGAGTAAGAAGAATGCGGAGTGTTGTTAATTGATTTGGTAGTACCATGTATTGATATAATCTATGTGGCTAATTTTTTCAATTGATTGTATTCGTATATGCCGGTATTATGTCCGTCCTTCCATTTTATTCCTAACGCATAACTACCGACTGTCTTTATTTCTGCAATCTTTAGTTGATCTTCTAAAAATACTTGAAGCATTGAATTACTATGATGTTCTCTAAATTGATTACAATATGCACACGGACAGTTACGTCTCAGTATATTCAACTCAATTGAAGTGGATGATTTATCATCCCAATTAATTATTAAGTATCCATCCTTCAATTCAATTTTATCGGGACTCATAGTTTTATTTATAATTCAATACCGGTTAATTTATAAAGCGCTTCTCTGTATTTTGCCGAAGTGTTATTAATTACATCTTCGGGTAATTTTGGTGGCGGAGGCTGTTTATTAAAATTGATCGAAAGTAAATAATCTCTCACATATTGTTTATCGTAACTATCTTGAGCACGACCCGGTTCATATTTATCCAAAGGCCAGAAACGAGACGAATCAGGTGTAAGCAGTTCATCAATAATTATTATTTGATCTTCGTAAATACCGAATTCCATTTTTGTATCGGCAATGATTATGCCTTTTGTTAAAGCATATTCGGCAGCTTTAGAATAAATCGCAATTGCTTTTTCTTTAATGATATCGTAATAATCCGGTCCAATTAGTGCCCTTGCTTCAGACTCAAATATATTTTCATCATGATCACCAATTTCAGCTTTTGTTGAAGGAGTAAAAATCGGCTCAGGTAATTTATCCGATTCACTTAATCCTTTCGGAAGTTTGATTCCGCAAATTGAATTATCCTTCATATAATCATTCCAACCGGAACCGGAAATATAACCTCGAACAATACATTCCAGAGGAATTAATTCCGATTTCTTAACTATCATAGACCGGTCTTCTAAATCATTCAAATATGGTTTACATGAGTGAGGATAATCAATAATATTTGTAGCTAAAATATGATTATCGATTATATCCTCAACAAAATTGAACCAGAACTCCGAGATTTTTGTGAGAACTTTTCCCTTGTAAGGAATTCCGTCATTCAGAATAACATCAAATGCAGAAAGTCTGTCCGAAGAGACCATTAAAAGAGAATCACCAAGATCATAAATATCTCTAACTTTCCCTTTTTTGAATAATTTTAGCTCTTTGAAATCGGTTTGAAGAATGATTTTTTCCATGTCAATTCGATGATTTTATTAAATATTAAGAAGAAAGTTAATTAAAAATTGGGTAAGAGAGAACTACTCAAAAATTAAATTTATCTGTGAAAGATTATTAATTAATTCAATCGATTGAGATTTTCTTGCAAAAGGTATCAGCATCACTTATTTTCAAAAATTGTTTTTCAAAATTCCTAAAAAATCTGAGGTATAATGGCTACCGAAAAAATTAGTATCAAAGAATTCCCTCGTACTTTTTGGATTGCAAACACGATGGAAATCTTCGAAAGAATGGCATGGTATGGATTCTTTGCGGTTTCCTCTCTTTACATTACCGGTGCGGTTGAAGACGGCGGTTTAGGTTTTACCGATGAAGATCGAGGTGTTTTACAGGGGGTCGTTACTTTTTTCCTCTATTTGTTTCCCGTTGTTTCAGGAGCATTAGCCGATCGATATGGTTTTAAAAAACTTTTATTTACAGCTTTCGCGATTTTAGTTCCCTCCTATTATTTACTTGGTCAATTAAAAACATTTCCGACATTCTTCTTTGCATTTATGCTTGTTGCATTGGGTGCCGGAACTTTCAAACCCGTCATTGTAGGAACCATTTCAAAGACTACAAATGAGAAAACCGGTTCGATGGGATTTGGAATCTTTTACATGATGGTAAATATCGGTGGTTTTCTCGGGCCCGTGGTTGCCGGTATTATGCGAGCTATTTCATGGGAATATGTATTTCTTGCATCATCAATTTGGATTGGAATTAATTTTATTTTCGTCACATTGTTTTACACAGAACCCACAACCGAAAGCACTTCTGCTAATCCCCGTTCATTAAAGAAAGTTTTCAACGATATGGTAATTGTTTTAGGCAATGCAAGATTTTTCTTATTTGTATTCGGCTTATTGGTAATTCTTGTAATGGGTTCCAAATTTACTTCAACCGGTGCAATTACATGGACGGCAATTACAATCCTTTCATTCGTCTGGCTTATTATTAACTTGGGATATGATTTCATCCTCCATTCTCGTAAATCAAGAAGTGCTACTTGGTTCACTTCACCGATGAAACTAGCCGATTGGAGATTTGCACTTTTCTTGTTACTTATGTCAGGATTTTGGACAGCATTTAATCAAATATTTTATACTCTGCCATTATACATTCGTGATTTTACAGACACTTCCGATTTATTCGGATTTCTCTATAGCGCTTTGGAATCAATCGGATTAGTAACTTGGGCTGATTCTCTTAATGCCGGCATGGTTACACCCAATCAACTTAATCCTGAATACATTATAAATATTAATGCGGGTGGAATTGTTTTATTTCAAGTAATTGTTTCTTATTTCGTAACAAGACTAAAACCATTTACAACAATTTTTTGGGGAACGATTATAACCATTTTCAGTTTTATTATTCTGATTTTTGGAACCACAGGTTGGATTGTTGCTGCAGGTATTTTAGTTTTTTCTTTTGGCGAAATGATGGCAAGTCCGAAACAAAAAGAATATACCGGAAGAATTGCACCACCGGACAAAGTTGCTTTATACATGGGATATTTTTATTGGGCGGTTGCACTCGGTAATTTATTTGGTGGAATTTTATCAGGTCAAATGTACGCTGCATTTGCAAGAGATATGCAAAGACCGGATATTATGTGGGCTATTTTTGCAGCACTTGCAGCTTTAACTGCTCTTTTAGTTTTCCTTTATGATAAATTTGTTATTCGAAGAAAAAATTAAATTAGATCCCCGGGATTAATATTATTTCGGGGATTTTTTCCGGAGGATTTATGAAAGTTTATCAATTAATCGGAATCATTGGTATTCTTCTTCTATTGATTTGCAGTTTTTTACCTTTAGCTTATTTAGGCGATGGAGTTATAACAATCGCACCAATATTTGATAATTATGATTTAGAAAAAAGCATGTGGGTTTGGAAGGATATTTCTGCATTCGCAATTACTTTTTGGATAACAATTATTTTGTGTGTGTTTCTGTTACTCAAAAAATATAAACCGGGATTTCTTATCTCGGCTTCACTAAATCTTGCAGCAATCCTTTTTATTTATTTTTCTATTTGGCTGACTTCATTAAAAGTAGAAGAATTCGGAAATGTAGAATTTGAAATTTGCTATGTATGGATACTTTTATTAGTTGGATATGTGCTATTATTTTACAGCGGATTAAAAATTCAAAAGAACTAAAATTGGGTTGATTAATTGTCATCGCTTTTAATCAACCCAAAATTGTATTACTTACATTCACTTTCGTATATTTTTCCGTTAATAATTACACCGCAGCAATGTGTTGTATATTCAAACGGATCACCATCATAAATTGCAATATCGGCATCTTTACCGACTTCCAAACTTCCAACTTTGTTATCGATTCCCAAAATTTTAGCAGGATTAATTGTTATTGTTGCAAGCGCTTCTTCGAAAGTTAAACCATTTGCCGCAGCTATTGCTGCTTCGAATAATATTACTCTGGACTTTGGAACATATGATTCATATCCACTCTGAATTGCGTAAAGAATTTTATTATCCTGGAAAAGTTTAGGTGTATCATAGGACAAATTTTTCGTTCTTGACATCATTGGATGTAAAAAGAACGGCAATTCTTTATTTGTAAGTTCATCAATAATTAAATACGACTCGGCTGCACCATCGAGTATGAGTTTGAAGTTAAATTCTTCTGAAAGTCTTATCGCAGCGAGTATATCGATCGCACTGTTTGCGGTAATTACCGCCGGAACATCACCTCTTAATATTTTTGAAAGAATTTCATTTCTAAGATTAACTCCTTTTTTCTCCTTGCTTTCCATGTATGTCTTTGCTTCTTGAAATGCCGATCTAAGCATTGCAATTCCTTTCGGTCTGCTTCCCGGTTTTTTAAATTGTCCGGAGACATCTGAACCAAGACTAAAAACAACCGCAGAGAGAGTATCAAGAATATCATTTTTCATATCACCTGTAGTCTTGATTATCATCGTTTGTCCACTTGATAAACCACCTGGAGCATGTCCGGTATTTATTGTTGTCACTCCAAATTTTCTAATCCAACCTAGCAGTTCTTCTCTTGGGTTGAAAGCATCAATTGCACGAAGTTCGGGTTGAATCGGATCAGAAGTTTCGAGTTGATCTTGATCATGTTTTTGATTGTAAATTCCGGCTAAACCTACAACTGATCTTGCATCAACCAAGCCCGGTGTAACTACCTTGCCTTCTACAACTTCGAAACCTTCGGGAATTTGAATTTCTGATTGAGAACCAACAGCTATTATTTTTCCACTTTCGGTTAATACAACTCCATTATCAATAACTGAACCTGACATTGTATAAATCTTCTCACCTTTAACTGCAACTTGTGAGTAAAGAGAAGAAGTGATTATCAAAATAAATGTTACTAAAAATATTTTTCTCATCTCTCTAACTCCTCATCAATATGAATATGACCCTCTCTTGGATAAACCATATAACCACCTTGAGCATATTTATAATCTTCATCAACAGTTCGATCAAATACCTTTTCACCATCAATCCAAGTTTGTTCGATTTTTGTATAAACACTAAACGGATCACCGGATAGAATTATAAAATCAGCATCTTTACCCTTTTCTAACGAACCGACTCGATTATCTAGATCAAGCATTCTAGCGCCGGCAATAGTTAACGATTCAATTGCACGTTCTTTGGATAATCCCGCACGAATGGCGAGTGCCCCGGAACGTAAAAACATTCTTGAATCCGTAATCCAATCATCTGTGTGTAGTCCAAAATCAACACCGGCTTTATCAAGAGTAACCGGTGTATCGAAACTCAAATTTATTGCTTCAAGTTTACCACCCGGAGAATCAATCATTATCACCGAAGCGTGAACACCAGCTTTTGCAATTTCATCGGCGACTTTCCAACCTTCGCTGACATGCTGCAATACAACTTTAAAATCAAATTCCTCTTTTAGTCTTAGAACTGTCATTATATCATCAGCTCGATGTGTATGAAAGTGAATTGTTCTTTCTTTGTTAAGTATTTCAACAATAGGTTCTAATTCAATATTTCTGGGTGGCATTTTTTCCGGATCATCCTTTGCCGCTTCAACTTTATTTTTATAATCAAGAGCTTTGTAAAATAGACTTCTAACAATAGCTGCTGACTTTCCTCTCGTTCCGGGAAATGGTGAATTACGGATTGAATTTGTTCCGTTAGCCATTTTCATTCCACCACAGATGCCATTTAATAAATCTTCACAGAAAACCATTTCATTAACAGTCTTAGCTTTCTTTGATTTTAAATAAACCGTTTGTCCGCTCATTAAATGTCCCGAACCCGGCATAATATTTAACGTAGTAATTCCACCGGCTCTTGCCCGTCCAAACGTTTCATGATTCGGGTCTATTGCATCAAGAATTCTGATATCGGGATGTGTCGGTGAATCACTGTCGAATCCCCAATCAAGACCAATGTGAGAATGAGTATCAACCAGACCTGGCATAATTGCTTTACCTTCTAAGTCGTAAACTTCAGCATCAGCAGGAAGTTTAAACATTCTTTGATCACCTACATAGTTAATCAATCCGTTTTCGATAACTAGGACACCGTTTTCAAAATGTTCGCCTGCTGCTGTATAGATTTCAGCATTCTTGAATACTTTTAGATTTGATGCAGTGACCACTGATGCCATCATAAACACCAGAAAAAAATATTTTTTCTTTTTCATATCACCTCAGGTTATAAATTGGATATAAGATCGATTAAAATAAGAAATGAAGTTTGACTTTCAAAGATGAGAAGTGAAGAAATAAAACGGACAACCGAAACGTGTTGTCCGTTAGTTATTATTTAATAAGAAGCATTTTTTTTGTCGAGATAAAATTATTTGCTACCATTCTGTAATAATAAACGCCTGAAGCGAAATCTGATGCATTAAAATTAATATCGTACTCACCAGCTGCCAGATGCCCATCAAACAATTTTTTTACTAACTCGCCATTTTGATTAAAAACTTCTAGCTTAACCGCCGAGAAATATTTAACAGAAAAATTAATTACAGTTGTTGGATTAAACGGGTTGGGATAGTTTTGATACAACTCAAATTTGTAAACTAATTCATCAGAGTTGACGTCTGTAATAGTTGTAATCTCTGCCTCATTACTATATTCTGATTCAGTATCAGAATTAATTGCGGAAATTCTATATTTATAATTTGTAGATTCTTCAATTTCCGTATCAATGTAATTGACATCATCTTTATCTAATTCAGCAATTTCAATCCAGACTTCACTTGCTGACCAGCGATCTAGCCTAAAACCAGTATGATTAGATGAATTAGTTATCCATGATAGGCTTACTTCCTCGGAAGAATTTTGAACTGCAGTTAAGTTTGATGGCGGCTCAATTCCGTTTTCTTTCACTAAATCCATACCTCCGGTAATCATTGTACCGCTAAAGTCCATTGTAAAGGTACTTTTTAAACTGTCTGAAGTCAGAATCCCTGCACCGGTCATCAGCCCAACTGAGGGATTTACAGGATTATCTTCCGCAGTTCCGGAAAATTCACCCGTTGCAAAAAGTATGTTACCGTTTATATCACCCCAGATTTCGTGTGTTAACGATATTGTTGCCCCGGAATCATTATAAATTACTTCTTCTATAAATGTATCTATTGAGGATTGTCCGAGAGCTGTGCCACCAATATTAAAAGTAGCAATCACTTTTTGCTGACCTTCATCAACCACAATTAATATTTGAGCATCACCGGTGCTCAGAAAGAAATCATTAATCCAACTTCCAGTCCAGGTACCACTTAATGAATTTATGTTTTTGATTTGTGAGAACAGAGATAAGGTGAGCAAGAAAAAGAAAAAATAAATCATCTTCTGCTTCATATTGCACCTCCATAAAAATGATGTGAATTTAATTTAGTATTGATTTTAAATGGATGCAAGGTTTTTTTATTGGACAAAAAAAAAGCTGTCAAAATTTGACAGCTTTTTTAGAATAATTTTAAAAGGTTATTCCATTATTGCGTAAGGTCCATCATCGGTCATAGTTAATGTGATAACAAAATATTCACACAAATCAATATTTGACCAAACCGCAGAACTTCCGTCAGCTGCTACGGCTTTAATATCCCAACCACAATCTTCATAACCCTCAAAATATATGTCGCATTCGTCACCTGCACCAAGTACATCAACTGTAAGGACATCTTCTCCCCAAGTTGCTTGCGATGCCGGTGAAATGTAAACGTAAGAAATTACAAAATCAGTTCCGTTTACTAAAGTAAAATTTTGTTCTTGCGAAAATGAAGATGATACAACAAACAGAAATACAGCGACAGCCATTAAGAATTTTTTCATAAGACCCTCATTAAAATATTGTTAAAATTTTTTTTGGAATAATTTATTATTCAGGTGGAAGGGAACGAATAATAATAAGGACAATTTAACTGATTTACAATCAATTCCAATATGTTTTTTTTATATATTACAAAAGATGCTGCGATCTGATTGTAATATTTTTCTTTACTATGATATTTTATTACTGATATATTTGCATTGTACTTTTTGACAAATTTAATGATCAAATGTAGTTTTTATCGCCAAAATAAATTCTTTGTCTACTCTCTTCTTTTTATAATTCTTTCTCAGAATCTTCACATTATTTCTTCCATGCTCAGTTTTTCAGAACAGGCTTTTAATCCGATATACATAAACTGCTTTTCAAGTCTAAGTGAGTCACCGGCCAAAATAGAAAATGAGTCGAGTAAGGTTAACTTAAATCAGAGAAAATTATTAAACATAAATGAAACAAATGAATATAAGTCTGTATTACTTTCAAGCCGGATTAAGATTCTTGGTGAATATAATATTGATCATGAAAAAGCATTATTCCACATCATTCATTTTATTTTGAATATAAATAATTCTTTTCGACCCCCTCCCGCTCTTCATCTCTCATAGTTGTTAGTTGAGCCGGTAGTTTCCGGATCAAGTTATAAACTCTATTACTTAAAATAAATATCCCACGGCGTTTCTAAGGTAAATCTGCTGATTAATCAGCTAAGGTAATAGTTATATAACCAGAATTAACATAGCTAATAAAATATTATGGAACTAAAATGAATGAATTACACAGTCTGGGTAGTGCTGTAGATTGGATTGTAATGATCTGCTATTTCGTTGGTATTATGCTGTTTGGAAGCTACTTCGCAAAATATAATCGTAATACAACCGACTTTTTTTTCGGTGGCAGACGATTTGCTTGGTGGCTGATTAGTATTTCAATTGTGGCAACGGGGGTTGGAAGCCACAGTTTTGTGAAATACTCAGCCAAAGGTTTTGAATACGGAATTTCATCAACAATGACGTATATGAACGACTGGTTCTTTATGCCTCTTTTTCTTTTCGGGTGGCTGCCGATTGTAGTTTATTCTAGGATAAGATCAATCCCAGAATATTTCGAATTGAGATTCAGTCCAAGTGTAAGATTAATTGCAACAATTTTTCAACTTCTTTATATGATAGGCTATCTTGGTATAGGTCTGCTGACTTTAGGAAAGGTGTTTACTCCATTGCTGCCTCAGTCAATCGAATTCATTGGATTAAATATCAATATAACTCTGATGGGAGTAATCATCACAATCGCTCTCATAACTGGTATTTACACCACATTTGGCGGGCAAACCGCAGTTATTTTTACAGATCTTATCCAAGGGGGAATACTACTAATAACCGGTGTAATCATTTTTGCATTGGGTATAAGTTATGTGGGCGGAATTGATACATTCTGGAATTTGCTTCCGGTAAGTTGGAAACAACCGTTAGCTAATTTTAACTCTCCGCCGGATTTTAACTTTGTCGGTATCTTTTGGCAGGATGGGATTGCGGGATCTATCGGATTTCTGTTTATGAATATGGGATTAATAATGAGATTTATGTCTGCCAGAAGTGTAAACGAAGGAAGAAAAGCGGCTGTATTCAATGTATTATTTATGTTGCCAATTTCTGCAATTATTGTTGGTAGTGCCGGCTGGATAGGTAAAGCACTTCTTGAAATGAATCCCCCGCAATTAAACAGCGATGTAAATCCGGATCAAGTCTTTATAGCTGTTACTCATATAATCGCTAGTAAAGGATTATTTGGTTTTGTTGTCGCAGCTCTAACAGCAACATTACTCTCTACTGTCGATTCGCTAATTAATGCGATTGCAGCAGTTTATATGAACGATATTTACGCACCTTTAAAGAAGTGGTTGAAAACCAAAGCGGGCTCGCCCCAAATTCAAGCAAAAAAAGAGTTGAATGCCGCTAGAGTAGCTTCGATATTATTTACGTTTGCAGGTGTGATTGCGACCATTCCTTTTAATACATATCCAACTGTTTATGAGGCACATGGATTTTTTCATTCGACACTAACCCCTCCGCTTGTAACTGCAATTTTCTTAGGAGTTTTTTGGAAAAAGTTTACGCCCGCGGGAGTTCTTACAACTTTCATCGGCGGTTCTTCACTGATGATTATCGGTTCCCGATATCCCGATATTTTGATAACTCCAATTGCACACGGTACTCCCTTCGATGCTGTCCATCCCTATTCCTACATCAGTGCACTCTATAATTTAATTGTCTGCGTTAGTTTAGGGATAATAATTACTTATTCACGAAAAGTGTTTATACATATTTCCGAAAAGCTTAAGTCCGGAACTTTAGGAGACAAAGTAACTTACATTCTAATTACAATAGTCGTTCTATCACTTGTTGCAATCTGGTTCAATCTTGTCGAAATGTATTCATCAATTTATTTAGCAATACTCATTACACTATTCGTATCTGTTATTGCAGAATATAAACTGAAATATGATGAAAAAATTCACCTCGAAGGGTTGACGGTATGGTCTGTCAAAAAAGCAAAAGAGAGATTTAAGGGAAAGGAGTTGAATGAAGAACAGGGTGAGAAAATATTTTGTAATTGGATAGTCCGTGATGATGAAAATGATGAAGTGAATATTTCGTTTAATGATATGAATAAATTAAAAGCGAGGGTGGGTGATTTAATTTATATATCTGATAAAAGAAAGTATCTGGGCGGCTTAAAGTCTTTCCATTCCAAAATTGGCGAACCTCACACCAATGATGGGGAGATTTTCATAAGCAAAGATCATCTACTATCTGCTCAGTTCAGCGAGGATAAAATTATCTATGCTGAAAAAGAGATGTAAAAAGAAGTTCGATTTGTGAGAGTGAATACTTCATCAATCTAGGAAAGCTATATGACAATTAACAAAGAATCATGGGGAAGCAGAGTAGGACTTGTACTTGCAATGGCAGGTAATGCAGTTGGTTTAGGAAATTTTTTAAGATTTCCCGCTCAAGCTTCACAGAACGGCGGTGGCGCTTTTATTCTTCCTTACTTAATTTCTTTTCTTCTTATGGGTATTCCCCTTTTATATATAGAGTGGGCTATAGGAAGGCATGGTGGTAAGTTTGGACACCACTCAGCTCCGGGAATGTTTCATGTACTGGGTAAAAATAAATTCTTAAAATATATCGGTGTGTTCGGATTGTTTTCGAACTTAACAATCGCATCGTATTATGCATATATAGAATCTTGGACTTTGGCATATGCGTTCCATTCTATAATCGGTACTTTTACAAGTATTGACCCTTATACTTTTTTCCCAAAGTATTTGGGAATACACGAAGGATCGCTTATCGCTTTTCCGTTTGAAGCTCTTTTTTGGTTTATACTTACTATCTCTCTAAATGTTTGGATTTTGTCAAGAGGTTTGGTAAAAGGAATAGAGCTCGCTGCCAAAATCGGAATGCCACTGTTAATTGCTTTCGGAATTATTTTAGCTATAAAAGGACTTAGTTTATCGTCTGTAGATACGGGCGTAATAGAAAGTCCTTTTACCGGATTGAATTTTGTTTGGGAGCCAAACTTTTCCGGACTCTCAAACCCGACTACTTGGCTAGCCGCAGCCGGTCAAATCTTTTTCACTCTTTCGGTTGGTATGGGTTCGATCCATTGCTATGCCTCTTACCTTAAACAAAAGGAAGATATTGCACTTAATGCTTCTTCAGCCGGTTGGCTAAATGAATTTGTTGAAGTTGTTCTTGGAGGAACGATCTTAATCCCGATTGCCACGGCATATTTAGGATTAGCAGTCGTGCAGTCTTCAACCGCAGGAGGAAGCGGGTTTGCACTTGGGTTTTTGACTTTACCCTCACTATTTAACAACTGGGGATGGTTCGCCCCATTCGCAGGTGCAATGTGGTTTGGGTTACTATTTTTTGCCGGCATTACTTCTTCGATCGCTATGGGGCAGCCTTTATTAGCATTTCTAAATGATGAATTCAATCTCTCACGTAAATCATCCGCTGTAGTCTTCGGTTTAGCGGCATGTATGCTTGGTTTACTATGTGTTATACTTTACCCCGGTGGTTCGTTTGATGAATTTGATTTTTGGACGGGAACTTTTTCCCTTGTGACATTCGCTCTGCTCGAGTCAATAGTATTCGCATTTGTGTTTGGCATAGAAAACGGTTGGGAAGAAATAAATCGTGGATCGGATATTATGATACCAAAACTCTTCAAATTTGTCATCAAGTACATTACCCCGTTTTTTATAACGATAATATTTCTTGGTGCGATGATAAAACCAGCAACCGATTGGGCAACAGCTATAGGTTTACTTACCTCCGGAGATGGCTGGCCATTAGCAGGCGACAGTGTACTCGGTGTTATTTTCCACGTTAATGAAAATGACTATACTTGGTTCAATGACGGAGAATTCACTCATATTTTTATAAAAGATATTACACGTGTAGTTTTACTTTCTACTTTTTCTGTCTTAGTTTATTTAGTTCATAAAGCTTGGAAAACTAAAAACTAGTGAGCGGTAAATATGACAACTGAAGCAATTATAATGATGTTAAGTTCTTGGGGATTAATAACTTATTTTGCGATGCGATTTTTTATTAAGGTACTGCGGTCATCAAAAAATAATGATTAAATTGAGTTTTTGATATAAAAAAACCCGTGCTCGGTAACACGGGTTGCATTCTTTGTGGGCAGAGACGGAATCGAACCGCCGACACAAGGATTTTCAGTCCTTTGCTCTACCGACTTTATAACCCAAATTCCCGATTTTTCGTCCCAATATAACAATTTGATGACAATTTTGATGAAAGATTTCTAATTCCAAGAGCTTTAGAGGGAGGTTGTAAAATGTATCTTTCTAAACGCTCAAATGGTTTCTATTATGTTTATTATGATAAACCGGATGGTAAGCGAACTTGTATTTCCACCAAAACAAAATTTAAATCCGAAGCAACAAAGTTTCTTTCTAAATTTGAGAAGGAACTGAAGCAGAGAAGCATTGAGAAAAACATTCCTATATCTTTGAATGAATTGAGTGAGCAATTTCTTGAGTATTCTTCAACAATTCACAGCCCGAATCACACAAAATCAATTCGAACAACATTCAATGAATTGGAAAAAGTTGTTGAAAATCCTCCCCTTTCAATGCTAAGGAATGCTAAGGTTCAAAACTACTTTGAAGATAGGTTAAAAAAGGTTTCTGCTTATGCTGTCAGACGTGATATTGCCAATTTATCATCAGCGTTTAATTGGGCTATTAGAAAAAACTATATTGATGAGAATCCAGTCAAAGGCATTAAGAAACCTAAATTGCCGGAAAGACTCCCCTACTTTTTTACTGAAGAACAATTTGAAAAATTAATTAGTGTTGTTGATGATTCTGATTTGAGAGACTTATTTAACTTTGCCCTGCTTACCGGACTCCGGCAGAGTGATTTAATCTCATTACAATGGTCTCAAATTAATTTTAGAGATAATACGGTTATACTTGATAATAGAAATTCATTAACAAAAAGCTGGAAAGTTCATTCAATACCATTGAATATTTCTGCTTTGCAGATATTAACGGAAAGAGAGTTAAAGAAAAAAAATGAATTATTAGTTTTTACATACAAGGAACAGAAAATTAAGCAAGATTTCATTTCAAAAAAGTTTAGGAAATATGTTAAGAAAGCCGGACTTAATTCTAAGCTTACATTTCACTCATTGAGACATACGTTTGCAAGTTGGTTGATTCAAAGAGGTGCTTCGCTTTACCAAGTATCTAAATTGATGACTCATTCAGATTTGAGAGTAACACAAATTTATTCTCATTTAAGGAGTGAGGATTTGAGAAATTCAATAAATCTAATAACTATAAATTAAAGAAAATTACTAATGCTGGCGACAATTTTATCGCTCAACTCGGCTTTTTTAAAGTGAAATTGGTTAAAATGACCCAGTCCATCTAATCAACTCTTAATAATAATTAAGAATACAGCCAAGCAACAAAATAATAAAAAATAAGAGTATGTAAATAGACATTTGAATTTGGGTAAAAGCATTTTTGATTGCAGTTGTCGTTAAATCTTTGCAGTTTAAATTTAGGAAAATGACTTGGTGAAATAAATTGAAATCAAAAACCAAAAAAGTTATTGCAAGAGAGATTCTTATTTTTTCTATTACTATTCTTTCAATAGGGGTAATATTTTTAACAATTTTTATAATCTATAAAAATGATTTTGATACTTCCCATAAAGAGGCACTTCAAGTAAAAAAACTTACTCAAGAACAGATAGACCATTTGATTAATAAATACTCCATTAATGTTTTTAATGAACTCAAATTAAGTCCGTGGAAGAGTGAATACCGGAAGAGGCATCATATACAACCAACTATATCTGAGAAAAAAGGAGTTTTAGCTAAATATTATAAATCAAAATACCCTAGATATGCGGATTATGAATATTACATGTATCTGTTTGCAAGTATAATTTTCTTGTTTGTGTATCCAATAAGAATAGGGTTTTATTCCATTCGCAGGGCAATAAAAACTTTGAGAGAAGAGTAAAAAATAGAATTTAAAAGCTACTTTCAGTTAGTCTAACTGAAGATTATTAAGGAACTAATTAAATAGAATTTTCCTAATGAGCAATATTGACGACGAAAGATATTCAGTAATTGATGTAATATTAAGACTACTTAATGACTTAATTACACATCATACCCAATATAAAATATCTTCGAAGGATTTGATAAGTCTGACTAAAGCATACCACGCAATTAAACAATACCCGGAAGAAGTAATAGTAGGTGATATAGATATTTCAACATCCCTTAGATGGGAAGATGGGAGTTTGGATTTTACTTCGCTACTAATTACCGAATCAAGGTTTGAATTAATGAAGGGTGGAAGTGTTTATACTCCAGGAGTTGGGAGTGATTCATTTACTAGTTTTATGTATAGCTCAGAAGTAGAATATGATAATATAGGTTTTTTAGAACAACTTGACGTTTGGGAAGAAAGTTTTTACTCGCATATTGATGAAGATAAACCAAGTATTAAAATTGAAGATTTAGCGGAGTTGAAAGAAAGCGATTCTTCAATCAATTGATTATTATTTTAATAAATTATAATTGGGTTTGATTATAATGATTACAAAAGAACAAGCGATTGAAATAGCGAAAAAGGAAGTTCCTGACCTTATGAAAAGGATGTCTCGAATTAGTCTTGAAAAACCTAAAGCAGCAATTTTTGGTGGTGTGCCGGATAATTGCTGGTATATCGTTTATGCTTATTTAAATCCAGACGGAACAGAGTTTAATGGATTAGGAAGTAGTTACGGTATTTTTATTCAGAAGGATACAGGCAAAGTAGTTTTCAATGATTTGTTGATGGATGAAGGATAAGGTGACGCAATGAGGTCAGTAATATTTCTTTTGATAATTCCGCTTATAACTATTGCTCAACCAAATTCCAACCGACTAGGGATTGAAGCAAAAGGTGGACTTAAAATAAACGGAGACGTTATTGCTGGGTTCGCGTTAATCTACGATCTACAATTAAATAAGAAAATCAGTTGGGCATCGGGAATTGGCAATTACTTTCATGGAGAAATATTAACTGATTATCTTTTAATAATTTCTAGTGGTGCAAAATTACTCTTAGGAGATTTGAAACCTGATGGAACTTTCTATACCAAACTACAATTTTTAATTGTTCCGTATAGGAACTCTAATATTTTATACTGGGGTTATGGTATCGGTTTAACAATAGGATACACTTTAGAAATTGAAAAAACTCTTTTGTATTTTGGTTTAAATGGAGAGTTAATTAATAAAACTAACCTCTCAAATCTTGGTATTGTTGTTGGTTATGGATTTACATTGTAACTAACTTTTTAAAAAAAATAAATCACTCAATAATTGCGATGACATAAGAAAATTTATTAAAGCCCTTTTGGTTTACTTCCCTATTTGGGAATCGGACGCAACCGATGAGTGAGTAAGCTAAGAGGGTTTTTTATTATATGGGAAAGAAAAAACAACAATCGAAAAGAACTAAAAATGAAACGGATATAGAACCTTCAATGAAACTAGAGGGTTTACGTTCTCGAGTTAAAAAGTTCAATACAATTATCAGAAAATCTAATGAACGTTTTGATAAACTAGTATCAACTGCTGGTTTCGATAATATTTCTTGGGCAGATCAAGAAGATTATGAGCGTTTCAGAGATGGATTCACGTATCATATAGTTAATCACTTTAAGACAAACAAAATAATTAAAGAAAAATTTACCATAGTAAGAAACACTGGGGGTGCTGTAATACCGGAGCCGATTAGTCTTCCTCTTTCAGGTGAACTAAAGAAAGCAAAAGTTGCCAATGATATAGACAATATATCTGATGAAAGAATTGATGAAGTAATTGAAAACTATGCAGAGGCAGCTATAGCCTTTTATGGTCTAGCATTAAAACTCAATAACCAAATACTAAGTTCTGGTATGGAAAATATTGTAAATAAGTTGCTTAAATATTCGCGAGCGAGTGCTAATACAAGACCCGAATGGACAATTCAAGATGAGACAAAAATATTTAATGAGGCTGAAGAACTTTATCACAAAAAAAATGATGGATTAGTAACCTATCCGCGTAGAAATGCTCTTTTTGAAGCTAGTAAATCAAATAATTGGTTAATCCCTCAAAAATATTTAGATAAAAAAATCTACAATAAAGATGCAGAATTAAAAAATATTAATAAGAAATTAGTAGATCGTTTCCATAAAAGATTTTCAGAAGATATAACAATCAAAGGAACCAAATAAAACTACTCGATTCCACAATAGCTACTCGACTCCACAAAATTCACTTCTAATATCAAATTATTCATATTGCGACCGAAACAATCTAACAACAATTGTGAGGCAATATGGAAACTCAAGATTCAAATCCAGCAAGCAACAATCGAACATCACTAAATATTTACTTAAGTAAAGAACAAAAGCAACAGCTTGAGCGCGAAGCTAAAAGCAGGGCTTTGTCATTAAGCTCGTTCTTGAAATCCGCAGCCTTCGAAAAAATTAAAAGGGAAAGAGTTGTAATCAATTAATTAAAAAGCCGGTGCTTCGGAGACACCGGCCAAACATAAAACTCTATAATTGGAGCAAAGACAAATGGAAAATAAGAATATTTTATCTAAAAGCGAATTGCAATCAAGATTTCTTAAGAAATGGAATCTTAGAAAGTTCATCTC
Organism: Melioribacteraceae bacterium; assembly: GCA_030584085.1. Classification (NCBI taxonomy): domain Bacteria; kingdom Pseudomonadati; phylum Ignavibacteriota; class Ignavibacteria; order Ignavibacteriales; family Melioribacteraceae; species Melioribacteraceae bacterium. The sequence continues at coordinate 1,991,905 of CP129490.1, forward strand.
CGGTCAAATTCAAAAATTACAATTAGCCGGTGCTGAAGAATCAACCATTAAGCATAAGTTAAACCAGATCAGAAAACTAAATTCGGAAATCAATCACCTTGACAAATTATTGAGGGGGTTGATATGAGAACTTATTACCAGATAATGTTAGAAGCAGAAGAGAATAAAGCCAACATATTTCTTAATATGCCAATATTTAAAAAACCGAAGAAACTAGCGACACTCCATCGTAAAAGCAGAACTCTAGAACTCATATCAAAAAGCAAGGTAAATATATTCCGGTTATTTGGTGAGGGTCTCGGTATCAATGAAGAAATGATTTTACGGTTAAGTTTTGATTTTGTTGAGTGCCGGATTAATGGAACAACTTATAAAACCACAAGAGAACAATTATTAAAGAAGGGAATCCGCAGTCCTTATCAATCCGATAAAGTTGACCGTCAATGGATTTTGAGATTAGAAGATTTCCACATTCCCCATCAGAGTGAAGCACATTCAAAAGAGCATGAAGAATTGTTGTTTTTCGATAATTTGGAGGTGAGTTATGGCAATCTATAGAAATGTGCATATCTCATTTTGGAGTGATCCTTTTGTATTAGAACTAACACCGGAGGAAAAGTATTTCTTTCTCTACCTTATGACAAATTCAAAGACCTCTCAGATTGGTATTTACGAACTTCCCAAATCGATTATTCAATTTGAAACCGGATATAACAATGACACCGTTGAAAAACTTATGAGCAAATTCATTGATTATGGGAAGATTAAATATGATCAAAAGACAAAGGAAGTGTTACTAAATAATTGGCTAAAATATAATTACAGCAATTCTCCAAAAGTAATAGCTTGTATGGAAAAAGAACTCAAAAGTATAAAAAGTAAGCAACTAAAAAATGAGTTTTATAGAGTATGCAAACAGTATCAATACAGTATAAATACGTTATCGCAAAAAGAACAAGAAGAAGAACAAGAAAAAGAAGAATCAGTTGATAATGATTTTGAAAATTTTTGGTTGTTATATGATAAGAAAGTATGTAAGAATAAATGCATAAAGAAATGGAAGATGATTAGTAAATCAGATAAGGAAAAAATATTTAATACCCTCCCGGTATATATAAAAGCTACACCCAACAAAAAATACAGGAAAGACCCCATGACCTATCTAAATAATGAATCTTGGAATGATGAGATAATTGAAGGTTCAAATCAGTCTAATCAACAAAATGGCAAAATATTGGAGTTAAATTCTTAATGAAAAATCTCATAGAACAATTACCGTATAATTTAGAATCGGAAAAAATAGTTATCAGTTCTTTGATAAGCGAACCGCAAAGTCTCGATGAAATCAAACCAATAGTAAGAGCTAACCACTTTTTTGAGGAAAAACATGTAGTAATTTTCAATGCTATTTTAGACATAGAGAAAGATTCAAAACCTATTGATCAAATTTCGCTTTACGAAAAATTAAAAGCTGAGGATCTATTAAGTAAAGCAGGCGGAATACAATATATCTCAAACTTAGTTGAATATTTTAATTCGACTGCTCATCTTGGTTATCACAGCAAAATCGTATTCGAGAAATTCCTTGCACGTCAATTAATAAAAAAATGCTTCAATATCATTAATCGATCTATGAAGAAAGAAGATGTTTTTGATTTAGTCTCTGAGGCAGAAAAAGAAATTGGTTCACTGAGTAACGAGTTCGATTCAATTGCGAATGATGAAAAATTGTTATCAGAAAGACTTGATGAAATATTTGATGATCTTGAAGTAAGAAGTAAAGGTGAAAAAGAAATTGAAGCTCTTCGCTTGGAAACCCTTCCCTCCTTAAATAGAATAATAGGCGGAATTATGCCAACTGATTTAATCGGTATTTATGGTAAAGAAAAAAGCACAAAGACAAGTTTAGCGCACGAGATAGCTTTAGATATTGGTGCAGATCAGCAACTGCCGGTTTGTATTTTCACTTTTGAGAATAGTCGGGAAGAAACCGAATGGAAATCCATATCAATGAGAACGGGAATTGAGTTCAAAAAACTTAGAAATCCTAAAGGTTATGATAGCAATAGCAAATTAACACTCGAAGAAATTGAAACTCTTAAAAGACATTCTTACGAAAAACTGCAAGGGTCAAAAATAATAATCTCCGATAAGATTCTTGATGAGTATCAAATTGCTAATAAACTTAGAATCTGGAAGAAAAAATATAAACTAAAACTTTGCGTAATAGATTACTTGATGTTGATCAACTCAATAGAAAAATTCCAAAACCGAAGAGAAGAACTAAATCATTTAAGTAGATTCTTCAAGCAACTAGCAATGAAATTGGAAATTCCTATAATCCTTATTTCACAAAGCAATGAATCAGGTGAACGAGTTGCTGAACACAAAGGATTAGAAAGAGATGCAAATTACTTCATTTACGTCCAAGCTGGCGAGAAAGGTCAATCAGTAAAATTTAACGATCCTTTTCATGGGCAATACAACTATACGATTGAAGAAGATCAGTTTATTGTAACAGTTAGAGGTATCCGGCATAGTAAAGGAAATAAATCTTTCATAACGCAATTCCAAAATAATCGTTATATCGAAGTAGAAACAAAACCAAACAGAACAACTCACAGAGAACCGGAAACAAACTGGTATGAACGAGATGACAGATTCCCTATTTAAAGCAATTTAAAGACTCCAATTAGGTAAGGATACAAATGTATAGGCAAAACAAAAAAGTCTCTCAGAGTGTTTTAAAATGCGATTTAAAGGGTATTTGGAACTAACATTAATTGTTACATAGAGTTATAAAAATTTCAAGAGGTGAAACAATGAAATTAGCAATACTTAATGAGAGTATGATTAACAAATTTGGGATAATAATTCCGAAGAAAAAGAAGTTCAATTCACGTGATTGTTTAAGAATGCAATCACAATTAATATCATCCTTTATTAGAGGTGAAACTCAATCTGACGAAGCTAAGACATTAAGTTATTTACTCAACTCTTACTTATCGAATCTTCAGCTTGTTGAATATGAAACACGACTGGCAAACTTAGAAGAAAAATTAAGTAACGAGAATCCGAATAATAAATCAAATTGGTAAAAATAATGAAAAACTTTGAAAAACGTATTCGGGTATTAGAACAAAAAATCAGTCCAGAATGGGTTCTTTACTACATATCTGTGAACTGAATGAAAATAATATGCAGGTTATTACATCATAAGGGAAAACAATGCGGAAACTTGAAAACAGATTAAAAAGAATTGAAGAAATCTTATTACCAAAGAAACAAACTGTCATTACAATCGACTACAAAACTTCTGAGTCAAAATCTTCTGTTGATATAGAAGGTAAAAAGTTTGAAATTCCGAAAGGGACTAATCTTGTAGATTTTATAATTGAAAAAATTGAATCGCTTCGATTAAATGGTATAATTACTTGTATTGTTTACACCGAAATTTAATTTCCTCATCTTTTTCTCGCACACTATTATTTTCTATTTCTTCAATGTATTTAATTTACAATTATCTTATTTTAAACTGTCGTGATAATTGTTTACATCATAAAATATTTCTAATTAAAAATTAATTTAGGAGGTAACATGTTTAAGGTCATTATACTATTAACATTTTATTCCTCAGTAATACTATTTGCACAAGCAAATGAAAACTATAACGGAATAGAACCTGAAGTTTATGCAGGTTCTAAAGCTCTTGTATTTTCTTATACCCCATTCCAAAGTGATTTAGGTGGAGAAAATGTAAGTGCGACACAATCTTCCACAGGTAATAATTTTGAACTACTTGCCATTCAGGGAATAGGTATAAAATACTTTACATCAAAACATATCTCATTATTGTTGGGCTTTGGATTCGGCACTGGTTCTAGTAAGTATAAAGCAGATGATGGCACAGAATACGAGACAACTGGCACTTATGTAGGCGTGGGTTTTGATATTAATTATCATTTCGCAAGTCTCTATAATATAAGTTCTTATTTAGGACTTAATTTAAATTATGGTGGAACTTACGCAGAGAATAGAGAAAATTACTTACAGCAATCACGTGATGACTATACTGAAGAATATTCAAGTTCATCGTTCGGTGTTGGAATGAATTTAGGTTTTGAGTGGTTTTTTACAGAGGGTATTTCTTTAGGTGGTAAATACACTATAGGTTTTAGAAATTATTTTGAACCAGAAGTTACAATTAGGGAAGGAACAGAGACTGATATACAAAAAGGAAGAAGCGCAACATTTTTTGCTATAGGAGCAGGAACAATTACTCTCTCAGTGCATTTTTGATTTAGTCTACAATCAGATTCACGCTGAATACCCGTTATTTCTGATTGGTAAGAGAATTTATTTTTTTATGTCCCTAAAAAGAGTAAAATAAATACTAAAATTTTTATTACAAATAGAGATAAAATATTTTATGCATCGAGCACTTGGGAAAGCTAAATCAACGTGAAGAAAATAGAGTTGAATAACAAAATTTTTCGGACAACTTAAAAGGATGCAATATTGAGTTTTTCACGTCCCTAAAATCAGTTTTTCTACACTATAAAAAAGAATAACATTGAAAACCACACATGGGAGGAATTTATTTTTTTAGTATTTTTCATAAAAAAGTATTTGAGATAGCAGATGAAAAAACATCCCCTCTCTAATCCGGTAAAAAAATACCTGCATCTAATATTCTTCATTCTAATTATTTTGATAGTATTGTTAGTGAGTTTGCTACCGTTGTTTGGTGGGTATAAATTTTTCACTGGAAGTTATGACGCAAGCAAGATTTATTCTTTAGGAAAGTTTACATATTTCATAATACTTTTTTGCTACATTCTGGTTCTTTTTAACGTAATTAAAAATTTTACTGAATCGGGTGATGACGGTTATTTCTCAATAAAGTTTTTTTATCTGATAGTTGCCTATTACATAATTATGAGTATAGCTGATTAAAAATCTCTGTTATTATCTTGACATTTATTAAAGTTATGCTATATTCCAAAAGAGATTTAGCACAGCAATAAACCATAAACAATGTCCATAAATAAAAAGTTTGAAAGAGAAAATTGCCTACAAGGTTTTATTGGAGTCGGACACTCCTTTGATTTTCCTTGCGGGCTTTTTTCGTTTTAAAGCTCTTTGAATTAGTGATTTCATCAGATTAACCTTAGTGTCAAAAATTGATGACAAAATTGATGACAAATTGATGACACTTTTTAATCAAATTAGCATTAAGGTTTAATAAGTCATTTTTCTGGTGAGTTGGTTAGATAACTGTCCGACTAACAAAAAGTTTCGTTTTCTACACATAAACGGATATTAAAAAACCCGTGCTCGGTAACACGGGTTGCATTCTTTGTGGGCAGAGACGGAATCGAACCGCCGACACAAGGATTTTCAGTCCTTTGCTCTACCGACTGAGCTATCTGCCCTCAAAAAACGAATTCAAAAATAGATGTTTTCTGAATCATTTCCAAAAGGAAATTTATTAATCACCCAACGTTGCAACCATGACTGCTTTAATGGTATGTAATCTATTTTCAGCTTCATCAAAAACAATTGAATGTTCGGATTCGAAAACATCGTCTGTAACTTCCATTGCTTCTAAGCCGAACTTTTGGAATATATCTTCGCCAACAGTTGTTTCTCTATTGTGAAAAGCCGGTAAACAATGAAGGAATTTTACATTCGGATTTTTGGTATTCTTAATCATTTCCATATTGACTTGATATGGTTTCATAAGTTTAATTCTTTTTTCCCATTCTTCTTCCGGCTCACCCATTGATACCCAAACATCTGTATATAAGAAATCAGCGCCTTCAACTCCTTTAACCGGATCATCTGTTAGAGTAATTTTAGCTCCGGTTTCTTTGGCAATTTCTTCGCATGTTTTAACGAGTTCTTCATTCGGCCATAAATTTTTGGGAGCTACGGCTCTAAACTTCATACCCATTTTTGCACATCCAACCATTAATGAATTACCCATGTTGTTTCTAGCATCGCCAAGATATGCTAATGTTACTTGATTTAATGGTTTATCCGAATGTTCCATAATTGTTAGGAAGTCGGCAAGAACTTGTGTCGGATGAAACTCGTTAGTTAAACCATTCCAAACCGGAACTCCGGCGTGAGCGCCAAGTTCTTCAACTATTTCTTGTCCGAATCCACGATATTCAATGCCGTCATACATTCTACCTAAAACACGCGCAGTATCTTTCATCGATTCCTTTTTACCCATTTGCGAACCAGCAGGACCTAAATATGTTACGCCGGCACCTTGATCCATTGCGGCAACTTCAAAGGCGCAACGTGTTCTTGTCGAATCTTTTGCAAAAAGTAGAACTACGTTTTTGCCTTTTAGTCTTTGTCTTTCTGTACCGGCATATTTTGCCGTTTTTAGATCTTTAGAAAGATCAAGTAAAAATTTTATTTCCTGTGGAGTGAAATCCAACAGTTTTAGAAAGTTTCTGTTTCTTAAATTAAATGCCATGTTTTCCTCTTAGTTAAAAGTATATAAAATTCTTAAAGTTTGTAAAGTTTATAGAATTTAAAAAGTTTACACGTTTGAAAAATCTATAAAGTTTTTATTAGTCCGGATAACATTTTGGAGATTTCTTCCGATAGATTATAGATTTTTAGTTCTGTCTCTTTATTTACATAACGTAATTCAGATGCAATTACAATCATCGATCTAATCTCTGCTGAACTTCCTTTTGCAATAAATAAAAAGTGTTTGAATTCTTTGTTACTACTTCTTTCAAATCCTTCTGCAATATTGTTCATTACCGAAATTGAAGCTCTCTGAATCTGATCTCGAAACGAATAATCTCTGCAATCAGAAAAAGTAGTGTAAATTAGAGGCGACAATTCTTTAGCTTTCTGCCAGGCAAGTATTTCTTCAAATCTAGTAAATTTCAAAACACTTCCAACTTTATGAACTTTTTGACTTTACAAACTTTACGTACTCTGATTTATTCTTGTTCCACAATTATCAAGATGAATTTCTTCTACGGATGTGATAACAGCTTCTTTACCCCCACCTTGAACAAAATTAACCGCAGCTAGAACTTTCGGGCCCATACTTCCGGCTGCGAATTCACCAGCTTCAAAATACTTCATGATCTCGGGAACTGTAATTTGGTCTAGTTGTTTCTGTCCAGGTTTATTGAAATTAACATATACCTTGGGAACATCCGTGATAATATAAAATGCATCAGCACCGATTTCATTTGCCAAAAGTGCAGAAGCTAAATCTTTATCGATTACAGCTTCGATAGCTTCAAGATGTTTATCTTTATGCCTGAAAACCGGAATACCGCCACCACCGGCTGCAATAACGATGTTACCTTTTTTTGCTAAATATTTTACGATTTTTTTGTTTAAAACATCAATTGGCTTTGGTGAAGCTACAACTCTTCTCCATCCTCTTTTTCTCGGATCTTCTTTGAATTGCCAATCATTAGCTTTTGCTAAAAGATCAGCTTCTTCTTTGATATAATATGGACCAATCGGTTTAGTAGGATTTTGGAATGCAGGATCTTCCCTATCAACTAAAACTTGTGTTATTAGAGAAACAACATTCTTCTTCATCTTTTCTTCATTCAGAACATTCAACATCATTCGTTCAATCATGTAACCGATTCCACCTTGAGAATCGGCTACACAAATATCGAGCGGCATCTTAGCAATTTTGTATTTTTCATAACCGGCTTCATTTCTCAAAAGAATATTTCCTACTTGCGGACCGTTTCCATGAGTAATGATAAGGTTAAAATCTTGCTTTAATAATCCAATTATTTTTTTACAAGTATCGTATGTATTTTTTTCTTGCTGCTCAATAGTACCAATTTCATTGCCGCGGAGTAATGCGTTACCACCGAAAGCGACAACTGCTAACTTTTTCATAAGATTCCTTTTTCTATCAATACTTTTTCAACCGTATTCTGTCCGATCTCTTGAAGTTCATATTTTACTCTAGTCGAAGGTTTGTTGATTTTCAAGATTCTTCCTAAATCAATCGGTGTTCCGATTACGACGGAATCACATTCGACTTTATTTATAGTTTCTTCAAGATCTTTCATTTGCTGCTCACCATAACCCATAGCAGGTAATAAAACTCCAATTTCCGGATATTTTTCATAAGTCTCTGTGATTGATTTTACTGTATAAGGTCTTGGGTCAATAATTTCAGCGGCACCTAATTTTTCGGCAGCAACAGTACCTGCACCATATTGCATTTCTCCGTGAGTTAATGTCGGTCCATCTTCAACTACTAATACCTTTTTATCACGAATATATTCCGGATGGTCAACAAACAATGGAGAGGCAGCTTCAATTACTGTAGCTTTTGGATTAACTTGTTTGATGTTTTCCATAACTTCTAAGATATCTTGACCATCGGCAGTTTCTACTTTGTTGATAACAACGGCATCAGCCATTCTTAATGAAGTATTGCCGGGATAATAGTACAACTCGTGTCCAGGTCTGTGAGGATCGGCAACTGTAAATGTAACATCTGCATGATAGAATGAAGTATCATTATTTCCGCCATCCCAAAGAATAACATCAGCTTCTTTTTCAGCTTCACGTAAAATCGCTTCATAATCAACACCGGCGTAAATAATTCCACCTAGAGCGATATGTGGTTCGTACTCTTCGATTTCTTCAATCGTACATTCATGTTTTTTAAGATCTTCTAGAGTTGCAAATCTTTGTACTTTTTGTTTTACTAAATCACCGTAAGGCATTGGGTGACGAATTGCTACTACTTTCTTACCTGCTGCTCTTAACAATTCGACAATTTTTCTTGAAGTCTGAGATTTTCCACATCCGGTTCTAACAGCAAGAACCGAAACAACCGGTTTTGTGCTTTTCACCATTGTCTCAGCTGCGCCCATCAATCTGAAAGAAACTCCGGCAGCATTTACGATAGAAGCTTTTGTCATAACATAATCAAAAGGAACATCGGAATATGAGAATACAACTTCATGAACATCGAATTTCTTAATTAAATCAACAAGTTCACTTTCTGCATAAATTTTAATTCCATTTGGATAAAGTTTCCCAGCTAATTCTGCTGGGTACTTACGATCATCAATATTAGGAATTTGAGTAGCTGTAAATGCTACAACGTTATAGTCTTCATTATCTCTGAAATAGACATTGAAGTTGTGGAAGTCACGACCGGCAGCTCCCATAATAAGTACATTCTTCTTAGACATTTTTTCTCCTTTTTATTCAACTGTTACACTTTTTGCGAGATTTCGCGGTTGGTCAACATTCAATCCCTTCTTAACGGCTATGTGATAAGCCAATAATTGCAGCGGTATCACACTTAGTACCGGCATAAGCATTGGGAGTGTTGACGGAATTTTAATTGTTTGTTCAACTAGTTCATCGATCTTACCATTATCATTATTTGCGACAGCTATAATTCTACCACCTCTTGCTTTTACTTCTTCTATGTTACTAATTACTTTTTCATAAACAGAATCTGTTGGTGCAATAAATACAACGGGCATGTTTTCATCAATTAATGCAATTGGTCCATGTTTCATTTCTGCGGCTGGATAACCTTCAGCGTGTATGTAAGAAATCTCTTTTAACTTAAGTGCCCCTTCAAGAGCAACCGGGAATTGATAACCTCTTCCGAGGTATAAGAAATTATTCGCATTGACAAACTTCTCCGCCACCAATTCAATCAAATCATTTTGACTAAGAATTTCTTTGATTTTATTAGGTAGTTCTTGAATTGCTTTTGCTAATTCTTTCCCTTCAACCATACTCATATTCTTCTTTCTTGCTAGTAGAAGAGTAATTAATGAAAGTACTATAAGTTGTGAAGTGAAAGCTTTTGTTGAGGCAACACCAATTTCGGGACCGGCATGAATATACACTCCGGTATGTGATTCTCTTGCTATTGTGCTTCCAACCACATTTACAACTCCAACACATAATGCCCCTTTACGTTTTGCTTCTTTAAGTGCAGCTAGTGTGTCAGCAGTTTCACCACTTTGAGAAATAAAAATTACGGTATCTTCTTTTGAAAGGATTGGATTTCTATATCTAAACTCTGATGCATATTCAACTTCAACAGGAATATCTGCAAATTGTTCAATCATATATTCGGCAACTAAACCGGCATGCCATGAAGTACCACAAGCACAAATAATGATTCGCTTTGAATGAGCAAGTCTATCTTCATAACCGATTAAGCCGCCAAGTTTTGCCAAACCTTCATCTAGAATTAATCTTCCACGCATCGAATTGAAAACTGATTCCGGTTGTTCCATAATTTCTTTCAGCATGAAATGTGGAAATCCACCCTTAGTAATTTCATCGATGTTACCATCAACTACTTCTATTTCCTTCTTGAGTTCTTCATCGAAAAGTGTTTTAACAACAAATCTGTCTCTGTAAATTTCAGCTATTTCATTATCCTCTAAATATACGACTCTATGTGTATGGGCAATCAATGCGTTTACATCGGATGCGATTAAATTTTCATTTTCACCGACACCTATCACCAATGGCGAACCTTTTCTGGCAACAACAATTTTATCGGATTCTTCTTTAAAGATCGCTGCAATTCCATAAGTACCTTCTACTTTTGCAAGTGCAAGCCTAACTGATTCGGTTAAATTCTTCCCACGTTTAAGGAAAGTATCAATAAGATTTACGAGTACTTCAGTATCCGTATCACTTACAAAATCATAACCTTCAGTTTTTAGACTCTGTTTGAGAACTGAATAATTTTCAATAATACCATTATGTATAACTAAAAGAGTTTTATCATTATTAAAATGAGGATGTGCATTAACTGTATTAGGAACACCGTGTGTAGCCCACCTAGTATGTCCAATCCCAATTGTAGAATTCAAATTAAATTCTGCAATGTGATTTTCCAGCTCACTTACTTTTCCTTCAGTTTTATATACTTCGGCGGAAACATCACCAAGAATTCCAACTCCCGCAGAATCATAACCTCTGTATTCTAAGCGCTTTAAGCCATCTATAATAATAGGCACACTATTTTTATTTCCGATATATCCAACAATACCGCACATATCTTACTCCTTTAAATAATTGATAAAAACAAAAGAAATGAATGTTAAAGATCTGGACAATGCCGTAACAGCATTGGATTGAGTTTTTGGAGGTAAAATTTTTCTTCGCCTGAAAAATAATTCATAATAATTTGAAAATATTTGATCTGTAAATTCAGAAAATTTGATTAGATTATCAAGGTAAACCGACTTCCATGTAACTTTATTTTGGTTTTGATTTATATCATAATTAACCAAAATTGGTATTCAACGGAACCATGACTCAAAGGCTATTGATCGACTGCATTTATCGATTTCCGAAAATTAAATTGAATTAAAATCGAAGCAGAATATCTTGATTTTGAAAAATCAAAGAAGTATTTTTGTGATTCTTTGCGAGAGTGGCGGAATTGGCAGACGCGCTAGACTTAGGATCTAGTGCCGCAAGGTGTGGGGGTTCGAGTCCCCCCTCTCGTACCATCTTCCTTCATTAATAAATTTCGAGGTCAAAATTGGATTCAAAAGTTAATGTGCTTGGTAGTTATGAGCATGAATTAGAAGTGACGTTATCATATGATGAAATAAAAAAAGATATTGAAGAAGCTTATACAAAGGAAAGAAAAAAAATTGAGATGCCCGGCTTTCGCAAAGGCAAAGTTCCTATGTCAATGTTGAAAAAAGTTTACGGCGAAGCAATTGAATATAAGGCAAGCGAATCTATTGCTCAAAAGAAATTTTGGGAAGTATCCGATGAATTGAATCTTAAACCTCTCAGCATGCCTCAATTGACCGATATTGATTTCCAAATTGGAGAAAAACTTTTTTTCAAAGTTAAATACGAAGTTAAACCGGTAATCGAAGTCAAGGATTACAAAAATATTGAGGTTGAAAAACCCGTCTTCAAAGTAAAAGAAGAAGATATTGAACGTGAGGTCACAAATCTTCTTAAATCTCAAGCAGAGTTCAAAGAAGCCGATCAAATTACAGATGAGAAATTTCGAGTAAAGGTCGATCTTCAACGTATGGATGATAAAGCGCTTCCTATTGTCGGCCAGAGTCAGCAAGATATGTTGATTGATTTAAGTGAGGCAAATATTAATCCGGCTATTCTTGAAAGTTTGATGAACAAAAAAGTCGGCGATGAATTTAAATTCGATTTTGTTGATGAACACTATCACGGTGAAGAACTTCATCGCGAAGAGTTCAAATATTCCGGAACTGTTAAAAGTATAGAACAAATTGTTCTTCCTGAGGTAACCGAAGAGTTATTATCCAAGATTTCCAGATCAAAAGCAAAATCCCTAGATGAATTTAAACAACAGATAAGAGATAATTACAAATCCTATTACGATTCGCAATCTGATAATATTGTTATGAACTCTCTAATAAATAAAGTTGTTGAGAATAATAAGTTTGATGTTCCTCCCGGTTATGTTGAAACGATTTTGAATAACTTAGTGGAATCAGAAAAAGAAAATGCAAAACGTCAAAAAATGATGCACACTTTTGATGAGAATGGGGTTCGAGAATATTTGAAACCACGATCAGAATGGAATGCAAAATGGCAGATTATTATGGAAAGTATTGCCGAAAAAGAAAATATAAAAGTAGAAGATTCTGATTTAGAAAAATTGGCAGAAGATGAAGCAGTTAAAACGGGCATCTCAAAAGAGAAGTTGATGAAATTCTATAAAGATTCAAATAGAACTATCGGTATATTAGAAGATAAAGTTGTCAATTTGATTAAAGAGAATGCGAAAATAAAAGAAATTGACCCAGAAACCAGAGCAAAAGAAAAAAAGGATAAAAAATAATGTCTGATAAAAAATTTGAAATTTATAATCAGTTAATTCCTTATGTAATTGAACAAACCGGTCGCGGTGAACGTGGAATGGATATTTTCTCACGTTTACTTCGTGAAAGGATAATTTTCTTAGGTACTGCTGTTGATGATCATATTGCAAGTTTAATTATTGCTCAATTATTATTTCTTGAAGCAGAAGATCCGGAGAAAGATATTTATTTATATATAAACTCGCCGGGCGGAAGCGTTTCAGCCGGATTAGCAATTTATGATACTATGAAATACATTAGAGCAGATGTATCAACAATTTGCGTGGGATTGGCAGCAAGTATGGGTGCGGTTTTATTAGCCGGTGGCGAAAAAGGTAAAAGATCTTCTCTTCCCCATTCAAAAATTATGATTCATCAACCTTGGGTTGGTGGATTATCCGGACAAACTACTGATATTGAAATCCATGCCAAAGAAATGATAAAGACACGTGATACAATTTATAAAATTTTAGCAGAACATACCGGTAAAACAGTGGAACAGATTGCAAAGGATTGTGATAGAGATTATTATCTCACTTCAGAAGAAGCTAAAGGATATAAGTTAATTGATACGGTCTTAGAAAAAAGAAAATTACCGGGAACAAAGAAAGAAGAAAAATAAATATTCTCATAAGCTTTAAAATAGAAAACCCCATCAAAATTTGATGGGGTTTTTTATTGACTAACTTCCTCTGATTACTTTAGAAGTATCATCTTTTTAGTCTGATTGAAATGAGTACCGTTCATTCCTTCTGCATTAATATTGTAAAAATAAATTCCGCTGCTTAAAGACGCGCTTACAGCATCCCATCTTAATTCATATGAGCCTGCATTCATAAAACCATCTTTTAACACAGCAACTTGTTCACCAAGAATGTTAAATATTTTTAGAGAAACATTTGCATTAACCGGTAAACTAAAACTTATAGTTGTAGATGGGTTAAATGGATTAGGATAATTTTGCGAAATTGAATAGACATTAGGTAATTCATCATTTCTAACGTCAATTTCAACTCCGGTTATAAAATCTGAATTACCGGCATATTTAAGTGATCTGGCTAATAAGGTATCTCTTGCTGCCGCAGAAATCTTATCTAAACCATCGCCGAAAAGTATAAATTTCCAACCTTCAGCTTCGTTTTGACTTCTAACAGCGGCAATATTATTAGAATCGGCATCACTAGTACCATAATAAAAAACTCGATCAACAGTACCTTTTCGTGCATCACTTAGTTGTAATAGATCTTTACCGGCGCCAACCATTAGTGAACTTATACCGTCTCCAATAATGTCTCCTTCAAATCCACGTGCTCTTAAGGCTGAAGAATTACCTACATGCACTACACCAGCATATTCGGTAAATAAACTTGACGTACTATCTGTAAATTCAACAATGTTTCTTCCGGTCATGATAAGACGTTGTCCCTTTGCTAAATGATTCTCAAGTAAAGTAACGTCCTCTTCATTCAAATTGGAAGTAGTATCACCACCGGAAACCCAAAAGATTGTCAATGGATCACTGAACTCATCTAATAATTCAGCTGATGGAGCACCGCCTTTTTCATCAATACTCCATTCAACATGACCATAACCAAACTTTTGAAGAACATTTCTATAATCAAAGGAATAAACTGAATTGGCTACATCGTAAATGAAGAGCAAATTAGCTGGATCAATATTAACATCTAGTGTCGAATTTGTTGAACCTACCAATAAACTATCCATTACGTAGTAAGGCTCAAATGGAGGATCAAAAAAGAACTCTACTGTATAATATGCATTGGAAGGAACTTCGAAGGAAAATGTACCATCTGATGCCGCGACTGCAGATTGAGTTTCATTTTCATCACCAACCCAAGTAACTTTAACCTCAGGTTGAATTGGTTGATTTGTTTTTGCGTTTGTAATTGTTCCAGCAAGATTTACTCTCGCTGTCTTTGTTAATTGAAAATCAGCCTCAAATTGTTGTGTGTCTCCGAAACCAACAGGAGTATTAAAATCTACATTAGTAACTTCGGAAGGTTCATAACCAAATTTCTCTACATGAAATGAAAAAGCTTCGGTGTTTATAGCGAAAAGAAATGTTCCATCAGAGAGAGTTGGTGCTTCAGTAAATACTTCCCCTGGACGCATATCTCTGCCTGCTGCATTTTCAACATCTCCAACTTGAGCAGCGTAAGTTCCTTCATTAAAAACTAATTTAGCATTCTCAATTGGTTCATCAGTATCTGCATCAACAATGCTTCCTAGAAGTAAAAAGTTTGGATAGATTGCAACGGTTCCCATTTCATCGTGTAAGAACAACTGATGTTTTTGAGTTCCAAACCCTACCGACCAGAACATAACTTGAGATGGTAAATTAGGACCGCAACCTGCAGATCCGCCACCGTTTGCGTTTCCTGCATCACCATGATGCATCAATCCAAGATGATGACCGATCTCATGAAGAGTTATTGTCAACAAATCCATTTGATTCGGACTTCCGTTAGTTGCCGGTGGATAACCAGCGGCATTGTAAATATAATCTGACTCTACTGCATGGTAACCACCTACGTTTGAAGTGATTGTTCTGCTAAATGCAATTGTATTCGAACCTTGAGTAAAATTATCATAGTTAGAGTCAAAGTAAAGCAAATTGATTCCATCGGTTTGCGGACCGTTTGCATTTGTTCTTGCACCAAGATCAAATGCAAAATAAGAACCCTCAACTTCATTCCACATATCAATTGCTTGTTGAACTACCGGATCGTATTCAGTTGGTGTATCAACATTCATCTGAATAACAAGAGGTAGATCTTCCGCCCAGTAACTCCGGTAAACACCAGCTGAATTTGTGATAATACAAAAACCGACAATTGTTGCGGCGATTATTGATATAAATATTTTTTGTGATAATGTTAGTTTTTTCATTTTCATTTTCCCCCTACTCTCTTACCGATAATGATTTTACTTTTGAAGATAATTCGGAAAGTGAGTATTCACCCTTTAAATCCTCACCAACTTTTTTCTGAATCGATTCAACGAACTCGATATTATTAAATCCATTAACTGCATACTTAACTCCACCGGTTTCAACAACAGAATAACCACCAATTGCAATTGAATGAATCCAGTAATTCCCTTTCCAGTCAACTAAGAAAAAGAATACTTCGTCACCAACTTCATAAACCGGTTGACCGGCAACTTCATCCGAATAAGCACCAACAGAACCGCCCATTTGCTTCACAGTGATTGTTGATTGTATACCGTTACCTTTCACAACATCATAGACTTGCAATGTTAGGTAAGTGTTTATTTGTTTATCTTCCCAAACCGATACTTTGTTAATTACTTTGCCATGAACTATGACTTGGGATTCTTCTGTAATTTCCTCAAGTGTTGCTTTCTCGACTACCAATCCACTCACTGTAAGTGAAATTAATAGTAGCGAAAACAACAAGGATTTTCTTGCATTTCGATACATAACTTACTCCTAGTTTATATTATTATATAATGAGATGAAAAAATTAGAATAAAATTCTCGCCCGTTAAAAAGTTTTGCAAAATACTTTTCTCATTACTTTTAATCAAGATTAAAATTATTAGCTCACTATTATGACTATCTGCCGATTAATGGAAATGAATGTCCGTAAATATAAAATGCTTGGTTAATAAATTTTAACAAACAAAATAAATTTAATAGGACTACTTTGTAACAATTAACTTATTTTTTTTTATTTTGTCACATCAATAATTCAATAAATGCTGAATGGAAATTAAACCGAAGATTGACTTAGTCCAAAAATACACTTCTCTGTTTGACGCGGCTAAAAATGGGAAAGATAATTTTGTAAATGTTATTTGTAATTTTTTAGTAAATGAATTCCATTACCAATCCGTGATACTTTTTCGGGTACTTGAGAATAACTTATTTCAAGTGCTGGGGAAGTCTAATAATGCTCGCAAGAATTATTTAATAGGTAGTGAGTTTACATGCAGTGTCTGCAATGTAACAAAGGCTAAAGGCACTTCTTTTTATTCAGATTCTAAATGTGAACTTCAGATTTCAGAATATTTGGTTTATGAAATTTGTTCTAAATTTGATTTCACACAAAAAGATTCTGCTCTCCTAAAAGTTGCAAAGAAGTCTGCTTTCACCCAAAATGATTTAGATGAATTAAAAAGAATTTCAGAATTTATAAAATACCTTTTGAAAGTTTGGGTAGAAGCCAAAGGTGGTAAATTTTCTGTATCTGAGAAATCTTATTATGAAATAATTTCTGAAACTGTATTAGGTTTACGAAATCCCGTTAATTCAATTATCGGATTTATATCAATACTTAATGAAGATAATTTAACTTCTTCACAAACCGAGTATGCACATACAATTAAAAAGCATGCTCAAGATCTTCTGTGCTCAATAAACGATTTACTTGATATAACAAAATTTGAATCCGGTTCCATTTCCATTGAGTTGAGGAAAATTAATCTACGCAAGTATTTAAATGAATTTATTGATACTCAGCTTAGCAAACATGATGATTCAAAACTGCTAATAGAAATTGATATTGATAAGAACATTAACGAAGTACTGATAACTGATCTTCAAAAGTTACGATATGTTCTGCAAACTATATTATATGCATCTCAAAAATTTTGTAATAATGGTATAATTAATATCAGTGTTGTTCAAAATGATAATGAGAAAATTCAGTT
Organism: Melioribacteraceae bacterium; assembly: GCA_030584085.1. Classification (NCBI taxonomy): domain Bacteria; kingdom Pseudomonadati; phylum Ignavibacteriota; class Ignavibacteria; order Ignavibacteriales; family Melioribacteraceae; species Melioribacteraceae bacterium. The sequence goes on from CP129490.1 coordinate 2,009,481, forward strand.
TAGTATCTCATCGAAAAACGGTGGGATAAACGTTAATGAAAATTTCAATCTCTTCAAGCCGTTTGAAGCTTTGAAAATAGAATCGCTGCGCGAGACAAATATTACGGCTTTAAGCTTCACTTTGGTTGAAAAATACATTAATATATTGGGTGGAGAAATTTTCTTTTCCGCCACTGATAATAAAGGTTTTTATTTTATCTTCACAATAAAGGGTGAAACAATGTCCCAAATAGAATCAACCTTATCTAGTTTACCAAAACCGGACAAACACAACAAAGTTCTTGTTATTGAAGATGATTATGCAACCTCAAGATTGCTGACAAACTACTTGAATAAGTGGGGTTACGAACCTATTGTGGTCAACACAGAATCGCAAACAATGGATGCGGTTGAGCGTGAACACTTATTAGCTATTCTGTTGGATATTGAACTCCCGACCACGAATGGTTTAGAATTATTAAAGAAATTAAATGAACATCCAAAACTAAAAAATACACCTGTTATAGTTTCTGCTGTTGAAGCAGATCAACAAAAAGCTTATATGTTGGGCGCGGTTGAGTATTTTATTAAACCTATTAATTATAATTATTTGGTAGAAGTATTAACAAGTTATAAACTCCGAAAGGATTCCAATATTCTTTGTGTTGATGATGACTTACCGACTCTTAATTTATTGGAACAAGCAGTAAACACAGCCGGTTATTATGCTATTGCAGAAAATGTTTCTGCGAAAGTAATGGATCGGATAAGAGATAAAGATATTGACCTTGCAATTGTTGATCTGGATATGCCCCATCCAAATGGTTTTGAGTTGATAAAATTAATTAAATCAGAAAAAAAATTCGCAAATCTTCCAATAATAATTTATACCGGTAAAGAAAATTATCAAGAAGACTTAAAACAAATTGACGGTTTATTTGAAGAATTATTAAGTAAAAAAAGTACTAACATCGAGGACCTACAAGAAGTGATGAACTCGATGATAAATCGTTATGAAACTCCTCCGCCAGCGCAAGAAGTAATCGATAAGGTAGATGTTATAAAAATTTTATTAGCGGAAGATTATAAACATTCCCAGATTATTGTAACACGCTTATTGAAAAAGAATAATTTCGAAAACGTAATTGTTGTTGATAATGGCGAAGATGCTCTCAACTTTGCAAAAAAAGAAATTTTTGATCTTATTCTTATGGACATGCAAATGCCTATCATGAATGGTTTTGAAGCAACGGAAAGCATCAGGAGACTTGAAGGTTATAAAGATACTCCAATAATTGCTTTAACCGCCTTTGCAATGAAGGGCGATAGAGAAAAGTGCTTAGAAGCCGGTGCAACAGATTATATACCAAAACCGATTGATAGCAAAGAGTTTATTGAGAAAGTAAAATATTATACAAAGTCTGAGGCTTAAAAGCAGCTCACCTCAATTTTCTCTCTCTAATTTAATTTTATTATTTTTGTGGTTTACAAAAATCGCTAGGTATTTTTCTATGATTAGTGACACGGTAAGAGTACGTTTTGCCCCAAGTCCCACCGGATATTTACATGTTGGAGGATTGCGAACCGCACTTTATAATTATTTATTTGCCAAAAATAATAACGGGAAATTTATTCTTCGAATAGAAGACACCGATCAAAACCGTTATGTTGAAGGTGCTGTTGAGAATTTAATTACAACAATGAACTGGGTTGGATTAAATTATGACGAAGGTCCGGAAGTTGGTGGTGAATTGGGTCCATATTTTCAATCTGAAAGATTAGCAATCTACAAGGAGCACGTTAATAAATTAATTGAAAAAGGTCATGCATACCATTGTTTTTGTTCAAGCGAAAGAATTCAAGCTTTACGTGAAGAACAGCAAGAAAAAAAACTACAAGCAAAATATGATAAACATTGTTTGAATTTATCCAAAGAAGAAATTAATCATAAATTAGAATCAAATGAGCCATACGTAATAAGATTGAATGTCCCACCCAATCAACGAATTATAATTGAAGATATTGTGCGTAGTCAAGTTGATTTTAACAGTGAGACCGTCGATGATCAAATTTTGATTAAAAGTGATGGATTCCCTACTTACCATCTGGCAAATGTAGTTGATGACCACCTAATGAAAATTACTCATGTGATTAGAGGCGAAGAATGGCTATCCTCTACTCCAAAACATGTTCTGCTTTATGATTTCTTCGGATGGGAAAGACCTAGATTTGCACATTTACCTTTGCTGCTAAATGCGGATAAGTCCAAACTCAGTAAACGTCAAGGAGATGTTGCGGTTGAAGACTATCAAAAGAAAGGTTATCTAAAGGAAGCACTCATCAATTTTGTTGCTTTACTTGGTTGGAATGCCGGTGACGATGTTGAGATTTATAACTTGGATCAATTGATAGAAAATTTTTCGCTTGAAAGAGTTAATAAATCCGGTGCAGTTTTTAACGTCGAAAAACTTGACTGGCTGAATTTTGAACATCTCAAAGCAAAATCGAATTCAGAAATTCTTTTAATGTTGAAAGAGGAATTAAGTTCTTCACAATATGCTCAAAACAATTATTCGGATGAATTCCTGCTTAATGTTATCGAATCGATGAAAGAGAGAGTAACTTTCGTAAAAGAATTCATAGAGAAAAGTTATTACTATTTTGAAAGACCAATTTCTTATGATGAATCTGTAATTCAAAAAAGATGGAAGGAAGAGACACCGCAACAATTGATAGCATTTCGAGATGAGATACAAAAATTGGAGAATCCAACCAAAGAAGATTTTGAAAACGCATTGCGCACAACAGCAGAAAAATTAGATGTAGGTGCCGGTAAACTTATTCATCCGGTTAGATTAGCTGTTTCTGGAACTGGTCAAGGACCCGGAGTATTCGATCTTCTTTTTATTCTTGGTAAGGATGAAGTTATTGACAGAATTAATATTGCATTAGAAAAAATAAAAGTGAATTAATATGGCTGCTGAAGAAAACAAACCCAAAAATTTTATTGAAGAATTTATCGACGAAGATTTATCAACAGGTAAATACAAAAAAGTCCACACTCGATTTCCTCCTGAACCGAATGGTTATTTACACATCGGGCATTCCAAATCAATCTGTTTAAATTTTGGATTGGCAGCCAAGTATGGTGGCAAATGTAACCTACGTTTCGATGATACAAATCCAACAAAAGAAGATGTTGAGTATGTCGATTCAATAAAAAAAGATATTCAATGGCTCGGATTTGATTGGGAAGACCGTGAATACTATGCCTCCGATTATTTCGATACTCTTTATGATTATGCAATCACACTGATCAAAAAAGACAAAGCTTATGTTGACTCTTGCAATAGTGATGAAATCAGGGAAATGAGAGGAACCCCGACTGAAGCTGGAAAAGAAAGTCCATACCGAAATAGAACTGTTGAAGAAAATTTAGAATTATTTCAAAAAATGAAAGCCGGAGGATTTAAAGACGGAGAACATGTTCTTAGAGCAAAAATTGATATGTCATCACCAAATATGAACATGCGTGATCCGATCATGTATAGAATTAGACATGCATCTCATCATAGAACCGGTGATAAATGGTGCATCTATCCGATGTACGATTGGGCTCACGGTCAGTCTGATTCAATAGAAGAGATTTCACATTCAATATGTACACTTGAATTTGAAAATCACAGACCACTTTATGATTGGTTTATAAAAGAGTTGGAAATATTTCCTCCACGTCAAATTGAATTTGCTCGATTAAATCTCACATATACAGTTATGAGCAAACGAAAACTTCTACAATTAGTTCAAGAAAAAGTTGTTGACGGTTGGGACGATCCTAGAATGCCGACAATAAGCGCATTTAGAAGAAGAGGTTATACACCTGAGTCGATTAGAACATTTGCCGAAAAAGTCGGTGTTGCAAAACGCGATAATGTTTCTGACATCGCATTATTGGAATTTACTATTCGCGAAGACTTAAATAAAAAAGCACAGCGAATTATGTCGGTACTAAAACCATTGAAGATTACGATAACAAATTATCCTGACGATAAAGTTGAAGAACTCGAAGCGGTAAATAATCCCGAAGATGAATCAATGGGAAAACGAATCGTCCCCTTCTGTAAAGAAATTTACATTGAACAAGATGATTTCATGGAAGACCCGCCGAAGAAATTTTTTAGACTTTCACCGGGTAATGAAGTTAGATTAAGGTATGCTTATATTATTAAGTGCGAAGAGGTTATTAAAAATGAAAACGGAGATGTAATAGAACTTATGTGTACTTACGATCCCGATACTAAAAGCGGTAGTGGTAAAAGCGATAAAAAAGTAAAAGGAACAATTCATTGGGTTTCCGCAAGACATGCTGTTAAAGTTGAAGTAAGATTATATGATAGACTATTCAAGGTTGAAAATCCCGATGCTGATAAAGAAGTCGATTTCAAATCTCATATTAACCAAAATTCATTAGAGATAATTGAGGATGCATTGATCGAACCGTTTGCAAAAGATGCTAAACCACTAGACAATTTTCAGTTCGAGCGATTAGGATATTTTTGTGTTGATACAAAATATACAACCAATGAAAAAATAGTATTCAATAGAACCGTTCCTTTACGTGATACTTGGGCAAAGTTAAATAGGTAGGTTCAAACAAAAATATCATACAAATAGGATAAACTCATTCTGTTATAGAATGAGTTTTTTTATTTAAAAGTATTTAACTATTGCTTCAATAATTCCGATTCACTATTTTCATTTCACTCTTTTACTCATTCCTGAAATAATATTAATCCAGGGCAAAATGTCGCTTTATTTTATTATAACACTGTCGATAATTTTTTTCTTTAGCGGACTAATTGTCGCAATTTTATTCTCTTATTTCGGATATAGATTTTCGGGGAATGGAAACAATTTTGATGGCAGGACGGTTATCAGAACCAGGAGAAAAGGTAAATACATTTTTAATAATTTCACTGCACGTATATTTTTCTCTGACCATGACAGAAGAAGAAGGTTAAAAATTCTTAACGGTGAATCCCCTCTTACGACAGAAAAATACTCCTTTACAAAAACGAAAATATTTGATAACTGATCACTTCTTTAGTATTTTAGAAATCTAATTTTATTCTTATTGATTTGCCGGAGTGGCGGAATTGGTAGACGCGCCAGACTCAAAATCTGGTATGGCTTAAACCATGTGCCGGTTCGAGTCCGGCCTTCGGTACAAAAAAACCCGATCATATTGATCGGGTTTTTTATTTAATTTATTCTGGATACCTAATGCTGAAATATACTTATTGCCACGCCGCCGCCGGGGGCTAATCTTATTCTCAGTTCATCACTATTTTTAACGTCTTTATTTTCAATTACATACGCGGTCGGGTTTTTATCCCAATGAGAATCTTCCGCATCTTTATAAATAACAGCGCGATAAACTTTATCTTTATCAATAAATGAAAGCGGAATTACTATTTCTCTTGCATTTTCATCAGTTACACTTCCAATGAACCAATTACCGGTATTGCGTTCTTTGCGTGCGATAGTTACAAACTCACCAATTTCTCCATCTAGCACTTTTGTTTCATCCCAATCAATTCCAACATCTTTTATGAATTGAAATGCCGGATGTCCTTCATAGTTCTCAGGTAAATCTGCTGCCATTTGAATCGGGCTATAAATCACAACATAAAGAGCTAGTTGATGAGCAAGTGTTGTATTAACTTGATTATCTTTTTTATACTTATCGAATTTTATGTCGAATATTCCCGGAGTAAAATCTATTGGGCCGGAAAGCATTCTTGTAAACGGAACAATAGTCAAATGTTCAGGTGGATTTCCGCCGTCGGATGCCCAAGCGTTAAACTCATTACCTCGCAATCCTTCTCTGGAAATCATATTTGGGAATGTTCTTCTCTCACCTGTATCTTTAATTGGTTCATGTGCATTAACCATTACCTCGTGTTGTGCAGCTTTTTCAATAACTTTACGATAATGATTAACCATATACTGACCGTGATGATAATATCCATCAGGAATAATTTGTCCGACATAACCCGTTTTAACTGCATGTATTCCAAGATCTTCACAGAGCTTATACGCTGCATCAAGTTGTTTTTCATAAGTAGATACGGCGGCTGATGTTTCATGATGCATGATAATCTGAACATTATTTTCTTTGGCATATCTGACCACTTCGTTCAAATCATAATCTGCATAAGGAGTAACAAAATCAAAAATATCTTCTCGATCTTCTCCAATCCAATTCTCCCAACCGGTGTTCCAACCTTCAACAAGTACACCGTCAAAACCATTTTGTGAGGCAAAATCAATATAACGTTTTGCATTTTCGGTTGTCGCACCATGTTTTCCGCTAGCCATATCCCAACTACTTTTACCGAGATGCATTTCCCACCAAATACCGACATACTTCATCGGTTTAATCCACGAAATATCTTGCAACACATTTGATTCGTTTAGATTTACAATTAAACTTGATTCGATTAAATCTCCTGCTCTTTTAACGATTTGAATAGTTCGCCATGGAGTTACAAACGGGGTTTTCTGTTCAACTTTCCATCCAAAATCATTTCCGACCAATTCACTAGTAAGTAATAGTTTTTCTGTGTCAACTTTTAACGTCATCCCAGCATAATTGTTAAGATCGGCTTCATGAAAACTAAGATAAATGCCATCATCGGTCTTCATTGTTACCGGTGTGTTAACCGCATTAAACGGAATGTATGTTTGAGCTAAGTTATTATGCGACCGTTTTGAAATAGCATCAATTTTGCTAATTGGTGTCGTATTGTAAAGATGTTCATAAATATCCCAATCACCGGGAGTCCACCACGTAGTATGATCACCGGTCAATTGAAATTGAGTTTGTTCCGATTTGATAATCACACTATCAATATTTTTTTGTTTGGGGAAATCATATCTGAAGCCGAGTCCATCATTAAAAACTCTGAAGATTATGGAAAATTTACGTTCCAGGTTTTCTTTTTCCCTTAGGTCAATTTTTAATTCATTGTAATCACTTTCGACAAATCTTTTTTCACCCCAAGGCATTTCCCAAGTTTCTTTAACCGATTCATGTTTAGCTCGCAAAAGATTAAAGCCGGTTTTCATTTCCGGCATATTTTTAAATTCAAATCCAACGGTTGACGAATCAATTACTACTTTCCCATCATAAAATACTTTGTAATAAAACTCTCCTTTATCAGTAAGATTTGTCTGAATTTTTATTGAACCATTTGGAGAAGTAGCTTCTTGGAATGAATCATAACCACAACCCGTTATAAGAATTGACATAATAAACACCATCGAAATTAAAAATCGCGTTGACATAAAATTTCTCTTAAAAAATATTAATTGATAATGAAATATAACGAAGTGTAAAACTGAAAATGAAGAATAATTTTAATGAAATGCTATTGAAGCACCAACCCAGTTTAATCCCTTATTATAGTCAACTCCCATCATCTTCCCTCTTCCGGTTCTAAGTAAGTTATTAACCAAAAGCGGCTCATCTTCCCAAATGTACATTAATCTTATTTCAGCTTTGGAATATCCCTCGGGAGTACTAATTAGCGGAGCATATTCAACTTTTTCTTGTAAAATATAATTCGATCTAGCCTTAATCGAACTTAGTTTATCTTCATTAACATCTACTTCAACTCCGGAGCCGGCAAATGAGAACAATGGTTTTAAGACATAATTTTCCAAATCTTTTGGATAGCGTTTAATTTCGTTAAGATAGAAGCATTTAGGAGCAAATTCACTTTTGATCATTGGCAGTGAATGTTTACTGATTTTGAAAAACCAATTTGGGTGTCCGACCCATTCAACATCAATTTCATCTTTAATATTGAATTGCAGTTCGATATTTTTTCTTTCTAGTTCGTCAAAAATTACACGATTGTACATTCTTTCAACGGGAATTTCTTTATCGTTTTTTTTATAAAAAAGTTTAGTGCCACGCTTTATCAGATCGCGAACATCAACAATTTCGATTCCGGTTTTTTGTTGCGTTAAATAAAAATCTATTCGTGTTTTTTGAATATGCGGATCAATCTCTAATAGAATTACATTTTCCGGATCAGAGTTTCCTAAAATAATTTTCTGAAAGAAATTTTCGTAACTAGTATGATCAAAATCATTAAAATAGGCAGTCATTTCTATGGGAATTTCAAAATGCTTAGTAATCTGTTTACTCAAAAATGACTGATACATATAAAGAGATGCAAAGCCTTGAAGTTCTATAAGTTTTGGGATAAACTCACCGGATTCATCTTTACAAATTCCGAAATCAAGCTGCAGAAATAAAGGATTCTTTGATTCATTCGGTATTCGATATTTTTCGGGTAATCCTTTCTCAGAATTCTCTCGAAACTTTTCTGTTTTGAGAATTGAAATAATTTCTTCCGATGCTTTTAAAAGTTTTTGATTAAGTTCTTTGTCCAGAAATAACGGTGTTTCACAAATTCTAAAATCAATTTCTCCATTTGTTAATCTCCAACATTCTTCCAAAAATGAAACATATTTTTTATCGGAAAAATTCTCGTTATAATTTTTTCTTAGACTTTCTATCATTATTAACTATTCATCAAGATTTTGATTTGTTTCATCAAGGATTAAATCTACAACGTGAAGTAAACTGCCGGTTTCTTCAAATTTTTTGAGTTGTCGTTTTGCACCGGTGCCATTATCTAAAATATGATATACATAATTAATTTCTTCTCTACTTCCGAGTTCGTCGATTACATCATCGACAAAGTTCAGCAATTCACCTACAAGTTCACGTGTCGGTACTTCTTTCTGCTTTCCGAAATCTATTAATTTCCCTTCAACTCCGTAACGCGAAGCACGCCATTTGTTTTCATTAATTACTAATCTTCTGTAAAGTCTAAACCCTAAATTCTGTTCAATCAGTTTATATAGTTTAACAACAACCGCTTGAATCAATGCCGCGATAGCGATTGTCTCTTCAACTCTCATTTGAACATCACAAATACGAAATTCTAAAGTCGGATATTTTGGATGAGGACGAATATCCCACCAAATCTTGCTGGGATCTTCGATACATTTTGTTTTGACAAGTAAATCAACGTAAGCTAAATATTCGCCATGACTATTAAAATGATCCGGGATTCCGGTTCTTGGAAAACGGTCAAATATTTTCGAACGATATGATTTGAAACCCGTATTTCTCCCTTTCCAAAAAGGTGAATTTGTCGAGAGCGCAAATATATGAGGAAGAAAATATCTTGCTGCATTCATGATGTGAATTATTCTTTCTTTATCATCAATACCAATATGTACATGTAAACCAAAGATTAAGTTTGCCCGGGCTACTTGCTGCATTTCCTCAACAACTGCCTGATATCTATCTCGCTGAGTTATCTGCTGCTCTTCCCATTTGCTAAACGGATGAGTTCCGGCAGCACCGATTTTTAATCCTTTACGTGCAGCAACTTCCCGCAAATTATAGCGATGTCTTTTAACTTCCTCTTTTGCTTCTTTAATATTGTAACAGATGTTTGAGCCCACCTCAACAACTGATTGATGCATTTCAGCTTTGGCATGCTCTTTTAAAATCATTTTTCCTTCATCGAGTAATTCCTGTATATGCGATTTTAACTCTCGAGTTTCGGGATCAATAATTTGGAATTCTTCTTCTATACCAATAGTAAACAGTTTGTTATCGCTCATATATTTCACTTGTTTATATTTTTGTTTGGTTTTAATTGCTTACCACCTGTAAAAGAAGTTATAAAGTCACCCCATATTAAATTGTTTTGTCTGTCTACATGGTTCTTAGCTTTTCTAATTGCCATGTTTGCAGCTGCTTCTACAACCCATTCAAAATTCTCTTCTCCTACTGAATGAACATCCGCATCGGGAGCGGGATTACAAAAATCAATAGCGTAAGGTATTCCATCTCTAACCGCAAACTCAACAGTATTAAAATCATAGCCTAATGCATTATTAATCACAAGCACGTATTCTTCAATTTGTTTAAGCAGTTTACTTTCAATTGGTTTAGGATTTTTAACATACCTTAAATGGTGAGGCTGTTTTGGATCATATTGCATTATTCTAACATCTTTTCTATCGATCGAATAACATCTAAAATATTCAGTAAAATCAATTGCTTCTTGGAGCATCATCACAAGTTGACCGGTTTCATGATAAGCCCGGAAAAAGTCATCGGCATTCTCAAGTTTGTAAACATTTTTCCAGCCACCACCGGCAAATGGTTTGAAGAAAGCCGGAAAACCAACGTAATTGAAAATACCCGACCAATCCAACGGATATTCTAAATTTCTCATAGAGAACTCATTTGTATCAGGTGGATGTTGGTTTGATGGAAGCAAAACAGTCTTAGGAATCGGAACACCAAGTTTTGTCATCAAAGCATTGTTAAAGAATTTTTCATCGGCACTCCACCAGAAAGGATTATTTAATACTGCAGTTCCGGATAACGCGGCATTTTTTAAGTACGCACGATAAAAAGGAATGTCTTGCGAAATCCTATCAATCATTACTGCATAATCTGTCGGTTCACCTTGAATCACTTTATTAATACTTGCTAACTCGGCGGATATTCCGGGTTCCTTTTTTGAATTAACTCTATCGACAAATGCCTGAGGAAAAGAATTTTCTTGCCCGAAAAGTATTCCAATTTTTTTCATAATAATTTCCCGCTATTCTTGTATTAAATAATTAATATTATTGTACAGAGTCAATTTACAATCATCATAAGTGTTTATTTTGAAAGGATAGACATCAAACAGATGATTAACATTTTTTTCGAATAACAACTTTGATATATATTTAGTCTGCTCAAATGAATCATCCGATGCACCACAAGCAAGTATAATATTTATTTTCTTATACTGATTCATATATCTCGAATCGCTTAAACCAAATAAATAATCCAGCGGACTGTTATAATATGCTTGTTCATCAAAGTGGCCGTGAATATTTTGTTTAATATCAAATTCTCCCCCAATCGTGATTAATCCTTTTGCAAGATCGGGATATTTTAAAACAGTATTGAGAGCATAATATGCTCCAAATCCAAAACCACCAAATATTAGCTTATCTTCTTCGGTTTCGTAATTTGCAAAGCCAACAATATCATGTAGAATTACTTGTTCGAATTTTTGATACTTCTCAATTCGTTCTTCTGGGGTTAGTTTGAAATCAAACCAAATTTTGGAATCGTAGCTATCGGGGCAATAAACTTTAATTATACCATCATCAATCAGATTTCCTAAACTTTCGACAACACCGAAATCTTTATAATCGTAATAATTGGTAAACTTTTGCGGAAATAAAATTAATGGTATTCCTTTTTCACCAAAGACCAGCATTTTAAAATCTTCACCAATCCATTGTGAATACCACTTATGAAAATTTTCAGTCAAGAAATTGCCCTCGAGTATATTGAAGCAGAAATATACTGAAGGGGAAATTAAGTTGCACTATCTGTTAATTAGTTCTTGGCAAATATCTCTCGGACATAGGTTACAACCAGATCATCAATTTCAGACTTATCTTTATAACCGAGCTTTTTAGCTTGTTCTAACCATTTATTAGTTGATTCAGAATTATTTGGTGTTGACAAAGAAAGCGCCGCATATAATTCTTTTGATTTTAGATCTTTATTAAGGGCTTTTTGAAATCTTGCATGTGCTTTTTCATATTCATTAAAAAATGTTAAATGAAAATATCCGAGGATAAAATCATATTTTGGATTATCTTTTTGAGCGGTTGATAATTTTTTAACTTCCGTAAATAGTCTATAATCCTGAAATGAAATTGAATTATATTTTTGTTCTTCCATAAAGTTTAATACAGTTTTCATATTCTCAGGATCGAAATATCCACTGACTAACTCGATAAATTTGAAATCCGGTGTAAAAAATACTGTTGCCGGATAACCTCGAACACCGACTTCATTGGCTAATTCTCTATAAGACATCTCACCACTTTTGAGTTTAACTGTTCCTTGTTTCTCCGGATTGATCTTTACCACGACAAAATTTGCGTTCAATATTTTTATTATGCCTTTGTCAGTATAAGTTTCTTTATCCATCTTTTTACACCAGCCGCACCAATCGGTATAAAAATCTATGAGTATAGTCTTGTTTTCTTTTTCGGCAATTTTCACTGCCTCTTCTAAACTTAACCATTTTAATTCGTTTGCGCTGACTGATGTAAATAAAATTAATGTCATAAAAAAGAATATATTTTTAAACATATTATTATCCCGTTTTGTTAATTCGTTAGATGATTAAAATGTAAAAATGTTTCAAGAAATGAAAATAAACTTAGAGGATATCCCCGGCTAATTAACCGAACCGGGGATTCAAATTTGAGACTAATTAAAGAAGTGATCTATAACTTTGTAAAGTTTTCATGTAGTTAGCTCGTTCAAAAGCTGCTGGTTCACCAACTTTCTTTTGGCTCATACTTCCCTTCATCATTTGGATTGATTCATATTCATGTTCTTCCATCCAGTTCTTCACTCCATCTAGTAATTCTTTTACACGAGAAGTACCGTTTAATAACAAGTTCGAAGCAATCTGAGCAACATCTCCGCCGGCCATCATTACTTTAATGATGTCTTCCGATGAATGCACGCCACTAGTTAATGCCATACTTGCATTGATATTTCCGTAGAGAATTGAAATCCATCTAAGTGGTAATCTCATTTCAACATTAGTGCTTAATTTTAAATTTGGCTCAACGGTTAATGTATCCAAATTGAAATCCGGTTGGTAGAATCTGTTAAATAAAACTAGAGCATTTGCACCAGCTTTATCTAAACGTCTAGCCATATTTGCCATCGAGGTAAAATAAGGACTTAATTTAACGGCAACCGGAATTTTCACTGTTTGTTTTACTGCCGTTAAAGTATCGATGTACATATTTTCAATTTCTGATCCCGTTAAATTGGGGTTTGTCGGGATGTAGTAAATATTTAGCTCCAATCCATCTGCACCGGCATCTTCTATATTCTTAGCATATTTAATCCAACCACCAGTACTAACTCCATTTAGACTTCCTATAACGGGAATTTTGACTTCTTTTTTAAGATTGGCAATATGATCGAGATATTCGTAAGGTGTTAATTTAAATTCATCCGGTTCAGGAAAATATGATGTAGCTTCTGCGTAAGATTCTGTACCATAGGATAAATAATGATCAAGTTCACCGGATTCGTGCGAAATTTGCTCTTCAAATAAAGAATAACAAATAATTGCCGCAGCACCGGCATCTTCTAATTTTTTTACCGAATCTACACTTTCGGATAATGGAGAAGCAGAAGGAACAATCGGATTCTCCAGTTTCAATCCCATGTAAGTCGTCGATAAATCCATTTTCACTCCAATTTATTTTTCAAAATTTATTTCATTAATCAATCCGAATCCTGTGTAAACAAGATTCGGATCAAAGTTCATTCAATTAATTTACTTTCTCTTCCTCTTTTCCATTTCCATCAATCGAATAATCCATGTTTGCAAGTTGTTCATAATAATGCCATTTCTTTATAACATTATCCTGAGCTATTTTTAATAACTCTTTTGCTTCTTTAGGATGAGATTTCGTTAACATTTTATATCGAGTTTCTCTGTAAATGTAATCTTCCAATTTGATCTTTGGAGCTTTTGAATCCAACTTCAATGGATTTTTACCTTCTTTTTTATTGTCCGGATTATATCTGAATAATGGCCAGTGTCCGCTTTCAACAGCCAGAGTTTGATTTTCCATTCCTTTACCCATGTTAATACCATGAGCAATACAGTGACTGTATGCAATTATCAACGATGGACCGTCATAAGCTTCAGCTTCAAGAATTGCTTTTAATGTTTGAAGATCATTTGCCCCCATTGCAATTTGAGCAACGTAAACATTTCCGTAACTCATTGCCATTGCAGCAAGATCTTTCTTCCCTGTTGGCTTACCAGCTGCGGCAAATTTTGCCACGGCTCCGGTACCGGTTGCTTTTGACATTTGACCACCGGTATTTGAATAGACTTCCGTATCAAGTACAAGAATATTTACGTTTTTACCTGAGGCAAGTACGTGATCTAAACCGCCAAAACCGATATCGTAAGCCCAACCGTCACCACCCATAATCCAAATAGATTTTTTGAGTAAGTAATCCGCAACTGCAAGTAGATTTCTTGCATCATCTGAATCAACTTTTGCTAGTTTATCTTTTAACTCAGTTATTCTGTCTCTTTGTTCATGAATACCGACTTCATCGCTTTGATCAGCAGTAAGAATTTGATCGGCAAATTCTTTACCAACAGTATCAGCCAGTCTTACCAATAATTCTTTCGCGTATTCATTATTTTTATCAACAGCTAGTCTCATACCAAAACCGAACTCAGCATTGTCTTCAAACAATGAATTTGACCAAGCAGGTCCTCGGCCTTCTTTATTAGCTGTCCAAGGAGTAGTTGGCAAGTTGCCGCCATAAATAGATGAACAGCCTGTTGCATTCGCAACAATTGTTCTATCACCGAATAATTGCGAAACTAATTTAACGTAAGGAGTTTCACCGCAACCTGAACAAGCCCCGGAGAATTCGAATAATGGTTCAAGTAATTGGCTGCCTTTAATGGTGTTTATTTTTACTTCTTTTCTATCGAATTCAGGAATTTCTAAGAAATAATCCCAATTTGCTCTTTCTTGTTCTCTAACCGGTAGTTGAGGAATCATGTTAAGAGCTTTTCTTCCTGTTTCTTTTTTATTCTTAGCAGGACAAACTTCAACACAAAGTTCACATCCGGTACAATCTTCAACTGCAACTTGAATGGTGTAAGCTAATCCATCCCATTCTTTACCTTTTGCTTCAGTAAATTTGAAAGTTGCAGGAGCATTTTCAGTAAATGATTTTGGATATGCTTTTATTCTTATTGTAGCGTGTGGACAAACCATCGCGCATTTACCGCATTGAATACAAACTTCTTCATCCCATTCGGGAACTGATAATGCTATATTTCTCTTTTCCCATTTTGTAGTACCGGCAGGAAATGTTCCGTCAACCGGCATTCCACTAACCGGAACAGTATCGCCTTGTCCTTCCATTAATTTGGCAAGAACATTTTTTACATATTCCGGAGCTTTATTTGATACAATCGGAGGAAGTTCGATTGAACTTGATGCTTTAGATGGAACTTCAATTTGATGCAAGTTCTCAAGAGTTTGATCGACGGCACGATAATTTTTATTTACTATTTCTTCGCCTTTACTTCCGTAAGTTTTCTTAATTGCTTCTTTAATTTTATTTATTGCTTCTTCTTTTGGAAGAATACCGGAAATTGCGAAGAAGCATGTTTGCATAATTGTGTTAACTCTTGCACCCATTCCGGTAGCTTGAGCTACATCATAACCATCGATAGCATAGAATTTTAATTTTTTATTAATGATCTGCTCTTGAACTTTCTTCGGCATCTTATCCCAAACTTCGTCTTTTGAGTAAGGACTGTTCAATAAAAACGTTCCACCTTCAACAATTTTTGAAAGCATATCAAATTTCTCTAGTAAGTGAAATTGATGACAACCCACAAAATTAGTACTTTGAATTAAGTAAGTAGAATGAATCGGTTTCTTACCAAATCTTAGGTGAGAAATTGTTGTTGATCCGGATTTTTTAGAATCGTAAACAAAGTAACCTTGTGCAAAGTTATCAGTCTCTTCACCAATAATTTTAATTGAGTTTTTATTTGCACCAACTGTACCATCTGCTCCAAGACCAAAGAACATTCCTCTAAACACATCCTCGCCTTCAATTATGAATGAATGATCGTAGTCAAGACTTGTATTAGTAACATCATCATTAATACCAACTGTAAAGTGATTCTTTGGATTATCTTTTTTTAATTCATCAAAAACGGCTTTAACCATTGCGGGAGTGAATTCTTTTGATGACAAACCATATCTACCGCCAATAATTTTAGGCATAGATTTGAAAGGAGCAAATCCACCGTCCATTGCTTCATAGCAACCGGAAACTACATCAAGATACAAAGGTTCGCCAAGTGCGCCGGGTTCTTTTGTTCTATCGAGCACAGCAATTTTCTCAACGGTTGAAGGAAGTGCTTCCATTAAATGCTTAATTGAGAATGGTCTGTATAACCTTACCTTGATTGCTCCGACTTTTTCCTCTAATCTTTCACTCATGTAGTCGACTGTTTCTTGAACAGTTTCTGCTCCGGAACCCATAAGAATTACAACACGTTTTGCATCGGGAGCACCATAATAATCAAATAACTTATATTGTCTTCCTGTCAATTCAGCAAATTTATTCATTGCTTCTTGAACAACATTCGGACAAGCATCATAATATTTATTAACCGCTTCTCTTCCTTGGAAATAAACATCTGGGTTTTGAGCAGTGCCGCGTATAAATGGTTTTTCCGGATTTAAAGCTCTGGATCTATGAGCATGAACAAATTTATCGTCAATAAGTGCTTTTAAGTCTTCTACTGTAAGTTGTTCTATTTTATTGACTTCGTGAGATGATCTAAAACCATCAAAGAAGTGTACAAATGGTATTCTTGATTCGAGGGTTGATTTGTGAGCAATTGCTGCTAAATCCATAACTTCTTGAATTGAACCTGAAGCTAATAATGCGAAACCAGTCTGTCGAGCTGCCATAACATCACTATGATCACCAAAAATCGAAAGAGCTGAAGCAGCTAATGATCTTGCCGAAACGTGAAAAACTGTAGAAGTTAATTCACCGGCAATTTTATACATATTGGGGATCATCAATAATAAACCTTGAGAAGCTGTAAAAGTTGTGGTTAATGCTCCGGTTTGTAATGAACCATGCACTGCTCCGGAAGCACCACCTTCACTTTGTAATTCCGCAACGTGAGGAACTGTTCCCCAAATATTTTTCTTTCCGGCTGCAGCCCAAGCATCGGATAATTCACCCATACCCGAAGAAGGAGTAATTGGATAAATTGCGATTACTTCACTGTTATGAAAACCAACATAAGCGGCAGCATCGTTTCCATCAATTGTTATCATTTTTCTGCCCATAAAGCATACCTGTATTTATTTATTGTTTACTGAATTATCTTAAGTTCTTGTACTAAATTTCAAATATTGAGCCACATTTAAGAGTACTATATCTTGTTATTTTGCGCAAAAATGCATTTTTTAATTTATAATGAGACAGTTTATCTGGATTTATTAAGAAAAATGAGTCTTTTACTCTTAATATTGAGAATCCAAATTCAAATGCAGTTTTAATAATACGATAATTTTATGAGATATTAAAGACCTTCTTATCGTAAAGATGGGCGAGGTAATCGTTGAAAAGGTTAAAGTGTTTTACTTTGTTACTCTGTAGCCCACAGTTGAATCTGTGGGTTAATGATGGGATTTGACTATATCTTTTTCTAAGTTAACCAACAAATTTTTTGCTCGCACAACAACGAGAAAAGTAAAACCTATTGACGGTTTTAACCGTTTATCTTATCATTCTTCGCCATCGATTCTGCAGCCATCTTCTTTTTGTAGGCAATAATTTTTTTTTGAAGTTTTTCGTCCGATGCTGCAATTATTTCTGCGGCAAGAATTCCGGCATTTTTTGATCCGCCTATTGCAACTGTAGCAACCGGAACACCGCCCGGCATTTGAACAATAGACAAAAGTGAATCTAATCCTTTTAGAGATTTTGATTCAACCGGAACTCCTATAACAGGCAAAGGTGTATATGATGCGGTCATACCAGGTAAATGAGCTGCTCCTCCTGCACCGGCAATAATTACTTTCAATCCCCTTTCGTGCGCGGTTTTTCCGTATTCTGCCATTACGTCCGGTGTGCGGTGAGCGGAAACAACTTTTACCTCAAACGGTATTCCAAATTCTCTTAGTGGTTCAAAGGCTTTTTCCATTGTGGGAAGATCTGAATCACTTCCCATTATTATTCCGACTAGTGGTTTGTCTGACATTTTTAATCTCCGATTTTCTTTGTGCTCTTTGCGGTAAACCGTTTCACCACAAAGGACACAGAGTTCCGCAAAGAATTAAATTATTACCCTCTTCTCCATCTGCTTTGCTTTATGAAGAATCGTATTCAATTTATCACCAATAATTGTAATGTGCCCCATCTTTCGTCCAATTCTTGAGTTTGCTTTGCCATAAATGTGGAGATGTAAATCGGGCTCACTTAAACTTTCTTGATAATTTTGGACTACACCTTTTCCATCTCTTTTACCAAGAAGATTTACCATTACAGCATATTTTTTAACTAAATCAGTTGAACCAAGAGGTAAACTAAGTACTGAACGAATATGATTTTCAAATTGTGAAGTTACACATCCTTCAATTGTATAATGACCTGAGTTATGAGGACGCGGAGCCATTTCGTTAACTAATATTTTATCTTTCTCATCGATAAACATTTCAATTCCAAATAAACCAAATCCTTTTACGGCTTTAACACAATCAATTCCAATTTTTTCGGCTTCCTTTAATTTACGCTTGGAGATTTGAGCCGGTGCAATCACAGTATGACAAATATGGTTCTTCTGAATTGTTTCAACAACCGGATAAGTTTTAATTTCCCTTTTAGTCCGCACAACCATAACGGCTAATTCTTTTTTGAATTTTATAAATTCTTCAGCATAAAGATTTACATGACGAGTTGTTAATTTTTTAAACGCATCTTTAAAGTCAGATTCATTTTTTACATCTGCATTACCATATCCATCGTAACCCATTTTTCTGGATTTGACTATAAACCTCTTTCCTAATACTGCTGAAATTTTTTGATAATCAATTTCTGATTTTACTTCGATGAATTTAGGATGTGGAATATTATGTTTAGCTAATGTCTTCTTCTGAATGTATTTGTCCTGGATTAGTCTAATGGTATTAGAAGAAGGAATAACTTTTTTGCCGAGTGACTCTATAAACTTCAATCTGTCTGCATCAATAAACTCATTTTCCAAAGTGAATATATCAGATTTATCGACAAACTCTTTTAGCAGTTTATCATTTTCAATCGAACCAACAAATTCATTATGTGTTAGTTGACCGGCTGGTGAGTTTTTTTCTTTCTCTAGAATTGCAACATTAAAACCGAGTTTATATGCTTGATATGCGGACATTCTAGCAAGTTGGCCGCCGCCTAAAATTCCAATTATTTTTTGAGTTTTCAAGTGCTTATGAATGGATGTTTAGAATTGTTCAAAATTAGATTATAATGAGATAATAAACAACAAGTGTAAGTGGGCAGACTAAAAATTTATATTAATATTCTCGTCTAACAATTCTGCCGATTCCTGAAATATTTGTTTTTACATCCTGAGGATCACCGTAATATTCTATATTTCCAACACCTGATAAATCAGCGACCAAACTTTCCGAGACATAAATTTCGGCAGATGAGGCTCCGCTTGCGTCAATATTTACAAATCTTGAAAAAAGTTCAATGGCTTCTAAACGGCCCGCTCCGGAAAGTTCAGCATTAAATTGTTCTACTTTTCCATAAAGTTCAATAAAACCGGCACCGCTTAAATCAAGATTAAAAATTCGTTCATCTATTCCGGATGCGTAAACATTGCTAATTCCTGAGCCTTCAATCAGTTCCAAAGAAGGAGTTTGTAATGTTATTCTAATTTTTCTTTTAGGTGAAATACTTCTGGAATTTTCAATAACTAATTTACCATTAATAACTTCAGTTGTAATGTAAGTAAGTAAATTATCTTCCGCACTAATCTCGCAACTGGTTTCTGGTCCTACTTCTATCTCAATGTTGTAAGCACCACTAACTGCTAATTCATCAAAATCATCAATTTGACGAGTTTCGGTTTTAAGATTACCACTTCCCTTCACTCCTCTTTCGCGGCATCCAACAAATAGTACTAATAATATTAAACCGGAGAAAAGTATTATTTTTTTCATCACCCACTCACTTTTCGAAATTAGACGCCTGCATATTAAAAATGTTAGATCGATATTTCAAGTATATATTTTGATCAGATAATTAAATTTAATATTACAAATCAAATTCCTATCTTTACGATTAATTGTTGATATAAAAACCTAATATGACAACTGAAGAACTTAATCAACTCCAAGAAGAAGCATACGACCATCTTTGGAACGGTAGATACAGAATGGCACTTGAAGCTGCCAAAAAGGTTTACCGTGACCGTCAGGATGATAGCGAATCTGCAATTTGTCTAGCCTGGGCTTTATTAGAAAACGGTAACCCGGTTAAAGCTATGGAGTTTGCAAATTTAGCCGTTGAATTAAAAGGTGATTCAGTTAAGGCCCATCTTTACCGTGGTTATCTCTTAATGAGAATGAGTATTTTTGAAGGTGCGGTTTCCGATTTTGATTTTGCCATCAATCAACAAAAAGAATCTCTTGCATGGGCTTACTTAAACAAAGCTAGAACACTCGCCGGAATGGAAAAATTTTCCGAAGCCGAGAAGACATTAGAACTTGCTATACTAATTGATCGCGGTAAAAATCCGGCATGGAATGATATTAAGAAATGGTACGCTTCCGCCAAAAACATTAACAAGGGTATTGAAAAATTTGATCACAAAAAGATAAAGGAATATTTACTTAGATGTTCAGATGCAATTAAACAAAAAGAATATTGGTATGCGTTAAAAATATCTCGTCTAATACAAAATGATTCAGCGGTTAAAAAAGATGAAAAGTTAGCTGCTGAATATGTTGAGCTGGAAGCGATGTTTTATCTTTATCAATTTAGACCAGCTCTTAAAAAGGCCGAAAAACTTAAGAGCAAGTTTAAGAAAGATGACAAGTTCAACAGTTTATATAATTCTCTTATAAAATTAACTTCACAATCAGAATCCGACAAAATTGATAAAGAACTTGCGTCAACATCATTAACTTCACCAAGTGATCCTAATCGCAAAACCAGAACATCGGAGATTAACGGGAAAACTCACGCATTATTTTTCCCAAATAAAAATGCTGATGTTTTTTCCGCAAAAATATTTAACGGTGATGATGATGAAAGTTCTGGCAATAAAACATATTATCTTGCACTCGATCCGGATTCAGTTAAGAACATTGGTTTAGAGGTCATATTTAACAATCCATACTATGATGAAAAGAATAAGGATTACGATTGTAAACTGATTTGGTATCTGAATGATTTTGAAATTGCTCAATCGCCTTTCAAACTTAATGTTAAGAAAAGTTGGGACTCGGTTATTTTTGTTCAAACTCTTCAATCAAACGGTAAGGTCAAAATTACAACCGGTCAAGCTAGAGTCGATGTCTATATTGATAATTTTAAAGTTTGTGAAAAATGGTTTATACTTGGCGATCGTAATATTAAACAGCATATCGAATCACCAAATGTTCCTCGTGATTCCAAACCACCGAAAACAGAAACAACGGAAGATAAAAATAAAGTTGAAATCTCTGCACAAATACATGAATCGGATTCAACAAAATCACTCGAAGAACTACTTGAAGAACTTAACAAGTTTATTGGATTGAATAACGTAAAAAATTCTTTAAAAGATTTTGTCGATTACCTAAAGTTTATGCAAGAACGACAAAAACTTGGATTGAAATCAACAGAAAAACTTTCGCTTCACACTTTATTCCTAGGAAATCCCGGAACTGGTAAAACTACAATTGCAAGATTACTCGGTCAGATTTTTAAGACTATGGGAATACTTGATCGCGGTCATGTAGTTGAAGTCGATAGAAGCGGTTTAGTCGGGCAATTCATTGGTGAGACTGCTCAAAAAACCGAGAAAGTTATAGCTGCTTCTTTAGGTGGAGTTTTATTTATTGATGAAGCTTATACACTTTCAAAAAAAGGCGGAAGCGGACAAGATTTCGGTCAAGAGGCAATCGATGTTTTATTAAAGCGAATGGAAGATAAAAAAGGTGAATTTTTTGTGATAGCAGCCGGTTATCCGGAAGAGATGCAAATCTTTATGGATTCAAATCCGGGATTGAAATCGCGTTTTGCTAGAACATTTATGTTCGAAGATTATTCACCTGATGAACTTTTACAAATTTATTTAAAGCAGCTTGAATCCGAAGAATACAAAATAAAAGATGATGCAAAAGAAGTTGTTAAAAAACATTTAATCAACCTCTACCGAAAGCGTGACAAATCATTTGGCAATGCTCGTCTTTGCATTCAGTTTTTTGAGGATTCTAAGATTAACATTGGCAAACGTTATTTAAGTTTACCCGATGATCAGAAAACCAAAGAACAAATGACCACAATTTTTGCAGATGATGTTCAAAGGTTGTTAGTTGAAGAAACTACTGATGATGTAAAAATTCCTATTAACGAAGAAGCTTTAACAGAAGCATTAAGCGAACTAAATAGTCTCACCGGAATTGAATCAGTTAAAAATGATATAAAAGATATAGTAAAACTTGTCCGATACTATCATGAAAAGAATGAAGATGTAAGCGATAAATTTTCTTCGCATATTCTGTTTGTTGGAAATCCCGGAACTGGTAAAACAACCGTAGCTCGATTAGTAAGTTCAATATATGCCGCATTAGGAATTCTTAAAAAAGGTCACATGATCGAAACCGATCGCCAAGGATTGGTTGCTAGTTATGTTGGACAAACTGCAGAGAAGACAAAATCCATAATCGATAAATCAATCGGCGGAACATTATTTATTGATGAAGCATATGCTCTGGTAAAAAAAGATGGCGGCGGTAATGATTTCGGTAACGAAGCAGTAGATGTTCTAATCAAGCGCATGGAAGATGATCGTGGTAAATTTATTGTCATTGCTGCCGGTTACACGGATGAAATGAAAAGATTTTTAGAAAGCAATCCTGGTCTTCAATCACGATTTACAAAAACATTTCACTTCAAAGATTATGATCCAAATGAACTAATGGAAATAACGGCATATAACTTTAATAAATCCAATCTAAAACTTTCTGAGGATGCTTACGAGAAATTAATGATTTACTATAATGAAATGTATCGGAACAGAGATAAAAATTTCGGTAATGCAAGAATCGTTAGAGCGATTGTAGATAAAGCTAAACAGAATGCTTTATTAAGAAAAGCAGAGCCAAAAAACGATTCGAAAAAAGTTGAAGAAAATTTAATAATCTGTGAAGATATTAAATCAATAATATCAACAGAGGAACAGAGAGAAACTTACCAAATTATTGGCGATCCGGAAAAGTTAGAAAAAGAATTGCTTGAACTAAATTCCCTTACGGGTTTGGAATCGGTTAAAACTAGTGTTGAAAAATTAATTAGTTCTATAAAAGTTTCGCAGTTACGTAAACAACAAGGCTTAAAAGTAATTGAAAAAAGTTTACATGCTGTGTTTGTCGGAAACCCGGGAACCGGTAAAACAACCGTAGCCAGAATTTTGAGCAACATCTATAAAGAACTCGGTTTATTAGAAAAAGGTCATCTTGTTGAAGTTGATAGAGCCGGACTTGTTGCCGGATATCAAGGACAAACCGCTATAAAAACCAATGATGTTATTCAACAAGCTCTAGGCGGAACTCTTTTTATTGATGAAGCTTATACTCTATCTCGTGGTGTTAATGATTTTGGTCAAGAAGCAATTGATACTCTGTTAAAAAGAATGGAAGATAATCGCGGACAATTCGTAGTAATTGTTGCTGGTTATCCGGCTGAGATGAAAAAGTTTATCTCTTCAAATCCGGGACTTCAATCTCGCTTCGAAAATATTCTTGATTTTGAAGATTATAACGCGAGACAACTTTTAGAAATTTCCGCAGAGATAGCCGTTCAGCACGGGTATAATCTTGACGAAGGTGCCTTACAATTATTGTTGGAAATCTTTCAATCACTTTATAGTGAACGTGATAAAAATTTCGGGAACGCCCGTACCGCTAAGAATATTTTATATAAAGCAATTAGTTACCAAGAAGAACGAATTTCTCAAATGTTTGAACACAGTAAAGATGATTTAATGACGATTCGCTTTGAGGACGTAGAAAAAGTTAAAAAAGAATTAATTTGATAACTCTCCCCCGCTAAATGTTAAAAATAAAAAACTTAACAAAAACATTCGGAAGTTTCACCGCAGTTGATAATATCTCACTTGAAATAAATAAAGGTGACTTATACGGATTTCTCGGACCAAACGGAGCCGGGAAAACCACTACTATTAAAATCATCACGGGACTTTATACTCAAACTTCCGGAAGTGTTGAAATTGACGGAATTGATATTTCAAAAAATCATATTGAAGCAAAAAGAATAATCGGATATATACCGGATCAACCTTTCCTTTATGAAAAATTAACCGGAAAAGAGTTTCTATTTTTTTCAGGCGGACTTTATCAAATTCCCAAGATACTACTTCGAAAAAAAATTAATGAAGTGATCGAAGTTCTCAATATAGGTGACTGGGTAAATAAACGTACTGAAGAATACTCACAAGGAATGCGGCAACGAATTACTATTGCCTCTGCCCTTTTACACGATCCGAAATTAATTGTTGTAGATGAACCGATGGTTGGATTAGATCCGCAAAGTGCTCATGTGATTAAAAAGTTATTTAAGGAGCTTACAAAAAATGGAACTTCCATTTTCATGTCAACACATTCACTAAATGTGGTTGAAGAAATTTGTAATAAAGTTGCAATAATTAATAACGGGAAAATCATTTTTAATGATGAGATCGACAAACTATATGAATTACAAAAGGATATGGATCGTAATCTCGAACAAATTTTCATACAATTAACAAATTGATGGCAATAATAGTCCACATACTTAAGTATAAATTTCTATCATTTATCAAGCTCAATATTTCCTTTGAATTCTCAAATGTGTTAAAAAATACCGGTAGCTTTCTTGTCTATTCTTCATTCGCAATAGGAGCTTTTTTTTTCTCATATTCGACTGTTCAATATCTACTTGAAGAATTAAAGATCGGTTTATTTTTACTGCATGAATTTTTCTCCATCACCTTGTTCATTTTTTTTATTGCAGTAAACATTGGGAATATTATTGTTTCATATTCTACGTTATATAAATCTGCTGAGGTGACATATTTATTTAACAAACCTATCCGGCCATCTGCGATTTTTGTAATAAAATTCTTCGATAATTTTTTCTATAGTTCTTCAACTCTTATACTAATTTTGCTTTCGATACTTGGAGGATACGCTTATTACTTAGGATTATCATTTGTAGATGTATCGCTAATTTTCTTTCTAAATTTTATCCCGTTCATGTTATCTGCCGCAGCATTAGGAATAATTACATTATTAACTATTGTGAAATTATCCACGATCGTTGGTCCGCGTATTGTATTATTTGGTTTATTGATTCTTTATTTAACCAGTATATTTCTTTTCTTCAATTTAGTTTCACCGGTCGATTTAGTTAATCAGGTAATGAAATACTATCCAAATGTGGATTTATATTTTGGAGAGTATCTGCCGATCGGATTACATTATTTGCCAAACCATTGGCTTTCTGAATCTCTATATTGGATTGCACGTGATAATTCTATTGCTGCTGGTAAATATTTTTACTTGCAAGTTTTATCTGCTTCACTCTTATTACTGTTAGCATTAGTTCTTGGAATGAGATGGTATCATAAAACATGGTTTTACGAAATAAAACTAAGAGGCAACAAAACTATTAATGATTTGGATAGATTTTTTTCATTTAAAAATCATTCCAAACTTTCCAACTTATCCGAAGTTATTTTCAAAAGAGAACATCATTTATTTTTACGTGAACCGACGCAAATGTTTCACATGATAGTTTTAATCGTTTTGATAGCTGTTTTTCTTTCGAGTGTTTCTAGTCTTGTTAAGCTAGGCGGTTTAAATATTTTCTTACAGACCGTTATTTATTTATCGGTTTTCATTTTTAATACATTTATGGTATCAACACTTGCACTTAGATTTGTTTTTCCTTTAATAAGTCTGGAGGGCAAAACATTCTGGAAAATTAAATCAGCACCAATTTCCGTTAAACACTTTATTAAACTTAAGCTAACTCCATATTTTGCTTTTATACTTTTCATCTCTACTATATTAACAGTGATAGTAAATAGACTTTTCAGTATAGAATTAATACTGATCATGCTTGTCTGCAACCTATTAATTACAGCCACTATTGTCATGATGAATTTCTCACTCGGTTCATTATTCGTTAATTATAACGAAAGAAATCCAATTAGAATTGCTTCATCTCAAGGGGCTTCTCTTTCATTTCTTCTCAATTTAATTTATATGGTTTTATTGATTGTGGTATTTTATCTACCAATTAATATTTATTTTAATAACTTTATAAGATATGGTGAGTCGGAAATTTCTTATCTTTTTTATGCAGCACTAATTATTTTATCTATAGCTTTGATAGTTGTGAGTATTTCGTTGATTATTTTGAAAAAATGTTTAGTCAGAGATTTCTAATATTATTTGATGAAAATAATTCCGGTTATAAATGAATAATAAATGAGGACGAAAATGCTTTTCAAAAAATTAATTTTATTTCTACTTCTTTTGTTTTTTGCTTCGGTATTATTTGGTCAAGTGACTAATTCCGATTTACAGTCCGATCTGAATTCACTTAAAAACAGTAATGAAAATTTTAACCACAGGTTAGATGTTTTAGAAAAGAAAATCGATGATATTATTTGGTATGAACGTGTCGGTGACATTGCTAATGTTGATAAAGTATTTATGTACGGACCACCGTTATGGAAAGAAAAAAACCCGAATGCGCAAGGCGCAGGGAATCCGGTAAAATTTTGGAGTTATGTATTCATTCCAAAAAATATTGATTATAATAAGAAATATCCTCTAATTGTTTTCCCCCACGGCGGTGTTCATGCTGATTTTTCAACTTATTATACACACATTGTTCGTGAGCTTGTAAGTCAAGGATACATTATTGTCGCTGCAGAATATAGAGGAAGTACCGGTTATGGAAAATCACACTATGAAAAAATAGATTACGGTGGTTTGGAAAACGAAGATGTTTATTACAGCAGAAATTATATGATTGATAATTATGAATTTGTTGATAAAAATAGAGTCGGAATTATCGGATGGAGTCATGGCGGTATGATTACATTGTTCAATATTTTTGAACATCCTGATGATTATCAAGTCGCATTTGCCGGAGTTCCGGTAAGTGATGTTATTGCAAGAATGGGATATAAAGATCAAAGCTATCGCGATTTATATGAAGCAGATTATCACATTGGTGAAAGTGCGGATGATAATGTTCAAGAATATAGAAGACGATCACCCGCATGGAATACTCACAAATTCCAAAACACTCCTTTACTAATTCACACAAATACAAACGACGAAGATGTTAATGTGCTTGAGGTTGAACATCTAATCAAATCACTTAAAGCAGATGACAAAAAATTTGAGTACGAAATATTTCAAGATCTTCCGGGTGGACATTCTTTCGATAGAATGGATACAAAAAAAGCAAAAGAAATTCGCATTAAGATTTACAAACATTTGGCAAAATACTTAAATCCGCCAAATCCAATTAATACTTTTGAAGACATTCACAAAGCCGGTTACTTAATAAATTAGGAGAAGTAATGATTTTGACACACAAACAAAAACTTGTTTTCGTTTTATTAATTTCACTCTTATCAACTTTATTAGTCGCACAGGATAAACCTGATTGGGAAGGCGGAGTTCCCGAAGGTTGTACAACTATCACCGTCGGTAAATTAGCTACTTATGACGGTTCTGTGATGACCTCGCATACGGACGATTCGCACAGAACAAGATCATGGCTGGATATTACTCACGCAAAAGATCATCCCGAAGGTGCTACGACGACTATGTATAAACGAGAACCTTACGATTCTCTCGCTATGCCTACTTACATGCACACTCCCATTGGTGAAATTCCACAAATTGAACATACATATCAATTTATAAATACAGCCTACCCTAGTATGAATCAACATCAATTAGCAATTGGTGAAACTACCTTCGGAGGACGTGAATCTCTTCAATCCGATAAAGGTCTGATCGATTGTCAAAGACTCTGCCAATTAATGTTGGAAAGAACAACTACCGCGCGTGATGCAATAAAATTAGCAGGAGAATTGACAAAAAAATATGGATGGAATGATGCCGGAGAAATGTTAACAATTGCCGACACGAAAGAAGTATGGCATTTAGAAATTGTAGGTCCCGGAAAAGGAAATGTCGGTTCAATCTGGGTCGCTCAAAGAGTTCCGGATGATCACATATCTGTCGGTGCAAACGGAAGCAGAATAAGACAAATAGATTTAGATGATCCCGATTATTTTATGGCATCGGAAAACATATATCAGGTAGCCCAAGACAGCGGTTGGTGGAATCCGGAGAATGGAGAATTTGAATTCTGCTATGCTTATTCACCCGATAGTAGAGAAACATTTTCGACGAGAAGAAGAGAATGGCGGGTTTTATCTTTAGCTGCACCTTCACTTAATCTTCACCCAAATTCAGAGAACTATCCTTTCTCGGTAAAACCGGATGAGCCGATCACGAAAGAAAAAATGGTCGAAATGTTTCAAGATTATTATGAAGGAACCGATTACAATTTTATTAAAGACTTAACTTGGGTTAATCCTGATGGCGAAGTTGAAATATCACCATTAGCAAATCCTTTTATGCCATATGATATGAATAAACTTTTCAAAATTAATGGCGGATGGAGCTGGCGTGGTGAAAGAACAATCGCAAGATGGTATACAATGTATGCAACAATTACACAGTCACGCGATTGGCTTCCCGATGAAGTCGGCGGTGTTGTTTGGCTGGCTTGGGATAACGTAGCAACTTCGGTATACACTCCAATCTATGCAAACATAACCGAAGTAAATAAATATTTTAAAACACCGGGTAGAGTTCATGGATATACACATGATTCGGCTTGGTGGGCTTTTAACAGATTAGGAACATTAGCAGCACAACGTTGGGGCGATATGCGTCATGATGTTCGTGCAGTTTGGGATCCGATGCAAGAAGAACTTTTTGCAAATCAAAAATCATTTGAAGAAAAAGTAATTGATCTGCTAAAAGCCGATCGCAATGCCGCAATAAAATTAATGACCGACTATACCAATGAATGGGGAATCAAAGCTACGGAACGAGCTTGGAAACTTGGCGATGAACTGTGGACAAAATATGATGAAAAGTTTTAAAAACAATTTTAAGAATATGAGATATCTCTAAAAATATTTATTACTCAGGAAATTAAAATGTTCAAAACATTCTGCCTAATATTCTTGTTCGTAAATCTACAAATCATTTCACAAGATGAGTTAATACAGAATATTAGCGGGAGAAAAACTGTTAGTTTAAACGGTGATTGGCACATTATAATTGATCCTTTTGAAAACGGCTATTACAATTATCGCTATGAACCAAACCCAAACGGGTATTTCAAAAATCAGAAACCAAAAGATAAATCAGATTTAGTTGAATATGATTTTGATCTATCTCCTACTGTTAAAGTCCCCGGTGACTGGAATTCACAAAGAACTGATCTATTTTTCTATGAAGGAACTATTTGGTATAAGAATTCTTTTAATTACGTTTTGCCGGAGAACAAAAAATTATTTCTCCATTTTGGCGGAGTAAATTATGAAGCCAAAGTTTATTTCAACGGTCATTATCTTGGAACTCACATAGGTGGTTTTACTCCATTCAATTTTGAAATCACTGATTTAGTTAAAGTGAAAAATAACATCGTTGTTCTTAAAGTTGACAATACAAGAAAACGAGAAGGAGTTCCGACAAAAAATACTGATTGGTGGAATTACGGAGGATTAACAAGAGATGTTTCTTTAGTTGAAACTCCAAAGCTTTTTGTTCAAGATTATTCGATACAATTAAATCCTAAGAACATTCAACAAATCCAATTTGGACTAAATCTATCTGAACAGATAAGTGAAGAATTAATTAATATTTCCATTCCAGAAATCAAGCTAGATACATTAGTTGGAACCAACTCGCTAGGTAAAGTTGCTTTTTCCTTCCAATGTGAATTAGAATTATGGTCACCCGAAAATCCAAAATTATATGATGTATTAATTGAGTATAACGATGAAATCATAAAGGATAGAATTGGTTTTAGAACAATCTCAACATCCGGTTATGATATTTTATTAAACGGTAAACCAATATTTCTAAGAGGGATCTCAATTCATGAAGAGGCTCCAATTACCGGAGGCCGTGCAACAAATCCAAAACATGCACAAATACTTTTAAATTGGGCCAAAGAACTCGGATGCAATTTTGTAAGACTGGCGCATTATCCTCACAATGAACATATGCTGAAACTTGCTGACGAACTAGGGCTAATGGTTTGGTCTGAGATTCCCGTGTATTGGACAATACTTTGGGATAATGATGAAACATACAAGAACGCTGCAAATCAACTGACTGAAATGATAACCCGCGATAAAAATCGAGCATCCGTAATTATTTGGTCAGTTGCAAATGAAACACCTAGAAGTGAATCACGACTTAAATTTCTTCGTAATTTAATTGATTCTGCAAGAACACTTGATCCCACAAGATTAATCTCTGCAGCAACTGAATTAACATATTCTGGGAATAATAATATTTTACTAGACGATCCCCTTTCGGAATATTTAGATGTGATTGGCGCAAACGAATATCTTGGATGGTATGGCGGTAAAGTAGAAGATATTCCAAATCATAATTGGAAAATTAGTTTTGAAAAACCCCTAGTCATAAGTGAATTTGGTGCCGGTGCACTTCAAGGTTATCATGCGGATAAGGAAACACGATGGAGTGAAGAATACCAGGAAGAACTTTATATCAAACAATTAGAAATGTTTGAGAAAGTTCATTTTTTAAAAGGTATGAGTCCTTGGATTCTAATGGATTTTCGCTCACCACGCAGAGTCTTACCAAACATTCAAGATTACTGGAATAGAAAAGGTTTGATTTCAAATAACGGTGATAAAAAGAAAGCTTTTTATATTTTACAGAATTATTACTTGGGGAAATAATGAAAAATTTTTTAATAGTTTTGTTAGGAAGCTTACTTTTACTTAGTTGTACGCAAAGAGTACCGGAAGATGTTGTTGATAATTATATTCCCCCACCACAGTCAGTTGTTGATAAACAATTTAATTTTCATATTGTCGACGAAAATCTTTGGCGTTCATCCCAACCGAATAAAGAATCTCTCATCAGGATGAAAGAACATGGATTGAAAACTATTATCAATCTTCGTGGTGATGAGGAAACCGATTTATGGGAGAGTTCACTTTCGGACAGCCTCGGAATTAATTACTTTAGCAAAAAAATGGATTCACGTTTTCCACAGAAATTATCTTACTTACAACAAATATTAGATATTATTGAAGATACATCATATCAACCTGTATTAATTCATTGTCTCGGCGGTAAAGATCGTACGGGATTGATTTCGGCAATGTACAGATTCAAACACTATAATATTCCTATCGAAGATTTAAAGAAAGAAATGATTATGTATGGACATGATCATGAAAACTATCCCGCTATTTTTGAAGCTCTTGATCTTTTTGCAAAAAATAATACTCCTAATGATTAGATTTTAATTGCCTTGATATTCAAAAACACTTATATTATCGGACATCTTATCTTTTATAATAATTAGGAGTAGGAATGAAAAAAATAACAGCTCTCTTTTTATCTTTAATGTTTGTCTCAATACTCTTCGCACAAGAAGAAGTTTCACAACAAATGCAAGACGAAGCGACCAAAGCCTGGATGGAATTCATGACTCCGGGTGATCCTCATACATGGTTTTCAAAAGCTGTCGGTGATTGGGAAATTACAAACAAATACTGGTTTGCTCCCGGTGCTGAACCGACAATCAGTGAAGGAACAGCACATGCCGAAATGCTAATGGGTGGAAGATATCTAAAGTTTGATCACAAGGGATCTGTTATGGGAATGCCCTTTGAAGGAATGAGTCTTGAAGGTTATGATAATGCTCGCGGTAAATATATTTCTATCTGGGTTGATAATCTTGGTACCGGCATAACTTATGCTGAAGGTGATTATGATAAAGAGAAAAATATATTAGTATATGAAGGAAAAATGACCGATCCGATGACGAAAGAACCAGTTTGGTTTAAACAAACCGTTCACCCAGTCAATGAAAATCAATACATGTTTGAAATGTATATGAAAGGTCCGGACGGCAAGGAAATGAAAAATATGGAAATAACATTTAATAGAAAGAAATAGTAAATTTTTTGAATAATGTATATTTAGGCAGCTTTTATAGCTGCCTTTTTTTATTTGTTAGGCACATTTTTTCTTAGAATAATATTTTGCTCTCCTACCATCAAATCGCCCTCTCTTTCAAGAGAAATTATATTTGAACCTCCACCTCTTGGATTTTTACTAATATGATTAAAATTCTCAAGTAAAGGATCACCGTCGAAAAAATAACTATCAAGCCAATAATATTTGCCATCAGGTTCAAGTATTGTTGGATGAATATGGGCAGGTTGAGTTCTGTTTGGATAGCTGCCCGGAACAATTGTATAGAATGTATATTGACCATCAATTCCCGTTTTAATCCATCCACGATTGTAGCCATGACGTTTTCCCCAACCGGATTCATAATCAGCGGTTGTGTAGATTCCTTTTTCATCAGTATGGTAGATATAAAGAATTACATCACTTGCGGGCGTAATTCCATCGGGTTGAAATATTTTACCTGATAGTTTTAATTTTTGTGTGCTATTGAAAAAATCCGGTAGAGTATCAGTTGGAGAAAGTTCATCATTACCAAATTCAAAGACAGCTTCACAACCTTCACATTGACCGCCGATAAGTTGATACTCTTCTTCGGTATTGGCCTGCGAATATTTACAGCCAACAATAAAAACAATCATAAAGAATACTTTGAAATAGTTTATCATATTTTCCCCCATTTGTAAATGATTAATTAACCATTAACCAAGTTATGAACCTCGCTTTGAGCTAAACCCGTTGCATTAAGTTTAAGACCATACTCAAGCCACGCTTTTAAATTGGTCAACCAAAATGTCCACCCGGTTGAGCAGCCGCAATAGTAATTCATTTTAGCTTGATCATCGACAGGTATCTTATCTTGGATTAATACTACTTCGGTTTTATCGTCAAAAGTCTTCAAATTTATATGTACATTGCCAGCTGCACCGAATGAAAAGCTTACTTTATCCTTACCATTGGCTGTGAAAACTTCACCAGTTTCTAAAATATCCCAATTGTGCCACTTCCAAGTAAAAGTATCACCTGACTGAATGAAATCTTTCTTGTCTCTCGGATTATTTTCCTTGGTTAAGTAATCTGCCTTCTCAAGAAACCATTCTGTTAATAGCTCAGGTATAGTCCAGCACTTATAGACATCTTCAAAATTTTTATTCAGTATGATTCGTTTGGTAAACGATCCCCATTCTAATTTAGTATCATTCATATTAACCTCATGGTTACGAAATAAAGATAATATA
The DNA here is from genome assembly GCA_030584085.1 of Melioribacteraceae bacterium. Lineage (NCBI taxonomy): Bacteria > Pseudomonadati > Ignavibacteriota > Ignavibacteria > Ignavibacteriales > Melioribacteraceae > Melioribacteraceae bacterium. The sequence continues at coordinate 2,042,984 of CP129490.1, forward strand.
TCTATTTTTCGTTAAATATTCTATTTATGCCATTTTTATTGACACCGAAATTGGATATGCCTTTTTATTCTAATTAAAAAAATTGTAGTTTTGCTTCTCATTTCATTACTTAGAGGAAATATTGGAATCAACTGTTGAAACAAAATACGGTACGGATGTAATTCATTTATCAAGAAACGGCAGAGAATTTATTCTAATCGGAACTGCTCACATCTCAAGGGATTCTGCTGATTTAGTTAGAAAAGTAATTGAAGAAGAAAAACCGGATGTCGTTTGTATTGAGCTCGATGAAAAAAGGTATAAATCATTAAGTGAAAAGAAAAAGTGGGAAGAACTTGATTTAAAAAATATTATTAAAGAAAAACAGCTTGCCACATTACTTATAAATATCTTACTAGCTTCATATCAAAAAAAACTTGGTGAAAAACTTGGTGTTAATCCGGGAGTAGAATTGTTGGAAGCAGCTAACACTGCAAAAGAGAATAATATTCCCATTGAACTTTGTGATAGAGATGTTCGAATCACTTTACGACGAGCTTGGAACTCAATGTCTCTATGGCAAAAATTAAAATTCCTGACAGCCGGTATAGCCGGTACTTTGGAAAAAGAAGAACTCAGCGAAGAAAAACTAAAAGAACTGCGTGATTCAGATATTCTGAACGAATTAATGTCGGAGTTGGGTAAAGCCATGCCGGTTCTTAAAACAGTTTTAATTGATGAGCGCGATGTTTACTTATCCCAAAAAATTAAAGAATCCAAAGGAAATAAAATTGTTGCTGTAGTCGGTGCAGGTCACCTCAGCGGCATCGTAAAAATGATGGAAAGTGATGTGACTGAAGATTTAGCAAAATATGAAGTTATTCCACCTGTCTCCCCTCTCTGGAAAACTATTGGTTATGCCATCCCGTTGATAATTATCGGAGCTATTGTTTATATCGGAATTTCTCAAGGAACCCAAGCTGCAAGTGATAACGCAATTTATTGGATATTGGCAAATGGAATCCCTAGTGCTCTTGGTTCAGCAATTGCTTGGGGACATCCATTGACCATTCTTATCTCATTTATAGCTGCACCATTTACCAGCTTAACACCATTAATCGGTGCCGGTTATGTTGCCGCATTCGTGCAATTAATGTTGGTCCCTCCAAAAGTAAAAGAATTTGAAACAGTAAGTGTCGATGTTCTAAAAGCAAAGAATTGGTGGAAGAATCGATTACTAAGAATCTTATTAGTATTTATTCTTGCGAGTCTTGGAAGCGCATTAGGTACTTATGTTGGAATGTTTGAAATTGTAAAGAATTTATTTTAGAAACTTCTTCTCTATAAAAGATAATAGATTACGAATTTGTTCATTTTCACATTTAAATTTTGCTCTATATTCGATAACAGTAATTTTTCTCGTTGAACCGATAAGACTTCTTTTATTGATAAATTTATTTATCTTTAATGTAAACTTCGAAAACAAAACCTAATCCGAAAAATCAATAACGGAGGAAATATGTATACTGCCGAAGATGTATTGAAAGAAAAAGATACTGAAATGATTACAACACCCTCTGATACAAAGATTAAAGATGCAATTAAGAAGATGGTTGATAATAAAATCGGGTCAATACTTGTCACCGAGAATAATAAAATAGTTGGTATTTGGACCGAAAGAGATTTTTTAAGAAACTCTTTGCTCGAGTCATTCGATATAAATAATGATACTGTAGAAAAATATATGACAAGAAATATAACTTCAGCCCCTCACAACGCATCATTGTATTCGCTGCTTGACATTTTCTTAGGTAAGAGATTTCGGCATCTTCTCATTCAAAAAAAAGACGAATACGTTGGGCTACTTTCCATGGGTGATGTTATTAAAGCAAACTTAAACGAAAAAACAAAAGAACTAGAAGCACTAAATGCCATTGTTAGTTGGGAGTACTACGAAAATTGGAGATTCAAGAAAAAGTAAATATTAATCAGTACTGTCCTTTCTTCTGTATATGATAACACTGATTTAATCTCTGTGCTACTTTGAGTTCTTTGTGGTGAAATGTATTATCAAGTATTACACAAAGCAAATTAAATCATCTCACTCATCAATTCTTTGCGTGGCTGCGGGATTACAACTTTGTTAACGAGCAAACCTTTATCTGCAATAACTTGAGCACCAGCATCAACCGCACTTCTTACTGCGGCTACTTCGCCTGTCAACGTACAAAATGCTTTTCCGCCGAGTGCCATTGCCAATCTTATTTCAATCAATTGAACACTTGCGGCTTTAACGGCGGCATCGGCTCCTTCAATCAAGGAGGCAACCGAAAATGATTCAATAATTCCTAATGCTTCCAATTCAGTTGCGAGAGTATGACCGGAAAGTGCCGGGAAAACATCCGGATGAACATGAGGAATAACAAAAGTATCAATTACTGCAAAATCAATCTGTGTTGAGGCAGCATCGATCGCTGATTGAACTTCTGCGACTTCACCACCGATTAAAACCATATATTTACCTGAACATATCGTACGTGAAAGAACAAGTTCGACTTGCGATGTTTTTAACATAATATCAGCTGCTTGCATTCCCGCTGCAATACTTGTCATCTCAATCAATCCAAGTGAATTCATTTGCATAATGATACCTTTCTATTTTGAAATTCTTATAAATTCTTCATTAATATGTGATATTTTTCCACTAATCGATGCATGAATGGTTGAACCAAGTTTTCCTTCTTCAGGTTTCGCTATTACATCCCCAACCTTGACTATATCTCCGATATTAACCAAGGAAATTGCCGGTGCACCAACATGCTGCTTCAACTTTATTTTTACCGAATTGGGTTGCGGTCTATTGCTATTATAAGGTGTGTCTTTTTCATATTCCTCTACATTTAATCTCTTCCGCAACTGCTTCAATGGAACCCGTCTTCCCTCTTTAATAGGATGAACTTTAACAGGTTTTTGTTGTTCATATTTTTCGCCATTCACGCGCATTTCTTCTTTACTCTGCACACATGCTTCACGTGGATATAAATCTTCGGGACAAGCGTATAATGAACAAAGCCCGCAAGCACAACAAAGATCCGCATATTGATTCCATAAATCCTTACCCGATGCTGTGAATTGTAATGACCGCATCACTTTATGAGGTTGAACATCATAGCCGAGTAAATAACGCGGACAGAATTCAGTACAATAACTACATTGATCGCAAGCCGATTTACCTATACGATTCATGTCCTCTTTCGGTCGTTCCATTCTATTAATCATATAATGATTCTTAGGGAGAACGATTATCGCTGCCGTTGTTTTTGTTACAACTTCAGAGAGATCGAACGTTAATGTACCCATCAGTAAACCACCGATGAATATTCCATAATCATTAACAGTAGCTCCGCCAGCATGTTTAATTAGTTCTTCAAAACTGGTCCCAACCGGAGCAAAAAATGTTGATGGATTTCTCACCGCTCCGGCAACACAAACAAATTTCTCAGTTACGGGTATTCCTTCAGATGCACGACTGACATTATAAAATGTTTCCACATTGTTGACAACACATCCAACATCGAGTGGAATTCCATGAGGCGGAATTAATCTTTTTGTAGCTTCGTAAACTAACTCGTATTCATCACCGGATGGATAAAAGTCACCAAGAATTGTCAAATCAATTTTTCCGTTGGTGAATTCATTTTGAATTTTTTCCATCGCAATCGTGTTCTTTGATTTTATTCCAAAAAAACCTTTCTTCGCTTTTGTCTGTTTTATCATTAATTCCATGCCATTAACAATTTCTTTCGGGAAATTTTTCATAATCTCAAGATCTTTATGAATCAACGGTTCACACTCGGCACCATTTGCTAACACAAATTCTACGGTTGATTTTGCTTTAATGTGTGTTGGGAAACCGGCACCGCCCGCACCAACAACTCCGGCTTCAAACATTTTTTGGTCTAACGACATTTTATCCCTTTCGTTTAATCACTACTATGGTTTTATCGTCTTGATATTTGCTATCGGTTGTGGAAAATTTTGTAACATCCTCAATAATTGTCATCGCAATTTCTTTGGGTGTTCTGGCAACATTAGCTTTGATAATTTCTTTTAATCTTTCTTCTTCATAAAACTCAAAGTTTTGATTTGCGGCTTCTGTTACTCCATCGGAGTAAATAACTAAAATATCTCCCTCACTAAAATTAAAGCTATCAGTGCTGTAAGTTGAGTGCGGAGCCGGTCCAATTAAAGGACCCGTAGGATCAAGATAGAAAAGTTCTTGTTTACTTTTATCAAAAAATATCGGCGGATTATGACCGGCATTAGCATATAAACATAATCCTTTTTTATCAGTTGATATTTCGCAATAGAAGAGTGAAGAAAATTTATCATCTTCAAAAATTTTATTCACCAATTCATTCATACGATAAAATAAAGGTGAAATTTTTATTTCAAATGTACATGCCATTCTTAATGCACCCGAAATGTACATTGCTTCTGCCGCAGCAGCCAAACCCTTTGAAGCAGCATCACCAACAGCTATACCAAGTCTATCACCATGCGGACCAATTTCGAGGTAATCGAAAAAATCACCGCCAACTATATATGCCGGTAAGGTAATGCCAAAAAGATCATAATTATGAAAACTATATTCATGTTCCGGAAGAATACTTTTTTGAAGTTGTTTTGCTCTATCAATATCTTCAATTAAATCTTTTCTTGAATTGGACAATCGCCATGCGTTTAATTTGGATGTAAGTACTGTAGCAACAATGTTCAATGTGTAGCTAAGATCTTCATTTTTTTCTTCACTGTTAACAGCAAGCATGTATTCATAATATCTATCGGCACCTATTTTTATTTTTAAACCAACACCCGATGCAGAATACTTAAAAATACCTTTGCTTTTTAGAATTTGGTTTGTTTCATCAGCGAGAATTGTCCTTTCTTTAGTTATTTCTTTGAAGATAGGATATTCTTCTACAGGTAGTAAGAAATCCGCAGGAATCTTTTGAACATCACCGGTTTGATAAACTAGAGTATATGCTTTCGCAAGTTTGTTGAGTCTCCAAATTCGCCCGCCGGTTACGTTGATTTGTTCTCTCGCAACAACTTGGTTTAATACTTCGATTAGCATTTCTTCTTCACTTTTAAACCGACGAGATGCAATTGTGTCTAATGTCTTGTATAATTTCCTTTGTTCCATATATCCCTAGATTAGAGTAAGGTGAATGAGTGTTGTAAAATTAATCATTTTACGGTAGTTATAAAATTAAAAAGATTCTCTTGGTCATACTTTTGGTAAACAAGTCTAGAATACTTCACTGTAAAGCGAACTTCCTTGTTCGCTTGGTTTGGGCTTATTCAATTTGAAAAAGTAAGCGACGATGGATCGCCTCTTTACATATCAGTAAAATTCATTTATAAGTTATCAATTTTTTCGGCTAGTGAAATATCTTTATTGGTAATTCCGCCTTGACTATGGGTGGACAAAGTAATTTTCACTTTATTCCATGAGTTAATTAGAATATCCGGATGGTGATCGACTTTTTCAGCTACAATACCTACTTGTGTTACAAATCCAATCGCTGCTGAAAAATCTTTCAATTCATATTCCTTGAAAATGGAATTATTTTCGAGCTTCCATCCATCAAGTTTATTCAATGATTCGTTGATTGCTTTGTTGCTGAGTAATGACATAAAATTTTCCTTTCAATTATTTTAAAGAATTATCTATGCGTTTTAATTAATTGTTGAAAGGTCCTCTAAATTTGTGAATTCTTGAATAAATTATGTTGTTTCCAGCTTATCATCGAATGACAATAAAAAGAATAACCTAACAAAAACCAAAAAGCCCGGAATAACCGAGCTTTTTTTACTGTTTGTTTCTTAATTCTATATTCTGCTTTTAATCGACTTTCTCTTCTTTTTTATTTCCGCTTGTCTCTTCGTTGGACTCTGATTTATCATCATCATTTTTATCCGATAATTTAGGGGAAATGAAATAAAGTTCCTCAGTATTCTTTTTGTGCTTTACGAGTATTTTACTACCTTCTTTAAAATTACCCAAGAGCATTTCTTCAGCGAGTGGATCTTCAATATATTTTTGAATTGCACGTTTTAACGGTCGAGCCCCATACTTTTGATCAAATCCTTTTTCAGCTAAGAAAGCAAGGGCCGACTTATCAAGTTCGATTTCCATTTTGTTATCTTCAACATTCTTAACTAATTCTTTCATCTCGATTTCAATAATTTGTTTGATATCTTCGATTTCAAGATTTCTAAACACAATCGCTTCATCAATTCTATTTAAGAATTCCGGGTTGAAAAGTTTTTTCATCGCATCTTCTACAGTGTTTTTTAACTTTTCATATGCATTCGCTTCAGACTCATCGGCAAAACCAATTCCGCCGGTAGCTTTAATATCTTTTGTTCCGACGTTTGATGTCATTATTATAATTGTGTTTTTGAAATCAACTCTTCGTCCTAAACTATCAGTCAACATACCATCATCAAGGACTTGCAATAAAATGTTGAATACATCCGGATGAGCTTTTTCTATTTCGTCGAACAGAACAACTGAATAAGGTTTACGTCTCACTTTTTCAGTAAGTTGACCACCTTCTTCATAACCGACATATCCGGGAGGGGCACCAACTAACCGGGAAACTGAATACTTCTCCATGTATTCACTCATGTCAATTCTAATTAATGCTTCATCAGAATCAAATAAGTATCTGGCAAGTACCTTAGCTAATTCAGTTTTTCCTACACCGGTTGGACCTAAGAAAATAAAACTTCCTATTGGTCTATGCGGGTTCTTTAGCCCGGCTCTTGTTCTTCTTATTGCTTTAGTTAGTTTAATAACTGCTTCATCTTGACCAACAATTTTTGCCTTGAGAGCATTTTCCATTTTAAGAAGTTTTTCGGATTCAGCTTGAACAACACGAGTTACGGGTATTCCTGTCATCATCGAAACGACTGTAGCAATATCATCTTCCGAAACATCATGGATAATGTCTTTAGTTTTTGCATCCCATTCTCTTTTAGCCACTTCAAGATCAGATTGTAATGTTCTCTCTTTATCACGAAGTCTAGCAGCTTGTTCGTAATCTTGTTCTTTAACAACTTTTATTTTCTCGTGTTTTACTTTTTCTATTTCTTCTTCAAGTTTTAGAATTTCGTCACTCACGGTAAAGTTACCCATGTGAACCCGAGAACCCGCTTCGTCTATAACATCAATAGCCTTATCAGGTAGATGCCGATCCGTCATATAACGCGCACTCATTTTAACTGCGGATGCTAAAGCTTCACTTGAATATTTAACTCTGTGATGCTCCTCGTATTTAACTTTTATGTGCTCAAGAATTTCGATAGTTTCATCAATTGACGGAGGGTCAACCATTACTTTTTGGAACCTTCTATCTAACGCACCATCAGTTTCGATGTATTTTCTATACTCATCCAAAGTTGTTGCACCGATACATTGTATATCACCTCTTGCTAAAGCTGGTTTAAACATATTTGAAGCATCCAACGAACCGGATGCTCCGCCGGCACCGACAATTGTATGTAATTCATCAATGAATAAAATTACATCATCGGCTTTTTCTAATTCATTCATTAAGGCTTTCATTCTTTCTTCAAATTGTCCACGATACTTTGTTCCGGCAACTAATCCGGCTAAATCAAGAGTAACAATTCTTTTATCTTGCAGAATTCTAGGAACTTTGCGTTGATGAATTCTTAATGCTAAACCTTCCGCAATTGCTGTTTTACCAACTCCGGGTTCACCAATTAATACAGGATTATTTTTCTTTCTTCGACTTAAAACTTGAGCAACACGTTCAATTTCTTTTTCTCTCCCTATAACAGGATCGAGTTTATCATCAGCTGCAAATTTGGTTAGATCTCTCCCAAAATTATCTAATACAGGTGTTTTAGTTCTCTCGGCTTTTTGACCACCTTTAGGCGATTGAGGAGCTCCCGGATGTGGAAAACCTTTTGTTGGTTCGTCGGGATCTTTACTGCTTAGAATGCTATTTAGTTCAGCCCGAGCACTATCATAATTAACATTGAATTGATGAAGAATTTGTGTAGCAATGTTATCCTCATCTCTCAATAAAGAAAGCAGTATATGCTCTGTCCCAATTACATCTGATTTATATATTTTTGATTCGATCTGTGTAATCTTCAAAACTTTTTCAGCTTGTTTAGTCAGTGGAATATTTCCAATTGTTAATGTACCACCCGAACTTCTAACTGTATCCTCAATTGCTTTTTTTAATTTTACTAACTCAACATCCAAATTTCTAAGAATTTTAACAGCAACACCGTGTCCTTCTCTAATTATTCCTAGAAGCAAATGTTCAGTACCGATATAATCATGACCTAACCGCAGGGCTTCTTCTCTGCTTAATCTGATGACTTCCTGTACTCTTTCAGAAAAATTACCATCCATAATATTATCCTTTGCGTAAATTGAATTAAATCTTTAACAGAATTTCTATTAAAATTGTTTCAAAAATACATATAAAGTATCCTCTATTCAACAATACTAAACAACTTGAACTATAACAAGTATTAAAGATGTTACCTATTTTTGAAACATTGTAATAATTTTTTGTTAATTTTCAATTAATAAGTCAAATTAAGGAGAACAAGAATGGATGCAGTCTCAGGTATTTCAATATTTATTATAATCGGTGCCATATTATTTTTATTCCTCATTTTCTACTTCGTCCCGATAGGGTTATTTATTACAGCCTATTTTTCTGGTGTAAAACTAAAAATCTTTAAAGATTTAGTAGGAATGAGACTTAGAAAAGTTTCGCCAGTTGTAATTGTTAGAAGTATGATATCTGCAACAAAAGCTGGCTTGTATGTTCAAGTTTCGTTACTTGAAGCACATTACCTTGCAGGAGGTAATGTAATTAAAGTTGTTAACGCTTTGATTTCTGCAAATAAGGCAAATCTAGAATTAGATTTTGAAAAAGCCGCAGCTATTGATCTTGCGGGACGTGATGTATTAGAAGCCGTAAAAATGTCCGTGCTTCCGAAAGTTATTGAAACACCATTAGTTGCTGCTGTTGCGAAAGATGGTATTCAATTGAAGGCGATTGCACGTATTACCGTTAGAGCAAATATAGAAAGATTAGTCGGTGGTGCCGGTGAAGCAACAATATTAGCTCGTGTGGGTGAAGGTATTGTATCAACAATTGGTTCAAGCGAAACTCACAAAGCAGTATTAGAAAATCCGGATAGTATTTCTAAGGTTGTTTTAGCAAAAGGATTGGATTCCGGAACAGCATTTGAAATTCTATCAATTGATATCGCGGATGTTGACATAGGTACAAACATCGGTGCTATTTTACAAACAGATCAAGCTGAAGCCGATTTAAAAGTTGCAAGAGCTAAAGCCGAAGAAAGAAGAGCCGCAGCGGTTGCAACTGAGCAAGAAATGAAAGCCAGAGTTGCCGAAATGCGTGCAAAAGTTGTTGAAGCCGAAGCTGAAATTCCGAAAGCAATTTCCGAAGCATTTAGATCAGGAAATCTTGGTGTTATGGATTATTATAATTTACGTAACATTCAATCTGATACAGATATGCGAAATACAATAGCAAAACCTGATGAAAAGCGGGATAAGGACCAAGATGGACAGTAATCTTTTTGAATATCTTATAATAATTTTCTTTATTGTTTCTGCTTTGCAAAGTTTTTTCGGCAAAAAGAAAAAAAAGCAAACCGAACAACGTAATAGAGATGAAACAGCTAGGACTCAATCGACTCAGTCACAACAAAAAGTTGAGAAGAAAAAGGAAACTACACAAGATATTCTAGAACAATTATTTGGTCTTAAAATTCCGGATCAAACTGGCTCTCAGACAAAATATCCGTCCGATAGAAATACCGAAGTCTTCGATCCAAGTGGATATCATGATACAACATGGAATCCTGAGGAAGAGTTTGAAGACTCAGTTGGAGTCGAGACTGTTCGATATGAGCAAAAAAAAGTAGATCAAGAAAAAGTTGAATCCGAATTCATTGATCCAAATGCTCGGCTAGAGGCTAGAATCAAAAAAGCAAAAGAAAGTTTAAAAAGATTACCGGATAAAATCGAAGTTGAAGATGTCGGTCAATCAATGACGGAAACTGTTGAGTATGTTAAAAACATCAGAAAGAATATCAGTAACCCGGATACAATTAGAGAATATATTTTAGTATCGGAAATATTAAACAAACCCAAAGCTTATCGCAGATAATGGCTAAAAAATATAAGCTTACCAGAGTTAATAAAGCGGGCTTCAATGCAAAAGTTGATGAAGCCCGTTTTACTATAGATTATGACAATGAATTAAACCCCGCTCAACTTGACGCGGTAAAAGCAGTCGAAGGAGCTTATCTTCTTATTGCCGGTGCCGGAACTGGTAAAACTAGAACTCTCGTATATCGAGTTGCTCGTTTAGTTGAAATGGGATATGACCCACAATCGATTTTACTTTTAACATTTACAAGAAAAGCTGCACGTGAAATGATGAATCGAGCTGCAATTCTTCTTGATAACCGATGTTCGAAAATTAATGGCGGAACTTTTCATTCATTCGCAAATCTCACTTTAAGAAAATATGCAAAGGATCTTGGACTTCATTCCGGTTTTACTATTCTCGATCAGGGTGATAGTGAAGATGTAATTAATCTCATCCGTGGTCAGTTAAATTTGCAAGAACTGAAAAAGAGATTTCCAAATAAGCAGACACTAAATAAAGTATTCTCTTTAAGTGTAAATACTAGTAAAACGATACAAGAAATTCTTGAGTTTGATTATCCTCATTTTGCAAAGTATGTTAATCAAATTTTAGAAATAAAGAAAATCTATGAATCTTATAAGAAACAAAATAGTTTATTGGACTACGATGATCTTCTAATTTATTTGAGAAAATTTCTTTTTGATCTTTCGCCCGGTGCTAAGAATCTACTTTCATCAATAAAATTTGTAATGGTTGATGAATATCAAGACACTAATAAACTTCAGGCTGATATCGTAATGGGTTTGGCACAAAATCATAATAATGTTATGGTTGTCGGTGATGATTCGCAATCAATCTATTCATTTCGTGGTGCGAACTTTAAAAATATCATGGACTTCCCTAACCTCTTTAAAAATGTTGAAATCATTAAGCTGGAAGAAAATTATAGAAGTACACAAGCAATTTTAAAATTGACCAATTACATTATAGATGCGGCGATAGAAAAGTATGAAAAACATTTATTCACACGCAGACCATTTGGTGAATTGCCCGCAATAATTTCTGCAGCAAATGAAAATATGCAATCGAGGTTTATTGTCGATAGAATCTTAGAGTTACGTGAAGAAAATGTCCCGTTGAATGAGATTGCAGTATTGTTTCGCAATTCGTATTTCTCATTTGATTTAGAAATAGAATTAAACAAAGCAAATATCCCTTTCATTAAATTCGGCGGAATGAAATTTGTCGAAACAGCACACGTAAAAGATGTTTTGGCTTTTCTTCGCATAGCCGCAAACCCACGGGACTTTGTTAGCTGGTACAGAATTTTATTACTGCATGAAGGTATTGGTCCAAAGAAAGCACAAATTATTTTAGATGAAATTTCGCAAAATAAAATTCATTTCAAAGCAAAACCGGATGCAATTGCCGAACAGTCTTCGCTTGGCGATAAACTCTATCCGCTCTTCGAAGTATTACATGATCTTCATTCAACCAAACAGACTCCGGCAGAAAAAGCTATACGTGCAATTAATTACTATGATCCCCTTTTTATTAATAAGTATGATGATTTTAACAAACGCAAAAAGGATTTAGAAGTTTTTACAAATATTGCTGAAAACTATAGAAGTTTAGACAGTTTTCTTGCCGATATGGCTTTGGAACCACCTCAAGATTCTGTGACCGATGTAATTGAAGAAGATAAAGAAAATGAAAAGTTAATTCTTTCAACTATTCATTCCGCAAAAGGATTGGAATGGCATTCCGTATTTATAATTCACGCACTTGAAGGAATGTTTCCTTCCGGTCAATCTTACGAAAGTATTGAAGCTTTGGAAGAAGAAAGACGATTAATGTATGTTGCATCAACAAGAGCTAAGCAAAATTTATTTGTATCGTATCCGATGAATATTTTTGATCGAATAACCGGGACTACATTATCAAAGCGATCAAGATTTATTGACGGTATCTCAGATGAGTTAGCTGATGAGTATTTGCTGGAAGAAGAGCACTGATTAATCTAATCTATATGCAAAATTTATTGAACCTGAATAAGGTCCTATTCTCCAGTAATATGGACGATCATTCCAGTAACGCATGTACTCAATAGAAACTGAAAACTTAGTAACTTTTGGTGGAAAATGAATTCCAATTCCACCAGTATGAATTATATTGTCTCTGAACGGTGATTTGTAATATCCGTCCCTAATAGAAATTAGCTTGAATAAGGTGAGTTCAAATCCAACCCCCCAATAATCTCTTTCTTTTTTTTCACTTCTATCACTTAAAAAATACTCACTGCTATTTGAAGAAGGATTTAAATAGTTTTTATATTTCATCGAAGCTTCAAATGAGTAGGCAAATAAAGACTTATCTCCGGAGATTAACCTTAATGTTGTACCTATCGATCCATAAATTGGCAGAAAAACATTATCCCATTCTGTTTCAATATCCGGTCCAATATTATTTATCGCAAAACCAAAATATATTTCGTTTTTTAGAATCGAACTGTTGAAGGGATTTTCAATTTTATAAATACTCCCAATATTAATTTTATATGATATGTTATTATTAAGATCAAACATTGTAACGGATGTTCCGATAGCAAAATCAGCCAGAATAAATTTGCTTAAGGATAGTGAATAAAAATTATTCTGATAATCATTTGAGTAATATTGCGAGGTGAAATCAAAACTTGGAGTCAAATACGCATGGTAACTTGCATAGGAATAATCTACTGCAATCCCTAAACCGTTGATACTTACAGAAGATGATAATACATTTTCATCTTCAACCCCACCTCCATATAAATTTATGTCGGAGTCAAAACTTAAATTTGCCGGATTTGATTTATAACTCATTGGAGTAAATGGATTAGATACTGCAGTAAAACCCATTGCTGAACTTTTTGTATCTGCATAATCGCTAAAATGATAAGATGATAATCTATTTTGTTGTGCTTTTGCTGCTGAGGTGAGAAATAATAAAATAATTATTGCGGAATATGATATTTTAGTAATTATATTCACTCTATAAAAATGAATTTTTCACAAAAATTTGTCAATATATAAATTGATCTCTTAAGATAAAATGTCCAATAACCATCTTTTAAAATTCTCAATAATAATCGCTGCGCACAATGAAGAAAAAACTATGGCTTCCCTTTTTGAGTCATTGAAAAAATTAAATTATCCGAAAGAAAATTATGAGATCATTTTTGTTAACGACCAATCAACCGATAACACAAAAAGTGTAATTGATGAATTTATTCAGACAAATCCCAACGCAAAATTATTTGACTCACTCGGTAAAAAGCATCCAGGGAAAAAAGGTGCTCTTGATATTGGGATTGCTCATGCAAAAAATGATTTCATTTTAATTACGGATGCGGACTGCGAACCGGAGCCAAATTGGTTAATTCGTTATTCCGAAAAGTTTAGCAAAGGTTATGATTTTCTTTTCGGCATTTCACCTTACAAACAAACCGGTAGTTTTGTTAATAAAGTTGCTACATTCGAAAATCTTCGCTCACACATTCTAACGTTCACTGCTACAAGATTTGGTTTTCCCTATTCGGCTGCTGCAAGAAGTTTCGGATTTCATAAAATCGCTTTTGAAAAATTAGATGGTTACAGCAAAACACTTCAGACACTCTGCGGCGATGACGATTTATTGATTCGTGAAGCTGTAAAAAATAAAATGAAAATCGGAACAGTTGAATATCCGGATGCATTTGTTTATTCAAAAACAAAAGAAAATTGGAATGATTACTTAATTCAAAAAGCACGTCACACATCTACATCAAATTATTATTTATTAAAGCATCAAATCTTTTTGGCAGTTTGGCATTTAATAAATCTCATTTTACTTTTTAGTTTCATAGGCGGTTTCTTTAATCCTACCTTCTTTATACCATTTGCTCTTAAGATGGGCTTTGATGTTTTGCTCATACAAATTTCACAGAGTAAATTTGGTTATCGATTTACAATAATTGAGGCTTTTTATCTACAAATTATTTATGAATTTTTATTAATTGTAAATTATATACGCGGTACTTATGGGGGTACAAAGTGGAAGTGATTTTGTTTGAATTAGCATCAAAATAAATTATTTTAGGAAAGTTTTTAATCAATTTTCATAATTAAGTATACTAAATTTTTTATTTATCAGAGAACTTTATGGATTCATTAGCACTAGGTAAAAAAGCAATCGCAGCTAAATCAAAATCATTAGCTCAATATTCAAATTTTCATGTAGGCGCCGCACTTAAAACAAAAAGTGGAAAAATTTATGAAGGTGCAAATATTGAATCATCTTCATACAGCTTGACGATATGCGCGGAAAGAACAGCTGTTTTTCAAGCTATATTAGAAGGTGAACGAGAATTTGATTCAATCGCAATAGCGAGTGATGCTAAAGAATTTTGTCCACCCTGCGGAGCTTGCCGACAAGTATTATTAGATCTTTGCGGTAAAGATTTGGATATTATTTTAATCAATTCAAAAGAAGAAATTATTAAATATAAAATTACCGAACTTATTCCCCATTCATTCGGGGAAGATTTCTTAAAATAATTATGATGGAATTTCAACCACACGCAACCCCAAAAGAAACCGGCTGGATAGAAGTTGTGGCCGGATGTATGTTCAGCGGTAAAACCGAGGAACTAATTAGAAGATTAAGACGGGCACAAATCGCAAAACTTCGTGTAAAAATTTTTAAACCGAAGATCGATAATCGCTATTCCGAAAATAAAATCGTTTCGCACAGTGAGCAATCATTGCCGTCAGAAGTTGTTTCTTCGGCACAAGAAATTTTAGAACTTTCTTCCGATGCTCAAGTTATCGGAATTGATGAAGCACAATTTTATGAAAGTGATTTAGTTGAAGTATGCAATAGATTAGCCGATAGCGGAAAAAGAGTGATTGTAGCAGGACTCGATCAAGATTATAGAGGAATTCCATTTGAACCGATGCCTCAACTTTTAGCGATTGCAGAATACATTACAAAAACATTAGCAATTTGTGTTAACTGCGGAAACCCAGCAGATAGAACTCAAAGAAAAATTAAATCGACAGACAGAGTTTTAGTCGGTGCTTCCGATAGTTATGAAGCCAGATGCCGCAGATGTCATTATATCCCTGAAACTGAATAAGGATTAATATGGATTTTATTGCCATACTTAGAGGAATTATTGGAATCGGAGTATTAATTGGAATCGCTTTCCTATTATCTAACAATCGTACAAAAGTTAACTGGCGATTAGTCGGTACCGGTTTAGGATTGCAAATCCTTTTTGCCATTCTAATTATAAAGGGGGAATTACTTGGTTCCTATTTTTCCCCGCTCGGTTGGCCAAAACAATTTTTCAGTTGGGTTAGTAGTTTCTTTGTTCTGGTTTTAAATTTTACCGGAGAAGGAGCAAAATTTGTTTTTGGTGATTTAGCAATTAGTCCGGGACAAGATGGTAGTCTAGGAATGTTCTTCGCATTTCAAGTTTTACCTACCATAATTTTCTTTGCCAGTTTAATGTCAATTCTTTACTATCTCGGCATTATGCAAAGAGTAGTGCAAGGAATGGCGTGGGTTATGGCCAAGTTAATGGGAACCAGTGGAGCAGAATCTCTTTCAGTTACAGCTAATATTTTTGTAGGCCAGACCGAAGCTCCGCTAATGATAAAACCATTTTTGAAGGGTTTAACAAAAAGTGAATTACTCACCATCATGACAGGTGGAATGGCGACAATTGCAGGTGGCGTTATGGCAGCTTACATTCAAATGCTCGGTTATTCATTCTCACAATCTATGGGATTACCACTCGAAGAAGCACAATTAATGTTCGCTACACATTTATTGGGAGCAAGCGTAATGGCTGCTCCAGCCGCTCTTTTAATTTCTAAAATTATTTTTCCGGAAACTGACACACCCGAAACGAAAGGTGATGTAAAAGTAAATATTGAGAAAAATGCGTCTAATCTGATTGAATCGGCCGCAGTTGGTGCGGGAGATGGTCTAAAATTAGCTTTAAATGTCGGCGCTATGTTGATTGCTTTCATAGCTTTAATCGCTTTAGTTAATCATATTTTGATTGGACTTGGTGATGTTTTTGGAATTAATACATTTTTTGAGACTGAGTTTGGAAAACCACTAAGTATGCAATTGCTGTTTGGTCTCGTGCTCCAATTTTTAGCATTTGCTATCGGAGTTCCATGGGAAAATGCATTAGAATTTGGAAGCTTGATAGGTACAAAAGTAGTTCTAAATGAATTTGTGGCATATTTTGATATGAGCCGGTTGATAGAATTAAAAACTCTAGTTAATGAAAAAGCAATTGTTATGGCTACATACGCGTTATGCGGATTTGCTAATTTCAGTTCTATTGCAATTCAATTGGGAGGAATTACACCGCTTGCTCCCAATCGTGGGACAGATATCGCATCACTAGGAATAAAAGCAGTTATTGGCGGAACCTTGGCTACATTGATGACGGCAACTTTAGCAGGAATTTTATTTTAGTGATAAACTTAACGGAAAAATATCGAGAACTCTTAAATCAAATTAAATCAAAAGCTCCTTTTACACCCGAAATCGGCTTAATTCTTGGCAGTGGATTAGGTGATTTTGCAACTAAAGTAGATACATCTTTATCAATTCCGACCGAATCGTTATCGAATTATCCAAAGTCAACTGTTGAAGGACACAAGGGATTTATTCACTTTTCGAAATATGCCGGTAAAAATTTATTGATCTTCCAAGGCAGAATTCATTATTACGAAGGTTATCGATTATCCGAATGCGTGCTCCCGGTTTTAATTGCTTCCGAATTAGGTTGTAAAAATCTGATAATCACAAATGCTGCCGGTGGAGTAAATCCAAACTTTTCACCCGGTGATTTAATGCTGACGTTGGATTTTAATTCTCTAAATCTCAAAAAAGAAATCACCGAATTATTTGGTATAGCTACTGCCGAAGAAAAAAATTACTTACAAGACTTTCCTTCGAAGAAAATTAAATCAGCGATTCGAGAAGCTGCGTTGGATGAAAAAATTCCATTAAAAGAAGGCACATACATATTGACAAAAGGACCGAGTTATGAAAGTCCGGCTGAAATTAAAATGTATGGGAAATTAGGAATTGATGCCGTCGGAATGTCAACTGTTCATGAAGCTATATTCGGAATGAAGTTAGGATTAAAAGTCGGAGCAATTTCATTGATAACAAATCACGCTGCCGGAATCTCCCCTCAAAAATTATCTCATCAAGAAGTAATGGAAACAGCCGATCATTCAAAAGTGATGTTCGAGCGATTAATTAAGAAAACCATTTCGCTTTTGTAATCTTTTTACAAATAATTCTTAGAAATTTGTTGATATGATCGATGCTGCAGTTATAATCGCGGTTTCAGTGCGAAGTCGATTAGATGTGAGTTTATAAACGTTAGATTTTCCAAGAAGTGTAGTTTCATCTTCAGTCAAGCCACCTTCGGGACCGAATATTAAATAGTATTTCTCATTTTGGTGAAAAGTCTTAATCACATCGGAAAAATGTTTCTCCGAGTTTTGATCGAATGTAATTTTCAGTCCTTCCAACTCATTAAATTTATTAACTTTATTCAAATATGTAATATTTGGCAAATAACTTTGTAAAGATTGTTTCATCGCTGCCATTGCAATCTTTTGCCAACGGTCCGATTTATCACCTCGTGCAAGAGTTCTATCAGTCTCAAATACTATGAAGTTCGTGAAACCAAGTTCAACACATTTTTCTAAAGCAAATTCAAATCTGTCGATCACTCTTAATCGAGGAATACAAATAGTGAATTGTTTTAGTTTGTTTTCATATTGAAATGATTTTTCAATCTCACCTTTAATTTCATTCTTCGCCATCGATGTAATGTTGATAAGAAATATCTTACCGTTTCCATTTGTTACATAAATTGAATCACCGACCGAATGACGCATAACTTTCATTATGTGATGACATTCCTCACCGACAACTGAAACCTTTGAATCGGTTGTGTAAAGTGAGAAGTAAAGTTCAATATCAGAATGAAAAACCGACGCCAATTATAAATTCTCCGTTCATATATTCATCAAATGCATATTCAAATCGAACAGCATTAAATGGTAAGAATAAAATGTTTAGTCCGAAACCATATCCGGAAATAAAATTGTTAAGCTTTAGTTCGTTGAAATGATCAAATGTAACTCCCGCATCCGTAAATATATTAAAATTAACTCCGATACGAGTTGAAGTAAGACTTTTCGGCAGCAGCGGTAAATCCAGACTTAAATGCCATTCATCAACTATTGAGTAACTCATTTCGAAAGAGCCGAGTAAATATTGTAGACCTTCCATTTCATTTTTGCGATGACCTCGAATATATTCCGAATAACCTAAAAATGAATAATCATAAAATGGAATTGTTTTGCCAAAAGTACTACGATAATTTACTCTCCATCTTGCAGTGATGTCTTCACCCACTTGATTGTATTGACGTAAGTCTAATTCAAATATTTGATATGCAACTCCCTCAATTCCAAATCCTTTGTGTGATATTTGTGCAGAAGTCAATAATCCGGTTTTCGAAAACTGTTTTAGATCACGCGAATCATAGACATACGCAAGACTCATAAATGGATATCTATCGATAGTGCTACCAGTTGCCGTAATCCCTTTATAAGATATACCATCAGTGGCGATATATGAATACCCGGTCATTAACTCAAAGAGATTAAACTGATCCAATCGTTTATTAATTGAAATCGCACCGGTATAAATTGTATAATCAAAATCATTTCCAACAAGCGTCTCTGCAATATTACTTTTATTTGAGAAATCTTGATAAGCAATTTGGAAACCTAATCCTATTCCCTCTTTATATAAAAAAGCAGGAATCGTATAACTAAAACGAACTCGCGGATCATAACCCAATCCAAGATAAGCACTTAGTGTTTCGTTTCTTCCTCGAAAATTTTCCAATTTAAAATTAATTCCATAAGTAGCTTTATCGAAATCATCCTCGTTAAGGTATACGAATGGTAAAGGATACAAATACCACTTTTCTAGGACATCAATTACTAAGTTAATTTTTTCTTCATCTTGAATTAGATAAAACTCAACATAGTTAAAAAGTCCTAAGCTGTAAACTCGTTCGCGATTATATTTTAATAAAGTCTGATTAATTTCATCACCCGGAAAGAATGTGAGTTCTCTGGTTATGATAAATTCTTCCGTGATTTCATTCCCTTGAATAATAATCGAATCAATTCTAGCAAATTGATTTGGGTCGGTAAGCTTAAGAGTATCCGCAAATTGTGCAAACAAGAATTGCTGAACAAATAGAAATGAATAAATATAAATTTTCATTTATTGGATAGATTTTTATTTCGATTTGCAAAGTGAATGCATAACAGCAATGCATGTGTCTTGAATTGTTTCGATACCATTTTCGATTACGGATTTAACTGCTTCATCGTTTCTGATACCCTGCTGCAGCCAAAGTACATTTGGCTTTTTATTTAATACATCTTCAATTAGATAAGGAATGTCATTCGATCTTCGGAAAACATCGACGATATCTATTTCGAACGGAATATCTTTTAAAGTTGGATAAACAACAATATCACCGGCTTTTGAGATGGCGGGATTTACACCCACCACCTCAAAACCGTTATCAACTAAATACTCTGCAATTTCTCTGCTTGTCTTATATGGATGTCGTGAAATACCATAAACGGCGATTGTTTTTGAGTTATTAAATATCTCACAATATCTTTTAAGATTGTTCATTATATAATAACCTCTTGTTCATATTCTTCCATTGGCGGACAACTGCAGACTAAATTTCTATCACCGTAAGCATTATTTACTCTGCCGACTGAAGGCCAAAATTTATTCTCTTTAATCCATGAAACCGGGAAACATGCTTTCTCTCTAGTGTATGAATGGTTCCAATTATCAGAAATAAGTTCGACTGCGATGTGCGGTGAATTTTTAAGAACATTATCTTCCCTATCGGCAATCCCGTTTTCAATTTCCTTTATTTCTTCTCGGATTGAAATCATTGCATCAATAAATCGATCAAGTTCTGCTTTTGATTCACTTTCAGTTGGTTCGACCATAAAGGTACCAGGTACCGGGAAAGAAACTGTCGGTGCATGATAGCTGTAATCCATTAAACGTTTTGCAATATCTTCAGCTTCAATATTTACGGAATGTTTGAACTCACGTAAATCGAAAATCAATTCGTGTCCGACAAAATTATTTTTTCCACTATATAAGACTTTATAATACGGCGATAATTTTGATTTAAGATAATTTGCATTGAGTATTGCAATTTCAGTAGCTTTAGTTAAACCATTTACACCCATCATCTTGATATAGGCATAAGAAATAATCAAAATTGACGCACTTCCCCAAGGTGCAGCAGAAACTGCGGTAATTGATTTTTCTTTGTTAATATTGATTACAGAATGACCGGGTAAATATTTTGCAAGTTTTTCATTCACGGCAATCGGACCCATGCCAGGTCCGCCGCCGCCATGTGGGATTGTAAATGTCTTATGAAGATTAAGATGACAAACATCTGCGCCAATTTCAGCCGGAGTTGTTAAACCAACTTGTGCATTCATATTAGCACCGTCCATATAAACTAAACCGCCATTATTATGAACGATTTGACAAATTTCTTTTATACCTTCTTCAAAAACACCATGGGTAGAAGGATAGGTTACCATTAATGCGGATAAATTATCTTTATACTTTTCAGCTTTTTCTCTTAAGTCCGGAATATCAATATTACCTTCATCATCACATTTAATAACTACCACTTTCCCACCGGCCATAACTGCACTTGCGGGATTTGTACCATGTGCAGATGATGGAATTAACACAACATCTCTATGATGATCTCCCATATCCTTATGATAAGCACGAATTACCATTAATCCGGCATATTCGCCTTGTGCACCTGAATTGGGTTGAAGTGATGTCGCTGTGAAACCGGTAATCGAGTTTAAGTATTGTTCAAGTTCTTCAAATAATTGCGTATAACCTTGTGCTTGTTCTCTTGGAGCAAAAGGATGAAGCATTGCGAACTCGGGCCAAGATATTCCGAACATTTCTGAAGATGCATTCAATTTCATTGTGCATGAACCAAGTGGTATCATTGATGTAGTAAGCGAAAGATCCTTTTTCTCTAAACTCTTAATGTAGCGCAGCATTTCATGTTCGGAATAAAATAAATTGAATTTTGGATGAATCATGTATTCCGATTTTCTTAATAAAGATTCTTCCCAATTTGTTTGAACATTTGAGGAAATAGTTCCTAAATCTATTTTTGATTTATCAACTGCTTCAGAAAAAATGTCAACAATTTCTTGTACATCTTCCATTAATACTTTTTCATTAAGAGAAATACCAATATTACTATCTCCGAAATATCTAAAGTTAACTTCTTTACTTTCCGCAATCTCTTTAACTTTTTGTTTCAGTTCAGCTGAACCAAGATCAATTTTAAGAGTATCAAAGAAATATTTATTAGTTTGTTTCAAACCGAGTGAATTGATTGCATCATTAAGCAACAATGTAAAATTATGAATTCTTTCGGCTATCTTTTTTAACCCTTTGGGACCATGATAAACACCGTACATACCGGCCATAACAGCTAATAATACTTGAGCAGTACAAATGTTACTCGTTGCGCGTTCACGTTTAATATGTTGTTCACGAGTTTGCAAAGCCATTCTATAAGCCGGACGATTGTGCGAATCGACTGAAACTCCTATAATTCTTCCAGGAATCTGTCTTTTAAATTCTTCCTTAGTGGCAAAATAACCCGCGTGAGGTCCGCCATAACCCATCGGAACTCCAAATCTTTGAGCTGAACCTACAACAGCATCTGCACCCATTTCTCCCGGTGGAGTCAATAATGTCAGACTCAATAAATCAGTTGCAACACTCACATAAATGCCTATTTCATTTGCACTTTTAATAATAGATGAAATATCTTTAATCTCACCATCATCATTCGGATATTGTAATAAAATTCCAAAAACGTCATCGGTTAAAAGCTCGTCCGTTATATTAGCAATTTTTAATTCTATTCCGAATGGTTCTGACCTTGTTTTTAGCACATCAATAGTTTGTGGAAAAGTCTTTTCATCTACAAGAAAAACATTAGCTGATTTTCTTCCACCTTTTCTCGAAGCAAAGAACATACCCATTGCTTCCGCAGCAGCCGTTCCCTCATCTAGTAAAGATGCATTTGCTAACTCCATTTTTGTTAAATCGGAAATCATAGTTTGAAAATTCACCAAGGCTTCTAATCTGCCTTGTGAAATCTCAGCTTGATAAGGTGTGTACTGTGTGTACCAACCGGGATTTTCAAGAATATTTCTTTGAATTACACCGGGTGTAATTGTTGGATAATATCCCATTCCAATATAAGATTTGAATACTTTGTTTTTTGATGCAACACTTTTTAAATGATGAAGAAACTCGAATTCGGTTTGTGCTTTTGGCAAATCCAATCTTTCACTTAACCTTATACCACTTGGAACTGTTTTCTCGATCAGTTCATCCACAGATGAAAGATTGAGTTCATTAAGCATTTCTCTAATTTCTTCTTCACTTGGACCGATATGGCGGTCAACAAAACGATCATAAAATTCAAATTTTTCCATAAAGTTTTCTTTTAGTTTAATTGACGGACTTATTTAAAAAAATATAATTTGTAAATATAATGAAATTAGGAGACTATAAAATGTAGAACAACTTTTTGTGGATATAAGTTTTAGTGGGAGTAATAAAAAATCACATTTTATCTAAAGCAGATTTTGCTGCGGCTTGTTCAGCCGTTTTTTTACTTTTTCCTTCACCGGAACCATAAATTTCACCATTTATTTTTACAATCACGGTAAATTTTTTATCATGCTCCGGACCTTCTTCGTTAATTACTTTATAAATTGGTGATTCCATACCTTGTGAGTGAGCTAACTCGAGTAATCTTCCTTTATAGTTTTTATCAACCGGTAAAGATCCATCTAAGGTATTTGGCTCTATGATCCATTTGTGGACAACTTCTTTTGCTGTCTCAAATCCTTGGTCTAAATAAATTGCTCCAATAATTGCTTCCAACGCATCGGCTAAAATTGTTTTAAGACCCGAACTTGAACCACTCACAAAACGTCCGTCATAAAGTATGAATTCCTTTAAATTCATGGCTGTAGCCGCTTTAGCTAATGCATCTCTATTTACCATGAGTGAACGGTACTTTGTTAAAAAACCTTCCTCTTCATCCTCAAATGTCTCAAAAAGATGATGTGAAACAATTAATGATAGGACAGAATCTCCGAGAAATTCAAGCCGTTCATTTGATTTAGTCAATTGAGGTAAAACTTCGAGATAAGACCTGTGGGTTAAAGCCTTTATAAAGTATTGAGAGTTATTAATTTGGAAACCGAAAAACTTTTCTAACTGTTCGGTTTTTAAAGCTACAATTTTTTCAAGTTTTTTCTCTTGTTTTGAATCTTTGTTACTTGAAAAAATAGATTTTATACCGGAAAATAATTTACCAAACAAAATTATTCGTCATATTTTTTGAACAAGAGAGATGCATTGTGTCCCCCAAATCCAAATGTATTGGAAATCGCATAATCAATATTGCGTTCTTTCCCGACTTTAGGAGTGTAGTCAAGATCGCATAGTGGATCCGGCTCATCTAAGTTTATGGTTGGTGGAACAAAACTATTCTTTATTGCGAGGACAGTAGCTACCGCCTCAACTGCACCGGCAGCGCCAAGAAGATGACCGGTCATAGATTTTGTTGAACTGATCGCTAACTTATAGGCGTGTTCGCCAAATAAATTTCGTATTGCCGCAGTTTCGTTTTCATCATTCAGCGGAGTAGAAGTTCCATGTGCATTAATATAATCGACTTGCTCAGGTTTAATTCCACCATCTTTTAATGCTTCACGCATCGAACGGAAGGCGCCTTCACCTTCCGGAGGCGGAGCAGTAACGTGGAAAGCATCTCCGGTTAAACCTGCACCGATTATTTCAGCATAAATTTTCGCACCGCGAGCTTTTGCATGCTCAAGTTCTTCCAAAAGGATTGTACCACCACCTTCTCCCATGACAAATCCATTTCTGTCTTTATCAAATGGTCTGGATGCCTCTTTCGGTCTATCATTCCAAGTTGAAATAGCTCTTGATGCGTTAAAGCCACCAATAGACATTTGAGTAATTGCCGCTTCGGATCCACCGGTTACCATTAAATCAGCCGAACCTCTTTGTATAAGAAAGAATGCATCCGCGATAGCATGAGAGGAAGTAGCGCATGCGGAAGTTGTAGCATAATTTGGTCCTTTCAATCCGTAACGAATTGAAATTTGTCCGGCTGCAATATCTGATATCATCATGGGTACAAAGAAAGGACTTATTTTCCTTGGTCCTCCATCAAAAAATGCTTTGGTTTGATTTTCAAAAGTATCCATACCTCCAATTCCACTGCCGAAAACAACGCCAATTCTTTCCCTATCTTCTTTTTCAAGATCGAGTTCAGAATCCTCCATTGCCATTATTGCTGTAGCTAATGCAAATTGAGTAAATAGGTCCATTCTTTTGGCAGCTTTTTTATCAATATATTTTTCAGGATCAAAACCTTTTACCTCACAAGCAAATTGAGTTGCAAAATTAGATGCATCAAAATATGTAATTGGGCCAGCCCCGCTCACCCCGGCTTTTAGAGCTTTCCAAAATTCTGTTACATTATTACCAATTGGCGTTAGCACACCTAACCCTGTAATTACAACTCTTCTATTTTGCATTATTCGACCTAAAAATTATTGAATACTTTGAGTAAGAGAGGAAAGACCACGAAAACGTGGTCCTTCAGAAAAACTATTAACCTTTATGTTCAGTTAAATATTTTATTGCATCACCAACCGTAGAGATTTTTTCTGCATCTTCATCTGGGATTGATAATCCGAATTCGGATTCAAAACCCATTACTAATTCAACGATATCAAGAGAATCTGCGCCTAGATCGTTAGTAAAAGAAGCTTCTGGTGTGATTTGAGATTCTTCAACACCAAGTTTATCCATAATTATCTCTTTTACTTTTGCTTCAATATCCATATTTACTCCTATAAGTTTTTGGTTTATTATGTTTAGAAATCACATTGCCAAACCGCCATCAACGGCGATTACTTGTCCGGTGATATAATCGGAAGCCGGACTGCTTAAAAATACGACAAGTTTTGCAACGTCTTCCCCGCTGCCTAATTTTTTTAATGGTATATTGGAAGTTATAGCTTCTTTCTGCTGATCATTCAATTTTGAAGTCATATCTGTGTCAATAAATCCCGGTGCAATTGCATTTACACAAATATTTCTTGAAGCCAACTCTTTTGCATTAGATTTTGTTAAACCTATAACTCCGGCTTTAGATGCCACGTAATTTGCCTGTCCGGGATTGCCCATTAATGCTACAACCGATGTAATATTCACAATTTTTCCATAACGTTGCCCCATCATCGGTTTCAAAACAGACTTAGTATAATTGAATACACTTTTCAAATTGCTTTCAATAACATGATCAAAATCCGCTTCGGTCATTCTCAGAAGCAAATTATCCTTTGTTATTCCGGCGTTGTTAACTAATATATCAACACCACCCAATTTTTCCAAAGCAAATTTTATGGTTTCTTCAGCGTCTTGAAACTTTCCAGCATCGGCTTTTAGAGCATAAACTTTGGAATTTGGGAAAGTATTAATCAATTCATTTGCTTTTTCGTCAGAACTATGGTAAGTAAAGACAACCGAGCAGCCTTCGTTTAGAAGTTCTTCAACAATAGCTTTTCCAATACCACGTGTTCCGCCGGTTACAATAGCTCGCTTATCTTTTAATATCACTTTTTATTTCTACTGTTAGTTTTCAAATATTGATTACGATATTTTTCTAGTTCCGCAAAACCTTTTTTACCTAGAAGATGTTGAATCTCTTCTTTGCAACAATCATAAATGGTGGAATTTTGATTCTCCGGTTTGTTACAATAATGCAATCTGTTAAGATGGTCATCATCGACTGTTAAAGCACCTTCATAGATTACTAAGGGAAATAATATACAATATAATGGTTTATATTTCCACTTGTGAACTTTATCTTCCATCGCAATTTTTTGAAGAGTACAATAGCCTTGTCTATCAAGAAAGACACATTTCCCGTTATGAACCTCTGTACCAACTGCCCAACCGGAATCAAAATCTGAGTCTTCCTCAGGATCTTCGAACCATTTTTTAACATCTTTTGTCTGCGAATCATCCATCGATTGAATAATTCTTTTTTTCATCTTCATGATGTTTTTGTGTTCCGCAAGATCAGTGTAAACACCATAATAACAACACTCTCCGGAACAGATGCATACATCACAAGTTTTAACAAATTTATGTGTAAAAATTAACGGATCGATCCAGAGTCCATTAATTTTTTTCTCGAATTTTTGTTCGGGCATTAAAGGTACCTTTCAACGTCTTCGAATTTATCAATGCCGAAGAATTTAACATCGGGATTTATTCTTTTAACCAAACCTTGTAAAACTTTACCGGGTCCAATTTCAATAAATTCATCAGCACCATCGGAAATCATATTGTTAATCGTTTCTTCCCAACGAACCGGTGAATCTAGTTGTCTGTAAAGTAAATCGATTATTTCTAATTTATTTGTAACGGGTTTGCCAGTAACATTAGCGTATACTGGAAATTTAGCATCGTAAAAATTAGTCTTATCGAGTTCTTGTTTAAATTCTTCTTTTGTACTTCTCATAAGTGGAGAATGAAAAGCCCCGCTAACAACTAACTCTTTGACGAGTTTTGCGCCATTTTCTTTCGCTAATTTCATAGCTTCATGCACACCCTCAACCGAACCCGAAATAACAATTTGTCCGGGAGAATTAAAATTCGCACATTGAACAACATAATTTTCCGAGACGGAATTACATATTTCTTCAAGTTTTAGAGCTTCTATTCCTAATACAGCAGCCATTGTACCGGGTTGTTCAATCCCTGCTCTTAACATCAATTCACCTCTTTTACGAACAAGTTTTACGGCATCATAATATTGAATTGCTTTAGATGCAACTAACGCTGAATACTCACCCAGAGAATGTCCCGCAGCCATATCGGCATCTAATATTCTAATTATACTCGCGAGTGCTACTGAATGAACAAATATTGCAGGTTGAGTTACATCGGTCTGTTTTAAAGAATCTTCAGGACCATTGAACATTATATGTGAGAGTTTAACGCCTGTTGCTTCTTCGGCAGTCAATATCATTTCTTTGGCTTCTACAGATTTCTCATATAAATCTTTTGCCATACCGACATATTGTGAACCTTGTCCAGGAAATAAGAATGCACGTTTACCCATTAATCAATACCCCACGTCAAATACATAGAACCCCAAGTGTATCCTGCGCCAAATGCAGCCAAAATTAAATTGTCACCTTTTTTCAATTTACCGTTACGGTAATATTCGGTCAAGCATAAAGGGATTGTCGCTGCGGTTGTATTTCCGTATCTATCAATATTAATCATTACTTTGTCCTTACCGATACCCATTCTATTAGCGGTGGCATCGATTATTCTCAAATTTGCTTGATGAGGAACGAGATAGGCAACATCTTCAGATTTGAGATTATTCTTTTCCATAATTTCAACTGATACATCAGCCATACCTTTAACTGCGACTTTGAAAACAGCTTTACCATCCTGATAGATATAATGCAATTTATTATCCACGGTTTCATGAGATGCCGGTAAAGCACTACCACCCGCTTTCATATAAAGTGCTTCTTTACCTTTTCCGTCAACTCTTAATATGGAATCATGAATTCCCAGATTATCATCGTCGGTTGGTTCGAGTAAAACCGCAGAAGCAGCATCACCAAATAAAATACATGTATTTCTGTCGGTATAATCGGTAATTGCACTCATTTTATCAGAACCAACGACAATTACTTTTTTATACCTACCGCTTTCAATTAATGAAGTACCGGTTTGAAGAGCAAATAGAAATCCCGAACACGCGGCTGAAAGATCAAATCCCCATGCATCCGGAATATTTAATTTCTCTTGCACCAAACAAGCTGTTGCCGGGAAAAACATATCGGGTGTTACCGTTGCAACTATAATGACTTCGATTTCGTTTCTATCGATATTTTTTGATTTAAGTAGATCTTCAATTGCGAGTGCAGCCATATCACTTGTTGCACCGTCTTCCATTTTACGACGTTCACTAATTCCGGTACGTGTTTTAATCCATTCGTCATTAGTGTCAACAATACTTTCAAAATATTTATTATCCATTACCGTTTCGGGAACATACATTCCGACAGCGGTAATTGCAGCCTTTATTCTATTTGTTTGCATAATACTTTAACGATTCCTCAAATTTTTGGAGAATATTTAGATCGTACATTTCCTTTGCACGAAGTACCATATTCTTAATGGCTAGAGGTGAACTTGAACCATGACCGATAATACTAATTCCATTTACACCTAATAATGGAACTCCGCCATGATATTGGTAATCCATATCTTTTAGTGAATCTTTTAATACTCCTTTTGTGACAAGAGCTTTAATTTTATTGGTTATTCCTTTACCAGCATATGTTCTGATTTTAGAACGAAGCAAACCTAAAACACTTTCACCAAATTTCAGAATAATATTTCCGACAAAACCATCACAAACAATTACATCAACTTTTCCGTTCATAACATCTCTACCCTCAACATTTCCAATATAATTTAGTTTGGAAGCTTTAAGAAGTTTATGAGTTTCAAAAGTTAATTCATTCCCTTTTTCCTCTTCTTCGCCGACACTTAGTAAACCAACTTTTGGGTTTTGAACTTTATAAATCTCTTGTGAAATTATTGTACCTAATGCGGCGTATTCTAAAAGATGCTGTGGTTTAGAATCAACACTTGCACCGGCATCGAACAGCATAGTGAATTTATTTTCGGCATTCGGAAAAGAGGCGCCAATAGTCGGTCTTCCTACTCCAGGGATTCTTCCCATAATCAAAGTTGAAGCTGCTAACATTGCACCGGTATTACCTGCACTAACAAATGCATCGACTTTTTTATCTTTGACCAGATTTGCACCAACTACGATTGACGAATTTTTCTTCGTACGAATTGCAGCTGTAGGAGTATCTGTCATTGTGATTTGTTCGGGTGCGTGAATTATGAATTCATCGGAAAATTTAAAACCATTTTTATTTATAACTTCTTTTATTTTGACTATATCGCCAACTAGAAATAATTCAAAGCTTTTACTCTCTTGAAATGCTTGTATTGCACCAACGACGTCGTTATGGGGAGCGAAATCACTCCCCATCGCGTCAACTGCTATCTTGCAATTTGAATTATTCTGTAGGTTTGTCATAATCCGAAGATTTATGATTCAGGTACGAACATTGATCTGCCGGCATAGTAACCGCAGTTAGGGCATGCACGGTGGTTCAATTTCATTTCACCGCAATTAGAACACTTACCTAATGAAGGAGCACTTGCCTTGTAATGTGTTCTTCTTTTATCCCTTCTAGTCTTAGATATTTTACGTTTTGGATGTGGCATTTTATCCCTTCTTAGTTATTTAATTTATCTTTCAATTTTAGTAACGGTTCCCAAACGGGATTTATTTCATCTTTATTACAATTGCATTCACCACTGTTCAAGTCTTTACCACATTTTGGACAAAGACCTTTGCAATCTTCACTACATAGATGCTTCATTGGCATTGCTAGCAGTGTTAATTCTTTAACATCCTTTGATAAATTGATTTTATCTTGATCGGGTGAAAGAAAATGAATATTTGTATCATCTTCAGAATCACCACTTTTATCAATCAAATAAATCATGTTAAAATCATGATTAATCGATTGATCATATTCTTTTGTGCACCTATCACATATTAAGTGTGCAGTTGCTTGCGTATTGCATCTTAAAACAATTTGATGCGCTGACTTATCCATCTCACAATTTAGAAGAACATCATCAACAAAATCAGAACCAAGATTTAACTTTTCTGCCGATTCTCTAAATTCCAGTTCGTGAATCCCGTCAGCAAAGTTTGTAAACTTAATTATCATGGGAATATCAAAAAATGTAAGTTGGAAATATACTTATTGGGTTTTTGATAATCAATTATTTTTCCACAGGAAAGATTATCTTAAAATATTGTTATTTAATAAGTTATTTTGGTTATATAAAGTCATTAATTTAGTCAATTATAATATTTTATTGAAAATATGGGAAAAATCTGGACAATTATTAAGTGGGAATTTTTGCAAAGAGTTAAAGATCGATTATTTGTAATCACCCTAATTGCGGCTCCGTTATTGGTTTTAATGGTCGGAACAGCTGCCGGATTATTATCTGAAGCTAGTCTTGACTACACTAAAGTCATCGGATTCAGAATTGATAATCCGAAATATTTTAACTCGATCGACAATAGATTAAATCAGCTTATTCTTGATGATGGACAACCGGCGTTTATAGGTGTTTTATTAGGAGAAGACAAAGAATATTCTCAAAACTCAGTTGATTGTCTTGTTCGCATCACCGAAATCGAAAACCAATTCATTATTGAATTAAATTACGGTTATACACTCTCCCCTTTGGAATTGAACAAAATTGAGGATGCAATTAAAACCGGTTTGACTGAGAATTATATAAAAAAACAAAATTCGGAAATACTATTACCCAAATTTGATTTTCAGCAGTTATTAAAAAATCAATCAACAAGTACAATTGACGAGTTTAACAAATTATTCTTCGCCGGTTTTGCCTTTTTATTTCTTTTAATAATTGTAATAATATATTCGGGTTCAAGTTTTACAAGAGCTTTGGCGGAAGAAAAAAATACACATATCAATGAAATCTTACTTTCTAGCGTTTCTCCTAATGAAATTCTTTTTGGAAAATATTTTGGCTTAGCTTTACTTGGAATTTTACAAACTTTATTTTGGTTCGGATTTAGTTACATGTTCTTCGGGGGAAATTCCACACATCTAGAAATTGTAACTAATTTACCATTGTTGATTATTTATTTTTTTCTGGGTTATCTTCTGTATAGCGCAATTTTTCTTGCTCTCGGTGCTCAAGTAACTACCGAAAACGAAGCTCAGCAAATTACAACTTTAACCAGTTTGTTCTTGATAATTCCAGTAGTTATATCTGCACAAATTTTTGTTTCACCAGATTCTTTACTAAGCAGCATCTTTACTTATTTTCCACTCACAACTGCACCGGTGATGCTGATGAAAATAAATGTTAGTGACACTAGTGTATCAGAGATTATCCTCACAATTCTCATACAAATTATATCAATAACTGTTGTTATAATGATTGCATCAAAGTATTTTGCTAAAGGTTTGTCGCAATTCAATAAAAAAACGAGAAGATAAACTTATGCCGGTTTTAGCCTCACTTATAGCTGCCGTGGTTCCAATGACGTTTTACATGATCATTTTATGGCGGCTTGATAAATATGAAAAAGAACCATTCAAACAAGTTCTAAAACATTTTCTTTGGGGTGCAGTCGGTGCTATAATTCTGACTCTAATCGGAGCAACAATTTTTACTTCTGCTGTTGAAATTTTATTCCCGACAATTATTGCAATCGGTCTTTTTGAAGTTGTAATTGTCGCCCCACTTATTGAAGAATTAATGAAAGGTATATATTTATTCAACACTAGTCGAACAAATCATTTTGATAATATTACTGATGGATTAGTTTACGGTGGAGCAATCGGACTTGGATTCGGTATGACTGAAAACTTTATGTACTTCTTCACATATGGAGTAGATTTCGAATCATGGCTAGGTTTGGTAATTATCAGATCAACATTTTCTGCGGTGATGCATTGCATTGCAACCGCTACATTCGGTGCGTTTATTGCCATGTATAAATTCAACATTTCCGGAATTAGATATATGTTACCTCTTTCCGGTTATGCGATTGCTGTGTTAATTCATTTTATGTGGAATTTAAGTGTAAGTTTTGAAGCTACATATTTTCTCGGGTTTTTATTTCTATTGTTGATGATCTTTCTCTTCTTCGCAGTTTTTTTAGCATCACTTGCACACGAAAAAAGAATTATCTTAAAAGAACTAAAATCGGAAGAAAACATTTCTCTTTTAATACCGGATGAAATTGAAATTGTATCATCTCTAAAACGCAGCAAAAAAGGTTGGATTAAAGAAGAATATAGAAAGCAGTATATTGAAACTGCAATTAGATTTGCTTTTAGAAAACATCAGTTAAGAAATGCAAAGTATACAAACATTGCTTTTTATCAAACAGAAGTTGAGAAATTGAGAATTACCTTAGCACAGTTGGTCGCAAAGATTAGAAACGATTATGAAGGAACTAAATAATGGCAATCGGAATTTATGGTGGAACGTTTGATCCAATTCATCATGGTCATTTAATAACAGCGCAAGCAGTTTTTGAAAAGAGAAATTTAGAAAAAATAGTATTTATTCCGGCCTACATTTCACCGCTCAAAACAGAAATGAAACATTCCTCATCCGAACATCGAATTAAAATGTTAGAATTAGCAATCGAAGAGAATAAATACTTAACCGTAAGCAAGCTTGAATTAGATCGAAAAAACGTTTCATACACTATTGATACTCTTTTAGAACTTAAGAAATCTTATACAGATATAGAACTTATTATTGGTTATGATAATTTGTTGGTTTTTCATAAATGGTATAAACCGGAAAAGATTTTGGAACTTTGTAAACTGATTGTTTTGCATCGTGAAGTTGATAAAATACCCGAAAAGAAAAATCAGTTTTATGATAAAGCAGTTATTTTAGATACACCTACAATTGAAATTTCTTCAACTGAGATAAGAAACCGAGTTTCAAATAATTTACAAATCGATTACCTTGTTCCTCTTAAAGTAAAAGAATATATTTATAAAAACGGATTATATAAATAAACCCCATATATATGTTCGATAATTCATTTCTGGAAAAATTATACAACCGAGATAAAAGAATAGTATCTCGGGCTATATCAATAGTAGAATCAGATCAAATAAAATCAGCAGAGTTATTAAATAGAATTTTCCATAAAACCGGGAATGCTTATCGAATCGGAATAACCGGTCCTCCGGGTTCGGGTAAATCAACGATAACAAATCAATTAACAAAATTGATTACTGCACAAGATAAATCCGTTGGTATAATAGCAGTAGATCCAACATCTCCTTTCACCGGCGGGGCGCTGCTTGGTGATCGTGTCCGTATGAGTGAAATAGGAACTCACCCAAATGTATTTATAAGAAGCATGGCAACAAGAGGAAGCCTCGGTGGTTTGAGTAAAAAAGCAATTGACGGTGCTGATATTCTCGATGCAGCCGGATATGATTATGTTATTTTTGAAACCGTTGGTGTCGGTCAATCCGAACTTGATATTGCTCAAGCAGCAGATACAACTGTTGTCGTCCTTGTTCCCGAATCAGGTGATGCGGTTCAAGCAATGAAAGCCGGTTTAATGGAAATTGCCGATTTGTTTGTGCTTAATAAAAGTGATAGACCGGGAGCTGAATCCGCTGCTGCAGCTTTAAGAACAATCCTTTCTTTCAGAGATCATGATGCCGATTCTTGGATGATCCCGATTCTTAAATCAATCGCGTCTGAAAATAAAGGAATTAATGAAATCGTGAACGAAATTGAAAATCATAAAATTCATCTTGAACAAAGAGGGTTACTTAAAAAACTTAGAGAACGAAGATCCAAAACCAGAATTAAAGAGATTGTAGAATTAGTTCTGCAAAGAGAACTTTGGACCGACGAAAGAATTCACAATCTTAACGAAGCAATTGAAGATGTTGTGCTTGGCAATATTTCACCTTACAATCTTGCAAATAAAATTGTAGATCATTACAAAACACAATTCAATAATTAAAGGAATGCAATGGACATAACAAAGCATATTGAACTAAGTGAAAATCAACAGATGATTAGAGATACAATTAGAGAATTTGCTGAAACTAAAATAAGACCCCATGTTATGGAATGGGATGAAGATCAGATATTCCCGATTGATTTGATGCATGAACTTGGTGAGTTAGGTTTTCTCGGAATACTCGTTCCCGAGGAACTCGGCGGTGCAGGTTTAGGCTATGTTGAATATACAATAGTTGTTGAAGAAATTGCACGTATTGATCCTTCAGTTGCTCTTTCTGTTGCAGCACATAACGGACTTTGTACAAATCACATTAACGTTTTTGGTAGTGATGAATTAAAGAAAAAATATATCCCTGATCTTGCAACCGGTAAAAAAATCGGTGCTTGGGGATTGACTGAACCGGCTTCGGGAAGTGATGCCGGTGGAATGCAGACAACAGCGGAGAAAGACGGTGATTACTATATATTAAATGGCACAAAAACTTTTATTACTCATGGTAAAAGTGGTGAGACAGCGGTTATAATGGCAATAACCGATAAAGAAAAAGGTAAAAAAGGTATCTCAGCATTAGTAGTAGAAAAAGGTACCGAAGGTTTCAGCGTCGGAAAGAAAGAGAATAAACTCGGAATGCGAGCAAGTGAAACAACTCAATTGATTTTTGAAAACTGCAAAATTCCCGTCACAAATTTAATTGGCAAAGAAGGAGATGGATTTACACAAGCAATGAAAATTTTGGAAGGCGGAAGAATTTCAATTGCGGCACTTAGCTGCGGACTTACAGTTGGTTGTCTCGAAGCATCTGTTAATTATTCAAAAGAAAGAAAGCAATTCAACAAATCTTTATCCGAGTTCCAAGCTATTCAATTTAAGTTGGCAGATATGGCAACCGAACTTCATGCGGCAAGATTATTAACTTATGATGCTGCAAGAATTAAAGATTCCGGTGGAGATATATCATTCCCCGCTTCAATGGCTAAATTATATTCGAGTGAAATTGCTACAAAAGCATCCAACGAAGCTGTACAAATTTTCGGCGGTTACGGTTTTGTAAAAGATTATCCCGTTGAAAAACTTTATCGTGATGTAAAATTACTTACTATCGGTGAAGGCACTTCAGAAGTGCAGAGAATTGTTATTGCACGTCATTTGTTGAGGGACTAGCTTTTTATTTACCAGCGAATTAATTCGTTGGTAAGAGTGAAAAATCCAGAGATTTCAATTAACAAAAATTGGAACATCTAAAAACCAAAAAGAAGAAATACTAGTTTTGATCATATTTTGGCATTCTACAACATATAGAACTAAAATTCATCTTGCATTTTTAATTGGTATTATATATAATACCACATGATTCCCTATAACATTGTTATTGATACTAATGTAATTGTTTCGGCTTTACGCTCACGAAATGGTTATTCTTTTGATTTATTATCAATTATTGATGATGACAGATTTAACGTGGGTATTTCGGTTCCTTTAATTCTTGAGTACGAAGACGCTATTCTGAAAAGTAAATCTGCAATTAAACTGAGTCTTGAAGAAATTGATGATATTCTGGACTATATCTGTTTGATCGGTGATAAGCGAAAAATATTTTTTTTATGGCGACCTTTTTTGAAAGATCTCAAAGATGATATGATTTTAGAATTAGCGGTAGAAGCTAGATGTGATTTTATAATTAGTTTCAATAAAAAAGATTTTGCTGGCTCTGAAAAATTTAATATAGAAATTGTAACACCAAAAGAGTTTTTGAAAATGATTGGAGAAATATAATGAGTACAATAAGTTTAAGATTACCCGATTCATTACATAGAAAAGTTCGCGATTTAGCAGAAAGGGAGAATACATCTATTAACCAATTTGTTTCTTCTGCTCTTGCTGAAAAAATTTCCGCCTTGCTTACTGAAGAATATCTTGAAGAAAGAGCAAAACGTGCAAAAAAATCTAACTTCAAAAGAGCACTAAAAAAAGTTGCGGATGCTGAACCTGAAGAGCAAGATAAATAGTATTCAAATTTTGAGATACAAATAATGACAAAAATCGGAACTGACATAAACCAAAAAGAAGACTTCCTAAAAAGAGAAGACTTCTACAAAAATTTAGTTCGTAAACTTGGTGCAGTTCGTGAAGTAACAGAACTTGGCGGTGGGAAGAAAGCAATTGAAAAACAGAAAGCAAAAGGCAAACTCACTGCTCGAGAACGGATTGCAAAACTTATAGATGAGAAATCTGTTTTTTACGAACTAAACACCTTTACTGCACATGAAATTTATGAAGAATGGGGCGGCGCTCCGAGTGCCGGGACAGTTTACGGCGTTGGAGAAATTCACGGTAAGAAACATTTAATAGTCGCCAATGATGCAACAGTAAAAGCCGGTGCATGGTTTCCGCTGACTGCAAAGAAAAATTTACGTGCTCAGGAAATTGCAATGGAAAACCACCTCCCTATCATTTATCTCGTTGATAGCGCAGGAGTTTTTCTTCCTTTACAAGAAGATATCTTTCCCGATAAAGAACACTTCGGAAGAATTTTTAGGAACAACGCACAAATGAGTGCAATGGGTATTCCTCAGATTGCCGCAATTATGGGTCCGTGCGTTGCCGGCGGTGCTTACTTACCTATAATGAGTGATGAAGCATTAATTGTCGAAGGAGAAGGTTCGGTATTTCTTGCCGGTTCACATCTTGTGAAAGCTGCAATTGGTGAAGTAATCGACAATGAAAGTCTCGGTGGTGCACATGTTCAAACAAACATTTCCGGTGTTACAGATTATGTGATGAAAAACGATGAAGAATGTCTGCAGATGATTAGAAATTTGGTAGATAAAAAAGGACCAACTCCCCGTTTCGGATTTAACAGAATAAAACCCGTTAAACCAAAGTTCGATCAAAAAGAGATTTACGGTGTACTTCCCGAAGATCAATTAAAACAATATGATACACACGAACTGCTCGCTAGAATTGTTGATAACTCTGAGATTGATGAATACAAACCGGATTACGGTCAAACAATAATTTGTGCTTATGCCAGAATTGACGGTTGGTCGGTTGGCATAGTTGCAAACCAACGCAAGATTGTAAAAAGTGCAAAAGGTGAAATGCAAATCGGCGGTGTTATTTATTCGGACAGCGCGGATAAAGCAACACGGTTTATAATGAACTGCAACCAAAAAAACATACCGCTAGTTTTCTTGCAGGATGTAACGGGATTTATGGTAGGAAGCAAAGCCGAACACGGCGGAATAATTAAAGACGGTGCGAAGATGGTAAACGCTGTAGCAAATTCGACCGTTCCAAAAATTACAATTATTGTCGGCAACAGTTTTGGCGCAGGCAATTATGCAATGTGCGGCAAAGCTTACGATCCCCGTTTCATTTATGCATATCCTAATGCAAAAATTTCTGTTATGGGTTCTGCACAAGCCGGGGGTGTTTTATTAGATATCAAGATGAAACAACTTCAAAAAGAAGGTAAAGAATTTTCCGATTTTGACAAAAAGAAATTAGAAGATCAAATTAGAAAAGCTTACGATGACTCAAGTTCCGCACTTTATGCAGCAGCAAGATTATGGGTTGATGAAGTTATCGATCCGGCTAAAACTCGTGAATATATTTCTATGAGTTTGGAAGTAGCTGATCACAATCCTGTAATGCCGAAATTTAATGTCGGTGTAATTCAAACATAGATGCAGCCCGGTAAATTATATATTGTTGCAACTCCTATCGGTAATTTGAAAGATATTACTTTTCGTGCAATTGAAACACTCAAAGAAGTCGATTTTGTAATTTGCGAAGATACCCGTGTAACGGGATTCCTTTTGAAGGAATATGATATCTCAAAAGAGTTATTTTCATTTAATGCTCAATCCGAAGAGAGAAAAATTCCAGCAGTATTGGAGAGAATAAAAAGCGGGCAAAACGCCGCACTTGTCTCCGATGCGGGAACTCCGACAATTTCAGATCCCGGCATTAGATTAGTCAGTGCCGCAATTAAAGAAGAAATTGAAGTTGTATCTATCCCTGGTGTGAATGCCGCGATAGCAGCATTGAGTATCGCCGGACTGCCGACTGATTCATTTCTCTTCGAAGGATTTCTCCCACAGAAAAAAGGAAGACAGAAAAAACTAAAAGAACTTGCGGAAGAAAACCGTACCATAGTTCTGTACGAATCGACTTATAGAATTGAAAAACTTTTAATCGAACTTAACGAGTACATTCCTGAAAGAATAGTTGTAGTCTGCAGAGAGCTCACAAAAAAATTCGAAGAAACATGGCGCGGAACAGCAAAAGAATTACTTGAGGATTTACCAAACAAAATTACTAAAGGTGAGTTTGTAGTTTTGATTGCTCCGAAAAATTGGTTATGCTAATTTTTTAAGGACCTCAGGGACTCAAGCGACAATTGCAATGTCCCTTTTGTCATTAGCGTTCTTTTCTACGCTTGTCATATCTCGATTTAGCCATTCTTTCTTTTATTCCACCTTCATTTAAAAATTCTTGTTCGAGTTTTGCTATCTGTTTTGTTAATAAATACTTGGCAACTTTTATTAAACCTATTAAAACATTGGCACAAATCTCAGGATTTTCATGTTCAATTCCTTTCTTAAGCGAATCATAAGTTGCGTCCGGGTCTCTGTTTAATTCTCTTAAACGCTTTGCATAAGGATGATCTTTATGCCACTCACTATATTTATTTGTTCTTAAAAAATCCCTATAATCATTTAATAATTCTTCTAGACTAGATCTAGCAACATTCGTCAATTTGATTTCAGCTTCTTTAGAAGTGGCAGAGAACATACTTCCTTCTGCAATGTTTTGTTTACCAGAACGAGCCGCTTGAATCATTTGCCCAATGGCACGGTCGTATTTAGCAAAAAAACGATGACAAAAATAAACTGTACCGTCATAAATGATTTCAGCCTTTTTATACGATAACAGATTCTGATAACCACCATGTTTAGGAATAAAACCATCTTTATTAAATTGCTTCTCTGACATAACTGTTCTATTTCACTTTATACCTTTTTAATAAATCAATTAAATGAAGTTTTAAATGCACATTAATGGTAACAGTTCTTTGATTTTTTTAACAAACATGTTCTTACTAATTTTACACTTAAAATGTTGGAAATATGGCTCGCACAAAACACAAAAAATTAAAAGAAGTAACTTCTTTCGAAAATGTTTTTGATTATAAAGCCGGAAAAACTGAAGAAGATTTGCTTAAATATTTTGGAAACTCTAATTCAATTTCCTTAGAAATTGGCTGTGGTGAAGGAGATTATATAATTTCGTTAGCTCAACTTTTTCCAGAAAGGAATTTTATCGGAATTGATTTCAAAGGTGCCAGAATTTATATCGGTGCTAAGAAAGCATTAGAAGAAAATATAACCAACGGGGCTTTTTTATGGATCAATGCCAACAAGTTACCCGAGTTTTTTACGAATACCAAGATTGAAGAAATTTTCATCACATTCCCCGAACCTCATGTAAAAAGAAGAGCAGAAAGAAAAAGATTGGTCTCATCAAGATTTTTGGAAATTTATAAGCAGATTATAATACCGGGCGGACATATTCATCTAAAAACAGATGATGATTTTCTCTACAATTATGCTTTGGAAGTTTTACATAAGGTGAAAGCAACCATCTTGTTCAACAGCGATGATCTATATTCTGTAAATGAATTAGATGAAATAAAAAAGATAAAAACACGCTACGAAAAATATTACTTGAAAGAAGGAAGAAAAATAAAATATATTGAATTTGTCTTGTAAGAAGTTACTTTGTTTTTGACTCTCCCCTAACTGTTGCACCTAATACAAGTCCGGCGCCAATTAATACTAAATTTTTTATAATGTATTGTCCCTCAAGCGTTAAACCAAATGGAAAATTTGTCCAAACGACATCCGGTAAAACAAGTATTGGTAAAGCAGTTCCCGGCATTTGAAGAAAAAGTAGTAAAAGAGTTAATCTCATATACTTTCCCCAAATTAATCCGATGCCGATCAAAGTTTCCCAAGCTGCCAAAACAGGTAAAAATAAATCCGGATTTATGAAATAAATTGTGTTACGAACCAATCCTTCTGCGGGACTTAATCCCGGGAAGAATTTCAATGCACCGAACCAAAAGAAAACTATTCCTAGTCCAATTCTGAGAACTAAAAGTCCGAAACGGGACATCCAGTTCACCAAAATATTATCGAGATTTTTTAAGTGTTTGTTTACAAATTTATCTTCATATGTCGTCATTTTTATTCCGTTAGTTTATACAAAGAACCCACGATGATCGTGGGCTAATTTTACTACAAAATTAAGTTAATGTTTCAAAGTTACTCACTTTCGTATTGAATCAGTGAATGAACATCATAATTCTTTAACTTTTCTCTTCCTTTAAGAAAGTTCAACTCAATTAAAAAAGAAATTTGAATAATTTCCCCACCCATTTTTTGAATTAATTTTGCTGCGGCTTCCATTGTACCGCCGGTTGCAAGCAGATCATCGTGTAAAAGAATTTTATCTCCCGGCTCAATAGCATCTTTATGGATTTCAATTTTGTCTTCACCATATTCAAGAGTATAAGTTTCGCTAAGAGTTTCGGCAGGCAGTTTACCGGGTTTACGAATCGGGACAAACCCGGCATCTAATTTTTCGGCAAGCAGACATCCAAAAATAAATCCGCGCGATTCGATTCCGACAACTTTATTAATCTGCTTTCCCTTTGCTAATTCAAATAATTCATCACTTACCGCCTTCAATCCTCTAGCGCTTTTTAATAGCGTAGTAATATCTTTAAAGACAATTCCTTTAATCGGGAAATCGGGAACGTCTCTGATTAATGATTTAATATCCATGATAACCTCTTGTTAAGTTGTTCTTTTCACTTTCCTGTTTATGAATTTAATAAATTCTTTTTCTTCATAACAATTTAGTACTTCTGCAGGTTGAACGCCCGCTTTTCTAGCAATCATAATTCCATACTCAATATTACTAACTCCTTCGGTTGAATGCGCATCCGGATTTATACTAATCAAACATCCTTTTTCGCGCGCGTAATATAGATTTCGCCAATCTAAATCCAACCGATGAGGATTTGCATTTATTTCAATTGCAACACGATTAGCAACACATGCATCAATAACTTTTTTGATGTTAACTTTATAACCATCACGTGATAAAAGGAGTCGACCGGTTGGATGAGCTAAGATATCAGTATAAGGATTTTCAACTGCTCTAATTATTCTATTTGTCATCTCAACTTCACTTAGATTAAAAAGAGAATGTATTGAAGCAACAATGAATTGAAATTCAGATAAAATATCTTCAGAGTAATCCAAAGAACCATCTTTTAGAATATCACTTTCAATTCCATGATAAACTTTTATTTTACTCGATTTATTGAAATCATCAATTTCTTTCCTTTGCTGTAGAATCCGATCTTCTTTCAATCCATTAGCATAAAACGCTGATTTACTGTGATCACAAACCGCTGCATATATAAATCCTTGGCGTGCCACCTCATCTATCATTTCGGGAAGCGAATTATTCCCGTCCGAATATGTAGTATGAAAATGAAAGAATCCTTTGAAGTGCTCCGCTGATAAATCGCTTTGCTCCCGCAGCTTCTCTGGAAGATCAAAATAATTTATTTCTCTCATTTCCGGTTGCACATATATCAGATTATTTGAATTGAAATATTCTTTTTCAGTTATGTCTTTAATTTTGCTGGGATCATGCATTTTTTGAATAAATTCTAACGATCCGGTTGTGTGGAGCAAGGTAATCTCATAATATTTTTCCGATGTAACATGTAAAATAAAATCGCCATGTTCTTCGCTCTTCAATTGGTAAAATGAACTTGAGGAAGAGGGGTTTATTTTATTATATTCAAACAACTTAGATATCTCTACAATAAATTTTTCTTGATTATCAACTTGACAAATCAACTCAATCTGTGAAATAATTTCTCGAATTCGTCTAAGTTCACCCGTTAATTCCACTTTTTGAATAGATTTTAATTGTGAAAGAATCTCAACAATTTGCTTGCTCCGATCCAAGGCTAAGCTTAATAACATGTAACCGCTTGTTCTTTTTAATCGTTTTATTTCCTCCAAAATCTTTTCGGAAGATTTTTCTCCGAACCCCTTTAGATCAGCAATTCTTCCCGAAGAACAAGCTTGCTCCAATTTTTCTAATGTATCGATTCCCAATTCATTATATAACGTTTTTACTTTCTTAGCACCAAGCCCTCTTATTTTTAATATATCATAAATTCCAGAGGGAATATTTTTAATTAATTCTTCATATTCTTTTGCGCTGCCGGTTTCATAAAATTCATATATAACTTGCTGAAGTCCCTTACCTATTCCCTTTACTTCTTGAATTGATTTATTGTTGATTATTTCCTCTATATCCCCTTCCAATCTTCTAATAACATTCGCTCCATTACGAAAAGCATTCACCTTAAATCGATTCTGCCCATCGAATTCCATTAATTCGGCCATCTCTTCAAGTAAATTTATTATTTCTTTTTTGAGAGACATATTAGCTCCCGATAAAAATTTTCATTAAAACTAATGTTACGAAAAATCCATAAATAGAACCCATCATAATTTGCAATGGTGTGTGAACTTTGAGAATAAATCGAGATAATCCGATTAAGATTAGTATTACAATAAAGTACCCAAATAAATCACTCTCTAACAACCACAACAAAGCCAAAAAACCGGCGACACCAATTGCGTGAGCACTGATCTTCCAGTAATAATTTATAATTGTTAATCCTAGTGTAGAAATACCAAGTGTTAACCAGTAATAGAATGTATATTCATTCTCTGCAAATATTTCGATATAGATCATTCC
Organism: Melioribacteraceae bacterium; assembly: GCA_030584085.1. Classification (NCBI taxonomy): domain Bacteria; kingdom Pseudomonadati; phylum Ignavibacteriota; class Ignavibacteria; order Ignavibacteriales; family Melioribacteraceae; species Melioribacteraceae bacterium. The sequence continues at coordinate 2,086,061 of CP129490.1, forward strand.
TAATATACTTAAGGCTATTGACGCATAGTAAGGTATATAACGCTGCTCTTTTATTAACGCATCGTTATCGTAAATTAAATTTTTCTTTCGCAATATTGTAAAGATCATGATTGGAAGAAGTACACCAAAGATTACAGATGAAAGAATAATTGTAATTCTATTTGATGCGAGTTCCTCAGTTTGAAAAGCAATTAGTATAAATCCGAGAAGATTGAAAGTCGGTGGAATGAATAAATCCGATATTATTCTGGCAGCTTTTTTAAGAATAAGCAATTTTAAACCGCTTGTTCGTAATGAGGAGAGTTTTTAATTTCTTCCAAATAAGTTAATAACAATTCTTCAATCGGTTCGTAAGATTCATACTTCATAATTTCTTGGCGAATTTTTGAAACGTGATGAAATCCTTTTAGATAACCGGAATAAAATTTTCTAAACGGAATTACAGCCCATCTCTCGTTATCTGCTCTTGCGATTTCATATCTAAGATGTTGAAGTGTTACTTTTATTTTGTCTTCTAAAGATGGTTCAGAAGGAAGTTTTCCATTTTCAATTAATTCTTTTGTTTGGCTAAAAATCCAAGGATTACCAATTGCTCCGCGTGCTATCATTACAGCATCTGCACCGGTTTGTTCGAATGCAAGTTTTGCATCTTCTGGAGTCATTATTCCGCCATTTACCGCAACCGGAATATTTACTACTTCTTTTATTTTTGGAATCCAACTCCAATCAGGATCACCTTTATGCCCTTGCTGCCTGGTTCTGCAATGAATTGTCAAAGCAGCAGCACCAACATCTTCCAATCTTTTAGCTATCTCAAGAATCATAATACTATCTTGATCCCAACCGATTCTTGTTTTAACTGTTACGGGTATATTTACTGCTTTTACAATTTCATCAACCATTTTTTGCATGTATGGCGGATCCTTAAGAAGTCCGGCACCAGCACCTCTTCCGGCAACTTTTTTTACCCAGCATCCGGCATTTATATCTATTATATCCGGATTCTCAACTTCAGCTATTTTCGCAGCTTCAATCATCGGTTCTAAATTACCACCGTAAATTTGAATGCCAACAGGACGCTCTTCATCACTGATACGAAGTTTTTTATGAGTTTTTTCATTCTTGCGAATCAATCCATCCGAATTTACAAACTCCGTATATACGACATCCGCACCGAATTCTTTGCATAACTTTCTGAATCCAATATTGGTGACATCTTCCATTGGAGCGAGAAGCAAAGCATTTTTTATTTCCGAATTACCAATTTTCCACATTATGTTTCTGCAGCTTGTTCAAGTTGTTGTGAATTTAAGAATATTAATACAATCAAAAAAGTTAATAGAGTAAAAAATGCACCGGTCAAAAAAGGTGCTTCATACCCTAAAAAGTCATAAGAAAATCCTCCCCAAAGCGGTCCTAATACTCTGGCAAACGCTGACGCAGATTGATTCAATCCTAATATGGCACCTTGTTCATGATCGGGAGAAAATCTTGATATCATGCTCAGAATTGTTGGTTGAAGCAATCCTGTTCCAATTGCAAGAATTGAAGCAACGATGGCGACACCAATAAAATTCTGTCCGTAAGGTATCATGCCTAACCCGATCGACATTAGGATAGTACCCCAAAGAACTAAGGAACGATCGGAAAACTTGTTGGAAATATAGCGAATTGCGCCACCTTGAATAACCGCTCCAATAATTCCTATTAACCCGAATAAGTATCCGATTTCCTGATCAGTAAAATGATAAACTTTATATGCAATAATCGAAAATGTTCCGTAAATGTTAGCCATCGAAAAAACGATTATAAAAAAAAGCAAAATCATCGTACCGATTACCGGACGTTTCATCGTTTCTTTGGTAAACTTTAAATCAAATAATTTTATTTCGAATTTCTTAGATTCAGTTTTGGCTAAGTTCGATTCCGGTAAAGCAAAGATTGCGAAGATAAATGCCAAAAACGAAATCCCGGCAGCACCTAGTCCGGCAATATCGTAACCATATTTGGAAAGAAACCCTCCGATCATAGGCCCGAATACAAAACCGAGACCAAAGGCGGCACCGATCAATCCCATTCCCTTTGATCTTTCTTCTTTCGAAGTTATGTCTGCAATATAAGCTTGAGCAACACCAATATTACTTCCGCCAAATCCGGCTAACAAACGTGAAACGAACAACATTAAAAATGTATCTGAAAAGCTGAACAGTATATATGAGACAACCGTGAATAAAAGTGAACCTAGAATCACAGGTCGTCTGCCGATCTTATCTGATAATTTCCCAAGAACAGGATTAAATAAAAATTGAACTAAAGAGAATATCGCGATGATGACACCGATTCCAAAATCTGATATTGCAAGTTCTTTAGATGCAAATGTTGGCAGAATTGGAATAAGAATTCCAAATCCCATAAGATCTATAAAAACAGTTATAAATATTACACTTAGTGAAGCTTTTTTCATTTCGCGATTTAATTCCAAAAAGGATTTCAAAAATAAGAAATATTATCCCTTTTTTCAGATTTGATTAGTTTGGGTAGATGTTAATTCTTTTAAGGTAGTCAAGAAACTCAGAATATGGTGAATAAAATTTTATCTTATTTGAGATTGAACTCAAGATTTCCACTATGTCATAATAACTTTGTTTAAATGCCGACCAATCATTTTCTGTCATGAATGGATACAAATCTTTATTAATGACAGAATCAGAAGGAATTATTACATAGTCGAGATTTTCGTTTCGTTTACCTTTGAAAACCCATGTAGGAATTACTTTTATTTCATGCAGATGAATTGATTTATCAAGATTATTTTTAACAATACTAAAATTTAATATTGGCCCGCTATCGGAATATCTCCACCGTTGATTAGAAATAAAATTCCCTAATGAATAAGCCACAAATCCTGAATCTAAATTACCGTTATTAGTTTTGAAAAACTCGATTGGTTGAGGTACATGAGGATGACTCCCGATAATAATATCCGCGCCGTAACTTATAGTTTTATTTACGATATCTTGCTGATACAAAGACGGTTTTGTTTTATACTCATCACCAAAATGGAAATAAACCAAAACTAGATCCGGGAATAAATTTTTTGCTTTTTGAATATCATTCTTAATCAAAGTAGTATCAATCAGATTAATTAAATATTGCTCCCCTTTTGGAATTTGCATTCCATTGGTACCATAAGAATATGCAAGCAGAGCAAATCTTAAACCTTTCGCTTCATAAATTATTATCGAATCTCTTTCGAATTGTGATGAAAATGTACCGGTATGATAAATTCCCGATTCTTTAATTTGTTCAATTGTTCTTAATAAACCTTTTTTTCCTTTATCGAGGGAATGATTATTTGCGGTAACTAGTAAATCGAATCCGGCATCTTTTATTGCATACAAATATTCATCCGGCGAGTTAAATAAAGGATAACCAGAATAACCAACCTTTTCGCCGGCAAGAACAGTTTCAAGATTTCCGAAAGTAAAATCAGCATCTTTTAAAAAAGGTTTTATGATTTCAAAATTTTCTGAGAAATCGTATCCACTGTCACTTTTGGCATATTTATATTGTACAGAGTGACACATTAAATCACCAACAACGCTGAAATTTACTATTGTCACAGAATCTTTAATATTGATTTGATCTACTTTATCGTTAGTAGACGGAACGAGCGCCTCAGAGATAAATAAAATTAATATCCCGCACAGAAGAAATATTGAAAAGAATTTGTTATTAAGATTCATAAAAAATAAAAGACCGTTCGAAGGAAGAAATATAATATATCGAACGGTCTTAAACTAAAATAGTCGTAAAAACTTTGTAGAATTAACCTTCCTTACGACTGTTTTTAAGATCTTGAATTTCGTTTCGCATGTCTTGAGCCATTTTCTTTAATTCACTCAATCCTTTGCGAACTCTTGTACCTGCAGCAGCTTGCCCTTTTACGTAGAATTTTTCTACGTCCTGCTCAAGTGTTCTTAAATGATCAAAAAGTTTTTGATAAGACTCACTCATTTAGACCTCCTTAATGAAATGGTAGTTAGTTATTTTGAATTAGCGAGAATAATTTCCGCAATATCTTTTACATCTACATCTTCTTGCTTACTAAACGATTTAACGCCGTCCGTCATCATCGTCATGCAAAACGGACAAGCAGAAGCAATTGTGTCAGCACTAGTTTTTAATGCTTCTTCGGTTCTGTTTTCGTTTATTCTTTGTCCCTCGGTTTCTTCTAAAAACATCCTTCCGCCACCGGCTCCACAGCAAAAACCTTTATCCTTATTTCTTTCCATTTCAACAAGTTCTAAACCTTTTACTTTTTTTAACGGATTACGCGGAGAATCATAAATATCATTATATCTTCCAAGATAACAAGAATCATGGAAAGTAACCTTTGATTTAATTTCTTCATCTACTAATTCAATTTTACCTTCATTCAACATTTGTTCTATCATTTCAGTGTGATGTAATACTTCATAATTTCCACCAAATTGCGGGAATTCATTTTTTATTGAATTATAACAATGCGGGCAACCTGTTACAATTTTTTTAACATTATAATTATTGAGTGTTTCTATGTTCTCCTGCATCATCATTTGAGCAAGATACTCATTCCCTAGTCTTCGTGCAGTATCCCCATTACATTTTTCTTCGGTACCTAAAATTCTAAAATTAACTCCGGCTTTCTGCATTAATGATGCAAAAGCTTTTGTTACTTTTTTATATCTATCATCATAAGAACCTGCGCAACCAACCCAGAATAAAACTTCAGTATCAGAATCTTCAGCCATTGTCTTGATATTCATCCCTTCAGCCCAATTTGCTCTATCTTGATGATTGAAAGCCCAAGGAGTGAAGTTAGTTTCTAGATTTTTAAATATTGTATTCAATTCACTTGGAAACTGAGATTCCATCAACACTAAATTTCGTCGCATATCAATTATTGAATCAACATGTTCAATTGTAACCGGACACTCATACACACAAGCATTACAAGTTGTGCAAGCCCATAATTCTTCATCGGTTATATAATCATGCACCAATGTCTTATCTGATATGCCCTCTATCTCTGTATTACCAGCTAAGACATATGGCGCCTTTTCTTCTAATCTATGCCTGATATCTACTATAATTTTTCTGGGTGATAATTTTTTGCCTGTATTAGCTGCCGGACAAACATCAGTACATCTTCCGCATTCTGTACAAGCATAACCATCTAAAAGTTGTTTCCAAGATAGATGCTCAACATCAGCAGCACCAAACTGCTCAATATTTTCGTCTTCCAAATTAAGCGGTTTTACTCTGTATTTTTTATCATCAAGTTTTGTGAAATATACATTTGGGATTGAACTAAAGACATGGAGATGTTTAGAGTAAGGTAAGTAGTTCATAAAAACAAAAATCACAAGAATGTGAATCCACCAAAATATTTCATATGAAAGATCTGCATTTGAACTTCCACTTTCATAAAACATCGATGCTAATTGAGTAGAGATTGGATAAACTTCAAATTCTGCTAATACAAAACCATTTTTTGCAATATGAGCTGCACTTTGTCCGAACATTGAAAGTACAACAAGTAAGATCATCGATAGAATTATTGTTGCATCAATTTGTCCGCCTTTACCCACGTCAAGTCTATCAACTTTTTGTATGTACCTTCTATATAAAGCGAATAAAACTGAAAAAACGACTAGCAAACCAAAAATATCTTTTATTAAAGTAATAACTGCCAACAACGGGCCCAAAAATTCTAAATCAAATGGAGAATAAATACCTTGGATTAATGCTTCTAACACGGCTACAAGGAAAAGCATGAATCCCCAGAATATTAAAAAGTGGATTGTGCCGGCGATTGGATCTCGCAAAATTTTACTTTGACCAAATGCAATTTTTAAAACATTTTTAAATCTTTCGGAAGGTTTATCAAATCGATCTTCATTCTGACCAATCGTAAGATAACTAATCAATCTCTTTACATTATAAACAAGAAATGAGAATGCGGAAATTAATACAATAACAAAGATGATATTTTTTAATTCCATCGTACCTTAATTTATGTGATCAAAAAGAACAAAAACAAAAGGGATTCCCATCTTAGGAAATCCCTTAATAAAATTTATGCCGGAAGTTTTGGATATTTTTTAGAAAATGCATAATAAATACTTACAGCTGCAGAAATCTTTACAATATCCCAAAGTGAAAAGATTAAGACTCCGGAAAGCAAAGCTTGATTGAAATTCCCATCAAAGAATAATGAGAGATATGCTGCACCGGAAAGTAAAATGGTTAGAGTTCCGAGAATCATTGCCAAAGAGATTGTTAAAAGTGATCTCTTTTTCTCAAGAATTGAACCGACTAAAAATGCTGCTACCGGAAATGCAATCAAATATCCACCGGTAGGACCAAATAATGTTTGGATGCCTAAACTAAAGTTAGCAAATACTGGAAGTCCAATAGCTCCAACAGTTAAGTATAAAATTTGACTGATTGCACCGTTTCTTGCACCAAGAAATGCGCCTGATAAAATTACTAACATAGTTTGCAATGTAAATGGAACCGGTTTTATTGGAATGCTGACTTGTGCAGCAAAAACGGTCAATATTGAAAAACTTACTATCCAGAATAATTGAGTAGTTGTAACTTTACTCAATAATTCTACAAACACATTCGGCTTAATTTTCTCTTTTACTAACATTTCTACCCCTAACTAATTTAAGTGCTTTTTGAAGAATTTATTTGTTTCGTTTAATACTTTTTCAAACTTATCGTTACTTCCGGAAAAAGGATGCTGAATATTAAATGTGTGTCCGGCATTATGAACTACAAATATTTCGGTATTATTTTTATCAGACCAATTATACAGTAAATTTCCTTCATCTATAGGTACTGCCAAATCTTGATCACCATGCGCAATGAACAAAGGTTTCTTTAATTTTTTAACTGCGTTCTCAATATTTAATTTGTCATTTTGATTTTGTTCAATATCTATCAGAAAGGTTAAGTTCATTCTCATCATCTGATTGGTTCTGGAATTTAACACTTCAAAATAACCTTTTTCCTTCCAATCCTTTTTTTGACGATCTGAATATCGATCTAATTTAGCAATTGCAGACCAAGTAGAAACCGCATTAACATTTTCGTTTTGAGAGGAAGTTAAAATTGATATTGCGCCACCCCTGCTATGTCCTAATAATCCAATTCTTTTAGAAGAAATATTTTCAGTGAAAAAACCATCACGGTAAGAACGAATAATTAAATTCAATTCATCGATTTCCCTTGAAAATGTATTCTGTGCAAATTTTTCAAGTTCATCAAATTCTGTTAAACTTTCACCCACACCATTCAGCGAAAAATTAAATGTAATAACAAAAAAACCTTTCTCCGCAAAAAAGTTTGATAAATATGGTCCAAATCCCCAATCTTTAAAACCTTTAAATCCATGTACAAAAATTATACACGGATTTTCACTTTTACCAAATGTCCTAATGCGAATCTTTTCATTGTCATTTGTTTCTAGCACATAATCTTTGCTCATAGACTTAAATATGCCTATTAGACGCTGAAAAGTCAAGATTTTATATTAAAATAAAAATAATGTCTTTGGATCGATTAAATTTATTTTTTACCTCTTAAATGCTTATTTTTTGAAAGATTTTAACAATGGAGAAATTAATGAATTATTCCTTTTCTGAAGATCACGAAATTCTAAGAAAAATGGTTCGTGATTTTACAAATGCAGAAATTCGTCCAATTGCTGCAAAAATTGATCAAAATGAAGAAATTCCTAAAGAATTAATAAAAAAACTAGGTGAAGTTGGAATCCTTGGCACTCCGTTTCCTGAAGAATATGGTGGTGGAGGTTTTGGCGAAATTGGATATTGCATAGCTCAAGAAGAAGTAACCCGAGCTTGCGGATCAACTGCGGCTTTTATCGGCGCTCATATTTCTATTGGTACAAATGCAATATTTATCGGAGGATCGGAAGAATTAAAGCAAAAATATCTCCCCTCTTTGTGTAGCGGTAAAAAAATTGCGGCATTTGCATTAACAGAATCTGAAGCGGGTTCTGATGCTATTAATCTTAAGACTTCTGCAAAAAAAGTTGGTGATAAATGGATTTTAAATGGTGAAAAAGTTTGGATAACTAATGGTGCGATTGCCGATGTTTTTTCGGTTTTTGCAAAAACGGAAAAAGGTATAACCGGATTTGTGGTCGAGAAAAGTTTCCCCGGTGTCTCAATTGGACCTAATGAAAAGAAGCTTGGTATAAAAGGAAGCACAACAAACACTATAAGTTTTGAAAATGTGGAAATTCCTTCTGAAAATATGATTGGAACTGAGGGACGTGGATTTTTAATTGCGATGAAAACGCTTGATGCGGGCAGACTTGGTATTGGTGCTTGCTCTGTTGGTGCTGCAAAAGAAATGTTGGAACTTGCAGTTAGTTACGCTACACAAAGGAAACAATTTGGACAAGAGATTGCAAAATTCCAAGCAATACAATTTATGATTTCTGATATGACAACAAAAATTTACGCTATGGAAAGTATGTTATTGAGATGTGCTGCAAAATATGAAAGGGATCAAGATATCTCTCAAGAAGCAGCGATCGTAAAATTATTCTGCTCAGAAAATGTCTCAGAGGTCGCAGATATGGCATTACAAATTCATGGCGGAATGGGATTCTCGCGAGAGATACCAATTGAAAGGTATTACCGTGATGCAAGAATCTTGCGTATATTTGAAGGTACAAGTGAAATTCAAAAATTAATCATTAGCCGGAAATCGATTAAGAGTGGCGGTAAGTGGAAAATTTAAATGCGTAAATTGCTGGTTATACCGAGTATAGATATAAAGGACGGTAAAATTGTTAGAGTCGTTCAAGGAATACCGGAACTAAATTGTTCTGCCTACGGAGATGATCCGGTTGAAATGGCAATGATTTGGAGAGCCGAAAATGCGAAGACGATTCACATTGTGGATTTTGATTCATCACATTTTCATTCACATAAAAATTATAATATTATAAAAAAAATTTGTGAGTCCGTAGTAATTCCTATTGAATACGGCGGTGGCATTACAAACATCGATGATGCAAAACGAGCATTCGACTTAGGAGTTTTTAGAATAGTAGTCGGCAGTTTAGCATTTGAAAATGAGGAAGAATTTATTAAAATACTAAATGAATTTGGAATGCTGAAGGTTGCAGCGGCAATTGATGTAATTGATAACGAAGTTGTAATAAAAGGTCGAACAAAAAGAACCGGTGTCAATCCTATTGAATATGCAAAACATCTTGAATCGTTAGGGGTTTGTAGAGTCATTGTAACTGATGTTAAAACAAACGGTATGATGAACGGTCCAAACATTCAGTTATCAAATAAAATTGCGGAAGCCACAAATCTTAAAGTATCATTATCGGGTGGAATTGGCGGATATGAAGATTTGAAGAAAGTACAGGACGAGTCGAATGAGAGAGTTGATTCAGTAATAATTGGCCGTGCACTTTATGAGAATAAATTTCCATGTCAAAAAATCTGGCGTGTTGCCGAATCCGGAATATTTAATTAGAGGAACAAATGGATACAACACAAGAATTAATTAAAAGCAAAAGCAGTTTTTGGGCAAACTTATTCAAAACGCCCGGTGAAAAAAGCGATTTGGAAGAATTGCTTCTTGCAATGCCGCCTTTTGAAAATCTAAGGGGAAAATATATTAAACTCCTTATGCAAATTATCCACAATCGAGTTTATGAAGCAAATGAATATATCTTTTATCAAGGTGATCCAGGAATCGGATTATATATAGTTAGAGAAGGTTCAGTTGTTATAAAACAATCTATTGATGATAAAGAACCAATCGATATGGCAACACTAACTCGAGGTGATTTTTTTGGTGAACTTGCTTTATTAGATGATGAAGTTAGATCGGGTTCTGCAGTTGCCTTAGAAGCTTGCAGCATAGCTGTCATATTCAAACCGGATTTGGATGAATTTATAGAGCGATATCCTAAAGCTGGTTTAAAAATACTGAAAGGGATTTCTACTATTATTTCAACCAGATTACGAAGAGTTAATGACGAGTATTTTTCTCTTTATGTTGAAAAACTAAAATAGGAGGAATAGCATGGCAAACTTTAAAAAAATATTAGTCCCAATCGATTTTTCCGACTATTCGAAACGTGCGCTGAGATATGCAATTGATTTTGCAAAACAATTTAATTCGGAGTTGAGTCTTGTATCCGTAATTGAACCAATGATTTATCCCGCAGATTTTAGCATGGGTCAAGTTGCAATTCCCGCAACGGATCAAAATCTGACAGAAAGAGTGGAGACAGAATTAGAAACACTAGAAAAAAATGAAATTGGTAGTGAATTAAAATCAAAAAGAATAATCAAAACCGGTAAACCTTTTTATGAAATAATTGAAACCGCTCGCGAAGAAGATGTTGATTTAATAATAATTGCTACACACGGACATACCGGTGTTGAACATTTACTATTCGGAAGTACTGCTGAAAAGGTTGTTCGTAAAGCACCATGCCCTGTTCTTACTTTGCGTGAACCTATAAAGGGTTTTCGATTTGAAAAATGAGTTTTGATCATTTACCGGAAGAATTAATTAATATCATTTCCGATAATACTTCGGGAAGCCGTGAATTACTGGATAAAATTTTGCATTATCTAAGAAACAATCATGATAAGATAAATCCAAAATTAATTTCATCTTTACAAAAACACTTTCACGATTTTCAAACAATTCAAAATTTCCTTGCTAATCTCGGAGCTGCGTATCAAGAAAATTCAATCAAGGAATTTTTGAATAAATATAATAACGATATTTTATTCCACAATATTTACAGATCCTTCAAACCACTCATTTCGGATTTATACTCATTTATAACCATTTCAAATAGCAAAACAATTTTAGAGATATTGAAGTTAACTGCTTCAGAGAAAGAATCAATCGAAGTGATTGTTAGTGAAGGCAGACCGATTCTTGAAGGAAGAATTTTAGCAGAAAATTTAAGTTCTCCGAAAATTAAGACTACATTGATAACAGAAGCACAAATTTATAATGCAGTACAAAATGTTGATTGTGGCATTATCGGGGCTGACAAAGTATTAAAAAATGGTAAAGTAATTAATAAAGTCGGAAGTAATTTACTAGCATTAGCTTGTAAAGAATTCTGTAAACCCTTTTATGTTATTGCTGATAAAACAAAATTCAGTAAAAACAATTTGATCGACAACAATGAGAAGCCTAGTAAAGAAATCTATTCTGGAACAGAGAATAAAATAAAAATTAATAACTATTATTTTGAAGAAATACCTAATGAATATATAACGAAAATTATAACCGATTAGTCATAGTCATATATGCTATTGATTACTACTTTTATATAAGATAATCAAGACTTCACAACATTTATCTGAATCGTTTAGTTAAATTAACAAATATTCTTCCAAAACTATCAGTTTCTTCAAACGCACCTTCGTAACTCATGTTTAAGTAAATTGAATCACTAAATTTGACAGATAAATTCGATTCAAAAATATTTTGTTTTAAATCCGATAACCCGGATGTAAAATTATATACCAAATTTCTATAGCTCAGACCAAGATTTAGTAATCCATCAAATAAATCCTTGTATATCCGCACACCAATTATTTTTCCATCTAAATAGTTAGTCATCAAGTAATTACCGCTTACGGTTATGGATGAATTAATAAAGGGCACTCGGGAATACGTGATGCTTCCATCATAATTTTTTGTCGGTTCATTATCTCCCGGAACATACCTATAACCGGTCCCAAAATTTAACATCAAGTAATTTATAGGTTTAACTGTAACTCTTAATCTCAAACCCTGCCGGGTTTCGGATTCAAGGATACTATCTGCTACTGATTTATAAGTTTCATAATAAACTACATTTTTTCTTGCATCATAAGAGGCTGTAAGAGAAATAAATCGTGATGGTGAATACCGGGAAGAAAAATAAAAACTCGTTAAATCAAATACACTTTTTCCCTCCCCTTTTTCTCTTTTATATAAATCCACTTCAGTTGAAAAGAATATATCGATATTTTCTATAACATTATTTGAATGCTGGAAGTATAAAAATCTTCTGTCTGTTTTGAAATTATTTGTCTGCTGAAATAATGCAAATGAGTTTTTCATTATCTTATTGTTAATCGAATCAGTGCGAGCAATGTATCCTCCGTATTCAAAAAGCTTTGCATTATAACCGAAATCCGAAAAATGAGGGCGGGAACCGATCACCAAACCATAATCAAAATAATCTACTTTCGATTCAAACTGAACACCGTCAATTGTACTAATGTTTGCCAAATTTGAATTGATTCTTCTACCAAACCAGATATTAGTTTCATTATTAAAATCATATTTAAACGCTAGGTTATATATCTTCAATGCAGTCATTAAATTATTCTCTACTCTTCGCCATTCGTGAGTACGGTAAGAAAATGTTACATAACTTGTCATAGATAAACTTGAGCCGCCTATATTCTCGTAATTTAATGAAGACCTATACTTCCACCTTTGAGTGTTAATCGATTTTTCTCTGTTTGTCAGGTTCGAATAAGATGTTACTCCTATTCTCCCATAAAATCTTGATTCCTTTCCTTCAACTTCTGCTGATATCTCTTGAATTTTAATTTCCTCGGAAGTTTCGGTAATAATAGGTTTATCTATTTCTTTATTTACAATTTTTTCAGGCTGAATTTTAGGTTGATACTTACGATAAACAATCGAACCGACATTCAAATCAATTGAAGGCTCAACAGCGCACGAAGTTGAAGAAAGAAATTTTACTGTTCCCGCAACCTTATATTGGTTATTTTTTAAAGTAAAAACAGAATCGCCTACTTCCAGCCAATCAAAATTTTCGAATCGAATGTAGATATGCTCCGCAGATTTGTAGGTCACTTCACCATTAATGTAAGTAACCGTCTGTGCAAGTAACGGTAAAAAAGTTAATATAATTATTAAAACCAGTTTCTTCATCAAAACTCACTATCTTTTAAACTTGGGAATGTAACGTTACCTGCTTTACCGTCAGGGTGACATTCATAACATGCTACGCTTTCATAAACATACCCACTTACATCATTGTGTTTACTATCCATTTCAGTCTGATTATGCTCGTGACAATCAATACATGAGAATACTGAATAATTTGCTGCATTCGTATGACAATCGCTGCACGAATTCCACTCATTTTGATGTTCGCCGGAATAAATCGGGAAATACTGTCCATCGTGATTAAACGTAGATGGCTCCCATGCATTTTGAGAATGACATTGCTCACAATCGGTTGGAAATTGCGCTGCCGAGTGAGACGGATCAGTTGTTGAATTATAATCACTTTGATGACATTGAAAACATGTGTTTGGCGTATTATTGTAATCACCGTTGTGACAATCAATACAGTTACTACTAATTGCAGCATGTGCACCTATCAACTGATAGAAATTATCATGAACAGGAAATTCAGCCGGACTCCAATCAGGGTTAGTCGTGTGACAATCATCGCATTGAGTTCCTAATCCGATTTGTTGATGGTCCGGATTGGATGATAAGTTAAAATCATTCGTGTGGCAATCATAACAAACTGTGCTTGTTCCTGAAAATCCATCGCTATGGCAGCTAGCGCAACTCTCACCAATATGCGCGCCGGTTAAAGGAAAATTTGTACCGTTATGATCAAACGTGGTTTCTTGCCAACTAGTTGTTACGTGGCATTGTTCACAAGCGGTAGGATAACCTAAAGACGAATGATCAGGAGCGATTGAGTAATCATTTTCATGGCAAGCAAAACAAATATTTTGAGTTGTTGAGACATCGGTTGTATGACAACTCGAACAATCGGGAATCTGATGCCCACCAATTAATTCAAATCCAGTTGTTGAGTGATTAAAAGTAGAAGGAATCCATACATCTGTTGAGTGACATTCTTCACAGGTTTGCGATAGAACTAATATTGAGTGAGAAGGATTTTGGCTTGAATTGTAATTATTATTATGGCAATCAAAGCACAAACTTGAAGTGCCGAGATAACCGTTCTGATGACAATCTTCGCACAGAAGATTTGTATGTGCACCGGTTAAAGGAAAGTTTGAATTTGCGTGATTGAAAGCCCCTTCTGCTGTTCCGTTAGGGTGGCAGGCAAAACATTCTTGACTTAGAAAAACATAACCTTCAACTCCTGTATGTTCGTTATCCATATCAGTTTTATTGTGCTCGTGACAATTAGTACAAACAAATTCACTATAATTATTTTGATTTGTATGACAATCCGAACATGCATTCCATTCACCATTATGCTCACCGGAATATATTGGGAAGAATTGAGCATCATGGTCAAATGTTGCTGGTGTCCAAGAAGTTTCATTATGACAAACTTCGCAATCAGTAGTAAAACCTGCAGATCGATGTGCAGGGTCAGTTGTTGAATCATAATCAGATTCATGACAACCGATACATTGATTTGGTGTAGTATTATAATCAATTGTATGACAATCGGCGCAACTTGGAACAGTGAGATGAGCTCCTAATAAAACAAAATAATCATTGTGATTTGGAAACTGAGCAGGGCTCCAACCAGGATCCGTCGTATGGCATTCATCACATTGATTTGATAAACCTAAATTTTGATGATTAGGATTCATTGCGGAATTGAATTCATCCGTGTGACAATAAAAACATAAAGTAGAAGTTCCTTCAAATCCGGCAGAATGACAATCGCTACAAATTTGAGTAACATGTGCACCTGTTAGCGGGAAATTAGTATTACTATGATTAAATGTCGATACTTCCCAAGCTGTTGTTGAATGACATCGTTCGCAATCCATCGGATAACCTAACGATGTGTGATCAGGTGCGTTTAAATAATCATCTTGATGACAATCTTCGCAAAGTATCGATGTACCTTGATAACCTGAAATATGACAAGCCTGACAATCAACTGTTATATGTGAACCGGTGAGTGGGAAATTGGTAGTATTATGGTTGAATCCCCCCTCACCCGAACCCGTCGGATGACATGATAGACAAGCAGAACTTTCATAGATATAACCGTTTATTCCAATATGCTCGTCATCCATATCTGTTTTGTTATGTTCATGACAATTGGTACAGCTAAACACGGCATAATTGTTTGCATCTATGTGACAATCCGAACATGCACTCCATTCACCGTTATGTTCACCAGAATATATTGGGAAGAATTGTGCATCATGGTCAAACGTTGCCGGTGTCCAGGCATTTTGAGAATGACATTCTTCACAATTGGTTGAAAAATTTAATGTAATGTGCGATGGATTAGTCGTTGAATTATAATCAGATTCATGACATCCAATACATTGGTTAGGAGTATTGTTATAACCCGTTGAGTGACATTGATTACAATCCGAAGCGATAGCAGCATGAGCCCCTATTAAAGGATAAATATCATTGTGATTTGCAAAAGTGGCCGGACTCCATCCGGGATTTAATGAATGACAAATTGAACAATCAGTATCAAATCCTAAAGCAACGTGGTTAATTATTTGTGCATTTTCATAATCAGCTTGATGACATTGAAAGCATTCCGAATTTAACTCGCTAAAGGTATTTTGTGAATGACATTCAAAACAATTGCTTATCTGATGTCCACCTATTAACGGAAAAAATTCGTGTGCAAATGCAGCCACCGACCATTCAGAATCCGTTAAACTATGGCATTCTTCACAATCGGTTGAAAAACCAGACAAAGCATGATTTGGATTCAGTGTACTGTTGTAATCCACTTTATGGCAATCATAACAAGCTGAACCAAGCGGTTCAAATCGTAGATCTGAAACGGATATATGACAATCTTCACAATCAGCAATCGCATGATTGCCAACTAAAGGGAATCTACCTAAGTCATGAATTTCCTTAATATTTGTTACTACCCAACTATTATTATTATGACAAACTTCACACTCAGTTCCTACTGTCGTTTCATGAATATCAAAATGACATTCGAAACAATTATTATTTACATTCTTAAATACAAGCGATTCATGACAGTCGGTACAATTTACAATTTTATGCTGTCCCAATAATTCAAATTTGGTTTGAGAATGGTCAAAGGAAATTTTATCAAAGTCAACCTTCCAGCTTTGTGCAGTATGACATATGCTGCAATCGAGAGAAAAGCCATCGCCGTGCGGCGCTTGTGCCATTAGAGAAAGTGAAAACAGCACTAAGATGAATGACAGTTTATACATTTTATCTCTTCAAATTTATATTTGACAAATTTTCCTACCGGTGTTTCAATTTGCTTATGGCATTCTTGGCAATTGACTTTTGAATGTGCGCCCCCTAAAGGAAACAAAGTATTCGAATGATCGAATTTTTTAGGAAGCCAGCTATAAGAAGTATGGCATCTTTCACAATTTGTTTTACCCTCAACTTTAAACTGATTAAAATGCACATCATTATGACAGCTTTCACAAGCCATTTGTAAATTTTCAAAATTTTGCTTGAATTCTTTATCACTTTTCTCAAAATGACAATCTGAACATAAAATTTCTTTATGCTTCCCTTCTAACCTAAAATTTGTTCTACTATGATCAAATTCAACATCGCTCCATAGTGTCGTATTATGACATTGTTCGCAATTTTCATCAGTTAAAAACTTTGTTTGCATGAATCCTTTATGAATATTTTCATGACATTGGATACAATTTACATTTGTAAATCGAAATTGATGGACTTCATTTTTCTTATGGCAAAAGAAACAGGGTAAAGCAAGATGGCTTCCGTTTAATGGGAATCGAGTTTTTTGATGAAGTTCCAAAGTAAAAGTAGAAGGCATGAATCCAAGTTCTGTATGGCACTGCGAACAATCTTTGGTTTGTCCGTTCGCAGAAAATTCACCTTTATGATAATCATTATGGCAATCAATACATTTTTCATGCTTCGGTTTAGTTGACAGAGTAGTCTTATGACAATCTTTGCATCCAACCAATTGATGACGACCAATTAATGGGAAATTTGTCTTTGCGTGGTCAAAATTATCTATGTTTTTTATTTTGGTAAAAGAAACGGTTGAATGGCAATCTTCGCAAGTTTGTCCAAATTTTCCCTTGTGAGTATCTTCATGACAATCAATACATCTATCAAACTGCAATCCAGCGAATAGTTGGAAACTAGAATTATTCCTAATTTCAATTTTATGGCAGTCCTTACACTGAACATTAATGTGAGCACCCGTCAGTTTGAATTTTGCAGTATCGTGATTAAATTTTTGTGCAGGTATAAACTTTTCGGTATTATGACACGTTTCACAGTTACGACTTAATGTACCTTGATGATAATCATTGTGACAAGTGATGCAGTTTTGTGATAAACCAAAAAAGGTCCCCTTTTTATTCTTGTAATCCTCAAGTAGGATAAATTTTGTAGTATGACAATCACCACATTCTATGGAAGAATGTTTACCGGTCAAATTAAATCCAGTTGCCGAATGATCGAATGTATTTCTATCAAAACGAATTATTTCAAATTTTCTTCCGTGATGCTCGCTGTGGCATGTATAGCATTTTTCTGGTTTTACCATCGGATGAGAGTGATAACCGGAATTGGTTTGCAGAGAATTTCTTATATCCGAATGACAATCCAGACACTTCTCATTTTTAACCTCTTCTCCCAGCTCATGGCACTTTGTGCAATTGCTAATTCCTTCGAGGTGCTTGTGTGCCTCAGTCAAATCTCCCGGTGAAATTTGTGCTAATAGGGAGACGGAAAACACTAATAATATATATAAATACTTTTTCACTCCTTTCGATGGGTTAAAACGGTTTCTCCATACTTTTTCGTAATTTCTATTCCAATCGATTCTAAAAACTTATTAGGTAATTCACCACCAACAAAAACATAAACCAAGTTGTTGTTAATTTCCAGGACTTTTTCATCATTAGAAGTAACAAGTAAAACCGAATCATCTTTAATCTCTTTAACGTTTGAATTTAGAATCACATCAATTGATTTTTCTTTCAAGGCACTCTCCAATTTTTCAAGATTACGTGGCTTTAATCTGTTAAACGAATCACCTCGATAAGAAAGAGTAACTTTGTTATTTTCTTCAGAAAGTAGCAAAGCTGATTCTATTGCAGAATCGCCCCCTCCAACAATCAAAATATTTTTATTGTGTATATGTTCAGGTTCCAATAAACGATAATAAACTTTCGGTTTGTTTTCTCCAGGTACACCTAATTTGCGAGGACTGCCTCTTCTTCCAATGGCTAGTAAAATTGTGGCCACACTAAATTTTCCTTTTGATGTTTCTATATCAAAAATTTCATTTTTTTTTAGGATCGACTGAACTTTTTCTTCCTCGCTGATTGTAATCTTGTTTTTTATGAGTACATTTTTCCAAAGTTCTAAAAGTTCATCTTTGCTTGTTTCTACAAGTTTGATTTTACCATAGAGTGGTAAATCCATTGGAGAAGTCATAATAATTTTTGCCCTAGGGAATGAATAAATTGTCCCACCTAAAGTATCTTGTTCGACAGTCTTATATTTTAATCCAAGTTCCTGAGCTTTTAATGTTGCCGATATACCGGCAGGACCTGCACCAACTATTAGCAAATCATATTCTGCCTTATGCTTTTTATTGAGAGAATAATAAATATTTTCAACAGCTTGTTTCCCCTGTTCTACTGCATTTTTAATTAAGCCCATTCCGCCGAGTTCACCAGCAATGTAAACGTTTTCAACATTGGTCATAAATTTTTGGGAAACGTGAGGAAGTTCGACACCCCGCTTTTCAGTTCCCATCACGAGAGATATAGCCTCGACAGGGCAAGAGTGGAAACAAGCACCGTGACCAACGCATCTAGATGCATTAACCGGATTTCCCTTGCCGTTAACCAACCCAAGGATATCTAGTTCGGGACAAGCTTTCACGCAAGCACCGCTACCGATGCAAATATCATAATCTATAACTGGATGCAATGAAACAGGATCATGAAAACCAAGTGCTTTTGCCCGTTCAATCTTTTTTTCAACAACTTGTGATTTCTTTTTATTCTGACTTAGATAGAAATATATTATGCCACTGGCTAGAATAATTACAAATAGATACGCTGCGGTATTTTCTAATATAACTTCCAATTTCTCAATTCAAGTTTTGTAAAGAAGAGCTAGCAATTTTTGCAGCTTCACTCGTGGGATACTCAGTCATTACTTTTTCCCAAATCTCTTTTGCTTTGACTAGATTACCAAGTGCTGCTTCAATAGCACCTAAATTATATTGAACATCGGGTGAGTCCGGTTCTTTTGCCAGAACTGCTTCCATTTGTTTTTTCGCTTCGGTAAAGTTTTGCATATTGTAGTAAACTGTGGCAACTTCGAGTCGGATATCTGTTCTTCCTGAATCAAATTCTAATATTTTATTATATACCTCCAATGCTTCATCTGGCTGATGTGCTGCCGCTAATAACCGTGCATATTCAAGAGCATTTAGAGTATCGGAAGGATTATTCTCATATCCTGCTTTTAGACGAGCCATGTTCTCTTTAAATTCACTTGAAACATTTCCGCTGCCCGGTGCATTCCCGAGATTTTGATGAATATCATCCTGCGGTAATTGAGATTGGTTTGTATTCCCTTGAAATGAAGAAGATGAGGTATCTTCCGAAGTTATTAATACTAGTGAAATAATAATAATTATAAAAGCACCAAGATATATGTGAATAGGTCTTATTTTCATTTTTACTCCTTTTTAGAAAATCCATTTATAACCGAATGCCAATGTTACTCCAACATGAACTAACATTATTATTAACATAATTATTGCAAACGGTAAATGAAAGATGTGCCAATACCTAAAGATACTTTGCATTGATCTCAAAAGTTTTATCCTTCTATTGAGAGTCAGTTTAGTTTTGGTAAGCTTTAAAATTGTTTTTTTGTTTTGTTTTGAAACTTTATTGTAGGTTAAATTTTTATTCACTTTATAAAGTATTTTTGAAGTTATCCAATATCCTTTCAGAAGAAATGTAAAAATACCGCTCTCGGATTTCATATAATTTTTAAAATCAAAATTATTTATTTCATCTTTTAGATCTTGAGAAAGACCTTTTTCCCCTTCTAATTTCTCAGCCATTTCTTCATCAATTAATCTGAGTTCGTTCAACGATAATTCTTTACCCGAAATACTTCGAGGAATTTGAATATAAATATATCTTCCAATAACACCACTTAAAACAACGGCGATCATACTCCAAAAGCTTACAGCAACAATTCCACCGAACTTGAATGCAGTATGAAATAAAACAAACATAGGACCAACACTGCACAAAAAAATGTGAAATTCGAGCCAATGTTTTAACAAACCAATTCTTCCGAATTGTCTTATTCTTTTTCTAGCAATATAAACTCCAACTCCGATGAGCATCATTAATGAACCAATAATTCCAAGACCGTGCCCTACTGAACCGCTCGGTTTTAAAGAAGTGTGTGAAGGATTAAAAAATCTTTCTTCTAGAGAGGTGGTATAGTAATCAAATCCGTTATAAATTAACAAGACAAACGAGGCAACACCTGCTAAAATGAAAACTCCAACATAAAGATTATGCTGCGTCTTAGTCATCAAAAAAACTCCTGTTGAAACTTTCCTTTCTTCAGAATGTTAAATTAATTCTGTTTATGCATTTGAATTTACTGATAAAATAAATATTTTCCAGATATAAGGTTATAAAAACTTGTATAGATTATACTGTCGATCCTAAACATAAATAAATTGTTAGTATTTTTATTTTTATTGTAACGTAAAAAAGATTATATTATTCTATTGCTATGATCAAGAAAAAACTATCTATATTATTTCTAATTTCTCTCTTTACAATATCCACAACAGGAATGCCAGTAATAGCTCATTTCTGCGGTTCGATGGATTCAATCAGTTTCTGGGACTCGATTCAATTTGGGGAAGAATGTGCAATGCATTCTCCAAAGGTTGAAGAAGTTTCTTGCTGTGAGTCTGAAACTGATGAACTTTCCACACTGATGAAGTATATAGACAATTGCTGCCAAGATTTGATTGTTGATAATTCGATAAAAGACACATTCCTTTCTTCCAAAACTCAACTGAATATTGCAAACGAAGTTTTTTCATTGCTTTCATCTGAAAGTTTTGATACTGAGTTAAACTTAACAAGAAATGAATTTTTTAATGTTCACTCTCCCCCACTGATTTCAAGTAATAAAATCTATCTCTCCATTTCCGTATTTCTAATTTGATACTTACACAATTATAACTGCTTAGTATTAAGTAAGTAAGAATTATTTATTCCGATTGACTTAATGAGTGTATTCTAGTTTTTAATCGCTATTCAGAGCATAATCTTAGTAAATTGATTAAGTCTTTATGTTAATCATAATCTTACTCTTAATCCTAATCTCAATTAATTTTTAAAATTACTTGCCTAAGCGGTTATCAATCAAACATACATTAACAATCAAACTAAATAAAAAGGAGTATCACCATGAAAACTATAAATAAATCTATCGTTCTGTTTTTATCATTATTAATGTTGTCATTTATAAATGTCTCTGCACAAGAAGAAGTTGCAAAGGTTACCACAGAGTTTAAAGTCTTTGGTAATTGCGGGATGTGTGAAAAAAGAATCGAGAAAGCCTTAATGGTCGATGGAGTTGAATCGGCTGACTGGGATAAAGAATCCAAGATGGCAACTGTTGTTTATCTCAAAGGAAAAATTAGCGAAGATCAACTACATAAAAACGTTGTAGAAGTCGGACATGATACAGAAAAATATAAAGCTTCAGATGAAGTTTACTCAAAGCTTCCAAACTGCTGCAAATTCGATAGAGAAGAACTAAAATCAGATGAGAAAAAGGAAAGTAAAAGTAAACAAGAAGAAAACTAATCGTTTATATATTTAACTAAGAAGACAATGATAAATACACTAATAAAATTCTTTCTCGAAAATAAGCTTGTTACGGTGCTGCTTCTCATTTTGTTTGTGGGATGGGGCATCGTAACGGCTCCTTTTAATTGGGATATTGAACTTCTTCCACGTGATCCAGTTCCTGTAGATGCAATTCCGGATATTGGTGAAAACCAGCAAATCGTATTTACCGAATGGATGGGAAGAAGTCCCCAAGATGTCGAAGACCAAATTACATATCCGTTAACAACTTCTCTTCTTGGTTTGCCTTCAGTTAAAAGTATAAGAAGTACATCGATGTTCGGCTTCTCAAGTATTTATATAATCTTTGATGAAGATGTTGAATACTATTGGAGTAGAACTCGTGTGCTCGAAAAATTAAATTCGCTCTCAAGTGATTTGCTGCCAGAAGGAGTTTCCCCTACATTGGGCCCGGATGCAACTGCATTGGGACAAATATTTTGGTACACACTCGAAGGAAGAGATCAAGATGGGAACCCAATTGGCGGTTGGGATCCTCACGAATTGAGAACAATACAAGACTACTATGTTCGTTACTCATTGACAGCATCGGAAGGTGTTTCAGAAGTTGCATCAATTGGCGGATTTATAAAAGAATATCAAGTAGATCTTGATCCCGTTGCACTAAAAGCACACAATGTAAGCATGATGCATGTTGTTGACGCAATTAAACAAAGCAATCTTGATGTCGGTGCAAACACTATCGAGTTAAACTTGGCTGAATATTATGTGCGCGGATTGGGTTATGTAAAATCTTTAGAAGATATTGAGCAGGCAGTAGTAAAGGTAACAGATAACATTCCCATTAGAATAATTGATGTTGCTAAAGTAAACATTGGGCCAGCACCGCGAGGTCATAGCGGATTCTTGGACAAAGGCGGCGCCGAAGCGGTTGGCGGAGTTGTTGTTGCTCGTTATGGTGATAATCCGCTTAAGATTATTCAGAATGTTAAAGAGAAAATAAAAGAAATTTCTCCGGGACTTCCCTCTAAAAAACTTGATGACGGAAGAATATCAAAAGTTACAATAGTTCCATTCTACGATCGCACCGATTTAATATATGAAACACTCGGTACGTTAAATGAAGCAATTAGTCTTCAAATTCTAATAACAATTATAGTAATCATTATTATGGTAATGCATCTGCGAGCTTCTTTAATGATTTCTGCCCTGCTCCCTATTGCAGTGTTGATGGTCTTTATAATGATGAAATATTTTAATGTAGATGCCAACATTGTTGCACTTTCCGGTATTGCTATCGCGATAGGTACAATGGTTGATCTCGGTATTATTCTTAGTGAAAATATTCTTCGGCATAAAGACGAAGCCCCTCCGGGACAATCAATGTTGATGACTGTTTACAATGCATCGGCTGAAGTATCATCGGCAATAATTACTGCTGTATCAACAACAATTGTTAGTTTTCTTCCGGTGTTCACATTGCAAGCAGCAGAAGGAAAATTATTCGGACCACTCGCTTTCACAAAAACATTTGCATTGGTCGCGGCTCTAATTATAACATTATTTATGATGCCGGCATTTGCTCATTGGTTATTTTCGTTAAGGACACGTAAAAATGTTCATCGAGTTTATCTTAACATCGCATTGATTGTATTCGGATTTATTTCATTATTCTGGATCACTTGGGCAGGTGTTGTTTTAATTTTACTTGGATTAAACAATACTCTCTACAATCTATTTAATGATGAGGAAATAAAAGAAAATCCATTTTACAAAAAATATAATCTTTCCCGATACCGTTTATACATTGACTTTCTAATAAAACATCACGAAAAAATTACAGTAGCAATAATTACTGGTGCTGTTGCTTGGCTACTTGCCGGAGAGTGGATGCCGCTAGGTGTGAAGAATCCTTTGTTAATTAATTTCTTTTTTATAATTCTCATTATTGCTCTCGTGCTTGGCATCTTCAAAGTATTCATAAATTATTATCCCAAGATTTTAAAATGGTGTCTTGATAATAAAAAGATATTCTTAACAATTCCGATCTTTATAATTTTGTTCGGGATAAATATTTGGCTCGGATTCGACAAATTTTTTGGAATCATTCCCAAAGGGTTTGATGCAGTTGGATTAAACATTCGCACTACAACTCTTTGGAGTACTCTATCACATTCATTTCCCGGAATGGGAAAAGAATTTATGCCCTCTCTTGATGAAGGTTCGTTTTTATTGATGCCTACTTCAATGCCGCATTCCGGGGTTGAAGCAAACCAAAAATATTTGCAACAACTTGATATGCGTGTACAAGCAATTCCGGAAGTAGAAACAGTTGTTGGTAAAGCCGGTAGGGTTGAAAGTGCACTTGACCCAGCACCTCTTTCGATGTTTGAAAATGTTATCCTTTATAAAAACGAATATATAACTGATGAAAACGGTTATCCTATCCGTTTCAAGATTGACGACAACGACGAATTCGTTAGAGATGAAAAAGATAATTTAATCGAAGATAATAATGGTAGATACTTTCGTCAATGGCGTGATCACATTAAATCACCGGATGATATTTGGGACGAAATTGTAAAAGCTACAAATGATATTCCCGGTGTAACTTCAGCGCCTAAATTGCAGCCGATTGAAACTCGACTTGTAATGCTGCAAACCGGTATGCGTGCCCCGATGGGAATTAAAGTTTATGGTCCAGACTTAAAAACTATTGAAGACTTCAGTCTAAAATTAGAATCGCTTCTTAAAGAAGTTCCTTCAGTTAAACCCGAAGCAGTATTTGCTGACCGAAGTTTAGGTAAGCCTTATCTTGAAATTGATCTTGATCGTACGGAAATGTCTCGTTACGGATTAAGTATCGGTGATGTTCAAATGTATATCGAAGTTGCGATCGGTGGTATTCCTTTAACACAGACGGTTGAAGGACGTGAACGTTTTAATATACGAGCAAGATATGCAAGAGAATGGCGAGATAATCCCGAAATGATTAGACGAATTTTAATTCCCACACCAACCGGTTCGCAAATTCCGCTTGCACAAATTGCAAAGATCGAATTTCGCCAAGGTCCGGCAATGATAAGGGGTGAAGATACATTCCTTGTCGGTTATGTTTTGTTGGATAAAAATCCCGGCTATGCAGAAGTAACAGTTGTTGAAGAAGCTCAGAAATACCTTGAGTCTAAAATTGCCTCCGGTGAATTGGAAATACCGGCGGGAGTTAGTTATAAATTTTCCGGAAGTTATGAAAATCAACTTCGTGCTGAAAAGCGTTTAAGCATCATTGTTCCGCTTGTTCTTGCTGTTATCTTCTTGATATTATATTTCCAATTTAGATCATCTACCACATCTCTCATGATTTTTACAGCAATAGCACTTGCATTTGCTGGTGGCTTTGTAATGCTTTGGTTTTATGGACAAAACTGGTTTATGGATTTCTCATTATTCGGGACTAACATGAGAGAATTATTCCAAATGCGAACATTTAACTTAAGTGTCGCTGTTTGGGTCGGTTTTATTGCATTGTTTGGAATTGCTACCGACGACGGAGTAGTAATTGCAACTTACTTGAAGCAGAGTTTTCAAAAAAATAAACCTGAAAGCTTAGAAGAAATTCATACCGCAGTATTAGAAGCGGGAATTAAAAGAGTTCGTCCTTGTTTGATGACAACTGCAACAACATTGTTAGCGCTGTTACCTGTTTTAACGTCAAGCGGAAGAGGTTCGGATATTATGATACCTATGGCAATACCGGCTTTCGGCGGAATGACGATTGCGTTGATTACATTGTTTGTTGTACCCGTACTTTATTCTGCCCGTGAAGAATTTTTATTAAGGAAGAATCAATAATGAAAAAAATAACTTATAAACCGTTGAAACGGTTCTTAAACTTAATTTACCTCTTATTAACCAACGGATTAATCCGTTGGGTAATTGAACAAAAAAAACATAATTCCAACTGTTTCAACAGTTTTAATCCTTATAAATCTTTCAGATGGTCAATTTCTGCTATTATAATATTTTCAGTAAATGTTATTACTGTTCATTCACAAACTCTTAATGATTACCTGAATATTGCGGCTGAAAATAACCCCGGATTAAAATCAAAATTTTATTCATACCAAGCTTCATTAGAAAAAATCAATCAAGTTGGTAGCCTGCCTGATCCACAACTTACTTTCGGTTACTTCCTTGAACCGATGGAAAGATATATGGGCAACCAGGTAGCAGATATTTCTCTTATGCAAATGTTTCCATGGTTTGGTACACTTGGAGCTGCTGAGGAAGAAGCCGCTCTTATGGCTAAAGCTAAATATGAAGCATTCAACGATGCAAAAAGTATGTTATTCTTTGAAGTTAAGTCAACTTGGTATGAACTTTACCTGCTTCAGGAAGAAATAAGAATAACCGAAGAGAATTTAGAGATCCTTCAAACATTGGAAAAGCTTGCAATCAATAGATTAAAAAGCGGTGGAACAAGTCAAACAAGAAGTTCAAAAACCCCGTCAATGAATTCCAAACAATCTTCTGCTTCATCAAACGGTATGGGTGGAATGAGTATGAGTAATCAAAGTTCCAGCTCAACGCCCACTTCCGGTAAATCAAGTATGAGTAGTATGTCTGCGATGAATGCTGATAATTCAATGATTGATGTACTTCGTGTGCAGCTTGAAATAAACGAATTACAAAATAAATTAGAACTAATGCACGATAGTATGCACCCACTAATGGTACGGTTTAATAATTTATTAAACCGGTCAGAAGATGAATTTGTAAATATTCCCGATACACTCCAACCTTCTCAATTACCCGGGAAGGATAATGAATTAGCAAACAATATTCGCTCTCTAAATCCGATGATTCGCATGCTTCAAAAAGAAGAAGAAGCATTAATTGCAAAAGAGGAAATGAATAAAAAAATGGGTTACCCGATGATTGGTCTGGGTTTGCAATATTCTATTTTTCAACAGAGACCCGGATCGATGATGGAACCGAATAATATGGTAATGCCGATGGCGACAATTAGTATTCCTCTATGGCGAGGCAAGTACGATGGAGCTATCGATGAATCAGTAATTCGACAGAAAGAAATCTCTCAACTTAGACTTGAAACAAGTAATCAATTAATTTCGAGCTATGAAAACATCATAAAATATTTCAATGATGCAGAAAGACGAATGACATTGTATCAAAAACAAAGGGATATTGCACAACAAACTCTTGATTTACTTATTGTTCAATATTCAACATCGGGTACACAGTTTGAAGAAGTACTAAGAATACAGCAACAGATATTAGATTATCGTTTACGAAGTTTAAATGCTATTGTTGATCAAAAAAAAGCTGTGGCAATGCTTGAAAGGTTGTTGGGAAGATAAACTTACTAATGAAAAATTGTTGATGGGAAATGGAATCAAAGATATTTGGAATTTGTTTTTTGTGTTTTTGAATAAGGGTTTTTCTAAAGAATTAATTTGTGTTTTTAATTAAGGAGAATTATATGGACGAACATAATCATAAAGACAGTGGTCATGAACATCATCCTCATAATAAAGAACCAGAAAAACACACACATCATAAGAAACATGATGAACATGATATGCAAGAGCATAACAAAAAACAAAATGGACATGATCATGGCGGACATGATAAACACGCCGGTCATTCGGTGGAAGGTTTTTTGAAAAAATTTATTATCAACACTATCGTAACAATACCGGTTCTTGCATTATCGCATATGATACAACAATGGCTTGGTTTTGAATTGACATTCATCGGTGATAAATATGTTTTGAGTGCTCTTGCAACTTTCATATTCTTTTACGGCGGATTTCCTTTCTTAAAGGGATTGTATGATGAAGTCCGAACAAAAAGTATCGGGATGATGACTTTAATTGGAGTTGCTATAACCGCAGCCTGGGCTTACAGCTTTGCAGTTACACTCGGACTTACAGGGATGGATTTTTACTGGGAGATGGCAACTTTGATTGATATTATGCTTCTCGGTCATTGGCTTGAAATGAAATCAGTTAAAAGTGCATCGCGTGCGTTGGAACTTCTAGTTAAAATGATGCCTTCGAATGCTCACCTTGTATTAAATGGTGAGATGAAAGACGTTCCGGTTGAAGATTTAAAAGAAAATGACATTGTAGCAGTTAAACCGGGAGAAAAAATTCCAGTTGACGGAGTTGTAATTGACGGCGAAAGTCACCTCGATGAAAGTATGTTAACAGGTGAAAGCAAACCGGTTAAAAAGAAAAAAGATGATCACGTTATCGGTGGTTCAGTCAACGGTAACGGTTCTTTAAAAATAAAAGTTTTGCATACAGGTAAAGACAGCTACCTCAATAAAGTAATAAAGCTCGTTGAAGATGCGCAAAAAGTAAAATCGAAAACTCAAAATCTTGCCGATCGTGCTGCAAAAATTTTAACATTTGTAGCTCTAATCGGTGGTGTTATCACTTTGATTGTATGGCTTGCACTTGGATTTGAATTTGTTTATGCACTGGAAAGGATGGTAACTGTTATGGTTATCTCATGTCCGCATGCACTAGGGCTTGCTGTGCCTTTGGTAGTTGCAATCTCAACAACAATGTCTGCAAAAAAAGGATTGCTTATCCGTAACCGCACTGCATTCGAAAATGCACGGCTAATTAATACAATAGTTTTTGATAAGACCGGAACTTTAACTAAAGGTTCACACGAATTATCTGGAATAATAGTGATTGATAATCAATATGATGAGAAAGAACTCCTCAAATTTGCATCAGGAATTGAAAAACACTCTGAACATTATATAGCAAGAGGATTCATGAATAAAATTAAAGAAGAAGGAATTAAAGTTCCTGAATCCGAAAAATTCGATAGTATTCCGGGCAAAGGCATTGAAGGAATTGTTGAAGGTAAAGAAATAAAAGTTGTTGGACCAAATTACCTAAAAGAGAAGGAAATTGAGATACCGGATTCTGCGAAAAACGCAACCGCAGCAACAATCGTATATATCTTGATTAGTAACAAACTTGTCGGTTATTTCACATTTGCAGACCAGATACGTGAGGAATCTTTCGATGCAATAAAAACTCTAAAGAGCGAGGGAATTAAAAACTTATTACTTACTGGTGATAATGAAAAAGTTGCGAAGAAAGTCAGTGATGAATTAAAAATGGATGGATTTATGGCAAATGTCCTGCCTCATCAAAAACTTGAAAAAGTTAAGGAACTTCAGAACAATGGTGAGTTTGTTGCAATGACAGGCGATGGTGTAAATGATGCACCTGCACTTGCACAGGCAGATGTTGGTATAGCTGTTGGTTCGGGAACTGATGTGGCTGCCGAAACAGCCGATATAATTCTTGTAAACTCAAATCCGAAAGATATAGCTGATCTTATTTTATTCGGCAGAGCGACTTATAAAAAGATGATGCAAAACCTAGTCTGGGCTACAGGTTATAATATTATTGCTATTCCTTTGGCTGCAGGTGTGTTGTATAACTTTGGAATAGTTTTAAGTCCGGCTATCGGAGCAGTATTAATGAGCATGAGTACTATCATCGTTGCAATTAATGCTCAGCTATTAAAAAAATCAATGAAATGAATTAAATAAGTGAGAAAAAAATTATGAAAACAATATTTAAAAACCGGATATTCCAATTTTTTCTGGTGCTATCGGCAGGACTTTTAATCGGCTGGTTTCTGTTTGGCGGCAATAATTCTGAAACTCATCTGCATAATAATGAAGTTGCTGAAGAAACAATATGGACTTGCTCAATGCATCCACAAATTAGGCAAAATGAACCGGGCAAATGTCCAATCTGTGGAATGGATTTGATTCCCCTATCCAATAATAATCAAGAGGTTCAAAATAATTTTACTTATTCAATGTCACCGGAAGCAGCAGCTTTAGCAAATGTCCAAACAAAAAAAGTAACTTACAATATTCCTGAATATGAAATAGCATTAACAGGTAAAGTATTTCCCGATGAAAGAAAACTTGTTTCAATAACTGCCGACTTTTCCGGTAGAATTGAAAAATTATTTGTTGATTTCACCGGGCAAACAGTACAAAAAGATGAAAAACTAGGAACGATCTATTCACCTGAATTAGTAAGCGCACAAAAAGAACTTCTTGAAGCTGCAAAGAACAAAGAAAGCAATCCTTCTATTTATTCAGCAGTTAAAGAAAAGCTTCGTTTATGGAAAATGACAGAAAAACAGATTTCTTATATTGAATCTGCAGGCGAAGTATTTACAGAATTAGATATTTATGCTGATGTTTCCGGGATTGTCACAAAAAGAAATATTTCAACTGGAGACTATACAAATAAAGGAGATATTCTTTTTGAAATTGCAGACCTGAGTTCTGTATGGATTATGCTTGATGCTTATGAAAGTGATCTTCCTTGGATTAATCTTGGAAGTAAAGTGAATTTTAATGTAGCTTCGCTACCCGGTAAAGAATTTAGTTCGACTGTTACATTCGTTGATCCGTTAATCAATCTTCAAACAAGAACAGCTTCTGTAAGAACCGAAACCAGTAATCCCGGTTTATTGTTGAAGCCGGGCATGTTTGTTAATGCAATTTTGAAATCAACTTCATCAAATTTAACAATGTCCAGGAACAGTGGATCAAAATCATTGATGATTCCTAAAACATCTGTGTTGTGGACTGGCAAGCGTTCGGTAGTTTATGTAAAAACACCAAGAGCCGAATCCCCTACTTTTGAAATGCGTGAAGTAATTTTAGGTCCACAAGCCGGGAATAATTACATAGTCGAAAAAGGTTTAACCGATGGTGAAGAAATAGTTGTTAATGGAGTCTTCGCCGTCGATGCTGCAGCGCAGCTCAGTGGCAAACATAGTATGATGAATCAACCTGAAAGCAAACGTCTTGAAGTTAATAATACATTCAAAACACAATTAACAGATGTTGTAAATAATTACTTTCTTCTTAAAAATGCCTTTGTAGAAAGCGATGTGGCTAAAGTAAAAAAAGAAGCACAAAAAGTTAACCGTTCTCTAAAAAATGTAAATATGAGTTTACTTGAAGACGAGCCGCATCATCAATGGATGGAAATAGAAAATAATGTAAGTAGTTCACTTTCTTCTGTAATAGAAACCAACGAAATAGAAGAACAAAGAAAACATTTTGAAATAGTTTCAGAAGCATTAATTAAAGCTACAGAATTATTTGGAGTTAACATTGATTGGGTATACGTTCAATACTGTCCTATGGCTTTTGACGATAAAGGTGCATATTGGTTAAGTGAATCTGAAGAAATAAGAAATCCATATTTTGGTGATATGATGTTAACTTGTGGAGAAGTTACAAAAAAAATTAGTGCAATAGATAGCTATAAAACTTCTGAAGAAAAAACTAACCGGCAATCGGAACATCAACATTGATTATATTAACATTCTCTAAATAATTAATTTTTCATTTTATTGTGAAAACATGGCTAATGATGTAACTGAGGTCATTCTAACTGCGCTGGAATTAAAAGTTCACTTTGGTGAGCATATAATTCTAGATCAAGCTTCTCTAAGTGTACATGAAGGAGACCGCATCGGTTTAATTGGTAAGAATGGTGCCGGGAAATCTACTTTCTTAAAGATCATTACCGGTTTAATTGAACCGGATTCCGGATTTGTAAGTAAAAAGAAAGAGCTTAATGTTAGTTTCCTTTCTCAAGACTTTACCCTTGATGAAGACAAAAATGTTTATGAAAATATTTTAGCCGGTGCAGAAAACGAATTGAATTTAATTAAAAGGTATGAAGAAACTCCATTCGATTCGCCAAAGAAACATTTGCTTGAAGAAATTATTATTCAAAAAGACTCTTGGAATCTTAATAAGCGTATAGAATACTTAATTAAAACATTGGGAGCTCCGGCAAAAGAAATTTTAATAACAAATCTATCCGGTGGTGAAAAACGTCGTATCGCTTTATGCCGTGCGCTTATCTCAAATCCGGATTTACTTATTCTTGATGAACCAACAAATCATCTTGATACCGAATCGATTGAATGGATTGAAGACTTTCTAGCTGCCTATAGCGGAACTTGTATTTTTGTTACACACGACCGTTACTTTCTTGATAGAATTGCAAATAGAATTGTTGAACTCTCCTCGGGAAAATTTATTTCTCATCAAGGCAATTACACTGCATACTTAATTAATAAAGCTGAACGCCAAAAGCTGCTGGAAATTGAGGAAAGAAAACGCCAAAACTTTTTAAAACGTGAGCTTGATTGGATAAGAACGGGACCGAAAGCAAGACGAACTAAAGCGAAAAGCCGTATTGATAATTTTTATGAGGTTGCGTCAAATTCAAACTTTGAACCGGAACTTGAAGTTGATTTGATCATTCCCCCTTCAGAAAGATTAGGTAACAAAGTTGTTGAGCTAAAGGATGTCGGAGTTAAGTTTGGTGACAAAATTCTATTTCAAGGATTTGATCACATTTTCCAACCAAAAAGCAAGATAGGAATTGTCGGAAGAAACGGAACCGGAAAAACGACTTTATTAAAATTAATTTTAGGTGAAATAACTACTTATCATGGTAAGGTCGAGATTGGCGAGACAACTAAGTTCAACTATATTGATCAAGCCAGACTCCTTCTTAATGATGAAGAAACTGTTGTCGAAGCAATTGGTGAAGGAAGTGATTCTATCTTATTTGGCAAACAACAATTATCAATCTGGTCTTATCTCAAGCGTTTTCTTTTCACTGATGATAGGATTAACACACTTGTTGGACGTTTATCCGGTGGTGAAAAAAGTCGACTAACACTTGCAAAAATTTTAAGCAAAGGCGGCAACTTTATTATGCTGGATGAACCAACGAATGATTTGGATCTTCCAACCCTTAGAATGTTGGAAGAAGCTTTAATCTCATTCGAAGGATGTGTTTTAATAGTCAGTCATGATCGCTATTTCTTAAATCGAGTATGTAATGGAATAATTGCTCTCGAAGGAAATGGAAAGATTTATTATAGTGAAGGCGATTATAATTATTACATTCAAAAACGTAGCAATCGTAAAAGTGAACATGAATCAGCCAAAATAGACTCTACAAAAAAAGTAGTCCGTGAAAAACCAAAACGAAAAAAACTTAGTTATAAAGATGCAATGGAACTTGAACAAATTGAACAAAAGATAGTATTAGCAGAAAGTGAAGTTGAAGAGATTGAAAGAATATTTTCTTCACCCAATTTTTATGAAGAATATAGCAACCGGATAAATGAGTTAAAGGACAAACTCACGATCTCACAAGAAAAAGTAAAAACTCTTTACGAAAGATGGGTTGAACTTGATAAAATTAAAGAAGATTTGACTAATCAAGAGTGATCGGAATTTACTTATATATTTTACAAATAAAATAATATTGGGAGCATAATTAGCCCCCAATTATTTATTTTTTGCTGTCACTTGTTTTGCAAGTAGATGCTCCGATCAAATAGTATAAACCACAACGATTAACTAAACCGGTAAGTAGCGGAATAATTCCTATTAATCCCCACCATGATTCGTAGATATATCCAACAATAAGAATTACAACTCCGATTGCAATTCTTAAATACTTATCAAATCCACCAACATTTTCTTTCATACAACCTCCGTTTATGATGAATATGTGATGAGAAAGAATAAAAAAAGATTCTCATTTAAAACCATATTTTGAAATATGCGCGATAGCCATTAAAACAACTGCAAATGTTTGAGCGTAACCGAGGTACTTACCAAAATCACCAAGATCATAATTTGGAATTAGTGTTTGTCTGCGTTTAAGATATTCGGTCATCTCCAATTTTAATTCCGTTATACTTTTTGAATCTGATAACCTGCCTGCAAATTTATCAATGTAGAAACTTTCTTCTTCATAAATTTCGAATTCATCTTGACCTAAAAAAAGCTTATGTTGGTTAAGTAAAGGATTAATATATAATTGATAAATGCTTTCGTCTGGATCATTTTGTAACGAATTTGTAGTATCCGTCTGTGCGGAAATTGTTATTGCTGACAAAAGAAGAATTACGAAAAAAATATTTATCTTAAACATTAAAACAATCTCTTTTACCGGAATCAATTTACAAAATTAACTATGAATTTTCAGTCTACTTTAAATTGGATAAAAGAAACTCCGATTGCACACCGTGGGTTACATAATACTACTGACAAACCGGAAAATTCATTTTCAGCTTTTGATGCGGCACTCAAAAATAATTTACCCATCGAAATTGATTTACAAATTACTTCTGACAATAAATTAATTGTTTTTCACGATGATAATTTTCTTCGCATGGTTGGTTTGGATAAACAAGTCAACCAAGTAACTTCTGAAGAAATTAGAAAATTTCAATTGGTAAATACGTCCGAAAAGATTCCTTTCTTTCTTGAATTTCTGGAATATATTAATGGCAGAGTTCCAATACTAATAGAAATAAAAAATTTCGCACGCCCGGGAAAATTTGAAGAAATTGTAATAGAGACCTTGAGTAATTACCAAGGTCAATATGCGCTTCAATCTTTCAATCCGCTGACGATTAGGTGGCTAAAAATTAATAAACCGGAAATTCCGCGCGGACAAATTTCATCAAGATTTAGAGAGATGCCGGTTCCTTTACATTACAAATACATGTTGAGGAATCTCACTCTTAACTTTTCGGCGAAACCACATTTCATAAATTATAATATTGATGATCTTCCCTATTTACCGGTGGAATTATACCGAAATTACGGAATTCCGATACTAGCATGGACAATCAAAACTGAGTCGCAATTAGCTAAAGCCAAAGATCTAGCAGATAATTTTGTGTTCGAAAAAATCCCCCTAGAAAAAATTCTTGGATAAAAGTTAATAAACTCTGAATCCTTTTCTTTTTTCTTTCATCAAACTCATTAAAATCACAAAAAATGGAGTTGTATTAATGACTGAGCATTTAACAAAACAAACTTTCCTCGAAAAAGTTTTTGATTTTGAAAACAATAAAGAATGGAAATACCAAGGTGAACTACCTGCATTAATAGATTTTTACGCTGACTGGTGCGGTCCATGCAAAATGGTTGCTCCTGTTTTAGAAGAATTATCCGAAGAATATGCCGGTAAAATTAATATCTATAAAATAGATACAGAAGTTGAACAAGAATTAGCCGCTGCATTTGGTATAAGAAGTATTCCTTCCTTACTTTTTATCCCAAAAGATGATCAACCACAAATGGCTCAAGGAGCATTACCAAAAGATGCACTAAAAGAAGCCATTGACAATGTTTTATTAAAAGAAGAAACAGTTAACTAAAATTTCTTCTTGTTTGGGGAAACAAAAACCCGTCCTTGGACGGGTTTTTTTATTTTTATGAATGTTAAGAAATCATTAAGTTTGCTGAAATCTTGATAAATTTAACGGTAAACTATGGTATTCAACAGATTTCTGTTTCTACTCATTTTTTTTCTACTCAGTATCAACATTTCACTCGCTCAGGTAAATTCTGATTCAACTGCAATCTCAAAAATTTTGCAGCATTTAGAGGACATTAATATTTCTGGACAGTGGTTCTTAGGTTTTCAATCCAATGATATAAACAATAAAAAAAGTAATGAGTTCTTACTCAAACGTGGCTACATAACTTTCGAGAAAAAGTTTTCTAATAATTTCATTGGTAGAATTACTCAAGATATTTCCGTAGATCAGGAAGGTGATGGTGAAGGCGATGTAGAATTAAGACTTAAGTACGGTTACCTAAGATATTATGCCGATGACTTTTTCATATTCACAAAACCATTTATTGAGTTTGGTCTTGTACATCGCCCATGGATTGATTTTGAACAAAAAATAAATCGATATCGAGTTCAAGGTTCAATGTTCCTCGATAGAAATGACATACTTAGTTCAGCGGATTATGGGATTACAATTACATCATTATTAGGTGGCGAAGTTGATGCCGATTACAAAAAGAAAGTAAACAAAGATTACCCCGGTAAATATGGCAGTTTAACGATTGGTATTTATAACGGCGGTGGTTACCATGCAATCGAGAAAAATCAAAATAAACTTTTTGAAGGAAGATTATCAATAAGACCGCTTCCGGAATTTTTAACCGGATTACAATTGAGCTATACAAAAGTATTTGGTAAAGGTAATATTGAATTATCGCCAAATTTCAATTTAGACTTGGGCAGCATGTCCTTTGAAAATGAATTTATTACTTTGTTATTTTCTTATATGAAAGGCGAAGGAGATCAATCTGGTAAATTGTACTTGGTAAACAATAATAGTGTCACCACCGATGGCTATTCTTTATTCAGCGAGATAAAAATCGCACCTCTTTCATCAAGTTTAATCGCCAGATATGATTTTTTTTCTCATCTCTATGAAGAAAAGAGATTGATTTTTGGAATAGTTTATCATTTTCTCGGTAGTAATAAAATATTGATTGATTATGATATCAACTCTTTCAATGGTATTGATCTTCCATCAGAAAAATCTATAGAACTCGCAATTGAGTTAAGATTTTGAGAGGAGCATAACTCCTCTCATTTAACTAAAGTGTAGACAAAATCTGATCGATTCTTGCTTTTTGACTTTCCGGCGCAAGTGATTTTGCTTTCTTGTAAGCATCTCTAGATTTTTCAATTTCACCTTTATTCTTAAGCGCTTCTCCCAAACTATCATAAACATTCCATGATTCCGGATTTCGATCAATATTATATTCAAATATTTCAATTGCCTTATCGATATTTCCTTGAGCCAACAACTGATAACCGTACATATTAACTTCATTTTCTGATCCGATTTGTAACGCTTCGTCAACCAGTTTGTCTGCTTCTTCTTCCTTGCCGGAAGCAGCTAGAATTCTGGATTTAGTAATCAATGTCGGCAGTGTTCTGTTTAACGAAATCGCCTTATCCGCCCAAACCATTGCTTTATCCAAATACACATTATTATTAATGCAATACGTTGCTGCTTGATTATATGCATTCCAAAAAAATCCGGCAGAACCGATTAACTCATCCTCAAAACTTTCAATAACTATCTTGTGAAGATCAAACTCAATTTTAAAAGGGATCATTAAATTTTCCCAACGTAAAGAAGCGATAACCGAATTTGAGGTGATATCATCGAAAGTGTAAGTCAACCATTCGGTAAAATCTGTCTCTTGCGGTGACACATTAAATCGAAGATAATCTTCGGCTTCATCGTAAAAGTAACTACCCCAAGCGGTTGTCTGGTTGGAAAAAATTATTGTCCATTCACCTTTTGAAGGAATCATGTGAAGTCCATAAGTTCCGGCATCAACTTTGTTTCCATTTACCATTGCATCATGCGAAAATGAGATTGTCGTATTTTCATTAGCTCCGGCTCGCCAAGGTGCAGGATTCCCGTTTCCGAACCCAAGATTTGTTAAACCATAAGGGACTAAATTCCCCCAGACCTCTCTTTCGTTCACAGCAGGACGGTGATAATCAACCGTGATAGTTGAAAGTCCAATTGTTTGAGTTATTGACGCATGTGGGCTAACTCTGGGAACGGTTAACTGATTTTGAGCCAAAACTACGGTATTTATGACGAGTATAAGAATAAATAAAACTGATGTAAATCTATGGAATGATCTGGTAACCATATATCCCCCTAATTTAATGGATGTTTTGTCGCCTGAATGAAATTTACAAAATTTTCTGTTTCATTTTAAGAAAATTTTTACATATATTTAGTGTTTGTAAATTTTGAAGTTCCGCAGAAATAACCTTCAAAAATAATCGGAACAAAGATAAAATCGAATTGTTTCACACAAACTACGAACAAAGAAATAACATTTTCACTAACTCATTAAATTGGAGAGGTGAAGCTTGAAAATTACTAAGCAATTCACGAACCGAGAAAGTAAATCATTAGATCAGTATTTGCAAGAAATTGGTAAGGTTGATCTCCTTCATCCTGACGAAGAAATTGAACTTGCGATAAAAATAAAAAAAGGCGACGAAGCCGCACTTGAGAAATTAGTTAAAGCCAATTTAAGATTCGTTGTCAGTGTTGCCAAGCAATACCAAAATCAAGGCCTACCGTTGGTTGATTTAATTAACGAAGGAAATCTTGGTTTAATTAAAGCAGGTAAAAGATTCGATGAAACTCGTGGATTCAAATTTATCTCTTATGCCGTTTGGTGGATTCGTCAATCGATTATGCAGGCAATTGCCGAACAATCTAGAATTGTTCGTCTTCCTTTAAATCGTGTTGGTGCTTTAACTAAAGTCGGTAAAACCGCAAGCAAGCTTGAACAAGATTACGAAAGAAATGCTAGCCCCGAAGAAATTGCTAAAGAACTTGATATGGATGTTGAAGAAGTTGCAGCAGCTATGCAAATGGCAGGCCGACACATTTCAATGGATGCACCCTTCTCTCAAAGTGATGATGGTAAAAACAGTTTGTTAGATGTTCTTGAAAATAAAGAACAACCAAAACCGGATCACGCACTTAACGATGAATCATTAAAAAACGATATTGAACGTGCACTTTCTACTTTAACTGATAGAGAAGCCGAAGTTGTAAAATTATATTTCGGTTTGAACTCCGAACATCCCGCAACTCTAGAAGAAATTGGTGAAAGATTAAATTTAACTCGTGAAAGAGTTCGTCAGATTAAAGAAAAAGCTTTACAACGATTGCGTCATGCATCTCGAAGTAAAGCTCTCAAAGCTTATTTAGGATAACCACGACCCCGACTTTCGTCGGGGTTTTTTGTTTTATTTCTTTTTCAAAGTTGCCTTTGCTTCATCCATTAATTCTTCAACTCGTTTTTTCCCTTCTTCTAAAATCTCCTCTGCTTTATCTCTGCTGTATTTTGCATAATCAACAACATCGTCCATTAGTTCGTCCGATTTTCGTTGTATTTTTTTACGAGTTCTTTTACCGCTATCCGGTGCAAAAAGCAACCCAACAACTGAACCAATAACTGCACCTAATAAAATTCCGCTTGCAAAATAACCGAACTTGTCATTTTCGTGATTGTGCATATATCCTCCTTATTTGTTCAAAAGTTTCAATTTGTTAGCTACATCCGACGCACATTTATAGATAATATCAGCAACCTCCGGATCATTAGTCGCGTTTGAATATGTATCAGCGAGTTTCTTTATACTTTGGTAAATAAATATGTTCATATCATCGATAAGCATGTTTTTTGTCCACAGATCGATACCTAATGTGTTTTTAACTTGGCTATCCCAGAGAGAAATTAACATCGCTTCACAATATTTTGTTCCGGGATTCTCGGCATCGGTTGCATCCCATTGAATTTGTGAAGGCATTTTATCGTCATCAAGATTGATTCTAAAATTAATTTCTGCTTGCCTTTTCATATAATCCCTCAAAAAATTTTGTATCTTTTTTTGTTGTATGTTTCTGATAGATACGAATTTTTTATATAAATTGTCAAATAAAGTTAAGTCTTTCAAATAGGATTAATGTTCAAAATATCTTTTAATTGCCTATATTTCCCTATCTGACAAATGATTTTAATGTAATAAATATGAATCTACAAAATTATTTCAAAGCTTTTAGATCAAACATAATCGGAATAGACCAAGAATTTACCACTTCTTATGGAAAACAAAAACTAATCTACGCCGATTGGATTGCAAGCGGAAGATTGTATAAACCGATTGAAGAAAAGTTAATAAACGATTTTTACCCCAATGTAGGAAACACACATTCGGAATCTAGTTTTACCGGCACATCCATGACATTAGCTTATCATCATGCAAAAGAAATTATAAAAAAGCATGTCAACGCCGCAGATGATGACGTAATAATTACTCAAGGTACCGGTATGACCGGTATGGTAAATAAACTTCAAAGAATTTTAGGTTTACGTGTATGCGAACAACTTGAAACTTATCTCAACTTTCCAAAGGAAGACAAACCCGTTGTTTTCATTACACACATGGAACATCATTCCAATCATACTTCTTGGCTGGAAACTATATGTGATGTCGTAATTATTGAACCGGATGATAGAAGTTATATTGACTTAAAACATCTTGAAGAACAATTAGAAGTTTATAAAGATAGAAAACTAAAAATCGGTTCATTTACTGCCTCATCAAATGTTACCGGTGTGCAAACCAATTACCACAAGATGGCAAAGATAATGCATCAACATGGTGGATTATGTTTTATTGATTTCGCTGCTGCAGCTCCTTACGTTGATATGAATATGCATCCTAAAGATCCCGAAGAAAAACTTGATGCAATTTTCTTTTCACCTCATAAATTCTTAGGCGGACCAGGAACTAGCGGAGTTCTTGTATTCAACTCATCTCTTTACAAAAGAAAAATTCCGGATCATCCAGGAGGTGGAACGGTAGATTGGACTAATCCTTGGGGTGAACATAAATATGTAAATGATATTGAATTACGCGAAGATGGCGGTACTCCCGGTTTTCTTCAAACTATCAAAACAGCTTTAGCAATTAAACTGAAAGAAGAAATGGGTACTAAAAATATTCTCGAACGTGAACATGAGTTACTAAAAATTGCGTTTGAAGAATTTCATAATTTACCGAGTGTCCATATCCTTGCCCCGGAATTTGAAAACAGACTTGGTGTTATTTCTTTTTATGTTGAAGATATTCACTACAATCTCATGGTAAAACTTCTTAATGACAGATTCGGTATACAAGTTCGCGGTGGATGTTCTTGTGCCGGAACTTATGGTCACTATTTACTTCACGTTGATCCAACACGTTCAAAAAGAATCACCGACAAAATTAACCATGGTGATCTTTCAGAAAAACCAGGTTGGGTTCGTTTATCACTTCATCCAACTATGACAAACGATGAATTGTACTTTATTCTCAATGCAATTAAAGAGATAATCGATAATGTTAATACGTGGGAACAGGATTATACTTATTCTCCCAAAACAAATGAGTA
Organism: Melioribacteraceae bacterium; assembly: GCA_030584085.1. NCBI lineage: Bacteria > Pseudomonadati > Ignavibacteriota > Ignavibacteria > Ignavibacteriales > Melioribacteraceae > Melioribacteraceae bacterium. Next base: position 2,126,944 of record CP129490.1, read on the forward strand.
CTATCATATCTCAGGTAACAATCAGCACAAAGTAATTGAGAAGTGGTTTGAGATTTAGGTTTTGAATATGGGGCTAAAGCCCAAATGTTTTTGTGGTTTTAGTTGTCCGTCGCTTAAAAGCGACGGCAATAATGAAGAGAGATTTTGATTTTTATTGCCGTCCACTTCAGTGGACGGCTGAATAGACAAGCTAGAACAAGAGCTTTAACCACATCAAACATTTTATTTGATTCGGGAAAATTAGTCCTTGACAAAAAAGAGATTAATTCTCTATCTTTGCAGTCAACATGATGAAGAACAAAAATAAATATTTCGGTTTTACTTGGGCTTGGTTTTGGTTTAATAAAAGCTGCGGGACTCCTGTGTAAAACTGAGCAAATAAAATTTTTAAGAACCCTTCTCAGTCAAGCACTGGGAAGGGTTTTTTTATTATATGGATATTAAATGACAATTGAGGAATTCAAAATACTTGCACTACAACATAATGTAATTCCGGTTTACAAAAGAATCACTGCTGATTTACTTACACCGGTATTAGCTTATATAAAACTGCGTACGTTAAGTGAATCATCATTTCTTCTTGAATCTGTTGAAGGTATCGGTAGACTTGCGCGTTATTCTTTCATTGGAAAGAATCCACATCAAATAATTTCAAACGTAGGGAATGAATTAACTATTACAACCGAAAATAAAATCGAATCGCGTAAAGAAAACATTCTCGATTATTTACAATCTTTGATCAAAAAATATAATTGCACCAAGATTGATGATTTGCCCGATTTCAGTGGTGGTATTGTTGGTTATTTTGGTTATGAAAACATTGCATTAATTGAAGACGTTCTGAATTTCACCGGTAAAAAAGACTACGATTCACCCGATTCAATATTTGGTATTTATAAAAACATAGTTGCTTTCGATCATTATAAACATCAGATAATTATAATCAGCAATGTATTTGTTGAAGATGATTCCAATATCGAACAATTATTTAAAGAAGCTAATCAAGAAATTGATCTCCTTCATAAACAATTATTAAAGACAGTTGAATATTCCGAATCATTCAAAATAATAAATGAATCGTACTTTGAAGAAGACAAATCAGATTTCGAAAAATTAGTTACAAAAGCAAAAGAAAACATATACAATGGCGATGTATTTCAAATAGTTTTATCAAAGAGATTCAACACAGAATTCGAAGGCGACTTACTGAATGTTTACCGTGCACTTAGAATCATCAACCCTTCGCCTTATATGTATTATATGGAATTTCCAGAATCGAAAGTCGTAATCGGGACTTCGCCGGAAGATTTGTTAAAAGTAAAAAATAGAACCGCTGAAATATTGCCAATCGCCGGTACACGCAAACGAGGAAAAACTTTAGAAGAAGATATCGAATTAGAAAAAGATTTACTTTCCGATCCAAAAGAAATTGCAGAACATACAATGCTTGTCGATTTAGCAAGAAACGATCTCGGCAGAGTATGTGATTACGGTTCAATAAATATTACAGAAAATATGAAAGTAAACCGATTCTCTCACGTTATGCATATCGTTTCGAGAGTTGCGGGTAAATTGCAAAAAGATAAAGACTGTATCGATGCACTCAAAGCAAGTTTTCCTGCCGGAACGGTTACCGGTGCACCGAAAATTAGAGCAATGCAATTAATTAACGAATACGAAAATTTAATTCGAAATGTTTATGCCGGTGCGGTCGGTTACATTGACTTTAACGGCAATCTAGATTTGTGCATTGCAATACGTACACTCTTTTCAAAAGGTTCGATAATTTATTGGCAGGCCGGAGCTGGAATTGTAGCCGACAGTATTCCTGAAAATGAATTCTATGAAATTCAAAATAAATCAGCCGCATTAAAGAAAGCGTTAAAGTTTGCAGAGGACTTGGATGAAGATATTAGTAATAGATAATTATGATTCGTTTACGTTTAATCTCGTTCAACTTATCGGAAGTTTTACGAACGATATTATCGTAAAAAGAAACGACAAAACAACGGTTAGTGAGATTCGCAAAATGGATGTTGATAAAATTGTAATCTCCCCCGGTCCCGGTAAACCGGAAGACTCCAAAATTTCTCTCGATGTAATAAAAGAATTGGGAAAAGAAATTCCAATACTCGGTGTTTGTCTCGGTCATCAAGCAATTGGAATAACATTCGGCGGCATAGTAACAAACGCACCTACTTTAATGCACGGCAAAACATCAACAATTATTCACGATAATCAAAGTATTTATAAGAACATTCCGCAAAATTTTGAAGCTGGACGTTATCATTCACTCGCAATAAAAAATCATTCACTATCAGATGATATAATAATAACGTCCCATACAAGTGATAATGTAATAATGGGAATTCGACACAAAGAATACCCGATAGAAGGAATTCAATTTCATCCAGAATCGGTTTTAACTCCACAAGGCTACAATCTAATTAAAAATTGGTTGGAATTATGAAAGTAGAATTAGAAAAAGTAATTGATGGACACAACTTAACATTCGATGAAGCTTACGAAGTTATGTATTCTATAATGAGCGGCAATGAAAACAATTCAAAAATTGCTTCTCTTTTAACTGCACTTAAAATAAAAGGTGAAACTTCTGAAGAAGTTGCAGGCTTCGTAAAGGCAATGCGCGAAAAAGTGATTAAGATTAAATGTGAAAACGAAAGAGTAATCGACGTATGCGGTACAGGCGGAGACGGCTCCGGAACGTTTAATATTTCAACCGCCGTTTCATTTGTTGTTGCCGGTGCAGGAGTAAGTGTTGCAAAACACGGCAACCGTTCTATTTCAAGTAAAAGCGGTAGTTCGGATGTACTTCACGAACTCGGTGTTGATGTGCAGTTGAATCCTGAACTTTCCGAAAAAGCTTTGAACGAAATCGGAATTGCATTCTTGTTTGCACCTCTATATCATCCCGCAATGAAACATGTTGCACCGATAAGAAAAGAATTAGAGTTCCGCTCAATTTTTAATATACTCGGTCCGCTTACAAATCCAGCCGGAGTTAAGCGCCAGTTAATCGGAACATTCAATGATGATGTTGCCAGATTAATGACCGATGCTATCAGATTATTGGAAATGGAAAAAGTTGCATTTCTCTGCACAAGCAATCAATATGATGAAATTACACTTACCGACATAACAAAAGTTTACGAAGTTAATCGTGACCATTCAATGTATTTCTATTCATTGACGAACGAAAACTTCGGTTATCCGAAAGCAACGCTCGAGCAGCTTCAAGGAGGTTCTGCAAAAGAAAACGCCGAAATAATTTATAAAGTATTTAGCAGCGAAACTAACGGGGCAGCATATGAAGTAGTAGTTGCAAATGCTGCAATGGCATTGAAAACTTCCGGCATGTCGGATGATTTAGCGGAGTGTAAAAATCTTGCTGAAGATTCTATAAAATCCGGAGCTACTTTGAGAAAGTTAAAAGAGTTAAGAGAATTCGGTGAGAATCACAAATGACAATTCTTGATGAAATAGTTGAAGTCAAAAAAGAGGAAGTGAAAAAACTTCGAAGGGAATTTACGCTCTCCCGTTTTTCGGATTTTCAATTTTTTGAAAGTGAAACAATGAGTTTGTATAAAAGAATTTCTTCCGACAAAAACCTTTCAATCATTGCAGAAATAAAAAAAGCATCTCCGTCAAAAGGAATTATTAGAGAATATTTTAATCACACAGATATTGCAAAAATTTATTTTGAAAACGAAGTTTCCGGAATCTCTGTTTTAACAGATAATAACTTTTTCAAAGGTTCGATAGAATACTTAAACAGCATTGCAAAAATCAAATCTGCTCCCCTTCTCCGTAAAGATTTTATAATTGATGAATATCAAGTGTACGAAGCAAAAGCAAACGGGGCAGATGTTATTCTTTTAATTTGTGAAATTTTATCCGAAGAACAAGTAAGAGAATTAACACACGCTGCAAACGAATTAAATTTAGAAGTGCTTCTTGAACTTCACTCGGAAGAACAATTAAATAAAGTTGATTTCGAGATTCATAATATAGTTGGAATAAATAATCGTAATCTCAAAACTTTTGAAGTTGACATCAATAATTCAATCGACATATGCAAACAAATTCCGAGAAATGTTTGTGTTGTCGCGGAAAGCGGATTTAGTGATAAAACTTCTGTCGACAAAGTTAAGAATGAGAAAATCGATGCTCTCTTAGTCGGCGAACATTTTATGCGAGCGGAAAATATTTCAGATGAACTAAGAAAATTTAAAGATTGGTGCAATCGTGAAAGTTAAGGTATGCGGAATAACAAATATAGACGATGCAAAAGTTTGCGTTGAGTGCGGAGCGGATGCGCTTGGATTTATTTTTTATAATAAAAGCAAAAGATACATCGAACCTGATAAAGCAAAACAGATAATTGACAGACTGCCCTTCTTAGTTATGAAAGTTGGTGTGTTCGTTAATGAGAATTTTGAAAAGGTTGATTCCATTGCAAAAGAAATCGGTTTGAGTGCTGTTCAATTACACGGTGATGAAAATTTGGACCATCGCGAAAAAATAAATTTTCCGGTTATTAAAGCAATACGAGTTGATGAAAAATTGAATGAGAATCTAGAAAAATATTCAAACTATACAATTCTTCTTGATTCAAAAGATGAGAAAGAATATGGTGGAACTGGGAAACGTTTCAATTGGGAACTTATTCCGGAAAATTATCGGGACAAAATTATTTTAGCCGGCGGAGTTTCGGAAGAAAATATCGACTATATTTTTAACAGAGTTAAACCACAGGCGGTTGATCTTTCTTCATCGATTGAAAAAGAACTTGGAATTAAAGATCACGAAAAAGTTAAATCATTTTTCTTAAAAATTAATAAACTGAGGAACCATCAATGTTAGTCGTAATGGATTTGAATGCACCGCGTGAGAATATAGAAAAAGTAAAAAAGAAAGTTAAACAATTGAATTGTACACCACACGAAATTCCGGGTGCGACAAAACTGGCAATCGGGATTACAGGTCCAACTCACAAATTAAAACAAGAGGATTTCAGCTTGATGCCTTCAGTTGAAGATGTGGTTAGGGTTTCGAAAAAATACAAGCTCGTCTCTCGAATGATGAAAAGCGAAGATACCATAATTGATTTCGGAGATAAATCGATCGGTGGAAATAAATTACAGATTATCGCCGGACCCTGCTCGGTTGAATCACGCGATCAGATTTTTGAAATTGCAGAAATATTGAAAAGTATGGGAATCAACTTTTTGCGTGCCGGTGCTTATAAACCCCGTTCAAGTCCCTATTCATTTCAAGGTCTGAAGGAAGAGGGACTTAAATATCTCGAAGAAGTAAAAAAGGAATTTGATTTAAAGATTGTCACGGAACTCTTAAATCAGCATACGGTTGATGCTGTTGCCGAAGTTGCCGATATAATTCAACTTGGAGCACGAAATATGCAGAACTTTACCTTGCTCGAGGAAGCCGGTAAGACACAAAAACCGATTCTACTTAAACGCGGTATGTCTGCCACGGTTGAAGATTTGCTGTTGAGCGCTGAGTACATTATCTCACAAGATAATTATAATATAATACTATGTGAACGAGGTATAAGAACTTTTGAAACTGCAACACGTAATACACTTGATTTAAATGCAGTTCCCGTTCTTAAAAAAGAAAGTCATCTTCCCGTTTTTGTAGATCCTTCACACGGTGTCGGTATTTGGGATAAAATTCCGCCGATGGCTTTGGCTTCAATTGCTGCCGGTGCCGACGGACTAATGATTGAAGTCCATCAACGTCCGGATGAAGCATTATCGGACGGTTATCAATCGCTTGACCCGAAAAGATTTAAATCATTACTCGAAAAAATAAAAGAACTCGCTCCGATAGTCGGAAAGGAGCTAGCATAATGAATGAACAAAAATCTAAATATGCTTTTCCAAATGAAAAAGGTAAGTATGGAATTTACGGCGGTAAGTTCGTTCCGGAAACTTTAATGACGGCTCTTTATGAATTGGAAACCATGTATCATGAGTTGCGAAATGATGATAACTTTTTAAAAGAGTTAAGTGTAATTCAGAGAGATTACAATGGTCGTCCCACTCCCCTCACATACGCAAAAAGGTTAACCGAACATTTCGGCAGAGGTAAAATATATTTGAAGCGTGAAGACCTTTGCCATACCGGAGCTCATAAATTAAATAATGCAATTGGACAAATACTTTTAGCAAAGAAGTTAGGTAAGAAAAGAATAATTGCCGAAACCGGTGCCGGTCAGCACGGAGTTGCTACTGCTACTGTTTGTGCAAAGTTCGGATTGAAATGTATTGTTTATATGGGTGAAGTTGATGTTGAACGACAGAGTTTAAATGTATTTCGAATGAAGTTGCTTGGGGCTGAAGTCAGAACAGTTAAATCGGGAAGCCGTACTTTAAAAGATGCAACAAATGAAGCGATTCGTGATTGGGTAACAAATGTTCACGATACTCATTACATCATAGGGTCAGTTGTGGGACCGCATCCTTATCCGATGATAGTACGTGACTTTCAATCAATCATTGGTGAAGAAACTAAGCAGCAATTACAAGAAAAAGAAAATAAATTACCGACTCACATTCTTGCTTGCGTTGGCGGCGGTTCTAATGCGATCGGAATATTTTATCCTTTTGTAAATGATGATTCGGTTAAATTAATCGGCGTTGAAGCCGAAGGTTATGGAATTGATTCGGGTAAACACTGTGCCACTTTAACTGTTGGCTCTCAAGGAATTTTCCAAGGGATGCATACTTATCTTCTGCAGGATGATAACGGACAGATTTCCGAAGTTCATTCTATTTCAGCCGGATTAGATTATCCCGGTGTCGGTCCGGAACACGCATTACTAAAAGATATTAAACGTGCAGAGTACTACTCCGTTACGGATGATGAAGCTCTTGAAGGAATTAAACTGCTGACAAAAACTGAGGGAATACTTCCCGCTCTTGAAACGGCTCACGCAGTCGCTTATTTGAATGAATTGATGCCGAAGACAAAAAAAGATGACATTATTGTGATAAATATTAGCGGACGCGGTGATAAAGATATCAATACTATTATGAAAAATATCGGTGAAGAAAAATGATAAGAGAAACTATTGAAAAAATTAATGATAATAATCAAAAAGCATTATCAATTTATTTAACAGCCGGTTATCCCAAAGTCGATTCTTTCGTTGATTTGGTATGCAAAGTTTACGAAGCCGGAGCGGATTTAATCGAACTCGGTATTCCCTTCAGCGATCCGCTAGCAGATGGACCCGTAATTCAAAAATCTTCTGAAGCAGCATTATCAAACGGTGTATCGATTAGCTCGGTTCTTGAGATGACATCTAAAATAAAAGAAAGAGTTGATAAACCTCTAATACTCATGGGTTATGCTAATCCAATTCTGCATTACGGAATTGAAAATTTTATTAATGATGCAAAGGAAGCAAAAGTAGATGGATTAATAATTCCCGATATTCCTCTTGAAGAATATGAAGATTTCTTCAAAAATAAATTCAAAGATTTTGAGATAATAATGCTAACCACTCCAACTTCATCGGAAGAAAGAATTAAAAAAATAGATGAATTAAGTACGGGATTCGTTTACTGCGTAAGTGTAACAGGAACAACAGGCGTGCGAAATAATTTCGGTGATGAGGTAAAACATAATCTCGAGAGAACTTATAATATCATTTCCAAAAATAAGATGATGCTGGGATTTGGAATTTCTTCTCCCCAGAACATAAAAGAATTTAGAGAGTATACAGATGGATTTATTGTTGGAAGTGCTGTTGTGAAGTCACTTTCTGAAAATGATAATAATTATTCAGAAACATTAGACTTGATCACAAATCTTTCAATCGCTTGCAAAAGTTAATCAAATGAATTATTTATTCATATTCATCATATTATTTTCTAGAGAAATTAACTCAGTTAAAATAGGTTAAATTAGAACATGACAAGAATATTCAGAGAAGGTCCCGTCGGCGCTTTGATGGACGAATATGAACGAGCTGCTAATGAACTAAAATATTTAATAAAAGAAATTGACCAACACGACTACATCAAAATTGTCGATAATGAAACTACCGATCCCGACTGTAAATCAATTCAGACAATCATGAATCATGTAGTTAGATCGGGATATGCATATGCAAACTATATTAGAAAGAAGTTCGGAGAATCTTTAACTGAACGTAAAGATATTTATGAAGTAAGTACACCTTCCTCAGCTTGTGATGAAATTGATCATATGATGAATTATACTACCGACACTCTAATAAACAAAATAGAATTTACTTTTGAAGAGATGGCAAGTATTAAAATTAATTCGAACTGGGGACAGGAATACGATCTTGAACAACTGCTTGAACATGCTATTGTTCATATTCTCAGACATCGAAGACAAATTGAAAAGTTTTTAGCAATGATACGGACCAAATAAAATTATCACCATATGCAATTTTCCCAAGGATTTCAGTAAGAATAATTTTAACGCAAAAATATTTCTTAACTAACTAAACTTTATTAGAGTAAAAGAATTACAGAATGACGAGATTGAATCTGAAATCAGCAAACTCATTTAATCCAAGAAAATGGATCGCTTAATTTGAAAATTTATTGAACTGGAATGAAGCAATACTATTTAGTTGAATGTCTTTTTTCTAACTCTGTTATCACTTCATTTAAGGAGATATTTTTTTCATTCAACATAACAAGTAAGTGAAAAAGTAAGTCAGCTGTTTCATTTATAATTTCATTACGATCATTATTTTTTCCAGCGATAACCGTTTCAATTGCTTCTTCCCCGACTTTCTGAATAATTCTACTCTCACCTTGCTTGAATAATTTAGTGGTGTAAGAATTTTCTGGAAGATCTTCTTTTCTTTTTTTAACTAGATTATCTAAGTACTTGAGAAAAAGGAAATTCTCTTTTTCAATTCCGAAGCAAGAATATTGATCTAAATGACAAGTGTTACCTTCCGGATTCGCTTTAATGAGCAATGTATCATTATCGCAATCATTTTTAATATCAACGAGATTCAAATAATTACCGGAAGTTTCACCTTTCGTCCATAATCTCTTTTTTGAGCGACTGTAAAAAGTTACTTTCTTTTCGTTGATGGTTTTTTGGACTGCTTCTCTGTTCATAAATCCAAGCATCAATACTTGTCCGGTGAAATTATCTGTAATGACCGCCGGAACAAGACCGTTCATTTTATCAAAATCAATTTTGTTTATATCAATCATTAAATCCTCTTCCAAATTTTATTTAACCTTCTCAGCATCTTCTAGTCTTTGCGGTTGTTTTTCATTACTTCACCGCAAAGACGCTAAGGCGCAAAGTATCTATTAAAACCTAACCTCTACTCCCTTTTCGCGTAAATACATTTTTAAATTACTTATCTCTAATTCTTGGTAATGAAATAAACTTGCGGCTAAGCATGCATCAACTTCAGAATTTTTAAAAGCTTCGAGAAAATGTTCTTTCGTTCCTGCTCCGCCGGATGCAATTACCGGTGTAGAAACCATTTTAGTAAGCTTTGATAAAAATTCTAAATCATAACCGCTTTTTGTTCCGTCTTTATCCATTGATGTAAGTAATATCTCTCCTACTCCCCTTTCGCAAACTTCTTTACACCATGCATAACCTTCAAGTTCGGTTTCTTCTCTTCCGCCTTTTATAAAAACTTTATAAGCATCATCAATCTTTTTAATATCGATCGCCGCTACAATAGCTTGACTTCCGAATTGTTTGGATGCATCATTTATTAAATGAGGATTTTTGACAATTGCTGTATTCAACGAGACTTTATCTGCTCCGGCTTTCAAGAGCATATCAATATCGTTTAACTCAGAAATACCACCACCGACCGTGAATGGAATACGTATAACTTTGGCGACATCTTTAACAAGATCAAATAATATTTTTCTTTTATCAAAAGAAGCGGTTATATCAAGAAAGACAAGTTCATCAGCACCTTCATGGTAATATCTTTCTGCTAGTTCAACTGCCGATCCGGCATCGCGAAGATTGACAAAGTTTGTTCCCTTTACAACACGGCCATCTTTCACATCTAGACAAGGTATTATTCTTTTACTAAGCAAATTTACTTAACTCCTCTATTGATATTCTTCCTTCATAAAACGCTTTCCCAACAACGGCATACTTTATCTGATGTTCCTGCAAGTTGTGAATATCTTCTATCCTACTGATACCCCCAGAGGCAATCAAGTTAATATTTGGGAACTTGCTTATTGTCTTTTTATACAGATTAGTGTTTGGTCCTTTCAGCATTCCATCTTTGTTGATGTCGGTACATAAATAATTAAGTATATGTTTCTCACTCCATTTTTGAATGTACTCATTCAAAGAAATGTTTGTTGATTCAGTCCAACCGCTAACTTTGATTTTATCATCCAATACATCCGCTGCAAAAATGAATCTACTTTTATCATATAAATCAATCATCGATTTAACAACCGCTTCATCTTTTATGGTTATTGAACCTAAGATGAAGTAATCAATACCAATTTTATCTAACTGTTTTAGATCATCTAATTTTCTAATTCCTCCGCCGAATTCAACTTTAATTTCAAAACTAGATTTTATTTTTTCTAAAAGATTCAAACAAGTAAATGAACCGGTTTTTGATGCTTCTAAATCGACTATATGAATCCTCTTAAAGCCGGCATCATAAAATTGTCTTACAACTTCTAAAGGATTTTCTGAGTATTGTTTTGCTGAATTGAAATCACCTTTGCTTAATCTAACAGCTTTGTTTTCGATTATATCTATAGCTGGTATAACTAACATAGTTCAACAAAGTTTTTTAATAATTGAAGTCCCGCTTCACCCGATTTTTCCGGGTGGAATTGAACACCATAAAAATTATCTTTTTCTAAAACTGCACAAAATTCTAAATCATGTTCCGTTGTTGCTATTGTAGAATCATTTTTAGGAATATAATATGAGTGAGCAAAATAGAAATAAGACTTATCATCAATATTGTTAAATAACTTACTATCCTTACTTATATTCACATTGTTCCATCCCATATGCGGGACTTTAACTTTTGTCGTATCAAACTTTTTTGCTTCTCCGTTTATGACGCCAAGGCAGGCAACGTCACCCTCTTCGGAACGATCGCATAAAATGTGCATGCCAAGGCAAATTCCTAGCATTGGCTTTTTGATGACACGTAATAAAGAAAACAGATTTAATAAGTGTAATTTTTTGACAGCCGAGGACGCTTCACCAACTCCCGGGAAAATTATCTTATCAGCTTCACTTATATCTTTTTCATTTTTTGAGATTATGTGTTCAACACCAATCTCTTTTAACGCATTTGATACCGATGCTGTATTACCGGCTCCGTATTCTATTAATGCTATCATAATCTTCCCTTCGTAGTAGGTAATTTATTTTCGCTTCTTTCATCAAATCGAACTGCTTCATTAAGCGTTTTTGCAAATGACTTGAATATTGCTTCAATTTTATGATGATCATTCTTTCCCGAAGCTTTTATGTAAATATTTGCCTTTAATCCTATAGTTAAACCTCTGAAAAATTCCTCTACAAGTTCTGTTGGAAACTCACCAACCTTATCTCTTGTAAACTTAGTTTTGAAATTTAAGTAAGGTCTGCCGCTTAAATCCAGAGTTGTCTCTGCAATCGAATCATCCATCGGAAGCATAAAGCCAAATCTTTTTATTCCCTTTTTGTCTCCCAGTGCTTTGACTAAACATTCACCTAAAGTAATGCCGGTATCCTCAACTGTATGATGATAATCTACCTGCAAATCGCCCTTTACATTAAGCATGATATCAATATTTGAATGTTTGCTCAACTGTTCGAGCATATGGTCAAAGAATCCGATACCTGTATTTATCTTAAATTTACCTGAACCGTCAAGATTTAGTTTTACATTTACTTTCGTTTCATTCGTATTACGAATTTGCTGAGATGATCTAGTTTGAGATAGAACAAATTCAATCGCTTCTGAAATATTTTTACTTTTTCCATTCTTACCGACCAGTATTTGTTTAGCTTTTACTTTTTGGTTTTTCTTATCCGTTATAAAATAATTTGTTTGATAATCATTCTTACTCTCGGATTCAAAGTTAATTGCTTCCAATTCCATTAATCTTTGAATAATCGGGTCCGAGAAAGTTGGTGTTGGATAAAGTGAAACAGCTATTCCACGATTAACTAACTTTTTCAAGGAACTTATCATTCCATTAGAAAGATCGGAATGCAGATTTAATAAACTTTTATTTATTATAACTCTTGTCATAATACAACTCTCAATTCTTGAATAAACTTTTGATTTTGTTCACGTGTACCAACAGTAACTCTTAAACATCCTTCCAAGTTCAATTGATTCGATCTATTTCTAATAATTATTCCTTTCTCTATTAACTTCTCATGAACCTTATCAGCCTTACTAACCTTAAATAAAATATAATTCGCATCAGAAGGATAAACGTTTATAATACCTTTTATTGATTTCAATTCTTCCGTAAGATAATCTCTTTCGATTTTAATTTTTTCTAGGATATCATTTTTATGATCAATCTTGTTCAAAGATCTAAGCACAATATTTTCAGTTAATTTATTGATGTTATAAGGTGATTTAATATTCATCAATAATTTCACAATAAATGAATCTGAGACTGCAAAACCAAAACGAGCTCCGGCTAAGCCCCATGCTTTAGAAAATGTCCGAAGTAATACAATGTTAGAATGTTTACTTATTTCATCCAACAATTCTCTTTCATCATAAAAATCAATATACGCTTGGTCAATAACGACAATGCCGTTAAAGTTTTCGGATAAACGAATGATATCTATTTTATTTATAATATTAGCTGTCGGATTATTTGGTGAGCAGATAAAAATAATTTTTATTGACTCCAATTCCTGCTTTAGAAATTGTTCTACATTAATTTGAAAGTCGTTGTCCAATTCATAAATAATTGTCTCAACATCTTGAATATTGCAAACTACTTTATACATACCATATGTTGGTTCAAAGATTGCTGCTTTATCTTTCCCCGGTTCACAAAATATTCTTATTAATAAATCAATTATTTCATCGGAACCGACACCACAGAAAATATTATCCGGATTGATCTTTAAATAACCCCCAATGCTTTGCCTCAGTTTTAGTTGAGTTGGATCGGGATATCTATTTAACTCTAGATCATCATTGTCAATTACTGATCCGAAAGCATTTTCATTGGCATCTAAAAGTAATCCGTTAATATGCTGACTTCGCGCAGATGTGTATGGTTTCAGTTTTAGAATATTTGGTCTAACAAGTTTTTCTAAGTCAATCATTCAATCTTACCTCCACTGCATTTGCATGAGCTTTTAAACCTTCTGCATTTGCCATATCTATGACAGTTTTACCAATGTTTATAATTCCTTCTTTTGATAGTGACTGATAGGTAATTCCTTTCATGAAAGAAAGTAAATTTACACCGCTGAAAGTTTTTGCGAAACCATATGTTGGAAGCGAGTGATTTGTACCGGAAGCATAATCTCCCGCACTTTCGGGAGTGTAATTACCGAGAAACACTGAACCGGCATTTTGAACTTGTTTAAGAAAAGAGTTTGCATTTTCTATTTGCAGAATTAAATGTTCGGGTGCATAATTATTACTAAAACTTATTGCATTCTCAATTGAATCACATTTCAATAGTAACGATTTCTCCAATGCTTTCTCAGCTATTTCTTTTCGAGGTAATTTTTCCAATTGCTTGATTACTTCCAATTCAACTTCATCGATTATCTTTTGGCTAGTCGAAATAAGAATTACTTGAGAATCAATTCCATGTTCAGCTTGTGACAACAAGTCAGCGGCAGCGTACTTAGGATTTGCATTCTCATCTGCAATAATAATCACTTCACTCGGTCCAGCCGGCATATCTATTGCACATCCATCGGGATCAATACTAACTAAACTTTTTGCAGCGGTTACAAATTGATTACCGGGACCAAAAACTTTATCAACTTTTTTTACTTCCTCAGTACCGTATGCCATAAAACCAATTGCTTGAGCACCACCCAAGTCATAGACTTCATCGATCCCAAGAACTTGAGAACAATAAAGAACTTCATTTGATGGTTTTGGTGAACAAACTACAATTCTTTTGCATCCTGTTATCTTTGCGGGAATTGCAAGCATTAATAAAGTAGAGAACAGTGAAGCAGTTCCACCGGGAATGTAAAGTCCAACATTTTCAATAGCTCTGTAAACTCTCCCGCATTTAACACCTTTCATTGTCTCAATTTCATAGTCTTTTGGAAACTGTACTTCATGAAATTTTGTGATGTTTGCGATAGCTGATTTAATCGCTTGCTTCAAATCGGAATCAATAGATTGTTCCGCTTCATCAATGTCTTTTTGTTTTACTCTCAAATCGGAATCTTTTAGTTCGTCATATTCTTTGGCGAATTTAATAATTGCATTCATTCCTTCGTTTTTAATTTCACTTAAAATTGGTTGTACAATTCCAAATACTTTTTCATTATCAATCGCCGGTCTTTTGAGAAGCGGTTGATAATCCTCCTTTGAAATATTTTTTAGATTTACTTTTTTCATAATATCATATTCTCTATTGGTAACAAAATTATTCCGGTAGCACCGATAGATTTTAATTCGCCAACTATCGACCAAAATTTTTCCTTAGGAATTACAGCATGGACCGCCACTAAATTTTCTTCAGCCAATGGTACTACTGTAGGACTTTTTAATGAAGGAATGATTTTCTGAATTTTTTCTAAACTCTCTTTTGCAACATTCATCATTAAGTACTTAGAATTTTTTGCTAGCAGAACGGAATCGATTCGTGCCTTGAACTCATTCAATAAATTTTGCTTGGTAGGATTAAAATCTTTACTCTTAATTATAACTGCTTCCGATTCAAAAACAGTAAATGATTCTTTAAGTTTATTGGACTTGAGCGTGTTGCCGGTTGATACAATATCGCATATATAATCCGCTACTCCGAGTGAAGGCGCTATTTCAACAGAACCGCTAATATCAATTACTCTTGAGTTAAGTAAATTTTCGTCTAAAAATTTCTTAAGTAATTGAGGGTGGGATGTCGCAATTCTCTTTTCATTAAGAGAAATTAAATCTGAGATATCTTCTTCTTCGGGGACACCTATCATCAATTTACACTTCCCGAATCCAAGTTTTTTAATTATCTCTGCCTTAGCACCGCGTTCAATTAATACATTCTCACCAACAATACCGATATCGGCTACACCGTCTTGAACATATTCGGGAATATCATCATCACGTAAAAAAAGAATATCTAATTTGAAATTATTAGCCGAGATAAATAATCTTTCGGAATAATTTTCAATATCGAATCCGCATGATTTAAGGAGTTCGAGAGATTTATCAGACAACCTCCCTTTTTTCTGGATTGCTAGTTTTAGATTACCGTTCATTATATTCTCCTTTAAAACAAAAAACCCCGGCATGCGCCGGGGTTCTTATTAATTTTTATAAAATTATTTAAATCACATCGACGCTTTCATCAGAAAGATTAAATGATGATGAGCGTGATGTAATGTTAAATTGATTTTCATTTCTTTGTCACAACTAAATTGATCCGCAAATATAATCAAATATTTTATTCTGTCAAGTTTGAGAACGTGTTCATATTGTTTAATGTTCCGAAGACTTCTTAAAGGAAAATCAGGGTGAAAACCTCGATAAAAAGAGCCTCTTTCTCTTATTTATTCTTAAAAAAGTACGATTTTACTTAAAAAATTATCCTTTTTTGTCGGTTTTCATTTTTTGTAATATAAATAATCACTAAGTTTCATTAGCAAATTAAGTTAAATTTGTCTTTATATAAGTAATATTCACCCCACAAAATGTATTGGAGTTGTTATGTCAGATTATATTGAAAAAATAATTTCAGAAGTAAAAGCAAAAAATCCTGCTGAACCTGAATTTCATCAAGCAGTTGAAGAAGTACTAGAATCACTTGAAATAGTATTAGACAGACATCCTGAGTACCGCTCTGCAAAAATTATTGAAAGAATGGTTGAACCGGAAAGAATAATTACATTTAGAGTGCCTTGGATGGATGATCAAGGTGAGGTTCATGTAAACAGAGGTTACAGAATTGAAATGAACAGTGCAATCGGACCATATAAAGGCGGTCTTCGTTTCCACCCTTCTGTTACATTAGGTATATTAAAATTCTTAGCCTTCGAGCAAGTCTTCAAAAATAGTTTAACAACATTGCCAATGGGTGGTGGAAAAGGCGGTTCCGACTTTGATCCCAAAGGTAAAAGTGATAATGAAGTCATGAGATTCTGTCAAAGCTTTATGTCAGAATTGTTCAGACATATTGGACCGAACACTGACGTACCGGCAGGTGATATTGGTGTTGGCGCTAGAGAGATTGGTTACTTATTCGGTCAATACAAAAGATTAAGAAATGAATTCACCGGCGTTTTAACCGGAAAAGGATTGAATTGGGGTGGATCTCTAATTCGTCCGGAAGCCACAGGTTTTGGAGCCACTTATTTTGCTCAAGAAATGTTGAAAACTAAGGGAACAAGTTTTGAAGGTAAAACTGTTGCGGTTTCCGGTTTTGGTAACGTAGCTTGGGGAGCTGTAACAAAAATAACCGAACTTGGCGGTAAAGTCGTAACCATTTCGGGTCCGGATGGATTTGTTTATGATAAAGATGGAATCTCAGGAGAAAAAATTGACTATATGTTGAAACTTAGAGCAACTGCTCAAGATATAGTTGAACCTTATGCAAAAGAATTTAAAGTAGAATTTCATCCTGGCAAACGCCCTTGGGGAGTTAAAGTTGATGTTGCAATGCCTTGCGCAACTCAAAATGAACTCGATGGAAACGATGCAAATGAACTAGTTAAAAATGGTTGCATTTGTGTTTGCGAAGGCGCGAATATGCCGACTACAATTGAAGGTTATAAAGTATTTGAAAATTCAAAAATACTTTATGCACCCGGTAAAGCTGCAAACGCGGGTGGTGTTGCGACTTCCGGATTGGAGATGACACAAAATAGTATGAGACTTCCATGGTTGCGTGATGAAGTTGATGCTAAACTACATCAAATTATGAAAAACATACACGATACATGTGTTGATACTGCAGAAAGATTTGGCAAGCCAGAAAATTATGTTGTAGGTGCTAACATTGCCGGATTCTTAAAGGTAGCAGACGCAATGCTTGATCAAGGTTTAGTATAATACCTGCTTAAACCAACTTTTCAAGGCAATCGATAATTTTTTGAATCATTGAATCGATTGCCTTTTTTATTATATTTTAACCAACCGATAAAAACAAACTGAAACCAACCATGAAGATGAACAAGATAGAACAGCTCAATCTAAAAAGTATTTTTGGGCAGCGGATTAAGAGATTTCAAAGATTAATGAAATATAAAATCCGTGATATTCTTCTTGTATCAAGTTTATATGATAATTATCTATTTGAGGAAGATGGAAGGCTATACGAATTAATAAGAGAAGAATATCAAAATCTAAATCTTAGTCACGCTCCGGAAATAACTGCAGTTACCACAGCTTCAGAAGCAATTGAGATGATGAGTAATGGTAAAAGCTCTTTCGATTTAATAATTACAACACTTCATATTGAGGATATGCATGTTATTGACTTCGCTAAATCTATTAGAGAAAACGGAACTGAAACACCAATTGTTTTATTAGCTTATGATAACAGAGAAAGAAAGGAAGTTCAGACACATTATGATGTATCAATCTTCGATAAAATTTTTATTTGGCAAGGTGATTACAGATTACTAATCGGTATTATAAAGTATGTTGAAGATAAACTAAACGTTGAAAACGACACGCTCTCTGCGGGTGTTCAATCAATAATTCTTGTTGAAGATAATGTAAAATTCTATTCAACTTATTTACCTCTGATCTATAAGGAAATTCTCAAACAGTCACAGCACTTGCTGACTGAAGGAGTAAATTTAACACACAAATATTTGAGGATGAGAGCTCGTCCGAAAATTCTTCTCTGCACAACATATGAAGAAGCCTGGGAATACTATGAAAAATTTCATGAATATATTCTTGGAATAATTACCGACATTAATTTTAAACATAATAATGTCCGAGATCCTGAAGCAGGTATAAAGTTTGCAATAGAAGTGCGAAAACTTCATCATGATATACCCATTGTTTTGCAATCGAGTAATCCGGAGTATCAATCTCATGCAAGTGAAATTGGAGCGGGATTTTTATTGAAAGGTTCTCCTCGCCTACTGCATGACTTAAGAAATTTCATGCTGGAAAATTTTGGATTTGGTGATTTTATTTTCAGATTACCAAATGGTACCGAAGTTGACAGAGCATCAAACCTTAAGCAACTCGAAGATAAGCTTAAAATTGTTTCGGATGAATCGATAATTTTTCATTCCGAAAGAAATGATTTTTCAAGATGGTTAAAGGCACGAACCGAATTTTGGTTGGCTGACAGACTCCGGCCCAGAAAATTATCTGATTTTCCTACCACGGAAGCACTGCGAAATAATCTTATTGATTCCTTAGTTCTCTATCAACAGTTAAGAACCAGAGGAATAGTTACCGACTTTGACAAGAATACATTTGATCCAAATAATAGTTTCGCAAGAATCGGAGGCGGATCGTTAGGCGGGAAAGCTCGCGGTCTAGGATTTATCAATACACTTATTAATAATTATGAACTTCATGATAAATTTCCGGGTATTCAAATTTCCGTTCCCTCTGCAATCGTAATTGCTACAGATGTTTTCGATCAATTTATTGAAGAGAACAAGCTATTTAATTTTGCGTTAAATGAAAACAATGACGACTTAATTGCAAAAACTTTTAGAGAAGCCCATATCTTTTCAGTTGAAGTAAAAGCTAAGCTAGCAGATTTTATTGATATAATCAGAGAACCACTTGCTGTTCGTTCATCAAGTTTATTGGAAGATTCACAATTTCAACCTTTCGCGGGTGTTTATAAAACTTTCATGATACCGAATAACGACCCAGACCCGGCTGTTAGACTTGAAGAACTTTTAACTGCTGTTAAGAGTGTTTATGCATCTCAATTTCTTAGCTCGGCAAAAGATTATATGAAAGCAACTTCATATAGACTTGAAGAAGAAAAAATGGCTGTAATTGTTCAGAGACTGATCGGTTCAACACATGAATCAAGATTCTATCCTGATTTTGCCGGTGTTGCAAAGTCTTACAATTTTTATCCTGTTCCGCCTCAAAAATCAGCAGACGGAATTGCATACGTTGCATTAGGTTTGGGACAAACGGTAGTTGAAGGCGGAGAAACAGTTAGGTTTTGTCCGAAGTATCCGAAGCATCTTTTACAGTTTTTTTCCACAAAGGAAACAATACGAAATGCACAACAAGATTTTTACGCATTAGATCTTAAAACTAAAATCACAAGTTCAGATCAAGACCCGGAAATATTTGTAAAAAATTATGACCTATCCGCCGCAGAAAAAGATCAAACGCTTTATTACGTCGGATCAACTTACTCTCCGGAGAATGATGCCGTCTATGATGGCATTTCAAGAGCCGGCAAACGTGTTGTCACTTTTGCCCCAATACTAAAACATAAAGTTTTCCCGCTTGCAGAAATTCTTGATTTACTCCTAGAACTTGGTACTTGGGGAATGGGTACTTTTGTTGAAATCGAATTTGCCGTAAACATGAACGTCAAACCAAAAGAATTTGCATTTCTGCAAATGCGTCCGTTAGTAATTAGTCGAGAAGTTGAAACACTTAAACTGGATGATTATTCGGATGATAAGTTAATTTGCAGAAGTACTCAAGTTTTGGGCAACGGTACTTTCCATGGAATTCACGACATAGTTGTGGTTGACATTAATAAATTTGATAGAGGAAAAAGTAAAGAAGTTGCCTACGAAATAAGTCAGTTCAATAAAAAATTACTTGAGCAAAATAAACCTTACATATTAATCGGTGTCGGAAGATGGGGTTCATTCGATCATTGGCTTGGAGTTCCTGTTACTTGGGATCAAATATCAGGAGCAAGTGCAATTGTTGAATCTGGTTTTAAGGATTTTAGTGTGACTCCTTCTCAAGGTTCACATTTTTTTCAAAATATTACAAGTTTTAGAGTTGGTTATTTTACGGTTAACTCAACTGATAAATTTGCATTAATTGACTGGGAATGGATGAGAAATCAACCTGCAGTTGAGGAATTTCAATTTGCCAGACATCTTGAATTTTCTGATCCGATTTCCGTTAAAATAAATGGGCATCAGAATCAAGGAATTATTTTAAAACCGGGAATGTTAACCTGACCAAAATTAGTGGTGGTCAATGAGTCTTTTACAAAATTTATCTGTTAATTTACTCGAATTAACATTACAAAATCTTCCCTTCGGTTATGCTATTTTTGATTTTAGTGGTGATTTAAAATACTCCAACAAACTATTTGCGGAACATTTTAATATTGATGAAAACGAAATATCAAATAAAAACATATTTGCATTTCTAAATGAAGAAACGGCCGAAAAACTTCAGGTATTTTGCAACCAACTTTCTCATTCAAATAACAAACAACTTCAGCTTGAACAAAAAATATTTGTGAGCAATAAAAAAATAAAATGGCTGAAAAACACTTTTGTGAAAGACGGCGCAAGTAATGATAATTTATTATTTCATTTTGTTGAAGACATTACAGAAAGAAAAAAAATTGAAATAGAAATACTAGAAAAAGCAAATCATTATAAAACTGTTTTTAACAACACAAATGACGCAATATTTTTATGTTATCTTAATTATGGTAAAACACTAAGTAATTTTTTTGATGCAAATCTCGAGGCAATAAAACGACTTCATTTTTCCAAAGATGAATATATAGAAATGTCTCCTTCCAGATTATTTTTTGACAGTAATGAATCAAGAGAGATTGAATTAGTAAATAAACTAATTTGTGATGGGATGAGCATCTTCACTGCGAACTTGCATTCTAAAATTAATCAAAAAGTTTATTCGGAAGTAAATTCCTATTTGTTCGATTATGAAGGAAGACAAGCAATAGTTTTTATTGCACGTGATCTAAGTGAAAGAAACAGATATGAAAATGAACTATTAAATTACGGGGAAAATTTAAGAAACTTAGCACTTCATTTACAAACTGTTCGCGAGGAAGAAAGGAAAAACATTTCTAGAGAAATTCACGATGAACTCGGTCAGGTATTAACAGTCCTTAAAATCCAAACATCATTGCTTGAAAAGAAAGTATCTCATGTTCAGCCCGAATTGAAGGAGAAATTTGATTCGATTATAAATATAATCGATTCTTCGGTGGAATCTGTTCAGAGAATTTGTGAAAAACTTAGACCCGGGATTTTAGATGAACTCGGACTTTCAGCTGCTATCGAATGGCAGACAAAGGAGTTTTCAAAAAGTACAAAAATTGATTGTATTGTAGAATTGCCAAATGAAGAAATTGTTTTAGAATCTGAAAAGAGAATTGCAGTGTTTAGAATCTATCAAGAAGCATTAACAAATTCCGCTCGACATTCTAACGCATCTAAAATTAATATAACTATGAAACTTGAAGATGATAAATTAATTTTATCAATTAAAGATAACGGTAAAGGTATAACTCAAAATCAAGTTAATAATCCTCGTTCGTTAGGTATACTTGGAATGAGAGAAAGAGCTTTAATTCTAGGTGGCAATTTAAATATAAAAAGTACTATGGGCAGTGGAACATTAGTAAATTTGGAACTTCCAATTTCATAATAAAAAAGAATGATAAAGATTATCATAGTTGATGACCACGCTATTGTCCGTGAAGGTCTCAAACAAATAGTAGCCGAAGTTTCTGATATTCAAGTTGCGGGTGAAGCCGGTTCGTATGCTGAT
This sequence comes from Melioribacteraceae bacterium, assembly GCA_030584085.1. Lineage (NCBI taxonomy): Bacteria > Pseudomonadati > Ignavibacteriota > Ignavibacteria > Ignavibacteriales > Melioribacteraceae > Melioribacteraceae bacterium. Next base: position 2,148,878 of record CP129490.1, read on the forward strand.
TTAATTTTACTATTACAAAATATTGAATGTAATTTGATTGTGATGGATATTAATATCCCCGATAAATCCGGCATTGAGATCACAAAAGAAATCACAATGCAATCTTCGCATATTCCAATTCTAATATTGAGTATGTATAGTGAAGAACAATATGGTATAAGAGCAATAAAAGCCGGTGCTTCGGGCTATCTGCAAAAAATTAGCGCTCCAACCGAATTAATTACTGCTATAAGAAAAATTTATAAGGGCGGAAAATATATTAGTCCGCTATTAGCAGATAAATTAGCCGAGTATATGAATACCTCAAAGAATGATCTTCCCCACGAAGTTTTATCAGACCGAGAATATACTGTAATGTTAAAAATTGCCACGGGTCTATCCGCCGAAGAAATTGCAAATGAATTGAATATCAGCACAAATACAGTTTACAGCTATCGTAATAGAATTTTCGAGAAGATACACTTGAAATCGAATGTTGAGTTAACACAGTATGTTTTACGGAATAAACTTTTAATATAATTTTAGACGCACTTCTAATTCTATCTCGTCACTTACAATTCATGTAACAAAAATTGTTACATGTTTATCAAAAATTCTACTCTATCCCTTGCACGTGTATTCCTCTAAATTGATTCTAGGCTATACCAATTCATTATAATAATAATTGGAGACTTCAAAATGTCAGATTACGTAAAAGAATTAATGGCAGAAGTAAAATCGAAAAACCCGGCTGAGCCGGAATTCCATCAAGCAGTTCAAGAAGTAACCGAATCAATCTCGATTGTATTGGACAGACATCCTGAATACCGAGCAGCTAAAATTTTAGAGAGAATTATTGAACCGGAACGTGTAATAACCTTTCGTGTACCTTGGGTTGATGAGCAAGGTGAAGTTCATATTAACCGCGGCTATAGGATTGAAATGAATAGTGCTATTGGTCCTTACAAAGGAGGTCTTCGATTTCACCCCTCAGTAAATCTTGGTATTCTAAAATTTCTTGCCTTCGAACAAGTATTTAAAAACAGTCTAACTTCCTTACCTATGGGCGGTGGTAAAGGAGGATCTGATTTTGATCCAAAAGGAAAAAGTGATTTAAAAGTAATGAGATTTTGTCAGGCATTTATGAGCGAACTCTATAGGCACATCGGACCAAACACGGATGTTCCAGCCGGTGATATAGGTGTTGGCGGTAGAGAAATTGGTTATCTTTTTGGACAGTATAAAAAATTAAGAAATGAATTTACAGGCGTACTAACTGGTAAAGGATTGAACTGGGGAGGTTCTTTAATTAGACCAGAAGCAACAGGCTATGGAGCCGTTTATTTTGCCGCTGAAATGCTTTCGACAAAGAATGAAACTTTGGAGGGAAAAACATGTTTAGTATCCGGAAGCGGAAACGTGGCACAATATACCGTAGAAAAAATAAATTCACTCGCCGGTAAAGTCATCACTCTCTCGGATTCAAACGGATATATTTTTGATGAAGAAGGAATAGATGACAAAAAATTAGAGTTTGTAATGCAGCTTAAAAACGTTAGGAGAGGAAGAATTTCTGAATATACTGAAAAATATAAAAATGCTGTATATACAGAACTCGATCCAAAAATGGAATACAATCCACTATGGAATCATAAAGCTGATTGTGCTTTCCCAAGTGCCACACAAAACGAAATAAACGAAAAAGATGCACAGAACTTGATCAAAAATGGAGTATATGTTGTCAGCGAAGGCGCTAATATGCCTACAACAATTGAAGGTGTTAATGTTTTTCTTGATGAAAAAATATTATACGGACCGGGCAAAGCAGCAAATGCCGGTGGTGTTGCGGTTTCCGGACTTGAAATGTCACAAAATAGTATGAGACTTCCATGGCCGAAAGCAGAGGTTGATGAAAGACTAAGAATGATAATGAAAAATATTCATACAACTTGTGTTGCCAATGCTGATAGATTCGGAACTCCGGGGAATTATGTAAACGGTGCTAATATCGGTGGATTCTTAAAAGTTGCCGATGCTATGATTGACCAAGGAGTCGTATAATTTTTTTTTATTCAAATCAAGCTGTCTCAATTGCGACATTTGTAAATGTCTTATCTATGTTCTTTTGAGACAGCCTCTTTTTTCATATATTTCATTATCTATAACTTCTTTCGATTATAATGAAAGAGTCACCCTCTGATTTGTTTGATTCGATGTGGATTGAGCACGGTTACGGAAATCGATTTCAAGGTTTCCAAAATCTTATGCGATTCCGTATTCGGGATATTCTCCTAGTCTCGAGTCTTTATGATCTATACCTTTACGAAGAAGACGGGAGATTGTATGAACTAATCCGAAATGAATATCAAGGATTACAATTAAGTCATTCCCCCGAGTTAACTAGAGTTTCTAGCGGTCATGATGCGATTACAATTGCAAAGGAAGAAAAAAGATTTGACCTAATAATTACTACGCTCCATATCGAGGATATGCATGCAACACAACTCGCCAAACTTGTAAAAGAATCCAACCTAGATATTCCGATTGTTTTGTTAGCACATGATAACAAGGAACTGAAATATTTACTATTAAATAAAAACGCAGATGTATTCGATAAAATTTTTGTATGGCAAGGTGATTTTAGAATCATCATTGCCATAATCAAGTATTTTGAAGACCGGGCTAACGTTTCACATGATTCTAAAATTGTAGGTGTTCAGAGTATAATTGTAATTGAGGACAGTGTTCGGTACTATTCTTCAATTCTTCCAATAATATATACCGAAACGATGAAACAATCGCAGAGATTGATTTCCGAAGGTATCAACTTAAGTCACAAGTTTTTACGAATGAGAGCTAGACCAAAAATTCTACTTTGTTCAAATTACGAAGAAGCTTGGGAATATTATATAAAATATAAAGAGTTTATCTTAGGTATAATTTCCGATATCGATTTCCCGCATAACGGAGTTCAAGACCCACAGGCAGGAATTAAATTTGCCGCAAATGTAAAAGCGCAGCAAAGTGATATTCCAATACTTTTACTCTCGCACAATAATGAAAATGAGGAAGGTGCACTCAAGTATAAAGCTTCATTTATATTAAAGGATTCTCACACTCTTCTTAATGAGTTACGCCAATTTATGGTGAATTATTTCAGTTTCGGTGATTTTGTTTTTAGAACCGAAAATGGTCATGAAGTTGGCAGAGCTTGTGATTTAAAATCACTCGTTGAGCAGATGAAAGTCGTTCCGGTGGAAAGCATAAAATTTCATGCTGAACGAAATCATTTCTCAAATTGGTTAAAAGCCAGAACGGAATTTTATTTAGCACATCAACTTCGTCCGAGAAAAGTTACCGATTATAGTTCCGTTGAAGAATTGAGAGCATACTTAATAAAAGCTGTACTGAATTATATCAGTTTTCGTCAAAGAGGAATAATCACAGATTTTTCGAAAGAAACATTTGATCCGGGAAGCAGTTTTGCAAGAATCGGCGGCGGTTCACTTGGAGGTAAAGCACGCGGATTGAGTTTTGTTAACACATTAATAAACAACTACAATGTTCGTGAAAGTTTTGAAGATATTCAGATTTCCGTACCATCGGCAATTGTATTAGGCACCGATATTTTCGATCAATTTCTCGAAGAAAATAATCTTAAAAAGTTTGCATTGAATTGTAATGATGATACCGAGATAACCAGAAAATTTCTTGAAGCAAGTAAATTTCCGGAGGATATACTTGGTGAACTTGCTGCTTTCCTAGATATTGTCAGATCACCTCTTGCAATTAGGTCATCAAGTTTACTCGAAGATTCCCAATATCATCCGTTTGCCGGAGTTTATGAAACATATATGATTCCGAATATTCATTCAAATTCTCTCATAAGATTAAACGATTTGCTCAATAGCATAAAAAGAGTTTATGCCTCTACATTTTACCAGAGTGCAAAAAATTACATTAAAGTTACATCCTACCGTTTGGAAGAAGAAAAGATGGCGGTTATCATACAACGCATGGTTGGTAATACACATCAAAATAGATTTTACCCGGATTTTTCTGGGGTAGCAAAATCATATAATTTTTATCCGATCGCTCCTCAAAAATCTACTGATGGTATAATCTCCGTCGCTCTCGGTTTAGGTAAAACTGTTGTTGATGGCGGAAATACAGTTAGATTCTGTCCAAAATATCCGACTGATCTAATTCAGTTTTACTCGGTTAAAGAATCATTGAATAGTTCTCAATTGGATTTCTTCGCATTATTATTAGATGGAAATTCTGAATTTGGTTATGAAACGCATGATATGCTTCTAAAAAAATATGATTTGACTACTGCAGAGAATGACGGTTCACTTCACTATGTTGGTTCAACTTACTCACCTGAGAATGATCGAATTTACGATGGACTAAGCAGAAATGGGTCAAGACTTGTAACCTTCGGACCAATTCTTCGGAATAAACTTTTTCCCTTACCAAAAATTTTAGAATTGCTTTTAGATATGGGTACTTGGGGAATGGGCACCCCTGTTGAAATTGAGTTTGCGGTTAATATGACACCCGACAAAGGTAAACCCAAGGAATTCGGGATATTGCAGATGAGACCGTTAGTTATTAACCATGAAATAGAAGAATTAGTAATTGACGATTCAAACAAAGAAGAAATTATTGCTTACAGCACACAAGTTCTGGGGAATGGATTAATCAACGATATAAAGGATATTGTTTATGTAGAATATGATAAGTTCGATAGAGCAAAGAGCCGTGATGTTGCAAAAGAGGTTAGTTACTTTAATTCAAAACTTTTAGAAGAAAATAAACCTTATTTATTAATCGGTGTCGGAAGATGGGGTTCATTAGATCCTTGGCTAGGTATTCCCGTAACATGGGAACAAATTGCCGGTGCTAAAGTTATTGTTGAATCGGGTTTTAAAGAATTTTCTGTTATGCCTTCTCAAGGAACACACTTCTTTCAAAATATTACTTCCTTTATGATTGGGTATTTTACAGTCAATTCCGATAAATTAGGTTATATAGACTGGGCTTGGTTGAAAAATCAAACTGAGATTGAGAGAAAAGTTTTCACTAAACATATAAAACTTGAGAAACCTTTACTTATTAAAATGAACGGTCAGGAAAATAAAGGTATAATCCTTAAACCGGAGAGTTAAATTGGCCGAAGAAAATAAAGATAGTAAAATAATTCTCGATCAATGTCCTCACTGCGGACACAAACTAAGTCCGTGGCAGCAAGTACTTCTTAGCGTTGATAGGGCTTTGATGTGCAAGAATTGCTGGTATAGAATAATATTGGATGATATTAAAAAATCACCACAAAAAACTGATTCCCCAAAAGAAGATAAAAAAGAGGAATAGCCTGATGGAATCTTACAATTCATTCAAGGTGGCTCAGCAGCAAGTTCTCGAGTCAGCTAAATTATTAAATTTAGATCAAGCTACTGTTGAGTTATTAATTTATCCTCAAAGAGAATTTAAGTTCACATTCCCAGTTAAAATGGATAACGGTAAGGTCAAAATTTTTCATGGTTGGAGAATACAATATAATACGGCACGCGGACCGGCAAAAGGCGGTATTAGATTTCATCCCGATGAAACAGTCGATACTATAAGAGCATTAGCATGTTGGATGACCTGGAAAACAGCTGTAGTCGATTTACCGCTCGGCGGCGGTAAAGGCGGTGTTTGCTGTGATCCTAAATCTTTATCCGATAGAGAACTTGAAGCAATTTCTCGCGGTTATATACGAGCTATTGCTCCGGTCATTGGAATTGAACGAGACATACCTGCCCCTGATGTTTATACAAATCCACAGACAATGACTTGGATGATGGACGAATACGAAACTATTATCAATAAGCATCAGCCGGGAATATTAACCGACAAACCTCAGCAAGTCGGCGGAACTGAAGGCAGACGTGACGCAACTGCACGTGGAGGTGTTATTAATGTTAGAGAAGCTTGTAAAGTTTATGGGTTCGACCCGACCAAGACTTATGCAATACAAGGGTTCGGTAATGCAGGCCAACGTGCTGCACTGCTTCATCAAGAACTTCTCGGCGGAGGGAAGCTTATTGCAGTAAGTGATTCACGTGCGGCAATTTATAATCAGGAAGGAATGGACCCGAAAGAATTGGTTACACACAAATTAAAAACCGGTTCTGTAAATAATTTTCCGGGAGCAAAATCAATTCCACATGATGAACTACTAACTCTTGATGTGGAAATCTTATATCCGGCCGCTTTAGAGAATGCAATAACTTCGGAAAATGCCCATAATATTAAAGCAAAAATAATAAGTGAATTAGCAAACGGTCCGACTACACCTGAAGCAGATTTGATCTTAAACAAAAACGGCATTCATGTAATACCCGATATTTTAGCGAGCGCCGGTGGTGTGACTGTTTCATATTTTGAAATGGTTCAGGATAAGTATTCATATTTCTGGGAGGAAGAACAAGTTCAGCAAAGATTGGATAAGAAAATTTCAAAAGCTTATCACACTGTACAAGAAGCGATTAAGGATAAAAAAGTTCATCCACGTTTGGCGGCAATGGTTGTCGGAGTTGCTCGTGTTGCTGAAGCTTGTAAATTACGTGGTTGGGTTTAAGAAAAATAAGGGGATCAATTAATAATTAATCCCCTTAATGATATTATTCAGTTAATTCAGTAGTAATCGTACCGCCACCCATCATTGCAGGAAGTTTGCTTTCTGATTTTATAATTTTTCTGTCATCTTTACTAATCCATAACATAGATTCACCGTCTCCATCTTCGGCAGGTTTAACTTCAACCTTATAAGCATCATAATCCTTACCGGAAACATTCACTGTTTCTGAAGCGACAACTTTAATGTTCATCTGCTTTGATTTTGCACCCATCATATCAAATTGATCAATTTGAACTGCGTAATTCTCTGCTAAAGGAAGTGAGGCAATTGCTATTTCCATACCGACGCCATCTGATAGTACAGGCGAATCCAGAGAAAGATTAATCGGCATGTTTTGTGGACCGGCTACAATCGAACCCTCAACTTTATCTGAAGAGAAATTCATTTTCACAGTCGCCATTGCTTGCTTTGCCGAACGCTTGATTGGAAGCAATGTTTTCTCATTAACGTAAAGTGTATCAGCTCCAGACATCATACCGGTGACATTTTCGATTACTTGTATTGCATTTATTCCGTCAACATTAGTTTTTGAAAATTCACGTGACATATTCATTTTAATTTCTTGACCACGGGCATTAACAGTTATTTCATACTTTCCACCATTAAGATCAATTGATGAACCATCAAATTCAGAAACTCTCTCAATTACATTTGGTTGAGCCTCCGGTAGAGTAACCGTATTTATATCAACCATCAAAGAATTATATCTGTCTTTAATTTCATCACGTAAATCTTCTTGATATCTACCGCCTAAGTGATCAGCAAAGAATTTTTCCATTGCATAAAACATCGCTAGTCTGTTTTCTAATCCGGCAAAACCATGACCTTCATCTTCAGCTATCATATATTCTACATCTCTTCCAAGATCTCGCAATGCAACAATAATCTGATCAGATTCGGCTTGTTTAACACGCGGATCGTTTGCTCCTTGAACAACGAATAACGGTTTTGTAATATTTTCAGCATAGTTTAATGGTGATTGTTCCTCAAGCATTTTTCTTTCTTCAGAATCATTTATATCTCCTACTCTTACATCAAATATTTTTTTCATCGGTGCCCAGTAAGGCGGAATTGAATTTAACAACGTAATAATATTCGAAGGACCGACAATATCAAATCCAGCTGCATAAATTTCAGGTGTAAATGCTAAACCGGCTAATGTAGCATAACCACCATATGAACCGCCTGCTATTGCAACTTTATTAGGATCTGAAATACCTTCTTTTATCAGATAATTAACAGCATCTGTAATATCATGCTGCATTGCACCTCTTCCCCATTCTTTATTTCCGGCATTTAGAAAATGTTTCCCATAACCGGTTGATCCTCTAAAATTCGGTTGCAGAACCGCATAACCTCTGTTTGCAAGAAATTGTGCTATCGGATCATATCCCCAGTAATCACGTGACCACGGTCCGCCGTGTATGAGAAGTATGGTAGGAAGATTTTCTGAAGGAATACCTTTTGGTAATGTTAGATATCCCGGTATTGATAAACCATCACGCGCTTCATATCGTATAGGTTTCATTTCTGCTAAATGTTCAGATGGAAGTTTGGGATTTGATTGATATAAAAATTCCGCAGTACCTTTCGTTCTATCAAAGATATAAACAGAACCGGGATCAACATCTCTAGAAACGCCTACAACCCAAATATTTTCATCGTTTGTCATTGAGCGTAACGAAACTTCACCTTCGGGGAGAAGCGATTTTAATTTTTCGTAATCCGCTTCAAATTCTTTGTTCTTGAAATAAAGTCTTTGTTTATCACCTACATATGCAGTAAAAATTAATTCATTTGTTATGTCGGAAAAATATGCGCCGCTAAAATCTACTTCATCCAAAGGATCTTTTTCGATGAATTCTATTTTATCGTTATCAAGATGGTAGAGCATAAGTTGTGTCTTATCTAATTCATCACCTTTGTTGGTAATTAAATAAAACGAATTGCCATCAGGTGTAAATCTGATTGGTGATGCTGTTTCTTCATTATTAACAGAATAAATCGGAAGCAATTGATCACCGTCAATTTTTAATAATTCACTTCCGCCATCTGGTAATATTCTAATCCCGAGTTTTAAATTTCCGTCCAAATCAACCGACCAGCTAACTACGTTTTGGTCGTTCTGCCATAAAAGTTCTTTACTTCCGTCTGTTAAATTCAATTTGTAAACATCATGCACTTGCGGATTTCTGTCATTCAAACCTATGATGATATGATTTGGAGAACTGTTGGGAACGGAATAAATCATTGCTCGTACATCGTCGAAAGGTGTTAAATCTCTCGCTTCGGGAACAGGGTCACCTGATGCGGATGGATCAACGGCATAAACTCTAAAATTCTCGTCACCACCTTTATCTTGAACAAACAAAACATATTTACTATCGACAGACCAAAAGTAACTTCTTATTGGTCTTTTAGTATCGGCTGTTAGAGGGCGAGCATCTTCGAAAGGTTCATCAATACCTTTTACCCAAATATTTCTAACATTATTAAACGGCTTAATAAAAGTGATGTAGTTACCGTCGGGAGAAATTTGTGCACCGGATAATTCCGGATCACCAAAAAATATCTCACGATCAATTAATGGAGGAAGTTGTGCAAACATTTGAATCCCGTAAATTGTTAGAAACAATAAAATTAAACATAGCTTTTTCATTTGTTAACCCTTTTGTTTGGAATACTCTTTATATAATCAGAAATCGCAAATTCAATATAATTCGAATCTAATTAAAATTGAAAATTAATATGTTATTTGAAGAAAATGTAAAAGTAATGCACTTTTTTTGATACGATTTTACACCGATTTTTTCAGAAAAGTTCTCTCGAATTATTATCTTGTCCACCATTATAAAAATTTATCAAAAACAAAAGTAGGTGAATCGTGAGAAAAGTATATATCTTTTTCATTGCAGTACTGATATTAAATTCTATCAGTAATACATACGCTTGTACAAACTTTATTGTAACCAAAGGTGCATCAACCGATGGATCAGTACATATATGTTATACTGCCGACTCATTCGGTTTTTATGGAGAGTTGTATCATTTCCCCGCTACAAAATATCCAGAAGGTGCCATGCTTGATATATATGAATGGGATACCGGAAAATTTCTCGGTCAAATAAAACAAGCTCGCGAAACATATAATGTAATCGGTAATATGAATGAACATCAAGTTGTAATTGGTGAGACAACATTCGGAGGCAGACCTGAATTACGAAATAAGGAAGGAATAATTGATTACGGAAGTTTGATGTATATAACACTTCAAAGAGCAAAAACCGCTCGTGAAGCAATTGATATAATGACTAGTTTAGTTCAAGAATACGGATATTATAGTTCCGGAGAATCATTTTCTATCGGTGATGCAAATGAAGCATGGATTTTAGAAATGATCGGGAAAGGTGAAGGCAACAAAGGAACCGTTTGGGCTGCTGTCAGAATTCCGGATGGGTACGTTTCCGGACATGCTAATCAAGCAAGGATTACTAAAATTAAATTGAATGACCCGGATAATTATCTTTATTCTCCTGATGTAATTTCATTTGCACGTGAAAAAGGTTACTTCGAAGGCGAAGATTCCGAATTCAATTTTTCCGATGCTTATGCGCCTCTTGATTTCGGGGCAATAAGATTTTGTGATGCTCGTGTTTGGTCACTCTTTAGAAGAGTAAATAATGATATGGATAAATACCTCCCCTACATTCAAGGCGAATCATTAGAACGTATGCCGCTCTACATTAAACCAGATACAAAACTTTCAACTCATGATGTAATGCATCTGATGAGAGATCATTATCAAGGTACTGAATTGGATATAACAAAAGGAGTAGCAGCCGGAGTTTATGAAATGCCTTATCGCTGGAGACCACTTGTTTGGGAACATGAAGATGAAGAGTATTTTCATGAGCGACCAATTTCTACACCGCAAACTGCTTGGTCATTTGTAAGTCAATCGCGATCAGATTTGCCTCGTGAAATAGGCGGTGTGCTTTGGTACGGTGTTGATGATACATATTTTACTGTTTATGTTCCGATGTATGCATCCATCACAAAAGCACCTTATAATTTTGGAGAAGGTATTGCATCACTTTCAAAATTTAGCTGGGATTCTGCTTTCTGGGTTTTCAATTTTGTCTCAAACTTTTCATATCCAAAATTTTCTTTAGTTATAGAAGATGTACAAAATGTACAAAATGAATTAGAAGGTAAGTTCCTTTCACGTCAAGCTGCGATTGAAAATGCCGCATTAGCTTTATATAAAGATTCTCCCGGCAAAGCAATCGATCATCTAACAAATTATACAAATGAAGTTGCTGATCTCACAATTAAGAGATGGAAAAAACTTGGCGAGGATTTGATCCTTAACTATATCGATGGAATAAAAAAGGATGAATATTATAAACCAAAGAATGTCGGTTATCCGGAAGAATTCAAGCAAAAGATTATTGCTGAAAGCGGTGAACGATTCAAAATGAAAAAACTTTCAGTAGAAATTGATGAAGAATATCGCTCTGCAAAGAAAGACGCAGATAATTTATTGAATAGTAAAAAATATGCTGAAGCAAAGGAAGCATTCAAAAAATTGGTTGAGTTAAAACCTGACGATGAATATGCTTTGGCAAAGCTCAAACTGATTGACGAAACACTTGCAAGAATCGAAGAACTTCACAACGAAAAATTTAACTCGAAATCTTCTGAACTCATTAGTCATTGATCAAATACAAAGCTTCCCGCAATTTCAAAAATTGCGGGAAGCTAAAATTACTTTTTATGGAGTGAAGTATAACGGTGCATCCGGTCCTAATGGCAATTCTAGTAACATCCAAATAATCATCATAGGAATACGGACTAAAGCAAAGACAATTGCAAACGGAAGCATTGCTGAAATTAAAGTTCCGAGTCCAATATTCTTAACATACTTTTGCGCAAATACAATTACTATCGGAAAATACGGAAGTAAAGGTGTAAGTATATTTGTATAAGAATCACCGATTCGATACGCTGCCTGTGTCATCTCGGGCGAATAACCCATTATCATTAACATAGGCACAAAAATTGGAGCCATAATTGCCCACTTTGCCGAGGCACTACCAATCAAAATATTTATTAGCGATGAGACAAGAATAAACGCCACAATTAACGGAATTCCGGTAAAGCCAATTGATTTAAGAGTATCGGCACCGCTTACTGCTACTATTAATCCTAAATTCGACCAGTTGAAATAAGCAACAAATTGAGCGGCGGCAAAAGCAAGAACTATATATCCACCCATACTTGCCATTGATTCGCCGGTCCATTTTGCAACTTCTCTATCGCTCTTAACTGTTTTTGTAACTATTCCATAAACCAATCCAACAATAAAAAAGATAACAAACATTAACGGGACTATACTGACAAAGAACGGCTGCATTCCACCATTCTCATCTCTTAAAATTGCATCTTCCGGGATAAATAAGTAAGCTGTAATAGCAAGGCAAATTACTAATGTTATACCAGCCCATCTCAAACCTTTACGTTCAAGTGGTGTTATTTCATCGGTTGATTTTTCCAATTCATCATGAGCTTCATATTTTCCTAATCTGGGTTCCAATATTTTATCAGTAACCCAAGTGCCGGCAATTCCAACAATTGGAACAGATGCCGCCATTAAATACCAGTTTGCCGTTGCATCAACAACATAGTTTGGATCTATAATACGTGCAGCAGGTTGAGTAAACGCTGCAAGTAATGGATCTAAACCGGTTAAAAATAGGTTGGCACCAAATCCACCCGAAACACCGGCAAAGGCAGCAGCTAAACCAGCTATAGGATGTCTGCCCATTCCGTAAAAAATTGCGGCACCAAGAGGAATTAAAACAACATAACCTGCATCGGCAGCAATACTTGAAAGCATGCCTGCTGTTACAATAGAAAAAGTAATCAGTTGTGGGGGAACTGATTTTACAAACGCGCGTAATGAAACCGCTATTAATCCTGATTTTTCGGCAACCCCAATTCCAAGCATAACTACTAATACTAATCCAAGCGGTGGGAAGTCAGTAAATACTTTTACCATCTCGGTGAATATTCTCTGAATACCATCCGCATTAAGCAAGTTCACTGCTTCAATAGTTTCACCTGTTCCTGGATGGACTGCCTTGACTCCAAATAAGGATGCAATTAAAGAAGCTATCAATACTATTCCCATCAACATTACAAAAAGTGTAACCGGCTGCGGTAATTTATTACCAACTCTTTCTACTCTGTCTAATAGTTTTTGAAAGAATCCCTCTTTAGTCTTTTTTTCAGCCATTCGCTCCCCTAGTTTTTGTTATAAATTAGAAATAAATTCCGCTTAAAATAGCTGTTTATGCTTATAGATACAATTAAATTGAGAATATCTGGTAGGAAACAAAAAGGCTGCCTTAATTAGACAGCCTTTTCACCACAAACAGGAGGAGTACTACTTGAGTAAATTCATTTTAACAGTCTTCATGTAATTACCGGCAGTTAGTCTTGCAAAGTAGATACCACTTGCAACTTTACTTCCAAGTGCATCAGTAGCATTCCATTTTGCTTCATAATTACCAGCATTATAAATTTCTGAATCAACTAATGTTTGAACTAATGCACCACGAATATCATAAACTTCTAATCTAACTTTAGCTTGCTGTGGGATTGAGAATCTAATGCTTGTAGTTGGATTAAATGGATTCGGGTAATTTTGTTCTAACTTGTATGAAACAGCTAATCCACCTTTATCTTCAACTGAGGAAGTACCATGAGGATCACCATGACAGCTAACGCAATTCATCTTTGTCATAACGTTATTAAATACAGCAGCACCATGGCAAGCTAAACAAGTTGTCATTTCTTCCGGATCAGTATATGTAGGTGTAAATGTTTGAGCAAAATATGCGTTTAGCAATTCTGCAACTTTTGCACATGTATCACCTGTAACACGAGCACATCTTTCTTTTCTTTCTGTATCACTTACTTTTTTACCGGCTGTTACACACCATTCGGTAACGGAAATATGGCATAAAGGACTACCAGAAATATTTTGTGGAAGTTCACCAACATAATTCTTTGTTGAAAAATCAAAAACATTTGATTCGTCCGTTGGTAATTCACTTGAGCAATACCATCCCCATAATTCTGTGATAAGTGGAGCCGAATCAGCTTTACCGACAACTGAGCTAATAACTGCCGCACCACCGTTAGGTGTTCCGCACAATGTTCCCCAACCTACTCCACCTCCTCTACCGAATAACATAATTTCACCGGGAATATTTGTCCAAGGATCACCAATCTTTTCTGTTAGTAATTGTGTAAATGCTCCAAAAACTCCGGAACAACAATCCATTCCATTCCAATATAAGTAATGTCCTCTTTCACGAGCTTCATCCGGATCAATAGTGACCCAAGGTAACGGCCATGTAGCTTGATTTGATCCGGCAAATAATTTTCCGTTTGATAATGCACTCAAACCGGCAACACCAACTGCAGCACCTACTGCATACTTTGACGTATTAGTCAAAAATTCTTTTCTAGTCTGTTTTTTGTTCATAAATACTCCTAGTTCCTTTTTGTTTGTTGGGATTTTTCTATTTGTAGAATTTTGTTTACAGATTGATAGTATTGATGTGTTTTTGGAACTTTTTCAAAATAATCTATTGATTTTTCTAGATCACAATAGAGCCATAAGATGCCCAGTTTAATTATCAATTCGGCTTCTGAATTAGATTTTAATTCGGGAATAGTTTGGTCAATAATTTCGGGACAAGGACAATCATCTTTTAACATATCAGTATTCATGATGATTTCAATATTATCAGATATAAGCTCATAAAATGATTGAAATGCTTTCTCAAATTGATCTGTTTGTAAATAACAAATGATGAGTTTCTTTTTAATTGAAAAATTGAGAGGATTTTTTAGATATGCTGCTTCGAGAACATTACAAGCTTCAGAAAACCTTCGTGCAATAAAATATTGATTACCAAGCATTTCATTCATAATGCTGGTGTTCATTCAAACTTTGTGCCGATTGAAAGGTTGGATAACTTTGAAAATAATTGATGTGCTTGAAAGGATTATTGCAATAAATTGCAACACAAATTTTATATAGCAATTTTTATTGCACAATTCCATTGCTGCAACTGAATGCAACATTGCAACAGAATGCAACTAGATTATTTATTAGAAATGTTATTAAGTCTGCGGTGAATTGTGCTTCTATCAACACCCAATAATTTTGCCACTTTGGTTTTATTCCAATGATTTTTTCTAAGGAGAGACAACAACTCCTCAGCTTTTTCATCTCTCTCAATTATTCTGGGATGAAGTTGTTTTTTACATTCTTGTTGGGGACGAATATGAGGCGGTAAACAACATAAGCAAACCGAATCAGCACGTTTTGATCGAACAAATGAATACTCAATAGCATTTTCAAGTTCACGTACATTTCCGGGCCAATTATAACTTTGTATTAGATCAATTGTATCAGGCGAGATTTCTTTGATATTCTTATTATACTTTTGAGCATATTTATCCACGAAAAATTGAGCAAGAATAAGTATATCGTCCTCCCGTTCTCTTAATGGCGGAATACTAATCGGTAAAACATTCAACCTGTAGAATAGATCTTCTCTGAATTTTTTATTAGCAATTTCACTTTTCAAATTTTTGTTTGTAGCTGCAATTACTCTAACATCTATTTTCCGCGTCATGCTCTCACCCACTCTTTCGAAAGTTCCCTCTTGTAATATTCTTAGAAGTTGAGTTTGAAGATGAAGCGGCATTTCAGCAATTTCATCCAAGAAAATTGTTCCTCCATCGGCAAGTTCAAATCTTCCAATTCGGTCTTTCACTGCGTCTGTAAAGGCACCTTTAACATGACCAAATAATTCACTCGCCAATAAATTTTCCGGAAGTACAGCACAATTAACTTTTACAAATGGTTTATTAGAACGATTACTTGCAGCGTGGATAGCATTTGCGACCAACTCTTTTCCTGTTCCGGTTTCACCTGAAATTAGAACTGTCGCTTCACTTTCGGCAATTTCTTTAATAGTTGAAAAGACCTCAATCATTTGTTTTGATCTGCCAACAATTCCATTAAAGTGAGAATCCGAACCGATAAGTTTTTCAATACTTTTATTGACCGAATCATCTCGGAAAGATACGATTCCACCAATCGGATTGTTTTCATCATCTTCTAAAACCGATGCATTAACTTTAACAGGAAGTGATTTACCATCACTTTTCTGGTAGTTAGCTTCTAGATCATAAACTTTTTTCCCGGTAATAAGTACTTCAGCAATTGGACATGATATTTGACATTGATCCGAATCGCAGAAACTTTTGCATACCGAACCAAGGAAATCGTCACTTTTACGACCGAGAAGTTTCTCGGCGGCTTTATTAACAAAGATTAATTTAAATTCTTTATCAACAACAAAAACGCCTTCGGCTAAAGAGTCGAGAATATATTTACTGTATCGTTCTATCATAGTCTATAATCCGTTATCAAAATTACATAATTACATTTAATTATACCAATTACTCTTTTTATAATATTACGCTTTTAATGAATTTTTAGAAGGTTTGAATATTTACTATCTTTCGAACTTTAATTTTGTACAATCATCTCGATTCTATAGAATTTCGTAGTTCATTTTACATCACAAACAGAAAATAAGGAATCTCCTTAATGGGAATTTTTGAAACAATAATTATATCGATCATCGAAGGATTGACCGAATTTTTACCCGTCTCTTCAACCGGACACATGATTTTAGCTTCATCAGCAATGGGTATTCATGAAGATGAATTTGTAAAAACGTTTGAGATTGCGATTCAGTTGGGTGCAATTCTTGCAATAGCTCTGATGTATATAAAAAGATTTCTACAAGGAATTGATATTTATATTAAACTCTCAATCGCATTTTTCCCGACAGCGGTAGTCGGTTTCTTAGCTTACGATTTTATAAAAGCATATCTCTTTAATCCATATGTGGTCTCCATTTCTCTGGTTGTCGGCGGAATAATATTAATTCTTATCGATAAAAAAGTAGTTAACGAGAAAAGTAAAATTGAATCACCGGAGGCGATCCCATATAAAAATGCTTTTTATATTGGACTAATCCAGTGCCTATCTATGATACCCGGTACTTCGAGAGCAGCCGCAACAATTATCGGCGGTGTGTTTAACGGATTCAATAAAAAACAAGCTACGGAATTCTCTTTCTTGTTGGCAGTGCCGACAATGTTTGCTGCAACAACATATGATCTTCTCAAAACACCTGTTGATTTTTCTAGTTATGAAATATTACTCCTTTCAATTGGTCTCATCGGTGCTTTCATAAGTGCATGGATTGCCGTGAAAATCTTTTTGAAAATTGTGGAAAACTATGGATTCAAGCACTTCGGTTATTACAGAATTTTTATTGGAATAGTTTTCCTTATTTTCATGGGATTGATGAAGTAAAGTAATTATCAAAATTGTTTTCTGTTAATTCATATTCATAGCTTGTTAATCATATTTTTTTGATTTAGTTTAGTTTTTAAAGTGAGTTAATCAGCAAAGAAAAAGCTAACACTAATATTTTTCGAGTAAAATGATTTACGTAGTCCTAAATCTTAATGACAAAGAAACCTTCGATAAAGATTTTCTTCGCTTTTTTGATGAAATTGAATTTCAATTAATATCATATGACAAAATCAATGAAATAAAATTTGAGACAGATAAAGATATTTTAGTCACTTACCTTGATGATAACTCATTAATTGAGTTTTTACCAAAAGCAGCAGAGAAAAAATGTGCTGTCGGAATTTTACCACATGCAGAGATGGATTACATTGCCAACGGACTCGGAGTTTCATCTGATCCAGAAACTGCTGTACAAGAAATTCTTGATTATTCAGAGAACCATAAAGTTGATCTACTTTTTTGTAACGGTAAGCCAGTTTTCAAATCTGTAAACATCGGGAAAGTTTTTGAACTTATTGAATCCGGTTCCAGCCAGAATTTTTATACACAGCTATTCAATTTTCTTAAAAGAATTTGGAAATCTAGAAATCTTAAGCATGTATCCTATTCGATTTCAAAAGATGGTGAAGAACTCATTGAAACATCCGCGCTTGGGATTATATCTGTAGAACATGCGCATAGTTCGTTAGTTTCAAGAAGACTGGTTGTTGATAGTTCAATAAATGACGGCTTTCTTCATGTACTAATTTTAGCTCCGCAAAATATTTTTGAAATGATTCGTTTTCTTTTTAGAAGTCTTCTACCGGCAAAAAATACAATTAAATCGATTCCCTCATTTATTGGTTATATCAAAAGTTCCAACCTAAAAATTAAATGCGCTTCTCCGATTGATTTTTCGATCGACGGTGAGAAATTTACAGCTGACGAAATAAGCTTTGAAATAAAACATGAGTCCCTCTACTTAGCTCAAGCGAGTATTTTTGAAAAAGAAAGTGACGTTAATAGAAATAAAGAAAAACTAAAGATTGAGAAACTACCGAGAGGCGAGAAAAAAGAGGAATTGATAAAAAGAAAATTACCTCTTCTTCCCCGTGCAACTTCAGAGGAGTTTATAGAATTATTTAAAATACTGCGTGAAAATTCCATTTTAACTCTGCCCTATTCAATCATGATGATACTTTCAACATTGATTGCAACATTCGGTTTGTATGCGGATTCTTCTCCGGTCATTATAGGAGCGATGATTCTAGCACCGCTTATGGCACCGATAGTTTCCTTTTCTATGGGGGTTGTTCGATATGATGTTAATATGCTTAGAAATAGTATAATAACAA
Source organism: Melioribacteraceae bacterium (assembly GCA_030584085.1). NCBI lineage: Bacteria > Pseudomonadati > Ignavibacteriota > Ignavibacteria > Ignavibacteriales > Melioribacteraceae > Melioribacteraceae bacterium. The sequence continues at coordinate 2,167,359 of CP129490.1, forward strand.
TTTTAGTCGGAACGATTGTTTCCCTTTTATTTGCAGCAATAGTAAGCATTATAACACCATTAAGAATTATAACGCCTGAAATAGGTGCTCGCTTATCACCCAATCTACTCGATCTTGGTATTGCTGTGGCATCCGGAGTTGCAGCAGCATACGCACACTCTAAAGAAAGTATAGCAAAAAGTTTAGCCGGAGTTGCTATCGCGGTTGCGCTTGTGCCGCCGTTAGCCGTAGCTGGAATTGGTATCGGTTGGTTGGATTGGGAAGTTTTCTCCGGAGCTTTCTTACTTTATCTAACTAACCTTGCCGGCATTATAATGTTTGGCGGCTTGACCTTTTTGGTTCTTGGATTTGCGCCGTTTAAACGTGCGAAAAAAGGTTTATTATATACGCTTATCATAATACTTCTTGTCTGCATTCCACTTACATTTTCTTTCAACAGCATAATGCAAGAAGCAGAATTAACCAGAATGTTGGAAGGTACAAAAATTGAAGAAGTTACACTACGTGATGTTAAAGTTCGATTTGGCTCACCGCTCTTTGTATCGGCTAAATTAACCTCATCCGGATTTTTAAGTGACAACAGGATAAAGGAAATAAAAACAGAAATTGAGAAAATTGTCGGTGATAAAATTAGGCTGGAAGTGATTACCGCAGTTGGATTAGAATAGACAATTATTCTTAGGAAATATCTTAGTAATTGGAAACTTCACTTATCACGCACTTTTTAAATAAATATTAACAAGCTGAATGATAAATTCTCTCAACGGAGATCATTTATACCATTCAGCTTATTATTTCGTAATTCGTAAAGATTGTTAATAATTATTTATAACCAACCACCGTAATACTGAAGATTCCTATATTATTTTTCTTGAATTCTGCAATTTCACTTTCGTCTAAATATTGTGTTAATATTTCATCGGGTAGTTTGATCTCTTTTGATTTCATTATTTCGATATTCGTAAATCCATTAGACTCGATAATTTTAAGATATTCATCTTTCTGCAATGCTCCCGATACACATCCGGCGTACATTTCAGCAGATTTTTGTAGTCCTTCCGGTAATTCCCCTTCAACAACAATATCGGAAACACAAAAATGTGCTCCGGGTTTCAGAACTCTATAAATTTCACTGAATGCTGCATTTTTATCCGGGATTAAATTCAGCACACAATTACTTATAACAACATCTATAACTTCTTTATTTATAGGTAGTTGCTCTATTTCACCTAATTTAAATTCGATATTCTGAAAACCAAGTTTTTCTTTATTGCTATTTGCTTTTTCAATCATTTCGGGTGTCATATCAACACCGATAACTTTACCGTTTTCACCAACTTGTGTTCGTGCAATAAATACATCGTTCCCTGCTCCGCTGCCGAGATCGAGCACGGTATGCCCTTCTTTTATGCCGGCAAATTCCGTCGGTGCTCCGCATCCTAGACCCAAATCTGCTTCCGGGACATAACCGTCAAATTTTGAATAATCATCTTGGAACATGGAGAATTCTACAACATTACTATTTGTATTGCAACCACATCCGCAACCGGTATTTTTAGCTGCAATTTCAGCGTATTTATCTTTTACTACTTTTTTTATTTCATCTGACGAATTCATAATGCCTCCTTGTTTAACAACATCCTATGGATGTAAATAATTGATCTAATTGTTTTTTTGCTTTTGTTAATACTTCAGAATTGATACAGTAACATATTTTTGGTCCGTCAATTTCTCCTGTAATCAATCCAACTCGTTTTAATTCTTTTAGATGCTGTGATACTGTGGATTGAGCAAGCGGAAGTTGCTCAACAATATTTCCTACCATACATGAATTAATCTCAGTCAGAATTTTTAGAATTTTTATCCTAGCCGGATGCGAAATTGCTTTAGCAATATCAGCCAACCAGATATCGTTTACTGAGAATTCTTCTGTTTTTGAATTAGCCATCTGATCTTCCTTTATCGTTCATCGTAAATATACGATGAATATATTTAAAAGAAAAGGAGAAATTTCTTTCTCCTATACTTTTTTCTTTAGTCGGCTAAAACATAACCTTTATCTTCGGCATAAGTATATAATTTTGAATAAAGAAGCTTTCTTGCTCTATGCAATCTCGATCTTACTGTACCGATTGGGCATGAAGTAAATTCAGCAATTTCTTCGTATGAATATCCTTCAATATCAGCTAAAATTATTATCGTTTGGAAATCCGATGGAAGTTCCGCAATCGCTTCTGTAATTTCATCATCAAACACACTACTGAATGAATCATTTATTAAGTGTTCAGTTTGTACTTCTTCCGATTTGATGTTTTCATAAAAGTTTTGGACGTCATCATAATCCACTTTATTTGGTTCTTTTGATTCTTTTCGGTATTCATTTATAAATGTATTCTTCATTATTCGAAATAGCCAGGCTTTACAATTTGTACCAAGTTCAAACTTATCAAAAAAGCGGAATGCTCTCAGATATGTTTCCTGAACGAGATCATTTGCATCGTCTTCTTCTGAAGTAAGCTTCAAGGCAAAATTAAACAAAGCATCTTTATGAGGTATAGCTTCCCTTTCAAAATCTTCATACAATTTTCTAGTTTTTGCATCTATTTGGATTGGTTTATTTGTCAGCATTTTAAAGTCCTCAACGATATTTAATCTTTAAAATGCTTTTTGTGGAAAGAAAGTTCAATTTCGGACAAGAAATCTTAAATTAAGGTGCGAGGCGAATAATTTGCCACATTTTGTTGGATTTTTCGTACAAAAAACGGTCATGCAGACGACTTTCTCTTCCTTGCCAGAATTCAATTCGCTCCGGATTTAAAATGAATCCACCCCAGTTATCCGGTCTAATTATTTCATTTTTCGAGGCAATAAATTCATTTACCTTTTTTTCTAAAAATTCACGATCGGGTATGGGTTGACTTTGTGGTGAAACAATTGCGCTGATTCTGCTTTGTTCGGGTCTCGAATTAAAATATTCATCCGAAATCTGGTTGCCTAATTTAGAAACGCTTCCTTCAACACGAACTTGCCTTTCCAATTCGGGCCAATAAAAAACTAGTGCCGCATTTGGATTTTGAGTTAATTCGATTCCTTTACGACTATTGTAATTTGTAAAAAATGCAAAACCGTCTTCGTTAACGAACTTAAGCAAAACGATTCTTGCTGAAGGTTTATTTTCTAAATTTGATGTTGCAAGAGTCATTGCGGTTGGTTCATAGACTTTCGAATCGATTGCTTGCAGAAGCCAATTTTTAAATTGCAAGATCGGATCTGCGAAAAGATCCGATTTATTTAATTTCTGCTTTATATAATCGTTGCGTAAACTTGAGATGTCTTCCGGCATAGCTATACTTTTTTTATTACCGGTTTATCGTTTATATAATTTATAAGTTGTTCGATTACAAATTCTTTTGAATCGATAACAGATTTCACAACATCACCAATTGAGATAAACCCTATTATATCTTCTCCTTCGACCACAGGTAAATGTCTAACTCTCTTATTTACAATTAATGCCAAACATTCTTCATCGGTTCTATTGGACTCGACATAAATAACTTCTTTCGACATAATTTCTTCTACCAAAGCTTGCTTTGATGATTTTTCTTTGAGAATAATTTTCCTCGCATAATCACGTTCTGACATAATGCCCACAAGTTTATTAGAATCAAAAACCGGAAGTGCTCCGATTCCCTTTTCTGCCATTAATTGCAAAGCTTCATAAACTGTATTCTTAGGTGATACCGAAAAAATTTCATAACCTTTTTGATCTAAAATTTGTTTGAGTGTTGCCATCTTCTCCTCATTTTTAATCGATTTTATGAGTAATTGGACTCAAAGTAATAATTAATATTTTATCAAACAAGATTATTGTATCACCTTACATTAAAAAATTTATACGATTCTTTGTTCGTTTTATCACGAAAATTCTTAAATTGTTTTTAATTGAACAACGATTTTACACAACAAAATGAGGGCTCTGTTATGAAAAGATTATTTGTAGTTGCTATAATTATTCTTATGTCTGCTTTGCTACTTAATGCACAAGAAATGCAAAGCGGACAATGGAGATTAACACCGAGTGACGGTGGATTTTCACTCAATTCCGGTAACGGTGATCGAATAATGCAGAAAGAAGTAAGATTCAAAAAACCGCTCGATTCGATGCCGAATGTAAGCGTAACAGTTGCTTTTCTGGATGCCGATAAAAATCAAAACATTAGATACGATGTTAAAGCAATAAGTGTTTCAAGGGATGGTTTTCTCATAAGAATTAAAACTTGGGGTGATACAAAAATTTTCGGTATCGGCGGATATTGGTTTGCTGAAGCTGAGAAATTAGAAATAAAGAAAGAAGAAATTCAAGTCGGTCAAACTATTGAATTAAAAAATGTTTTCTTCGCATTTAATAAATCTGATCTTCTTCCGGAATCATATCCGGAATTAAATAAAGTTGCCGAATTCTTAAAAGATAACCCAACTGTAGAAATTGAATTAGCCGGACACACTGATGATATCGGTTCTGATTCATACAACATGGAATTATCTGATAAGAGAGCAAATTCGGCTAAAGCTTACATAGTTGCTCAAGGTATTTCCGAGAGTAGATTACGCGCAAAGGGTTATGGTGAAACAAGACCGGTTGCACCAAATGATCAAGATTGGGGTCGTGAAAAAAATAGAAGAGTTGAGTTTACGATTTTGAAGAAGTAAAAAGAAACCCCGGGATTTCAAAAATCCTGGGGTTTTTAATCAATCCAAATACACACCAAACAAAGTTGCATACATCATTCTGTAAACATCAGTATTATCAAAATTAAGTTTCATTAAGTGAGCATTTAATCCCATCGATTTGGCAATAACTCCACCGTAAAGATCGCTGTTTGAACTCCAAATAATTCCGAACGGGTATGTGTTACCGTTTTTATCCGGTGCAGAAATAAATGGTAAAGATTCGGAACCATTCACACCATCAATGGGGGCGCCGTTCCTATCCGTTGCAGGTAATACTTTATCTCTGGGCATGTATTCTTCGGGATATCCGATCAATTCCATACCGCTGGCTTCACTATCCGAAGCGGTTATTAATAATGTATTCGGGTTATTTTCGATAAATTCCATAGCTACACCGAAAGCATCATCGGCTTTTTTATGTGCGGTCAAAGTCCCAATTGCATTATTCTTATTCCCAAAATTATCTGTAGCTTCTTCTTCGGCAACCAAGAAAAATTGTTCACCATTCGCTGATAAAATTGTAATTGCCACATTAACCATTTCAGCAAAGGATGGAGCCTGTTCCTGGTAAAGAGGTAAACCTCGCTCGGTCAATTCTTCTTCAACTTTATCATTAAATGTATGATTGGCCGCGAAAACTCCAAGAACCTTTTTTACTTCTCTTGATAAACTTTCGAGTTGTTCTTTATTATATATAATAACATAGCCAAGCTCGGCGGCTTTCTCGATCAAATTAATTCCATCGGTTCTTTTACCTGAATCTGTATGAAAACCTTTTACACCTTCCGGAAGCATCCATTCTTCCCCCCCGCAAAAAATTAAATCGGCACCTGATTCAATAACTTTTTTTGTAATCTCTTCACTATTTTTTCTGCTTTCGGAACTCGCGACAAAAACAGCGCTTCCGGGTTCAATAACATTTCCGGTATTAACTATTCCAACTCTTATTCCGGTTTCCATTGCTTCATGCATAATTGATTTATTCTTGCCGGATCGGGCGGTTAATGGATTTGTACCATCCATTCCATATGAATCTTGTTCAACTTTTACACCATATGCATGAACCGTTGCACCTGAATGCGAACTCGCTCCTAAAGAATTTTTCATATGACTACGATACAAACCAATGTTTGTAAACTTATCCCAGTTAAGTAAACCATCGGGACCTACGAATAAAACACGTGTCGCATTCCAAGATGCTGAACCGGTTCCATCGGGATGAATAAATATTACATTACCTTTTTCAATAGTTTGCTGAGCAATTAACATTGATGATGCTAGAATGAGCAATAACAAAAATTTCTTCATGATAAATCCTTCAATTTCTTTTGTGTTAATTATGATGTCTGAAAAATAACAAATCCTACCAGGTTATCATATTCTAATAAATATTTTCTATTTGATTTTCAGACAAGCAAAGCAGCTATTGCAAAGATATCGACAATAATTAAGGTTAGACTTACTTCTTTAGTTTTACCGCTTAATAGTTTTAAAAGAGTCCATGCAATCAGTCCCCAAACAATTCCTTGAGTAATAGAATAAGTTAATGGAATCAAGATTATTGCAAGAAACGCTGGTATAGCTTCGTCATATTTATTCCAATCAATTTTTGAAATTGGGTTCATCATAAACACACCGACCAATACCAAAGCCGGTGCAGTTGCAATAACCGGTATTACTGACAGCATTGGTGAGAAAAACATAAACGGAAGAAAACATATTCCCGCAACAACTGCAGTCAAACCCGTTCTTCCGCCTTCTTTAATTCCCGCGGCAGACTCAATGTAACTAGTGCCTGCACTTGTCCCGAATAAACCTGAGATAGTTGTCGAAACCGCATCGGTTAAAAGCGATGCCTTTATATTACGCGGTTCACCGTCTTCATCTTTTATATTTCCGGCTTCGGCAACTCCGATAAATGTAGAAAGACTATCGAATAAATCCGTGAAAAGAAAAACAAATACAACCGGAATTATTGATAAAGTTAAGGAACCGAGTAAATCTAATTGTAAAAACAAGCTGAAATCGGGAGAAGATATAAATCCGTTCCAATTTACAATTGACGCACTGCCAAAAAGATTCGACGCATCACCCCAAAATCTTCCAATGGGGATGGAAATAATTGTCGTGAAAATGATTCCAAGGATCAAAGCACCCTTAACATTTTTTAATACGAGAAATGAAGTAACAATTAAACCAACTAAAAATGAAATTGTGACAACATTTAAACCTCCAAATCTTACAAGTGTTACGGGATCGTCTATAATAAATTTTGCATTTTCAAATCCGATGAATGTAATAAATAAACCAATACCCGCAGCAACAGCCGATCTAATTTGTTTTGGTATGGCTAATGCAACAGCAGTTCTTACATTAAAGATGGAAAGAAATAAAAATATTATCCCGGACCAAAAAACCGCACCAAGAGCAACCTCCCACTCTATTCCCATTCCGAGTACAACCGTGTAGGCAAAGAAAGCATTGATTCCCATACCCGGTGCAACAACTATTGGATTCTTTGCATAAAGCCCCATCATCACACTTGAGAAAAAACTTACTAACACGGTTGCTGTTAATACTCCGTTGAATGAAAGTCCGGCGGCTGAAATTATTGTGGGATTAACAATAATTATATACATCGTTGCAAGAAATGAAGTAATGCCCGCCAGTATTTCAGTTTTAGTATTTGTTTGATATTTAGCATACTCAAAATAATTTTGCATCTCTCACCTTCAACAAGTTGAATAAAATTAATGATTAGTTATCAATTCCACTATACAATGATGAACATTTTCGAAGTAAATACAATATTTATGGCTGATTATCGCTATATCTTTTTAATCAATTTTTCACAAATCATTTCTCTAAAAGAATCAATTCCTTATTACAAAATAAAAATTTTATTTCTTTGGAGATTAGTATCAGATATATCTATCTTCATTTTATCACTAATTTATTTCTTAATCGGAGGGTAATATGCAAGAGTTTTTCGAATTCAAAACAATGGTTAGTTCAATTCTTATTAAAGTTCTTTATGTACTTGGTGTTCTTGTTGTTACGATTTATGGAATCATTTCTTTATTCAGCGGTTCGTTTATGATGGGTCTTGGTACTATAATCTTTGGTAATTTATTTTGGAGATTATTTTGCGAAGGTATAATTGTCGTGTTCAGTATTCATGACAGACTTTCATCAATAGATTCTAAAACCGCCGCCAGTCATGATCCACGTAGCGGACAATTCTAAAACTAGAATAAGTATTGTTATTGTTCTGACTTTCTTTCTGTTTACACCAAAATCAATTGAAGAAAGATCGATAATAAATGCTTCGGTAATTCCGTCGCTTGAAATTAAGACTTCGATCTTGAAGGACGGCGATCTCATCTTTAGAAGAGGAATAAGTTTTGTAAGTAATTTAGTTTTAGAAAACGATCCGAGTTCTCCTTATTCCCATATCGGGATAATTTCATTTTATAACAACACACCATTTGTAATCCACGCCGTACCCGATGAATCAGAAAACGGGATTGATCATATCCGAAAAGATTCTCTAGGAATGTTTTTATTGAAAGACAGAGCTTCGGCTTATGAAGTTATTCGTTATGATGATCCATCAATAGCTGAAGAAGCTTCATACTTCGCAAAAATATCTTATGAAGCCGGAATTTTATTTGACGATAGTTTTTCGCTTCATGATTCAACAAAATATTATTGCACGGAATTAATATGGCGTGCTTACAAATTTGCCGGTGTAGATTTAACCGAAAATACATTCGATACACTTTCTATTCCGGTCGGTGAAAATCCTTATTTACTTCCCGGGACTCTATTATGGAGTCCCAATACTAAATCAATTACTAAAAAATCTATTTACCAGTGAGGTTAAAATGAGAAACGTTATCAAACTGTTAGTTGTAGCTTTATTATTATCATTTGTTTTTGTTAATTGCGGTGGACCGGCAACTCCTCAGGATGTTGTAAAAGATTCATTCGAAATGATGGCAAACAATGATAAAGCAGGTGTGAAAGATTTACTTTCTTCACAAGTTAAAGCTCTAGTCGATGATAAAAAACTTGACGAAGGTATTAATAATAAGTATGAAGAAATAAAAGCAAAAGGCGGTATTACAAATATCGAATTTTTGAGTGAAGATATTGAAGAGAATGAAGCCAATTTTAAAGTTAGATTAACTTACGGCGACGGTTCAACCGACGATGAAAAAGCTAAAGTTGTAAAAGAAGACGGTGAATGGAAATTAGGTATATCGAAATAATTATTAAAGATTCCATCCATTCTAAGATGGATGGAATCTTTTCTTTAAACGGGTATTTTTAGAATAAAAGTACTGCCATTGCCAACTTCACTTTTCACTTCTATTGTACCACCATGAAGTTCGGCAAATTCTTTACAAATCTTAAGACCAAGTCCCGTTCCCTTTTCATTATTTGTTCCCGGTGAAGAATATTTGAAATCAACTTTGAATAAGTTCTCTCTTACTTTCTCGTCAATACCGACACCTGAATCTTTAACGGATATTTCAATTGTATTATTTTTTCTTTGACCCGAAACTATAACTTCACTGCCGTTTGGTGAAAACTTGATTGCATTATCGACAAAATTCCCAATCACAGTTTCAATTACAAATTTGTCACCTATAAATTCAGTCATTTCATCAGAATCAATTTTAAGAGCAATATTTTTATTTTTAGAAGCGAGGCGATAAGTCGATGATAATGACGTAAGCAATTCATGAAGATTTAGTTTTACTTTATTAATTCCCAGTTCGCCTTTTTGTGATCTTGCCCAAGTTAAAAGTTCTTCTAATTGTTTGTGTATATCTTTTGATGCATCATAAATTGATGTTATCATCTCCTTACGTTCTTTATCAGAAAAATCATCGTAATAATCTTTCAAAAAATTTGCGATATTCAGTAAAGCATTAAAAGGATTCTTAAGGTCATGAGCAAATATTGAAAAGAATTTATCCTTGGAAGAATTCAATTCCTTCAATAGATTGTTTGCTTTTTTTTCGGCCCGATATCTTAAAACAAATAAACCGACTCCGATAAGAATGAGTATGGTTATTAGTATTAAATAATTACGAGTTGTTTTTTGATATTGGATATCGAGTTTTAATCGTTCGTTTTCACGATCCTTTCTTTCCGTGGCAAATGCCGTTTGTAAATCTGCAATTTTATTGAGGTTTTCTTGTCCGTATATTTTTTCTTTAAGTAATTGATATTCGTTTAATGAATTGTATGCGGTTTCGAAATCGTTTTTTTTCACTGCAAGTTCAGTCATAAATTGGTAAGAAACCATTAGCTGATCAAGATGACCGGTTTTTTGTGATTCTTCTTTTGCCTTCTTAAGAAATTCTTCTGCTTTATTCAAATCTCCAAGATTCATGTGAAGCAAACCAAGATTATTATAGCAAATTAACTCACCGTACTTGTTTTCTATTTTCAAATCTATTTCAAGAGCTCTTAACCTGCTCTCTAATGATTTCGTTAAGTTGCCCTGTTTATAATACAAATCCGATATACCGGCTAAGACATAACTTTCACCTTTCAGGTAATTTGATTTGAGGCTTACATCATAAGCTTTGAAATATGTCGATAATGCAAGTTCGTATCTGTTCTGATTTTCATAAACAGAAGCCATATTAATCAGAGATTTTGCATAGCCGCGATCATCACCTATCGCAAGTCTGATATCGCCCGATCTCTTGAAATACTCTAATGCTTTTTCATGATCAAACTGCTTCATGTAAATTTCACCGATATCGTTCAAAGTATAAGCCATCCCCCTTTGATCATTTATCTCTTCAAAAATGTTGTAGGATTCCATAATATTTTCAAGTGCTACAGAATAAAGAGCTTTCTTGAAATAATAATCACCAAGATTATTAAGTGAATAGGCAATTTCGCGTTTGTTATTATTTTCTTTACCAAGTTCATAACCGAGTTTGTAATAGTGGTAAGCGGAATCAAGATCGCCTAAATTTCCGTAAATAACCCCAAGAAAATTTAGTAGCTGTGATTTGTATTTTTGATTTGAAATCCTGTCAACTATTTTAAGTGCAGCTAAACCGTATTCCTTTGCGGCACTTGGATTTGAACTTCTAAGTTCCCAAGTAAGATCATTGAGCTCTCTAACAATAGTTGTGTCATCACTACCCTTCATTTCAGATAAGAGACTATCTAAATTGGGCTGCGCAAATACAGTAGAGAGAATTAAGAGAACCAGAATATATACTTTCATTTATTCCTCAAATAAACGGATTAACAAAATAATGAATAAAAACAGTTAAGAAGAGATTAAAGTTCAATAACTTACTAATGCTAAACAAACATAACACAATTAAAATCAATTAATATGTGAAACGGCAAATTGAAAATCCGCTGTGAAACCGGAATGAGCCGTGAATATATATTTAATTGAATCCAATCCAGAAACTTTATACATCGATTTTCTTACTTCATCTTCATCAGTTACAAAATATTTTCTAAATGGTAAAGAAATTCTCCCATTCTTTAATCGAAAAGCATCTCCAGAAAATAGATACTTATTATCAAATATATAACCAAATGAACCTTCTGTATGACCGGGAAGAGATATAGCTTTTATTATCCTATCACCTACAAAAATAGAATCCTCATCTTCAATCAGATTTAAATTTTGTATCTGTAATTCATTATTAAGCATTGGAATAAAGTTGAATCGCTGCTGACCATTATCTAACATTATTTTTTCTTCTTTAGAGAAGTAAACTTCGGCGGATTTAAATAAGTCAATATTATTTGCATGATCAGCATCCGAATGGGTAATCAACAAGTACTTGATATCATCTATACTGATATCATTATACTCTAATCCCCTAAGAATATAAGATTCAAAATAACCTGTATCAATTGCTATGTAAACCGAATCAATACGGATTAAGTACATACTGGAAAAAAGATCATTGATTACAATTACGTCATCCGTAATGCGTTCAGTAAGTCTTTCTTCAAAATTTAGCATTAGATAAAAATATATAATGAATGCAAGAAATGATGTTGCTATTAGTGCAGAAAGTACTAATAAAAATTTATATACTTTTTTTTGACTTTTCATTTATAACATTACTCTCATTTTTATTTAAAACGAGAATAAAATATCTGAATAAAATGATATAAATTAAGGATTGTAAAACCATACCGAATAAGACTATTTTAATGAAGGCAATCCCGTAGACAAACAAAATTCCCAGAATAATGAGTAAATATGTTAAAAGAAATGTAATGAGGAATGACTTCAAACGTAAATCAATGTATTCGGGTTTCTCTATTTTTTCTTTAGAAAGGCTTATGAAAGCGAGACCGAGAAATAATAAAACTCCTCCAAGTTCTTCAGTAAAATGATTTTCGATTATTGAGAAATATTTGGTCTCAAGGTAAGTAGAATAAAATGCAAATGTCTCTATATCAAAAAAGGAAGGTTTTTCATCGAAGTAAAATCTCAGTATTAATAAAAAAACTCCCGGTAGGATTAAAAGTAATCCCACCGGTTTAAATTTATGAGAAAGTAAAAGGTTACTTTGTAGCAAACGCTCTAATCTCATTCAAATTAATTAACTGAGTAAAGGTAAACTTTTGCAGATGAACCATCTTCCATAATAATTTCAACGAACACTAAACCATATTTATGGTTCAATCGATAAACAAAATTTCGAATACCGGGAACTCTAGAATCCTGCTCAACTTTAATAGTTTTGATATTGAAAAATCCATATGGAAAATCATCTTGGTCTGTTCTTTCTGTAACGGTTCTTGTAATTGTCTTACCATTTGAGGTAGATACTTTGTATTTATCACCGACCTTTGCATTATACTTTACAAGAGTATGAAGTTTACCGTCAACATTCATATTATCCTGCATACCCTCAGAAGTGACTTTAAACTGAACTGTAGTGTTGATTCTTCCTGATGCATCTTTCATGCTGGCCGGAATAAAATTATTGAAAACTGAAAGTCCCGGTACATTTCTTAAATCAGCTTTTACTTGCAAGGTTGCAACACCATTGTTATTACTTATTACCTCAAACTCACCACCAATATCATATGATTGATTATTGATTGTCACAGAACCGGTGCTAACAACATTACCAACCTGGCTAATTGGAACATTAGTATCACCGCCAAGTGAATTTGGGTCATCGTCAGATTCGGTTGTATCGCAAGAAATTATTAGGAGAGAAAACAAGAGGATGGTCAAAAGAACAAATATTTTTTTCATAGCTTGCTCCCATGAACAATTTATATTGAATGAATTAGAAATCTCACTCACAGGAACGGTAATGTGCAAACGCTAAATTGGTTGAGAGAAACGTAATCTTTTTTCTGAATAAAATCAAAACAGAGGTTTAAGTATGATAATATATAGAAGAAAATTTTTACTAATTTAATTCATGATCAAGATCAATCGAGGTTAACAATATAGCGGCAGAAAGCGAGAGGTTCTCAGAACATTTCTATTCAGGAAACCTCCGAGAAATATAAAAGAAATCAACGGTTTACAAATAAAACGATTGCGGAGAGAGTGGGATTCGAACCCACGGTACCCTTTTGAGGCACACTCACTTTCCAGGCGAGCCAGTTCAACCACTCCTGCACCTCTCCAAAAAGGAATACAAATATATTAATTACCTTTTTTATTATGAAATTATAAAGCAAAGTAGATGGATATTTTTTAATTTAGTAATTCAAAATCGGAAGGATGCCAGAGTGGTTGAATGGGGCGGTCTCGAAAACCGTTGATCTCTTTTAGGGATCCGAGAGTTCGAATCTCTCTCCTTCCGCTCTACTTCGCCCTTGGGCTTCGTAGAGCTTCGCTCTCCGGAATTTTAATGAAGGAGACGCTTTGCTTTGCGGAATTTGTATGAAAATCGTGTTTTGTTTCTAATCAAATTCAAAATTTGAATTCATCTGTTGATATCTATTGAATTAAGCTAATCCTCTCAAATTTAATTAGAGGTGACAAAATGTATTATGTTTACTTTCTCAAAAGTAGAATGTCTTCATTTCGTTATGTTGGATATACATCAAATATAGATCAACGTTTCAAAGAGCACAATTCTGGCATGAACAAATCAACAAAACCATATCTCCCTTTTGAATTGGATGCATTCGTTGCTGTTCAAACAAAATAAAAAGCTCAACAATTAGAACAGTACTTCAAAACTGGTTCAGGTATTGCTTTTGCCAGAAAGCGAATTTTAACCTACGAAGCCTTGGCGAAGTAGGTCTCTCTCCTTCCGCTGGTTAGTTATTCCGCGTTCTGTTTTTTTAGTGATCCCAGAACTCTAGCGAATAAATTACCAGGTAAAAAACCTCTAATCATCATGAACATTATATATTAATCTGAGCGAATATATTTTCAGTATTAGTATTGCAATTTATGAACTTCACTGAGAGTTGATTGGAGGTTAAACGTATTCAAATACTTTTCAAATAGGTTTCAGAGTATAAGTTGAGCGGATATTGACACCAGGTAGAGACCGGATGGAAGCGTTATTAAGTGAGGCAATAAATTGTTATTAGAGTAATATTCTTTTTAATTTTTTACTGTACCATTTAATATTTTTTCTTATTTTGTGTTTCAGTTATAACAATTAAGGTTGTTATGGATTATTTCCCCTTCTCATTCCCTATTATCGTTTTATTCGCAGTGCTTTACACATTCTTATCCTTCACTAATAAATTTTTAAACTACAATTTTTGCATAAATAACAGAATCTATTCCGTCCACTCCGGAGTTGCAAGTACAAACATAGTTCTGATTTATGAAAATTTTAAAAAGAAATCAACGGATGTTGGAGTTGCTGATTTTGCATCGCAAACATCTTGGTTAGAATAAATAGTTGTTGTTTTGTGTTAGTTATAAAGCTTCTATTATATTCATTTTTATGGGAGATATATGGCTAGACGAAAAACAAAAAATATTACTGGTATAACTCGAATAGATGGCTTACCAGTTCATGATGCCTACGTTGCATTTATTTGTATTAATTGTAAAGAATTAAATACAATTCATATTGGGGCACAACTTATTTCACCAAAGGATGCCTTTGAAAATGCACTTTGGAAATGTGAAAAGTGTGATTTTATTCATTCTAAAAATACTGATATCCCATTTACAAATTGGAAAGGTCCCTTTAGAAAATCGAAGTCTCTGCAAGCTGAAAGATTTTGGCGTGCCTTTTTTCTAACTAGCACCGAAAATCCAGAAGCTTTTTGGAAAAGGTGTGGCGCATGTAATAGAATATTACCTTTTCATTCATTTAGCAAACATGTTAACTGGGGTCCTCTAGAAAGGCAAATGGAATGTAGAGCATGTAAAGGTGCAATTAATGCAGAGTTGAATCCTAAAAGGACCAAACAACAATTGCATGAATCCTCCATTAGGAGAAGAATAGCTGACATTCTAGTTGCCGAAGAAAATGAGAAAATTGATATAAAAAAATTATTTGAAAGATTTGATAACAAATGCTTTAAGACAAAAAAAACATTGGATATAAGTAAGCGTAACACCTGGGCAATAGATCATATCCTTCCTTCAAAATATCTGTATCCTCTTAAGGTTTCTAATGCTGCATTATTGTCAAAAGAAGCCAATGAGAACAAAAGAGATCAATTGCCAAGCAAATTCTATACTAACAACGAACTTATTGAATTAGCTAAAATAACTGGTGCGGATTTAACGCTGTTAACTAGTGAAGTACCAATTATCAATACAAATATTGACGTTAATAAATGTGTAGAAAGATATTTAAAAGTGCGGGAAAAATCTAATCTTAAAAAAAGAATTGGAGAATTGAAAAAATTACTAGTCTCCTATGATTTAATTCAACTTCTTTCAAAGGAAAATAAGAAATTGTTAGGCATTAAAGAGTAGCCTAATTCTTTTTAAGAAAAAGATACTGATGAACTTTAACAGAACCTTGATCCTTAATACCGAAGTTTTCATTATCGGTAACTTTTTCATTAAAATACCCGATAATATTAAAATTGGGCTGTGCATATGGAATAAGCATTTCAGCCATATTTGCTTTTTTTGAAAAGCCTAGATGTAAAATTATATGTCCTTCCTTTTTAAGAAGGCTAGACATCAAATTAAAAAATTTGGTATATATACCTATATCTCGCACTTGTTTAGTCTCTAAGAATAATTCTTTTTTTGATTTAAAGTCATCTTGTTCCCATCCTGCAAACCACATGCGAATCCAATTAGCCATATAGAACTTTGTAGAATCATAAAAAGGTGGAGATGTTATTACGATATCGACACTTTCGTTTTTTACTTTTTTATCTAATTCAGCATAGTCTCCTTGAAAGACACTATATTTAACATTTTTCCAATTCGCTTTGTCAACTACTGCCCTAGTTACTTTTTCATTTAATTTTTCAATAAGATTTTTATTAATAAATTCTCCTTTAGGCGCGAAAGGTGTTATTGGATGTGAGGTTCTCGATAAAGCATATGGTCTGTTGCCATGTAAAATATGCAGTAAACTCGAAAATACAAATGAGTGATTTTCTTCAAATTCAACTTCATTTAAAAAGTATTTTCTTGCTGAAATAATCTGCTTAAATGTTTCCTGTTGGTAATAATCACTTAATTTTTTATTAAATCCAAAGTCGTTTCTTATCAATTCTTCATCTTGAACTTCATGTTCATTAATATAAATTTTTAGATTATTTATTATTTCATAACATTTTGATGCATCTACTTTACCAACTTTCGCCAATGTATTTGAATATGCTAATTTACTTAAGTCATTCGCTATGATTCTCCTATTATTCAAGATTGCTTCAAGAGGTATTGTTCCAACACCTGCAAGCGGGTCAAGTACTACATCATTTTCTTTAGTAAAATAGTTCACTAAATAGTAAGCTATTGAGGGCTTCAATTTCCCTTGATAAGAACACAATGAATGGAGCCTACTACCCCAATTTCTTTTAGAATATGGAAATCTTCTATAAGGTAGTTCGTCCCTAAAATTTTTCCAGTTTTTTATAATTATATCTTCGTCTTTGACCGCAATATTGAACATACCGCTACTATATTTAGTCGGACTTTTTTCATCCTTTGTGAAATGAATTAACCATTGTCCAAGCTGTTTCCCATTCTTTGAGAATCTATTTCTAATTTTAGTTTTTTTAACCAAACTAAAACCTTCTCTTACTCCCATATTCTCGAAGAGTATATCAGTAGGTATATGTACATTATTAAAGATTGAATCTCCTATATCAAAATAAAAATTACCACCGTTTTCAAGGATTTTATAAAGGTTTTTAAACACTTTTTGCATATCATAAAAATAATGTTCTACAAGTCTTGGTATTCTTTTATCGTAATTGTTTTCTTCAAGATTTTCAATAATTTCATTCAATTGGTCAATTTCATTTTTTTCAAGTTTCTTTTTGTTACTTACGTTATTTATTCCAGCAGTAATAGCATCTTGTCTTAATTTTTTCATTTCAGCTTCTTGGTTTACCAATTCTAAGAACAACAATTCTAATTTCGTATTACGAAAATAATTGGTCCCATTTACATATGGAGGCGATGTTACGATTGTATCAAAATGTTCGGCATATTTACCAATATCTCCTTTCGCATCGTTTGATACGAGAAATGCATTATTACACTTCTTAATTTCTAAGTTAATCAAGTCATTTATAGCAGAATCCACTTTTTCCTTAAAAAGCCCAAAGACATCTTCATCAATTTCATTAAATTCCTTCCCTTTTTTATATCTTAAATCCGCCCGTCTTATCATATTGGATTCTTTAACAATTATTGAACTTAACAAAAGCATTAGAAAACGCTTACTAATAGAAGACAAAGAGGATTCATTGATTTTTCGTTTGAGTTGGACTAGTTTCTTAAGAATAGATTCCTCAAAAAAACCATTTGTTAAAAGCATATTTTCAGATTCGTTAAACTCAACTCTACCATTATATCCACGTCCCATCAAATCGCAGAGCGAATATATTAACTTACTTTCCTTTTTTACAATGAAGTCTCGAGATTGAATCGATTCTATTTTAGTGCTTATTATAAATCTCATTAGTGGATTTATTTCAGAATAACCTGATTTAATTTTATTTAAAACACTCACTAAAATTGTTGTGCCAGTACCCGCAAAAGGATCATAAACTGATTTCGGATGTAGAATATTATGATCGAAAATCTTCTCAATAAAATCATACGAAAATCCTTCAACATATGGATACCAATTAAATATTCCTTTCTCCTTATTATTTTTAAATGTTCCAGACGAGGGATTAAATTCTAAAATATCTGTACCTGCTAAAAACAAGTCAAGCTGATTCCTATTATTTATATTGTATTTAGTAAGTTTTTCACGAATCAAAAACGTGCATGCATTACTCAAGGATCTTCTTTCACTATTAGCAATATCCTCAAGGTCTTCATAGGATTTATTATCAAGCAAAGCTCTCATTTGAGCTGAGCTTAAATCTTTTATTATATCAATAAATTCTTTTTCGTTTTCATTTAATGCTAATCTTATTAATTTTGTCTCATTATCATCGTTATAGATTTTAGGGTAGGATATTGATTTGTAATATTGGCTCATGCATATTCTGTTATTTAATACCATACAATGGTAATGAACTTCTTTTTTAATGTCAAGCGCTTTATAACAAGTTGCTCAAGGTGACAGTGTTTTCGCTTTCGGCATTTATGTAATTGTAAAATTTGTATTTCCGTTTTGGTTTTGTTGTTCAGCTGCATTTATAAATGTGAGTTATGCAGTAAATAAAAAGTTGTTTAATAAATTTAGTAGTGTTGTTATGGGCTGCGCCTTATCAACCACGCCGTTACATCTCAGAAAAAGGAGCCAGATGAAATAAAACTTTACATGTTTTACTTAATTAACATTTCCAAACATCCGGAGTTAATATGAGTTATAAATATGTGCTTTATGTTTTATTTCTTATCTCTTTTTCAATTTCTGCTCAAGTCAAAATATTCAAGGGATGTTATTCAATCGGTGGGTCAATCTCCTACTCTGAAAGGTCTTATCAACAGCCAAAAGCAACAGAGACAGTTTTTGAATTTCGTCCAACAATTGGGTATTTCTTTATTAATAATTTATACACATCAATAAATATAAATTACACCAATGATAAAGATCTGCAATATCCAAAAGAGAGTTGGAGTTTTGGTCCGGGTATAAGGTATTATTTTCCGATCGATAGAATTGCTCCGTTTGCCGGAATAAACTATATGCTGCGGCATGAGGATCCAAAATTTGAGTACAGCGGATCGCACAACACCGAAGATATAAACTTTCTCGGCGGAGTAAATTACTTTTTATCCAATAGTGTCGCACTGGAATTAAGTATTATTTATTCAATCATAGATACGGAATACGAATGCGGTCCAGCCGATAATTGTGATCCGGCTTATTTAAAGGAAAGTAACGCATTTAGACTTGGCTTAGGTGTAAATTATTTTTTGGATTAAATTGCCACTTGCCGTGCGATAATTACAAAACGGAACCGACACTTAACAAAGTGGTGGTGAAAAGGGTTGATTGTTTTTCTAAAAGTAATTACATTGTGGATACGTTATTTCAAAAGGAAAACATGAAAGCAAAAATTGTAAAAATAGGAAATTCGCGTGGAGTTAGAATTCCTAAATCCTTTATTGATGAGAGTGGTCTTAAAAATGAGGTAGAACTTGAAATTGAAGATGGCAAAATAGTTATCAGACCAATATCAAAAAATAGAGAATCGTGGGATTCAGCTTTTCAAAAAATGGCAAAAGATGAAGACGATGTTTTGTTGGATTCGGAAGCATTGTTAAAACAAACAAAATGGGATGAAGAAGAATGGGAATGGTAAATGGTCTCACGCTTTGAGATTTATTATATCAATTTAGACCCCACAATCGGGTATGAAATTAAAAAGACTCGTCCTTGTGTAGTTATTTCCCCGGATGAGATGAATCATAATATCCGGACTATAATAATTGCCCCACTAACCAAAATATTACGGAACTATCCAACTCGTATTCCTTGCAAAGTAGAAGGAAAGCAAGGTCAAATCGTATTAGATCAAATCAGAACAATCGACAAAACCAGACTTATTAAAAAGATAGGTACATTAACAAACACAACACAGAAAAAAGTATTAAATGTGCTGAAGGAAATGTTTTCTGATTAAGGGACTTAACTTTTTTAATCCGCCAAAGTAAAAGACGGACTACTGAGAATTGACAAACTCCCCTTTCATTACAAAAATGATAAATGATGTTAATTAAACAAAATAGATAAGCAGAACAACTCACAGCCGGGTGTGAGCTGTCCTGTAATTATAGTTAAAAACTTTTAGAAGCTTCTTCAACGGATGGGTATTGTTCAAATACGCTGTTTAGTTTTGTAATTGAAAGCAATCCGTCGATCTTATCTGTAACGCCCGCAAGTTTCATGTGACCGCCGGCATCTTTAACTGTGCTGAATGCACGGACAATATTACCGAGACCCGAGCTATTAACAAATTTAACATCACTCATATCGACGATAACATTTTTCTTACCTGAACCTAAAACTTTTGCAAGTGCATCATGAAAATCTTGTGCTTCGGGTCCGCCCATTAATTTTCCTTTGAACGCAAATACTGAAGCGTTATATACTTCGCTAGTACTGAATTTCATTATGAGTCCTCCTTTAATGTTATATTAATAATAATGAATTGTAATAAAAAATAGTACAAAATTTATTTCCCCTCCTACGTTAAAAAGCAACTTCGGAGGGCATGCATCTTCTTATTTTACTTTAATTACTACGAATGTTACGTCATCATCATTTTCTTTACCGTTGGTCCAATGATTTCCAAATGCATTCAAATGATTGATTATCATTTCGGGTTCTTTATGTGATACTTCTTCAAAAAGATTTTTTGCTTTGGTATATCCGATCATATTATTATCGGAATTAACCAGCTCGGGAAAACCGTCACTCATTATCAATAACGTATCACCGGCGTAAATATTTTCTTCAATAATATCGTAATCAACATTTTTTATTGAACCGAGAGGAAGATTATTTATTGCAATTTCTTCAACGCTCTTTTTATTATTTCGATAAATAAAAATCGGCGGCATCCCGGCATTTGCAACTCTAATTTTGTTTGAATTAAATTGAACACAAGTTAACGCCATCATCAATCTTCCTAAATGCATATCCTTTATAGAGTGATTTGAATTTTGGAAAAACGGCTTCAAGTCTTTGCTTGATCTATCCGACATAAAAAGAGATTTCATTATTGAGACCATCATACCGGACATCATCCCGTGACCGGTTGCATCGCCAAGAACTACGGTTAATGTTCCATCAAGATGAACATGGAAATCGTAGTAATCTCCCCCGACTTCTGTGGCAGTCTTTAAATAAACTGCTATATCCAGATTTGGTAGCTGTGGTATTTCTTTAGGCAGCATAGAAAGCTGTAGTTTTCTGGCTTCTTCAAGCTCTTGAGTTTTTCTTTGGTTTTCTGCTTCAATTACTCTCGCTTGTGCTTCAGCGGCTTCGGCTCGTAATTGACTTTCTTTTATTTCTGAATTTTTTCTTTGACGCTTAAGCTCAAACGCTCTTAGTGTATAGAGGAACCCGAAAAATACCATGACATAAAAACCGTAAGCCCACCAAGTTTGCCATAAAGGAGGATTAATTATAAAGGCAAAAGAAGCTTCGTTCGCCTGCTCGCCGCTGCCTATTGTTGCTCTTACTCTAAAATTATATCCACCAGCGGGAAGATTTTGATATTCCGAAAAAGATAAATTTGATTCTCTTGACCAATCAGTATCATAACCTTCCAACATGTGTGTATATTTAGTTTGGTCCGGATTACTAAAATTCAATACTGCATAATTAAATAAAATTGAATTCTCGGAAGAAGAAAAATCATCGGCAAATTTATAATGATATGCTTTATCATTTACCGAAATGCTGGTGATCTTTAAAGGAGCATTTTGAGCAATATTTTTTTCAACCAGAATACCAACGCCGGAATAAAATTTTAATAGGTTGCCGTTCATATCCATAACAGAAGATGCGGCGCCTCCGGCGGCAATTCTCTCATCATCATAATACAGATCAACTTTTTCACCTCTTAACCTTAACGTGCCGCTCTGGCTTCCAAAAAATACATTCCCTCTATAATCAACGATAGGATTGTGTATATCCGTTGGGATTATACTATTTCTTGGAGTATAAAAATTAAGATGAGTGCCGTCAAAAATTGCCAGTCCGCTGTTTCTCAATCTTATATAGAGATAATTACCGGACTGAATCTGAGTAAGAGTTCCGGCTACACTAGCTCCTTTGAGTATCCTAAAATCTGCATTCTGATTTACGCTATCGGAAAGATCAACAAATCTCTCTCCATTAAAATTATAGAAATGACCGGCGGTTAAATAATAGGCACCGTTATCTAATTCGCCTACAAAATGAAGTTGTTGATTAGGGACATTCCACTCAGCCGGTGGATCAAACCACTTGCTTCCGTCAAATATTTTTATTTCTGATTTTGCTGATGATAATTCCTCAAAGTTTTTGGCGAATTCACCTTGCAACCAAATACGTCCTTGTTTATCATCGCGGAAAGTATATAATTGATACGGCATCGATTGAAATTTTTCACTAAACGGGGATTCGATTTCTATGACGGTATCGCCATCTATTTTTCCTAAAAAGAAATCAGCTTTGTTTATTGTACCATATTTTGGTCTAACATAATTCTGATAAACATATATTTCGTTTTTATTGGTTTCGTAAACGGCAGAAACATTATAATCCGCACGTTTATTTGAAGGAAGAGACTTTAATCTAAAGATCCACTCTTTATCACTATTTTGAATTTCACGGACGTGAGTAAGTCCTTTATCCGTAGGAATCCAGACGTTTAGATTGGTGTCCTGATAAGGACAAAAAGTCGTGTTACTCTTAAGCCCGTCATCAGTGGTGAGAGTTTTAATTTTACTTCCGTCCCACACATTTACTCCAACCTTATTTAAAATAACATATGCCGGAATTTGAGTATAAGAATAATTTATCCACACTAAGCCATTTCGATCGGCGTATAAATCGGGGATTTGAATATCAGGATCGAGAATACCGTTTTCTTTCTCAAGCAAAATTGAATTACTTGGTGTTAGAAAGCCCATACCCTTTGCGGTTGAAATCAAAATACTATTATCTAAATCTAGAACGGGCAGTCCGTTATATGCATCATATTTTATCCAGCCATTCGGGGTTTTCGAAAAAAATTGAGTCGGATCAACCGAGCTAAGCGACAATCCACTAGTTCCAAAAATTAAGGAGAGATATGGCGGAGTTTTACTTTTTAAGAATCTCGAAAAATTATATTGAAAATTCGAACTCGATTTATCGTTGACGGATGTGCTTAATATTTGTTCAATGATTTTTGTCGGCTCCCAACGATTATTTTTTAATTCAAGAATTGGTTTGTCGGAAGGAGAAACTTTTTTAGCTGTTGATGTTAGATAATCAATATTTACATACACTTTGTTATCAACGTTATCGCAAAACACACTGATAACACTTAAGTCATTATTAAAATAAGATTCTAAACCGGGATAATTATGGAAGCTATCTCCATCGTACATTAATACACCGGTTCCTTTAGCACCTTTAGAACCAGCATAGTCAAAATTCCCGCTGAACGGAATCCAAGTGTTCCCTTCTGAATCTATATATGAAGAATATTCATCTCCAGTAAATGAATTAATGTAATTGAATCCGAAAGAATTATCGATTCTTGTAAACACATTATTTTTATAAAGAGCAATGTATGCACCGTCACCGTTTTGTGTATTCTTTCCATGAGAGGTAAATATCAGATCGCCAAAGGGAGTTTCAATAAAATTTCTTGCGTTGTCTAATGGGAATGTCTCTGAATCAAATAATGTAAACTTTCCTGCTTCGTAATAAAGAAGTGAGCCATTGAAAACTTTATCGGTATATGGTGTATATGATCCGACCCAGATTCTGCCTTTGCTGTCGCCTTTTACAAAACTTATAAGCTGTCCTTGGTTTTCATTCAATTTATATCCGGAAGAAGCATCGTATGAATTAAAATTTTCTCCGTCAAAAGTTGCAAACTTATCCGGGGATGCGAAGTAAAGTATATCTTTTATTGAATCATAATAGATCGACTGCATTTCGGGGATACTAAATTCCTCACCTACAAATGCAAATTCATAACCGTCGAATCTAAAAGTTCCCTCCGGACCTGAGAACCATATGTATCCATCGTTTGTTTTTACGGTTTTTGTAAAATTACTAGACGGTAATCCATCCTTACTTCTGTACTCTACAATATCGGAATTGCCGAATGTTTTGTATTTATTTTGTGAGTAAAGATTACCGATGCAAAAAAAGAGGATTAATATCACGCATATATTTCTGATTATTTTCATTTATAGTTCTGCTAAGTTTTAAAATTATTTTACTTTTATTACAACAAAGGTTATATCGTCATCGGATTCTAATTCACCTGCCCATTCAGCTGCGTTTAATTTTAACGTCTCAATAATTTCATTCGAGGATTTATCGGAATGTTCTTCTAATAAACCGGCAACGCGTTCATATCCAAACATTTCTTTATTATGGTTAAACAATTCCGGCAATCCGTCGCTTAATAGCAGAATTACATCTCCCGAATCGACTTCAAATTCGTTTATATTGAAATCGAATTCAGATAAAGCACCGAGCGGCATACTTTGATTTACATATTCGATTACTTTTTTATCAGCCGATTTATAGACGAATATTGTAGGCATCGCGGCATTAATAAACTTTATCTTGTTCTCTTTTATATTTAACATTGCAAAAGCCATCATCATTCTTCCGAGATTGAGAGATTTGATTGTTCTGTTTGAGACATCAAAAAAATCTTCCAGCTCAATTTCATCCGAATCAGAAATGAACAATGTTTTCATTATGGATACCATTATACCGGCTTTCATTCCGTGTCCGGTTGCATCTCCAATTGCAACATTTAATGAACCGTCATTTTTCTTGGAGAAATCATAGTAATCACCGCCTACTTCACTTGCTGTTTTCATATGAACAGCGATATCAAGTTTGCCGTTTTGAGGAATTGATTTCGGAAGCATTGATAATTGCAGAGTTCTCGCCTCTTCCAGCTCTTTCCGAACAATAATTAGTTCGTCTCTAGATTTTACCGCTTCTTTAAATGTGCCAAGATTATCAATTGCTTTTTTAATTGTGATTTCGAGATCACTTAAGTCGATGGGTTTAACGACGAAATCAAAAGCTCCTCCGTTCATAGCAGTACGGATATTAAAAATATCACCGTAAGCAGAAACAATAACAGAATGAAGAAGCGGGTTATTCATTTCTTTTATTTTTGAAAGAAGAGTAAGTCCATCCATTTCCGGCATATTGATGTCGGTTAGAACCAGTTCAATTTCTTTGTCTTCGTTTAATTTTTCCAGAGCTTTAACACCATTATTCGCAAAAGAGAAATTGTATTTCCCCTCCTTAATTTCTCTTCTAAACTTTTGCTTAATTAATGACTCAAGATCGGGTTCGTCATCTACTACTAATATTTTTGGAATTGTGTTGTTCATAATTCTTCTGTTATTTTTTGGGAAGTCTAATTATAAATTCTGTGTATTTACCTTCTTCAGTTTCAAATAAAATTTCACCGTTGTGTTCTCTAACGACAATATCATAGCTTATAGATAATCCTAAACCGGTTCCTTTGCCCGAAGGTTTTGTAGTGAAAAACGGTGTGAATAAATTATCTTGAACCTTTTTAGGAATTCCGTGACCGTTATCTCTGATTCGCACCTCAACAAAATTGCCGTTTTCATGACTTGAAACTTTTATGATTGCGGGTTCATCTGAATTCAATTCCATTTTTTTACGATGCGATTCATAACATCCGTTTGATAGAATATTTAGGAATACTCTACTCATATCTTGGGGAATGATATTAATTGGTTTTAAATCTTTATCATATTCACGTTCGATTTTGATATTGAAAGAACTGTCTTGAGCACGCATACCGTGATAAACCAAATTAAGATCTTCATCAAGCATTGCATTAAGATCCGTTGGCTGCTTTTCACCTGTCTTCCCTCTTGAATGTTGCAACATACTATGAACAATACTATCGGCACGTTTACCATGTTCTTTAATTTTTTCCGAATTTTGTTTTAACGTACTTAAAATTTCTTTTACTTCTTCAAGTGAATCTTGACTGATTTTTTCTTTTAGCTTATCAAACTCTTCAAATAATTCTTCAACCAATCCAACGGAAAGTTCAGAGAAGTTGTTAACAAAGTTCAATGGATTTTTAATTTCATGTGCAATACCTGCAGTTAGCTGACCGAGTGACGCAAGTTTCTCTTGTGCAACAAGTTGGTCTTGAGTAGATTTTAAATTTTCTAAAGTTGTGTTCAATTCTTTGTAAGAATTCGCATTATTTATGGCTATTCCAACGTGTGCTGCAATAGTACTAAGTAATCTCATATCATCTTCATTAAAAACGTTTTCTTTTTCAGTACTTTGTACACTAAGTACACCTATGATTTCACCCCCGACCGGAATTGGAACACCGAGGTAAGAAGCTGAGGGAGTTCCGATACGCTCCACTCCCAATTCTTCTGTCTTCTTTTCAGCTTCTTTATTTATAAGGAGGGGCTCCTTTTTCAAAATTATATGCGATGTCAATCCGTCACCTAACGGAAGCGGTGGGAATTCTTCACCATAACCATAAGGGAAATTAATTATGTCAGTTTCTTTTTCGAGCATAGCTAAGTAAACTATATTGGCGTTGAAAAGATCGCGTACTTTATCACCAACAAGATTAATCAGTTTATCTATTTCCAAATGACCGGCAATCGCCTGACTGATACTATTTACAGTACTTAACTCCGCTGTTCGTTTCTTGCTTTCTTCAAGAAGTCGCAATGTCTCATCGAATAATCGCGCATTTTCAAGTGCAACGCTCATACTGTTAACGAGAGTTGTAACTAATCGAACATCAGCATCATCAAACGCATTTTCTTTATCGATATTTTGAAGACTGATCGAACCTCTCACGACATCGTTTATTATGATGGGAACAAATACTGCAGATTTAGGCGGCTTTCCTTTTGTTACACCTTTGCCACCATACTTTTGTGCCGTCTCAATATAATTTTCTCTTATGTCTAAGGGCTTCTTTGTTTCTATCATTAACTTATTCGCCCAATTGAATGGACGTGGTGCAACTTCTAATCTTACTCCCTTTTCTATTGCGTATTGCCATTCTTCCAAGCCTTTATCATGATCGAATGAACGAATAACTAGTGTTTGAGAATCCGGGAATAAACTACATAAACGTTCACCGACAAGTTCATATATTCCTTTCATATCAAGTTCTTTTGCCAAACCTTCCTGTACACTATTGATCACTGATAATTCGGCAGTGCGTTGTTCTGTTTCTTTAAGCAATCTGTTTGTCTCATCGAATAATCTTGCATTTTCAAGTGCGACACTCATACTATTTGCAACCGTTGTAAGCAATCTTACTTCCGATTCACTAAAGGCATCTTCTTTTTCATAGTTTTCAACTAGGATTAATCCTTTTGCTTCCGATCCAACAATGATCGGGACAAATACAAGTGATTTACTTGAATCGGTTCCGGGAATAGTAGTATCTTCTGTTATTCCCAGTTTAGCAAATTCTTCATCGGTAGCTTTTTTGAGCACAAGAGTTTTACCGGTTTCAAGAACGTATTTCGATAGTGGTGTAGGTTCCATTGAATCTATAAATAACCTTTCACCATGCTCATACTCATAAGGGAAGTGTAGAATATTTTTTTCTTTATCATAAATTCTAATTCCTAGATCCAGGAATCCAAGCGCTTCTCTGAATTTATTACCGACAAGATTAATGATGGAATTAAAATCCATTTCCATCACTAATCCTTCTTGAATTGCATTAAGAATTGAAAGCTCGACGTTTCTTTGCTGTGTTTCGTTTAATAGATGTTTTGTTTCTTCAAAGAGTCTCGCATTTTCAAGAGCAACACCCATATTTGATGCGAGCGTCATTAAAAGTCGAACATCTTTTTGAGTGTATAAATTTTGTTTATGAATATCCTGAACGGTAATAACACCGGTAACTTCTTGATTACGGATAATTGGAACACCCATAAAAGACTCAGGCATTTCTCCGGCAACCACTTCTTCTCCACTATGTTCAATCACTTCTTGTGCGGTACCGAAAATCAAAGGTCGTTTGGTTTCGATAATTTCTTTTCTATCCGAATCAATTGCTTGAGGTTTATCGAAGTAATAACGCTTGTCCAATTCCACAGCATAACGATGATGAATTTGTTCAGTCTCTTTCTCATATGTTGATATACTTACAACTTGTGCGTTGAATACTTCTCGAATTTTTTCACCAACCAAATCAATTATAGATTGGAAATCCATTTGCTTTGCGAGACCTTCTCCAACACTGTTGATAATTCCGAGCTCAATTGCTTGTTGTTTTGTTTCTTCGAGAAGTTTTGTTGTCTCGTCAAATAAGCGAGCATTTTCTAGTGCAACGCTCATACTATTTGTCAACGTTGTTAATAATCTAACATCCGATTCGCTGAATGCATTTTCGCGGTCAATGTTTTGAAGAGAGATATAACCTTTAACCACTTGACCGACAACAAGCGGAACAAAGAGAAGTGATTTGGGCATCTCTGTTCCTTCCACCACTTTCATTCCGTATTTTTTTGCAGCTTCTGAATAATTTTCATTTATCAAAATCAGTTTTTTGTTCTCTATTAGATGTTCTCTAAGTTTATCGTACTTTCTGCCTTTTGGATAAAATCTTTCCCCCTTTTCGATCAAATAATTAAAAGATTCGGTATTGTCATCATGATTAAAACTAGCAATTGCAACTACTTGCGTATCAAATATTTTATGAATTTGATCGCCGACTAAATCATAAATCGCCTGCAATTCAACTTGCTTAACTAATCCTTCTTGAACACTGTTAATAACTCCGAGTTCGGTATTACGCTGCTGCATTTGGCTCAAAAGTCTTTTTGTTTCTTCGAACAGTTTTGCGTTTTGTAGTGTTACACCAACATTTGTTGATAGAGTAGATAGAAGCCGCACATTATTAGAATCATAAGCGCTCTTTTTATAACTCTGTACACTTACAACTCCAAGTACTTTTCCTTCAAATACTATCGGCACTCCCATATAAGATTCGGTTTTATCTTCTTCCGAAAATGTTAGTGCACCGTTTTTAACCTGTTCTTCCAAAGAACCAAATACTAAAGGTTCTCGAGATTTGATAATCTTTGAAGTTAATCCTTCTCCGAGCGGGAAAGGATCAAATTTTTGGTACCCATTATAGTATGAGTAAGGAACTTCGATCATTTTAGTTTCTTCGTCAACTAAAAGAATTTCCGTAACCTCGGCATTAAAAATTTCTTTTACTTTGTCACCGACTATTTTTGTAACCGTCAAAACATCAAGCTGCTTAGACATTGCTTCGCCGACACTATTAATAATTGTCAGTTCGGCTGAACGTTGTTCGGTCTCTTTTAATAATCTTTTTGTCTCTTCAAAAAGTTTTGCATTTTGAAGTGTTACACCCATGTTACTTGATAAAGTAGATAGAAGCCGAACATTATTATCATCATATGCATTCTTTTCATAACTCTGGATACTAACAACTCCAAGAATTCTATCATTAAACATGATTGGAACACCGAGATAAGTTTCGGTAATATCCGCTTCGCCAATACCGGCATCAACTATAGCACCGAAATTTTTTTGTTCTTCGAAGTTTAAAAGCAGAAGCGGTTTTTTTGATTTAATAACTTTCGAAGTTAAACCCGCTCCTAATTCAAATGGTTCGACAATCTGGTATCCTTTGTAATAAGAATACGGGACATTTATAACTCCGGCTTCATGATCTAACAAAAGAATTTCAGTTACTTCCGCTTTGAATATTTCTTTTATTTTATCTCCGACAATCTTGGTAACTGTATTAATATCCAATTGTTTTGACATTGCTTCACCAACGCTATTGATAATCGCCAGTTCGGCTTTTCGCTGTTCGGTTTGTTTAAGTAGGTGAACAGTTTCATCAAACAGTCTTGCATTTTCAAGCGCAACACTCATACTGTTTGCAAGCGTGGTAAGTAGTCGAACATCCGCATCGGTAAAAGCATGTTCTCTATCCAGATTTTGAAGACTAACGCAACCTCTTACTTCATTACCGACTATAAGGGGTACAAAAAGTAAAGATTTAGGCAGCCGTGTTCCGGGAACCGGCGCATGTCTTTCACCGGTTAATTCATAAATTTTTACATCGGCATTTTCATTAACTAATAGATGAGATCCCTTATTAATTATCCACTTTCTGATTTCATTTAACCGGCGTGGTTTAGGATATAATCTTTCACCGTCTTCAAATAAATACATAAAGTGTTCTGTCTCGTTTTCCTGATCGAAAGTATAAATACCTGTAACTTGTGCATCAAACAAATCGCGTAAACGATTCCCGACCAGATCATAAATACCTTGCACATCCATTTCGGCAACCAGACCCTGCTGTACACTATTTATAACGGCTAGTTCCGCGGTCCGTTGTTCTGTTTCTTTCAGTAGTCTATTCGTTTCATCAAACAGTTTTGCATTTGTAAGTGCAATTCCCATATTAGTCGAAAGGATTGAAAGAAGACGAACTTTTTCATCACTGTAATCATACTGCTTGTAACTTTGTATGCTAACAACACCTATAACTTTATTGTTAACAATAATTGGAACACCTATATAAGTTTCGGTTTTCTCTTCTTCTGATTGAACAAGAACTCCAAGTTTTACTCCCTCTTCAAACGTTCCGTGCACTAAAGGTTTACCGGTTTGAATTATTTTAGATGTTAATCCTTCACCTAAAGGGAACGGCTCTGCTATTTGATATTCTCGGTAGAAAGAATAGGGAACTGTAATCATATTAGTAGACGGATCTAATAATAGAATTTCGGTCACTTCCGACTTAAAAATATCCCGAATTTTATCACCGATTATTTTTATAATATCAGCTATTTTCAATTGCTGCGAGATTGCTTCACTTACGGTACTAATGATAGCAAGTTCGGCTTCTTTTTGAGCTAATTGTTTTTTAAGTAATTCATTCTCATCCGATATTACATTCGTTTTTTGTGTAGCTGCTTTCATCCTTTTTCCATTAAATTGGTTTACTATTTTTGGTAATTATTGATTCACTATTGAGGGAGCACTTTTCCCTTGAGCTGTACAAAATCGATCGGCTTAGTCATATAATCATCGGCACCGTATTCAACAGCTTGTTTGTAATTATTTTGATCGCCATAGGCTGTAATCATGGCGACTTTTAACTCGGGATAATTATCTTTTATCCACTTCAATAATTCCAAACCGTTCATGCCCGGCATGTTTATATCGGAGAGAATTTGATTGAGGTTTTCGCTTCCGTTCAATTGCAAATAATCCTTTGCTTCTTCACCACTGAATGCAAAAAGAAAAGCAAGTTTTCCTTCCTTTATTTCTTTTCTAAACCTTTGTTCGAATAGTAACTTTATATCTTTTTCGTCATCAACTACCATTATCTTCATTGATACATCCCTCTTAATAATTTCACAAAGTTTTATTAATTATTTTACTTTAATTACGACAAAAGTTATGTCATCATCCGGCTCACGATTATTTATCCAATCATCTCCGGTTTTCCGCAGAACACTAATTATATCTTCGGGAGATTTTGCCGAATGTTCTTCGAATAAATTTCTTACTCTTTTATATCCGAATGCTTCTTTTTCATCATTCAATAATTCCGGGAAACCATCACTCATAATTAAAATTGAATCGCCCGAATTTATTTCGGATTCTTTAAGCACATATGGGAAATCCTGCATCGTGCCCAGCGGCATTCCTTTAATTACATGTTCTTCAATTACGCGTTCATCACTTTTATAAATAAATATCGGCGGCATTCCTGCGGATGACATTTGAACTCTACCACCCGCGATTTTCAACATAGACATACACATTGAAAGTTTTTCGAGGTGCATCAATTTTAAACATCTCGTCATTTCATGAAATGTCTCTACAATATTCGGGTTAGGCGCAAGAACATTGAATAAACTTTTGGTAGTTGTTACCATAGTGCCGGCTTTCATACCATGCCCGGTTGCGTCGCCTAGAACAACTGTTAGTACGCCATCCATGCCCACATGAAAGTCGTAATAATCTCCGCCTACTTCTGTGGCGGTTTTCATATAGACTGCAATATCAAGATTCGGTAATTGAGGTAATTCTCTCGGTAACATTGACAACTGCAGCGAGCGTGCTTCTTCAAGCTCTTTGGACTTTCGTTCATTTTCCGCTTCAAGTAATTTTCTTTCCGCTTCGGCTGCTTTTGCTTTTAGTTCGGCTGCTTCGGCTCTCAGTTTGGACTGTTTATATTCACTCATCTTCGAACGTCTTTCCATTTCAAATTTTCTTACACCAAAAAGGAAACCGAAGAAAATCAATCCATAACCGATATAAGCGTAAGTATTATTCCACCAAGCGGGTGTTATTGACACCTTGATGGTTTTCGGCTCTTCGGTCCAAAATCCATCACCGTTTGATCCTCTTACTTTAAATTCATAATCACCGGGATCTAAATTTGTATAAGTTGCTATTCTTCTTGATCCGTCGTGCCATTCTTCATCAATACCTTCCATTTTATATTGGAGACGGTTTTTATCAGGTCTGGCAAAATGAACAGATGAAAATTCAAAAGAAATATCATTTTGATTATATGCAAGATTAAGTTCAGCGATTTCGTCTAGATCTTTTGTCTCAAGAAGATCATTAAATAAATTGTCGGCAGATTTATTCGAAACAGAAATATTTGTAAAAACAATTTTTGGTAAAGATTTATCAGTAGTTCCAGGTTTGAATGCATTGAATCCATCCGGACCGGAGAAGTACAATTTCCCGTTTGAATCTTTTATCGCAGCATTTCCGATGAATGTATAACCCTGCAATCCATCGCGAACATCGTAATTAATAAAAATAGGAGCTTTGGAACTGTCATTGATTTCTACTTTTGAAATTCCTTTAATACTGCTTACCCATAGATTACCATCGTCATCCAATACAAGAGCGCGAAGATTACTAGAGGGAAGACCATCTTTTTCACGGAACACTTGGATTACATTTTTTTCTCTATCAATTTTATTTAATCCGTCTTCTGTGGCTATCCAGATATTTCCAAAGCTATCTTCACAAACATCGTGAACAGATACGTTGCTTATTGAGTGACCGCTATCTCCACCTGTTGTATAATTCCTAATGAACATTGTTTCAGGATCAATCTCACTTAAACCACCAAAAGCAGCAGCCCAAATTTTATTATCCGATGACTCAAATAGCGACATCACATTAGTCCCAACCATATAAGTTCGATTTTGATCTTCTGATAGTATTGGATGATACTCTGAATACTCGTCGTTAGATAAAGAATAAAGTTCAATGCCCCAATAGAGACTGTCCTGCGGAGCAACTTGATTATACGAAGCGACTGAATGACTATCATCGGTTAAAAAATTCAATTTGTATCTTCCTTTTTGCAGCTTAATGATTCCGATTTGCTGTCGGTTCTTAACTGCACCACTCGCCTTGAATGTAGATTCAAGTTCTTTCATTGTCCAAAGTGTGCCACCTTCTGTAGATTCCAGACTTCCGAAATCAACCATACCCCATTGACGATTGCCTTCTCCTATCCCGGAAATTAAAACGTAAGAATCTTCCGCTATAACAAATTCCTTTGAAAGGTCTGCATAATCACCTACCTCAATTATTTGCGATAAAGGTGATCTTGAATCTCTTAATTTATTTAGAAACGAGAGTAAGTCTAAACTGTACTGTCTGTGCTCAAAGTTTGGAAGCCGGGTGAAGGTTTTATTGTCATCATTCAATATGCTTAAACCGTTAACTTGTCCGATCCATAATCTTTTTTTTGAATCATTTAGAAGAACGTTTACATCTCCAAAGTGAATGCTTGTTCGGCTGTATTGAACCGGCAAGTGTTTTTTAATAGCTCCGTTGCTAAGATCGTATTCAATTAATCCGTTACGTGTTGTACCCAAGAATAATTTTCCGTTAGCAGTTTCAACAACATCCTCAATCATTAACTCACCGATACTATTAATACGATTCAATGCAGATGAATTTTTAACAAAAGTTTTTTGAACTCTGTCGAATAAATATAATCCCATATTAGAGCCCAACCACATTTTATCCGGCTCATAGTTTGATAATGAGAAACTAATAATCATTGGTTTAGAGTCGTTACCGGAAGTTTCTAACGTATAAAGTTCGTAAGGAGCTTTATCAAAATTATATTTAAGAATGCCTTGGAAGGACCCCATCCATAGCAGGCCGGTTTTGTCGGTATAAAAACCATAAAGTCCCCTGCTTTGATTAGGCAGCCGGTCAAATTTGCCGGTATCTAATGAGTAACGGAATAATCCGTCAGTGAATGTTCCAATCCATATTTCACGATTCTTTGTTTCGTACAATGCTGAAGCACTTGCAAATTTTCTACCCAATATAGGATTGAAAACTTCTTCACCAGTAAGTTGTTTTGGGTCAACTTTATAAAGACCATTGCGCGATCCATACCAAATATTTCCATCGCTGTCGTACAATGTTGAAAATACTACACTGAATTGAAGTTTCTTTTGAAAATCATCTTTTAATTTTAACATTGCAAAAAGATCATTTTCATAATCGAATTTCATCAGACCGAATGCAATCGAAGAGACATAGAGTTCACCAACCGGTGATTCTACAAGAGTGTATGCCGGAGCAGATTGAGCTGCAATCGTGTTATCACGTCGTAACACTTCATACGACTTAAATGTTTTAGTTTTTCTATCAAAACTTTTAATGCCATCTGTACAGGCGACCCAAAGTATTCCTCTTGAGTCTTCATATAAAGAAGCAACAAAATTCGCATTTTCTCTCGTCGAGTTTGCAAAGCGATAACTTTTGAACTGTTCGGTTCTCCTGTCAAACTCTGCAATGCCGTTACTGGTAGATATCCATAAAACTCCGTTTTTATCTTCCAACACATACGATACAAGATTTGCGGGAATAGAAGTTGAATCGTTCGGATCATTTTTATAGATAGTAAATGAATAACCGTCATACTTATTCAATCCGTCTGCGGTAGCAATCCACATATAACCGTATTTATCTTGCTCGAAAGCCCAAATTTCATTGTGAGAAAGTCCGTCTTTAATTGAAATAGATTCAAACGCGTTTGCAGTTTGACTGAAGCTCTGTTGCGTCCCGCCTATAAAAGATAAGGCAATTAGCAATAATTTTATATTTCTGATATTTTTCAAAATTGACCTCATTTATTTCACTTTTATTACGACGAAAGTCACATCGTCATCAGGTTCAGAATTACCACTCCATTCAAAAGCATTTGCTTTAAGTCGTTCGATTATTTGTTCCGGTGATTTTTCGGCAACTTTATGAAAATCATTCTGGACTCTTTCATATCCATAGAGTTCTTTTTCATTGTTGAACAGCTCAGGGAATCCATCGCTCATCATTAGCAAGGTATCACCGGTGTTTAGTTCGGTTTCTTTGATAGCATAAGGGAAAGATTCAACTGCGCCAAGCGGCATACCTTTTAATGTGATTTCTTCTAACTGTTTAGTATGATTACGGAAAATTAAAGTGGGCGGCATTCCGGCCGTGGACATAATCATTTTGTTCTGATTGATTTTCATAACTGTCATACACATTGTCAACAAATGCATATCCATATGCTTGATGCATCTTGATATTTCACTAAACGTAAAGAGTATATCCGGATTAGCAGCATGTGTGCTGAATAAGCTTTTTGCTGCGGTTACCATTGTTCCGGCTCTCATTCCGTGTCCGGTTGCATCCCCTACAACAACAGTAAGTGTTCCATCCATTCCAACATGAAAGTCGTAGTAATCACCACCAACTTCGGTCGCGGTTTTCATATAAACAGCGATATCCAAATTTGGAAGGTCCGGTAATTTTTTTGGTAGCATTGATAACTGTAGTTGTCTCGCTTCTTCTAATTCTTTGGATTTTCTATCATTCTCGGCTTGAATTGCTCTAGCCTGTGCTTCCGCTGCAACAGCTCTAAGTTCTGCTTCTTGAATTTTTTGTTTTTCTCTTTCCTGTCGAAGAATTCTTCTTCTCTGTACTCTATCTATACCAAAGACTAAAACGATGAATAGAAATCCGTAGCTAATGTAAGCAATTGTAGTTCTATACCAAGGCGGGGCGATTGTAATATTCAAAACTCTTTCAGATGAACTCGGAATTCCAAAGCCACTGTATGCTCTAATTTTTAATTTGTAATCACCCGGATCAAGATTTGTGAATGATGCGAAATTTTTATCAGTAAAAATCCAATTCTCATTAAAACCCTCCAACATATAACTGACTCTATTTTTTGAAGGTCTGGAAAAGTGGAGCGAAGAGAATTCAAAAGAGATGTCATTTTGTGCATAAGATAAGTTTAACTGATCGATATCAAAGATGGATTTTTCGAGATTAATTTTACTTTCTGAATTGAAAACTGATATGTCGGAAACATTAATATTGGAGATGACCGGAATTGGTTCACTTGTGTTTTCAGTACTTGGATAGAATGCTGTCAATCCATTAAAGGTACCGAATAAAATCTCGCCGTCTCTAGTTATAAGAGTTCCTCTTCCAAATCCACCGGTAACACCATCCTTACTGTCATAATTAGAAGTCGACCAACTTCCGTCTTCATGTTCAGATAATTTTGTGATTCCTCCTGTTGTGCTTATCCATAGACTTCCTTGAAAATCTTCGATCATTCCGTTTATTCCGGTATTTGGCAAATCAGGAATTGAAGCGTTTGAAATGAATTTATTTTCCTCGGGCAAAAAACGATAAAAACCTGATGGAGTTACTGTTACCCACAATCGTCCTTTACTGTCTTCAAAAATAAAATCCGTCCCGAAGTTAGTTGAATTGTGAACATCAATCGGATACTGTTTAAACTTTCCATTAGTAAGATCATATCTAACAATACCAAGGGAGTTTGCTGCGACCCACAAATCACTTGGATACTTTCTACTGCTTAAAGCAAAAGAAATACCATAGATATCGGGGACCACATTATTTTTTTCTTCAATAGCAATTTTAGATTTCAAATCATCTATTTTATCCGGATCTATTCTAATCAATTGAATTCCGTACCATTCAGGATTTGAGGGAGGTTGGACGTTGAAATTATCATAAGAGTGACCAACATCGGTTTTGTAAAAAACAGTGTATTCACCTGGCTTGAGATTAACTGTATGGATGCTCAATCGGTTCTTATAACCGCCATCAGCATGAAATGTTTTTTTAATTTCGTCCATCACCCAAATCGATTCGCCGGATGAGTTTGTAATCCCGCCGAAATCAAATATTCCAACAGGGTGATTTCCTTCACCCATACAAATGACTAAAAAATCAGTTTCTTCTGTGATAGAAATTTTCTGAGAAAGTTCTACGGCTTCTCCTGCTTTCGTCATAGAAACAACAGCTTCATTTTCTTTAATAAAACTTTTTACATCGTTAATAAATTGTTCACTATATTTTCTATTCATTGTGGAAGGCAATTCTTCAAGCCTTTTAGTTTCTGTATTAAATATGTAGCCACCGATTGATGTTGAAAGCATTAGTTTATTTTTAGGAAGGTATTCCATCCTTCTTATAAATTCTCCACCACCAGTGTTCATATTTCCTTGAATAATTCTAAAAGTCTCTGTTTTCCCGTTTGTTAAATCATAGCTTGATATTTTGTGTATCGAGTTGGAAAACCATAGTTTTTTATTATCATCAATAACAAAAGAATAAACATTAGCTGAATCCGTATAAATTGATGGGATCGGAATATTAACGCGGTCAATTGATTTTTCGATTAGATCTAATTTGAAAAACCCAAACCTATCAGTAGAGATCAAGACTTCATTAGTATTGTTTTTATTTAGATTAGCACCTGAAGTGATAGGTCGTGCAGTTTGGTTTGGATTATCATTCGGGAAAGAATAATGTCTAAACGGTTTACGATTTGGATCAAACTTTAGAATTCCGTTACCTCCGGTTCCAACCCAATAAACACCAAACTTATCTATGAACTTATTGAAAGCGAATTTTCCGACACCTCTCTGATCAAGTTCACCACCTAGTTTAACTATCTCAAATTTTTCTGATGTACGATCAAATTTTACTAATCCATGTGGTATAGAACATAATAGAAAATTTCCGTCTTCAAGTTCATTTATATTAAAGTAGAACGCTTCACCGGCAATTGACCTAAATCTATCCAGATCATTTTTATATTCGAAACTAAATGATTTCGGATTATACTCGATAAGAGTTTCTCTACCTGCAAGCCAAATAGCCCCGCCTCTATCTTCATAAATTTCGACTATGCCATCAGGAACTTCATTCCCGGCAAAGTTAAACGGTTCAAAGAGATTACTACTTTCATTATAAAAGTATATTCCACTGTTAAATGTTGATACTAGTAAGTTTCCATTACGTAATTCACGTATGCCTATGGTAGGTGCAGAATAACTTTTTACAAGAGTATCAACCCCTTCCACTCTCATCATAACCGGGACTATCTGCCATTTTTTAAGCGAAACATTCCATCTTTGAACACTTCTGCCCTGGGTGGTAATCCAAAAGTTATTTTTAGAATCTACGAGTGTACGGAAGATTGCGACATCTTGTTGTAAATTATTATTACCTTGATCAATAGGAAAAGTTGTAAAATTGTTTTCCCTTCTGTTCAGAACACTCATTGCTCCGGGTGTACCGATCCATAAATTACCTTCTGAGTCTTCTGCGATAGTTTGAATATTGCTCGATGGTAAGCTTGTCGAATCGTTAGGAATGTTTTTATAAATAACAAAATCATAACCATCATATCTATTCAAGCCATCTTGAGTGCCAAACCACATAAAACCATACTTATCTTGATAAATATTTTCAAATGGATTTAAACTGGAACTTGACAAACCCTCGGCTACAGATATATTTTC
Source organism: Melioribacteraceae bacterium (assembly GCA_030584085.1). Taxonomy (NCBI): domain Bacteria; kingdom Pseudomonadati; phylum Ignavibacteriota; class Ignavibacteria; order Ignavibacteriales; family Melioribacteraceae; species Melioribacteraceae bacterium. Next base: position 2,206,315 of record CP129490.1, read on the forward strand.
ATACAAGTAGTCATCCTGAGCTAACGTAATTAGATTGAAGGTAATAAGTAAAAAAAAGAGAGTTCTGATGAGATTGTTACGAAGATAGTTCTTATGCATTACACCCTCACTTAAGTTTGAATCATAAATGGAGATTGTGTCCATTTATCAAATAATTTTTTTTTAACTTTTTCTTATAAGATAAAGTGCTGTAATATCGTCGCTTTGGGGTGTATCTTTTGTGAAGCTTCGAACATCGGCAACAAGTTCATTTATAAATTTTTCTGCATCGTGAAAGCAGTTATCTATACAAAATTTTTCCAAACGCTCATCTGAGTATTCTTCATCGTTTTCATTCATTGCTTCGGGAATTCCATCGGTGAACATTAATATTCTTTCACCTTTTTCAATTCTTCGTTTCTCGGATTTGAAAGGCAAACCCATGTCGAACATACCGAGAGCAATTCCACCGGCTTCTATTTTTTCAAGAACCTTATTTTTTCTTAAGTGAAGTGAAGGATTATGCCCGGCGTTTATAATATCCAGTTCGCCGGTTGAGGGGTTAAGGATGGAGATAAAACATGTTATAAATTTATCGGCTGTGGAAGATTGGTAAATAAGTTTGTTAAGTTTTACTGCAAGATCATCTAAGGATATTTCTGTTTCTAGATATGCATGAAGCGAAGCACTAAGTGAACTGACTAGCAGCGATGCCGGGACACCTTTACCCGCAACGTCGGCCATTACCATTGCAACATTACCATTCGGAAGAACTCTGCAATCGTAATAATCTCCACCAACTTCTTTTGACGAAATATTTACACCGGCAATTTCGTAATCGTCAATTACCGGCAAAGTTTCAGGAATAATTTTCTTTTGAATTGTTGAAGCTACCGACAATTCTTTCTTTATAGTTTCGTTCTCCAGAGCTTCTTTATGAAGTTCTTTGTTTTCAACAGCACTGTGGACTTGTCGTGCAAATGCGGTTAATAGTATTTCGTCTGTGTCATCAAACTTAGCATTACCATCTCGGCTTTCTTTGTCAACTAAAGTTACGATATAGCTGTAACCTCTATAGTCAACTTGTGTCTCAATTTTATCTTTTGATTTAAGTGTTTCGGCAACATTGATTGTATTCGGAAGACGAAGTGTTGCGATTACTTTTTCATCACGAATAATTCTCATGATTCCCTTTGATGCATTAGTTAATGCAACCGCTCTCTCCAAAGCTAATTCAAGAAGCTGTGTATTATTCTCCAGTTTAGATATCTCGATACCTGTATCCACCAGGCTATTTAATTGCAGAACTTTATGGTTAAGTGAGAAGATTAAATTCTTCTCGCGAACTCTTGCAAGATGGGATTGATAAGCATTATCAAGTAAACGAGTAAAAATTTGAAGTGTTATTGCATCAAGTGAATTAAACTCCGTATTATCAATTTTTCTACCGACAATTATTCCAAAGAAAGAATTATCAATACATCTTAAAGTCGAATAAACTTTATAGTCCAACTCCATTGCATAGTTTATGTAAAGTGTTTCTGAAATTTTTAAATTGGATGTGTATGATTGGCTTTCAACTTTTTGGATATACAAATTAATCCACTCTTCATCTTCGCTGGATTTATGAAACAAATTAATATCGGATACTAGTAAATTGCCTCTCAATAAATGAACAAAATTCTTCCCAATATCAGTAAGACTTCTGGAATTGGAAAGAATTCTAAAGCCTTCCTGGAAAGAATTTACTTGAAGCGAAAGCCGATCAAGCAGAGCGTTATAACTTTCGGATTCAGTCATCAATATTTATTAACTGGCTTTATTATTTGTTAATAGTTGAATTCCATCTTCAACGCTTTGCGCTTTCTCAGCATAATGGAAGAGTCCCATTATTGTAAATGTTTTATCAACCGAAGGATCGAGATTTGTAAAGACCAACTTACCGCTTGAATCATTCAACTTTTCTATTACTTCGATAAGAAATGAAATTCCTATAGAATTAACGACTTTAGATTCAGCAAGATTGAGCACATAATTATTCAAACCATTTTGATGATGTGAATTAAACTCATCTACTATTTTTTGTCCCCCGAGGTTATTTACATAACCGGAAGTACTAATTACTACACAATCATTTTTAACTTCCGAGTTTAACTTAAATTCAGAAACCATATTATCTCCTCTTAGACTAAATTTTTAATAATTGTAATTTTTGTACCATTGTTACCGGATTCGATTATGAAATCATCGGACATTGATTTCATAAGCTTTAAACCCCAGCCGCGCTTGTTGCTGCTGTGAATTTTAGAACCAATTTCCGGATCGGCTACTTTTTCAGGCTCGAATCCTTTACCGTAATCAGTTACAAGGATTATCAGTTTCTCCTTTGTCATGGTAAACTCAACATTTACATAAGGATTTTCTTCACCAGAATGTTCAAGACCATTAATGATTGCTTCTGTTACAAGTATTCTTGCTTCACCAATCTTATCATCCGATATACCGAGATGACCTCCCATTCTTTCAAGACCTTCTAATGCAACAAGTTCAATGTCAGGAATCTTTGGAAGTTTAATTTCCAGTTTGATGTTTTTGTCCATGTGTCAACCTATATTAGTTTAGGTATTTAATTCACTAAATGAAGATTATCTATGAAAGTTAACTATTTCCGACTTGATATCCACATATTTAATTACAAAATAATATCTCAGAAAGGCATCTCAATGTCTTTTAATTTTCTGCTCTTTTGCAAATATGATCTTTCAAATAAAAATTTAATGAAGTTCATACTTTCTAAAACAAATTATTACTCTTATCTTTGTGCTCATTAATTATAGAGAATGTTAATATGAAGAAACTATTATTGTTACTCGTAATTTTTATATGTCTAAATGCACAGTCCGAAGATGAATGGGAGTTGATAACTCGATCCGGTCATTCTGTCACTTATATGGAGAAACGTGATCTTAGCGGGTTTAAAGGAAACGATGTTTATGTTTGGGTGATGGAAAAACATAATCCCCCGATTATTATTGAATCAGTTGATGGAAGAATTTATAAAACGAAAACATATTATCTATTCAGTAAGGAATATCAGCGTTACAGTATGATACAAATAATTTACTACGATGAAAAAGATAATGTACTTAAAAGTTTTGATTACAGCAGAAAGACAGATATTCCTACATACAAATATAACTTTCCAATTATGCGTGGTTCCACCGAAGAAGTCATCTTCCAAAAAATTGTTAAGCTAACCGGGGATGTTAAGAAGGAAACAAATGAAATACAGTAGAAATTGGGAAAATTGTGTTGAAGTTCGTGACTCACAAATTCACGGTAAAGGTATTTTCGCAGCTTCTTTTATTCCCAAAGGTGAATTAATATTAGTGATTGAAGGCGAAGTTATTGACGGTAACGAATGCGAACGCCGTGAGGAAGAAGAGAACAATGTTTATATTTTTTGGAATGGCGATGAATGCTACATCGATACAAATAAATTCGGTAAGATTAGATATATAAATCATGATTGCGACCCTAACTGTGAAGTTCTGGATAGAGATGAAGAATCATTAAACTTAGTTTCGGCTAGAGATATTTATCCGGAAGAAGAAATTACAATTGATTATGGGTATGATGAAATTTACGAAGATTGTACTTGCAGAACATGCTTGTTAGATTCACAAAAGAATAGCAAAGCATCATAGTTCATTTTTCAACATTTCCCTACCGCCTATATTATTCATCTGTCTCATTATATCTTCACGCCGATTTATCATATAATGTGAAGGTCTAGCCGGATTCCTCACCAACGGTTTAGGTAGGACCGTCGCTAATAATGCCGCTTCAGCTTGATTTATTTTCTCCGAAGATTTTCTGAAATACAACTGTGAAGCGGCTTCGACACCATAAACATCTTTACCAAGTTCACATACGTTTATATATACTTCTAGAATTCTTTTCTTACTCCAAAGCAATTCAATTAAAAGTGTAAAGTATGCTTCAAATCCTTTACGAATGTATGATTGATCTTCCCAAAGAAAAAGATTCTTGGCAGTCTGCTGAGAAATTGTGCTCGCACCTCTGAACCTTCTGCCTCTTTCGATATCATCCATTGCTTTTTGTATTTGTTTGAAATCGAAGCCGCTATGGCCAAAAAAAGCTTGATCTTCTGAAGCAATAACAGCAAGAGGAAAATACAAAGAAGCTTTGTCTAAACTTTTCCACTCATATTCATAATCATTCACCGAAACAAATAGATTGTGTGTGGATTTAGCTTGAATGAAAGCTGTAGTCGGAGGATTGAACCAATAAAATATGAAAACAATAATTGTTGATAAAATGATAAATGTAAGTATTGTGGAAAACAAAAATAAAATTAGATTCTTAATTATTTTTTTCATCTTTCAAATTTTATAAATAACCACCAGTTGGTTTTGGAAGTGCTTTATACTCAGGTGATTCAATAATTATCTTCATAATAAAATATGAGAGTTTTTTAATTTTCGTCTCGTTGTCAGACTTGCCTATTGGTGAAAACCATTTTACGGTATGATCCCAATCTTCATATTTAATTCTTAACATCTGCTCACCCGGTGATGGTTCTTGCTCAAAATCCACCGTGGATTCAATCGATTCAGGCAAATCAAAAAATCCGATCTCATTAGCTACTGCTAAAATTTGATGTTTTTGTTCAATTGAAAAAGCAAAACTTGTATCGGCAACTCCGTCTTGCACCAAATCTTTCTTCAAGTAATTTTCAAAAGTGTTTACTTCGTCTTTATATTCAAATTTCATATGCACCATTAAGTCAATATCCTCCTGGCCGCAGTTACAAGAACAATTTATTAATACAAAACTTAAAACCAGAATTGTGATTATTGTAAAATATTTCATGATTATCCCATTTCTTTTTATTAATCAATAGAATATATAAAAGAAGTTGTATTTATTCATATTTCCAAATAGATTTTTTATAGATTGATTAAAACAATTGCATCATACAATAAAATCATTCCGAATAGAATTAATAGCAAACCCATAAACTTGATTATAAAAATATATTTAGTGCTACCGAAGAATACTTTGAATCTTGTACCAATAAATACAATTATAACTTTAACACCGACTAAGAAGAAGTAAAAAGTAAATAGAAATGTTATGCTGTTAATTAAGGAATAATTAAAGGAAGTAATTAAAATCGGTCCTCCGATTGTAATCCAAAAAATATACGGATTCGGATTTGTATAATTTGTAATCACTCCTTTTTTGAATGAAGAATTATTCGTTTTGAATTCACTCATTACAACATGTTTTATTTTTATATTCTCGTAACCAAGATAAAATAGATATAGTGCCCCGATAACTGAAATAACAATTAACAATAAATTTATGTTTTGTAATTTAGAAACTATAAAAATAGATCCGACGATTATAGGTAAATCTGTAATTAACGGAACGAAAGCTACAAACAAACCGGCTCGCGTTCCGGACTTAAGAGTTTCAGAAATCGTTAATGCCATAAGCGGTCCCGGCGAAATACCGGCTGAAAATCCAAGAGTAATACCGGCTAGCAGCATCGGGAAAAAATCATAACTCATTTATAATCCTTAGTATCGGGTATATCTTATACTTTTCATCAAAGTATGGTGATCTTTCATAAAAGAAATTCAACCTTGCATAAGCACTCTTTCTGAATTCTTCTTCGTTTTCCAATTTCATCAAGAATTCATTTCTTAATTCTTCATTTGTTTCGAACATGTTTTTTGCAATTGGTTCCATTGAATAGAATTCGAAATATTCTTTTCGTTCAAATATTTGGTTGAAAAATCCCCAGCTTAAAAATGAATCCGAACTTTTGGGTTCCATTAAAAATACGATGAGCGGGACTAATCTTTGATTTGTCGATATAAAATAATCCCCCACTTTTGCTTTAATAGTATCAATTGATGATTCATATTTAGTTTTAGCTGTCTGTCTTCCCTCAAATGAATTTTTTGAGAACTCTACTTCGGTAAAATTATATCTTTCAATAACGTATTCTTTTGCATTCTCAATTTCCTCGATCATAACTCCGTGTAATTTCAAAATATCAACGATTTGAGTCCATTCTTTGGGAATGATATATCCATCGGGAACAGATACCGAATCCGTGACTTTCTTTTCATTGAAATATTGAATCGGGAGTTCAAACTTTTTATCGGAATAAGTTGTTAACTCGGTTCCGGTTATATCACTATTGTATTTTTTTAATTCATATCCTTTGAAGAGAAAGTTTTCATAGTTTTCAGTTGAAGCAAATGTTAATGGTATATATTTTTTATTAATGAAGTAATCATTAACTGCTTCTTGATCAGCTTGTTTAATCAGATCCGTAAATTTATTCGGGTTATCATTGACTAATTTGAGTACAATTTCATATGCTGCTTTTGTTGCAAATACTCGATCTTTATATGGTTTTAACATGTGCGTTTCCAACAATAATCCAATTCTATTTTGATAAGCTGCATAACCGTGTGAGAAGCGTGGTGTTGAAACCCACTCGGTTACACCTTCAAGCGGATTGGTTGAATAGTAATCTTTTGATAAATAAGAAAAATATGGAGCTGTTAAGAATCCACGTTCAGCCATATCCGACTCAAATAGTTTTACGAAATCATTTTTAACCCAATCCGCGATGACCTTTCTTGTATTCTGAAATTTTTCAATTCCATATGTCATTACATATTGGTAATCCAAACCATTCGTTGTGTGCGAATCAATAAAGATTTCCGGTTTCCACGTAGAAAATAATTTTAGTAGAGCTTTCATTTCAGGAGCATCGGCTTTAGTGAAGTCTCTATTAAGGTTATAATTTTGAGCTGTAGTTCTCCATCCCATTTCTTCCGGACCATTTTGATTGATCCGACTATATTTACTTTTTCTTTCGTGCCCATCAACGTTTAATACCGGCACAATTATCAGAGTTACATTATCAAGTAAATGTTTATTTTTTTCTTCAATAAAGATTTCTCTTAAGAGAAGTTTGCATGCATCCTTACCTTCAATTTCGCCCGAATGAATTCCGTTTTCTATAAATACAACTGGCTTAGTTCTATTTTTTGGATCGAAGTCCCCTTCTTTATCGATGATTAGATAAAATAATTTTCGCCCTTGTGGACTAACTCCAAATTCTCGCATTTCAATTTCATCAAACTGATCCGCGAATTGTTCGAAATATTTTATTGAGTTTTCATAATCAGCGGTGTTCAAGAAATTAGATTTTTCAAATTCCGTTATCCATTTAGAGTCGATCGGTTCTCCATATAGAGATGCGGTTAAAACGAATATTAACAAAAAGGTTTTCATAGTAAGTTTCCCGTAGTTACAATGATTGAATAATAGGATATAAAATCATATTTTAAGTTCTATAAAATATTTCAACAAAGATAATAAATTGGAGGCGATAATGATTTCTAAAAAAATGCAAGATGCACTCAATAAACAACTCAACGCTGAGTTATTTTCTTCGTATTTATATTTGTCAATGGCGGCTCATTTCGAAAACACAAATATGAGAGGATTCGCTCATTGGATGAGCCAGCAATCCACTGAAGAATATACTCATGCGATGAAATTTTATACATATCTGAACAGTGTAGGAGCAAAAGTAGATTTACAAGCTATCGACAAACCAAAAGGTAAATGGACTTCACCAAAACAAGCTTTTGAAGAAGCCCTAACCCATGAAAAGAAAATCACAAAAATGATTAATGATCTTGCAGATTTAGCTTTAACGGAAAAAGATCATTCCACAAACATATTTTTACATTGGTTTGTAACCGAACAAGTTGAAGAAGTGTCTTCGGTTGAAGATATTGTAAATAAGTTCGAAATGATCGGAGATAATAAAAACGGATTATTTTTACTTGACCGGGAACTCGGCAGTCGACAATAGTCATTTTTTTGCACTTTTAGATGATTTTTCTCTTTTGCTATTATTTCTATTTTGTTATATTTGAAGTCTGTAAAATTTCAAGAAACGGAGACTAAAATGGCCAGAAGATGTCAGATTACTGGTGTTGGACCAAAAAGTGGAAATAGTATTTCTCACTCTCATAATCATACTAAGAGAAGATTTTTACCGAATTTGCAGAAAAAGAGAATCTGGGTCAAAGAATTGAATAAATTTGTAACGGTTAAAGTTACTACAAGTGCATTAAAAACCATTTCTAAAAATGGCACTGCTGAATTAGCAAAAATGATCCTTGATAAAAAAATTAAAGTAAACTAGTCTTACTTTTTATTGATGATTTAAAAGCCTGTCAATTGACAGGCTTTTTTGCTTTAAAGTCATTAACTTTGAAAAATTTTTTAGTAATTAAGAGGTTAATGTGTATTCCAGAATTCTTATCTATTTATTAATTATTTTTTCCATTCTAACTAGTACTTCTTGTGCCCAAACAACTCCATCAAAATTATTACTTGAAGAGCATTCCAAAATTGCGGATAAAATTATTGCAACTTCACTAACGGATATGGTTGGATATGATTGGCTTGCGGAACTTTGCGAAACAATCGGTCCGAGATTAAGTGGATCCGAAAAATCAATGCAGGCAATTTACTGGGCTAAGGAAAAATTTGAAAAGATGAATTTGGATTCAGTTTGGTTACAGCCAGTGATGGTTCCGAAATGGGATAGAGGTACAATTGAATCAGCGGTAATTACGAAATCAGAAAAATATAATAATAGAAAATTGGAAATTGCTTCACTCGGCGGAAGTGTTCCAACTCCGGAGAATGGAATAACTGCGGAAGTTATAGAAATTCACACATTTTCTGAACTTGCCGAAAAAGCTGATCAAGTAAAAGGTAAAATAGTTTTCTTCAATCGTCCATATAAGAATTCGTTAGTAAATACTTTCGCGGCTTATGGTAATGCAGTTGATCAAAGAGGAAGCGGACCAAGTGAAGCAGCCAAATATGGTGCAGTGGCTGCAATTGTTCGTTCCGTAACTTCTAAATATGATAATGTTCCTCACGTTGGAACTTTGGGCTATGTAGATTCACTAGCAAAAATTCCGGCGGCAGCGATTGGACTAATAGATGCAGATTTTCTAAGTGAAGCAATAAAAGAAGATCCCAATCTTCAAATCAACATTAAAATGGATTGCGATAACTATGGGATGGTTGATTCTTATAATGTAATTGCTGAAATAAAAGGCACAGAATTTCCCGATGAGATTATTGTTGTCGGTGGACATTGGGATAGCTGGGATAAGGGGTGCGGAGCACACGACGACGGTGGTCCATGTATTCAAACAATGGAAGTTTTGGATCTTTTCAAGCGTCTTGAGATAAAACCTAAGCGAACTATACGATGCGTTTTATTTATAAATGAAGAGAACGGTATAAAAGGAGCTTTAGCTTATGCCGATTCTTCACATAATGCAAATGAAATTCATCTAGCTGCAATCGAATCGGATCGTGGTGTTTTCACTCCACGCGGATTTACAACCGATGCTGATTCAATCACTCTGCAAAACTTACAAGAATGGCTACCGATACTAAACAAGGCAACTATAGATTGGATTAGACCGGGCGGAACCGGAGTCGATATTTCAAGAATCAAAAATGTGAAAGCAAAATTCGGTTACTATCCCGATCCTCAAAGATATTTTGATGTTCATCATTCAGATAATGATACATTTGATCAAGTTCATCCGCGTGAAATGCAGCTTGGAACTGCGGCTATTACAATTCTGACTTTTTTGTTAAGTGAAGTAGGCTTATAAAAAAACCGGGCATTTCTGCCCGGCTTACAACTACTATTCAATTAAGGAGAGGAAGGAAATTTAATTTCTTTTCTTTTTGGTCGGAGTATTTCTTGGCGAAGATTTGCTCTCTTCCCTTTTGCTGCTTACCGGTTTAGATACCTTACTAGACCGATCCGTATTTCCACTCCTATTAATTGAAGTACTTTTCTTACTTGAATTAACTTGTGGTGAATTAATTCTAGTTTCATTTCTTTTTACAGGTTGAGACGGTTTATCAATTCTTCTAGTTTCTTGTAATCTAACCTCCGGTTTACTCTTATTCTCAGTTCTATCTATTGTTCTTTGTTGAACCGGATTTGTTCTTTTTACTTCCGGAGCAGTTCTATTTTCTTTTACAACCGGTTTCTGAGATCTTTCGGTTATGCTAACTTGTTCGTTTCTCTTCTCAGCATTTCTTGTAATCTCTCGTTCATCCGATTGTTCTCTTCTTAATACTTCTCGAGTTTTCGGTTCTTCATTTCTAAAAGTTATAGCTTCACGTTTTAGACTGCTTTTACCCTCTGCTCTTTTTATTCCTTTAACGTCCGCATCTCTAAATTTTTGTAATTCACGCTGATCCGGTTGATAAGCAATTACTCTATCATTATTAACATTTCCTCTTGATCCGGTATAATCACGTAAATCGGTAGTATTACGAATTTCTCTTTCAACAACGCGCGAACCTGATCTTCTTTCAATATAATTACGATCTATACCACCGTTTATAATTCTACCTCTATCCGCATAGTAATTAGTTCTATACTTGGTATTGTTAAATATTCTGTTTTTATATGACGGTCCCACAAAGTATGAATGAACATTTCTGTGACAGAATCTATTATATGTAACAAAATTCCAATGATGATAGCTGGTTCTATAATTTATCGAAAAATAAATCCCAACTCTTAATCGAAATTCGGCATATGGAGGTAAAGGTGACCAACCTATATAATTATCACTGTATCTCCATTCAACCCAAGATGGACCCCATTCATAACCGGGTACCCAAACCCAACCGTAAAAATCATCATAGTACCATCTTCCGTAGTGATAAGTTGCCCAGCCGAATGGTTCATATGAATTCCAATACCAACCGTATCTTGTATATTCCCAATTTCCGACAGAATACGGTGACCAACTTCTGCTTATATTGTAAGGTCTCCATACGATTACATCATAATCAACTTCAATCCATTCACCGTACGAATTTAGATTATGGTAAAAGAAATTAAAGTTAACTTCACCGTAATTGGCTTTTGTCTCGGTACTAAAAATACCGGCAATCACTAAGGCGTATATTAAGATTAACTTTTTCATTTTATCCTCCTTTGGTTGCGTTTATCATTCTAAGTCCAATAAAAGTGCCAATTGTAAAACGAGCATTTTTATACGAATTATGCATTTATTTGTGCAAATCTCTATTAATTGTATATTTTTGTGAACAATACTGTTCGTACCAGTTGCTAACAATTTTTTGATAGATTTTCGTTATTTTGTAGAAATAAATCATAACAAAAACGAGGTTGAGGATGCGTTATCTTATAACTCTTTTCATAATGATCATCATATTTACCGGATGCAGTAATAAACAAGAGGAAGAAAAAGTTATGTTGGAAAATAAAATTGCTCAATATGCTGTGACAAATGTCAATTATGATGAGTCACTTTTAGATGAACGACAGAAAATAGTTTTACAAAAATTATACGAAGCTGCAAAAATAATGGATGATCTTTTCTTGGAACAAGTCTATTCAAAAAATCATGAAATAAAAAAGAAACTAGAAACATCTTCCGATGAGCTAGATAAACTTAGATTACAATATTTTACAATTAACTTCGGACCATTTGACAGACTTGACGAAAACAAACCATTTATTGAAGGTCACACAAAACCGGACGGAGCAAATTATTATCCGGAAGATATCACCAAGGAAGAATTTGAGCAATGGATAAAAGATAATCCAAATGATGAAAAAGCTTTTCGTTCTGAGTTTACGGTAATTAGAAGAAACGGAAACGGTCTGGTTGCAGTCCCCTATTCTGAGTTTTATAAAACTAAATTAGAACAAGCATCAAAACTTTTACTTGAAGCTGCAGAATACGCGGATAATGAAACTCTAAAAAATTATTTAACAAAACGAGCAGCTGCTTTTGGAACTAATGATTATTACGAAAGCGATATGGCTTGGATGGATTTAAAAGATCATGCGATAGAAGTAATAATTGGTCCTTACGAAGTTTATGAAGATGAACTATTTAATTATAAAGCTGCGTTTGAATGCTTCTTGACAATAGTCGATCCGGCAGAAACTGAAAAGCTTAAGATCTTCGCTAATTACTTAAAAGAAATGGAAGACAATCTTCCGATTCCAAATGAACATAAAAATTTTGATCGCGGTTCTGATTCTCCAATCGTTGTCGCCCAAGAAGTTTTCAGCGGTGGTGATACAAAAGCCGGAGTTCAAACTTTAGCATTCAATTTACCAAATGATGAACGCGTAAGAAAGGCTAAAGGTTCGAAAAAAGTAATGCTCAAAAATATTCATGAAGCAAAATTCGATAAACTTCTCTATCCGATCGCCGAGAAAGTAATGGATCCGGAACAATTGCAATATGTTACTTTCGACGGATTTTTTAATCATACATTAATGCATGAAATGTCACACGGTGTTGGTCCCGGTTTCATAAAAGTTGATGGAAGAGATACCGAAGTAAAAATTGAATTGAAGGAAACTTATTCAAAATTGGAAGAATGCAAAGCGGATATTCTTGGAATGTACAACAATATCTTAATGATTGAGAAAGGAGTTTATCCAAAAGAATTCGAGAATCAACTTTGGTCAACATTTTTAGCCGGGATATTCAGATCTGTAAGATTCGGTGTAGATGCAGCGCACGGCGGTGCAAATGCGATTATTTTCAATTACTTATTGGAACATGGGGCTTACGAATACAACGAATCAACAAACACTGTAAAGGTAAACTTTGAAAAAGTCTATGGCGTTCTTCAAGCGCTTGGGACTAAAGTCTTAATGATACAAGCAACCGGTGATTATGACGGGGCAAAAAAAATATTAGCAGATTATGCTGTTGATTCACCAACAATGCAAAAATTAAAATCAAAATTAACTGATTTACCGGTTGATATTTGGCCGATTTTTGAAATTGAGACGAATCAATAAAAAGTTTAAGAAAGAATTAATAATCGACCGGTACGGTTACAGTTACTGATGATCGTACCGGTTTGCCATTTTTAATCCCAGGTTCAAACTTTGTATCAAGTATAGCTACTTCAACCGCAATGCTGGCACCTTCGGGAAGGTCTTGCAGTACTGTTGTTTTTCTAACTTTACCTTTATCATCGACAACACAGAGGACAACAACTTCACCCTTGATATTATTATCCCTTACACGTTTTGGAATTCTAAAATTATTAAGAATTGAAGAAATTCCTCCTTTTGGTTTAGCACAAACATCAACGTCCGTACATTCAAAACTATTTCTTGATGAAGATTTTAAAGTGGCTGATTGTGGAGTCGGATCAACTTTTGAAGTTACATCTTTTTCAACAATCTCAGTTTTAGGTTCTTCTGAAATTTTTGTAGCTGCCGGACTTACATTCGGTCCAATTTCCGGTTCAGAAATTCTTTCTGTAGCATAGGTTGGAGTTGGTTTTGTTTTAACAATCGGTTCGCCATCTACCAGCTTAAATTTAATTGTTAAAGTCAGATTAGATGTGGTTGGACCGCTTTCATTTTGTCCGGGTAAAAATCTAGTCTTCTTAACCGCATTCTCAGCAGCTTCGTCACATCCTAAACCAATTCCGCGTAAAACTTTTGTTTCACTTACATTACCATCTTTAGTGATAGTCGCTAGAAGTCTCACCTCACCTTCTAAACCATAGGCTATTGCATCCGGTGGATAAATCAGTTTTTCGTAAATTGATTCCATTCCACCCAAAGGTGCCGGACATATTTTAACATCACATAAAAATTCATCAGATTTTTTCTGAACAATCTGTTGTTGATTCCCGGCTCGATAATCTTCGATTGGAGCTTGGTAATATGGATCATACTCGAAATCTATTCGCTTAACTAGAATTCCATTTTCATAACTAAGTACTGATTTAAGCGCGCCATTTCCAAAATATAGTTTATGAATTCCGTCGGTAACTCCCTCTTTAATGTATTTTTCTTCTTTAAGCAAACCGGATTCATAATATGCACGATACCAACCATTAAGCTTTCCATTGCTAAAAGTCTTAGTCTCTTTCAAATTCCCATTTTCATAAAACCAATAAGATGTTCCGTCGTATATTCCATCGGAATATGAAATCTCAGCACTTTTCTTTCCATTTAGATGATAGGATTTGAACACCCCGGTCTGTGCAGATGTGATAATAATAGAGATAAGAAAAATAAAAATTCGAATAAAATTCATAATGTGTGTTTGATTTTACCTGAAAATTGAATTGCTAATTTATAAAGAACTAGCCGTAATACAAATGTAAAAAACCGTGAAATTGCTTTATTATTCCAAAATAAAAATAGAACACTGGATTTGATTATCTTTTATTAATTCTATAAGTTAATACTAATTAAAACATAATAGGGAGATAATAATGCTAAAAAAGATATTAACCTCTATCTTCTTTTTCATCCTCTCACTTTCTATCTATCCCCAAAGAGCGACTCAACCTGGTGATTTTACATACGATGATTTTGAAACTCCACAATATTGTGGTTCTTCATGCCATACAGAATTTTACCAACAATGGCAGCAAGCGATGATGTCGCAAGCATACACACATCATTGGGATGAAATTGAATACTTCAAACTCGCCGTTCCTCATGCCGAAAGAGATGAGATGGTAGCAGAAGTGAAAGACGGTTGCAATGGTTGCCACACACCGATAGCTTATATTGCCGGTGATACACCTCCACCCTTCCCCCACGAAAACTCCCGAGCTAATGAATCTGTATCATGCGATGTTTGTCATACAATTACTGGTTTTGAGGGAGATATTCCCTATAATTTTAATTACATCATGTCTCCCGGAAAAACAAAATATAGTTCTCGTAAAGGAGATATTGATTCACCTGCTCATCAAATTGTCCGATCCGAATTTCATAAATCAGGAGACTTTTGCGGTATTTGCCACAACGAAAAAAGTCCTTATGATGCTTGGGTAAAATCAACTCACCTTGAATGGAAAGAAGGTCCTTATTTCAAAGAAGGTGTTCAATGCCAAGATTGTCATATGACAAAAACTAAATTTAAAAGTGCTTCAATGGGATTAACTTATGAAGATACAAAACTTCATCTATTCCATGGTGCTCATGATGAAGGTAAAGTAAAAGGAACAATTGAAGTAAGAATTAATCCCGATATCCGTGAAGTTGAACCGGGTGAAGTTGTAAAGTTCACTGTAGCTCTTTTCAATCAAAAGACCGGGCATAAATTTCCGACCGGTTCAGTTGAAGATAGAATCGTTTGGCTGCATGTTGAAGCTACTGATTCAGAAGGGAATGTTTATCATCTACCGGTAGACAAGAAAGGATTTGATGGCGAGGAATATACAATCGCTGCCGATGTTTTAGCTTATCAAGATATGGGCATTGCTCTGGATGATCCAAATTTTAAAGGAGTCCAGCGAGATGCCGTTCCGGTTGGAGATCGAATTTTTAGGATGCCTTATTTCGATCCTCAAGGTAGAATGACAATTCAGCAGTGGAATACTAAATCGCTTGGTGTAGATTATCGAATTGGACCAAGAGAAACTCAGACGGAAACTTTCACTTTCAGACTGCCCTATGAAATAGCAGAAGGTAAAGTAAAGGTAAAAGCTACAATTAACTATCAGAAGCTTGTTTCTTCAGTTGGTGAATTTTTAGAAGTACCTGAAGATGAAATGGAAATAATAAAAGTCGGTGAACACAGCACAGAATTTACAGTCTTCTATTAATGGAGGAATTAAAATGAAAAGAATTGTTGTAAACATATTTATTGTATCTATATTATTGGTATTATTTTCCGATACAATTTTAGCAATTCCGGCTTTTGCTCGGAAATATAATATGAGTTGTACTACGTGTCATGCACCCGCACCAAGACTAAAAGCTTACGGAGATGAATTTGCCGGTAACGGATTTAAACTTTCGGATCAACAAAATCCGCGTTATTATGTTGATACAGGTGATGATGAACTATCACTTATTCGAGACTTCCCTCTTGCTGTAAGATTAGAAGGTTTAGTTACCTATAACAATAATAATTCTGATAAGGCAGATTTTAATGCACCATATAATCTAAAATTATTATCAGGCGGAGAAATTGCACCCGATATAGCTTATTACTTTTATTTTTTCTTCAGTGAACGCGGACATGTTGCGGGAATAGAAGATGCCTTCATTATGTTTAATAATTTATTCGGTTCCGAACTTGATTTATATGTCGGTCAGTTTCAAGTTTCCGATCCACTTTTCAAAAGAGAACTTAGATTAACTTTTGCCGATTATGATATTTACAAAACTAGTATCGGCGCGTCGCGTATAAATCTAGCATACGATCGTGGAATAATGTTAACATACGGTTTTGATACTGGTACAGACATAATAGTCGAAGTATTAAACGGAACAGGAATCGGTGATGCCGATGCATTGAAAAATTTTGATTACGACAAACATAAAAACTTTGCCGGAAGAATCTCGCAAGATGTGAGCGATTTTTTACGAATTGGTGGTTTTGGTTATTATGGAAAGGAAGATTTAGAGCAAGGCGGCGATTATTTTACAAATGAAGTTTGGTATGCCGGTGCTGATCTAACTCTCAGCTATGAAGATCTTGTTGAATTAAATGCGCAGTATCTCTTAAGAAATGATTCACATCCTTTGTCCAAAACTCTTTACTCCTTTAATGAAGATATTAAGACTAAAGGAATATTCGGAGAATTAATTTATACGCCGGAAGGTGATAAAAGTAAATGGTATGCATCAGCTTTATACAATTGGCAAGAATCCGACTTGCCCGGATATAATCTTTCAAAAGCTACTGGTCACATTGGCTGGGTAGTAAGAAGAAATATTAGATTATTCTGTGAATTTAGTTATGATATTGAATATGAATTTGGTCAAATTGGTGTAGGGTTTATTTCAGCTTTCTAAGCTGAGATTAAAGGGAGGTACACAAGAGGCGGACATTTGTTCGCCTTTTTTATTTCCTTCTACTCCACAAATTATTTGCTTTCTCTTTAAATTTTGCGAGCAATTTTTCAGCCCAAACAAATTCTGTTGCAAGCACCGCGAGTCCGACCGGGATAATAATTATTGCAGGACCTGGTAAAAATATTACCACAATTCCAATCAATAAGATAGTGAATCCAAACACCGCAACAATTATTTTCTTTATCTTTTTACGCATAGAACTCCGCTGAGCAATTAGCAAATATAAAATTTTCTTTTCAAAATACTACTTTGGCTTTTAATGGTTGGAATTGTATAAGTTCAACAGGTGTGTTTAAAATAACAAACCCGTCTATTGACGGGTTTTGTGGGGGCACATGGATTCGAACCAAGGACCTTCTGCTTGTAAGGCAGACGCTCTAAACCAGCTGAGCTATGCCCCCTTTTTCACTTCCAGTAAATCAAAAATCAGACTTCAATTATACCACTCTTATGTTAATTTTTCAAATAAATTCTTACTTATTTGATGAATATTATGCTGAGCGGATGACGGGGATCGAACCCGCGACATTCAGCTTGGGAAGCTGACACTCTACCAACTGAGTTACATCCGCCTATATTCAAAATTAATTAGCCGGAAAGATTAATTCAATATAAATTTGTAAACTTGTTTTGTACTCATTAAACTTTTATGACTAAGAAAAATCAGAAAATACTCCACCTTTCCATCATATTCGGAATTCTTTTAATTAGTTTCTTTGCTTGGAATACCTTCGTTCTATTTCCCATTAAAATTTTTGTCGTTTTGCTTCATGAAATGAGTCACGGAATTGTTGCCGTTTTTACAGGCGGTAAAATTATTTCTATTGAAGTAACCGAATATCTTGGCGGTATTACAACTACAGAAGGCGGAAACATAATTCTAATTGCTTCATCAGGTTATTTAGGAAGTATTGCGATCGGCACTTTACTTTTTTATTCATCATTTGATAAAAAACTTTCTATATGGTTTACAACCGGATTGGCAATTTTGCTTCTGATATTCACTGCAAATTTTTTAATTGGGACAGTAAGCCAAATTACAGCAATGTTAGCAGCTATTATATTAATTATCTCACCGAGATATTTTAATGCAATCGCTAATCAAATCTTACTGCAAGCGATTGGATTAGTTAGTGTGTTCTATGTATTAATCGATATGAAGGAAGATTTGCTTTCGGGAAGTACTTATAAAACCGATTCAAATTTGTTGGAATCGTTGACCACTATTCCTTCAACATTTATTGCACTGTTTTGGATGTCGATTTCAATAATAGTCATTTACTTTTTGGTAAGAAAATTACTGCTGGCTAAATAACCGATGACTCATTTCTTGGATCTTTCACCATAGAAAGTATCCATAATCCTACAACAAAAAATGCACCTATTGATAGAATTGCCGCACGTTGACTTCCGGTTGTGAAGCTAATTATTCCGAATACAAGTGGACCAAGAATTGCAGAACTTTTTCCAAAGAAAGAATAGAAACCAAAAAATTCGGTTTTACGATCAGGTGGAGTTAATTTTGACATTAAACTTCTGCTCGTAGATTGTGTTGCGCCCATTACGCTTCCGGCTAACAAACCAATAACATAAAACGCGTCCTTTTGAACGGTGACAACATCGGAATTAAAATATGCTGTGAAATATCTAACTAAGTAAGCATCCGGTGAACTCGTCATGAATGCTAATAAGATTGTAAATATCCAAATTATGAGAGACAATACAATAGATTTTTTCTGTCCGACTGAATCAGCAAGTATTCCGAATGTTACCGATCCGAGTATTGCGGTTGTTTGCACTATTAAAAAGAATGTGATCAACTCCATCATGGAAAAATTAAGAGTTGTACTTGCGTAATTACCCGAGAAAAATATAATCGTGTTAACACCTTCTATATAAAAAAAGTATGCGATTAAAAAAGTGGCTAAGTTTTTATAATTCTTAAGATGACTTAGAGTATTCCAAACTCTTTTAAATCCAATACTTGCAAATGATTCTGTATGAATTACATCTTTCCGAGAATCTTTTAAAAATATAAATAGCGGGATAGCAAAAAGGAAAAAGAATAATGCAGATATCGGGAAGGTTTCTCTGATCATTTCATTTTGGATGAACGGGAAGGCAAGAGCAAGTGAGGCTAATGAACCGATATAACCCATCGCAAATCCGTATCCGCTAACTCTTCCATAATTTTTAGGAGTTGTAATTTCCGGAAGAAATGCATCGTAAAAGACAAGTCCCGCTTCAAAACCGATATTAGCTAGAATGAATAGAAGAACCGCCCAAAAAATATCCCCTTCTCCCACAAAATAGAGCAAGGAAGTTGAAAGAATACAGAGTAGAGTAAAGAAAAGTAAAAACCGTTTTTTACCTGCGGAATAATCAGCAATTGCACCAAGAATAGGAGAAATAAACGCGACAATAATCATTGAGGCTGATGTACCGATACTCCAATAAAGATCACCTATCGGCTGACCGGCTGCGACTGTTTCTTTGAAGTAAACGGCAAATAAAAAGGTAACAACTACAATTGAGTACGATGTATTGGCGAGATCGAAGAGGGTCCAAATAAAAATCTTAAATTTGCTTTCAGGTGTTTTTTGTGATTGTTTGGTCAATCAATCCTCTTCCGACTTTATTAAGTTTACCACTTTGTTTTAGATCAGTTAAAATTGCGTCAAGTATTCCGTTAATAAATTTACCGCTGTTTGATGTACTATAATCCTTCGCAATCTCAATTAC
This sequence comes from Melioribacteraceae bacterium, assembly GCA_030584085.1. Taxonomy (NCBI): domain Bacteria; kingdom Pseudomonadati; phylum Ignavibacteriota; class Ignavibacteria; order Ignavibacteriales; family Melioribacteraceae; species Melioribacteraceae bacterium. The sequence goes on from CP129490.1 coordinate 2,226,053, forward strand.
CTCATTGATTGAAACTTTTGGTGGAATATCCGGGAAATAAAATATTTCAGCAATTCCTATTCTCAATAAAATTCTGTCTATTAGAGCGATGCGATCCATTTCCCAGTTATTCACTCTCTCCGAAATTTGCGCGTCAAGTTCTTTCCGGTTTGCAATAACAGCATTAACAAGTTTTGTCGAAAATTCTTTATCAGATTTTGTTGTAATATCAATGAGAATACCGTCAAGAAGGTTTTGCAAACCATCACCGCTCATTTCGTACGCATACAAAACTTGCAGACTTTTTTCTCTTAAAACTCTTCTAATTGTTTTCTTTGCAGGCATATATGTCATATATCAAAACTTAATAGAACGATGAAAAAAAATATAGAGTGCGCTACCTATTTTATCAAAATAAAAAATAAAAGGTTGTCTCAAATTGACAGAGACAACCATAAAGTATTTACTTTGTTGTTAATTCGCCTAATCTACCGGAAAAATTTGAATACCCGGAATAGATTTTCCTAATTCCACCAATATTTTGCAGTCTTTCTTCTGCAAGCTTATTAGATGCAACATGCGTCGGGACATTGTGTTCTTTTGAAAGCAATAATACTTTTTTAACGATATCATAGATCGCTTCAGCTTGTTTCATTGCTCTATCTTGTCGGTAGCCTTCTAATTCATTAGATACGTTGATTAAACCTCCGGCATTTATTACATAATCGGGGGCATATAAAATGCCTTTATCCAAAAGCATTTGACCGTGTTTATTTTCGTCTTCAAGCTGATTATTAGCTCCACCAGCAATAATCTCACATTTTAATTTTGCAATCGTTTCATCATTTAGGATTCCACCAAGAGCGGTAGGGGCAAAGATCTCAGCATCAGTGTCATAAATTTCTTCCGGTTTAACAACATGTGCTTTTACTGTTTCAAGAATTCGTTTTACTTTATCCTCAACTATATCGGTGATTATTAATTCAGCACCTTCGCTATATAGATGCTCACATAAATAACGAGCAACTTGACCTGCGCCCTGCACAGCGATTTTTCTTCCGCGGAGAGAATCGTTCCCCCACTTTTGTTTTGCGCAAGCTTTCATTCCAACATAAACGCCATAAGCAGTTACGGGTGATGGATCTCCTGAACCGCCTAATGCCTTAGATATACCGGTTACATACTTGGTTTCCATTCTTACATATTCCATATCGCGAACATCGGTACCGACATCTTCGGCAGTGATGTATCTTCCCGCCAGACCATCAACAAACTTTCCGAAAGTCCTAAATAACAATTCATTTTTTTGTGTTCTTGAATCACCTATGATTACAGCTTTTCCGCCGCCTAAATTTAAACCTGCAGCCGCTGCCTTGTAAGTCATACCTCTTGATAATCGTAAGACATCTTTTAATGCTTGGTCGGATGTTGAATAGCTCCACATTCTAGTACCGCCTAAAGACGGTCCCAAAGTCGTATCATGAATTGCAATAATAGCTCTTAAACCTGATTCCTTATTCGAACAATAAACCACTTGTTCGTGGTCATTATTTTCCATCATTTCAAAAATTTCCATTATAACTCCCTCGTTTATTCCTTTATTCCATTAAATTCCGAAAAGCCAAAAAAGTACCAAAGCGATACTTTCTCGGAACCTGTAATATAATAATTTTTCTAGATTTAGATTGTAATCGGATGCGATACCTTCAACTTTTATATTAAAGAAATGAGCCATTTCGATTGCGCGAGGTAAGTGAAAATCATCCGAAATAAGTACCACTTTTAGCGGCTGTGTATTTCTAAAAAAATTATTTCTTGTAAATTCTACTTGTTGAATGGTTGTAGAAGTTTCTTCTTCGATTAGTACACGACTTGAGCTAGAACCTAAATCCTTGTAATAATCCGCTCCAGCTTTCGCTTCGGATATTTCACCCGGTGCATTTCCACCTGTGAATTGAACTGTTCTAACTTTGCCAACTTGACTGAGTTTGTGAACTTTTTTAATTCTGCCTTCGAAAATTGTGCTTGGTTTATTATTGCTCCATACTGCTGCACCTAAGACTACTGCAATATCATAGCTTTGAGCTGATTGAATTTGTTTTAATTTATAACTTTGCGAGGTAATGAAATAATAGCTAAACCCGAGTGTTAGAGTAATTGCCAATATAGCTCCGCTAAATGCTCTTACAGATCCGCTACTTTGTCTTCCTATTAATATTCCCCAAATGTAAGCCAGCAAATAGTAGTGAGTAAATAAATTAATAATAAAAATGACAGCTAAATAAAACTTGCGGGCAGGAACTTCAAATAAATACGTGTTTAAGGGTTCAAACTCAAATGTGGATATCGCATAACCAATTCCGTAGGATACTATTGCAAGAATTGAAACAAAAATAATTGTTCTGAATACCTTATTATCATATCCATTGCCAACTACATGTAAAAGCACTGCACCAAGAATTATAAGAAACGATAAGAGTAGATTAAAAATATTTCCAAGGTACGAAAAATTTATATCCGATAGTGGAATGTCGTAGATGGAGTATTTAAACAGAATTTGGAGAATGAGATTAGTAAATAGAAGAAACAATGCTGTAATTAATTTTGACATATTAGATTTGCTATCTCATAATGAATATTGGTTAATTATTGGGAAATATAGCTACATTGATGTTGTTACCATAGTTATAAATTTTTGCATTAACATTAAAAACAGCAGAAATATTTTCTTCAGTTAACACTTTATGTTTAATATCATCAAGATAGATTTTTCCGTCTTTCATGAAAATCATTCTGTGGCTGTAGCAGCCTGATAAATTTAAATCGTGTGAAACCATAATTATCGTCAATTTCTTCTCGTTGTTTAACGATTTCAACAAATCAAATATTGAAATTTGATGTTCCAAATCCAAATGCGCATTTGGTTCATCAAGCAAAATTAAGTCCGGTTCTTGAACTAATGCACGCGCAATAAATGCTCTTTGAGCTTCACCACCTGAAACGGAGTTAATGCTTTTATTTTTTAAATGACTGATACCAACCAAATCCAAAACATTATTTATTTTTTTGATATCATCATCCTTTTCGAATCCCAAAAAATTAAGATAAGGAGTTCTTCCCATCGCAACAATTTCAAAAATGGAAAAAGGGTAAACGGAATAATATTTTTGCGGGACAAAAGAGATTCTCTTTGCTAATTCTTTCCGGGAAAAAGTTTTATAATTTTTTCCCTCAAAGAGAATCTCTCCTGAATTTGGAGTGCTAATACCGAGGATAAGATTTAGTAGAGTTGATTTACCTGATCCATTAGGACCTAATATGGTAACAAACTCACCTGGATTAACTACTAAATAGATATCATTAAGTGTAAACCCATCAGGATCATCATTATACTTGAATGCGACCTTTTTTAATGTAAGCATCACTGAAAATTAATTGATTATTTTTTTTTACTTAGGGTAGAAGATAACCAATTTTTCAATGATTCTTTAGTCACTCTAACGACATCCGGTAAATCATAAATAATGGTATAAATAACTGGCACAATGATTAATGTTAAAACTGTACCGAATAATAATCCAAAAATAACCGCAACACCCATCTGCCTCCAAAATTCGGCATCTGTGCCGCCGCTTTGGAATGAAAGTGTATAAAGATCAAATCCAAAACCAAAAGTTAACGGGATTAATCCTAAGATAGTTGTAATTGCGGTTAGTGTAACCGGTCTAAACCTTCTTAATCCAGCACGAATTACCGAATCTGTAACACTCAGACCACGATTCCTCAAGATATTAACGTAATCAATCAATACAATGTTATTGTTTACAATTACGCCGGCTAAACTTATAACTCCTATACCGGTCATAATAATTCCAAATGCCATTCCGAATAACGTTAACCCAATTAAAACACCGATTAATGATATAATAACAGCTGCCATAATAATAAGTGGTTGACTTAACGAATTAAATTGGATTACAAGTACAAGAAATATACTCAGTAAAGCAATCATAAAAGCACGTCCGAGAAATTCTTGAGCTTTTTCTTGCTCCTCATTCTGTCCTGTGTAATCAATTTTATAATCTTGCGGTAAATTAAATGACGCAAGTTTAGCTTTAACGTTATCTAAAACTTCATTTTGGTTAAAACCCTCTTTAACATTTGAAGAAACAGTAACAACTCTCTTTAAATCGACTCTTCTAATTGAACCGGGTCCTCTATCTCTGCTAATCTCAGCGACACTACTTAGAGGAACATCAAGTGTATTTCCCTTTTTATCATTATAAATGATTCTTAGGGAATTTAAGGCATCAATACTATTCCGCTGATCTTCTTTTAAGCGAACAGTAATATCATATTCATCTTCATTTACTCTATAATTTGAAGCTTCAAAACCATTTATTGCTGTTCTTATCGAATTAGCGATAATTGAAGTATTCATATCAAGTAATGCGGCTTTTTCTCTGTTGATAATAACTCTTACTTCAGGACGGCCGGCATCGTAATCATCTTGAATATCTACAACTCCAAGGATTTCTTTTATTTGATCTTTAACTTGGTCGGCAAGAACCCCAAGCATTGTAAAATCATCACCCGAAATTTCAATATTTACGGGTTTACCAACCGGCGGTCCGGCTGCCTCTTGTTGAATATCATATTCAGCACCAGGAATTTTGCTAATGGCTTCTCGTATCTGATCAGTTGTTATTTTTGAAGACTGACTGCGTAAATCATAATCAATATACTGGACAGTAATTGTACTTTTATTCGGGGTTGAACTTCCGCCATCAAACGGATTATTTGAAGACCCAACATTTGCAACATAATCTTTGACATCAACTTCGGCAAATTGCTTTAATTCTTGTTCAACACTTTTCGCAATTCTGTTTGACATGTCAATGTTTGTTCCGGTAGGACTTTCAATGTTTACGTATACACGGGGAGGATCAATATTTGGGAAAAATTCAACTCCATGATCAAACTCTCTATAAACCAATGAAATAATAATTAAAAGTAATATAGTGCCCGAAATAATTTTCAATCGCGGATTCAAGAAAAGATATATTATTCCAACCCCTAAAAGTGTACTAATTATTAATACAAGTACGTTTGGAATTTCCGGTGTTTCAACCGCGGCATTAGTAATCATTATTAATATGATTGTAGCTAGAATTCCGAACCAATTTCTCTTATTAACTTTTTGATTTTTATCTCTTTCTTTACCTACGGCACTTTTTAAAAACTTTTCGTAATATCTTATTACTACAGGCAAAGCGACATCGACAAAGAAATGTGTCAGTTTATTAAGTGGTAATATTAATTTCTTTAAAAGTGTATCGGCTTTATCATTTGGGTTTTCCACCTTCATAAATTTTGATGCAAAAACCGGATTAATTATCAACGCGACGAACAAGGACGATGTTAGAGTTATAATAACTGTAATCGGCAAATAAAACATAAAATCACCAACAACACCGGGCCAAAAAGTCATTGGCAAAAAAGCTAAAACTGTTGTAAGTGTTGAAGTTGTAATAGGCCAAGCAACTTCCGCAGTTGCAGTCTTTGCCGCTCTAATAAGATCATATCCTTCTTCTAAGAACTTGTAGATATTTTCAATAACGACTATTGCGTTATCAACTAGCATACCCAAAGCAAGTATTAAGGAGAAAAGTACGATGAAGTTTAGAGTAAAACCGAAAGCAGATAATAAAGTGAAAGATATTAACATACTTAATGGAATTGCGATTGCAACAAATAAAGCGTTTCTAATTCCAAGAAAAAACAGAAGTACTATAAGAACTAAAACTAAACCTGAGAAAATATTATTCTCTAAGTTTCTATTGCTCTCCTTTATATCCTTAGAAAAATCTACGGTTAAGTTGAAATTCAATCCATCCGGGTAACTTGATTTAGCATTTGCAATTACTTCTTTTACCTTATCGGCAATCTCGATAATATTAGCACCGACACGTTTAGAAATGTTTAAAGTGACTGCATCAACTCCATTTACTCTAGCGTAGGTAGTTCTATCTTTGAATGAATACGAAACCTCAGCAACATCACGGATATAAATAGGTTTACCTTCATGCATTTTTGCAATGAGATCTTGTATGATATACGGTTTATCAAATTCACCAGGAACGCGAACCAAAAAACTCTTTGTTGCTAAATCGATTGAACCGCCCGGGATTGTTCTATTTTCATTTTGAATTGCTTCAATGATATCATCGAACCGTAGGTTATAATGCATCAGTTTATTGGCATCGACGTCAACTTTTACTTCTCGCTCAAGCCCACCGGATATCTTAACTTCTAAGACACCATTAATATTTTCTATCTCGTCTTTTAAATCATCTGCAATATCTTTCAATTTTACTAATCCATACGGACCACTTATGTTGTACGTCATAATCGGGAATTCTGAGAAGTTAATTTCAATGATCTCCGGCTTTTCTACATCGTCAGGCAATTCTGATTCAGCCTTTTGAACTTTATCTCTAATTTTTTGCAAAGCCTCGTCAATATCAAAACCACTTTGAAACTCGGCTTGAATCAGAGAGAATCCTTCAAAGGAAGCCGATCGCAATTCTTTTACTTCACTTATTGTGCTAATTTCTTTTTCAATCGGCTGAGTTATTAATGATTCAATATCTTCCGGTGAAACTCCAAAATATGGAGTAGAAACTATAACTAAAGGAATTTGAACATCCGGTGAAGCTTCTCTGGGTAGTGAATTATATGACGTTATACCAAATATTATAATGATAAATACAAGAATAAATATACTTGTTCTGTTATCTATACTTACATCTGTAATTTTCATAAAAGAAATCCTTAGTTTACAATTGATACATTTTCGCCGTCAACTAAATTTTGAAACCCGACGACGATTAATCTATCCCCTTTTGAAAGACCGCTCTTCACAGCCACAGCATCACCATTTCTATTCAAGATATTGATATTTCTCAATTCAGCTTTACCATCTTTTTCAACAAAGACTATATATCCATCGTCTGTTCGTGTAATAACTTCTTCAGGGATGATTATGATATCTTTATAATTTTGCTTTGTTATTGAAACCTCAGCTAACATATCCGGTTTGATTAATCCATTTTTGTTTTGAATCACAATCTCGATTGGGAATGTTCTATTAGCCGGATTTAGTGCTTTACCTACATAAGACACTTTACTTTCAAATGGTTCGTCAAATAATTCTTTGATAATAATTTTAGCACTCGCACCTTGTTTAATTTCAGCAGCGTATCTTTCCGGAATTCCGGCTTCAATTTTTAGTCTTGATGGATCAATAACTCTAACTATCTGAACTGCAGGAGGAACAAACTCACCAACTTCAAAAGCTCTGGAATCAACTAGTCCGCTAAACGGTGCTTTAATAAATGTCTTATCATATAAAATTTTTGCTTGCTCATACATAGCCTTTAACTGATCACGAGTGTACTTTGTATTAAGCAATTCAAATTCACTTCCTACATTCTCATCAAAAACTTTTTGTTGCCGCTGATATTTAGCATCTGCTAATTCGTACTGAGCTTTGGCTGCATTCATGGAAGCTTTCATAGCATCATTATCAAGAATTAATATTGTATCGCCCTTATTTACGTACGCTCCCTTGTCGTTAACAATTTGCTTAACTATACCACCCATTTCGTGTGAAATTCTAGCGTCATTATAAGGTTTTACGGTTCCTATCGTTGTTATTACATCGGTATAATCTTGAGAATTCAGATTTTCTATTTCAACATTTACGGATTTTACATTCTCTATTTCTATTTCAGGATTTTCATCCGAACACGATGTTAGGGTCATAATTGCGAATGCAAAAGCGACGATAATTACAGTATATTTTTGTCTCATACTAAAGTTCCTTTAGTTCTTATTTAAAATTTCATCTGCTGTTTTACCTAATAGTAAATCCAGTTTTGCATGTTCCACAAAGTAATCGTGTATTGACTGTAAATAATTAACTTTAGCTTGTGAAACATCTACTAACGCATTTGTCACTTCTATTTGAGAACTCAACCCGTTTGTAAATCTCTTTGAAGCGATTTCGAAACCTCTCTCGGTTTCATTTACCGCGCCACTGTAGGCAGCAATTTGTTGTTCAATTTTTTCGACCGTTAAAATTGAATTCTCATATTCATTCTTCACTGCTTTTTTTGTTTTAAGATAATCCTCGACTGATTTCTTATAATCTATTTCAGCTTGCTGAACTTTCGAATCAAGTTCCCAACCTTTGAATATCGGTACCGATAAAGCGACACCTACAAAAACCGAATTTGTATATCTCCAATCTGAGAATGCTCTGTCGTCATTTTCTTGAGCTTGGACTTGCCAATTTGCAAATGCATTAAGTTTTGGGAAATGTTGACTAAACTGGTATGACGAATTCAAATCTTGTAGCTCTGTTTGAAGTTCCATCTGTTTTAGTAATTTATTCTTTTCCAAAACCGATTTGAGACCGGATTCCAAACTTGGGACTTCTAGTCTCCTAAATTCCAACGAGTCATTCACTTCAATTTCAGATTCTAGTTCAATTCCCATTACAATTTTTAAGTTATTGAGTGCTAATTTCTGTTGTATCTGACTTTCAGTTAGTATCGGTTTCATATTTTGAAATTGAACATTGGCTTTTATATAATCATATTCGGAAACTAAACCGGACTCATACAAAGCCTTTGCATCACGCAGGTTGTATTCGGCACGATTTAATTGTAATTCAGAGAGCTTAGTTAACTCTTTTGATAAAAGGTAAGTATAGTAAGCTTGCTTCACATTTCTTATAATATCAGCTTGAGAGTACTGCTCGGCTTTTTGAGAAATATCTGCAAATGTTTCAGCTATACTCACCGCTAAAAACATAGCTCCTGTAAATAAAGGCTGTTCCGCACTTATTGTTGAGGTGAGTGTATTAAATGTTCCAGCCGGGAATCTACCGCTAAAGAAAGGCGTTTCAATAATAAACTCCGATCGCTTTAAAGCTCTGTTATATTGTAAAGTTCCATCAATGGATGGAAATAACGAGGTTCCGTAAGCTTCACGTACTTGCTGCTCTGCCTTTTCATAATCAAGTTTTGACTTCTTTAGATCATGATTATTTTCTAAGGCGAGAATTAATGCATCTTCTAAATTTATGCTCCTAATTTGATCGGATTGAGCAAAAGTAAAGCTTGCCAAATTTATTATTAGAATAAAAATTACCACAACTCTCACAATGACTCCATTCATTTTTTTTTAATACCATTAAATAAGATATTGACGATGAACTTTGTTTCTTCCGCAACATTAATTTCCTTTTCAGTTCCACAGAACATCTTATTATAAATATATGGGAATATCATACTTCGATAGAGGGCTATAAGGGAATACGAATCAACCTTTTCGATTTCTTTAGCTTTAACTGCCTTGTCAATTCTTTTAATCAAAATGCGATCAATCTCAGCATGATTCTCTATCATTTTTTTCGGGATATTGGACGTAAAAGTAGAAGTATTTGTTCTAATCCTAGCAATAATTTTAAATGCATATTTTTGATTAACACAGAAATCGAACAGATTTTCACTTAATGAATAAACAAAATCGTAGAAACTTTGGTTTTTATTGTCGAGTTTAACAACTGTTTCTAAATATGCGATTGAAATTTCTTCAAGAATGACTGAAAACATTTCCTCTTTGCTGGAGAAATAATTGTAAATCGTTCCTTTTCCAAATTCAGCTTTTTCTGCAATATCGTCGATTGTTGTGTTCATAAATCCTTTTTCGGCAAAAAGTTGAGTAGCAGCATGGAGAATTTCTCCACGCTTGATAAAACGCTCTCTTTCTTTTCGCGATAACTGATCTATATTTGCCGGTAAGTAAATCATAAATTTGTGCTGGTAAACTTAACAGTTCCGAAAATGACTGTCAAGTCATTTTTGTGAATGGTTGGTCACTTAACAAAAATTTAATATTGATATTTGGAGAGGAATAAAAAAAAAGCGCCTCGAAGAGGCGCTTAAATTTTTACTGGAGTCTGAAAACAATCGGGATAGAGACTTGAACCTTAACGGATTTACCTCGCTGTCTACCGGGAGTAAATTTCGTATTCTTAACAGCTTCCATGGCAGCCTCATCACAACCGGCACCGATACCCTTTAATAACTCAACTTTTACAACATTACCATTTTCATCAACGAATGCTTTAACGAATACACGGCCTTGTACACCAGCTCTTTTTGCAATTTCAGGATAAACGATTCTTTTTTGAATTCCTTCCAACCCACCAATAGGTTCAGGTTGTTGTTCAACAGCTACGAAGAATACAGGTTCTGCTTCCTCTTCTTCTTCTTCAACCGGAGGAGGAGGAGCCGCGACTTCTGCTTCAATATCCAATTCTGTATCACTAATTTCAATATCTTCTAATACTTCATCGGATGGAGCTTCAATTGGAATCGGAGGTTTAGGCGGCGGAGGTGGAGCAGCTTCTTGTTTGGTAGCTTCAACATCCTCTACCTGCACCAATTCTTGCGGTCCGTCCAACGCTAAAGTTTCTTTTTCAAATTCAGGGAAATACTTAAAAGCAATTATAAGGACGGCTAAAGCTATAATTAAGCTCGTTTCAAATAACCTTCTATACTTTCTTTTCAGGTCAACTTTAGGATTTTTCTTTAATGCCACTTTTTCCTCCACGTTTCGAAATTCATCGAAATTAACTTAAAAAAAGCATACTTTATTGTCAATAAATAGGCAATTAATTTTACAATTCTTAGCCGATTTCTGTTCCATTTTTACTTAATTGCTTACTTTTATCTCTTTCAACGAGAGATTTTACAAGAAAAACCCCAAGCAAGATTCCAAACATATTTGCAAGCCAATCCCAAAACTCAGCACTTCTTCCGGGAATAAATACTTGATGAATCTCATCAAAAGTAGAGTAAATAAGAGTTATTAATAAAGCAAATTTAATGTAACTCTCTTTCATCCGCTTAAATTTGTTTTGAACATTTAAGGCAAGGGACAAAAAGAAAGAAAGTACAAAATAGGCGATGAAATGCTTTATTTTATCATCAAAATTAACAGATGGTAAATCTTTATCTGGTAAGCTCGTTAATATAAATATCGAAATCCAATGAACCGTAAGAGGAATATATATAAACCACTTCTTGTTTCTAATCAATAATTTGAGCAAATGAATCCTCTAAAAATTTAATTGTATGGGGAATATTATTCATTATTAAATCTGCATTAATTCCTATTTCGGAAACTTCTTGTAACAATAAATCTGCGGTTAAACTATGCACATAAACTGCACTGACAACAGCTTCTTCGATAATTTTATTCTGACTTATGAAGGATGCGATAATCCCGGTTAAGATATCACCTGAACCAAATGTAGCCATTCCGGGATTTCCTGTTGTATTAATTAAGGCTTCACCCGAAGGACTAAAAATCATTGTCGGAGAGCCTTTTAATGCAAGATAAGCCCCGGTTTCTTTAACAAACTTTTTACCATAACCTAAGATGTCATTTTGTAATTCTGCAATTTCAATTCCGAGTAGTTGTGCAAACTCACCATGGTGTGGAGTTAGAACTTTGTAATTCAACTTAAACTTTTTATACTCATTATTCGATAAAGCGAAAATTGCATCAGCATCAATAACAATTCTTTTAGAGGAATACTTTTTCAATAAGACATGAAGCGCTTTTACTGTCTTAGCATCACGACCTAAACCCGGTCCAATTGCAATGCAATCTGCCCAATCTAAACGATCTTTAAGTTCTTGTATATTTTGTTCACGAAATATTTCGCTACTATCGTCTTCATAAGCTGCTACTACAGAAGATTTTAGTTTTGATTGTGCTAATAATTTAATCGATTTTGGAAAAGCTAATATCGATGCACCGCTGCCGGAATTGATAACCGAATTAGCAGTATAAAAAGCTGCTCCGGGCAAACTTCCGGAACCCGCAATTGTAAGAACTTTTCCCGAGGAATACTTATGAACATCCAATTTTTTAACTGGTAAGCCAATGAATGCATCCTCCGGTTCAATCAAATAATTTTCTACATTTAGTTTTGAAAAATACTCGTCACCAATCCCAATGTAACCTTTTTCAATTTCACCAGAATATACATAGCCTTTGCCATAAAATAACCCGCTTTTTAATTCTGCAAGAGTTATAGTTAAATCAGCATTAAAAATTGGATCTCCACTTGAAGAATCTAAATCTAATCCTGTAGGAACATCGATTGCAATTCGATATGAATCAAAATCATTAACAGAGCTGACTATACTTCTCAATGGTTCACGTAACTTACCTTTTGACCCAGTACCTAGCAGAGCATCAAAAATTATATAGCAGTCTCTAAATTTTGTTAAATCTCTTTGCGATCTATATTGTACAATTGAAGAACCGGTGGCTCTTCTGATAAGCTCTTTTAAGATAATGAAATTTATCTTAGCATCTTTCGAGAAGTTAGTTGCTTTTGATATTACAAGAACTTTTACATTAAATCCATTGTTGATAAGATGACGAGCCAGTACAAAACCATCACCACCGTTATTCCCTGACCCGCATAAAATTCCGATTAAATGATTTCGATTTAGTTCAGGGAATTTTTCCAGTACAATTTGAAAAATTGATCTTGAGGCATTTTCCATTAACGCAATACTTGGAATATTTAACTTCTCGACTACATAATGATCGGCTTTTCTAACATGATCTGTTGAATAAAGTGGTATCATGATATATACCTAATTTGTTATATCACAAAAATAATAATATTGCGGGGAATAATTTATTAGTATGATAAAACCGAACTGATAATGCTCATCAAAGTATCGGGTAAAATTCCAAAAACGAGGACTAGTAAACCTGATATAATTACCGCTAAAAGTCCGGTAAAACTGTTATTGATTTTAATTTCCGAAGCAGTATTTTTGAAATACATATAAACAACAACTCTTAAATAGAAATAAACACTGATTGCACTCGCAATGACCCCAACAACAGCGAGCCATGTCAAATCAGCTTTGATTGCTGCAATAAACACATAATACTTACCAAAGAATCCGGCCATTGGCGGAATCCCTGCTAATGCAAACATAAACAGAGCCATTAATCCGGCAAGTATAGGACTTTTTGAACTTAGTCCGGAGTAAGATTCGATATTGGTATTGTCGTCGTTACTTCCTTCGATTAAACCAATTACTCCAAACGCACCGAGGTTCATAAAAGTGTACGCGGTTAGGTAAAATATTATTCCGGCAACACTTTCAATATTTCCTGCGGCTAAACCTATGCTCATATAACCTGCATGCGATATTGAAGAATAAGCAAGCATTCTCTTTAAGTTATTCTGAGCTAGTGCTACAATACTTCCATACAACATTGACAATGTTGCAACGACAGCAAAAATAGTTTCAAAATTATTCGGGAGATTTTGAGTAAATATTGCGGAAAGAATAATTATTAAAACACTAAAGGCAGCTGCTTTACCGGCTGTGGACATTAATCCTGTAACAGGTGTTGCTGCACCTTGATAAACATCGGGGACCCACATATGAAAAGGAAACGCTGCAATCTTAAATAGAAACCCAACAATGAAAAGAACAAACCCGGTAATAAACAATACTTTTCCGCTGAAATACTCGAATGCAAAAACAATTTGATCAATACTTGTTGTTTTAGTTGAACCGTAGATCAATGCAATACCAAAAACTATAAATCCGGTTGCAAATGACCCGAGCAAGAAATACTTTAATGCAGCTTCGTTGTTTTCAACTTTTTTTCTATTAATACCGGCAAGAACATAAAAGCAGATAGACATTAATTCTAATCCAATAAAAATCATAAACAAATCTCTTGCACCAGCCATCAACATCATACCTAAAACAGATGATTGGAGAAGAATATAAAACTCACCAAAATAACTTCCGTATTTTTTAATATAATCAACGGCATTCAGAACCATTATTGCCGCGCCGATATTAAAAATAAAATTAAATATCGATGCTATACCTCCAATTGCAAACATACCATTAAATAAAACTTGATTATCATGAACAGTTATAATGGAATGAGCTCCCGCAAATAGAAAGAGAGTTATTGATAGCCAAGGGAGGATAACTTCACTTTTCTTGGTTGAGATTTCGATAACTATCGATATGATAATTCCAATGCCTAGAACAACGTGCGGTAAAAGTTGAAATATTTCTGTGTTAGCTGTCATAATTAGTCAATAAAAATTTGATCTTCCCCTAGTTCTTTAATTTCTGTTTGATGATTTTCAAGAATATCTATGCTTATTTTTCTCCTGTTATCTTTAATAAAGATATCCTTTCCTCTTTCAACCACAACCATTTTTATAAGTTCATATTTTGAGATTATCTTTTCAAGCGAATCATAATCATGAAAATATAATTCTGTGAAATCTTCATGTACTATGTATTCCGCTCCTTTATTACTTGAACTAAAGTCGGTGATAATATCTTTCTCTATAGCAATTTTTAGTATATCAACCGGGAAAGGTAAAATAAGTCTATTGCCATAGTGAAGAGCATTTCTATTAGCATGAATTGCATCTTTAATTGTTTTCATTTTTTACCCATTACCGTAAAAAAATATGTACCAAATAATCGCAAATACCGGAAGTAAAATTGGAACAGAATATTTAACCAGATATCCGAAAAAGCTTGGCATATTAATTCCAGCTTTTTCACTAATAGATTTCACCATAAAGTTTGGAGCGTTACCAATATACGTCATTGCACCAAAAAATACCGCAGCCACCGAAATTGCCTGAAGATAAATCGGATGTTCGAATTCAAAACGTAATACTTCAGACTTATCATTAACGTTCATGGCAAACTTACCCATTTCGGCACTCAAAAAATTCAAGTAAGTCGGAGCGTTATCCAAGAATGCAGAAAGTGAACCGGTTGCCCAATAAAACAAACCAGCATCTAATTTATCGCCAAAAATATTTGCTTCGTAAGCAATTAATTGAAGCGCCGGAATCATTGTAGCAAACAAACCCGCAAATAAATAAGCAACTTCTCTAATCGGTTCAAAATCAAATTCATTTCCTCTTAGAGCTTCCTGATCAGCTTTTTTATAGGAGAAATATACAACTGTGAACATTATTATTTCTCTTAGACCGAAAGGAAGCGGTGCTAAGCTTGGCACCCAGCTTATTACACCCGGGTCCAAAAATACTGACAAGATAATAATGAGAAGAAACCATAGATTTTTTAATCCCTTAAACTCAATTTTGCCAGTGTGATTTATTTCCTTGTCAGCCCCAAGTTTATTTTGTGAATCAATTACAAAAAATATTCCCAAAATAACAAATAAAGTTGGCAACCATATATACCATACATGTTGAATTACCCAAAAGAACTCAACACCTCGTAAAAAACCAAGAAACAAAGGTGGATCACCAATTGGTGTTAAAGCTCCGCCAATATTACTTACCGAGAATATAAAGAAAACAATATGATAAGGTTTGATTCTATCCTTGTTAATTTTAATAAAAGGACGAATCAATAACATTGAAGCTCCTGTAGTTCCAATTACATTGGAGATAACGCTACCAAACACTAAGATGAGAACATTAAGCATTGGTGTTGCTTTTCTATCTACTTTAATTAGAATTCCACCGGAAGCAACAAAAAGCGACGCCAGCAATGCTATGAAAGACAAGTACTCAGCAAGTGTATGAACTAAACTGTGAGTGTCTTCTAACACAATTAAATAGAATAGAACAGTTACCGATCCTAATGAAACTGCAATCCTTGGATAATTTCTCTCCCAAAAATGATGATAAAACAAAGGACCGGTTGCTATCATCAATAATAATATTACAAAAGGAAGAACGATATACCAGTATTGTAACAATTGGGCGCCAGATCCTTCGGATGCAAAAATTGGTGTTCCAAAAAAAATAAATAAGAGCAGATAAAAACTTTTCTTTAGCATGAATAAAAAATTAATTCAGAAAATTAAAAGTATAGTTCTTTACATGAGTAAGTATTGCTTCAACAGGTGCTTCAGATAAACTTAAAAATGTGTTGGGATAAATTCCTATCCAAACAATAAAAATGAAAATTGGCAAAAGTACAATAACTTCTCTCGAAGTAAGATCCGTTAATTCATTTTTAAGTTTCTCATTTTTTATAGGACCGAATACTACTCTTTGATACATCCATAATAAATATACTGCTGCAAAAATTACTCCGGTCGCAGCAAAAATTGTAAACCACCAACTATCTAAAACTTGTGATTGAAATGAACCTAGTAAAATTAAAAACTCACCTATAAATCCGTTCAAACCAGGCAATCCAACAGAAGAAAGTGATGCAAACATAAGAGCAACAGCAAAAAGAGGAACAATTTTAGCTATGCCTCCATAATATGCGATCTCACGATTGTGAGTTCGCTCATATATGATTCCAACCAAAAGGAATAAAGCTCCGGTAGAAAGTCCGTGATTTACCATTTGAATAACAGCACCTTGAACTGATTCAATAGTTAAAGCAAAAATTCCAAGTACAACGAAGCCTAAGTGCGATACGGATGAATAGGCAACAAGTTTTTTCATATCTGTTTGAACCATGGCAACAAGTGCACCGTATATAATTCCAATCACAGCTAACACTGAAATATACGGAGCAAATTCAACTGTCGATTGCGGAAACAGAGGTAGATTGAATCTAACTAAACCGTAAGTACCCATCTTAAGTAAAACACCGGCAAGTATAACCGAACCAGCGGTTGGAGCTTGAACGTGTGCGTCGGGTAACCATGTATGTAACGGAAATATCGGAACTTTGATTGCAAAACTGAAAAAGAAAGCAAGAAACATCCACTTCTGAATTTCAAATGAAAAATTTGGTGCTTCTTGGTAAAGTGTAATTAAATTTGTAGTGAAAACTCCAAGTGATTCCGAAGCTTCAACAGTTAGCCAAATAATTGCAACAAGCATCAGTAAACTACCGAACATCGTATAAATGAAAAATTTAACCGATGCATAAATTCTTTGTTCTCCACCCCAAATACCAATTATAAAATACATAGGTATTAACATTGCTTCCCAAAAGACGTAGAATAAAAACACGTCCAAAGAAACAAAAACTCCCAACATACCCGCTTCTAAAAGCAGCATCATCATTGTGAAAAGTTTTATATTCTTTTTAATTGATTTCCAACTTGATAACAATGTGATTGGTGTAATAAATGTTGTTAATAAAATTAGTAAGATTGAGATACCATCGGCACCTACATAATAACTAATATCGAGACTCTCAACCCATGTTATTTTATGAAGAAACTGGAAATCGGGATTTGTGTAATCAAAATAGTAATACGGGAAAAGTGAAATAACGAAAGCAAAAACCGTGATTACCAGACCGAATATTCTAATGAACCTGGCATGAGATTCTTTCATAAATAAAATTATGAGAGCACCTATGATTGGTGTGAATAATAAATATGTAAGTATCTGAGAATTTTCCATAATCT
This sequence comes from Melioribacteraceae bacterium, assembly GCA_030584085.1. Classification (NCBI taxonomy): domain Bacteria; kingdom Pseudomonadati; phylum Ignavibacteriota; class Ignavibacteria; order Ignavibacteriales; family Melioribacteraceae; species Melioribacteraceae bacterium. The sequence goes on from CP129490.1 coordinate 2,243,552, forward strand.
ATAAACTTATAATTATCCAGAATAAGGCAACGGCAATTCCACCCATCATTATAAATGCATAAAATTGTGCAACACCGGTTTGCATTTTTTTAATAACATCTGAAATTGAATCAACTAGTTGTGCAACACCATTGACTAAACCATCAATAATTTTATTATCCGCAATTTTCCACAAAAACTTTTCCGATGTTTTTTGAATCGGTTGAATTACTGTTGCTTCATAAACTTCGTCAACATAATATTTATTGTAAAGCAAAGTGTAAATACCCTTAAATGATGAGGCAACTTTATCAGCAATCTCAGCTCGTTGAGTATAAATTTTGTAAGCAGCAAACATACTTAGTAAAGCTGCGGTTACCGATATCGCCATTAATAATAATTCTTCGGAATGACTGTGCAAACTATATAATGCTAATTTAGCTTCCGCATCTTTGAATATCGGAGCTAGCCAACCATGAAAAATATTTCCGTGTTCACCGGAGAACACTTCGGGAATTCCTATCCATCCGCCAATTACGGAAAGAATCGCCAGAACAATTAGAGGGATTGTCATTACTTTCGGAGATTCATGCGGATGATATTTATCGTGACTAAATTTCTCTTTTCCGAAAAATGTAAGTGAAACCAATCTGAACATATAAAATGCAGTTAACACAGCTGTTAATGCACCCAATAACCAAAACACAAAATTTCCGTTTGCATAAGAATACCAAAGTATTTCATCTTTACTAAAGAAACCTGATAGTCCGGGGAATCCGGATATTGCAAACGCGGCAATAATAAAGGTTAAAAAAGTAACCGGCATATATTTTTTTAAACCGCCGTAACTATTAATATCTTGTTGATGATGCATCGCATGAATAACCGAACCGGCACCAAGAAAGAGAAGAGCTTTAAAGAATGCGTGTGTCATAACGTGAAAGATTGCAGCCCCAAACGCACCAACACCGGCAGCTAAAAACATATAACCTAATTGACTTACAGTAGAGTAAGCAAGAACCTTTTTAATATCTGTTTGAACCAAACCGATTGTTGCCGCAAAAACTGCGGTTAATAATCCGATAACCGCGACAACTATTAGTATCGCCGGAGCCGATGCAAAAATGATTGAAGCACGAGCAACCATGTAAACACCCGCGGTAACCATTGTAGCAGCGTGAATTAAAGCAGATACGGGAGTTGGACCCGCCATTGCGTCAGGTAACCAAACAAATAATGGAATCTGCGCGGATTTACCTGTTGCACCGATAAATAAAAACAGAGCGATAAAACTAAATGTAGTTTCCGCACCCGAGATAATTTTTGCGTGGGCAAATACTTCAAGAAAATTGAGGCTGTCAAAAGTCTGGTAAATAAGAAACATACCGAGTAAAAATCCAAAATCACCAATTCTATTTACAACAAAAGCTTTCTTTGCTGCTTCGGGTACTGTCCCCTTTTCAAATTTTTGGTCGTAGTAATAACCGATTAATAAATAGGAACAGAGTCCCACTCCTTCCCAACCTAAAAAGAGAACTACAAAATTATCACCGAGTATCAGATTCATCATTGCGAAGATGAACAAATTCATATAAGCAAAAAATCTAAAAAACCCTTTGTCACCATGCATGTAACCGATTGAGTAAACGTGAATTAGAAATCCAACACCCGTTACAATCAGTGCCATAACTAAAGATAATTGATCAACTAAATAAGAAAAACTTATATTCAGCGAACCGACAGTCATCCATGTAAAGAGTGTGACAATATTAGTGCGTTGATCTACGGGAAGATTTATTGTTTCTATGAGAGCCAACAATGATATGACAAATGATATTCCAACCGTAGCACTTCCAATTATTCCAATAACTTTTTCATTACCGATTTTCTTACCGAATAATCCGTTGATAAGAAATCCGATTAAAGGCAGCACTATTGTCAAATAAATTAGGTCTATCATTCTACCACTTGAAGATATTTATTTCATCAATATTGACAGTTAATTTGTTTCTGAAAATTGCTATGATAATTGCTAAACCGACTGCTGCTTCGGCTGCTGCAACAGTCATCACAAAAAATACGAAAACTTGTCCGGCTGGATCACCCAAATAAGATGAGAAAGTAACGAGTGCTAGGTTTGCGGAATTCAACATTAACTCGATACTCATAAATACAACTATCGCGTTTCTTCTGATCAATACCCCCGTAACTCCCACAGAAAACATGAAAGCACTGATCAGTAAAAAATATTCCATTGGTATAGAACTCATAACACCTTACTCAAATTTTTTCTTTGCGAGAACTAAAGCACCGATTGTAGCGGCTAACAATAAAAATCCCGAAGCTAAAAACGGAAGAACATAAATTGTATATAGTTCTCTTCCAATTGTTTCAATCTTTCCTGCTGCAATACTTTCTGAAACTTCTTGAGGTAATCCTTGCGAAGGAGCGGAATAAAAAATGATATAACCGAGTTGGACAAAAACCAAAATCGCTATTGCTATAGCCATCAACTTGAGAGTTTTCTTTTCCTTAAGCAATGAATGTTCACTCTCGGTGTTAAGCAGCATAAGTACAAATAGAAATAGAACCATTATTGCACCGGCATAAACAATAACTTGAACAACTGCTATGAATTGTGCATTTAATAATAAATATAAACCCGCTAGTGCGAAGAAATTTAGAACAAGAAAGATAGCGCTCATTACCGGGTTTGGTCGTGTTATCATTGCAACCGATGCAACAACTGCGACTAAGCCAAGTATGCCAAAAAGGATATACTCTAAAATCATAATTAAGGCGTATTCCTATAAATCATTCGTGGGAATGGTATTGCTTCTCTTAAGTGATCAAGACCGCAAATCCAACTAACTGTCCTTTCAAGTCCTAATCCGAAACCCGAATGAGGAACAGAACCGTATTTTCTTAAATCCAAATACCATTCAAAAAATTCTTGTGGAAGATCATGTTCTTTTATTCTTTCCAACAATTTATCAAGATCATCTTCTCTTTGACTACCGCCGATAATTTCACCATAACCTTCCGGAGCAATAACATCAACAGCAAGTGCTAATTTTTCGTCATCGGGATCTCGTTTCATGTAAAAAGCCTTTACAGCAGCCGGATATCTGTGAATCATTACCGGTCTATCAAACTCTTCGGAGATAACGGTTTCATCAGCACCGCCGAGATCATTTCCCCACTCAAATGCGTGATTTTTCTTTTTAAGAATCTCAACAGCTTCGGTGTATGATATTCTTGGGAACGGTCTCTTAACTTTCTCCAAATTTGTTGTATCTCGTTCTAATATTTCTAATTCTTCTTTTCGTTCTTCTAAAATAGTTTGGACTATATACTCAATAAACTCTTCGGCTAAATTCATATCGTCGTTCAAATCATAGAATGCCATTTCAGGTTCGACCATCCAAAACTCGGTTAAGTGACGACGAGTTTTTGATTTCTCTGCTCTGAAAGTCGGTCCAAATGTATAAACTTTGCCAAGCGCCATCGCACCGGCTTCCGCATAAAGTTGTCCCGATTGAGTTAAGTAAGCTTTCCCAAGATCGAAATATGGAGTTTCAAAAAGAGTCGAGGTACCTTCAACCGCGTTTGGTGTGATTATCGGAGGATCGAAAAGAGTGAAACCACGAGAATCATAAAAATCTCGAATTGCTTTTACAATTCTGTGTCGAATTCTCATAATCGCCCACTGTTTACGCGAACGTAACCAGAGATGACGATGATCCATTAAAAATTCAATTCCGTGTTCTTTCGGTGTGATTGGATATTCGTTTGCGATAGAAATGATTTTTAAATCGGTAACATCAATTTCATGTCCGCCAACTTGACGATCATCCTTTTTGACTGTTCCGGTAACTTCAAATGAAGATTCTTGTGTAAGTTTTTTAGCTTCTTCAAATAATTCTTCGGAAACATTGCCTTTGAAGACAACACATTGAACAATTCCGGTTCCGTCTCTGAGGACTAAAAATTGTAATTTTCCACTCGATCTCTTATTGTATAACCAACCTTTAAGAGTAACTGATTCACCTACATGATCTGCTAAATTTTTGATATAAATCATAAGAAATGTCTAAATTTTTTCTGAAATATGAATTTTCAAATATAAAGAGGGTGTGCTATAAAAGCAAAAGATTTCTATTTATGAATGCTTTAATGAATTCTGATATAAAGCTGCAATTAATAGTACATTAAATCTGATTTAAGTTCTATGAATAACTAGAGTTTTCTCAAACACATCCTCAAATAACTTCTCTCTTCTATCTAAATTCCAAAGCTCTATTTCGATTGACTTATCCTTAAGCTTAAGATGAAGCTCAACAGTATTATTAACAACTTTTGCGGAAATTGATTCTACTTTTTGTTTGTGCGATCTATCGAGAGAATCCGCAACTCTTAAAATTGCCGATAACTTCTTTACAACTAATTGATCTTTGGAAGAAAGTGAAGCAAATTCTTGATGTTTTTGTTTGGGATGACTTTTGCGGTGATATCTTGCAACATTGGCAATAATATTAATTTCGTTTTCATTAAATCCCATTAACTCACTATTGCGAATTATGTAATTGCTGTGTTTGTGATGCTGATTATGCGAAATATGATGACCAACATCATGTAGTAATGATGCAGCAATTAAATATTCACGTGTGCTTCCGTCAAGTTTGTGTAAGTCTTCTAGATCATCAAAAAGATTAGCTGAAAAATTAGCTACATGAAAACAATGTTCACTATCGAAGTAACAATTTTTGGCAAGCTGCAAAACGCTTTCATATCTAATATCACTCAACCGCGGACGATGTTTTTCTATGTTCAAATTCTGTAATGTATCAACAACTATTCCTTCACGAAGTGCATATTCCGAAATTGTCAGTTTGTCAATATTAAGCTGCTCAAAAATTGTTTGTAAAATTAATATTCCCGCCGGGAATATATCCGCACGTTTGGAATCCATTCCTTTTATCTTTTTACGATCCGATAATGTTTTAGAATTAAGAACCTCATTTACAACTTTGTTTAGTTCATCTTTTGTGAATTCAAAATTGTTAAGTATGCGGTTTGGTGTTACTTCCCTGTTGGAAAGTTCTGCAATTATATTGCCGGCAGTTTGAATTGTACCTGACGAACCAACACAGACTTCAAACCTATATTTATTTATGTAATTAGTTACATGATAGATTTCACCTTCAATCCACTTTTTACATTCTTTAATTGCCGATTTGGATAGTTTCTCTTTTTGAAAAAACTTTTGTGTTAATCTTACCGCACCAATTTTTATACTTCTGGAAAATTCAATTTTACCGTTTATACCGAGAATTAATTCGGTACTTCCACCACCGATATCTATACATAGTGCTCGTTTTTCATAAACCGGAACGGCACGCAATATTCCTAAATAAATTAATCTAGCTTCCTCTTGTCCGGAAATTACCTCAACTTCAATCCCCGTTTCATTCAAGACTTTTTCAATGAATTCATTTTTATTTAACGATTCGCGTACTGCACTTGTAGCGACAGCTCTTACATTTGCACTATGAAGTTCGGCAATTCCTTTGAAACGTTTAATTGCAATTACAGCTCTTTCTATCGCTTCGGCCGATAACTTTTTTATATCACCGGAAAAACCTTCACCTAAACGAATAACTTCTTTTTCACGGTCAATAATTTCAAAATTACCATACTCTAAAATCTTTACTACGATAAGATGAATTGAATTTGTTCCAATATCTATTGCTGCAAAATTTTTATTCGTCAACATCTTGTAATTCCTTTGTATTCTTATCGGCAAGTATCATAGTGCAAATCTCGTACACATCGTTCACGGTAACGTCATCAATCAAATCAGATTTACGCACAAAATATTTATTTGTGCCTATTGGTGCCCAATTGAAAGGATTAGTTGGACCAAATATTGAAATTTGCGGGGTATCTGTTGCACCGGCTACATGCATAACACCTGTATCGTTTGTGATAAATAAATCCGATATTGAAATTAATGCTGCTAGCTCGGGGATAGATCTATTTATAAAATAGCCCACTTTTACTTGTAGTTTGCTTCTAACATAATCAATTTCTTCTGAATCACTGCTGCTACCGGTTATATAAAATGTTGATCTATAATCTTCGTTCATCTTTTCTATGATCTTTATAAATTTATCAAGCGACCATCGGTTCGGAGGTTTACCGGCACCTATATGTAAACCAATTAAATTTTTGGAATTATTTGTCCCCAGATCAAACACAAATTGTTTAGCTGATTCTAACTCACTTTCTTCAAATGTAACCGAAGATCTATAATTCTTTGTATTTATTCCAACTGATCTGAGAATTTCTAATCCGAAGTCAGAAATGTGAGTATCGGGGTAACGTCTCCAATTAAGGTGAACTCTTTTATGAAATATTGGAGCAAGTTTATTTCGTTTACCATCAAGTGAAGCGGGACCAACTCTGAAATCACTCTTAGCTAATCTACCGAGCAAACAACTTGTTGCTGAAATAGAAACGGTAGCCGGGACAAATACTATGTCATATTTCTGCTTAAGTAACTGAACTAATCTATAAACATAGACGGGATTGATAAACTGCTTTTGATTATATATAAAAAGATTATCGATGAATTGGTTTTTCTCAACCGCGAAATGGTTTTGCGGACTTGCAATTACAGTTAATTCACAATTTGGATAAGTTTCTTTTACTGCGCGGAATAATGAAACACTTGCAAGTAGATCACCGAATTGATTATGTTGTCTTACTATTAAAATTTTATTGGGATTTGTTACTGCAAAGTTTTCTTTTTCTTCAACCGCGAAGAATTTTAAAATGAGTTTTATTATAAGGTTCGAAGAGTTTTTTTGAGATGACATTAACTTTGCGAGTTTTCCTTTTCTTTGTCTTTTATTTCTTCAAATTCTGCTTCAATAATATCTTTCTTATCAACTTTTGATTTCTTTTTCTTAGGTTGATTTACATTATCTTCAGTCTGATTTCTCTTTGGAGACATAAAAAACAAAACTAATGTTCTAATCAATTTATAAATTATATAAAAAAACAATGCCCAAATAATAATTCGTATCAAGCCCATCTATTATCCTCTTCTTTCCGGATTAAAGTACTCAATAAATCCTCTGTCTTCTCTAAAAATTTGATTATATAATTCATCAAAATCTTTCTGACGGTTAATAAAATCTATTTCAGTTGAGTTAACAATTAGCAACGGCGTATTATTATACTTAAAGAAAAAGTTATTGTATGCTTCGCTAAGTTCTTCAATGTAACCGCGTGTTAAATTTCTTTCGACTTTTCTTCCGCGACGTTTAATGTTATGCATTAATCTATCTGTTGAAGATTGTAAGAAAATCACTAAGTCCGGTTTACGCAAACTTCTTTGAAGAAGCGGAAACAAATTTTCATACAACTTCAGCTCTTCTCCTTCAATATTTAGATAAGCAAAAATCTGGTCTTTATCAAAAATGTAATCCGAAACAATGTACTTTGCGAACAGATCTTCTTGAGCGAGTTGTTCCTGTTGTTTATAGCGGTTAATCAAAAAGAACATCTGTGTTTGAAATGCATAACGTCTTCTGTCATCATAAAATTTTTCTAAGAAAGGGTTTGTTTCGAATTCTTCAAGGATGAGATTTGCATCTAGTTTTTCGGAAAGCTTTTTTGCGAGAGATGTTTTACCTGCACCGATAACTCCCTCAATTGCAATGTACCTTATTTCCTTCAAAATTTTTCTCGCTTAAGTAAAGTTAAATTCTATTTTGTGAATAATGTTAGTCTCTAATTCGGCTTTGCTAAGTTCACAAATTTTTTTCTTTTCAACCGGGTGAATAAAATCCGGTGCAATTTCACACAGCGGAATTAACACGAAATCTCTATTTAAAACATCTTTATGCGGTACTGTAATTTTTTCATCGGAATATATCAGATCATTGTAAAACAATATATCCAGATCAACTTCACGCGGTCCCCATTTTTCTCTTTTTATTCTTCCGATTTGAGATTCAATATTTTTTGTGAGATTTAACAATTCTTGCAAGCTTAACGAAGTTAAAATCTCAACAACACAATTTAAGAAATTATTTTGTTCCGTGTAGCCGTAAGGTTTTGTCTCATAAATTGACGAAACATTTTTTATACTGCATTTGTTTTCTGATTCCAATAATTCAATGCCTTTATTGATATACGCCAATCTGTCGTCAATGTTGGAACCGAATCCTATAAAACTACGATTTTCCATTTTCTCTTGTTACCTCTGCTTCAACGTGATCAATTAAACCCCCGACCGGGACACTTTTCTTTCTTACCGTTGCAGTCACTCTAAATACATTCGGGAAATGATGTAAAACTTTATCCGCTATATCCGATGCAATAGATTCGATCAAATAGTATTTCTTTTGATGAATAATTTCATTTACATATTTGTAAACTTCGGTGTAGTCAATAGTTTTCTTCAGATTATCTTCTTTCGCGGCGATTGAAAAATCCGTGTGCATTTCCAAATCCACTTCATACTTTCCGCCGATGTTCTGTTCTTCCTGAAGTGCTCCATGATAAGCATAAAATGATGCACCTTTTAATCTAATTATGTTGGACATAGTGTGTCTCTAAAATTTGTTCACAAAATTAGCAATTATTCTATTAATAATTTTGAATTTGCGGATTGACAAATTTGCGGATTAAAAATTGTTTAAATCATTTATTTTTCTTCCATCTTTAACTTTGCGAGGAGAGTTTGATTATCATGGGTTTTGTTGGATACGTAGCGACTTCACTAAAGAAGCCGCTACATATACATTATTTTACCAACATCATCTTTTTAGAAGTAATAAAATCATTTACCTCCAGACGATAAATATATACGCCGCTTGATAGTTCATTTGCATTGAATACAGCTTCATATCTGCCGTCTTCTAAGTACTCATTTACGAGTGTCGTAACTTCTCTGCCGAGTATGTCATATACTCTTAGCTTCACATGACCGGATTTCGGTATTTGGTATTTTATGGTAGTTGTAGGATTGAAGGGGTTAGGATAGTTTTGAACAAGATCGTAATCCTTTACTAACAGTTCACCTTTATAATTTAATTCATTGTATCCCTTCTTATACATTAAGGAATCCTCCACCAACAAATTACCGATGCTGTAATTCTGCTTAAAGTTATCCTTAACTTGTAAGCGAAGTCTAACGGTTTTATTCCCGATACCTTTTGTATCTACTTGATAGTTTTTATTGGAATAATAATTAATACTATCGGAAGTAAAGGTTACATTATCATAAACACCGAGTACTTTTTGAATTTGATCTTCTATCAACTCAACTTTGAAATTAATGTATTTATTTTTCTCAAGCGCAACTTCAATATCTGCCGAGTCAGCCACTCCACACATCACGCCATATGTAAATTGGGAGTTATCATCGAGAGTAAAAGGTTCACTAACTAAAAACTTATTTAATTGATTGGAATTTTTTATTTCCTTCATCGTGTCCGGAAGTTCAACGAAATTTACCTGTACACCATCAACAATAATTTCTCCAAAAGTAAAGTAGAACTGCACGCTGTCTCTTGTTGTTACACCTTCTCGTCCTATCATAGCTAAATCAGTACTAGAGCCATCTTTACTAGCAGAAAAATTAATGTTTCCACTCTTGAGTGAAAAAGGCGGTTCTGCCATGCTAAGGTGATCGGCGAAAACGGCTACATCAACCCATTTCATATCGCCTATAGAATTGGCGTTTGATAGCATAAAAGATTTCCCGCCGTCGGAGATATTAAATATTGTATTAAATCCATCTCCGCTTTGAACTCCGCGGGTATAATAAGTTTCACCAAGAGCTCCATCGGTCTGTGTATAATAAGCAAATACAACAGAACTCCCTGCTGTATTAAGAGCGACATCATCAACATCACTCCCGAGAGCTTTTATAATACCGCTCCAGCTTGATCCGTTAAATGATCTTAAAAGTCCTCTTTCTTTCCATTCACCAAAAGAACCTCCGCCTCCGCCAAATGCATTTGTTTTCCATTGGATTGGTCCCGGTTCTTCTTCACCGGCTTCATACCGTTGACCTATAAAACCAACATAAACAGTTGATCCGGAAATAACTACTTCGGGGTTCCAATGAGTATCATATCCAGAATTATTAGATGGCGTATGTATTGTACCGTAGCTGAATCCTGTTAGCGTTGTGAATCTTATCCTATCATCACCTGTTTCAAAAGCTAGATAGTATTTATCATTACCATTAATTTTTACTCCGGCTATGCTAATATTCTGAACATTACCGACCTCATCAATTGTACCAACATTTGAGACAGAGATTGAGCTGCCTGATATTTGGCAGTTTACATACTTTAATATTCCGGTATTAGTAATAAATGTTACAACAAATTTTCCATCATTGTTATATGCAACAACCGGTTTGGCTTCGACATCACCGGGAATAGTAGATACAACCACATCAGCGACGATTGTGCTTGTAGGTGAATCAAAGAGAGCTGCCCTAATTTCAGTACTGCTTCCGTTATACTTTTGATAAGCAACTAGTAGATCATCACCATTTGCGTCAACCGATGGAAATTCTCCTTCCCAATACAGATTCGGGAACGACAAATTATGAAGGCTCCATTCATTGCTTGTACCATTATTGATCTCGTACCAGATTTTACCGTTGCTCTCATAAAGTAGGTGATAATTATTATCACTAGTTCTTGCTATTTTTCTTTGGCTTGGACCACGAAGAGCTGATGTTGAGCTGCTCATTAACGAGCCTTTATTGTTAGCATAAACCACCGCACCGCCGTCTGTGAATACAACCGGTGTCGTTGTTAATTCTGCATCTTCAAAATCCGCTTTGCCGTTATGAGCCCAACCGGTAAAGTATATTTTATGACTGCGGTTGTTGTAGTTTATTGTTTGTGTTGGCGAGATGGAGACGGAGTAATAAGGATTACCTGGTATATTGTAATCTTGATCCAAGAAAACACCGCCGTTAGATTCACCATGTTTTCCTGTAGGAACGTATGGTGCTGAAAAAGTCAGAAAATTGCCCATTCCTAACTGATCTCCGTATTCGTTTACATACCATGGGTCGTTGAACATGATTGAATCTTTTTGAGTGATCAAGTTAAAACCGTCTACCTTTATTGATATTGTCGCAAGTTCAAGATCAACAAAATTAGCAGTCTGATCATTTCCTGCTTCAGCAGTAAAATCATTACTTAAAAAGTATCTCGAATTTGAATTGTTCCAATTGTTAAACTTGGCATTATTGAAGCGCTCATTAAGTGTTTCAACCTCGTGTGTTGTTAGTTCACCAAGCTCCCTTGCATCACCAGATTGAATTTCGTCAGAACCGTCTAATAGCAAAACCCCCCCGGCATTGTTATTATTTATTTTATTGAAAAAATTAATAGATACAGTTGGGTAACTCTCGGCACTATAATAACCCCAGATTGTACCAACGCTAACAAGTTTAACCGGTAATAGAATAACCCTATTTGAAGAAGATGAACTTGCTATAACTTGGTTGGATTGATTGAAATATATTACTTCAGACTGAGACGGAAATTTGTCTTCAATTGCAGCAACTGCCCATTTACTTGTAGCTACCTCGGAAAATTCTATGAGCAAATTGTCATATTCATTTATCAATGATATATAGTTAAGGTTACCAATTCCTTTACTAAGATAAAGCGAGTCTATTACTGGAAGATCAATAGTATTAAATTCTTTGCTAATTGGAACCATGGGTAAATCAGAAGCATTGCTGAAATGCTGGTTATCATTTCGACTTCCCGTGAAATAACGCCAAACTGCATATTCGATTAGGGCTTCACTCAATGTTTTACTATAATTTTGTAGTGTGAAATCTATATCCTCCATTATAGTCGTACTTTCTGATTGACCCATTCTTGCCCAACTGTCTATTACAACTTGCGGGCTAATCCATTCAGCCAATAATCGCGGCCACAACGCCCCGCTATACTTTACACCACGTTCACTCCTGTTATCTATTCGTGAATCCGGGTCATCTATTGCATTTGGTCTTTCGTCAAACCAGTTTAGATATAAGTCGGGCTCATCATAAACTAAATCTTCAACCCAGGTTGCCGTATTTTCATGAAACCAATATTCCTCATGTTTTAATGAATATCCATATTGAATAACGTGATTAAATTCGTGAGCTACTGTGATTTTTAGCATGTCATCATCCAAATTATTCCGTATTTGTACATAACTCGATGCCCAATTATTTGTCCAGCCGTCCGGAACTTCTCGTATCGTTACTCCCCACCCTTCAATTGCCTTGATATAAATGTCATACTTATCGAAACTTCCTCCAGCCTCACCGTCTCCAGGAGGTATTTGCCAGCCAAATACATTACATTGTAAGTTGTAACTTTCTTCTGCATATTGGCTGGCTCGATTGGCAAAATCAGTTGAACAAGCGTCAACACCACTTTGAGTATAGTGAATAATAAAATGTTCTGATTCTACTATTTCTTCAAGTCCACTTAATGGTTCCCTGGTTTCCGTAGTATTTTCAAAATTAAGGCATGTGTTTTCGCTTTGGGAAATTAAGTTCATTATGCTCACCAAATAAATTAGTACTATATATTTCATGTTCATCTTTTACCTCATAGATTGATTTGTCTCCCATAGTTGTTTTATTGATTTTTTGGGAGACAATATTTTCTTTTTTTAAATTTTACAATCATTATCTTTTTCCAATAATTATTACTGCTTGACTTGTGAGTATACCTGTATTCTTTCTTCCACTTATTAAGACAAGATCCTCATTAATCGAAACAGATGTTAGTAGAATTGTGTTATCAAACAACTCAGTGAATTCCTTCCAGCTTCTTCCATTATAGTGAGATATGTGGTTTCTATTTCCTACAATCATCATGTCATTTATTGCGCTTCCTCTTATTTGATGATATCCTCCCGTAAAATCCGGACTTACTTCATATATCCTTTTCTTCTCTTCTATCTTGTCCTTTCTTATTCTTGTTACATGGCTTGAGGTTAGTAAATAGAAATATGGGAATTCGTTGAACCATACTCCTCTTACAAATCCTTCAAGATCACTCTGGTTGGGATTTAGTACATTATAATCATAGAGTGTTTGTACACTTGAGTTGTTTACTGACAACAAAACAGTATTTCCATTCGAGTCATCCATACCGGTTATGAATATTTGCGATTCGCTTTCATCCCCCCAAACATCCAACAAATCTACATCCGTACCACTCTCTATCTTTAGCCAAGACGTGCCGTTGTAGTGAGCGATCGAACCGTTTCCACCTACGATATATATATCATTCTTTCTTGTACCCCAGATTTTGTTTATCGCACCGTTTAATAATGGATTTACTCCACAATCAAGAGAAACCGTTTTCCCATCAAACCAACCTATACTTCCGCCGTTTGTGAGTGCTATTTCATTTTCTGAAAAAGCATAAACTGAATAAAATGGCGGATACTGCACTGCACTACATTCTCCGTAATAAAGGATTCTTTTGGGAGTCCAAACTGTCCCATCCCAATGAACTGCATTGTATGCCTTCGAATCATTCGTGCCGGTAGAATCTTTTAGGTAAATTGCTCCAACAGCCCAAATGTTGTTCTCGTCTATAATCGCTACATCTCTCAGTATGCTGTTGCCATGTTCGCCAAACTCAAATACCTCCCAAGTGAAGTTGTGGCTTGTTGTGTCCATTGTTACTGCCGCAACTTGTTCGCTTGATACTTGATACTCGATACTTGATACTTGGTAAACATATGTTTGAGAAGGCAGCAGCGAGTCTTCGTAAATAACATAATTGCTGTCAAACAACGCAATAGTTTTTACAGTATCGTTATTTCTAATTAATTTAAGAGTATCCGACAGAGATATGTTTTCAGTTATTAAGTTAAGCCATACTTCGGTTGGAGATGTATCATCAACAGTAAGTGTAATCTTTGGTTTGGGTTTGTCGTTACCGTTAACCGGTGGTGGTGGTTCGGTTGTGTTACAGGAGACAAGTATAAAGGACAAAGGTAAAAGGAAAAAGTAGATTAATGCCGAATGTGTTTTTAAATTAGATGTTGTTTTCATTTTTCCGCCTAATTTTTAATTTCTTTTGTTCCGCTCAAGCTGATGCTTTGCTTGAGGCTGCTTTCAATAATTCAAATTAAGTAATTATGTTTTTTATTGCATTACATTTATTACCTCCTTTGTCTATTGCCGAAGAGCGGCTTTACAGAGCTGCGAAAAAAGGTGTTATCTGTTTATAATATAAACTGGGTTTCAGTTAAAGTAAATCCGTAGAAATACGTACGAATAGGATATAGAGGGTTTTTAATTAACAAAACGGAAAATGAGATTTTTATGATATTCACATGTAAAGATTAACAGTCTCTAATTCAGAACTAGCATGTAAATATCGATTGAAATTGCGGATTGACGAATTCGTAAAATAGAATTGTAAATGGATATTTAATTAATTCTACCTATCCTTCTCCAAATGAAATTATTCCAAGTGCTCTACCGGAAACTTTTCCATCTCTTCTGTAAGAATGAAGATAATCTTCACCAAAACTACAAAATGGACTAACTTCAATTTGGGCTTCAGAAATGCCGAATTGAAACAGCATGTCTTTATTTGCAAGTTTCAAGTCCAACAAAAACTTGTCGCCTATTGGTTGTAAGTATTTTTCATCAAAATAGTCTATGAAATCAGAACTGACTTCATAATTTTTTTGAGAAATGCACGGCCCGATGTATGCAATTAAATTTTCCGGTTTACAGTTGAATTTTCTGTTAAGTTCATCCAAAGTTTTTGAGACAATTTTTGCTTTGGTACTTCGCCATCCGGAATGAATGGCTGCGATAATTTTTTGTTTTGTGTCATAAATAAAAATCGGTGTACAGTCCGCGGTTGAAATTGCTAAACCTATATTTGGCTTATCAGTTAACATCGCATCACTTTCACCTTGATAACCGGGTTTGGTTACAATGCTGATTTTATCTGTATGAATTTGTTTCTGAAATGCAATTTGATTTGGTTTTAAACCGATTGAAGAGAAAAATAATTCTCTATTTTCATCCACAAGTTTCGGATCATCACCAACCGTTTTGGACATATTGAAATAATATGGTGCTTCCCTATTCAATCCAATTTTTGTTGAGAAAGCGAATTTAACTTTAGGATATCTACTGAATATTTCTGATTGAATAATTTTCATTTTCTAAAATACTAAAATAGTTTTACTCTTTGCGTCTCTGCGCCTTTGCAGTAAATCAATTAATCACAACCGCTAAGGCGCAAAGTTTAAAAATCAGTATGAATTTTATATCTTCGTATCAAAATAAAAATGAGCAAGTAGAAACACATGAGTGAAAGAAAATCATACGATCCAAGAATGCATACAGCCGAACACATATTAAATCAAACGATGGTGCGAAAATTTAATCGTGGCAGATCATTCAGCGCGCATATTGAAAAGAAAAAATCAAAATGCGATTACCACTTTGATCGTAATTTAACCGAAACAGAAGTAACCGAGATTGAACTAAAAGTTAATGAAGTTATTTCGGAAGACCTTCCAATCGTAGAAGAGTTCTATCACAAAAGTGAAGTTGAAGAAAAATTTAATCTTGAAAAGTTACCTGACGATGCCGGAGAGAATATTCGGATAATTAGAGTCGGTGATTATGATGCTTGTCCTTGTATCGGCGAACATGTTAGTAGAACTTCTGAGATTGGGACTTTCAAAATTATTTCAACTTCGTTTGAAGAGGGAGTTTTGAGAATTCGTTTTAAAGTAATTTAGATTCCGGATAAAGTTCGGAATGGTATAGTTTAAAATCTGGACACAAAGTCACACAAAGGAACCACAGAGTTTCACAAAGAACAGTTTATTTTAAAATCTTCTTAAAATATTCAATAGTTTTTAAAACCCCTTCTCTTCTATCGACTTTCGGTTCCCAGCCCAATAATGTTCTAGCTTTATCAATATTCGGCTGTCGTACTTTTGGATCATCTACTGGTAAATCTTTATAAACAATTTTGCTCTTTGAACCGGTGAGTTGGATAATTTCCTTTGCGAAATCTTCAATTGTTATTTCAACCGGATTGCCAATATTAATCGGCTCATGAATATTTGAGAAAAGCAGTTTGACAATTCCGTCAATTTCATCATCAACATAACAAAAACTTCTTGTCTGTTTACCGTCACCAAACACGGTAATATCTTCACCATTAATTGCTTGAGAAACGAATGCGGGTAAAGCTCTTCCATCGTTTAATCTCATTCGCGGTCCGTATGTGTTAAAGATTCTCACAATTCTAGTATCGACATTATGAAAACGATGATAAGCCATTGTAAGCGCTTCGGCAAAACGTTTTGCTTCGTCATAAACTCCGCGCGGACCGATTGGATTTACATTTCCCCAATACTCTTCACTTTGCGGATGAATCTCCGGATCTCCGTAAACTTCCGAAGTTGATGCAAGTAGAAATGTGGCATTCTTTTCTTTAGCTAAACCAAGTGCTTTATGCGTACCGAGTGAACCAACCTTCAATGTTTGTATCGGTAATTTAAGATAATCAATCGGACTTGCGGGCGATGCAAAATGTAATATGTAATCAACTTGTCCGGGTACATGGATAAAATTAGTCACATCGTGTTTAATGAATTCAAAATCTTCATTGCCAAATAGATGCTCAATATTTGCTATGTTTCCGGTCAATAAGTTATCAATACAAACAACTTTCAATCCTTCGGCAATTAATCTATCGCAAAGATGAGAGCCAAGAAATCCGGCGCCTCCTGTCACAACTGCAGTCTTTCCTTTCATACCGCACCATATTATTTTTATCAAACTTAATGAAAATAAAACAGCGATAAAACACTTGTAAAATTATTTTTGCTTACATTATAATATAGATAGTCATCTTTCTTTAATAATTTACGTGAAGTTATAAAATTGCAACGAAAGGAAAACAATGAGATTTAATATTAATTATTCCGAAAGAAACTTAAGCAAAAATATTAAAGAACTTGGTTTTCTGTTAGGTGAAGTTCTCAAAGAGCAAGAAGGTATAAAACTATTTAATGCAGTTGAGCGACTACGTGCGCTTACCAAAGTTTTACGTGAAGATAATGAGTCAAAAAAGAAAATTAGAAATATTGTTTCGAAACTAAGTCTTGATGAATCTTATAATGTAATAAAAGCATTTGCAATTTATTTCATATTAGTCAACGCCGCAGATGAAGTTCATAAGATTGTAATCGATAAAATTAACGAAGATGAAAGTATCAGTAACCGTGAAGGATCATTTAGAAATACCTTACATAACTTATCGAAACTAAAACTTTCAAAGAAAGATTTATCCGTAATTTTTAACAAAATAGAAATCATCCCGGTTTTTACCGCACATCCGACTGAAGCAACACGACAGACAATTTTAAAGAAAGTTTTAAGAATAAGTGAATTACTGCTCGATAAAGAATTATCGATTCTATCGAAGACGGACGAAGAAGAAGCTAAATTAAAAATTAAAACGGAAGTCACTTTACTTTGGCAATCGAACGAAATTAGATTCAGCAAAATAAATGTTGAAGACGAAGTAATGCGGGGATTATTCTTCTTCAAAAATGTGATTTATAAAATACTTCCGAAAATTTACAATGATCTTGAACTCGAATTACAATCGCAATTTAATTACGGAGAAAGAGTTCCACCGCTGATAAAATTCGGTTCATGGATTGGCGGCGATAGAGATGGTCATCCTTTTGTTTCAATTGATGTGACAAAAGAGACATTCCAGATTCATCGAAAAGAAATAATTAATCTCTACTTGAATGAACTGAACCACATTTATGAATATCTAAGTACATCGACATATCTCAAAAGTGTCTCACGTAAATTACTTCGAAAAACTGCGGAATATGATAAGAAGATTAAATCAGAATCGGCTATAAATAAATTACGTGAACCTACGGAGATTTATAGAAAATTTTTATCGCAGATTTACAATAAACTAACTAGTACACTTTCCGACAAAACATTTTCATATAAACAATCAAATGAACTCTTACACGATCTTGCTTTAGTAAAGGATAGTTTGGTTGAAAATGAAGGCGAAATTATTTCAAAAAAAATGATAGAGCCATTTTTTAAAAAAGTAGAAACGTTCGGATTTCACTTTGTAAAATTAGATGTCCGCCAAAACGCAAAACTAATTAGAGATGCAGTTGATGAAATACTTACATCAACCGGAGTTACACATAATTTTGCAAAACTTAAAGAGGAACAAAAAATTCATTTGCTTAATGAAGAGATTCTTAACTCACGTCCGCTCACAAATCAATTTCAAAAATATTCAGAAAGTACTCATAAAGTTTTAGAAGAAATTAAACTTATCGCGTGGGGCACAATAAATATATCTCAAGAAGCCATTTCAGATTATATAATAAGTAATTGTGAAAAAGTTTCCGATATTTTGTCAATCCAGTTATTGGCTAAAGAAAGTGGTTTAATAAAAGTTAGAAATAGAAAAATCACACAATCGCTTTTAGATATTCTACCACTTTTTGAAACTATAAGTGATCTTCGTAACGCAAAAAATGTTATGTCAAAATTATTTTCAGTTGAGAGTTACAAACAGCAAATTAAAGCCCGGAATAAAACTCAAAAAATAATGCTCGGCTATTCCGATAGTAATAAAGACGGCGGAATTCTTACTTCGAATTACGAATTATATAAATCACAAATAGAGTTAAACAAAATATGTGGTGAATTTGGAATAGAAATGATTTTGTTTCACGGTCGCGGCGGATCGATCTCGCGAGGTGGTGGACCGGTTTATAATTCAATTTTAGCTCAACCTCCTCAGACTATCGAAGGTAAGTTAAAACTAACCGAACAAGGTGAAATGATTTCCGCAAAATATCTTGTCCCTCAAACTGCCAGAAAAAGTTTAGAAACAATTACATCTGCAGTAATTCTACAAACATCAAAAAGCCTTATGAATATTGAGCAACCGGAGATCCACAAATTTATATCAACATTCGGTAATATTTCTGAATATGCATTTCAGCATTATAGAAAGTTGATAGAGCACAAAAATTTCATTGAATATTTTAGAACTGTTACACCAATTGATATTATTGAAAAAATTGAAATCGGTTCGCGTCCCCCATCAAGAAAAAAAGGTAATGATATTTCGGCTTTGCGGGCAATACCTTGGGTTTTTAGTTGGACTCAAAATCGTCAAACTATTTCAGGTTGGTTTGGATTTGGAACTGCAATAGAAACGTCAATAAAGAAAAAAGAAATAACATTAAAGAAACTCAAACATATGTATAATAATTGGGAATTTTTTAACACGTTAATTCAAAATTTGGAGATGGTTTTAACAAAGACTGATATGCTAATAGCAGAAGAGTATATCAGATTGAATACCTCGAAGCAAGCTAAAGCAATATTTGTAGAAATTAAAAATGAATATGATAGATCAAAAAAATATTTATTAAAAATTACCGGTGAGAAGGAATTATTATCCAATAACCCTCAACTAAAGAGAACCCTTGAATTAAGAAATCCGTATTTGGATCCAATCAATTTTATACAGATTAATTTAATTGAGAAGTATCGTTCAAAAAAAGTAAGTCGGAAACAAAAAGAAAAAATATTAACCGTACTGCGAGCAAGCGTTAACGGCATAGCGGCGGGGATTAGGAATACAGGTTAGTTTATTTTGAATTTCTAATCAAGGTTAACTTGACGTTCACCTCTACTTGAAAAAAGTGAATAAACTGCGGGTATAACAAATAAAGTTAACACAGTTGCAAAAATGAGTCCGCCGATCACCGCGATTCCCATCGGCATTCTACTTTCCGCACCGGAACCTAAAGCTAATGCGATTGGAAGTGTTCCTAAGATAGTTGATAAACTTGTCATTAATATCGGACGAAATCTCAACACAGCGGCTTCTTTAACCGCTTCAACAATTCCTAATCCTTCTGCTCTTTTTTGATTCGCAAACTCGACAATAAGGATACCGTTCTTTGTTACGAGACCGATTAACATAATCTGTCCTATCTGACTAAATATGTTGATTGTCTGATCAAAATACCAAAGTGATAACAATGCACCGGCAATTGCAAGCGGAACCGTAAACATTATTATGAACGGATCACGGAAGCTCTCGAATTGTGCAGATAAAACGAGGTATATAAAAACTAATGCAAGAATAAAAACAAACATCAGGCTTGATGCACTTTCCATAAAATCTTTGGATGGACCTTCCAACGAAGTCGAGAATGTTTCATCTAAAACGTTAGCAGCAATTTCATCCATTGCGTTAATTCCGTCGCCAATTGTTCTTCCATCGGCTAAACTTGCAGAAATAGTTGCAGAAACATATCTATTAAATCTAAATAACTGCGGTGGTGCACTTCCCTCTTCAAGTTCTACAACTTGGTCAAGTTGTATAAGTTGATTCGTGTTATTTCGTAAATATAATTTTCTCAAATCAATCGGTTGATTTTGATCTTCTCTTTCAACTTGTCCGATTACGTAATATTGTTTTCCATCTCTAATAAAAAATCCATAACGCTGCTCACTAAAAGCTAATTGAAGAGTTTGAGCAATATCTGCAACAGTAACTCCCATTTCACGCGCTTTGGAACGGTTAATGCTGACAACAAGCTCCGGCTTATTAAATTTTAGATTTACATCAACCGCAGTAAAAGTTGGATTTTGTCTGGCCTGATCTAAAAATACCGGGATAACTTCCTTCAGTCGATCTAGATTTGGAGCTTGTAAAACATATTGGACCGGCAAACCACCACGAGCAGTTCCTATTGATTGATCTTGAATTACGAAGGTTCTAGCATCATTTAATTCTTCCGCAATTTTAGCAATTGCAGAAGCAACTTCACCTTGTGTTCTCTCGCGTTTATCCGCATCAACTAATCTTAGTCTTATAAATCCACTATTAACTGAAGACGAAGCTCCGAATCCCGGTGAAGTTATAGAGATTACTACATCACGTTCCGGAATATTCTTCATGACAGAGTCAACAAATTCATTCATATAACCTTCCATGAATTCGTAAGTTGTCCCTTCAGGAGCGGTCATTGATACTCTCATTGCTCCCCGATCTTCCATAGGTGCCAACTCTGATTGGAGAGTACTACCAAATAAGAAAATCAGGATTGCCGAAATAAATACTATTAAAAATGCCAACCATCTTTTCGCCATGAAAGAATTGAGTAATAACCTATAATTATTTTCGAGTGATCTAAAAAACGGTTCAGTTGCATTATAAAATTTATTGTGACTTTCTCTTTTCTTAAGAAGTTTTGAACTCAACATGGGTGTGAAAGTTAAGGCAACAAAAGAAGATATTATTACAGAACCGGCGATTACAACTCCAAACTCTCGGAAGAGTCTTCCCGTAAGTCCTTCAAGAAACATGATCGGAAGAAAGACCGAAGCTAATGCAAGAGTAGTTGAAACTACCGCAAAAAATATTTCTTTTATACCGAGCGTTGCAGCATGAACCGGTTCCATACCGGTTTCAATTTTTTTGTAAATATTTTCAAGCACAACAATCGCATCGTCAACAACAATACCGATTGCAAGTACGAGTCCAAGTAATGTTAATACGTTTATTGAATAATCAGCTAAATACATTATGAAAAATGAACCGATTAGAGAAATAGGTATGACAATAATCGGGATTAATGTAGTTCGCCAGTCACGTAAGAATAAAAAGATTATTAAAATAACAAGTGCGAATGCAAGAAATACTGTTTGTTGAACTTCGCTAATTGATGCACGAATATAATCTGTGACATCAAATCCAACACCAATACCAATATCTTCCGGCAGGTCTTTCTTAATTTGTTCAACTCTTTCATAAAACTCATCAACAATTTTGATTTGATTTGCTCCCGGTTGCGGAACAAGCACAATACCAACCATCGGAACGCCATCGCGTTTTAAGATTGATCTATCATTTTCAGGATAAAGTTCTGCTCTGCCAATATCACTGAACCTTACTAATTTCCCATTACTTTCTTTTATTATAAGATTGTTGAACTCTTCGACAGTACTCAATCTTCCGAGAGTTCTGATAGTTAACTCTGTAGATTGACCTTCAATTCTTCCACTTGGAAGTTCGATGTTCTCACGACTCAATGCATTTCTAACATCAACCGCAGTAATTTGGAAAGAGGCTAATTTTAATGGGTCCATCCATAATCGCATTGAGTAACGCTTTTCACCCCAAATCCAAACTTCACTTACACCGTCTATCGTTTGTACCCGTTCTTTAAATGTTCTCTGGGCTATATCCGAAAGTTCCAGCAAATCCCTTTGATCACTTTTAATGTTCAAGAAAACAATCGGTATAGCATCGGCATCAGCCTTAGTAACAATAGGAGGATCAGCATCGGGTGGTAAATTTCTTTGCGCTCGTGAGACTCTGTCACGTACGTCATTAGCAGCATCTTCAAGATCAACATCAATTAAAAACTCGACTCTGATCGTACTTCTTCCATCTCTACTTACAGAAGTTAAAGTTCTAATACCGGCAATACCGTTAATGGATTCTTCAAGTGGTTCTGTAATTTGCGATTCTATTACATCGGCATTTGCACCGGTGTATGAAGTCGAAACCGTTATAATTGGAGGATCGACACTAGGATATTCTCTGATTCCTAAATAGGAATAGCCAATAATACCAAATAGCACAATGGCGATTGACATCACAGAGGCTAAAACAGGTCGACGTATGCTGACTGAAGAAAGACTCATAATCTCTTATCTGAAATTTTTTATTGATACGTCGGCACCGGGACGCATTTGAATGATTGCAGAAGTGATCACAGTGTCCCCTTCATTTAGTCCATCAATTATTTGGACGTCAGTGTTTGTTCGAAGGCCAATTTTAACATTTGTTGGGACAGCTTTTCCTCTTTTATATAAGTAAACCAATTCACCGGAAATATCAGGGACAATTGATTGTGTTGGAACAAGAACTCCTTCTTTATCTTTATCGACTTGTATCTCAACTTCTGCATAAGAGCCGGGGATTAATGTTCCATTTTCGTTATCAGCTTTAGCTCTGATTTTAATTGTTCTGGTTGATACATCAACTTTGGGGTCAATAGCATAAACTTGTGCATTAAATTTCTTACTTGAGTTTGGTACGATCAAGTTAATTTTTGTACCGACTCTAACTTTATCAGCATGTTTTATCGGTAAAGCGAAATCAACTTTTATTGGATTTGTTTTTGTTAAAATCGCAATGTTAACAGCCGAGGTGATGTAGCTGCCTTCGCTAATTGAACGCAACCCGACAACACCATCAAACGGAGCTTTGATTTCTGTTTTATCAATTTGCGCTTTCAGTAATTCGATTTCTGCTTTGCGTGAATTCAAATCATTCAGTAAAATATCATATTCTTCTTGGCTTATTAAATTCTGTTCGATCAACTGTTTGGATCTGTATTCCTTTTCTTCAGCTAATTTCAATTGTGATTTTGCACGGACTAATTGTGCTTGAAGATCAGCGTCATTTATCTTCACAAGTAAATCATCTTTCTTAACTCTTGTACCTTCACTAAAATTTATTTGAATAACTTTGCCGGGGACTTCCGCACGAAGTTCAATTTCCTCATCACCCATTAGTGTAGCGTTTAAGATTAGATTTTCGGAAAGTTCACTTTTTGATATGATTAACGCTTCCGCATTTATCGCTTGAGACTGACTACTTGTCGATGCTTGAGCATCTTCGCTTTGCCATGATATTTTTGGCAGTGCTAAAAGCAATAAAAAAACAACAATCAAACCCCAATACAAATATTTCTTTTTCATATTAACTTTTTTTTGAATTCAACAAATATACAAATAAAGAACTTATATTAAAGACATATAGTTCCATTAAGAAAACGTTTTACAAAATTTGCTGCTATAATCGTTCAATTAAGAAATGATAGATACTCATTTAGAAATTTTTCGCCCCAATTAATTTCTGCGGAAAGCCAAAGTAATGCCTTTTTATTTGCAAACACAAAATGAGTTTGCCCCATTCCGAGATATCTATAAATTTTTGTATCATTCATTTCGAAACTCTCGCCACCGGTAAAAACCGAATTTTCAGGCGAAATTTTTTCTACCATTAACTTTAGATTTAGTTCCGCATCTTTTACATTTTTATAATAACTAACATAGATTATTGCTTCACCATGATCAGCTTTGTAAAATCCAATTTCATTTTTCTCCGCAACTACTTCATTATAGTGTAGTCGATCAACAAAAGAGGCAGCACTTTCGCCTTCCAACTTTTGAACAAGTGATAGACCAAAAATTGATTGAGGTACATATTCCTTTTGAGAACTGCATCCTATAAAAAAGAATAATAGTATAAGAATTAATTTGTCTGCTCTATTTATCATACAAGATTCACAATTTTTGAAAGATTTTTAATTACATCCGAGTGAATATCAAAAGTGATTACATTCCTTTTATTCTGGACCAATGCTTCTCTATCTCCTAATGCTTGCGCACGGATTAAAACATCGAATGTAATTGATGCATCATTTTTATTTGGGTCATCGGGAATGCCGAGATTAAGATTTCCGCTTTCTATAAATTGGATAAATATTCCTGAACCATCATCACCTTTGTGAAGTTGTCCGGTAGAATGTAAAAATCTCGGTCCGAATCCGAATGTTGTAGCAACGCCATATTTTTTAAGTATTTTACTTCTGAAGTTTTGCATTAATTCAATAATTTCAACCGAAGGATTTACAAACGCTTGAATTGAAACGTAACTATTATCATTTATTGAGGAAAATAATATTGTTAATGCCTCTTCGGAACTGTGAATTTCTTCGTTATAATAAATTGACAAATCTTCGTCTTTATATGAAACTTTCGGTTGAGGTAATTCGCCGGTTTTTTGATATTCTGTTATTAAACTTCTTGCTTGAATTTTTGCGGATTCCACATTCGGTTGATCGAATGGCTGCAACTTCATTTTCCATCCTGCAATTGCGGTTGCAAGCTCCCAATTAAAAAATTCACCGCCAAGTGAATAAAGATCTTCCAAAATAATTTCGATTACCGGAATGCCTTTTTGTTTCAATTCATAAATAGATTTATCAAACGGATGTTCGTTTTTTAAACGAGTGTAAACAAATACTCGATCGTTTTTATACAAATCGGGATTGACAACTTCCTCTAAATCAACCGGTAAAATTCCTTTACCGATTTTACCCGTACTTTCAGCGATTAATTGTTCAAGCCAAGCACCGAAATATTTTATGCTCTCCGAATAAAGTAATGTTAATTTATTTTTCCCGAGTTCTTCAGATGCAACAAGAATTGCGCCAAGCACGGCAGATTGATTTTCATGAATTCTATTTACATCAACTATTTTTGATTTAGCAACCGCCATCTCAGCTCTTAGTAATAACAATTCGATGTCAACTCCAATAAGTGCTGCCGGAACTAATCCGAACAATGAAAGAGCCGAATATCTTCCACCGATGTTGGGATCATTCAAAAATATTTTTCTAAAGTTAAGTTCCTCAGCCATTTTTTGAAGTCCACTTCCCGGATCGGTGATAGCTGCGAAGTGATTTCCGACTTTTTCTTTACCAACATGATTCAGCACAAAATTGTAAAAGAATTTTAGAAACGATAACGTTTCAACTGTTCCACCGGATTTTGTTGAGACAATGTATAATGTTTCTTTATAATCTAATTTTTCTGCGTAATTTTTAATTGCTTCGGGATGAGTGCTATCCAAAACATATACATTGAAAAGTCTTTCATCTTTACCAAATATCAAACTGAAAACTTCGGGCGCTAAACTTGAACCACCCATTCCCAATATCAATACATTTTTGAATTTGGAAGCTTTTACACTTTCCACAAAATTGTAAATTTCGGGCAGACTCTTTTTAGCGTTTTCAACACAATCGAGCCAACCGAGCCTGTTTGAAATTTCAGTCGGTTCTTCGCTCCAAACAGTGTGATCTTTATTCCAGATTCTTTGAATAACTTTTTGTTCGATTAATTCATTCAAGGTGTCTTCAACGGATTTCTTCAATTGTCCGATTCCGCTTAAATTTAATGCGTTCATTTTCTTTCCTATTAATTATTAACTCGCTAAAATTATTCATAAGTGGGACAAGCATCAAATATTTTTTGAATTTATGCACCGAAATATGAATTTTATTTAAGACTGTTCACTTATAAATTATCTTCTAATTGAGTTTTTTATCATACATTCTGAAATTTTTTTATAGTACAGAAATGTTATCGATTGTGTATTGACTTACAAAATGATTATCGATATATTTATCGTAAAACTTCGTAAAGGCAGAATATGACAACGGTAAAAATTTCACCCAAATATCAGGTGGTTATTCCAAAAGAAATTAGAGAAAAATTAAATCTTCGTCCCGGTCAAAAACTTCAAATTATCCAGCTAGGTGATCGGATTGAATTCATACTTCTTAAGAATATCAAAGATGCCCGCGGCTTCCTTAAAGGTATTGACACTAATATTGTGAGGGAGGAAGATAGATTATGAATTTAGTTGATTCATCCGGGTGGCTTGAATACTTAGCTGATAGCAAAAATGCTAAAAATTTTGCATCTGCTATTGAGAATACAGATGAGTTAATTGTATCGACAATTAACATCTATGAGATATACAAAAAAGTATTACTTGAAAAAGATGAAAACTATGCTTTGCAAGTGATTGCTTTAATGCAACAAGCAAAAGTTATTGAAGTGAGTTCATCAATTGCAATTGCAGCAGCAAAATTTAGTTTTGAACAAAAAATTCCTATGGCAGATAGTATTATTTACATTACGGCAAAAGTAAATGATGCAATAGTCTGGACTCAAGATATTGATTTTAAGGGTTTAGACGGAGTAAAATATTTTAAGAAAAGTTAAAATGACTTGTTTTCCTTTGTTTGGTAAACATGCTATAAGATGATCAACATCTCCTTCATCCATCAATTAACGGATGAAGGAGGTTGTAAACAAATAATCGAAAGTTGTGTATAATTTATGTATCAACGTAATTCTTTATTTAAGCTTTTCAGCAAGTTCACCAAGCGCATCTTTATGAACCATAAAATCCATGATCTTTAGTTTGATATAATCTTCACTGAAGAAATAATATCCTTTGTTATTACCATCGCGCGCAGAAGAACCTGAATCTTTGATCAAGTACCAACCTTCGCCATTCAATTCCATCCAGCCGACAACATGCACACCGTGATCGTCTGTTGTAGTTTCGTTATCAAATCTAAACTGACGAGCATAATCATTAATGTATTCAGATGGAATATCGAAATCGGGGACTAGGAAAACATCTTTCGACGCAACTTTCCCCGGTTCGGATACATCACCGCCGATACAAATTGAATATCCATTTCGGATTGCGCTCTTAAATAATTTCATATAATCATCGAGAGGTATATTCCAATATTCTTTGCTGTGCCACCAGTTATCCGGGACTTCATATTCAACTTGCTCCCAAAAAGGCTGTTGTAGATATGAAAGTATATCGTAGTAGTCATCCAAGTTTAGTTTTAGATAATCGCTTAAAAAAGTTTGTGGTGTATACTCTTTCCCATCGAGAAGAAATTTTTCCGGTGGTGTACCGAGATGATAATCCAATATTGATTTAATGGTTTCTAATACTACGTTTTCATTCCAAGCATTATTTGCTTTTACTGTTTCTAAATATGAATTCATTTCTTTGTAAAGGTGAGAATGATTATGAAATTCCTGACCTTCTTTTAATCCGGTAAATAAATCGCCGGGAACAATACCGTACTGTTTCCAAATTCTATTAACAGCATTAGCTTCCGATCCTTCGGCAAAAAGAGATTCGCCTCTTGTCCTGACAAATTCTTTTGCTTTTTCAACATACTCCCAATAGACAGTGTAAAGCTCCGAGAGTTTTACTTCTTTTTTGTGGATTCTATAAACTTCCGATTCAAAATATGAAGTTGTAGAAAATGACCAGCATGTACCCGTGTTTCCTTGTGATATCGGCGCTTGATGCCAGTAAGTATTAAACTGATCTGTCGAAGTCGGGATATTCATTCCTTCAAGATCAACTTGAAAAACTTTTTTACTCTTATCTTTTGCTTCATACTTTTTGATAGATTCTTCAATTTGTTTCCAATATTTGCCGCTTGATTCAACATAAACACCTTTATCCTGAGCATTGATCACTAGAACAAATGATACAAACAGAACGGTTACTAATAATTTTTTAAACATTTCTACTCCGCTTGTTAAGTCAGTGTTTTTATCTAAAAGGACAATAATGTAAAATTATAAAATTTATTCAATTTTAGGGAGTTAAATAATTCGCTACTGATTAAACTCAATCAAAATATAATTGTAATTTTTCACACCAATTTTTATTTAGTTATATTTGCTGATTCAAAATCGAATGTGAAGAAAGGATTAAGATGAGCAGGTTTGCTCCGGTATTTATTATTGTTGCTGCAAGTCTTTGGGGTATTGATGGTATTGTATTAAGACCGACGTTGTATTCATTACCGGTCGGACTTGTTGTTTTTATCGAGAGTTCTATTGTAGCAATTCTACTTTCCCCCATTTTTCTAAAGCAGTACGGGAAATTAAAATCACTAACCTTGGCCGATTGGGGTTCATTCGTGGGTGTTGCACTTTTCGGCGGTGCAATAGGAACGATGGCAATTACCAAAGCTTTGTTCTATGTAGATTTTGTGAACCTATCTATAGTTATACTTATACAAAAACTTCAACCGGTTTTTGCTCTGATATTAGCCGGACTAATTTTAAAAGAAAGGCTACCTCGAATATTTTTTCTGTGGGCTGCAATCGCTATAAGCGGTACATATTTGATGACTTTTGGTTTTAAGATGCCAATTCAAGTCAACGAAGGTAATACCGCAATGGCTGCGATGTATTCTATAATTGCAGCTTTAAGCTTCGCTTCTTCTACAGTATTTAGTAAACGTGCTTTAAGAAATGTTGGATTTGAACTAGGTACCTATCTCAGATTTGCGATTTCATCTATTATAATGTTAATAATTGTATTACCACTGGGTCAACTACCTCAAATTGCTGAAGTTACAACAGATCAATTTTTGATTTTCTTATTAATTGCTTTTACAACAGGCGGTGCTGCGATATTTCTTTATTATTATGGTTTGAAAATTGTGACTGCTTCGGTTGCAACAATTTGTGAAATGGCCTTCCCGTTGACGGCGGTTATACTTGAATATTTATTGCGAGATAATATTCTTGATCCGGTGCAATGGATTGGCGTGGCGATTCTACTTTATAGTATTTTCAAGGTAACAAGAATGAGTCAGGAAAGAATTAAAGGAAGTTCAATTAAAAAGTAATTGTTATACCTCCGGTTAAACCAAGATGCTGATCAACGCTGTGTATTCCCTTTAGTATGCCCATGCTTACCACAAGATTTTCTTCGAGTAAATAAGACGCCCCTAAACTGATAAACTTCGGTGGTTCTATATAATCCGGGCAACAACTTCTAGCTATTCCAAATTCAAATAATCCGGAAAATCTTTCAGAAAATAATTTCTCCAAAGCGATTGAATACTCCCACAAATTTTCATTTTCGTTTACAACATTATTATTTCTATGATAACCGAGTTGGGTATGGATGTGAAATTTTTCCCATTCTTTTGTAAGGAGAATCATCATTCCGAAGTTTAGTTTTCCTTTACCGAATCCCTTTGCTTCGTCTCCGGAGGGTATACTAATAAATGGTTTTATTCCGAAACGAACATCTTCCGTAAAAATCATTTGTTTGAGTTCTATCAGGATGTCGTTAAAACTGCTAAAGTTATTTCTATCATCCCAATATTTGTGATATGAAAAGCCAACAAGAATATCTGTACTGCTCGTAATTCCATAGCCAAAACTGATAGGTAAAGATATTTCTGAGTTATCTGAATAATTGAAAAATTCGGATACAATTTCTATTTCGAATGAATTTATTCCTAAAGAAAAGCCGTCTTCTGTTCTGAGAGGATGTCCCGCATTAGAGACTAAAGTGATGAACAATAGTGAAATAAATATTTGATCAAGATAACCTTTCATATTTTTTGCTCAATAATTCTGTTAAAGAAAAATAGACCATTACATAAAACGATATATATAAAAGTAACGCGGAAATTATTGTGAGATAGACGAACGCAGGATGAACAAATCTGATCAACCAAATAGATCCGAATGAAGTTATTATTGAGACAAATGGTTCTATTAGCAAAAAAGTTTTCCAAAAACCTTTTACTCGGCTGTTAAAATAAAATATCAATCCAACCGATCCGAATATAAATGAAAATCCAAGTATGTGATTATGAGTTGTAACTAACAATTCACTAATTGGACGAGGATAATTTTCCGGGATGGTAAATTCATCGCCATCTTGAACTTCATCACCTCTAAATCTTTCAACGGTTCCAGAAGGTGTTAAGTCGGTGGTATGTCTTACAAAATACAATCCGAGTGTTAATCCGATTGTAACGACAATTAAATATGAGATCAAGAATTTTTTTAACAGTGGTTCAAAATTTCTTAAAGTTATCATTTTATCCTATCCGTGATCTTTGGTAAAAGCAATGCCAATTTTCTAACGCCTTTACTTACCGAATGAACCGAAATAGTTGCCCCACTTATCGCACTTATATCACTTCCTACATTATAATTTGAATTACCATTTTTACCTTTGAATTGAGCATTCCAAGATTCGTTTCCGACAGCACCTCCATAAGGTTCACGGTATTTAACAATAGAACTGTTTGCTATTTTTAGTTCTTTATCGAAGATGACCAGAAATGTTATCGGCATAGATTTTCCGTAAACATTATCAAGCAAGGCATAACCTTTTAAATTATTACCTTGCTTAATCTTCCAGATATAAATTTCGTCGGCAAAGAACTTTTGCTTTACCTCGTTTTCAATCGAAGATTTCAAATCAGCCGGGATGTGGAACTTTATCATCTCGTATTCCACATCCCCACCAAATAATTTTTCAATTGATTCTTCGGTATGATTACGGATATCATTTGCAAAGGTTAGAATAACTATAAAGTTTAATAGTAATAATATTTTTATCATACCAAATCTCATTAGAACATGTATCCTACACCCAGATTAAACAAATCGACTTTTGCATCATCTAATTGTCTTGTTCTTTGACCGTAGTCAACTTTAAACACTACTTGTTCAATCGGTTTTACAGAAAAACCAACCATCCATTTTTTGAAATGATATTGTTCTTCAATGTTACCGCCTGTTGTTGTAGAGTTTGCGGTATTATAATCTGTATATCGTGCAAATGGAATTATTTGTGTTTCTATACCTAAGAAATCAGAAATATTATAACCGAGATCAAAATAATATCCGAATGAAGATTCAATAATTCCCGAATCATAATTGATATGTCCTATTTCAAAAGTGGCGTGTAAGTTATTTGCTATATATTGTGCATGTCCTTCAATTAAAGTAATTGCATTATAAGTTGAATCTCCTTTTGCTTTGTTATATGTGAACGATGCACCGACTTTGAGTCCTGGTAAACCGAGATAATCTAATCTTGCATTGTATAAAAGTTGCTCGGCATCCGCATTAAATCCTTTCAATCTGCCTCCGCGAATTCCAGACGATGCACTGAAACCGTCGGCATCTAATCCTTCCATAACGGAAATTTTGTAATCAAATCCTTCATAATTTCCATAAATAGCTAAACCGTTACCGAACCAAGTAGTAGGAATGATTCGACTATGATATTCCGGACGCTCGACACCAAAGAATAGTGGCGGCTCGTGGAATTCATTAATTAATCCCACTGAAGGCAAAATAACACCGGCTTGAAATCCGAACCAATCAGCGTGATGATAATTTACGTAAGCTTGTTCGAGTTCAAGTTCACCTTGTCCGTCTTGTACAAAATTATGTTCTAATTCGACCTCGGCTTTAAAGGACCATTTCTCAGACCAAGAATGGGAATAAAAAAGTACAAAACGATGAAAATCTAGTTTCTTACTAGTCTTGCCACCTTCAGGAGTTTCAACATTATAGTGTAACTCGCCATAGCCTCCAATTGTTGATTTTTGAGTGAAGAAATCAAAATCTTGTGCATTTAGTGAAACAATAAAAAGAAAAGTTAAAATATATTTGAAAATGGAACGCATAAATTGACCTCTGATTATTTTAAACAATGGTATTTTTATTTAGACCAAATATAAATAAGGAAATAAAATAATCCAAACAAAATTGTCTTTTTATGCAATTATTTTTTTGTTAATCAAAATCGGTGGGTCTATTCGGGTCCTTCAAATGCGCAATGATGTGATCAATGTGTTTAATATTTGTTCGATTTTCGGAAAGTTGAGGAAGTTCATTGATTGAGAAAAATTTTACCTCCGGAGTTTCAAAACTTGGAGTTGCTTCACCGTCAATTATTTTACAGAGATAAACAATTTTTACCGCATGGAATAATTCCAAGCCACCGGATTTTCTATTAGCATCATAAACGCCTAGTACTTTTATTATTGCAACATCAAATCCACTTTCCTCTTTAGCTTCACGAATTGCGGCTTGTGATGGAATATCACCGACATCAGCCCAACCGCCGGGCATTGCCCATTTGCCGTCACTTGCTTCTTTTACTAATAGTAATTTTTCTTCTTTAATAATTGCTGTTCTAACATCGACCTTAGGCGTTGCGTAACCTTTTTGATCTAAAAATATTTCTATAAGCTCTGTTTCATTTAGTTTTGAATGTTCCGAAATAATTTCTGCTGCAATTTTTTCTAACTTCCTGTTTCTCTCCACATCATATTCATTATGTGCAAATTCCAAACCGGTTTGGCTGATTGCTTGTATTCTTCGCGCCCAATCAAGCCACTTAATATTTTTAGTCATAGTTTACTTTGATTTATGAAATTTTAGAGAGGCTGAGTTGATGCAATATCTTAATCCGGTTGGTTTAGGACCATCCGGAAAAACATGACCAAGATGACCACCACATTTTGAGCAAGTCACTTCCGTTCTAGTCATTCCAAAAGCTTTATCTTCATGAAGCTCAACAACATTTTGATTAACCGGTTTCCAATAACTTGGCCAACCGCTGCCGGATTCATATTTAGTTTCAGAGCTGAATAATTCTTGTCCGCATCCAGCGCAGAGATAAATACCAGATTCTTCATTCTTGTAATACTCTCCGGTAAATGCTCGTTCAGTACCTTTTTGGCGAAGAATTCTAAATTGCTCGGGTGTTAATTCGTTTTGCCATTCAGCTTCGGATTTATTTAGTTTTTCTTTCATTGGGTTTACAAATTATTATTTCGTTTATAATTTTGAGCTTCTTCAAGTGTATCAAAATAACCGACTCTAACTCTGTACCATGTACCTCTTCCGGGAAGATCAACTTGCATTAAGAATGCCTCATGCCCGTCTTTTTGCTTATCTTCTACAAGTTTTTCTGCAATATTCTTTTCTCGCCATGATGATAATTGGATAACATATTTAATTCCATCACTCCAAATATTTCCTCTAACATTTGCATCCGAAGTTTCATCGTACTTTGTTTTTGATTTTGAAGGCTTTTTAGCATCCAAATTAATATTACTCAGATCGGATTTATTTGAAGGTGGGTTTACTGCTGGTTTCATCGATTCATTCATTTTTGTTTCTTCAAGTTTCTTTTCTCTTAATTCTCGATTTGCCGCAGCTAATGAATCACGTTTTTCTATTGTCTTCTTATTTGCTTCATCAATTAACGCTATATTTTGTTCGGGAGAAATTATAATCGGTCCGGATGGTTGAATTGTTGTATCGGAAGATGTGGGTTGACTTTGTGGAGCAGTTCTCTGATTCTCTTTTGAAAAATCTGTGTTCGCTAAGTATTCACTTGACTCTACTTCCAATTTTCCAGTTGTTTTATAAGTGAATGCTTTTTGATACAATGATTCAATAGAAGACCCCGGTTGAATAGGATATTCAAAGCTATCTTCGCCGCCTGTTATTCTTGGTGGTGCAGATTCGCCAATTATTCTGTTACTTTTATCATAATAAAGTGTTCCTATAACCGAATAAGTTTTCGTGACATTGTTAAACAGCAAATTGCTTTTAATCTGTAAAACTTCTTCAGTAAAAGGAGTAACTCGTTGTGGAGTTCTAAAAATTGAGAGTCCCCAAACCGATAGTTGATTATCATAAGTTTTAATTGCGGAAGTATCCAAATAGACTATTCTATCCTGCAGATCTTGAATGATAACCCACTTTTTAGCGGGAGATGTTTGTGCATATACTATCGAGAATAAAATTAAAAACGGTAATATTCTTCTTATCATTTTCTTCATCTCAAATGAATGATAATAAATGTACTTAAAAAAAAAGATATGAGAAAGTCTCAAGAGATCGCAACGTACTTTACAACTGCCTCAGCACAGCGCTCACCGTCTATCGCGGCTGATACTATTCCTCCGGCATAACCGGCTCCTTCACCGGAAGGAAATAATCCGTTCACTTCGGGATGCATTAAAGTATTAACTTCGCGAGGAATTCGAATCGGTGAGCTTGTTCGAGTTTCAGCAGCAAGTATTTGAGCTTCGTTTGTATAGTACCCTTTCATTTTTTTATCGAATTCAATCAAACTTTGTCTTATGCGATCGCCTATATTTCTGGGAAGAATATCATGCAACGGAGAACTAACTGTTCCGGGAATATATGAAGTATCCGGAAGAGAACTTGAGAATATTCCATTTACAAAATCAGTTATTCTTTGTGCAGGTGCACTTTGGGTTTTTCCACCGGAATTGTATGCTAAATTCTCGACATATTTTTGATATTCTAATCCGGCAAATATTCCATGCTCAGAAAAATCTTTCCAATCATTTTCATCAATCGAAACAACCAAGCCGGAATTTGCAAATGGTGAATCTCTTCTTGAGACGGACATCCCATTGAGAACTAATTCATTTTTATCGGTTGATGCCGGTATAATAATTCCGCCTGGACACATACAAAACGAGTAAACTCCCTTTCCATCAACTTGACAAGTTAAACTATAATTTGAGGCGGGTAAATTTTTGTGCCGAATTTTCATTTTATATTGAATTGAATCAATCAATTGTTGAGGGTGTTCAATTCTTACACCCATCGCAAATGATTTTGCTTCAAGTAAAATTTTTTTTTTATGAAGTAAATAATATATATCTCTCGCTGAATGTCCGGTTGCAATTATTACCGCATCACTTAAGATATCCTTTTCATTATTTACTATAACACCTTTTGTTTTACCGGCTTCGATTAATATATCGGTCACTTTCGAATCAAAATGAATTTCACCACCATTATTGATGATTGTTTCTCTTATTGCTTGAACAACCTTAGGTAATCTGTTAGATCCGATATGCGGATGTGCATCAATTAATATTTCATTCTGTGAACCGTGTTGAACCAGTAAGTTAAGAATTCGCTTTACATCACCCCGCTTAGTTGATCTAGTATAAAGTTTGCCATCACTGTAAGTGCCTGCACCGCCTTCTCCAAAACAATAATTTGAATCCGGATTAACTTCATGGAACTGTTGGATTGCTCGTAAATCTTTTCTTCTATCACGAACATTTTTACCTCTCTCAAAAATTACCGGTTTAATTCCGAGTTCAATTAATCTCAAAGCGGCAAAAAGTCCGGCCGGTCCGCTGCCAATAATAGCAACTGTTTTTTTTGAGTTTACGGGGATGAAATTTATAGGTTGAAAAATATCTTTAGGTTGTTCGTTTATATAAACTATTGATCTTAATTTGTATAAAGGAGTTTTACTTCTAGCGTCAATTGACTTTTTTACAATCTGCACTGTTGTAATTTCTGATGGATTTAGATGAAGTTTTTTGGCGGCGAGATTAGTTCTGTATGAATAATCTTCAATAAAATCCGGATGAATGGTGAGATCGATTTCTTTTTTCATTCTGTCCCCTATTTATGAGGAATAGTGAAAAATTATTATTTATTTATGAAAATTAGTACGTAGATTTAATTTGTCCGCCATCAACTTGAAGAGTAACCCCGGTGATGTAACCGGCTTTATCCGATGCAAGAAATGCGATTGCGGCTCCCATTTCTTCGGGCGTTCCTAATCTCTTTACTGGATTACTTTTCGCCATTTGGGCTAGAATCTCTTTTTGAGATACATTTTCCTTTTCTGCTCTTTTCACTGCAAGTTCATAGAGACGAGATGTTAAAATGAATCCCGGTGCAATATTATTAACAGTTATACCGAATTCACCATACTGTTGACTAATTGTTTTTGCAAAGGCTGTAACCGCACTTCTAAATGAATTTGATAATATTAAATTATCAACCGGCTGTTTAACCGAAAGTGAAGTCAAGTTTATTATTCTGCCCCATTTGTTCTTTTTCATTTCCGGCAGCACTAATTTTGTAAACTGCACTGTACTCATCAACACTTGATTATATGCATCATCCCAATTTGTAGAATTCAATTCATCAAAATAACCTGGTTTTGGACCACCGCAATTGTTTACTAGAATATCAATTGTGCCGAATTTATTTTTCACATTTTCGACAACATTATTAATATCCGATAATTTGTTGATATCACATACGATCCAAAATGGTTCTATTCCGGTCTGAATTTTTATATCGCCTGCCGCTTCGATCAAATTTTGTTCATTACTTGAACAAATAGCAACATTACAGCCTTCCTTAATTAATTCGATTGCGGCTGCTTTGCCGATTCCTTGACTGGCAGCAACTACTAAAGCCGTTTTATTTTTAATTCCTAAATCCATATTAACTAAAATCCTGTTATAACTTCACTAATGCCTTCGCGAATCATCATTATAGCATACGCAGATAAAAGCAAAGAAGCAATTTTCGCGAATGCTTTTGATCCTCCAACTCCTATAGCTTTTGTAATCCATTTTGCATTGATCAACACTAAAAGTACGATTAAGAAGTTTCCTGTCAAAGAAAGAACAGTTATTGTATAACCAAATTTATCTGCTAAAATTAATATAGTTGTTAAAGCAGCGGGTCCCATAATAAGCGGAATACCTAATGGAACAATTCCAATATGTTCGCCGGGTGATCTTCTTGTTTCGGAAGATGATAAAATATCATGAACACTAAGCACCAAAAGTATCAATCCACCAGCGATTCTAAAATCATTAATTGTGATTCCAAGAAATCTAAGTATTGCTTTTCCACTTACGAGGAACACGACAGCTACAATGAATGCAGTTAATAGTGCTTGAATGATCAACTGTTTTCTTTGATGACTTGACACATCATGAGTGTAACCCATGAACACAGGTGCTGTCCC
Source organism: Melioribacteraceae bacterium (assembly GCA_030584085.1). Classification (NCBI taxonomy): domain Bacteria; kingdom Pseudomonadati; phylum Ignavibacteriota; class Ignavibacteria; order Ignavibacteriales; family Melioribacteraceae; species Melioribacteraceae bacterium. The sequence goes on from CP129490.1 coordinate 2,280,973, forward strand.
GATAATATCCATTGCAACAAAGAGTGGTATGAACGCCAATAAAAAGTTATCTATACTAATGATTTCCATAAAAACTCCGTTCAAAATAAAATTAGGGGTTGCCTTAATTATCAAGACAACCCCCTTCTTCCATCACAAAATTAATTATTATTTTTTAATTAAACTTAACTTCTTGAGCTGATTTCTTCTGTGCAGTAACAATCTCTTCGGTATCCAGTGCAATAACTAACTCTTCATTTGTCGGGATTCTTAGAACTGCAGCTTTTGAATCACTGGTTGAAATGACCATCTCTCCTTTTACATTTTCATTCAGTTTATCGTCTAATTTGATACCGAGATAATCCATATTTTCACAAACATATTTTCTAACTTTTATAGAATTTTCGCCAATCCCACCGGTAAAGACTAACGCATCTAAGCCACCCATAGCAGCGGTATAAGCACCGACATACTTTTTAATTCTATATGTAAAAACTTCGAAGGCATTTTTTGCACGCTTTACATCTTGATCGACTGCATTTTCAATTTCTCTCATATCACTGCTTTCACCGCTTAAGCCAATAAGACCGCTGTGTTTATTCATTAGAGTGTTTGCTTCGGAAAGCGTTAATCCTTCTTTGCCCATGATATATAGAATGACCGAGGGATCCATATCACCGACTCTTGTTCCCATCAATAAACCTTCGAGCGGTGTAAATCCCATTGTTGTATCAATAGATTTACCTTGATCAATTGCAGCCATACTGCAGCCGTTACCAAGATGAGCTGTAATTATTTTTAATCTGTCATAAGGTTTATTCAAAATATCCGCTGCTCGTAATGCAACATATCTATGTGATGTCCCATGGAAACCATATCGACGAATTTTATATTTTTTATATAATTCATAAGGAATCCCATAGAGATAAGCTTTTGGAGGCATTTTAGAATGGAACGCCGTATCAAAAACTCCGCACTGAGGAGTATTAGGAAGATGTTTCTTGGCAGCTTCAATACCTTTTATGTTCGGAGGATTATGAAGCGGAGCAAGTTCAATATTTTCTTTCAAGGCATTCATTACACTATCTGTTATCAAAACTGAACCGGAGAATGTTTCACCACCATGAACAACTCTATGGCCAACTGCGTCAATTTCATTTTTGTCTTTTATAACACCATGATTTGGGCTAAGCAACACTGCAATTACATATTCAATCGCAATTGTGTGATCTAAGATTTCACCGACAATTCGAATCTTTTCTTTTCCATGTGGCTGATGCGTCAACACTGCACTGCTCATACCAATACGTTCTACCTGTCCTTTTGCTAAAGCAACTTTTTCAATTGTGTCAATAAACTGATACTTAATCGAGGAACTACCGCAATTCAAAACTAAGATTTTCATTTTTTCACCATGTTTGCATTAATTTAATTTTTTTCCGTCTTCATCATACTTAAAGAAACCTTCACCGGTTTTACGGCCAAGTTTTCTTTCTCGAACTAACTTGCGAATTATTGGACAAGGCCTGTAGCGAGGTTCACCGAGTGTTCCCCATAATTGTTCCATCCACATTAATACTTCGTCCAATCCCATGCTGTCTGCCATCTCAAGCGGACCGACTTTGAAATCGTATCCCAACTTCATAGCTGTATCTATATCGTTTGCGGATGCGACACCTTCCAATAAAATATACATTGCTTCATTTAGCAACGGTACAATTGCTCTTGTTGTTACAAAGCCGGGATATTCATAAACTTCAACAGGAGTTTTACCGATTTTAGCCGCAAAGCTTTTTGTTATTGCAACAGTTTTTTCTGAAGTTTCTAATGCTTTAACAACTTCAACTAAAGCAACTTTTGGAACCGGATTTAGAAAGTGCATACCAATAATCTTATCTTTACGATTTGTAACTTCAGCAATTTTGGTTAAACTAAGTGTTGATGTGTTTGATACAAGAATTGTATCAGGTTGTGCAAGTTCATCCATTTTGCTGAATAACAATCTCTTTAATTGGAAATTTTCATCAACTGCTTCAATTACCATATCGCAGTCAGCAATTTCGTTAATGTCAGTACTCCATTTAATTCTGCCGAGAATTGATTTCATTTCACTTTCAGTCATTGCCCAGCGAGCAATTTCTCTCTTCATTGATGTCCTTAAATCCTCTTGAGCCGATTCTAAATGATCAGCATCTTTCTCAATAATTAAGACATCAAGTCCGGCTGCCGAAACTGTTTGGGCAATACCTTGTCCCATTAATCCTGCACCAATAATAGCCACATATTCAATTCTATCTTCCTCTTCAATTTTCTGAACGTCACCAAGAAGATCCTCTAATTTTAGTTTGTCATCTGCCATTGAATTTTCCTTTTCTTCTATAAAAGACAAAATGTTTGAATAAAATAATCTAAAAGAAGTGGCAAAATCTATGCCACGTAAATTATTCTATTAAACTACTTTAGAGTAATTTTAATAATCTTTTTTACTAAAAATAATAATGCTGAGTGCAATACTGAGAATGAGAAATACTGCCGATGTAAATATAGGTTGGAAATCATAAATGCTTCCGCCGACGGCTATGTCACTTGTTATTGAACCTAACTCCGATGTTTTAGGGACGATGTAATAAAGTCCCTCAAGAATAATTTCTAGAACTTTACTGTCCGCAAGCATCATGATTTGATCGCGAATACTAAGAATTGGAGAAAGTATGAAGAAGATAATATAAGACAACATCATAGCTAAAATTGAGCTTTGAGATAAAATCCCAATAAGAATTATAAGTGAATAGAGAACAGCAAAGGCAAATGTTATGGTGACTATTGTTAATAAAAATGAAAGATGCCAGATTCCGAATTTCAATCCGATCAAAAACCAAATCCCAATCACTAAATATGCAATGTTAAGTAAAACGACAAGTGTTCCTCCTAAGAACTTGCCGAAAATAATTTGTGATCTGGAGATAGGTTTAGAAAGTATTACATCAATATTTCCCTTTTCTAACATATTAGGTATAAATGACGAAGCCGAAAAAATTGAAAGAAATAAACCACCACCAAAAAGAGGGATGACTATAAATAGTTTTATTCCACCGACTACCTCCTCTAATACTCCGAGGTCCTTTCCTGTATCCATTTGAATTGAGCCGGATAAATCTTCTAATCCAACCGCAGCAAATGTTATGATAAATAAAACAAGTACGAGTGTTGAAACGCCTGCAAACATTATAAATATTTTGCGAGCAAAAGCTTCTCTAATAGTCTGTTTTGTAATTTCAAGTATATTATACATTTTCTTTCTGCTTATCCGATTCATTAATTAGTGAAATGAACATATCTTCGAGACTCATTTTTACAGGAATGATTCCTTTAATTATTTGGTTTTTCTCCCTTAACTTATCGATGACCGAATTTAATTCTGATTCATTTAATACTTTTACTTCAAAACCATTAGGAGAGGTTTGAGTAACGGAGAACTCAGTCAAATTATTATTTAGCCAATCACTTTCAACTTCAGCAGCAAGCTTGATTGAGTACGTTTCCTTATTAGTTGTAAGATCCTCAACGGTTCCTTCTTTTATTAATTCCCCCTTGTTAAGAATTGCAACACGATCACTAATAAGTTCAACTTCAGAAAGTAAGTGACTATTAATAAATATTGTTTTGCCTTGATTTTTCAGACCAAGCAAAATATCTCGTATCTCTTTTCTTCCAATCGGATCAACGCCATCAGTTGGTTCATCAAGAAAAATTAAATCAGGATCATTAATTAATGCTTGAGCTAAACCGAGTCTTTGCATCATACCTTTGGAGTACTTTTTAACTTTTGTCTTACGCCATTTTTCCATCTTTACCAAATTGAGCAAATCATCTGTTCGAGACTTAATCTCGTCATCTTTACAACCCGTAAGTCTCGCTACAGATTTTAAAACATCTTCTCCATTTAAATAAGGCGGGAATTTATGATTCTCGGGTAAATAACCAACACGATTTCTGATTTCATAATTTGCAATATTCTGTCCAAGTATCTTGGCACTTCCTAGCGTTGGGTAAACAATTCCAAGCAAGATTTTGACCAGTGTAGTTTTCCCGGCACCATTTGGGCCAAGCAATCCGAATACCGTTCCTTCAGTGACACTTAAATTGAAATCTTTAAGTGCAGTAACACTTCTCTTTTTTGAACTTGATTCGTATATTTTTGTAAGATTTGAAACTTCGACAGTAATCATTAATCGTGTTATTGTTATTTTAAGTTCATTAATTATATGTTTTCTTTTACACTTTACCAAATAAGTTTGTAATGACAATTAATCAGACGCTTGAAAAATATTTTGGTTACAAAACTTTTCGTCCGGGGCAAGAAGAAATAATAAACTCCATTCTTGCCGGTAAAAATGTATTAGGAATTCTGCCAACGGGTGCGGGTAAATCACTATGTTATCAAATTCCGGCTTTAACTTCCGATAATTTTTCAATTGTAATTTCTCCATTAATTGCCTTAATGAAAGATCAAGTAGATTCTCTTAATAATATCGAGAAAACCGCCGCGTTTATAAATAGTTCATTAGACTATATAGAAATTGAAAATGTATTCAATGAATTATCCCAAGGTATAATAAAACTCCTTTATCTCTCTCCAGAAAAACTAGAAAACCAAATTTTTACCGAGCGATTAAAAAAGCTGAATCCAAAATTTCTATTTATTGATGAAGCACATTGCATAAGTGAATGGGGACATAATTTCCGCCCAAGTTATAGACGAATAAAAGATTTCAAAAAATTTATTGATTTCGAAAATGTCGCGGCATTTACCGCAACAGCAACTCCCGAAGTTCGTCAAGACATAATTGATCAACTAGAACTTGTCAAACCAAAATTATACGTAAAAGGTTTTGAGCGCAGTAATCTTGAACTAAATGTCATAAAAGGAAAAGAAAAAAGAGAGTGGTTGTTAAAAATATTATCAAAGAAATCCACTCCGGCAATCATCTATACAGCAACAAGAAAGCAAACGGAATCAGTGTCCGAATTTTTAAGAAGTAATGGAATTAACTCACATCATTATCATGCCGGTTTAGCTAATGAAGTTAGACGTATGATTCAAGATGATTTCATAAACGATAGACTTCCCGTAATTGTGGCGACCAATGCATTCGGAATGGGAATTGATAAAAAAGATATTCGAACAATAATTCATTACAATATTCCATCCAGCATTGAAAATTATTATCAAGAAATAGGCAGAGCCGGAAGAGACGGGAAACCATCCAAAATATTCTTATTGTACGATGAAAAAGATAAACAGATTCATCACTTCTTGATAAATTCTTCCTACCCTGATCGTGACCAAATAGAAACTGTTTATCAAACCATCTGTGATTATGGACGAATTGCACTTGGAAGTGTCTCTGATAAACCAATTGGCATTGACGAAAAACTAGTTACTTCGCTAAAACTAAAAGATATTAATATTTCCTTAACGAACTCAGCAATTAAAATTTTAGAAGAAGCAAATTATCTAAAATTTGAAAGCGGTTATAATAAAGGATACTTTTTTAGATTTCTTATTACCCCCGAACAGCTTAAAAAACACTCTTCACATTTAAGCGATGAAATTCAACTTGATTTAGTCTTGGTTTTGTTACGCGAGTTTGGAAGTTCTTCTTTTGACAAATCATCAAGAATAGATTTAGAAAAAATATCGCAATCGTTGGGTGTTTATAAAAGTGAAGTAATTAAAGAACTTGAAAATCTTGATGCGAGAGGATTGATCGATTTTGAAAAGCCAAATTTAAATCCGGCTGTAATAGTTAACTCCCCGCGTGTTAAGAAAGAGAACCTACAATTAAACCTAATCAATTTGCTGCGTCAAAAATCTCATGCGGAAAAACGTCTTGAGGATATGGTCAATTATGCTTTCGCGAAGGAATGCAGGTTCCGAACAATCATAAAGTATTTCGGTGAAGAAGCCAACAATTATAAATGTGGTAAATGTGATGTATGCACAAATACTGAAGAAAATTCATCTATCAATGATTTTATCGAAGAGAAAATTATTGAGCTTTTATCTGAAATTAAAGACGGAATAAATATCAAGAGCTTAGTAGATATTCTAAAGGGTAATTCCCAAGATGCTGAGTTTTTACTTGTCGAAGCATTTGCAAGTTGTTCGCATTTTTCTTCGTTGCAAATTAAATCAGCAATTAAAGATCTAGAACAAGTTGGTCAGATCAGAAAGGATGACCAGAATAAATATCATCTTTTTGATGTTGAATTAGGAATAGAACTTGAGCAACATAATTCAATGCAATCAGATTACGAACCATATTTAAAATTATTTAACGCTCTCCGAGCTATTAGGAAAGAAGTTTCTGAGAAATTTGGACAACCAATAAATATTGTTTGTCCGGACGAAGTTTTAAAAGTAATAGCAGTTAAAAGACCAATGTCGGCATCCGAACTTTTATCAATAAAAGGTTTCAACCAGAGAATGTATAACAAAATGGGTGAAGAAATTTTAGCTGTCATAAAACATAGAAATACTGAAGATTCTGAAAGCAATTTACTCAATGAAAATAAAGTACCGGACAATATAAAACAGATTTTTGATTTAGTTAAAAAACGATATTCTTTGAAAGATATTTCATCTCTAACAAAACTTCCCGAAGCGGTTGTTTCAATGCAAGTTGAATCACTAATAAGTTTATTCCCCGATTTAATTATTAACTCTCTAGTTGATCATAAAAAAAGTATTAAAATTAGAGATGCAATCCAAAGTGGAATCACTAATCTAAAAGAATTAAAATCTTCTTTAGGGAGCAGCATTAGTTATGCGGAAATAAGAATTATTTTAGCGAAGGAATTACTTGCTGATTCGAAACGGTTTTAAGAGAATCCAAATAAACTCTTACTTCTTTGAAAAATTCATCCCAGTAAATTGCACTCATTTCAGAATTATTAATTGCTTTTTCATACTCATCAGATGATATATTGTACTTTTCAAAGATCGCTAATTTTGCAAGTTTAAGAGAATCCGGTGAATGAGAATATCTTTCCTGAGCAATTGTGTTTTCGACAAATATCTTTACCAAAGTACTCCTCTCAACTGTTTGTTCTTCACCGCAGCTCAGAAATATAATCGAGAAGAGTATTCCGATAGTTACAATTAAACTATTCTTTCTTGCTAGCTTCAAAGAGAATTCTTTTTTCTTTTTCAGTTAAATTTTGATAACCGCTTTTACTAATTTTATCTAATATTTCATCAATAACTTCTTGTGAAACTTCTTGCTCTTTTTTCGAATTGATTTCATAAAACTCGGCGTCCTCAATCGTACCAGTTCTGAAACCTCGTTTTGGTTTTCTAAAACTAGTCGATGAATCTTTACTTGGTGAAGTGAAAATATCTTTCACTTTTCTATACATACCGTCAATATCAAAGTTCTTTCTTCTATCGAGAAGAATAAAAACAAATCCAAAAAATGCACCGCCAAGATGTGCAAGATGCGCCACATAGTTATCACTACCAACCGACATAAACTCGATCACGATATAAAAAGCAATCAAATATTTAGCCTTAACCGGCATCGGCGGGAATAATAGAAAAACATATCGATCCGGAAACAACATACCAAACGCGATTAAAACTCCATACACAGCACCGGAAGCTCCGATTGTTGGTGCACTTATACTATCAAAAATTGGCGAAGCAAAAATATGAAGTAACCCTGCCCCAACTCCACACATTAAATAGTAAAATAAAAACTTCCTTGAACCAAATAAGTTTTCTAATTCAACTCCGAATATCCACAATGCGAACATGTTGAAAAAAAGATGCATAAAACCGCCATGCAGAAATTGGTATGTAAACAATTGCCAAATTTGGAAGTTATATGGTTGTCCTGCTTGATCAAGCCCGGTTAAAGGATTCAAGGCAAAATATTTATTTATGAAATACCAACCGGGAATTCCACCAAAACTTATGTTATCAAAAATCATTTGCAGAAAGAAAACTGCAATATTAATTACCAAGAGATTTTTAATAATCGGCGGAAAGAAAGAAAATCCCCCAAATCCGGATGGTCTAAAATAATCACGATCGTATTGAGACATTAATCAGTACCTTTAATGATTGTTCTTAAGATAATTACAATTGCCTAAAATAAAAAGAAGCAATCTAAAATCCTTAGACTGCTTCTCTCAAAGAAAAGTTCACCAAATTTTTAAGCATCAGTTAACGCGGCAACACCGGGTAAAATTTTACCTTCTAAAAATTCGAGAGATGCTCCACCACCGGTTGAAACGTGAGAAACTTTGTCTTTCAAACCGGCTTTCTTAATTGCTGAAGCTGAATCACCTCCGCCAATGACTGTTACAGCGCCTTTCGAAGTTACGTCAGCTAAAGCTTTGGCTACTGCATTAGTTCCTTTTGCAAAATTAGGGAATTCAAAAACACCCATTGGTCCGTTCCATACAACTGTCATACTCTCTTTGATTATATTCGAGAATAATTCAATTGTTTTTTCACCAATGTCTAATCCCATTTTATCTGATGGCATTTTATCATAGTCAACAGTCATTCCCGGAGAATCTTCTTTAAATTCTTCGGTAACAACAACATCAACCGGTAATAATAATTTTGCTTTTGCACTTTCAGCTTTTTTCATTATTTCGGCTGCAAGTTCAATTTTATCTTCTTCTAAAAGTGAAGTTCCGATTTCCAATCCTTGCGCTTTGAAGAATGTGTATGCCATTCCCCCACCAATAATAAGATTGTCAACTTTAGGTAATAAATTTTCGATAACATCAATCTTACCGGATATTTTCGCCCCGCCTAAAATTGCGGTAAATGGACGTTTTGGTTCAGCTAACGCTTTACCTAAATAATCCAATTCTTTTTGCATTAAATAACCGGAAGCACAAGTTTTAATGTACTTCGTAATTCCTTCAGTCGATGCATGAGCTCTATGAGCACTGCCGAAGGCATCGTTAATATACACATCTCCAAGTTTAGCTAATTGTTCGGCAAATTTGGGATTGTTTTTTTCTTCTTCCGCATGGAAACGTAAGTTTTCTAGAAGCAATACTTCACCGTCTTCCATAGTATCAACAATTGATTTGACTTGCTCTCCGACACAATCCGGAGCAAATTTAACTTTTGTATCAACTAACTCGCCTAATCTAACTGCAACTGGCTTTAGACTAAATTCACTTTTAGGTTGACCTTTGGGTCTTCCTAGATGACTCATCAAAATTGCTTTACCGCCATCTTTAATTATTTTATTGATTGTAGGAAGCGCAGCGGTAATTCTTCTGTCATCTGTGATAGACTGATTTTCATCCAACGGCACATTAAAATCAACACGAACTAATACTCTTTTGCCTTTAAGATCTACATTTTCAATTGATAACTTATTCATAACTCCTCCGTAGTAAAACTACCGATATTAAAAAGACGCAGTAGAACAATTCCTCCTGCGTCTTAATTTTCATACTTATTTAGAACTATTTTTTATGCAATCTTATTAATTAAATCAACTACTCGGCAAGAATAACCATATTCATTATCATACCAACCAACAACTTTAACAAGTTTACCGTTAGCCATAGTTGAGAGTGAATCAAAAATGACTGAATGTGTATTACCGATAATATCAGCAGATACTATTGGTTCGTCTGTGTATTCCATTAACCCTTTTAAGGAACCTTCAGCTGCTTCTTTCATTGCAGCATTTACTTCTTCAATTGTAACTTCTTTTTTAAGAGTTGCTACAAGGTCGGTAATAGAACCGTCAGGAGTTGGAACTCTTAATGAGAATCCGTCTAATTGGCCTTTAAGTTCAGGAATAACTTTGCCAACAGCTTTAGCAGCTCCGGTTGTTGTTGGAATAATTGATACTGCAGCTGATCTTGCTCTTCTTAAATCACTGTGAGGTAAATCTAAAATTCTTTGATCGTTAGTGTATGAGTGCACAGTAGTCATGAAACCTTTCTCAACACCAAATTTATCATTAAGAACTTTTACCATAGGAGCAAGACAATTTGTTGTACAAGAGGCATTAGAAATTACTTTTTCCTTACCTTTCAATACTTCATCATTAACACCTAGAACTACCATTGCATCAACATCACCTTTTGGAGGTACTGTTAAAATAACTTTCTTTGCACCGCCGGTAATATGTTTTTCACAAGCTTCTTGACTTCTGAAAACACCGGTTGCTTCAACAACAATATCAGCGCCAAGTTCACCCCATTTTAAGTTTGCGGGATCTTTTTCAGCTGTTATTTTAATTTTTTTGCCGTTAACAACTAACGAGTCGCCTTCAGCATAAACTTCACCTTTAAATTTTCCATGAACAGAATCATACTTAACCAAATGAGCTAATGTCTTAGCATCTGTAAGATCGTTTATACCTACAAATTCAATATTTCCGAGGTCTAGTGCTCTGCGAAATACCAATCGTCCGATACGACCGAAACCATTAATACCAACTTTTACCGCCATAACTTTCCTCCATCTTCGAAATTAACTTCTTATAAATTATTATTTAATTTTATCTTTAAAGATACCCAAAAAGACATGAATATTCAATTTGGTTTGGTTTCAAAAAATTCGATTCACGGACAATAATATGCCTTTCTCAAAGTTCATTACTATTTCTTTAGTCAAGTAAAGTTTGTAAATTTATAATCAATTGCTGTATAATTCACATGAATCTTTGGAGAAAAAATGAATACCACCGCAGAATGTTTACAATTAGTCCCGATATTTTCCGATCTCGATGAAGAGGTGCTAGAACAAGTCGTTCAGGTTGGTAACAAAAAAACATATGCAAAGGACAGTGTTATTTTAGTCGAAGAGGAAGTAGGCACCGCATTATTCGTTATTATTAAAGGAAAAGTTAAAGTTTCTCGATCAAGTAATGATGGACGCGAAGTTATTCTGAGTATACTTTCCGATTCGGATTTCTTCGGCGAAATGTCAATTCTCGATGGTTTGAACCGTTCGGCAACTGTTGTTGCTACCGAAGATTCTGAACTATTTATTATTCAGCGAAAAGAATTTCTTGATCTTCTTAATAAGCACCCGGAAATTACAATAGCTCTATTGAGCGAATTAACCCAACGCTTGCGTAATGCCGATATGAAAATTAAAGCTCTATCATTAAAAGATGCTGAAGGAAAAGTGGCAACTGTTATCTTGCAACTAGCTGACGATATTGGCAAAATTAAACATGGAACAGTTGAAATTGAGAAACTGCCTTTGCAGCAAGATTTGGCTAATATGGCCGGGACTTCAAGAGAAACAATTTCCAGAACCTTACATTCATTTGCTAGAAAAGGTTTGGTTGAAATTGACGGTTCCAAATTAAAAATTATTGATTACGAAAAATTTAGAGAAACATTCGCTTAGAGAATTGTGAAAATTGATTTACATACACATACAAATAAATCCGACGGAGCATTATCCCCTTCCGAATTAGTTTTACTGGCAAAAGAACGCGGTTTAAGTTCTATTGCTATTACCGATCATGATAGCGTTAATGCTATCCAAGAGGCTTTAGAAATCGGTTATGATATTGGTGTAAATGTAATCCCAGGTGTTGAACTGAGCACTGATGTGGACGATAAAGAGGTTCATGTTTTGGGACTTTTTCTTAATCATCAAAACGAGGATTTGCAAAAATACCTTTCCTTCTTCCGTGATGAAAGATTTTATCGTGCTAAACGAATTATTAAGAAGTTGAACAATCTTGGACATCAAATTTCTATTGATGATGTCTTAGCCCATGCTCAAAATTCAGCAATAGGAAGACCGCATGTTGCTTATGCTATGGTAGAAAGAGGAATTGTAGCAAATTTCTATCAAGCTTTCGAGAAATATATTGGTGATAATGGTCCGGCTTATGAAAAGAAAATCTATATTTCCCCTAGCAGTGCACTAAAAATTATTTCTGATGCCGGAGGATTATCATTTATTGCTCACCCATGTTATACTTCCGATAATGTGATTACAACATTGATTAAGGCCGGTGTTGACGGTCTAGAAGTGATACATCCCGCTCATAATAGTTATCAGGTAAAATTTTATCGTGGAATTGTGAATCAATATTGTCTGTTAGAAACAGGCGGTTCTGATTTTCACGGTGGAAACAAAAACGACGAAGGTAACTTTGGGAACTTTTTTATAAACCATACAAAATTAGAAGCAATGCAAAAAATGATACATAGAAATAGCGCTTAAATCCTCCACAATATTCTTTATATTTGACTTTCCTAATTACAAAATATTACTAACTTACAATCTTATAAATTATCAACTTTACAATCTAATTGGGTTAGATATGTTTAAAAAATCATTGATATTATTTTTCGTGGCTGCAATTTGTTCATCAGTTTCTCTAGGTCAAGGATCAAGCTTATGGCAAAGTTATTCGAGTAAAAAGGAAATTGTTGCGATTTCATCAACCGATGGTAACCAAATTTGGTGCGCGACAACCGGTGGTTCATTTATGTACGAAAATTCGTCAAGTAGTTTTTTAGAACTTGGCACCAGCGATGGCTTAACAAGTCCAATTCTAACTTCACTGGTAATTGATAATTCTAACAAAATATGGTTTGGTACTCAAGTTGGTGCTGAACCAGGTATGATCAATGTCTATGAATTTGAAAGCGGTATTGTTAAAAAGGTAAATGATATTTTTAATTCTGACTTCACGCAAAAAGCTATTAATGATTTGGAAATTTCCGGCGATACGATTATCGTTTCAACAGCATTTGGTTTATCATTGGTAAATCCAAATAATTATTCTTTCTATGATACATTTATAAAATTCGGAAGTTTTGAAGCAGCAACACCAGTTATTTCAGCAAATAAATTTGGAAGATTTTTTGTGTTAACTGCCGGAGGTATTGCGGTTCAAAAAAGAAATTCAACAAATTTATCTGCACCTGAATCATGGGATACTTTTTCTTTCAGTGGTGATTTAATTCCAAACAATGGTTTCGAATTTGCAAAATTTGGGCAAGATATTCTGCTCGCTACTGATAAAGGAATTTTCCGTTATGTAAGTAATAATTGGGAATTATTTCAATTAGCCGGAGTGGTAGTTGAAAACATTGCTACTAATGGCTCAAACCTATTTATAACAACCTTAGAATCCGGTGTTAGTAAAATTTATGAATACAACGGGACTGATTTTAATTTAGTTTTTGAAAACATGGAAGGATATTCCATCAATGATCTCTTTGTTTCCTCAACCGGAATTATTTACGCGGCTACAAAGTCCGGGTTATTAAAAATTGAATCAACTATTACTGAACTCATTATTCCACAAGGTCCTGCTAATAACGCTTTCCTAAGTTTGGATGCTGATAATGATGGAACTCTTTGGGTAGGAACCGGACGTGATGTCTTTGGAATTGGCGTTATGAGCTTTGATGGCAGTTCTTGGGATTTACTAAGTACCGGTAGCAACCCAAATGTTATATCAAATGCTTATCATAATGTTTATGTTGATAACGACAACACAAAATATTTTTGTAATTGGGGCCGTGGATTAACAAAGTTAGAAGGTTCTACGATCACGAATTATACTGCAAGTAATTCCGGTATACCCGGTATCCCGGCTGATCCAAACTTCCTTGTAATTACGGATGTGAAAAAAGATTCAAAAGGAAATGTTTGGCTACTCAATTTACAATCAGCTGATAGAGCCCCACTCTCTGTAATAAGAACTGATGGTAGTATTCATAATTTTCAATTTCCAAATCCACAAATAACAGAATCCGAATTAGCGTTTCATTTAGAGATAGATCAATTCGATACAAAATGGTTTGCAATTACTGTTGGTGATATCGGTTTGTATTATTTTAATGAGAATGGAACTTACACAAACACAAACGATGATAAGATGGGTTGGATTAGAACTAATAACGGACTTTTAAGCAATTCAATAACTTCACTTGCATTGGATAGACTTGGTTCTCTGTGGGTTGGAACAAATTTGGGAGTAAGTATTATTCCCGATCCTTCGAATCCTACGACTCGAATTACTACGGTATCTGCTTTACGTCAGCAATCAATAAATGCTATAGAAGTTGATCCACTAAATCAAAAATGGGTAGGAACAGTTCAGGGTTTATTTCATCTTTCTTCAGATGGAACAGTTGTTATAAATAGTTATACAAGCGAAAACAGCCCGCTTCCTTCAAACGACATTAAAAGTGTAACAGTCGATGGCAAAAACGGCATCGTTTATATCGGAACTGATTTTGGTTTAACAGCATTAAAAACAACGTCTGTTACACCAAGCGAAGGAATGGAAGAACTTTTTGTTTACCCAAATCCGGTTATTATTAAAAACAACAACAATCAAAATGTTACGATCGAAGGATTGATGAGAAATTCTTCGATAAAAATTATGTCAATCAGTGGAAAACTAATTAAAGAATTTTCATCACCGGGCGGCAATGTAGCTTTTTGGGATTCAAAAGATGAAGATGGAAATTTTGTCCCCAGTGGTGTCTATTTAATAATCGCCAGCGATGAAGACGGATCAAATGTGGCAAAAGGCAAGGTTGCAATACTTCGAGAATAATTAAGTTATGATAGATCTTATTGATATTTCTGTTCAATTTACCGGTGAGTATTTATTTGAAAAACTAAATCTCAGAATTAATTCCGGCGATAAATTTGCTCTTGTTGGTTCTAATGGAACCGGCAAATCAACACTATTAAAAATTATAAACAAAACAGAACAGCCTGAGTCCGGTTTAATCCAAACACAAAAAGGATTGAAGATCGGTTACTTACCACAAGATTTTCTTCACTTCAAAGGGAGTAAATTGTTCGATGAAGTTAAGAAGACTTTCCGCAATGCAAACGAACTTGATGATGCAGAAGCAAGGATAAATGCTCAATTAAAATCAATTACGGATGAAATTGAAAAAGAAAAATTAATTCATCAACTTGGAGACATTCATCATCAAAAAGAAGAATCCGGTTATTATGAGATAGATTCTAAGATAGGCAAAGTATTAAGTGGTCTCGGATTTAGCGAAAGGGATTTTTATCGATACACAGATGAATTTTCCGGCGGTTGGCAAATGAGAATTGAACTTGCGAAAATTCTACTCGCAGATAATCATATTCTTTTGCTTGATGAACCGACTAACCATCTAGATATTGATTCACTCCAATGGGTGATTGACTTTCTAAAGAATTTTAAAGGTACTCTAATTTTAATCTCCCATGATCAACATTTTGTAAATAGCGTTACGACAAAAACTATTGAGATATTCAATAAAAAAGTGAACACATTTAACGGCAATTATGAAAAGTATCTAAAATTTAAGAAAGAGCGTGACGAACAATTAGTTAATCAGCTTAAGAATAGAGAAAGAGAAGTAAAGCAGCTTAATAGATTTATTGAAAGATTTAGATATAAAGCCTCAAAAGCTCGCCAAGTTCAAAGTAGAGTAAAAATGCTCGAACGACTTGAAGAAATTGATGCACCCGAATCTGAAAATAAAATTGAAATTCATTTTCCTGAAGCAGAAAGAAGTGGAGCTGTTCCTGTTGATATCAAAAATGTTTCAAAGACATACAATGTTCAACCGGTTTTTG
This sequence comes from Melioribacteraceae bacterium, assembly GCA_030584085.1. NCBI lineage: Bacteria > Pseudomonadati > Ignavibacteriota > Ignavibacteria > Ignavibacteriales > Melioribacteraceae > Melioribacteraceae bacterium. Next base: position 2,296,577 of record CP129490.1, read on the forward strand.
AAAATGTTGATCTGCAAATTCATCGCGGTGATAAAATCGCTTTTGTCGGTCCGAATGGTGCTGGGAAAACTACGTTAGCAAAAATTATATCCGGGAATTTATCTCAAACAAAAGGTGAAGTATTAATTGGTCATAATACTTCTGTCTCTTACTATGCACAAGAAGTTACGGAGCAATTAAATCCCGAGAATGATTTGATAGATACATTAAGTGAAGTTTCGGATGATTTAACTCCCGGAAGAATCAGAACAATTCTCGGTTCATTTCTTTTTTCGGATGATGACGTTTTCAAGAAAGTTAAAGTACTTTCCGGCGGAGAAAAAAGTCGATTAGCATTGGCAAAAATTTTAATTCAAAAAGCTAACTTAATAATTCTCGATGAGCCGACAAACCATCTTGATTATGAATCTAAGCGAGTTTTACAAAATGCGCTTATAAAATTTAACGGAACTTTGATAATTGTTTCCCACGATGTTGATTTTCTTCGACCGATAGTTAATAAAGTCATCGAGATAAAAAATTCACGAATAAAACATTATCCCGGATCAATTGACTATTATCTTCAGAAGAAAAATGATGAAATTACCCAAAGTGATAATTCATCAAAACAAAAAAACATTAAGAAAGAAGAGAAAAGAAGGATAGCCGAAATTCGCCAGGAGAAGTATAAAGCTACACTTTCACTAAAAGATAAATTGGATACTGTTGAAAAAGAGATTGAAAAGCTGGAAACAGAAAAATTAGAGTTAGAAAACTCCTTAGCCGATCCAACAATTTACAATGAAGCCGAAAAAATAAAGAAGCATAAACAAAGGTACATTGAAGTACAAAAATCTATAGAAGATACTTACAATCAATGGACTGAAATCTCATCCGAGTTAGAATCAATTGAGCGTAAATTCGATTCTCAATTGTCGATAAACTCTTGAGCTAACATTATTCCGCCATATAAAGGCGCATCGTCACCAAGCTTAGTATAATCTAGCGTAACAATTTTCCCCGGTTCCGCTAAGACAGATTTTTGAAAAGCCTTGCCAATTTTCGGCATCATAAAATCACTCATCGCTTCAATAACACCGCCGCCTAATATTATAGTATCCAAATTCAATAAAGTTGTAATGCTTCCTAGAACATTACCAATCACTTTAGCCGATCTTGTTAAATGTTTGACCACCACTTTATCATCAGATGCAACAGCAGCTTTTATGGATTTGCTCTTAATTCTTTTACCGGATTTAACCAAATCACTAAGTTCGCTCTTCTTACCTTTTTTAATATCCTTCACAATTGAATCAACAACCGCTGTTCTACTAGCAATGTTTTCGAAAGTTGAACCTTTTGTTGTATTTACCTTACCTTTCGAATCAACTTTTATATGACCGATCTCGCCCGCATAAAAAGATGATCCTCGGTATAAACTGCCATCTACAAATAAAGCCGCGCCAATTCCAGTTCCAACAAAAACTACAAGCATGTTTTTTACTTCATCTTTTAACTCAGCAAATTTAATTCCCAACCCGGCAAGGTTAACATCATTTTCAACTAAAATTGGGATGTTGAAATATTTGGATAGCGCTTCTCTTATGTTAAAGTTTGTTATTCCAAGATTGGGTGCATTTCCTATTATCCCGGTTATGGGACTTACCGTACCCGGGACCCCAAGACAAATAGCTTTTATATCTTTCTCTTCAAGTGAATTATTTTTTAATAGATATTTTACCGTGTCTGCAATTCCTTCAATAATCGGATCAATTTCACCTGTAATTTTCGTTGGTTCTTTGTATCTATCAACAATTTCATTTTTACTATTAATTAAAGCAGATAATATTTTTGTGCCCCCAAGATCAACTGTGATCAAATATTTATTCTGCACTTGCTCTCCTAACTTATTTTTGTTTAGTTATTTAATATAAGGCAAATTCACAATTTATTTAACAATTATTATTGAATTTTATGAACGTTACAAAAAGTGATAATCTTTTTTATCTTTGTACTTAAGAAATAAGAGGACACAATGTTCATAAATTTTGCCGATTTACCAGCTCATCAAAATTTGTTCTTAGATTATTTATATGAATTTGAAAATGCTGAAAGATTCTACAAAATAAATTTTCGCGATACGGATAAATATGCCGAAATATTCGAAAGCGTGACATCTCATGAGCGCTATCATTTATCGGAATTAAAGAATATTATTAAAGCTCAATATGATGGTAAACAGCTATCAAAGCAAACAGAAATAAACATAAACTCCCTTGATGATGATAAAACCATTGCCATTGTAACCGGTCAGCAGCTCGGCATATTCGGCGGTCCACTTTATACCTTCTATAAAATCATCACAGCAATTAAACTATGTGCTCATCTCAAAGAAGAACATGACCAGTACAAATTTATTCCCGTGTTTTGGCTGGAAGGTGACGATCACGATTTTGATGAAGTAAGAACAACTAAAATAATCGACAATACAAATTTGTTAAAAAGTATCAGTTATGATGATGGATTAGATGAAGAAACAAACCGCGGACCAGTTGCCGAAATAAAATTAAGTAATAATATTTACGATCTTTTTAATGAATTAAGCGAATCACTTCGAGAAACAGATTTCAAAAAGGAAGTTCTTGATTTATTAAAAAATCATTATCAACCAGGAAAAACCTTTCTTGAAGCGTTCTATGATTTACTGTTTGAATTCTTTGATGAATCAGGTTTGATCATATTCAATCCAACCGACCCCAGAGTAAAAAAACTTCTGAAACCTATTTTCAAAAAAGAGATTGAGGATTTTAGAGAACACAGTGAAGATGTTGTTAGAACAAGTGCCGATTTAGAGGAATATTACCACGCACAAATAAAAATAAAACCGATCAACATTTTTCTAAATGAAAATGAAGGAAGATTTTTACTAGAACCGGTTGATGATGAATTCCGGTTAAAAGGAAAAAGAAAAAAGTTTACCAAAGATGAACTGTTGAATATCTTAAAAGAAGAACCCGCTAGATTCAGTCCAAATGTTTTGCTGCGCCCGATTTGTCAAGACTTCCTCTTCCCTACAGCTATGTACATTGCCGGTCCGGGTGAAGTAAGTTACTTTGCACAAGTAATCCCGATGTATAAAGAGTTTGGGTTACAGCAGCCGATCGTTTATCCACGCTCTTCAATCACTATTCTTGAATCTAATCACAAAGATATTATTGAAAAATATAAACTGAAATTTCTCGACTTCTTTAGTGAAGAGGATACACTGAACGAGAAAATTCTAGGTTTACTTTCTGATATTAATGTTGATTCAGCGTTTGAAGATTCAAGAAAATCGATGACGGAATTATTTAAAAAGCTCAAGCATGAGATAGAATCATTAGATCCAACCTTGGCAGATGCTGTAGACAAAGGACGAGATAGATCGTTAAATAATGTTGATCAGTTATTGGGGAAAGCAAAAAAAGCTCGAGAAAGACAACATGAAACAGCTCTTCGGCAAATTGAAAAAGTTCGCACAATTCTTTATCCAAACAGCAATCTGCAAGAAAGAGAATTGAGCTTCATTTATTTCGCTCATAAATACGGTTTGGATATTGTTAAATGGATTTTCGATCAAGTGCTAATTAATAAGTTCGAACATCAAGTCATTGAACTCTAGAATTATCCAGCAATATAATTCAACTGCTGTAAAAAATTAGGATTTGAAATTGAAACACATTCGAAATCTTTTATTTGTGTTTCATCAAAAACTAATGATGATAAAACTGCAAACGCCATGGCAATTCTATGATCACCAAAACTTTCGAAAAATGTTGGTTTAGTTTTTATATCACTGTTGATGGAAAAACCATCTTCATATTCGCTAACCTCAAGACCGAGTTTTATAAAATTATCGCACAAGGATTTGATTCTATCGGATTCCTTAAATCTAAGTTCTTCTACTCCCCTAATTTCAAAAATACCTTGAGCAAATATTCCGGCAATTGATAAAATTGGAATCTCATCAATAATATTGGGAATAATTGTGTGATCAATTTTTATATTTTTCAATTGAGATGATTTTACAATTATATCACCTAATTCTTCTCCGGCAACTGTTCTTTGGTTTTCAAGTTTTATTAATCCACCCATCGATTGCAGAACTTCAATAATTCCGGTTCGAGAAGGATTTAATGAAACATCTTTTAACTGAAGTTCACTCGACTCACTCAACAGCGTCAATACAATAAAAAAGGCTGCTGTTGAAATATCGGAAGGAATTACATAATCCCTAGCAACCGGATAATTTTTTTGAGAAACATGTATTAACTTTTTATTTTCAACTTCTTCAATTCTGCAATTCAACATTCTTTCTGTATGATCACGTGTATGATCCTTTTCGATAACCGTGGTTTCATCATCCAAATGTAAACCTGCTAATAAAATTGCGCTTTTAACTTGCGCACTTGCAACTTTCATTTCGTAAACAATGGGATGTAAACTTTTTGATGGTAAATACTTCGCTGGAAGATATTGATCATTATTTAATTCAATAACAGCACCCATTTCTCTTAACGGTTCAACTACCCGTTTCATGGGTCGTTTTGAGAGTGAAGAATCACCCATCAGTTTCGATTCAAATTTTTGTGCGGCTAAGATTCCACTTATCAAACGAGCGGTTGTTCCGGAATTCCCGGCGTCTAAAATTTTATCCGGCTTTGTCAATCCATGTAAACCATTTCCCTCAACAATATATTCTTCGTTTATCTTATGAATTGAGCATCCTAAATTTCTGAAACAATTTATTGTCGATAATATATCTTCACTTTCTAATAAATTAATAATTCTAGATGTACCATTTGCAAGTGACGAAAAGAATACCGACCGATGGGATATTGATTTGTCTCCGGGTAGAGTTAATTCTCCTTTAACTTTGTTTATTTTTTTTATCGTTTGCATCATTTTCGAGACCACTCGTCGAGAAGTTTTTCGAATTCTTGATCACTTATATCCATTCGATCGTACATCCCGCTAACATATCGTTGTCTTTGTGCTTCGTATAAAGTAACAGCAGCTGCTACAGAAACATTCAAACTTTGAACCATACCACGCATCGGGATATAAAAAGTGCTGTCAGCAAATTGTACTGCTTCTTTAGAAACACCTCTGCTTTCATTTCCTAGGACGATAACACTCTTCTCCGTAAAATCTATATCGTACATGTTGATTGATTTCTCATCAAGAAGACTAGTATAAATTTTAAATCCATTTTGCTTATATGTATTAAAACATTCCTCAACCGAAGAATACTTTTCCTTTTTGACCCACTTAAATGCAGAAGCTGAAGTCACTTTACTAATCTTAGGATATTTTTCCAAGTTATAGATTAAGGATACTTTATGGATACCGACCGCATCACAAGTTCTGAATATTGCACTTACATTATGAGGGTCGTGAATATTTTCAAGTATAACACCAAGTGAAAATTGACGTTGGTTTAATGCATTTTTTAGTTTACTTAATCTTTTTTCGGTAAGAAACTTGTGCATGCTATTTATCAAACACTAATTTGTAAACAGTTTTTGTTGATGACTTGCGGGCTTTATCAACAACAATTTCATGGTCTTGAGAAAGGTTTAAATAGTAAGAAAGAAGTTCAATAGATTTTGTGATGGCTTCGTCTTCATCGTTCGACCAGCATTCGCAACCTTTTATCGACGGAATTTCAGCGGTATAACCGTCGCCGGAATTATCAATTATTAGATCCAAAACCATTAATAACCACCGCCTTTACCGTCACTTTCACCTTTTACAATTTTAACGCTCGCAGATGCGCCAATTCTATCGGCACCATGAGCAACCATTGCTTCGGCATCTTCTCTTGTTCTAATTCCTCCGGATGCTTTTACACCTATGGTACTTCCTACTACATATTTCATCAATGCGATGTCGCCGACTGTTGCGCCGCCTGTACTAAATCCGGTGGATGTTTTTACAAAATCTGCTTTCGCTTTTTTACTAATTAAACAAGCTTTAATTTTTTCTTCATCGGTTAATAGAGACGTTTCAATAATTACTTTGCAAATTGCATCATATTTTTTAGCAGCTAGTACGACCTGATTAATATCATTGAAAACATAATCATATTCACCCTGTTTTAACATACCAACATTAATGACCATATCAATTTCTTGTGCACCATTTCTCAAAGCTTCCTCTGCTTCTTCTCTTTTTATCTTAGTAGTATTTGCACCCAATGGGAACCCTATTACGGTACAAACTTTAACCGGAGTTCCTTTCAATTGTTCAGCACATAAACTCACATAAGACGGATTGATGCAAACCGATGCAAAAGTGTATTCACGTGCTTCTTTACAGAGCTGAATTATTTCTTTTGGTGTAACATCAGGTTTCAGCATGGTGTGATCGATTTTTCTTGCGATACTAGTATCGTCCAATTCGTTACCAATACCAATACCAGCCGCAATTCTGTCAGCGCCATGATTAATTATATTTTTAACAGCTTCGGGCTGATCAACAACATTTCTCTCCCACCCGGTGCATGTATTGCCAATGCAATAAAATTCGTGTAATGCTTTTTCAGTAAAAACTTGTGATACGATTTTGTCAATTGTCTTATTCATTTTACTAGTCTCTTATTTTTCACTTTTGAGATAAGCTTTGTATGTATTACTTAATAACATAGCTATAGTCATTGGACCAACCCCACCGGGAACTGGCGTAATATAAGAAGCTTTTTCATTTACTTCATCAAAATCTACATCACCTACAATTTTATAACCTTTTTCTGTTGAATTGTCGTCAACTCTGTTTATTCCAACATCAATTATTACGACGTCCTCTTTAACCATGTCTGCTGTAATAAAATTTGCTTTGCCAATTGCTGCTATTAAAATATCAGCTTGCTTAGTAAAATAGCTTAAATCCATGGCTGCCGAATGGCAGATTGTTACAATTGAATTTGCACCTTCTTTTTTCTGCAGCATTATGTTTGCAATTGGTTTACCGACTATGTTACTTCGTCCGACAACTACAACATGTTTACCTGAAGTCTCTATTCCATATCTTTTCAATAATTCTAAAATACCGTAAGGTGTGCATGGCAGGAATGTATCTTTGCCGATAACCATATTGCCGACACTTACCGGATGAAATCCATCAACATCTTTCGCAGGTGAAATTGCTTCAATTATTTTGTTTTCATCAATATGTTTGGGTAACGGTAGTTGAACTAATATCCCATGGTAATTCGAATCTTCATTATACTTTTTAACTAAATCCAACAATTCATCTTCACTTAGTGATGAATCGTATTGTTCAATTTTCGAATGCATTCCAATCTTAGTACAAGCTTTGTTTTTGGAAGAAACATACACTTTAGAAGCAGGATCGTCACCAACTAGAATCGTTACAAGTCCGGGAACCATTTTGTTCTGAGCTGCTAGTTCGTCTATCTTAGATTTTAACTCAGACTTAATATCATTTGAAACTTTTTTGCCATCGATTAATATCATTGCTTCTCCAAAAGCTTTTAAATCTCATTTTTTGTTCTTTCAAATTCGGGAATTAGAATTCTCTCAATATGCAGAGCTTTTCCTGTATCAGGATCTACTTTTAAGAAGATACCACATAAGTGTCTTTCATTTTCAGCAGTCTGGTATTTCTGCGGTGTGGAATATAAAAATCTGTTCAACGCTGCTTCCTGTTTCATCCCGATGACAGATTCATATGGACCTGTCATACCGCTATCGGTTATATAAGCTGTTCCGTTTGGTAGAATTCTTTCATCAGCAGTTTGGACATGTGTATGGGTTCCAATCAATGCAGAAATTTTACCGTCTAAGAAAAATGCCATCGCTTGTTTTTCTGCTGTTGCTTCCGCATGGAAATCAACTAGAATCACTTTAGTTTCACTGCTAATCTTATTAAGTGCCCACTCCATTCCACGAAAGGGACAATCGATTGAAGCCATAAAAGTTCTGCCTTGTAAATTCGCTACAGCAATCTTGCCTTTCTTAGTTTCGGAAATAATAAATCCATTACCGTATGTACCTCGTGGATAATTTAATGGCCTTAATACTCTAACATCTGATCGAAGGTAATCTTGCGATTGATGTTTATCCCAGGTATGATTTCCACCTGTTATAACATCAACACCAAGATCAAAAAGAACTTTACCTTCTTTTTCTGTACATCCTTTTCCATCTGATGAATTCTCTCCATTTGCTATAATAAAATCTGTGCGGTATTTATTTTTTAATCCGGGAAGCCAAGTCTGCACCATTTCCATTCCGGGTTTGCCAATAATGTCACCGATGAATAGTATATTTATAGTCATAATTCTTTCTTTAGTGAATTGTAAATATAGACAATTTTAGACGATATTTGAAGATGAACAAAACTGTTAATAAACAAGAAGTTCAGATTTCTGAATTAACTATAGAAGAAGCACAATTTGCCGTTTTAGATTTTGAGACCACCGGTACATCTTCAAAATTTGCCCGGGCAATTGAAGTCGGAATTGCGAAAGTTAAAAATGGGAAAGTAATCGATACCTACTCATCATTAATAAATCCCGGTTCGCAAATTCCTTATCAAATAACACTACTAACCGGAATTACCAATGAAGATGTACTGAATGCTCCTTACTTTGAAGATATTGTTGATGAGATTGAGAATTTCATTGGTGATTCAATATTAGTAGCTCACAACCTACAGTTTGATTTATCATTTTTGCGATCAGAATTTTTAAGAGCCGGGAAAGATGTAAAGGAAATTCCAAAAGTTTGCACATTAAAGATAGCTCGTAAACTTTATCCGTCGTTACCAAGTAAATCTTTAGGAAATCTAGTTAAATATCTGCGAGTAAAACACGTTCATGTCCACCGTGCACTTGGTGATGCACTAGCTACCGCAAAAATATTAGATAAGATGATTCGAGTGCTGCAAGATGAGTATCATGTTGAGGACGTAAGTCATTTAAAAAACTTTGCAAACCTACCTCAACAAAAATCTTATAAACTTATTAAGAAAAAATTAAGTGATGATTTTTCGTCGCTTCCGGATACTCCGGGTGTTTATTTCTTCAAAAATGCCAAAGACGAAATCATTTACGTTGGGAAAGCAAAATCTCTTAAAGATAGAGTTCGCAATTATTTTTCATCCACCGCAATTCGAAAAGCTAAAAAAATTGTTAATGGAGCTTCGCGAATTTCGCACCAAAAGACTAATACCGAATTAGTGGCATTAATTACCGAATCGGAATTGATAAAAAAATATAATCCCAAACTGAATACTCAACTCAAAAAATATGGACAAAGTTATTTTTTAAAAGTAGATAAAAATAAACCGGCTCCAAAAATTTTATCAACATCGACATTTGATTTTGATGGTAACGATTATTTCGGTCCTTTTTCTTCACGTGATTCTTCAAAAGCAATTATTGAAATTATTGATAAATCATTTATGCTTCGTGAATGCACGGATAAGGAATTCAAAAAAAGTAAAAGATGTTATCTTGCGGATATTGAGAGATGTACAGCTCCATGTGAGAAAAACGGTATTAAGGATCTATACAAAAATGAATTGGAAAAAGTTTATAGTTTTCTCTCCGGCAAAAATGACTCTGCCTTAGAAAGATTAATTATTCGAATGAAAAATTTTTCCGAAAAGGAAAAATTTGAGGAAGCCGCTGAAGTCAGAGACACAATCAATTTACTACTCGCGCAAATTAAAAAAGTGGCAATACTGGCAGAACCGATAAATTCAGCAAAAGTTTTTATTGAAGTTTCTGATAGTGGAGGGAAAGATTATATTCTTTTAGTTGAAGGAAGACTTTATATAAAAGATTACGGATTAGATAATCCATCATTATTTGAAACAGTATTGGATGATTATTTTGACGGAAAAATTAATTTAATTTCCAAATCCGAGGAGCGTGATTTAGATAGGATCAAAATACTGTTAAGCTGGATGAGTAATCATATGGAAAATACGCGTGTATTCTATTTAAAGAACTTTAAGTCAAAAGAGGAACTGTATATCATACTAAATAGCTAGTCAGCTAGTTACTTAATTATAAATCTTTTTAGAATGAAACTGACTACCATGATTGTAATAGCAAATAAGAAGAAGTAAATGAATAATGATTTAAATGAAGCTGCTTTAATAAGATATCCGGATTTGAATCCTCTCCATCCGCATAATTGACATCTATACATGCTAAATGGTGTTAAAAACTTTACAAATTTTTCATAGAAATTTCTGGAACGAGATTTTTTTAGACCACCTTGTTTTTTGCAATCGGGACAAAAATGAATTCTGGGATCAGTCTTATAAAGAATTTTCAAATTTAACATTGGATACCTATTTTTTTTCTTCCGCTAAAGCAAGTATTTGCTGATACCTCTCGTTAGATTTCAGTAAACTAATCGCTGATTTTAATTGTACATCATATTCTAAAGAGGCACGGATTCTTCCTTCTCTTCCGTCAATTCTTGCCGATATTTCTTTATGAATTTCTTGAAGCACATCATATTTGAAAGTGTCCAGTTCGCTAATTCGTGCATCTTTGATACTCTTTGAGAGTTCGCTTAGTTGTTGAGTAATTTTACCATCTAATTTTTCTTCTTCCAATAATTGCTTAAGCTGCTCAAGTTGATTTTCAATATTATGCGTTATGTTAATATTTTGTGATTGAAAGTAATCCTTAAATGAGAGGAATATTTCTTCCTTATCTAATTCGTTCCAAGAAATTACTTCATTTGTATTAAAATAATTTGTAGCGAATTTGAAAAATAAACCCTGCGCAATTAGTTTTTGAATTAGCTCGGAATCAGAATCATTAGTCACACTGGTATCCGGTTCAATTCCACCACCGGAAAAAACTTTCCTGTTCATATCGGTACGGTATTCTTCAATAATTACAAAAGTCGTATCGGATGCAAGAAGATTTTCTTTTGCATAGCTTAATTTCTGAATTGATCTGCCACTTGGAGTTAAATACTTGCCCGTAGTTATTTTTAATGACGTTTCGGAGGATAAAGGAATTACATTTTGCACTAAACCTTTTCCGAATGAATCAGTTCCAAGAATTACTCCTCTATCATGGTCTTGAATCGCACCAGCAACTATTTCGGATGCAGAAGCCGAACCGCCGTCGATTAATACTATTAAATCAGCTTCTCCGGCTATAGGTTCTTCTACTGCAAAATATTGTTGCATTGCATCGGAGTCGCGTCCAACAACGCTTACTATAAGTTGATTCTTTTTAATAAATTTATCCGCAACGCTTATCGCGGCATCTAGTAAACCGCCTGGATTTCCTCGTAAATCTAAAATTATTGATTTAATTTCTCTTTCATTACGTAATTCCAGGATAGCATTTTTAATTTCTTCTCCAGCCGTTCTTGAAAATCCGCTTAATTTCAAAAAGACAGTATTACTTTCATCTGGTAGAAAACCAAAATAAGTCAAGTTTTTTACTTCAACTTCTTCACGGATTAAATCGAATACAAGCTCACCGAAAATTCCATCACGAAGAACTGTAACAGAGACAGAAGTTCCCGGATTCCCTTTCATATAAAGACTTAATTGATCGTAGTTATTTTTATTAAGTGAGATGGAATCTACTCTAACTATTTCATCACCAATTCTAATACCTTGTCTCTGTGCAGAATATCCTTCAATTAAATCGACAACAATAATTTTATCGTTTCGCAAGCCAATTGTTGCCCCAATTCCACCATACTTTCCGGTTGTCATTAAATCAATATCCTTTTGGCTGGATTCATCAAGATAAACAGTGTAAGGATCAAGTGTTCCTAACATTCCTTCTATTCCGGCAAGCATAAATTCACGAGGATTTATTTCTTCTAAATAACGTAAAGTAATTTCCTTATACACGCGTCCAAAAAGATCAATTGACTTTGCTATATCATAATAGATATCATTTTGTTTTTGTGCAGCTATCTGCACAAATAATATCAAGAATATTATTGTATTTATATATAATTTTTTGAACATTTTTTTACCCATTTACTTTTTAAAGCTGCTGAATAATATATTCTAATCTATTTGGAACTGTATCAACAAATTTTGTGAATTCCGGTGCGATTACATTCGGGATTAGATAACCAAGTGAATCCTTAATTGCCTGATCAAATCCAATAGTTACTTTTATTTCTTCTTTATTTAATCTACCAAGCAGATTAATTCCGCCGCGCAAAATTACATTCACTTTCTCAGGATAGATTGTAAGGTTTTTTGATGGCGGAATATTTATTATCTCAATAGGTATATCTTGGAATTCTTTATCAACAATTTTTTGAACATCGAAAGTCACTAATACATTTTCTTCGGAAAAATTTATATTATCAATTGTTGATAATGAAACACTCTCAGTCTCACTATTATCTATGTTGTTCAGAGATTTTTGTTCCGTACTAACGAAACCGACGCCTTGAACCAAGCTCTTTGGTCCGCTAATTACAATCGAATCGGGTTGAACGATGATATCAGCAACTAAGCCGAATCCATCTTTAAAATTGAGCGAGAGATCAGGAACAACTTCAACTTTTTTTTCGGCAATCTCTTCAAGCCTATATCGAATTTCATTTGGGGAAAATTCGTTTATCTGGACAGCCGATGAAAGCCAACGATTTTGATCCATCGCGTTTCTAACTAAAATCTTATGTTCACCGATTTTCTCTTCGACGTTAATAATAAATTCAGATTGTGAACCAAGTGAAAGTTGAGCGAGCTGCCACCCTTGACCTTTTAAAGATAATGAAACTTCCTTAGTAGAATAATTTGAAACAGCCATTCCTTGAGGGATCTCAGTAAAGCTCAAAGGAAGTTTCACCGAATAGAAATATTCTCCCGAAAACGAAACAAATATCCAAAGCATGATAGAGAAGGATATAATGAAAACTGTTGTAATAATCTTTTTAGTCATAGTCTAAATATTTACCAGTTTTTTCCGACCCCTAAATATTGCCTTTACGAGCTAAAAACGCAAATTTTATCAAAATTTTATGAGTATAAAGTAACAAATGAGTAACAAAAAATTAGCTTTCTCTTAAGTTACTGATTAAATTTAACGATTATTATCAACTTTCGGAAATGGTTATTGAGGTCAATTCATTTACCTAATCGAGACTCTTTTCTAATTTCTTTTTTAATTTCATTTACAATTTTGTTTCTTACCTTTGCCCGCTTCGTCCCGAATATAGCAGCCTCTACAGTTTTAATACTCGTGTTATATTTTTCACTTAATGCAACTCGGAACTTATACTTTTGACCATAGGCAAGATCACCCGTTAACTCTGATTGAAAGTATTCTCGAATGAGAAATATATCCCTGAGAAAACATCTTATCGCTTCGTCGTCACTCTCTTCTAGTAACTCGTTCGTAAGTTGAAATATTCGCGTGTCTTTCAAACTCAACCCTCAGCTTTTGAAGATACCAGGAATGAAATACGAATGTTTTCGTACTTTAGAATGGCGCAAATCGACACACTTCGCCAATTCTCATTTTAAATAAAATAAAAGTGCATTTATCGCTCAAAAGGTAAATATCGCCTTTGTTGCATCAAAATGCACTTTTTAGGTGTCCACGCAGGTAAGAAATGACCCATCAAAAAACTCTTAAATTTGCCTTTTTTCTCTCGTGCTCTGTCGTAAATGCTGCATAAAATTTAATAATATTGCGAATTATCTTAATTTTTCTGAATTTTTCTAAAAATATTGCTTAAAAAACTGCTCACTTTTTCAAAGATTGTGTCTTTGCGATATTCCATAAGTGGTAAATATGTAATTTCAATCAGATGAAAAACTTGTCTCAAATCTTTATTAGCATTACCGATATTTTCAATAAGTTCTTTTAATTCCGCTTTTACTTTCGGACCTGATGGATCTTCCGGTAATTTATCGAGAATTTTAATACCCAATGAAATATAACCTCTAGCTGTCACCAAACTTTGGTACATCATTTTTTTATTATCTTCAGTCAACATTTTAGACACCCTTCTTTTTTATTATGTCGTGCGATTGTAAACCCGACCATTCTTTTTATTCTGGATGAACATATCCCGTCCGTCAAGATGACCGTAAACATTTATGTTACCCTCAATTTTTTGTTTTTGATATTGCATATCGACCATTTGCATATTAAGAACATCTAGCCTACCTACAACTTGATTTAAAAGTCGATCGTTATTTAAAACTTGACTCGCAGGTGTAACAGATACCCTCTCACCTGATTCGACCATCAAAGGATATGAATCGTTTGGAAATCCTTTGGGAACTATAAACGATCCACCGGTTGACATTTTTTTAATCCCGCTTGGTGTTCCTACAAAATTTCCACCGGCATGAGCACCAGGAACAATAAAGCCGGTTAAAAATCCTAGTGGATTAGTAAGTCCGGAAATTGCTGCAGAAATAGCAGCGGCACTTTGCAATATTGAAACAATGCTTTGAACTACACTAAGAGCATTCATCATTTTACCGATGAATGAATCCCCAGCTAGATCAAAGGCATTCATTAAATTACTACCGATGGAATTACTTTCGTTTAAGAGAGTACCTAATGCACGTTCCCGATTTTCTTTATCTTCTTCTTCGATTGCTCTTCGCACTTCTGCTAAGGCTAATTCTTGTTCTAATCGTTTTTGTGCTCTCTCTTCGTCTTTTTCAATCAAACCATCCATAAAGGAAAATTCACTGTTCATACTTTCTTCTAGTGGATCAGTTAGAAAGGCTTTTCGTTCCTCAGCTAATTGTGCTAGCTGTTCATTTTTCCATCGTTCAGCGTTTACAGTGTCACCTGTCAATTTCAACATAGATTGATACTCTTCATCAATCAACTTTTTTCTATATTCTGAATAACCGTCTGCAAGAAATTTCAAATCTTCAAACATCTTTTTAAAAGCATCTTTTTGCTTGTCTGAATCTATCCCACCGCCAAGATCACTAGTTCCATCTTTATTATTTCGCTTAGCAAGTTCTTTATCAAAATTAACTATCTGGTTAATTTGTGTCTTTAGTGCTGAAGATAACATTTCTAATTGTTTCGATTTTTCTTTAAGCTCTTTACTATCACCAAACAACCATTGAATCAAGCCGCCTGCTGAATTATTTCTTGTGGATAAACTCAATTGAATTCTAGCAATTTCACCCATAGTCGCGGCTAATTGAGTTTGTAATAATTTCAGTTCCTCTTCTCTATATTCGCGTGTGGTATTGATCAGATTTTTAAAGAATTCGTCTTGTGCTTCGATTGTGGTATTGTATTGCTGCTGTATTCCTAAAATCTTTTGTGCAATTCTTAACCATCCGACACCGGCCTTAATTAATTCATTGAAAGCAGGAACTAAACCATTTCCAATAGTCACAAGTGTATTATCAAATTCGGCCCTCAATCGTTTTTCTTGATTTGCAAGGGAACCGGCCGTTCTAATTGCATCACCATGCGCATCTGTTGTACCTTTCATTATCAAATTCATTCGCGCTTGTACTTTAGCTGCATTGCTTAACTCTTGACCAAGTTTCGCAAGGCCGGAACTATAGGCCTCTTCTTTTACATTTGCCTCAGTGATTACAACACCATATTTACGGACAGTTTCAGTATTTCCTACCAATGCTGAGGTAAAGTCTCGTAAGACATCATCATCCGCAGCATTACTAAAAGAAGCAACATCAATTGCTAATTTTGTCAACTCTTTTGAGAACTCAGAGGCTTTATCTCGTGCAAACCCTAGAGGAACAAACGTATCTTGAAGAGTGCCTAACCATTTAAGAAGATCAGCGTTTGATCTTCCAACACTTTTTCCTAAATCTTTTGCCCATTGTTCGACGTTGTCGGACATATCACCAAAAACGACCTTGAACTTAGATCGTATTTCTTCAAAGTCTCGTGCTGCATTTTTTGCCTGTAATGAAAAATTAAAAAGCTTTGCAAAACTTAAGACACCTGCACCGGCAATCAATGCGCTTTTAAATTTACTTCCGAATGACCGACCCATGTTTGAAGCGTCTCGATCAATTTTGTTTTTAGTGTCGTTAATTTCTTTTCTCAATTGAGTGACATCACCCTCAATCATTACTTTTATTTTTGCTAGTTCGTCCATTTTATTTAGCTCCAAGAATTTTTTTAATATTGGGTATGTTTTCCAATAAAGCCGGTCTTAAATATGGCCTAGCACCAACTTTATGAGTCCCGAGCTCTACATAGACTCCATAAGTCACATTCGTACCAATTGAGGCCGTCATTTTATTACCCTCAAATTCAACTTGATAGTTGATCGAATCTCTCAAGCGTCCAGTATCAACTGGACACCTGAGTTTAGCTTCACTGACTACATACTCAGCGGCTAATTCTAATCTATCTCTGTAAATCCTCCTTAGAAGATCTTCGATTTTCGGAATATTCCATTCACTCTTAACCATTGATTAACTCCTTAAGAAAAATTTGATTCGGTAGCCCAATAACCTGGACTGCCGGAAAAGCCTAGATAATCGGCTTCGCTTTTGTTTTTCCTTGCATCAAACACATGCACCTCAGAAATCGGTATAGGCAAAAAGGCATAGTCCTTTCCGATGGTGACGGTTTCTAAGAATTGTCTAGATAAAGAATATCCAATACAATTAACTGTGTATGATACTCTTCTTTCTGTAGCTCCGATTTCATTTTCAAATTGTTGATTTAGTACAACTAATTTTGATTCGTTCTTGAAATTAATGTCATCAAGAAAATTGAGTTCGTTAAAGATTGCTGAGACATAATCAACTCGTCCCAATTGCATCGCTGTTTGAATCTCGTCCAGAATTCTTTCGAGATGTTTTTTATCTTTAGCACCTTTTTGCACCAAGTTAATTGCTGCATTGATCTGCATCTCGCCTGCAGTACGTTCCGATGGTTTTGTGACCGATGGTTCGGAACTCGATAACGGGTAAAGAGTTTGAGCTAGTTTTTTAAGTTGATATTTTTTTTCTTCAGCGAATTTTTCAATGAATTGCTTTGCCTCAGGAATGTAAGTTGCTCTGAGTTGGATTCTCTTGGCCTCAGCTTGCTTTGTTAGTTCGGCCGGCATGATCTTGCTTTGGTTATCTGACAACCATTTTTTTAATTGATCCAAAGCGTTGTTATAACCACGAATGGAATTTGTCAATTTGCTAAGTGCTCCATCGTTGATTAATTTCGAGCGTTCGATTATACGTGGATCCATGATACTATTCTCCTGTTTTGAATAATGATTCTAGTTTATTTATGGTTTGTGCAAGTATTGCAGCATCTTTTTTTCTAATTGATCGAATTGATACTTTATTCCTTTGGAAGTCGGTTTTAATTTGTTCAAGGTTTTGGAGGCACTCAGTTATTAAAAGCGTGCTCCCTTGTTCCCTAGTCGGAATTTGTATCTCTTTTGTTACTTCATCTTTCGGAAGATGGTTAAATCTTTGTTTTATGTTATTAATTATAGTTTTCATATCTCACTTTATATTTAAGCTCCAAATAAAAAGCTTGTTTTTTATATAATTTGTTTGTGCTCCCATGCTTAACGTGCTCCCTTTTTACGATAATCTTCACCATCAAACTTTAGTATTTCGCAAGTCGCAGCTAACCGGCTCCCAATTCGTGGATCGAGTGAATCGAATTCTTTAGGTGAAAAATTTGTGGTTATGATAAAGTCTTTTTCAGAATTGTAAAAAGCATTGATCAAGCTATATAAGTTCTCAGCTCGTGCCGGTGTGAAGTTCAAAGGTGAAAGATCGTCCAACAAAACAACATCAAATCCCAAATATTTTTTAACCGCGTATGACTTACTTTCAAAACGAGCGACCGATCCATTTAATTCCTGGAAGAAATCTTCAGCAGGTAGAAATAAACATTTTGTTGATCTTACCACCGCTATTAATTTTCCGTCCTCCTCTTCTAAAACTGATTTGATACGATAAGCATTCATATAGCGTGGTTTTTGTTTTTTAAGAATTGAAATCGCTAGATGAGTTTTTCCGGAACCGACTGTTCCAAACAATACCAATGATTTTTTATCCGTATTACCTGCAGCAAACTTTTTGCATGAGTTTAATTTCTTTCTCGTTTCTTCATCAAACGGAATGAAGTTATCAAAAGATTTTTCCCGATAATATTCAGGCAAATTTTTTATTTCCGGAACACAAGATTCAAGCAGCTCATCAGAGCTCATCAGTTCCGTCAAAGACTGACCCATTTTCGCTTCGGCTTCCATGACCATTTCGCTTTTCCCAATTTGTTTGATTTAATTCACCATCTTTTTTTAACCATGTCAAAACAGTAAGATATGTACTTACATATTTTTTCTTTTTTGTGTTTACATGGTTTTCCATTGCTAAAAGTTTATCCTTTACTTTTTCTTCAGAATAATCTTTTAAAAGTTTTTTGCATTCATCAAGCGTTAATTGTTTTTCGAGTTTTGAAACATTCGGTAAGTTTTCAGAAACGAATTTTTGAAGAGAATGAATTTCATTTTCTTTAAAAACTTTATTAATAATTACATCTCCATTTTCAATTACATCTCCATTTTCCATATGTGGATCATATGTTTTTGATGTGTTATTCATATCTTCTTGTTTAGTTCTGTTCTTCCTTCTACTTTCAGCATATTTTTTGCGTTTTATTACTTCTTCTCTTAATCGCTTGTTATAAAATTTTCCATCCTTATCCTTTACATATTTATCCTTAATGGCATCCCAAACATCTTGTGATTGACATATCACGATCATATCTTTTTCAGGTAATGAGTATTTATCAGCTAGATGACATAGTATTCTGGTATGCGCTCCGACTTGCTCATTTGAAAGGAAAGTTGTACCAACTATAAAATCTTGATAGTATAAAAGGAAAGCAGGATCTTTAGCCATCTTAATAACCCGCTGCTTTAGCTTCGATTTCTGAGTTTGTGGAAACTCGATTACCGTTGACTTGATCCATGAGCTCGGATTCTTTAAATAAAGTTCGCGACCCAATTTTATAATGAGGGATTTCTTTTAGGAAGCACTTTTTGTAAACTGTACTTTTCTGGATTCTTAGAAGTTGTGAAACTTCATCAACTGTTAAGAAGCTTTCTTTTTGGTTTGGCATTTTTTCGCTCCATCATTTTTTATTGTGATTTCTAGCGAAAAAATAAGATGTATTTTTAAGGAGTGTTAGTCGAAAAAAATCGAAAAAAATCGAATGGTTTTACTTAAATAAATTCTCCATTTTTTCTGTTGGCATTGCACCCTCAGTATTGAGTCTGATTTTGCTCATGGCATCCGATATATCTTTATTATTTACATTATCACCCTGAATCGTGAAATGACTAGCTAGCATTTTTAAGTCTTTTTTAATGTAACCACCACTGATTAACCTATCCATAATAAAAGCAAAATCTTTAATCTTACCATCGAAATTAATTTTATTATCAAGCTGCTGTTTTAAATCAGGAAGTTTTTTTTCATAATACTCAATTTCATTAATACACAATTTGTATGATCTGTAAAGGCTGTTGGCTTCATCGTCAACACGATTATTATTAACCTCATGTTCTTTAATTATATCATCAATGTTTCGTTTTCCAATTTCACGTTTTAACCAATAAACATAAGCTAGTTTATCCGAATCTTTTTTTAACTGCTCTAAGTGCTTTCTTATCTTACTTACGCTGAATTCAAAAGTTTGATTTTTCATAACACCACCAAATAAAAAAGCCCGTCTGAATCTCGGTTATGCTGTTTCCCGCAGCACCGGAATTTCTTCCGGAAGATTCAAACGAGCTATATAAAATTATTCTTGGTAGCATGGGAAATTGTATAACCTTTCGTTAAAAAATATCAACACAAGAAAATAGATAAGTATTTTTTTAGAGTAAAATTATTAATAACATTTTTTTTATTGGTAATTCTCTCAATGCTGTTACCCCTCTGTTACTTATCCGGTCATAATGTTTATTTCAGCACAAAAAACAGTTAATTAATATTTAAGGTGAAAATGTAAAGCTATATTTTAACCTCTTCAACAAACATTTCTTTTATCGTATCATCGATATATGTTAGTAACATGCTAAAAGTTTGATGTCGGATTTTATCGATTTCTTTTTCTATCTCTGATAAAGTTCTCCTTTGTAATAATACTTGGTGTAATGCTTCTTGATACGCTTCACTTATTGACTTTCCTTTTATTCTGGCATTATAACCATTTGAAATTTTGCACTCAATACCATTCACTTTTTGAAAAGCCATTTTTTGAAAATTAATAATCTCTGCTTTTGTTAAATCATGTTCAAATATGTCTTTTGGACTTGGTGAAAACTCTTGCCTGTTCAATAGTGATTCAACAAAATTAAGGAAATCGTTTTCCCTAGCAATTTCATTTTTTATTCTTAATCTCTCACCTAATATCTCAGCAGGTTTTTTCATTATTGCTTTATGTCTTTTATTTCTTTTAGCTGCATGAGTTAAAGACGGACTTTGAAGTATATCCCGGTCTTTTGGTTCATATAGAAAGTTATATTGTTTCCTTGCTGTGTTTACTCTTTTTAGTTGTGCTCTCATATCTCACCCTCTTTCGTTATTTTTCAACTTAAGCATTGATTTTTATCTCTTCTTTGAGTTCTCCCGTTTCTAGATAATCAATAACATTATGAATTCGGCTTTCAGAAACTTCAAAAGGTGTAAAATCGAAAATATTTTCAAATCCAAATTCATTGCTTAAATGTGCTAAATGACTTCTGAGTGCTAATAGAGTATTGTTTACATTTTCTAATTGTTCAATAGCACAAAAGTTATCACGCTGCAGGTCTTTAATTTTTGCAGGATCTAAATTGTTTTCAGTAATTAACGTGTTTTGTGTTTCAATACTTGTTGACATAAAGCCTCCATTTGTTTTTGTTAAATTATATTTATTACATCCCATAGAAGAAAACTTATATTCATTACTTGACACTGTGTCAAATAATTAAGCAAAAAAATAGATTACATTGATTTTGTTCTTTCATTCATAATTATTGCAATCGACCCATCCGACAGTCTGATATAATCTCGATTAACTTCAAGCTTATTATTCTGAATCCAATTGTAAATAGTTTGTCTTGATAATCCCTTGTGATTTGCAAAATCTCTGACAGTGTAATATTTTGAATTAACTTTTCCCATATCTCATTTCAATAATAAAAATCTTTTGACACAGTGTCAACAATAAAATTTAATACCAATTCTTTTTTCTTAAGTCAATAATCTCAAATCAAATTTCGCTTTTAAATCGCTTCTAAGGCTCGATCTTTCGAGAGGACTAGGAAATCCTCTCATGTGCTCACTTAATTGCAGCCTTGCAGCGTTCCCCATTTAAATGGTGCGATTCTGTTTAACCACCTAAATCATATTTTGGCAATTTTGAAATAGCCTTTTTTCTTTCTTGATCAGTAACATGGATATATTTTAAAGAAGTCTCGTATTTCTTATGACACATCAATTCTTGTATTATTTCAGCCCGCTTATCAACTATCCTAGCTAAACTGGTTCCAAAGGTATGACGGCCGTAATGGAATGATAACTCTTTATTAACTTTTGCAGCTTTAGCCCATTTTTTTAATTGAGTGTTTACAGTTGGAAGAGTTGGAAGATCAAAAACCTTTCTATCCGGAAGCGGTTTCACATTTAAAGGCAATCTCATATTTAATATTTCAAGTGCTGAATCACCTAGAGGCGCATCAAAGTTTTCTGTTTCGGTTTTTTGGATTGTCATATTAAATCTACCATCGCGAATATTTTTCCACTTAAGTGCCTCCACATCGCACCATCTTAATCCGGTAAAACAAGAAAATAAAAATGCATCTCTTATTTCTTTTCGGGTGAATGGTTTTTCAATTAATTGCTTCAATTCATCTTCATCAAGAAATTTTAATTTTGACTCTAGCTTTTTATTTGACTTACTTGGTGCTTTTGGTTTATCAACTCGACCCAAATATTTACTTGGATTTTCTGTAATATAACCCTCCAGGACTAACTCATTCAATACCCTGTTAAGTTTGCTGTAATACATGTGCACCGTATTGCGATGTAATTTTTGTGCACTCAGAAAGGCTACAAAGTTTTTAACAAAGTCGCGGTTAACATCTCGGATTTTTATCAACTGATCTTTATAGGCTACTTTAATAAAATCGGTTAACCATCCTAAAGTAGATTCATAATTCTTATGGGTAGTTTTCGGCTTCTCTCTTTCTTTCTTTTGGACACCAACATTATCCTTAACCTTAAGATTGCTTGTATAGGTAGTAAAGTATTGGAGGAAAGATTTTGAATTATCCTTTGTAGATATTCCGTTCAATTCATTATTTAATTCTTGTTCTCTCTTAATCCTAATCGCTCGGACTTCGCTTTTAATTTCTGCTTTTTTTTCTTTTGTCATCCATTTGTAGATATACTTATTCAAAAATTCATACCGTCTTTTATACCTGAGCTTAAAGAGCTCCCTATATCTATCAGGATCCTTTCTTTTCAATTCGGCTGTTGGTGTTGGAATGTTTTTGTTTGTTTCGGTAATATCTAAGTAGTAAGAAATGGTACCATCTTTTAAAACTTTTTGTCTCTCAATCACTCTCATTTTTTCACCTCTAATTAGTCGAGTAACGAATGAGTAACAAAATAAGTAACAAAAATTAGTAAAACAAGTAAAAACAGATCATAAGAAAAAGTATATGTAAGTCGTTGTATTGTATGAAGTTAGAGCAATAAATCACAATAAATCAAAAAGTGTAAAAACGCTTAAAAAAGGCATGCTATATTTATAGTCTAAATATAAAAAAACTCCACATAGAGTGGAGTTCAAAAAAAAAGATACATTGAAATTTATTTACCGCAACGAATCAAAATGATCTATCAGTTCCTGTCGATTTGCTTTGGATATGTCTCTTCCTTTAATTGGAAAAGATTCGAAACTTCTGGCCAATTTTCTTAATTCGTGAACGTTCAACTTTTGCAACTCAGATTTTGCAGGAATATCTCCCGTCTCTTCTTGAACACCAAAATCAAATTGATCCTCTGGTTCATCAGTTTCTTCTTCCGTTAAGGTTTCGTCAATCTCATCCTTTTCTTCAATATCAATTTCTTCAACTTCATCATCTAATTCATCAGTTAAAGTTAATTCATCGTCTTCTATTTCAACTTCTTCAACTTTTGGAGTAGCTTTTTCTTTCTTTTTAACAGGCTCTAAATCCTTTTCATAAACTATTGATTCAATTTGATCATCGGGTCTAGGAATAACGTGGGAAGAAACAAGTTGACCACTTCTTTGAGCTGCCGCGCTTCCGGCATCAACGGCTGATTTGACCGCGGCAACCTCACCGACAATCTTAATAACAATCAATGCGCCGGTGACTTTTTCTTTGCTCACAAGTTTTACATTAGCAGCTTTACACATAGCGTCTGCTGCTTCAATAGCACCAACCAAACCTTTGGTTTCAATTAATCCTAGTGCGAGATGCATAATCTAAATTACTTTGAACGTTTCGGTATAATAAGTTCAACATCAGAGTGAGGGCGCGGAATGACGTGAACAGAAACCAACTCTCCTACTCTTTGAGCTGCTGCTGCGCCGGCATCTGTAGCAGCTTTTACTGCTCCTACATCACCTCTTACCATAACAGTTACATATCCGCCGCCGATTGTTTCTTTTCCAATCAATTCAACTTTTGCGGCTTTTACCATGGCATCGGCAGCTTCAACTGCTCCGACTAATCCTTTGGTCTCGATCATTCCTAGTGCGTCTAATGTCATTGGTGTGCTCCCAATTATTGGTTTATTTTTATTCGAAAATACCTTTTAAGGGCAAAAATGTCAATTATTATTTGTCGATTATTCGCATATTATTTTGTGTGGTTTAAATAATCTTCTAGGATTACAGCAGCGGCGTTTTTATCAATTAGTGACTTGTCTCTACGCTTCTTTTTTGATGATACGGTTTCCAAAATTCTTTGTGATGCTATTGTGGATGAATAACGTTCGTCAAACATTTCAATTTGTAATCCGGATTTTAATTCAAGCTCATTCTTGAATTTAATTATCAATGATGTGAGTTTAGTATCATTTCCGTCTTCACTTACCGGATTGCCAAGTATTACTGTAACTACATTTTTTTCTTTTATTAAATTCAATATGAACTGTAAGGTTTTAGTATCGTTGGGAATTGTCTGAAATGGGATTGCAAACATTTTTAGTGGATCGGTTAAAGCTAATCCAATTCTTTTTGTACCAAAATCTATGGCAAGGATTCTTTCTTCTTTTGTAATCATTAGTTTGAGATTTCAAATCGTTCTACGGAATAGATTCCCCTATTCTTTTTCAATCTTTCAATTATTTTATTTAGATGTTCCAGATCTGAAATAAAGACTGAAATTGTGCCATGAAACATCGAATCACCTGTAGAAATATTAACTGATTTTATATTAGTGTTTTTGTATGTAGTTATTATGTTCGAAATGTCTTTTAGAATTCCCGGCATATCTTCACCGTGAATATCAATTCCGGCCACGAACATCGATCCATTTGATCTGGGCCAATTGACAGGTACTAATTTATCCGGTTGACTTTTAGACATTTGAATAATATTAATACAATCCTTCCTGTGAATTTTTATTCCTTCCCCCGTAGTAATAAAACCAATTATTGGATCGCCGGGAATTGGATTACAGCATTTAGCATAGCTATGTTGAATTCCTTTATGTTCTCCTTCAACTACAACATTACCCCCCGATACACCTCTAGCTTGTTCAACAAATGTATCAAAAAACAATTCATTCGATTCTTCTTCTCCGCTTTCTTGAACTGGGTTTAAAATATCATCAGGATTTTGTTTGCCAATAGCTATATCCTTAAATAGTTGACGAGGGTTATCATAACGCAATTTATGTGCGAGTCGATTAATTTCGTCGATCGATAAATTCTTTTTGTGTTTTTTGGCTTTTTTATCCCAAATCTCTTTTCCTTGTTCTACAAGTTTGTCCTCTTCCTTATTCAAATATCTTCTAACTGCGGATTTTGCTTTATGAGTTTTAACAAATTGAAGCCAGCTTTTATTCGGATGCTGATTTTTTGAAGTGATAATTTCAACTTGATCACCGGAATGAAGAATTGTATCGAGTGGAACAATTTTTCCATTTAATTTTGCACCAATACAATGATTACCGACTTTTGTATGAATTTCAAAAGCAAAATCTACAGGGGTTGAATCAATCGGCAATCTTTTTAATTCACCTTTTGGAGTAAAGATGTAAATTTCATCTTGGTAAAGATTCAATCTAAAGCTGGCAAGAATTTCTTTTGTTGCTTCATCTTTCGTAGAATTTTCAAAAATATCTCTAACCCAGTTAACCCATTCCTCTAATTCCGTATCATCTGAAATTAGATTTTCTTTGTATTTCCAGTGAGCAGCAACACCTTTCTCTGCAATTTCATGCATCTTGCGTGTTCTAATTTGAATCTCAACCAACCTGCCATCAGGACCAATCACGGTATTATGTATAGACTGATAATTGTTTTTCTTCGGAATCGAAATAAAATCTTTAAAACGATCTTGAATTGGTTTGTAGTGTTGATTAATTATCCCCAGTACATAGTAACATTCATTGGGATCTTCGTTTTCAAGAATAATTCTTACCGCAAATAGATCATAAATTTCTTCAAATGATTTCTGCTGATTTATCATTTTTCGATAAATACTATAAAGATGTTTTGCTCTTCCACCAATCGAAAATTTTAGATTGTGAGCTTTTAATTTTTCTTCAATCGGTTTTGAAAATTTTGCAATATATGCTTCTCGTTCTCTTCTTTTCTCATTTACTTTTTTGGCTAAGTCTGCATAGGCTTCTTTGTTTAAGTATTTAAATGCTTGGTCTTCCAACTCCCACTTAACACGGCCCAATCCGAATCTATGAGCAAAGGGAGCATAAATTTCGAGAGTTTCTTTTGCAATTCTTCTTTGTTTTTGTGGATTTACGAATTCGAGTGTTCTTATATTGTGTAGCCTATCGGCAAATTTTACTAAAATAACTCTAACATCTTTTACCATTGATAGAAGAAGTTTGCGATAATTTTCAGCTTGAGATATATCCTGACCCTTAAAAACACCGCCAATTTTTGTAACACCATCAACGATATCGGCTACTTCTTTACCAAATTCTTTGCTCAAAAATTGTAAACCAATTTCTGTATCTTCAACCACATCATGAAGCAATGCAGCGATTACAGAAACATCGTCTAATGGAATTTCTTTAGCTACAATTAATGCAACTTCGTAGGGATGATTGAAATATGGTTCACCGGAAGCTCTAAAATCATTTTTGTGTGATTCGTAGCTTAATTGGAATGCTTTTGCGATTAATGATTCATTAACCACCGGAAGATGCTCCTTACAAACTGTAAGCAGCTCTTCTAGCATTTTTTGTTGCTTTATGCCGGTAATTACAGATTCCATACTTGCATTAATATTCTAAAAATATCAGAAAATCAATATTAATTTTTGGGGAGTGTTTCAAGACGAATTTTTGTAGAATCCTTTAGTTCGACAATTTGTTGAATAAGAGGTAATACTTCTATTTGATATTTTACGTCAATTCTCGGCATTGAAAGAACATCCTCACAAATTTTATTAGCTTCGGAGAATCTGCCAAGATTATAATACAAATTTGCTAGGTTGCTTTTCAGTTCTATCAACTTGTATGGGTTTTCAAAATTGTCTTTCTCGTATTGTCTGATTAATTCTTTATAAAGTTGAACAGACTTTTGAGGTTCAAGCTTTTCATTAGCCTTTGCTAACAATAATTTTATTTTACTGCTTTGAGGATATTTTTTTCGCAGAGTTTCAGCTAAATTTGCTGCTCCGAGATATCTTTCTTCATTTAAATATGCATAGCAAAGTGAGATCAGAGCAAAATCTCTAGTAAGAAATTTATGTTTTAATGCTAATTCAAGAGA
This sequence comes from Melioribacteraceae bacterium, assembly GCA_030584085.1. Taxonomy (NCBI): domain Bacteria; kingdom Pseudomonadati; phylum Ignavibacteriota; class Ignavibacteria; order Ignavibacteriales; family Melioribacteraceae; species Melioribacteraceae bacterium. The sequence continues at coordinate 2,323,544 of CP129490.1, forward strand.
TTTTAATCCAGATTCCCTTTTATCCTCGATAAATGGGAGCCAATGAAGTGATTCTGTTTTCACACTGCTCCAGTAATTATAGTTACCAATCACAACTTGAGCTTCAATGAAAGATGAATCAATTTCTAAACAGCGTTCAAAATACTGCAACGCAATAAACCCGTCTGCAAAACCATCAACATAATTTGATTGGAAGAGTTTCCAATAAGTTTGATATGTTTTGGTTAATGCCATTAAATAATTATTCCATAAGTCGTCTGGATCAACATCTAAATTATCCTCGCAAAAATCTTGTGCAGAGTATAAGAGAGAATCGATTTCTTTTGTTTCAAGATAGTAATTCAGATGCTCCCTCTCAAAAATTAATGCTCCGGCATACAATATGCTCCCGAGTGGAGAATCGGGATTCTTTTCTTTGAAAAAGTTAAAATCCTTTTTTGCCTGTGCATAATTTTCGTTTAGGACATTTGTTATTCCTGAATAAACCTTTGCAGCAAACTTGATATTGGTAGGTAATTCAGCTTTAAGTGAAAGAGTTAAAATCAGTATTAATAATATCTTATAGCGTTCCAAATGTTCTATCTCCTGCATCTCCCAATCCGGGAAGAATATATCCAACTGAATTAAGTTCTCTATCTAATGCTGCTGTAAAAACTTTAACATCCGGGTGATCTTGCTCCATTTTTTGAACACCTTCGGGTGCTGAAATCAAACAGGCTAAAATTAAATTTCTTGCTCCCTTACTTTTAAGATGTGAGATTGCAGCGGAAGCACTTCCTCCGGTGGCAAGCATGGGATCAAGTACAATAATTTTTGAAATTTCTAAATTCTTCGGAGTTTTATAATAATAATCAACCGGCTTTAAAGTCTGTTCATCTCTTTGCAGCCCTATATGTCCTACTTTGGCTGTGGGAATCATTTCAATAAATGCGCTAACCATGCTAAGTCCGGCTCTTAAGACAGGGATTAGTACTATCTGATGCTTGATCTTATGTCCTTCCGTAATCTCTAATGGTGTTTCGACGTTTACGGATTCGACCTCAAAATCTTCGGATATTGCTGTAACTAATGAATAAGAAATTCGTTTTAACGCAAGCCGAAAATCATATTCCTCAGTAGATTTATTTCGAAGAATAGTAATATCTCTTAATACCAGTGGGTTCTTTACAACTGTAAGATTATTCATTACTTCAATGCCTTCCTACCTAAGTATGATAAAATATTTATAAATGGTGAATTTGGTGGTGTGTAATTAAAATTTATTTTTGTTAGGGAATCAATTTTATCATTTTTTGAAATCAATGCAGAAATTAAGTCACCATATCCAATAACTTCTGATTGACCATAAAATTCAGCTCCGAGTATTCTTCTACTTCCCTCTTCGTATATAATTTTTCCATAAGTATTTTTACTTTCAGGCATAACCTTAACCAAGTTGGGGAGTATTGCATCTACAGATCTTACTCTAAAATTATTTGATGATGCATCTATTGAAGTAAGACCAACAGATACTAAAACATTATCAAATATTTTTACGGCAACATTTTTTACAACGGAATCATAAAAAACATTTCCACCGGCAGCATTTTCACCTGCAATATGTCCCTGTTCATGAGCTAATGTAGCAAGTGGTAAATAATCATGTTTATTTGTGATAGTATTTTTGATTTCTATACAGTCACCAGCAGCAAAAATATTTGGGTCAGTTGTTTTTAATTTTCCGTCAACAGTTATTCCATTGTACTTTCCAACTTTTAGTTTGCTTGAAATTGCAAGTGATGAATTAGGCTCGACACCAATTGCCGATATCACAAGACATGTGTCAATAATTCTTCCGTCGATATTAATGGTAGTAATTTTTTCATCCCGGAAGTTAAATTTTAATCCCGCAAAACCATAAGTGGTTTCTACTTTTTCTTTCTCCAATTTATCTTTTATCAATGCCGAAATTTCTTTCTCACTGCTTGGCATTGGAACCGAATCTTTTTCAATAAGATGAACATTATAATCCATTGCTTTGAGATTTTCCGCGGTTTCAATTCCAATATAACCGGCACCCAGAATTATGATATTCTTTACATTATTTTGACACAGATATTCGCTTATTCTTATATAGTCACTAATACTTTTCAAAGTGAATAGATTCTTAGCATACCTGAGATTAGCAGGCATCTTTGCAACTGACCCTGTTGTTATTATCAGCTTGTCATATGGAACACTAATACTAGACTTATCAATTTGATTCACAACTTGAACTGTTTTCTCTCTTCTATTAATCGATTCAACTTTATGGTTAACATTAACTCTAACTTTTTTTTCATCAAAAAACTGTTCAGGGGAAAAGAATACTAATTTTTTATAGTCATCAATAACATTGCTGAAAAGATAAGGGAGTTCGCAGGTCCCGGTGGATATGAAAGGACTAGCTTCAAATAAAATTACATCGGCTTCCGGATTAACACGTTTTGCTTTGGCTGCGGCACTCGGTCCTGCTGCATTTCCACCGATAATAATTATTTGGGGTTTTCTCATAATTCGGGAAAATTGTTTTGTTTAGTTAGATAATATAAGCTTTTTGTAAGAAAGTTGTTTTTTAAGTAAACTTCTTTTTTAACTTTCTTTGAAGGAAATCGTCATCGGTACTCCCGAAAATCCATATTTACTTCTAATAGTTTTTTCGAGAAATCGTTTGTAGCTGTCTGGGATATATTTGCTGTCATTTGTGAAGAAAAGGAAAATAGGATAGTAATCACCAACTTGAGTGATATATTTTATTTTCACTTCTTTACCAGTAGGGGTTGAAGGCGGAGGAATTCTTTTTACTTCTTCTAAAATTGTATCGTTCAATTCTTGAGTCGGGATTTTCTTCGATCGTTCTTCATAAATCTGAAGAGCAAGATCAATTAGTTTATATATTCTTTGCTTAGTAAGTGCTGAAATGAAAATTATCGGAGCGAAATCTGCTGTACCGAGTTGAGATCTCAATTCATCTTCGTAATGTTTTGCAGTTTTAGTATCCTTTTCGATCAAATCCCATTTATTTACGGCAAGTATAATTCCTTTTCTTCTTCTTACTGCCTCTTGAATGATTCTTTGAACTTGTTTTTCCAAACCAAGTAATGAATCAAGCATAATAACCGAGACATCGGATTCCCAAAGAGCACGATAAGTTCTAACGTTTGAATAAAATTCCACACTTTCCTGAATTTTACTTTTACGGCGAAGCCCGGCGGTATCAACAAGCACAATTTCCTTTCCGTAGTACTTTAGAACAGAATCAATACTATCACGAGTTGTTCCGGGAATGTTTGTGACAATACTTCTATCAAAGCCAAGTAATGCATTTGTTAAAGACGATTTACCAACATTTGGTTTTCCGATTATCGCTAGTCTTAATCTTTCATCCGTTTCATAATCAGCTTCGGAAAAATCTAGTTTCTCAATTAATTCATCCAAAAAATCACCGAGATTTCTTCCACTTAATGCTGAGATATCAAATACGTCCTCAAGACCAAAAGCATAGAACTCACTTTTATTAATTCCGCTTTCGGGGCTATCTAATTTGTTTGCCAATACAAAGGAAGGTTTTGATGAAGACCTTAAAAGCTTTGCAATATCATTATCGATAGGCGAAACTCCAAGCTTTCCATCGGTCACAAAGAGAATCGCATCTGCTTCGGTTAATGCAATTTCAACTTGTTCACGTATTGCTGTTTCAAAAAGTTCTTCAGAATCGGGTACGTAACCTCCGGTATCCATAACTCTGAAAACTTTTCCATTCCAATCAGCTTCTCCGTAGATTCGATCGCGCGTAACTCCGCTCATATCGTCAACAATTGCATCCTTCGATTTTGTTAAACGATTGAACAATGTGGATTTACCTACATTCGGTCTGCCAACAATTACAACTAGCGGTGTTTTCATAATCCTAATCTATGGATAAGCTGTGAAGTTTAAAAGTTAATTCGAAGCGATAATTCAGGATAATATTCGGTATGAAAACCGATTTGTTCTCGCTTGATGTTTAATTGTGATTCAAGTCTTCTATTATAAGCACCGGTTGCAAAGGCTGCTTCAACCGCACTTAAAATATGGTTTGTTACAATTCCAATAACCGCCCATTTTGCAACGTTATAATAATCGTTAGCAAGACCGCGTTGTTCGGAATAATAGAGAAAATTATTGGTTAGAGGATCACCATAATCATACGGGTCATTTGGATCTTCTGTAAAATCAACCCAGCCGGCATTGAACTGTTGATATTTCCCAATCATTTCGTAATACTGCTGATCACCTTGTCTCGGTAAACGATGTGAGTACCATTTACCGATTGCACTTTCTAAACGATTTAATTCAGACCAAATAAGATTTCCTTGATTATCGAAGAGATTAAACTCGGTTGGATCAACTAATGAATTAATTCTATTAGCATTATCCAAAGTCCATTGTGCATATTGTTTCACGTCCCAATTTTGATCGGCATAATTTTCATAAAAATCCGTTTGGTCATCACCTTTTCCGTCATAGATAACACCCAATGTAATTGCTGCTGCTTCCACGGCTAGAAATATTGCAGACTTCCAATAGTCACCATTATAAAATTGACCGGAACCGGGTAATGCAATTGACATCAGTGCTGATAGGAAAGCAGATTTCTTATGCTGATTATAAACTTCTTCTTGATCTAATTCAGGCTGTTGTTGAGAATAAATATTTTTTGAATCAATTCTTATATCGCCTGTGAATAAAAATTCGTTTTCGACTTGAGCAAAAATTGCTGAACTAATTAATATTATTAACAAGATTTTTTTCATTTTCAAATTTACTCCTTTATATACTGAAGTCGAATAATAGTCCGCCGTAAAATTGCCATTCTTTACCATATGAAATATCTTCGTTCAAAATACGAGTAGTAAATTGATCAAAAGAATAAGCTGCGTTAAAAAAGATACTTGTCGGGAAAAGATAGAATGAATTCATTTTAATTCTTACCTCAAAGCCGGCACCCTTCTTAAATGTATCGAACGAAGGTATATCACCGTTCCAAGCATTTCCAATATCACCATGAACCGCCAAGTAAATTTTATCGATGTAAAGATGCCCTATTCTCGTATCAATATTTCTGAATAATGGAAATCTGTAAGTTACGTTTAACCAAGCAACTTCATTTCCGCTAAGAGCATAAAAGGGATATGCACGCATACCGGTTAACCCACCTAAATAAAAATCGAAGAAATCCGGAACGGCCGGACCGACTATAGTACCGGTTCTCAATCTAGCTGATAATGTATGATTTTTAAATGTTTCGATATGTTCTCTATAATTTAATTCGAGTCTATGAAACGTGTAATCATTATAAAGCGGTTTTAAAACTCCGTCATCGATTTCATATTGTCCTTCATCATTGTAGCGATTCATTTCATAGTTATATTGAATATCCACTTCTCTTCCGACAGGATTAATATCATTATCGATCGTAGGAATCTTTGAATCAAAACGAAGCTTAAATTGGAAATTACTTCCAATGAAATATTTGTCATTTGTTGTCGGGTATAGGATTGACGTGTTGGGAAAAATGAAACTACCAAGTGTCGCGGTATATTGACTAAAGATATATCTGAATTCAAAATCATTTATACTTTTAAATATTTTATGCTTAACAACAAAATCAACCTCAAAGAGATTGTAAGTTACATCGGTTGCTACTGTATTATTAGCAGCATCCAGGGAATCGAAAACAAGATCAACATTTGCTTCTCTGCTTATAGAATAAAGTTCAACTGAAAGCTCAGGCTTTAATCCTAGATTATATATTAACGGAAGTTTATCTCTGTAATCAAAAATTAAAAACAAATCGCGTTCTAATCTTTTATTAATCGAGCCGCCGGCAAAGAAACCGAAACGGTTTAAAATATCATTAGACGAAATGTAAACACCCGGTTTAATTCTATCTGTCAAATCATTCGATGTATTATAGTTATCATAACGAATAAAAGGATAGAATGACAAATTAGTAAAAGATCCCGTGTAACTTTTAGAATCATATTTTTTTATATCATAATCGTTAAAGTTCTTTAATCGATCAATATTGGTAATTATTGCTGATTCATCAGGTTTCGAAATATCGAGCGGCGGGTTGCCTATCCAACTATACTGTTTTGATTCATCAACTTTAGTTTGTTCATCTTTACCTAGATAAAATATTTTATAACCGGAAGAATTGTAACCTGAATAAACAATATCCCCATCCGGATTAACCGAAGGCATAAAAGCGCCACCGGTAACATTTGAGATTCTTTTTCGTTCACCGGAGACTTTATCAAGTTTGTATAGATTGAAAATTCCGGTCTCATCAGAAGCATAAATCAAATTATTATCTAAATCATATACCGCGTTGCGTTCATCTTTTTCGGTTTGAACAAGAAACTCGAAGTCGGTACCGTCAATATTAACTTTAGCTATATCTCTCCCGTGATGATAAGAATAATCAAAAATGATATGAGAGTTATCGTTTGAGAATTTTGGATTATAAACTTGCTCACCATTTTTGAAGTTTGTTAATCTCAGGTAATTTTTACCATCAATGTCGCAGATTGCAAGATTAGTCGTTCCGTCACGCTGAATTAGAAATGCAATCTTTTTGCCGTCATTAGATACTGATGGATTGTTAGCACGCCATCCATATGTTAGTCTTTTTTCATCTTCTTCATCAATGTCGTAAATATAAAGATCGTGCACTTCCACGGAGTTATCATTATCATCATCCAACTTTGCGTAAACAATTTTATTGCTTCCGGGTATTAGACCTATTGTGGAACGAATTCCCGATTCAATTAATTTTTCTTCTTTTGTCTCAAGATTATATTCAAATATCGATGAAAGAGAAAAATAGTCGGCGTTCTTATTTGATATATAAATTATTCGTTTTCCATCTTCAGTGAATATTGGATAAAAATTTCCGAAACCTTCATCACGAATTATATCTCCGGTAACCAAATTTGATTTAACTTCACTAGTTCTATTTTCGTAATCTTCTGTTATATAAGATGACCACTCATTATAGATTTCGTTACCATCTTTTCCTAAAACATCTTCAAAAGCAGCATCAATAGTAAAGTTGAATGTTTTACCAAGCGTGTTAGATATTTCTCTAAGTTTATCTTCACCATATTTCTGTGAGATATATCTTGTCAAAGCAAAACCGGAATTATAAACCGATTCATTACCTAAACTTGTTTTGTTGAATACACCCATTTGATTCCAGGTGAGCATTTTTCCATCAAGTGCATAGGAACGAAGGATCATATCCCGATGAGTATCCCAATTATCGTAATCAAATTCGGTACGCATATATTGCGCTGTACCTTCTGCAAACCATGCCGGGATATTTATTGTTGGAATTGGATAGGAGGCAATGAAGTTTGGATAGCCATAAAGTATATCGGGTCGACGTTTATCTTCATAATTTAGAAATTGTAAATAAACAGCAGGCAAATTTCTGGTTAGTTTCATCGATGCTTGGATTTGAACTAAATGAGTAAACTCATGAGAAATAACGTTTCGCAGCCAATTGTGTGTTCCGCGTAAATCGAAGTCTAATGATGAAGCCCAAATTTCAATTTTGTTATCAAAAAAATATGTAGCACCGTTTGCGTAATCATCTATATCTTTTATTACAAAATGAACTCTATCAGGTTCATATCTGTAGAGTTTACAAATCGGATCCCAAACATCTTCCATAATTTGAGTTACAACTCTTGCTGTTCGTTCAGCTTCGGGATGATAATGTACCGATATATTTTCGGTCTCAATAGTTAACCATTCGTAATCAGGTTCGTATTCGTTGTATTGTGCATTCAATGTTATTGCGGCAATTATCAAAGGCAAAATAATTCTGGAAATTTTCTTCATTAATTTAATGTATCCTACAGTTTGAAAATATGAATGTAAGTTTACTTTATAACAGCAATCTTAATAAGTTTGTTATCCGATTTTCCAAAAACACTCTCTACATTGAGATGAGCAAGGTAAACACCGCTTTGAATATTTTGAACATTCCAAGTTAATTCGTTGTCCATTCCACCTGTTGCATTTCCGTTTAATTCAGCAACAAAGTCACCTGCTAAATCAAATATTTTAACAACTACGCTGGAGTTTTCTTTAACAAAGAATCTAATTTTAGTCTCATCTCCATACACCGGATTAGGCCAGTTGTATGCTTTGTCTTTCGGGAAAAATTCGTCAATAACATTTCCTTGACTTGAAGCTTCCATAAAAGCGTTATTGTATTTATTTGCATATTTACTTGTCCATCCATTGACTTCAGAAATATTTTCAATTCCCCAAACGATTAATTCCTTATCCTCATTAATCAATGTTAAACGAGCACCGTTGCTGTTAAAAATAACCGGATGAACTATACTTCTTGAACCGGAAGAAACCGGGAATCCGGTAATAACATTTCCCTTTTCGCCATCGACTGCATAAATCAATCCGTTTTCATCAAAGCTTATCACATCATAAAATTCATTATTATTTAATTTTATTGAGAGATTATGATCACCGAAGAGAATTTCATTTCTGTTATTTACTTCTGTTGGGAAGTAATCAGCATTATATCCACTAAGGTTTCTTGCATCAATTAAGTTCCCATGAGAGAAAGCAAAATATAGTTGTCTGTCATTTTTTAAATCAGTTAATAAAAAGTCATTAATTGATTCAGTACTTTTAACTTCAATATTGGTTGCACTTGCACTTAACGGAAGAATCGAAAAGTTGTTCGACTCATCCATTAACACTACTTTACTGGAAACAATATCATCAGCAACATATTGAGATGCAGAAAGTTTCTTAAGTGGATTACTAAATATTTTTGCTTGATTTTCTACCGAGTTCCAATATTGATTACCAGCTATTGCAAAGACTACTTGTTGGTGAGGATTATAAACTATTTGAGTAACAGCAACATTGTTGAACACATTGTATGCCCCAACTGGGGTAAATTTCACTCTTGCCCTTTCATTGAAATTATACTTAAAGATATTACCATTCTCACCACCGAGGTACACATCAAAAGTAGCTCCGTTTTCAGCGACAACAATTGGTGAGGTGATATTTTCCGAAATTGTTGTTTCATATAGAGAATGTGCGATAACATTTTGTCCGGTAAATGAAATGATGTTTAATGTACTATTGAATGAACCAACAATATAGGTCCGACCATCTTTATTAAAAACCGATGGCATTACATCACTTATTCCGGATATTGTATGAAGCAATTCAATTTCACTATCATATATGTGTAAATCATTCCCGGCTTGAACTGCGAGTACTTCGTTTAATCCAAATACATTTTTGATTTCTGCATCAATGTTTAATTTTTTCTGCGCTAGTTTAGATAAAGCACTATTCTTGAAACTCACTTTGAATGACATTTCATTTCCAATGGTAGAGATATCGCTTATATCAACAAGTGAATTTGCTCCTAGATTAGAAACTGCAGCCGGTTTTGTATTTGCATTAAATTTATTATCGTAAAACTCGGAAGGATTTCCGCTATACCAAGTATCTTGTTTAGTACCTTCGCCTATAACAGTCTCACCAAAAATATTTAAAAACTCTTCACCGATATCAAATATACCATCTGCTTCAACAACTCTTACACCTAATCTATCTCTATTATTATTTATGGTATTTGATTCAAGGTTCTCTCTTATTACTTGTTCATCAATATGCCAAATGATAAAGCCGATATCTTCAAAGGGATCATCGAAAGTTTGAGTTTCTACAAAACCCGGGACAGCCCAATCAAATTCATCAACATCGGTTATAACACCAATCAAAGTATCAGCGCCAAACGGAGAAAAACTAATTTCATCTTTTGAAAATGTTATTGTGTTGATTGAGTTACCGACTTTGTAAGTGATTATTGCACCGTCCTTGTTTGCATCACGTTTTCTGTTTTCGATCAAATAATATTCATTCGAATTGATTGGTATTTTCAAAATCGTATTATCTCCGGGGTTTGCAACTTGAGGAGCAACTAAGCTGATAGTTTGATCATTTAAAGAAATTTCGGTTGGTTCTGCCCAGCCAAGGTAGATTTTTTCCCAAGCTGATGGCTCGGGTGGAAATAATCCGCTATAAGCGAATAATGCCTGACCATCCATTAATCCAAATCTTCCAATTGCACTAGTACCGGTTTCGGTGTTGAATAAATCCGGTAATCCCAAATATGAAGCAACAGTTCCCACAATCAAACCGTTTATCGAAAACTCTTGCAGATAAACTTCACCGAAACTTTCAATCTCTCTACTTTCCGTTGAAGGAAGAATTGCTGTATTGTTAATTAAAAAATTACCGTTGTTTACAGAGAATCCTTCAAAAGTAGAGCCGTAAATTTCTTTAAGAGATTTTTCACTCAAATAAACCGAAGGTAAATCTCGTTCCAAACCAATACTTCCAGGAGTAGGGATTTCTCTTCCGACACCCGCGTGAAATATTGTAAATAGATCATATTCACTAAAATCAATTTGAAAAGATTGATCAGCGATCGCCCAAACCTCTTCTGCGAATGACCCAAGAGGAGTTAAATCATTAGTTCTGGGAAGAGGTGAATATTCCCTCATTATTTTAGAAACAGTTACAATATTCGGCAATACAGTGAAATCTAATTTTAATCTTTCATCTGACACTTTCGTAAAATAATTTCTTGCAAATTCTAAATGACTACTAAAGTAATTTGCATCATGAGGAAGCGGATCTAATATTGTATTACCATAATCCTTCGAATAAATTGAACCAAACTTCCCGTTTCCAAATGTGTTTCCATCATTATCCTGTTGGAATTCAACCATCACTGCAAGAATCTTAAGTGTATCTTGCGAATTCAATTTTAAAGGTTCGCTTCTTGGATTTGGATTTAGCTTAAAATTAATTTGGGCACTTAACATGCCCAAACCAAACAAACTTAACAGAAAAAGAGAGAGAATATTTTTCATAATTTATTATATCCCGCGAGGAAATCCTTTTGTTTGTGAAGGAGTTGAACCCCAGCCTATGAGAAGTGTAAATCTAAGCGTATCTGATAATGGATGGTTTTCACCATCTTGGAACATGTCTGTTGTTATATAACTGAAATCAAAACCGTACATATCATAACGGATACCGGCACCGAGAGTGACAAATTTTCTATTACCGTAAGAAGGGTCTTCATAGAAGAAACCGGCTCGTAGCGCAAACATGAAATCTTCAGGTTTACCATACCAATATTCTAATCCCATGGAAGTTACAATATCTCTTAATTCTTCACTCAACGGTTGATCAGCCCAAGCTGTAAAAACTGCTTCGTAGAATTCGGCTTTTGTCTCACCGCTATCTACTCTATTTACTAAAAGTTTGCTAAAATCTAATGTGTAGGTCAATGAGTTATAATCATCTTCAAAAATACGAACAGCAAAACCAAGTCTAAAGTTTGTTGGAATAGGATCAGATTGAGCTTGATCGATATAAGTAATTTTTGGTCCAAGGTTACTTAAATTGGCACCAATTGAGAGCCTATTACTCATGTCACCAATCAAAGGAATATCTAATTCGGAAGGTCGCCACATTGCGGCTAAGTCAAAACTGACAGAAGTTGCAACACCGCTCCCCTGTTCATTTTCGGTCGGTTGATCGGAAAGTCTACTATGAATGATTCTGAAGTTAAAACCAACACCCCAATCTTGACTCAATTTTGTCGCATAACCGAGTGTTAATGCAGCATCAAATGATCGGAAAGTGCCAATAGGATCAGGTGAACTTGATGATGTTCGAACGAATTCACCAAAGTTCATGTAGGTGATACTGGCAGTAACACTACCGCCTATATCTTCAATAAATTGTCTGTAAGTTAAGTAATCATAAAATAGATCTAAATTGAATTGCGGCAGCCAATTACTGTGTGTAATACTAACTTCTGAACCGGTTAGAAATGCTATACCTGCCGGATTCCAGAATATGGCTGCTGAGTTATCCGCCAAACCGGAACCGGATTCACCAATACCGCCTGCTCTTGAATCAGGAGCTAGTAATAAAAACGGAACTGCTGCTTCACCTTGAGCATACGATCTATTCATTACTCCGAAAAATGTCATCATTATTATAAATGTTAACAAGATCTTTTTCATCTTGATATACCTCCAATAAGGGTTATTAAAAAATTCTATCTGATTACTGCTAATTTACCTAAAACGGTTTCTCTAAATTCACCCTCGGTTGATTCTACAATTAATTTGTACAAATATGTTCCGTTTGCAAGTTCATCCCCGTCTTGATCTCTTCCATCCCAAGGAATTCTTACAAACTTGTCGAGTATGCTGAATTGTTCAATTTCTCTTATTAATCTTCCTGCAATTGTATAAACTTTTATTTTTACGTTCAATGCTTTGTTCAAGTTTTGCTGGAAGGTAAATGTTGTATTCGAAGCAAATGGATTTGGATAATTAACAACTTCACGCAAAGTAAGATTATTACTATTTACAACCGAGAAATATGTTTCTTCCGAAGATAAATTATTAAAAACATCCCATGCTTTGATTCTTATCTTATAATCGCCTTCCTCAAAATTAGAAAATTTGTAATTGACAATACCGGATTTACCACCGGCATCCAAATCACCGACAAAGCTGGTAGTCAAATCAATCGGGTTGTCATCATCATCATTTAGTATTGCTTCCAGATTATGACCAACACCGGAACCGGTTGTATTGATTCCCGTTTCATCTTCCAATTTTGCCAGTAGCGTAAAATTGGAGTTAACCAAATAAGAGCTTTCAAATGCAAGATCATCAAAGTAAATCTCTATAGCAGGTCCTTTCCCATCATTCACAGAAGATGTATCCGTACCACCAACAATAACACTATCGGTGTAACCAACACCGTCGCTATTATTATTAAAGGCATAAGCAACTACTTTCCCATTTGCGTTTTGGTATGAAATATCTTTGGGGACAGTAAAATTTGCATCAAATGAACCGTTTGAAACTGTAACTCGCCCTCTAAATAAGAGACCGCCTTGCTGAGTTATGGTATAGTTCATTTCTTTTAATTCCATAGTTCTATTTGCATCGAAAACGGATATAATTGCTTCACCGTTAAAATTGCTTTTACTGCCGTCGAGGTTTAAAAATGATCCATTTACATTAACATTACCAAGTGCACTTATTTGAACTGCAACACTTAAATCCGAATCATTAATTTTATCAATACTAATTGGATTTTCTGGTTGGTTTAATCTGAGTGCAGGATCGGCAAATAACAAATATTTTTCATCATTAGCTTTATCCGCTGAACCTGTAATCTTAGTATACATATAAGAGTAACCTAGTCTTCTCGGTAATCCGCCGGAATCTTTAACACCTAATAAGTTTGAGAAAAAGATGTTATTCAAAGCTGCGTTTAGACTAGAATAAACAGGTCGACTTGCAGTAAAAGCACCAATAATACCACTTTTTTCTTTTAGCAACATTAATTCTGTCGCACTAGGATCATCCGGCTCATCATACTTACCAAAATCGCATGTAGCCGCAGTTAAGAAGAAATAATTTTCATTTTGTAGTTGGGGTATAGTAATATCTTTTAGGAAAACATTTTCGTGTGTCCAAACATCAGGATTACCGTGCCCAATGAAATTGATAAGTAATGTACCGTTATTAGCCGCATCAATAATCGCTTGATTCACTGCAGGTTTTCTTCTACCGGCACCTGTTACAACTGTCGGGTATGCGGCTAAATAAATTTTCTTTTGATCAAATGATTTGGGTATATAAACTCGTGATAAATCTTCAGATTGTCTTGTATGAATTGCTCCATCATTACCTTGCGAAGTTGGACCATCATCGGCTACTAAAGTCAATGTATTTCTCCAGAGTGATCTATCCGAAGATGCTTCATATTCAATAATTTTATCTACAACAATATCTGCTTCCTTTGTATTATTTACATTTATTCGCCCAACCCCAATGTCAGCTAACTTATCATCACCGGAAACTCTAGAATAAAAATCATCGTATGGATAAGAACTCAATTCCTGCAATGATTCAGGTGTTTGAAAAGTAGGAATAAAGTTCTGATTCTTCCCTTCCACGTTTAAATAATCGTAATCCCCATCACCAAATAGTAACACAAGTCCAGGACGAATTTGCCAGTTATCGTAAGCATATTTTATAAAATCACGAATAGCGGTTGGATCTAAAGCACCACAAGAAAACTCGTTATAAATTTGATCGATAAATACTAATGTTGTGCTTATTGGATGAAGTGCTTCCCCAGAACGATAGTTAGCAAGTCTCTGAGCTTGAGATGAAAAATCTCTATGCGAAATAATTATATATTCAGAACCTTGTTCGATTCCACGAATATTAGAATTGGGTACGGCTACAGCATTCGATATTGATCGAAACTTTGAATTTGTTAAAGCAATATATTTATTTCTTTGAGTCTGTGTTCCTTGAACAATAAATTGGAAATCCCCTCCGCTCAGTACCAATGGATTGATCTTTTTTACATTTCTATGATCTGTAACATCATAAACAGCTATTAAAGAATTTGTGAAATTAGATAAATTAAAACGAATAAAATCATTTGTTAGATCTGAATAAAAAGTAAATTCATCATCAACTGCCCGAAGACTTCTTTTGTATTGAATTTCGAAATAGTCGATATGAGCTTGCGAATTTGAAGTAGGATTGTTTATTGCGAATTTCAACGCGCTTCTATTGTTTGGTAAAGTTCCCGTAAAAGTTGCTTTATCTACAAGTTGTCTTCCGAAAACATAAGAGGTATTACCCCAACCGGTTATCGTTCCGGAGTAAACGTTTACACCATTTTCTTCAATGAGAAGATTTATTGGATTTGAAAATCCGGTACTTGTTGTATTTGCGACTCTAAAATTATAATTGATTACCGAACTTGGGATCATCTCATTTAAAGTGTTTATAAAAGTTACGCTGCTTGTCGATGAGTTAAGAACTTCACCCCAGTAATCTCTTCCGCTCTTGCCAATATTTATTAAATTCTCTTCATGTGACAAATACGAATCAGTCTCAGTTTGTAAAACCGCAGTAGGAGAATTGAGCGATTCTTGAAGTGTCATTCTTTTTCCGTTCCCACCACCGGAAGTAATGAAATAATAATTACTTTTTGAGAATGCGTGTTTGAATCTTTTTATTGTGTTTGAATTCTGATCGTACTCAAAGAAATCAACTCCCCTACCATATAATAATATGTAATCATTTTGATCAAATCGACCATCTTCTTCGCCGATAACCTGAATTGCATTTTCAAGTAAGTCAACAGTCTTAGATGAAGTAACTTGTTCATTTAATTGATAACCGCCGTTATTGTAAATCTTTATTGTTCTCGGATCAACGGTTGCGGCATCAATTCCTAGGCTAGCTAATTGTGATCTATCTATTCTATATATTCCTTCTTCAGGAGCTTCAAAACGATACCACGTTCCGTTTGCTAATACCGAATTTTGAATATTGGCTTGCACCTTGTTCAACTTACTTTGTTGACCCCAACTTTTAGCCGTTTCAAAGTTGATTACTATATCACTTAAATCATCTTGAATTGCTTTCGTTTGTTGTGCCGGGCGACCAAAATTTATTCTAAATCTTATCTTTGAATATTTTTTAATATTTCTGCTTGCAGCATCATAGAAAACAGGATTAATTAAAATTTTCTGAACCGGCAAATCTCTTGCCAACCCGTATTCACCGAAGGTTACTAATTCTTCATTTTTGAAAGAATTGTATTCCGGAGTTACTTTATAAGAAAATTTTATTTCTCCATTTTCTTTTTCAGAAATTGGAGCGGGCACAATGGTCTCATTAATAACTTCATATTGAGCATCTAAAACCTGAATTGTATTTCCGAATTCAGAAGGTACACCAATATTTAGACTTCTTAACGGAATAGTAGGAATACCTTTTCCTTCATCGGGATGAAAAACTCCATTTAATATATCAATTGAATAATACTTAACACCATCCAGAGTTATATGAGAAGTGTTTGTATAAACGGGAGAATATTCAATTAAAATGGAATTAGTATTCGATGAGATTATTTTTATATCTTGCTGAGTTTGGGCACTCAGAAAAAGACATAAAAAAAGGAAATACAATATTGAGAATTTTCTTAGCATAAACCTGACCTTGTTTAATTGGTATAATTTCAGTATCTGAAACAAACAATATGAGTTTGAAAAATCAATACCAAAAAATCGTAGAAAATTCTCGCGATATACTTCCTTGTTAATTTTGAACTGTAAAAAATACCCAGAAAATTGGGTATTTGTCAAGTCATTTAGGTGTAATTATTCAGTTTTAGAATTTAAGCAAATTAGTCGATTTTTAGTCAAATGAGTATTTTCATTTTACTAATATTAGTCACAAACCTAAACTTTCTTTGGCACTTCGCATTGCATTTATACAAAATTGTATATGCTCATCTAACGGAACACCGAGATCCTCCGCACCTTTTATAATATCTTCCCTACTGACTGCTCTTGCAAATGCTTTGTCCTTCATTTTCTTTTTCACGGATTTCACTTCGACTTCGTTTATGTCTTTATTCGGACGAACGTATGTAACTGCAGTTATAAACCCGGCAAGTTCATCGCATGCAAATAGAACTTTTTTAAGAAGCGTGTCACGCGGTTCTCCGGTATAATCGGCATGGGATAGAATTGTTCTTCTAAATTCCTCGTCGAATCCTTTTTCTTTTAAGATTTCTGAACCTTTAAATGGATGTTCCTCGGCAGTCGGAAATTGCTCATAATCAAAATCATGAAGCAGGGCAACATTACTCCAATACAGCACATCCTCACCAAATTTTGCCGCGTAAGCTTTAACGCAAGCTTCAACTGCATACGCATGCTTTAGTAAACTGTCGCTTTGAGTGTATTCTTTTAGAAGTGATAAACAATAATCTCTATTTCGCATTATTTCTGACATATTATCTCCTATTTTTTTGCATTCGGATTAAATGATGGACAAAAATTTGCGATAACACATTCAAAACATTTGGGTCTTCTTGCAATACAAACTTTTCTACCATGCGTTGCAAGCCAGTGAGATGTTCTCACCCAATATTTTTGAGGAATTAGTTTTTTCAGTTCTTCCTCAATTCTATCAGGGTTTTGAGATTTTACTAATCCCAACAAATTTGATAATCTTTTTACGTGTGTATCAACAGCAATCGCGGGAATACCAAAGGCGTTGCCAGCAACAACGGAAGCAGTTTTTCTTCCCACACCGGAAAGCGAATTAAGTTTTTCAAAATCAGCAGGAACTTCGCCATTATGTTTTTCAATCAGTTCATTGCAGCAGTTAACTATGCTCTTTGCTTTTTGATTATAAAAACCCGTAGAGAAAATATCTTTCTTAAGTTGATCAATATCAGCGCTAACAAAATCCTTAGGCGATTTGTATTTTTTAAATAGTTCTTTAGTAACAATGTTCACTCTTTCATCTGTGCATTGAGCCGAAAGAATTGTAGCAATTAGAAGTTGGAACGGAGTTTTATATTCTAACGCTGGTTTGGGAGTTGGATATTCGAGCTTTAATAGCTCAACTATCTTCAATGCTCTTTCCTTTTTATCCGGCATCTCTATTAAACCTTTTGTCTTGAATCTTCAACCTATCAACCGGTACATCGTTAATTAAATGTGATTGTATAATTTCTTCAACATCATTTTCACTCACACCACCGTACCATATTTGCTCGGGATAAACAACTATAGAAGGACCGAATTCGCAAGCGTCTAAACATCCTGAGCTATTAGTTCTTATTTGAGAATTAAGTCCTAGTTCTTTAAGTCTAGTTTTAAGCTTCTCTCTTATAGCTGCAGAATTTTTGTCTTTACAGCATCCGCGAGGATGATCTGCCGGGCGTTGATTTTCACAAACGAATATGTGCTTTTCAAATCTTTTCATAATTTGTGAACGAGGGTTAAATTATTTTTGGAGAAAATTTTGTAGCGCATACGGGATTCGAACCCGTGATCTCCGCCTTGAGAGGGCGGCGTCCTAAGCCACTAGACGAATGCGCCATTATTCAAAAATACTAAAACTACCCTACTTAGAGAAATTATCTGATCTTTCAAATAACAGTTCTAAAAAACATTATAGTAAATGTTGTACCTTTGTTTTTTATAGTATCAATTTTTATTTCGGCTTTATTTATTTCGCAGTATTTTTTTACCAACGCAAGTCCAAGTCCCGTACCTTCAAATTTTCTAGAATAACCTTTATCTTCTTGTAAAAATGGTTCATAAATAAACGGTAGAAATTCATCTGCAATTCCGATACCAGTATCAATGACATCGACAAAAACATTAGTTTTGTTTTTTCCGACTACAATTTTTACTGTCCCTTCTTTTGTATATTTTATCGCATTGTCAATAAGATTAGAGAAGAGTTGAGTTATACTATATTTATCTCCTCTTACAATTATATCTTTTTCACTTTCTTCTGATATTAATTCAAGATTCTTTTCTTTAGCAGAAATTTCAAATTCTGATTTGAGTGGTAGGATAATTTCTTTATATAAATTGATTTCCTCAAAAAGTGCTTTATAATTACCGGTCTGAATTTCTGCCATGTTTAAGATCAGGTCAATAGTTCTAATGAGTCTATTGCTACTCTGTTCAATTATATCGAATGATTCTTTAACTTCTCCGTATAATTTATATTCAAATTCGCTTTTCAGTAGTCGCGTAAAATTTACAATTGCATTAATAGGAGTTCTAATTTCATGAGACATCTGAGCCAGGAACTCTGTTTTAAGTTTATCCGACGCTTCGGCATTTTCCTTGGCAGAAATCATTTCATCACGGGATAGTTTTACTTCCTCAACCATTTTGTTAAAAGATTCGGAAAGTGCCTCGAGCTCATCTCGTGTATCAACAATTATTTTAAGATCATAATTTCCTGAGGCAACCTGAAGGGTTCCGGCGGTAAGTTCCTTAATAGGATTAACAATTTTCTTGACGAAAAACAAAACCAGCAGAAATCCGACAATAAATATGACACTGCCAAATTTTAAGTTGTTCAGCAGTACAGATAATTCCGCCACTCTTAATTCTTGAAGAGAATAAACCATTTTGATCGATCCCAAATGTATGTTTGGCAACTCAACCGGAACGAACAAATGTAATGTGCTTCCTCTATATTCCCAACTTATCTTCTTCTCGTTTATTGAAGCATCTAGAAGTGGGTCATCAATTATAAAAACTTCTTCCTCGCTTATTCTTTCTCCATTGGTTATAACTTTATTCTTTGTATCGATAATTAGAATCTCAACAACAGCACTATCTCTTTTCACAAAACTAATAGTTTGACGGAGTTGATATATATTGGATGCATAAATATCTTCTGCGGTTGATACCTTTAATATTGTCAACAAACTTTTTGCTTGTTTGAGATGCTGCTCACGTAAATTTTCATTTTGGTAATTGGTGTTAATAATGGTGAAAGTGATAATAATCCCGAGTAAGCCGATTACGCCTACCGCGAGATACTTTTTTGTTAATGTAAGATTAATTTTGTCTGCCATATAAATTTACTTGGCTAATAATAATCTAAAATTCTCAATACGATGAAAAGTTAAGTAGTTCGCATCATGTTGAGATGAAGCTAAACCATCCTTTTCGAAATACGAAGTACGAGAGAGAAATACGATATCATCTCCATCAAATTGGAAATCCACATACTGAAATCCAACATTCGAAACACTTGGGTCTTCGAGGATAATTTTATTTACTGGCCAATCAACCAAATTATCAGATGAAATTAATGCTAATGTATTCCTAGTTCTTTCCGGATTATTTTGACTAAATCTTTGAGGAATATAATTTGTTAATGAAATATATCTTTTCGTTAACTCATCAAATCTGACTGTAAACTTAACACTGCCTCCCGGGAAATTAATAAATCCGGTTTCCGGATCAAAGGTAACAACTTTCCCAGTTAAACCAACTTTAATTATAGCAGCTCTGTTCCCTTCATCTGTATGATTTCTTAAAATGCACCACAGATAATTTTGCGGAGTAATAACTACATTACCTTCCAACCAAGCAGAACCTGGCCAAGATTGATCATAACTCAATCTATTTGTTGATTCCCAGCTTGTAGCATCCAAAAGATCTGCATCAACAGGGACTGACATTACGAATGCTCTAAAGTATTTTCCCCAATCGGTTGGCGGATTTCGATCTTCCATAGATCTCCAAATTCTTCCGTTGTGAATTACCATCGGAACAGGAGCTGTGTGATACTCACCGTCATCTAATATAAGACCGTTCTTTTTATCCGTCGGAGTTGTCCATGTAACTCCACCATCAATAGATTTCCGAATGACAACATAACCATATTCTTTTGTAGTGCCCATAATGTATAGACTACCATTATGATAAAACAAGTTCGACCAAAATTGGTTTTTAATGTTAGATATCAATCGCCATGTTAATCCTTTATCGGTCGATTTGTAAATAAAAGTTTCGGCTATTGAAATTCCGGGCCCAAAATAGTCATGAGACGCTAAGAAATCTCCGTTCGGTAAAATCACTAAACTTGGTGATCCAATGAATTTTTTGCTCTTTATCGGTGAATGGGAAACAATGACACCAGGGGGTGTCGTTCCAGGCAAAGCTTCATCTTGAGCATACAAGAAGAGAGCAAAAAGAAGAATTATAAGGAAGATTTTTTTTATCAATTTTTTTCAGAATTAATGTTGTATTAAAGTATAAAAATGTAGAAAAAAGTTGAAAGTAGCTATAGAAAATTTGTATAAAGTAATTCAAGACTAATCAAAAATTTTCCCTTATTGAGTAGAAGAACTCGGAATTGTCACAAAAACTAGTTTAGACTTTATACTGGATTTCAATTCAATTTTCTCAATGAGTGCCGGTATGATAAAACTTTCACCTTTTTTAAATTTATCAATTCCAGATTCACAATTGATTTGTAAGTTGCCTTCCAATAAAAGTCCGGTTACTAATCCAATATCTTCGAAATGCTTAGTCTCTCCTGCTTCTAACTCAATAATAGAGATTTCAAATTCGTCTATAGGGATCGAATAGTTTCTTTCTCCATTATTTTTTTGTCCGGAAAGTATAGTAACTTTACCACCTTCAAATTTCATCATATCCAATAGTGTATCCACATCTTTAAACTTAGGAGTTAATCCGGCTCGAACAACGTTGTCGGAATTTGCCATACACTCAATAATATTTCCTTTAATATATGCGTGGGGAATACCGGCATCAGTAAAAATAGCTTCTCCACTTTTAAGTTGGACATAGTTGAATAATAAAATAGAAATCAGTCCGACATCGTATCCAAACTTTTCGAATTGCTCAATGAAAACTAATTCTTCATCTGACTTCTGTTTAGTGTTCTTAATTTGGTTAAGTAACTGATCAATAATTTTTACTAATTCAGTTTGTGATAAATTTATTATAATCGAATAATATTCTTTTATTATTCCTTCTTTATTCGATTTACAACTTTCAAGCAAACTTGAAAGTGAATTATAATTCTTGCAAGTTTTTATAAACTCATCAACTGGCTTAAAACCTACTATGGCATTTAAGTAATCAACGGCAATTGCTATTTCGGGTTTATGATTATCATCAGGGTAATTAATTGGATCTTTTTTATGAAGTTTTTTCGCTAACTCTTTATTGGGATGCGCTTGAATTGAAAGTGCTTGGCTACTTGATAATATCTTCAGTAAATATGGGAGTTTGTTGTTGAACTTTCTGGTAACTTGCTTACCCAAAATTTGATCGGGATATTTTTCGATCAATTCAATCAGACTAATTTTTTGTTCATTAATAAAAAGATAAGATGGTGCTTTCGGATGAGCACCAATCCATAATTCCGCATAAGGCTTATCTCTTTCAATTTCTAGATCAAGCAATTTGGGGATGAAAGCATTCTCATTTTTTGTACCCCAATCATAATACTGGATTTGGTTTATTAACTTGTATGCTTTCTTTTCTATCATGTAAGAAGTTCTCGATTATGATTATTTAAAAATAGTAAATCTTTATTACTAAGTATTCTCTTACTAAATAACTTTGGATAAAACGGTATAGATTATTGCCATCAGAAAGAATATTGCAATCACTGCAAATACTATTGAGGCATAAAACTCCCACCTCTTAACGCCATTTTTATTGGGTTCTTCTTTTAGGTATGCAATTAATTTTTTCATTAATCTATTCTTTTAATCGCATCAATATAAAAAAACCTTGATTATAAATTACAATCAAGGTTTATAAGTTGTCCCGTCAGGGGTCGAACCTGAACTCTTCTGATCCAGAGTCAGACGTGTTGCCAATTACACCACGGGACAATTGATCGATCAAAATTATTTGTTATTTCTATTTCTACCAACTGCTTCATTATTTGGTTTCAATCCGGTTGCGCTTGAACCTTCACATATACCTAAATTAAATATTTCACTTACATCACTAATTGTCGGATCAGCTGGTGGAACGTAAGGAACTCCGTTCGGAGTGACATCAGTGATTCTAATTCTCGCCAAGGTTGTAGGATGATCGGCTACAAAAACTAATGTACTGTCTTCATCATAGAAAAATTGACCTACTAAGTTAGCCGGGATTCCATAAGCACCGCTCGATTCATAGAATGGATCAAGAACTTCCCAAGTTGCTCCATTATTGTAAGAGTATTCAATTTTAACATGTGAAATTCCAGCTGATGTCCAAGTGACTAATGTTAGCATCGGATCATCATCCGGACAGAAGAAATATTCTCCTCCAAATGGCTGCTCAACCCGCAATAGTTTAACTTGTGGGTGAATCGTAAAGAAACCATCGGTATCATCAAATAAATTTTCGTTATTTGATTCCCGTATTCTGATTTTTGCGAGATCAGTTCTGAACTGAATAGATTCAGGAACTCTCCAATTATATAATCCGTTGCTTGGTACACCGGTCGTAATATTCGTCCATGTAGCACCACCATTTAGCGAATATTGTATATCAACTTGTTCTATGTTGGTTGATTCCCAACGGATTTCATGATAGTTAGGATTGTTTGGATCTTTGCTTGTTAACCAATTTTCGCCACCATTAGGTCGTGTAACAGTTATAGTCTTTGTAAGTTTCGGTAAAATAGTAAATGTATTATCCGATGCATCAACCGGTGAACCCGTAGCTGCGTCACGAACACGAACTTTATATTCTGTGGAAGGGATAGCAAACTCGGTTTCATAAGTACCGGTATTTAATATAGAAACCGCAACTGTATCCCAGCTTAATCCGTTGTTTGATGTTTTCTCTATATGAACCCGCTCAATGCCTATTGAAGTCCAAGTTATATCAAATGACTCTCCGGCGACAAATTCTTCACCACCATTCGGACTTAATAAAGTAATTGATGGAATTGGCTTAATGGTAAATGTACCGTTACTTTCATCAATTGGTTTACCATCGGCCGCATCACTTATTCTTATTTTTGAAGATCTCTTAAAATCATCTACAATTGGAATTGGATTCCAAGTAAATGCGTCAGCATTTTCAATTGATTCTTCAATGACTGTCCAAGTTGTGCCATTGTTCAGTGAATATTCAATTTTAACAGAATCAACTCCACTTGATTGCCATGTTATAAGTTCGGATACACCCGACTGCCAAACCTCACCACCATTAGGAGATATTACGGTAAGTGTTTGAACAACTTGATTAGTTATAGTAAAATTACCATCAGAAACATCACTCGGAATTCCATCAATCGCATCACTAACTTTAACACGGCATTGTTGTGAACTTATATCAGGTATTCCATCCCAGACAAAGAAACCGATACTAGGTGTACTTTCCGTGATAGTAGTCCAAGTAGCTCCGTTGTTAGTTGTGAATTGTATTTTTACATTTTCAACATTGGTTGAAGTCCACCTAATATTAGCGGAACTTCCTGCTTGAAGTTGTTCACCGCCATTCGGCTCAATAACTTCTATTTGTGATTCTTGAGATATTGTAAATGTACCATCACTTTCATCTTTTGGATTGTCATCTGCAGCGTCACTAATTCTAACTTTAGCTAAAGATGAAGGTGTATTTGGAATTCCCTTCCAAACATAAGTTCCGGTATTTGCAACACTGTTCGCAATTGTGCTCCATGATTGACCGTTGTTAGTTGTATAGTCAATTCGAAGACTCGTTACGCCATGCGCAAACCATTTAATTTCTTGATCCGTACCAATTTCCCAGCTCTCCCCTCCATTTGGAGTATAGACTTCAAGTATATCTTCTCCTGTATAAATTGTAAACGGATTATCCATGATATTGACAGGTCTTCCATCGCTGGCGTCGGAAATTCGAATATTGCATAAGGACGAATTTAATGTAGGGATTGGATTCCATTCAAATGATCCGTCACTGAGAGTACTGTTAGAAATTACATTCCATTCAGCACCGTTATTTGTTGAGTATTCAATTTTGACATTCGCAACATTCTTAGAATTCCATTGAATAAATTCGCTTGTTCCAGATTTCCATTTTGACTCGGAAGTCGGGCTTAAGATTGTAATGCTTGCTTCCGGTAAAATTGAAAATGTAGTATCGCTTTCATCTACATTAGCCGGGTTATCTACGTCTGTAATTTTCAATTTTGATAGACTTGATGGTGTTGATGGAACCGGATTCCACAAATACACACCGGTGTTGGTTAAGTTATTTACAATTGTATTCCAATTAAGACCATTGTTAATTGAGTATTCAATTTTAACCGAAGCAATATCTTTACTGTACCATTTAATTTCGTAATCCAACCCACCCTCAATTTCTTCACCGCCATTTGGTGTAAGTATCTTAAGATTGACATCAATGATTATTGAAAAAGTGGAATTCATAATCGCACTTACAGTCGGTGACGCAGCATCTGTAATTCTTATTAAACAATTTGATGAATTAATTGCGGGAACATTTTCCCAAGTATATTTAGCTTTTGTTGCATCAAAATTATTTACTATCGGCTGCCATGTATTTCCGTTATTCGAAGAGAACTCAATATTTACCGTCTGAACTTTGCTTGAGATCCAGGTAATATCCAAAGATGTCCCTTGAGGAACAATTTCACCGCCGGAAGGTGAAGTGAGAAATAAAACTTTGTTAATATTTTCAATGATACTCCAAGTCGAATCACTTTGATCGGAATGCGAACCATTCGCAGTTCTGATTCTCATCAGGCAACGAGTCGATCGTCTATCCGGAACGGGTCCCCAAGTAAATGAACCTGTATTAGAAACGCTATCGGAAATTGAAGTCCAGGTTGACCCATTATCAGTGGAAAACTCAAGAACTAAAGAGGTTTGCAATTTGCTTTCCCACAATATATCGTAATCAGATCCAACCATAAGAGAATCATTCCCGTTTGGGAAAAGTATGGTAAGTTCTTCTTCTTGATCGTCATCATCTCCCGGATCAACAACTTCTTCTTTTAATTTACAGGAGACTAAGGCGAGCATTAATATGATTAGGGCTATTAAAATTCTTTGCATATGATCCTCAAAACATTCTTAGTTTTTTAAGATAGTTTTATATCGTATAAATATAACAAAATAATTGATTTTAAGATATTTCTTTAATCAACCGAGCTAATTGATTGTATCGTCAAAAATTATGCTAAAAATATACCCCTATTTTTGTAAATTCTTATATCGTATTTTTCCAATCGGTAAAAATGACATGTATATTTGTCCGGAATAAGTTTATGAAAGAAAAATTGATTATTGGAGCAATTTTATTAACAAGTATGGTTTTCAGTCAACAATTAGTATTGGATTACCAAATTGGAAATTTTTCTAAAGCAGAATCATTTTCTTTAGCACAGAATCAATTTATTTATGTAACGGATTCTGAGACAAATGAAATCTACAAACTTGATCTTACCGGTAATGTGCTTAAGTCGTTAGGCGGATACGGATGGAGTGAATCAGCATTTGATTCGCCCGTTGATATTTTCGCTTCTACTTTAAATGTCTATGTGACAGACAAAAATAATGATCGCGTTCAATTTTTTGATAAAGATCTGAATTACATTTCTCAATTTGGTTCAGACAGAATCGATAATTATCAATATGAATTCAGGTACCCGACAAGTGCGGTAATTTCTCCTTTAGGAGATTTGTTTATTCTAGATTCGGATAATTCCAGAATTCTGAAATTTGATTTGAACGGAAATTTTTCTCTGGAAGTTGGAAATTATGATGCCGGGAATTTTTCTTTAAGTAATCCAATTAAATTTGATATCTCTTCCGATCTTCGACTATTTGTGCTTGATGAAGGTGAAATTAAAATATTCGATCAATTTGGCGGAGGTTTGACCAAAATTAAAATTGAAGAGGGAGCTAAAAATATTCAGCTTTCAATGAATGCGGCAACAATTAGTTATGAAAAGAAAATTCTGCTTCTTGATCCTCAAAAGAGTCTAACCCATTTTGAGAAATATAAATTGGATGAAGATTCTCCCATTATGGATAGTTTTGTTTTTCGGAATCAATTGTTTGTGTTAACGGAGAATTATATATCGGTCTATAAATTACCTAAAGAATAATTTGAGAACTGTTTACAAAGTTTTATTAACTGTGATTGCACTCCTTTGGTTAACAGGAAGTTTATTACCTTTATTTCCTTTCACACAAAATATTTTTATTGAGTATGTACCATTCCTTTATATCTTATATTCGCCTGTTTGTCATCAGAATGTTGATAAGTTAATTTGTGTAGATATTTCATGCTCGTTACTTTGCGCAAGGTGTGTTGGTATTTATTTAGGTGTATTTATTACATCGTTCGCATTACTATTTATTGAACCGAAGAATGTAATTCCAATTAAATATTTGTTTATACTCTCAATTCCTCTATTACTTGATGTTATTTTTATTTCCTTAGGTGTTTATAGCTATTTAAAATTAATTGCATTATTAACCGGATTTATTTTCGGATCGGCTGCATTTTATTATTTTTACAATGGAATTGAAATATTTTTGTACGAGAAAAGGATAAATAAATGAAGAAGTATCTTCCGTCGCTTGTCGCTGGTTTTGGAGCCGGTGTTTTATCGGTAGTCCCGGTATTAAAAAGTTTTGCATGCTGCCTGATAGTTCCAGCGGCAGCCTATTTATCTATAGTTCTTTATCAACGCGCAAATAATTTGGATGAAAGAATTGAAACAGGCAAAGCAATTTTTTTAGGTTTGTTTACAGGATTATTTGCCGCTTTATTTACAACTTCCTTTGAGATTATTATAACACTTTTTACTAAACAAAATGATTTGATTGAAGCTTTTGGAAATTTGCAAGGAATGATCAACTCTTTCCCGATTGATGATGCAATTAAACAGCAAGTAATTGATATGATGAACGATGTTGTAGTTGACCTTCGAACTAAGGGCTTTTCATTTCTTTACTCTATAACACTGCTGTTTAATAATCTCTTAGTAGATATAATTTTTGGTATTGTCGGTGGTGTAATTGGTTTACAAGTAACAAATGCAAAATATAAAAACAGATGATAAGCGCATTAATATTTGCCGGACACTTATTTTTCATTCTATACATTTTTACCAAAAAATGGCAGGAGGATTCACTTCAATCCGCATTTATTAATGCCGGTTTAATTGTTCTTCTGTTTTCGGTAGGCTGGTCAATTTCTACGATGGTTCTAAAAGTTTTTGTCGAGCAAGCAGGCTTTGGGATTTATTTCGACAGGGATGCCATGAGTCTTACTCTTTTAACAATAGCCGAATATTTCTTCTATAAATTTTATTATGGTGAGATAATTACTGAAGCCGGTAAGGAAAGGTGATCACAGCAGTTTGTTCCAATTGTTTTTGATTTGAGGATAACGGTTCGAATCTCCACTGCCGTAATGAATTTATTGCCGCAGATTCTAATCTACCATCCGCTTTAATCAAGGGAATAATTCTACCGACTGTACCGTCTGGTAAAATTGTGAATCTCAGTTTCACATCAATTTCTTTAGAAACACCCTCCGGGTATGCCGGAAGTGAATAGCTGTAAATTTTTCTTTGTCCTTTTCCTCCGAAATCAATATCAAACCCGAAGGTTCCCTCACCGGAACCATCAAACTCCTTGCCTTTTTTATCAGATTCAGTTTCTTTAATTGGTTCAACTTTTTGTGGCGGAGCTTCTACGGTTTCTTTTTTCTTATCGGCTGCAATAATTTTATTTTCATCATCGGTGTTCACAACTTGAGGAAGTTCGACTTTTTTATTTTCTACTTCCGATTGTTGCTTTTGCTTTTCAACTTCTGCAACATTTTTTTTCTCGGTTACTTCTTTACCGATTGCACCTGAAGAACCTGTTCTTCCAATTGCACCAAAACCAATTGTCACATAATCTTCGGTATTGAATTCGACATTAAAATTAACAAAGAAAAAAATCAATAAAAGGAATGCATGCAATCCGAACGAAAACACATATGAGCTATTTTTAGAATTGTTGTACTTCATTATATAATTTCTTTTTCGGTCTCAATTGTAAACTTGTCAATACCGACACCTTTCGCCGCATCAATGACTTGTATAACATAGTCAATCTGAACATTTTTATCGGCACGAATGATTAAATTTTTCTCGGGTGCTTTATCCAAAGCTTGAGTAAGTTTACCCGGTAATTCTTGAATTGTTGTTTCATCCTGTCCGAAATAAAACTTCTCGCTTGATGTTATAGTGACAATCAATCTTGAGGGAGTAGATTGTTCATTAAATTTTGAACCTGGTAATTGCACTTTAACTCCCGTCTGTACAACAAACTGAGAAGTGAGCAAGAAGAAAATTAAAAGTAGAAGAACAATATCCGTCAGAGATGAAAAATTGAATATGGATAAAGGTTTATTTGCCATTTGAAATTTCATATTCTCACCTACCTATCCAACTCTATAATATCATTATCATCTTTTATTGATGTACCAGTTCTCACTTCTTCTAAAATATCAATAACGTCGTTTGAAATTACTTCCATATCAAGAACAAGTTTATTTATAGCTGCGACCAAATAATTATATGCAGTAAATGCTATAATACCGACAGCAAGACCGAATGCCGTTGTTAATAATGCTTCCCAAATACCGCCGGCTAAATCGGATGGATTTGCCGCGCCTTGAAGGCTTTCAATATTCATGAACGCAGAAATCATACCGGTTACGGTTCCAAGAAAACCAAGCAATGGAGCAACACCGGAAATTGTTGCTAAAACTGATAGTCCTTTTTCCAACTTATTAATTTCTTGTTTACCAGCATTATCGATTGCTTCGGTTACACGTTCGTGCCCCAAATTATGTTTCTTTAAACCTTTCCGAATAATATTAGCAGCAGGAGATTTTTCTTCCATACAATATTTTACAGCACCATTTATATCATTTCTTTTTAGCAAACTCCTAATTTTGACTAAAAAAGCCGGTGCATTTAAACGGGATTTTCTGAGAACAATATATCTGTCAATTATGATTGCAACTGCTATTATGGATGCAATAAAAATCGGCAGCATCAACCATCCGCCTTTAAATAAAACAGAAAGTAAATTCATAGTATATCCGTAATTAATTTTTGATTATAGTTGGGTATTGTTAAGAAAGTTCCTGGCTTCCGACTCGGATTTAAATCCACCGATTCTTACTCTGTGCCAGGTTCCGCTTTTGCTGGGCAAATATGCTTGAACAATGAATGCATTATACCCCCGGGCTTTCAATCGTTTCATCTCTTCTTCCGCTTTTATCGGACTTCGCCATGATGAAACTTGTACGTTATATTCATTTCCTCTTCTAAATATTAAGTTCGAAATTCTTATTTCTTCAACCTGCGATGTATTATCTCTTGCTGCTGCTGTTCTCTGTTGATCAGTTGGTTGAACAGGTTTTTCCTCCTGCGAAGTGACTGTTTGCCTTGGTTCACTTGTTACAACATCAGTCTCTCTTTCAGAATTTATTATATTGTTTTGTGTTGGGGTCAAAACTTCCTTAGTCGGTGCATCACCCATTGAAAAGGCAAAATAAATAATTGCAGCTAATATGACTACAATACCTCCGATGACAAACATATTTGCAGTTGAATTTCGATCCCGAAAACTTCTATAACTTTTAGTGGAAACTTTTGTTTTTTCTGTCGTCTTTTTAGAAAGAGTTTCCTCTTGGGGAGAATTGTATTCTTCGAGCGGACTAGTTAGTCTAGTAAATCTTGTCTTGACTTTAGTTGGAGGAACCGGGCGTGGTTTACTTAAATTTGTAATTCTATATTCATCATCTCTCATTTTCCCATAATCAATATCGTCAGTAAGTTCACCGGTTAATTTCTTGAATTCCGGATCAAGCTGGAGAGTTTGTTCTAATGTTCCGAATGGATCGTTATCAATTTCACTCGATTCTTGAGTCGATTTACTAATCGGTTCTACTTCTTTAGTTGTAACTTTTTTACTTTTTATTTCTGCAGGTTCAGAATTCGTCTCCTCAAAATCGGGAATATCCTTTTTTAGTTCATCACCCCAGTTCCAATCAAATTTTTTCGAATCATCCGATTCACTGAAAATTGCTCTATCTAAGTCAAACACATCATCTTTATTCAATTTAATTTCGGATGCGTCATCATCACTAAATGATGATTGATTACCTTCAGATTGAATATCTTGATCAACTTCGTCATCACTAATTCCAACTTCAGAAATAGTTTCATCGAATATCTCTTGTGTGGATATACTTTCTTGAGCTTCAAGATTTTTAAATGTTTCTAAATCGTCAAATAATTCATCTATTTCGGTTTCTTGTTCAGCAGAATCTGTTGGGAAAGAATAAAGTTCTGATTCACTGACAAAAGCTTCAAGCAATGATTCATCATCACTCTTTGATTCAGGTTCTTCATCCGGTTGTGTTAATTCATTGAGAACAGATTCACTACTTTCTTCTGTCGATTTTGACTCCTTTTTATCACTTGTTGTTTTTAGGTAATCATCCCATAGATTAAAATCATTGAGTATCTCACTTTGTTGAAGAATTTCAGAAACTCTTTCCTCAATTTTCTTCCGGATAAAAATAAATGAAGTTTCCGAATCACTTCCGGATTGATATGAAGAATTAATTGGTACAACCGGTTTACCAACACTCAAACTGAAAACATCTTCCAAGGAAGTTTCAGAATAATCTGTTTTTTTTACAGGTAATCGGATAAATAATGTCTTTGAATTTGGTTTATTTGAAATTTGAGAAAAGATTAACTCGGCAGTTTTAGTTTCCGGATTCTCTTTATATTGGAAAACTCCTAATTCATCAATGCGAATTGCTTCGCCGTCTTTATGTATTACTTCTAAAATTTTTTGTTGTAAGACTTCAAAGGCAAGTTCTTTCTCACTCGAAGATACTCCGATCAAATTCGAACAAGCTTTTTGTAATTCTTCTTTATTCATTATTTTATCTCAAGTGCTAAAATCTAAAATCAATACCGGCAGTTATATCAAAAGGTGATTCAACAAAACCCAACCAAAGATAATTATCTCTATTCAGTAAATTATTGAGATGAAGTGTAAAATCAAAGTCCTGTGTTAATGAATAACGCAACTTGGCACTAAGATTAATATAATCATCCAGTAAAATTGTTTCTTCAACATCAGCATAAGTTTCTTTATGATACTGAATTTTTATTTCTGCAGAAATACCGAAATTAAATTTATATCCATATAAAGCAGAAACTGAGAACGCCGGTTTATATGGGATCGATTTTGCAGAACGGTACATATAATCAACATTAAAAATCTGATATTTAGCATCCCCATAAAACCAGCCAAACGGACCAAGATGATAAAGAGCGTTTCCATAAATCGAAAAGGATGTTACATTATTAAGTCTATTAATTGAAAATTGGCTAATATGTTGAGGCCAATCAAAACTGAAGTTAGAATCGAAGTAAGGGTACATATCTGCTTGGAAATACTCTGCACCGATTGTCAATTCGTAATATTTTTTGTAACCATAATTGAGAGCTACATTAATTTTATGATTATGAATTGCCGTACCGTTATCATACACAGATTTCCAATCATTTGGTTGAGTTACTATTATGTATGGATTCAATCGCAGGAAATCGCTATAAGTTGAGAATTCAATTTCGGGTTTATATGAGGCAGTAAAAGTCAGAGCATTATTGAAGGCAAACTCAAATTCTCCCCAAGGTGCAATTAAATTTTCCGATGTATAGAATCTAGGATTCCATTGATCACGCCATTCTTTTAAATTTGTGAAATAGTATGATGCGCCTGCTCTAAAAATCATATTTCGTGAGGGTTTGTATTCCACTCCTCCGATAACTTTATAAAAATTATAGTTGTCATCTGCCCCAATCTTCGAAACATTTTGACGTTGATACTTTCCATTTAGAAGGAAGCCAAAGTCCCCGAAATTTACTTTTATATTTGCATCGAAATAGTAATTCAACTCTGTAGCACTTGCATCCTTGATGTCAATATAATCTGTCCCAAGACTCATTCTATATTTTACCACATCACTCAAATAATTTTCAAGAGAAATGGTACCAATAATGTTTTGTGTTTCTCTTTGAGTCGGAGTTAAATTAGAAGCTCTGTAAATCCCGTAAAAATTATATTCTTTCCTTACAAACTTTCCATCAACATTTATAATAGCTCCGGGTAAAAATGGAGATTCTCTATTTACATAAAATTCACTACCGAGATTTATACTGGATTTATTAAAATCAGCGTAGTCCACATAATCTCGTCTATTAATTCCGGCAAGTGCAGAATAAAATTTACCCGAGCTAAATTTTTGAGTGAAATAAAATTCTCCGGCTGGCAATGTATATTGTCCCGCACCCAAAATTAATTGACCATTATAATTTTTCTGTTGAGGCAGAATTACAGGTAATAGTTGTTCAGGTTTAGCTACTGTTGCTAGCGAAAACTGCTCCGGCGTAAAAGTAGGAAAGAAAAATTCATTAGATAAAAGCGAAATTGGTTCTGCTTTCGATTTTTTCATAACCGGCAAATCAATACGCTGCTTACCAGTTATTACAAAGTCGGGTAATTCTATGCTTTGACTTTGATTATCACTCTGACCAAATAGTTGTAACGATATAAATAATATTAAAATTATTCTTTTCATAGGCTGTTCAATTTATTTCTGGCTTCTCTTCCCCATTCGTCATTGCTATGCTTTTGCAAAACCGCGCGATACATATCCCTTGCATTATTTTTATCGTTAAGTTTTACATAAATATCACCGAGTTTCAATAATGACTTTGTTAACCATTCATCATAGGTTCCAAACACAGAACGTACTCTAACAAATGCAGAAATAGCTTGATTAAGTTTTTCTTGCTCAAGCAGAGTAAGTCCGTAATGATATTGCGCTTTAGCACCGATATCATCTGTTCTCTTTGCTCCAAGTTCACTGAATAATAATTCAGCGTTTTGATATCCCCCGCGTTTCAATTCAAGTACGCCGAGTTCCACTTTTGCTTTATCAGCGAACAATGTTCCATCGTAATAATTAATTATATAATCTAAAGTTTCGTAAGCATCGGCAACGTTATCCTCTTCTAAAAGTAAATCTGCTTTTTCAAATAAAATTTCCGGAATGCGCGAATTATTTCCTATCTTATCTAATGCCGAATCATACATAAGTAAAGCTTCTTTATTCATTTTCAATCTTTGATAGGTTTTACCCAATTCAATTACCGCATCTACTCCTACCTCAGATTTTACGAATCTATCGATAATCAATTTAAAATTTGTTATGGCATCGAGATCTTGATTTAATAATTCGGAACATTTCCCAATCCAATAGTAACCATTTGGGACGAGTGAGCTATTAGGGAATTGGTTTACAAATTCAGTATATACTTTCCTTGCTTTTTCGTATTCACCGAGGCTGTAATGAACATCAGCTTGCTTAAATTTTACTTGATCGCTAATGCTGCTATTGGGATTAAGTAAAACATACCTTTGTAAATATTCAACTGCATATTCTGGTTGATCTTTTGCAATGAAAGAATATTGAATTCCGTTGATCGCGTCTAGTACAAATTCCGAGTTTTTGAATCTGTCAATCATTGTATTGTAGTAAGCGATTGAGCTATCATACTCCGCAAGATTGAAATATGAATCACCTATAGAATATAACGCAATTGGAACAACCGGCGAATTTGGATATTTACCTAACATTATTTTGTATTCATTTACAGCACTTTTGAAATTCCCTTCTCGGAATTGAATCCAGCCGATTAAATACTGAGATTCATCCGTGTAACGGGACTTTGGAAATTTTTGCTGCAATTCCCGAAATTTAGCTATCGCATCTGACGGACGTTCGGCATAGAACAAAGCCTGTCCATATTGATAAAGTGCATAATCATTATTTAATGCATTTTTATATTTTGAGAAGACTTCATCATAAATTTGGCTTGATCTCACAAAATTTTTAGTACCGTAAAAACTATCTGCCAATCGTAAATTTGCTTCAACAATTTTGTTTGGATCTCTTGACTTACTGATGTATTCGTTGAAATAAAATATTGCGTTCGCATAATCTTTCGAGTTGTAATACGCGTATGCTTTTCCAAAAATTGTTTGAAGTCCAACTTGCGAATCATCTGTATTCACACGGTTGAAGTATGTAATTGATCGCTGAAACTCACCTGCAGCAAAGTTTGCCTCGGCTAAATAAAAATTAGCTTTACTGCGTTCAAAGTTTGGAGCCGTTTCAATTAATCTTCCAAGTGATTTTATTGATTCATTAAAATCTTCCAAGTAATAATCAGAAACACCTTTTCCTAATAATGCTTGATAATATTCGTTATTGAATCCTTCCCCGATATTGACTGCCGATCTATAATACTCATTCGATTCTTCATATTTTTTTCTGTTAAAATTGATTTCACCAAGTAGATTTAGAGTTCTTATTTTAATATTCGGATTTTGTGAATTACTTAATGGCAATAAAAACTTTTCCGCTTCTAGTTCTCTTTTCTCTTGATAATAAATGGAAGCTAGATTGAAGGATACTTGTTCAGCAAGTTTTTGATTGGGAAAGTTTTCCAAAAATCTTTCATAAAGCTCGGCAGCTTGGTTTGTTTGTCCGGAATATCTTTTTGATTCAGCAGCCCAGTATACTGAATTTGCGACAACCGAATCTACATCAGAGGTAACTAATTCGATAAAAGTATCATAAGCATCATCATAATTTCCACTTTGGAAATTTATTTTTGCCAGCGAAAATTTTATTTGCTCTTCGTTAGATAACTCGGGATTCTTTTCAATTAATTCATTAAAAATATCCTGCGCATTTTTATATTCTTTTAATTTGAAAAAGGAATTTGCTAACAGCATCAATGCTTCGGTTTCTTTTTGAGAATTTAATCGCTTAATCTTGGGATCTGAAAGTTCGATGACGGCATTATCATACTTTTTCAAGTTATAATATGTTGCACCGATTCGAAGCTGAGCTAATGATTCAAGTTCACTATCTCTATAATAGGATAATATTTCATCATATTGTTCAACAGCTTTGGTATAGTCGCCGAGATGTTCATATGCGTTACCGAGTGAATAAATTGTATTTGCCTCAAAAGAAT
Source organism: Melioribacteraceae bacterium (assembly GCA_030584085.1). Classification (NCBI taxonomy): domain Bacteria; kingdom Pseudomonadati; phylum Ignavibacteriota; class Ignavibacteria; order Ignavibacteriales; family Melioribacteraceae; species Melioribacteraceae bacterium. The sequence goes on from CP129490.1 coordinate 2,359,213, forward strand.
TTGTACTAGCATAATTGATCGCAAGTCTAAAATTTTCAGCGGCTTCCTTATATCTTCGTTGTGCTGAATATGATTCTCCTATTAGATAATAGGCTGAGCCAAGAAATTCACTAGCAAAATAAAATTGAACTAATTCATTTAATTTTGTTCTGGCTTTTTCAAATTCTTTATCATTAACGTAAATAGTTCCTAATCTATATAATGCTCTATCTTTAAGAGATGAGAATGGAAATTTACTTATGAATCCTTCGAATGTTGAGGCTGCCGCGTTATATTCACTCAGACTAAAATGACATTCACCTTTGTAATAAAAAGCTGTTGATTTTAAATCTGCTTCAATATTAGGATCACTCAAAATAACTTCAAACAATTTTTGTGCTTTTGAATATTCATGTTGGTTAAAGGCAAGCAATGCATCATTGTAAATATCACCCGGCTGTGAGTTCCGGGCAATAATCACCGAGGAAATTATGATTGATATGATTATATATGATCTCAATTTGAGCATAGGTTATAAAGTTAGAAATAAAAAATAAGTATTAAAAATAAAGCAGACGCGATACCTGATAAAAAGTTCACTGCATCATTATTTAACCATTTAAAACCACGGTAGTAGTTTGTGGTTTCACCACAATGAATTTCTCTCTCGGTAATTTTTTCACAGACCTCGCATTTGCTTTGTAATTGAATAGTCGCCCCTAAGATACTGTCAAAAAAACTGCCTATCAATCCCGTTCCAATTATAAGCACTAGATAATAAACCCAGTATAACTCAATCCACAAAATTCCTGAAAGAGCAATAACAAAACTGCCGAGCATGGCACCTAAAGCTCCTACAACCGAAATTCCACCGGAAACACCTTGTTCAATTTTTTTGAAGTTAAGTACATTATACGTGGGACGTTTACGTAATGTTCCTATCTCAGTCGCCCATGTATCGGCACATACTGCCGCCATTGCAGCAAGGTAAATAAAATAATTTAATTCATTCGGATTAATTTGATTATAAATAACAAGTATTCCTCCAATCCCGCCATTGGCTAAAACTTGCAGATAATCTCTTGTCCCGGTTTTTTCAAAATAAGTTTCAACTCTTTCATTCTCTCTCTTTCTAATTTTTGAAAGAAGGCTAGAAAGTATGAAAAATGTCATTATCGGTAAACTCCATTTCCAACCGCCAAGACCAAATATAAAAGAAGCAAGAATAAAAGTAGCGGCACTTCCATTTGCGGTCAGAAATTTAAATTTGATCGAAACTAGAGCAACAACTGCGGCTAAAAAAACACCTAATGCAAACTGATTTATTAACAGGAAATTATTTCCAAGAGAAAAAACGTAAAAAATTATCGACGTGAAAATTGGTATAGTGAAGTTATCAAATCCTCTGGAGGACATTGCTTCTACAACTGTTAAAAGTATAGTTGTAACTACAGCAAACAATAGAATATCGGCAAGACTAAAAAAGAAATCTGGGATTTTATCAACATTAACAACGCCGGCAAAAAAGAGTATAAAGATCACAATAGAAGTGACGAAGAATGCGAACGAACCAATAAAAGATTTTTTATCAGAGGTAAGATAGAAATAACTGTCTGAAAAAAACGAGCCGAATAATGCCGCCGAAGCATCGGCTACTCCAAGCAATAGCATTGATAAAAAAATTATTTCTTTATTGATCGGGAATAGGAATAAGACTAGAACAGTAAAAGAGAGAGGTAAAAAGAACAGTCCCCAATTTTTTGTTTTTGATCTTTTTAGTAATTTAAGAAAATCGAACTTAATGAGCAGTAAACTTATAAGAATTGAAGCTGCACCAAATAATAATAAAATCTCTTGAGTCTCAACTAATAGAACAGAAAATGCAGCACAAATACTTGCAGTAAAGTGAAATAATTTTCTAGCGACTTCAATATCAAGGATCCTATCTCTTCCTAATAATTCGGAAATGACAGCCGATACACCTACAATTGAGAAAAGGATTAATGCTGTTATCAATTTATGAATCGCATTTTTTTGGTTTGTTGGGTCAAATATACTGAAATGTAATTTTAACATAAAGATGCAATTAGCATGTATTATCGATGAAATATTTTTATTAAATTGAATTTACAAAACAACTCTACATTGAGGAGGATTCATGAAAAAAGCATTAACTCTAATTACCATTCTTTTTGTTTTTGTCGGTATATCAAACGCTCAAGGTATTTCATTTGGTGCCACCGGCGGTTTAACGATGGTTTCCGGTCCAGATGCGTTAACAAATGATATAAGCGACGGTGGAGCGGGTTTTTCAAGTGCACCACATTTTGGTGTTAAGGGCAGATTTAGTTTACCACTAATTCCTTTAGCGATAACCGGGCAAGTCTTGTACACAAAATTTACAGGTGAAGGTAATACAACTGTTATGGGAATTAACGCTGCCGTAGAAACAGAATCATCGCTACTAATTTTTGGTGTAGGTGCTGAATATAATTTTGTTCCCGGACCAATCTCTCCATATGCAGCCTTTGATATTTTTTATGCAAATTCCGGTGACTTCAAGTACACAGCTACCGCAATGGGAACAACCAGCGAACAAACCTTTGACGGTGAAAATAGAACAGGTATTGGTCTTGGTGCCGGATTAAAGATCGGGATTATTCCATTAATTGATATTGATGTTTCTGCAAAATATAATATCAACAATTTAATCGGGAAAGAGGATGGTGAGGATACATTTTCAACAATAAATCTTTCTGCTTCTGTATTTTTTGGATTTTAAAATTAAAAAACCCCGTTCCATATTTTATATAACGGGGTTTTTCCTTAATACACTTCCTAATTCTTACTGTTGCATTTGTTTCAAGTAATGATTGCTTAATTCTCTGTACTGTGAATCTTGTGCGGAGAGTTTATAATTCTCAATGGCTTTGGTAATATCACCCAAACCTTGGAAAGCTCTTCCCTTATAATAGTAGGGAGCTCCTTTAGAAATTTTATCTCTATGATTAACTGCTTTGTCGGCTGCCTCCAAAGCTTTCTCAAATTGGGCATTATCAACATAAATTTCAGCAAGAGCTAAATAAGCAGCATCATAATTATAATTTTCTACTGCTTGAAGCAAATAAGATTCAGACTGTTTAAAATTGCCATTTTGTTTTGCTTCAACACCAAGTTTTGTGTAAGATAATGAAATGTACTTATCAGCCATTTCTTTCTGTTTTTTATTGTCGGTTGATTCTTTGAATTTCTTAAAATTATCTGCTGCTTCAATAAATTTACCTTGAGCATAATAAATCCCGCCAAGACCGTTGTAAGAAGCCCCAAATTTTGAATTAGCTTTTAACGCGGCTTTATATGCTTCAATAGCTTCATCATACTTTCTGAGATTCTTGAGACCAACACCTTTTTGATAAAAGATTCTGTAATCTTTGGATGTTTGCAATGCAGTATCGTATTGTTTGACAGCACCGGTATAATCACCGGCTTTAAGCAGTTTATTTCCTTCGTTATAGGCTTTAGCTGCTTCGGCATCCATTTCAGAATCTTGTGCCGTTATATTAAGTGTGATTAAAAATAAAGCGATCCCAAGAAGAGATAAGAGTTTTTTCATTTTTTGACCCGATTTTGTTTGTAAAGCTAATGATTTGTGGTGCGGAAAGCGGGACTTGAACCCGCACGCCGCGAACGGCACTACCCCCTCAAGATAGCGTGTCTACCAATTCCACCACTTCCGCAAAAAACAGAACCGAAAATAGTTGAAACCAAAGTTAAATGCAACCTTGAGTAAGTCCTAACCACATTTCTCTAATTTGTGTGTTAAGATAGGGAATGCTAAACAAAAGATAAAAGGTAAAATTTTATCCTATTGCCCTTTTCTCCTCATTCTTAAGGCTTCACGTAATTCCTGCTTAAATTTTGATTCAAAAACGATAAGCTTTGCAATTTGTTCCACAGTTAGAATATCCGATAGCGATTTAATAAATTCTTCACGATGAGTGCATAAACTATTTTCCATTTCGGAAAGATTATTAACCGCTTTTCCGTAATTATATTCATCAACATTTTTTCCCTTTTGGAGTGCTGTCTCCATTTCTATTAAGACTGCATCTCTTTGATCCATAATTTCACGCTGAGAATCTCTAAACTCTTTTTGTCTCACTAAAAATCGCCCTGCTATTTCCTCACTCAATTGTAAGGTTTCTAGGAGTTTGATTTTTTCCAATTCTTCGAGCCGCTCTTTGGGACCTCTTTGATGCTTCATCATCGGTTGAGCAAAAACCGAAATCGACAAGATCAAAAAAAGCGAAAATATAATTCTAGATTTCATATTTATACCTATAATATTTTTTTATTTATCAAAGTTTCGTAAACGTAGGCTACATCTTCCGTGCTGTAATCTTCATAATTTGAGAGTGAATAAATCTCTCCGGTGTAACTTAAGTCATCTACATCTTCAATCTCACTAAAAATTTCACTATTAATAAACTCATTCAAGTTTTCGGCTGAAAATTCATAACTATAGTAATCAGATTGATCAATCATTCCGGTTTCAAAAAAGTCTTCGGATTCTGAGAGATCGATATTCTCAAATATGTTTGATAAGCTATTATTGTTTGATGTGAAGTTTTCTTGAAGAGAATAATTATTGGGAATTTGTAATATGATTATCAATATTACAGCAATAATAAATGAGAATACAGGTGCAAATCTAAGTGAACGAGTTTGTGCTCTATTTTGAATTTTTTGTCTAACTCTAGGAGTAATATTAATGAAATACTTTTCCTCTACTTCGATATCTGAAGTCTTATTAAAAGTATCGAGTGATAATTTTATTTTTTCAAATTCTTCCGAGAAAGCTAAATCATTTTTAATCTTTTCATTAAAAGTTTCTACTTCACGTTCATCCAACAAACCGGATAAATATTTTAGAATTAATTCGCTATCCATTGTTCATCATCTCCGTAACTTTTTTAATTGCGTGGAAATAATTTGCTTTAAGTGTTCCAATGCTTTTGTTTTTTATCTCGGCAATTTCTTCGTACGATAATTGATCAAATTGGCGCATGATAAATATTTCTCTTTGTTTAGCCGGTAATTTTTGAAGAACATTATTTAATTTATCTAATTTTTCTTTGTCTTCTATATTTTGCATAATATCATTGTTCGAAGCTAAATCTGTTGTATCAGAATCATCAAGCATCAAAAACTTTTTAATACTTTTCTTTTTAATAAAATTCAAACTTCTAGTTGAAGTAATTCTGTATATCCAAGTAAATAGAGAAGATTGAAAATTGAAAGTATGTAATTTCTCGTAAAGTACAATCAACACCTCCTGCGTAACTTCATCAGCATCAAGATGATTTCCCAACATTCTTCGTGCATGCCAATAAATCTTCTTCTGATAATTAGCTGCCAATTTATTAAAAGCAGATTCATCACCTATTAGGAATTTTTTAACTAATTCAAAATCTGTATCTACCGGCATAATTTCCTGCTGTTTCGAAAATTTAGACACTTCAACCGCCGAAATGGTTTAATTCTCTTATATAGTTTATAATCTATCATTCAGGAGAAATTTCTAACGAATTTAAACCTAAGGCTACTCATGTGTGTCCAATATTCAAATAAAACCAAATATAAAGCATGGAGGTGTTAAAATGAAGAAGTTATCAGTCATATTATTTGTTATAAGTATCGCAGTTCTTTTTACAGGCTCTACCTTTGCACAAAAACGAATGGCGAACGGATTTGGTCAAGGCAGAATGTTCACACAACTCGATTTATCCGATTCACAAAAAAGTGAGATCGAAAAGTTGAGATATGAGCATCAAATGAAGGCTATCGATCTGCGCGCCGAATTAAAAAAGAACAAAATTGAAATTGAGAATTTATTAAATGCTGAGAAAGTTGATGAGAATGCTGTCATGAATTTAGTTGAAAAGAATAATGAAATTCATAACTCACTTTCAAAAATGAGAATGGAAATGAGAATTAAAGTAGGTTCTCTCCTTACAACTGAACAGAAAGAATTACTTGATGATTTCCCGGGATTCAGCAGAGGATTTAGACATGGGATGAGTGATGAACCCGGAAGTTTTAGAGGCAGAGGAATGCAACGCGGTAATTGTGGTGAACCAAAATTCAGATGTAATTTCTTCTAAATAATAATAAACCGGTTTGCCTCAATAAATTATTCAATAAAATTTGATATATCTTATTGAGGCAACCCCTTCCTATTTAATTTTTGTTACTTCAACTCTTCGATTCTTTTCTCTTCCTTTTGGATCGTCGTTACTGGCAAGCGGATTTTCCTCACCTTTAACGTCAACTTCAAAACGTTCTCTTTCAATGCCCTTTGACATAAAATAACGCAATACAAAATATGCTCTTTGAATTGCTACACTTTGATGGACTTGAACAGGTTCTAAATTATCCGTATATCCTGTAATTCTCCAGCGAGTTGTATTATCTTCTGCGATTAAATTATAGAGTCGATCCAATTCAACATATTCCATACGATCTAATTCAGTTTTACCGTAATCAAAAAATACTCGTCCCAAATCCAGTTTATATGAAAGCTCCTCAACAATGTTGGATTTCACAGGGCCAACATCTGCATTTTCTTTTAAAATAATTTCTTCGTTGGATTTTAGTTCTTTAGTTTCTAGCTTAACATCCGCTACTTCTTTTTCTAAGATTGTTTCTTCGATTTTATTCTCTTCAACCATATCTTTTTCGTTTTCCATACCGGAAGGTAAATCATCGCTAATCTTTTTTTGATCTGAAACCCAAGGGGCGTCAAAAGCATACATCAATCCAAAGTTTAATGTGACGACAAAATCCTTGGCCGAACCACTGGCTCTGTCATCTATGTAATCGTTCGATAAACTGAAAGGAATCAAACTACCGTAACCATAGAGATCATTATTTATATTGAAACGAATTCCGAATTCTAGCGCAAGATTCACAACATTTCTATCATATTCATTTGCCGCATTATTAGGAAGTGTATTTCCATCCTTATCTTTAGGATTAAATCGCAAATATCTTAAACCAAGAAATGCATAAGGAGCGACTGATTTAGATACTTGTAAAGAATAAATTCCCCCGGCAGCTAATGTATAAAGTTGAGTACTAAAACCATCGGGATCAAACCTTTTATCAGAGCCGGTACTAACTCCATAACCTCCAAATGCACGCAGACCAATTTTGTGGGACTCGTTTTCAAATAGATAATACTCACCAACTCCGCGAATAAGCAAACCTACTCCCACATTTTTGTAATCGCTGGATGTGAAAGTAAAACCAAAATCACCGCCGAGTAAAATCTTATCCGCTAGCTTATTAAAATTTTCTTGTGAGTAAAGTGTGATAGATGTTGCTAGTAGAAGAAATAAAAATATTCTTTTCATCTTGGTTACAATTTCCTTACTAATTTATTCGAAAGATAAGGTTTAGTAAGGAATGCATCAAGCATCAATTAATTTGAATAAATATAAATGACTTGAAGAAACTACAAATCCCCTTTAATTGGTCTAATTGTAACTTCTTCCGGTACTAAGTTGGATTTAATACTATAAATACTGTAAATAAATTTAGCTAATTCAGATGGCGACATCATTCTTTCACTATGTTTTTCCAAAACATTATTCGGCCAAATTGGGGTTCTAGTCGCACCAGGAAGGATATTGACAATTTTTATATTGGAATTACGCAATTCTTCACGTAAAACTTTAGTATAAGTTTGCAAACCTGCTTTTGATGCAGCATAAACACTGCTTTTAGTAAGAACCTTTTCAGCTGCTACCGAAATAATGTTAATAATCATCCCTTCTTTTTTTTCTAACATTTTGGGAAGTACAGATTTGATTGCGTAAATGGCACCGTTCAAATTTGTTTTTAGGATTTCATCAATCTCCGTTAATGAATTATCAACAGCTAGTTTAAAAGTTGTCGATCCGGCATTATTTATCAAACAATTAATGTTATAATTTTGGGAAATTTTTTCAACGGTTTCTAAAACTTGATTTGGGTCTTTGATATCAAGTGGAAATGTTTCAATCAAACTTTTATCGCCAGCTTCCTTTTTTAATCTCTTCAAAGCTTCATTATTTCTGGATGAAGCCGCAACAACATTTCCGTTTGAAGCGAATTCTAGAGCAATTGATTTTCCTATTCCTGAACTTGCTCCGGTTATCCAAACTGCAGAATTTGATTGTGCCATTATATTTTCTTTGTGTTTATTAGATTTAAAAATTCAGATCTGGTTCTTGCATCATCCTTAAATAAACCATGAACCGCGCTAGTTGTCGTAATGGAATTTTGTTTTTCAACACCACGCATCATCATACACATATGATAACCTTCCGCAACTACCGCTACACCTTTTGGCTTGAGAATTTCATCAAGAGTATCGGCAATCTCTTGCGTTAAACGTTCTTGTACTTGCAATCTGCGTGCGAATACATCAACGATTCGCGGTAGCTTACTCAATCCAACAATCTTTCCATCCGGAACATATGCTATATGAACTTTGCCGTAAAACGGTAGTAAATGATGCTCACACATGCTGTAGAAATCTATGTCTTTTACAATCACCATTTCATCATATTTTTCTTCGAAGATTGCACCGTTTACAACTTTTTTCACATCTTTATGATAACCTTGTGTAAGAAATTCATAAGCTTTTGCAACTCGTTGAGGAGTTCTTAATAAACCATCTCGGTTAATGTCCTCGCCTATTTCTTCCAGCAAAACCTTTACATGTGATTCTACTTTTTCTAAGTCCAATTTTATTCTCCTTTATATTCGGCATAATTATTTTCTGTTTCATAAACTTTAACAGAATACAATTTGCCGGTAGGAATTCTATTTACTAACTCTCCCCAAATACCTATCGCAATATTTTCAGCGGTTGGTATAAAACCTTTCATAAATTCAACATCCAAATTAAGATGTTTATGATCAACTTTTTTAATTACATTTTCTTTTATAATTTTTTTGAGATCTTTAAGATCGATTACATAACCGGTCTTGGGATCTACTTCGCCGGCAACAATGACTTCGAGAACATAATTGTGTCCATGTCCGTTTGGATTATTACACTTTCCAAAAATTTTATTGTTATCCTCTTCGGAAAATTCCGGGTTGTAAAGTCGGTGTGATGAGCTGAATGTTTCTCTGCGCGTTACGTAAACCATTAGTTTTTCAATTCTTTCAATACTTCTTCAATATGTCCGTTAACTTTTACTTTTGGGAATATCTTTTGGATTTTACCATCTTCATTTATTACTACCGTGGTTCTTTCGATTCCCATATATTTTTTCCCATACATACTTTTTTCTTTCCAGACGCCGTATTTTTCTAAAACTTTTTTATCTTCGTCGCTCAAAAGAGTAAAGGGAAGATCATACTTATCAGAAAATTTCTGATGTGAAGCTGATGAATCTGCACTTACACCAAGAACAACAGCATTTAGTTTTTTGAAATTTGGATGAGCATCTCTAAAATCACATGCTTCCTGAGTGCAACCTGAAGTCATATCTTTAGGATAAAAATACAGTACAACTTTCTTACCTAAGTAATCTTTTAGTGAAACCTTGTTTCCTTTGCTATCAGGTAAAGTAAACTGCGGAGCTTTATTTCCCTCTTTTATCATGCTTTCTCCTATTAGTTATTTGCGAAACAGATATTTAACTAATATTAGTTCCGTAAAGATAACAATAATATTTATCATGTATAATTACAAAAGAAAAACCGTTACAATATATGTTTGTAACGGCTTAAATTATAGGTGTTAATAGCTGCTATAAATTTTTCAGTGATTCTTTGATCGCATTATAATTCGGTTCATCACCGGCGTTTTCAAGTACTTCAGCGTATCTTATTTTACCTTCTTTATCTATTACAAACGCAGAACGTTTCGATACTCCGTTGAGATCAAATTTGCCCGGGACAAAAACATCATAAAATGAATCATAACTTTGAGAAACATTTTTATTAAAATCACTCAGCAGATTAAAATTAAATCTATGTTTTTCATTCCAAAGCTTGAGTGCAAAGGGACTATCAACACTAATTGCAAGAACTTCGGCATCAAGATCTTCGTATTGAGCCATGCTATCTCTAGTTGAGCAAAGTTCTTTTTCACAAACACTTGTGTTAACCAACGGAAAAAATAAAACTACAACATTTTTCTTTCCTTTAAATGAATCCAAAGTTACTTCTTCTAAATTCTGATTTTTAAGTGTAAAGTTCGGAGCTGAATCACCAATATTTAACAAAGCTATTTACTCCTTAAATTGTTCATAATTTTCTACCTATTTTTATTTTTACTTGGAACTCAATTTTACCATCTTGAGTAACTCTGCCTCTTTCTTCAACAACTTCAAACCAAGAAACCGGCTTTGTTTTATTTGCTTCTAAAACGATAGATTTTACCGCTTCTGAAGCACTATCATTAGATGTGCCTACTAATTCCAAGACTTCAAAACTTGTTGACATATTAACTCCTTTTTTGATTGATAAGTTCAATTTTACTAAAAGATACCGGCGAAAATAAAACATTGAGTCCTAATTGCAAAAACTGTATAAAAAATTAAATCGGACATGTAAATATATTTTGCTTATTTCTAGATTTAAACATATTTTTATATAGACTAAATCTAAATAAAGAGAAAATGCCAGTACAAAAAGACGCACATAAAAAATTTAAGGATTACCTGAAAACCGGTAAACACCGAGTTACACCGGAAAGATTTGAAGTACTTGATGCCGCTTTAGATCAAAACGGTCATTTTGGGGCAGATGATCTTTATGTGACCATGAAAACAAACAAATCTAATATTTCCAGAGCTACAGTTTACAATACTCTTGAACTTTTAGAACAATGTGGAATTTTAGCACGAAGAAATTTTGGTGATAATATTTCACGGTTTGAAGCTAGTATCAACAGAAAAAACCACGATCACCTAATCTGTACAAACTGCGGTGAAATTAAAGAATTCTCCTCCCCAAAAATTCAAAACATTGTTAACGAAATCAGCAAAGAACTCGGTTTTGATTCAACCGGTTATTCGTTTAATATTTTTGGGAAATGTACGAGCAAAAACTGTAAACATAAGATAAACAATGACTGATTCTACTCTTAACAATACAAAAAAAGGTAATTCGATAATTGTTATCAACTTGCCTGAAGGCGAACTAAAATCGCAATTTATAAGACTCGGGATAACTGAGGGTTCTATCGTACGTGTTTATGAACGGCTTCCGGGAGGAACTGTTGTATTACAAAAGAACAGACAAGAAATTGCGGTTGGTTCAGATTTAGCAAAAAAAATTAAAGTTATTGTGCAATAAGGGAATTTTATGAAATCCGATAGTATTCTCAATCTCAACAAAAATCAAACACTAAGTAACGTTGATCTTAAAAAGATAACCGATGTTAAAGAGAAAGTTGTTCTTGTTGGAAATCCCAATGTAGGCAAATCACTTTTCTTCAATTACTTGAGCGGCATGTACGTTGATGTCTCCAATTTTCCGGGGACAACAGTTGCATTAGCTAAAAGTAATTATAAAAATTTTGAAATTATCGATACGCCCGGCATTTATGGAGTCTCCTCTTTTAACGAAGAAGAAACAGTTGCACGTGATGTAATTCTTGAAGCGGATAGAATCTTAAATGTTGTCAATTCGCTTCATTTGGAGAGAGATTTATTTTTGACACTTCAATTGATTGACATGGGCAAAAAAGTTTCTGTAATGCTAAACTTTGCCGATGAAGTTTCAAAAAGAAAAATTAAAATCGATGCCGACAAGTTAAGTGAAATATTAGGCGTGGAGGTTTATCAAACTTCTGCGGTGAAGGAAACCGGATTTGATAAACTTGATGAAGCAATCCAAAATGCGAGAGTCGGTAAGCAAGAATTAGACCTCCACTTTATGATTCAGCAAGTTATGCAAAAGAACATTGCACAACCGGAAGCTGTTTTAATTTTAGAAGGCGACGCTTCAATTGCAGAAAAAAATAAAGTTGAAACCGGAACCGCAGATGAAAGAGAAAAAATTTATATAGGAAGACGAAACCGGGTAAATGAACTTGTCGATCAAATTGAACACGAAGATTCGAAAAAAGGTGAGATTTTTAATTTGATTGGAAGGTTGTCGTTAAATCCTCTAACAGGTATTCCAATTTTAGCGGTTGTTCTTGTTATTTTATATTTCTTCATTGGTGATGTTGTTTCTCAGAGAGTTGTTGGATTCACCGAAGATACGGTAGGTAAAGGAATTTTTGAATATCATCTCAAGTCATTCATTTCTAATTATACTCCTTCGGAAATGGAAGTTAGTATTATAAATGACGCGGAAGAAGTTGTAGATAGCAAATCGTTTATTTTCCCGGATGGCAAATCATCAAATCCAGAATTAGCTAGTGAGTTTGACGAGGTTTCTGCACTGCCCAACGCAGAAACCGAATTCGAGTTTTCGAGTCCGGTTATGAAACTCTTATTTGGTGAGTTTGGCGTTATCACAATGACTACTACTTATCTAATATTTTTATTACTTCCACTTGTTTTGGCATTTTACTTTGTAATGGCATTGTTAGAAGACAGCGGTTACTTACCTAGACTAGCAACAATGCTCGATAGATCATTTACAAAAATTGGTTTAAATGGCAGAGCTGTAATTCCAATAATGCTTGGTTTTGGATGCGTTACGATGGCAAACATTACAACACGTATTTTAGGCAGCAATAGAGAGAAAACGATCGTCACAGCTATATTACAATTTGCAATTCCATGCTCAGCTCAATTAGCTGTGATTGCAGTTCTTTTAAGCGGTGCCGGTGTTGTTCCGTTGTTAATTTATGGAACTGTCATTTTTACTGTGTTCATTAGTCTTTCTACAGTACTTAATAAAATGCTTCCGGGCGAAAGTTCACCTTTGTTAATTGATTTACCAGCTATTCAAATACCAAGATTAAAAAATGTATGGAGAAAGACAGCGTTTAGAACAATTGGTTTTATGAAAGAAGCAGCTTTCTGGTTTTTTGTCGGTGCTCTAGGTGTAGGATTAATGCAGATTTCAGGCATACTTAGTATTTGGCAAGATATACTTGCTCCTATTGTAACCGGTTGGTTACAACTTCCTAAAGAAGCCGCAACAGCTTTTGTCATGGGATTAGTTAGAAGAGATTTCGGTGCTGCCGGATTGTTCGACATGGAATTGACCATAATGCAGATAACTGTAGCAATTATAACAATAACATTATTTGTCCCTTGCATCGCATCATTTGTTGTTATGCTTAAAGAACGTGGAGTTAAAGAAGGTTTATCAATATGGTTCGGAACTTGGATTGTAGCCTTTTTAATTGGTGGAATTGTTTCACAGATTTTAATCTAATTGATTAAGCGAATAAGATGACAAAAAAGAAATTACCAAAATATCCTCTCATCTGGCAGAAAGATGATTTCTTTATAAAAATATATTGTTCCATTCCGAATATTGCTACAGGAATAATTATTACAACCAACAAAGCCAAATTTGTTGTTGATCCAGGAGATGGAATTTTACGAGATCTGAACAAAGACTATAGCAAAAAAGAAATCTTGGAAGTTTCAGATATCTTTATAAGTCATGGTCATCATGATCATTTAGGAGGACTTTGGTCGCTTCTTACTTATCTCTCCGTTATGAAAAGAAAGCAACCACTTAATATCTACTATCCAAAAGGATGTTTGGAGATTCAAAGTATTTATAATGCGTTTAACTCGGTTTACTCAAAAGAAATTGAGTATCCCATTAATTTAATTAGTATCTCGGATCAAAAAGCTTTTGCGTTGGATTCGATTCAAGTAACTCCTTTTAAAGTAAATCATCGAGAGCCGAATGATGATGGTATTGCTATTGAGGTTCCATCTCTTGGATATAGGTTTGATTATGACGGAAAATCTATTTGTTATGGTGGTGATACAGCTTACAGTGAAAATTTAGTGAGAATGGCTAAGGGAACCGATTTAGCTATTATTGAAGCCGGTGCATTAAGTGAAGAAGAAGCCGAACTTCATATGACAATTGAACAAGCATCATTAATTGGAGAAACTGCCGAAGAGTATTTCCTTGTCCACGTTCCAGAAAACTAATTTTTATTGAACCCACTCTATAATATTTTTCATTTAATTTTAATATTTTGTACCACTTCTAAAAATTTGAGGATCTAATGAAGAAATTATTTCTTTTTCTTTTGGCATTCGCAATTGTAAGCATTGCACAAGATACATCTACTAATCCTGATATAACTATAGATGAACTTAGAGATCATCTGAAGTATTTAGCATCAGATGAGCTGGAAGGCAGATTAGCCGGTTCGGAAGGCGGTAAACTCGCTGCCGAATATATCAAACAGCAATTTGAATATGCCGGATTACTTCCCTTTTATGATGGCAGCTTTTTTCAAAATTTCGAATTCGTTCAAAACATAGAATTAGGTAGCAACAATTCCGCAAGTATTTCCTTCAGTGAAAATAAACTCGAATTAAGAATTGACGAAAATTTTACAGTTGCACCGTTTTCCGGTAATAATACCATCGAAGCAAAATTAGCCTTTACAGGTTACGGAATTTCTTCATCTAAATTAGAGTATGACGATTTTGCAGGTTTAGATTTAACAGGCAGAATTGCAATTATTATGAGATATAATCCTGATAACGATAGCGCGATGAGCGAGTTTGATAGGTTTTCATCTCTTCGTGTGAAAGCTTCCGCTGCACGAGATGCCGGAGCTCTCGGAGTAATATTTGTAAATGGATATAAGCCGAATGAAGACGATGACCTGATTGAATTCAAATATGATCGTGGTCCGGCAATGAATGACTTTCCAATCATTCATGTTAGAAGAACCATTATTGATGATTTGCTGAAGTCCGAAGGATATGATCTCAATGAATTACAAAAACAAATTGATGAAACAAAAAAACCGAATTCATTTTTACTTAATAATTCGACAGCATCAATTTCTACAGATGTAAAGGAAATTATAGTTAATGGTGACAATGTTGCCGGCTATCTTGAAGGCAATGATCCAAATCTAAAAGATGAGTACATTGTAATAGGTGCGCATTTCGATCATCTCGGCTGGGGTGTTGACGGATCGATGTACAGAGGTGATGAACCCATGATTCATAACGGTGCAGATGATAATGCGTCCGGAACTTCCGGTCTTTTAGAAATTGCTGAAAAGCTTGCCGCTAATAAAGAAAATTTGAAAAGAAGTATAGTATTTATGGGATTTAATGCAGAGGAACTTGGCTTACTTGGTTCTGCACATACTGTAAACAATTTTCCTGTTGATCTTCAGAATACTGTTGCAATGTTAAACATGGATATGATAGGCAGATTAAGTGATGACAAAGCCCTCACAATTATTGGAACCGGAACTTCATCCGTTTGGAAAGAAATGCTTGAAACTAACAACACTATGGAATTTCAATTAAAATTTAATGACGACGGCTGGGGCGGAAGTGATCATCAATCATTTACATTAAAGGAAATTCCGGTATTATTTTTCTTTACCGGAATTCATGAAGATTACCATAAACCTTCCGATGATTGGGATAAGATAAACTTAGAAGGACAAAAGAATGTTGCTGATTATGTGTATACAGTAACAACAAAAATAGATGAGTTGGATGAACGTCCGGATTTTATTAAAGTTGAGAGAACTGCTCCAAAAGGAGGAGGTGCAACTAAAGTTTACGTCGGTACAATACCTGAATTCGGTTGGAACGGTGAAGGATTCAAATTAGGTGGTGTTAGTGAAGGCGGTCCCGCACAAAAAGCCGGTTTACAAGGCGGTGATATAATGATTCAATTTGGTGAAAAGAAAGTCGTTAACATTTATGATTTTATGTATGCGATGAACGAGCACAAACCCGGCGATGTAGTTAAAGTAATAGTTTTACGTGGCGGAGAGGAAAAAGAATTTGATGTGACTCTTGAGAGTAAATAATATTTGAGTTGGAGTTTGTGAGAATAATGGGGAGTCAATTGGCTCCCCTTTTTTATGTCAAAGCTGCATAAATGTTTGAGTATAAGTTGATCGAAGGTTGAGCGGAAGTTAATCGAAAGTAGAACCTACCTATATTCTACGCCACTTTGTCACACTCTTCTAATTAATTCAGAAAATTCGGCCATTGGACGGCACTGCTTCGAGACTAGAACGGCACTGCTACGGCGCTGTGACGGCAACGCCTCGAGAACTATTCGAGAGTCACTCGAGAACTCTTCGAGAATCATTCGAGAAATGGGTATGAACCGGATGGCAATTAGGTGTAGATAAATCTGAATAATTATGTATTATTTTGAGAATTTTGAACGTAATTGCTTACCGTTCACAAATAGTTGTTATCCAAATCTTTTGGAGTAATTTTATATAAATATTCTTATGTTTTTTTAAGCGAATTATTATTCCATAGAACGCAATTCACCTTTATTATATTTGTGTATAATGCTGGCAATTAATGTTTGATATGGAATACCTTCCTCTATTGCTTTTACTTGAATATCATTGTAATCTTTCGAAGTCAAACGAATGTTTATCCTTTTGTTTTTGGCCAAACTCTCTTTTGCGGCTTGTTCAAACTTCTTTTTATCTTTTCTTTTTACCGATTTCCATTCACCTTTTTTATAGGATTCCATTAATTCTTTTTCTTCTTTATCTAAATATTTCATCTGTCTTCTCCTTCATTTAAATATTGTTTTGTTGCTTCTCTGCTCGGATAAATTGTTTTCATAAAATATTTTTTATCATCTTCAACAAACGGAACAACATACGCATAATTTCCAACTTCTATAATGAACATTTTTTGATTTGGATACTTTTCTTTATCAGGGTGGTCTAAGATGTCCAAAATCTTTCCATTAGAGATTGCTAATACGATTTCTTCAAAAGATATATTTCGTGTTTCTTTTAAAATATTATTCTTTTCTTCATTCCAATCGTAATATTTCATCAATCATTTTTCCCTTGAATTAGCCGTGTGCCTTATCGGCGACAATAAATTATGAATTCATTTTAAATAAATCAAGAGATTCTTTTCATCCTTTTCTGCGGTATAACTACTACTTGATCCGTTCAATCCACGCACCCGTGTAGGGTGCGACTAGTTTTCCTTTAAAAATTTATCCTCAGCATCACTGTTTCAATCCACGCACCCGTGTAGGGTGCGACGAAGTAATTCATTCAATTACACATCAATTTCATTTAGGTTTCAATCCACGCACCCGTGTAGGGTGCGACTCGGTAATCTTAACGGGTTATCCGGCTTTACCGGTTTCAATCCACGCACCCGTGTAGGGTGCGACCTCTTATGGTTTTATTCTGTGCAAAACTTGTCAGCAGTTTCAATCCACGCACCCGTGTAGGGTGCGACTAATGAAACAGCATCATAAATTTATCGGGGTTGGAGTTTCAATCCACGCACCCGTGTAGGGTGCGACTTAAAGCAACATCGGCACCAAGTGTATTTAATTTTGTTTCAATCCACGCACCCGTGTAGGGTGCGACCTTGTATGCTTCAACTGCTCCCAAATCCATATTAAAGTTTCAATCCACGCACCCGTGTAGGGTGCGACTCAAAGCTAGATAGTTTGATAACTCTATTTAATGCGGTTTCAATCCACGCACCCGTGTAGGGTGCGACAAGGGAAAATTTACACTTTGGGATTCACGGTTAATGTTTCAATCCACGCACCCGTGTAGGGTGCGACTAACTTAAAGATGTATCGTTTAGCCAAGTTGACAGTTTCAATCCACGCACCCGTGTAGGGTGCGACGCAGCTTCTTAATTGCTATCCTGTTATGTGGCTTGTTTCAATCCACGCACCCGTGTAGGGTGCGACCCTCTTCTGTTATTTCTGATACGGGTTCTATTTCAGTTTCAATCCACGCACCCGTGTAGGGTGCGACCAAAGATATTATCAATTTCGAGATAACTTATTTGTGTTTCAATCCACGCACCCGTGTAGGGTGCGACATTCTTTAGTGCAGTAATTTTCGCAACGTTCAAGTTTCAATCCACGCACCCGTGTAGGGTGCGACCTGTCCGCCCAAAAAATTATAACTTGCAATTCAAGTTTCAATCCACGCACCCGTGTAGGGTGCGACAGCTTATTCAAAAGCTAAGAAAAATTTAGACCCGTTTCAATCCACGCACCCGTGTAGGGTGCGACATCCATTAACGATCGTGAAAGCGATAAGAGCAGTGTTTCAATCCACGCACCCGTGTAGGGTGCGACAGCATCCAGCTTACGCACTATATTGCCATCATTGTTTCAATCCACGCACCCGTGTAGGGTGCGACCAGATATAGTTTATTCTGATAAACCCTTAATCATTGTTTCAATCCACGCACCCGTGTAGGGTGCGACACGCCCGTCTATGTTTAAATTAATCGGTGGGATTGTTTCAATCCACGCACCCGTGTAGGGTGCGACAAAAAGCGCGGCCCATTAATTGTATTACCGGCATTGTTTCAATCCACGCACCCGTGTAGGGTGCGACTATGATTCAACTGAATATTAAAAAGGCATAACATGTTTCAATCCACGCACCCGTGTAGGGTGCGACAAATATCAAGCGGGAATGTTGATTCATATTGATGGTTTCAATCCACGCACCCGTGTAGGGTGCGACGATAGCAACAACAAGTGTATTTTTTACTTAAATGTTTCAATCCACGCACCCGTGTAGGGTGCGACAATGGAAGGGCAGTTGTTTACTGCTAACGCTAATGTTTCAATCCACGCACCCGTGTAGGGTGCGACATGCTACATCTTGTAATGGAAGAAGCTATAAAAAGGTTTCAATCCACGCACCCGTGTAGGGTGCGACAGCATTCGTATTTACATTCATATTCCCAGGTTCAGGTTTCAATCCACGCACCCGTGTAGGGTGCGACATTCTGCTAAGTTCGTTTTGTTTGGTAGTGTTTTGTTTCAATCCACGCACCCGTGTAGGGTGCGACTGGCATAATAATTACCTCTTTTAGTCAATTAAATGTTTCAATCCACGCACCCGTGTAGGGTGCGACCCATGTTTTGGTAACAAACTCGTGTAATGTCTGCTGTTTCAATCCACGCACCCGTGTAGGGTGCGACTCGGCACCTTTCTGACGTGTGCGGTGGAAGGATTGTTTCAATCCACGCACCCGTGTAGGGTGCGACCGCTGATCACTATCCGCAGCAATCTTACAAAGTGTTTCAATCCACGCACCCGTGTAGGGTGCGACAGCCGCTTGCTACAATTAATCCGTGGACTCTTTGGTTTCAATCCACGCACCCGTGTAGGGTGCGACCAACAGAACAAAAACTTCAAAATCACATTGAGCAGTTTCAATCCACGCACCCGTGTAGGGTGCGACTGCTAACACTCATGCAACTTATTATAACGTGACGGGTTTCAATCCACGCACCCGTGTAGGGTGCGACCCGCGGCTATTACAGCAGCCGCTAATATTGGTCCGTTTCAATCCACGCACCCGTGTAGGGTGCGACCTTGTAAAGCTGCCGGCCAACACTATCAACATTATTGTTTCAATCCACGCACCCGTGTAGGGTGCGACCCCATAGACTTTAGTCCAAGCTTTCGGTTAAAAAGTTTCAATCCACGCACCCGTGTAGGGTGCGACGCTCCCAATCTTCCCATAACAACTTCATTCCTTAGTTTCAATCCACGCACCCGTGTAGGGTGCGACTCTTTTTGGCAATAGCGTTAGAGACTTCAAACTCGTTTCAATCCACGCACCCGTGTAGGGTGCGACTCTTATCCTCAAAATCTATTTTACTAACTTCCTGTTTCAATCCACGCACCCGTGTAGGGTGCGACAAAGTGATTTTAAAGTACGTGTGTTGATTGACTTTGTTTCAATCCACGCACCCGTGTAGGGTGCGACTAACTGCGGAGTTAACTATCGGAGTAAGCGACGGTTTCAATCCACGCACCCGTGTAGGGTGCGACGTTCTTTTGCCTTTTCCTCAATTGGTTTATGAGGTTTCAATCCACGCACCCGTGTAGGGTGCGACACCATACGATGTTAAGCTCATGCACTCTTCAAAAGTTTCAATCCACGCACCCGTGTAGGGTGCGACAGTTTAGCTTTGTTGTCACTTTCTAGGTAAATGTGTTTCAATCCACGCACCCGTGTAGGGTGCGACTTAAGTTCATGCTGCCGTGCAGCTGGTTGAATATGTTTCAATCCACGCACCCGTGTAGGGTGCGACACTAAGCAATCAACAAGAGTCGCTTAGTTTTAGATGTTTCAATCCACGCACCCGTGTAGGGTGCGACAAGGCAATCCGTGACCGTGAGTGGGTTATCATCGTTTCAATCCACGCACCCGTGTAGGGTGCGACAAAGCCGGTGAGAAAAAAGTATTAGATGCCCTGTGTTTCAATCCACGCACCCGTGTAGGGTGCGACAACTCAGCTTTTGCGTCTGTAATTATTTCATCAGCGTTTCAATCCACGCACCCGTGTAGGGTGCGACAGTTACTACCCTAACTGTATAAAATATACTGTGTTAACTTAAGGTTTTTGCTAACAAAGTAAAGAACAAGAAAAAAAATCTACACTGTTACTTAAAACAGCATTTATGGCTCATTTTTAAACAGCTAACCTACTAGGGTTTTTGTGTATGCTTCACTTAGCAAAAATCAAAATTTTATAAAATAAATGTGTCATCAAAACTCAGATTTTTGTCTTTACCATAGCGTTCCAATCTTCGCTGCCAATTAGCGCCAAGGTGGTAAAACCTTAGACTGTCTTCCTTTTCATCGTAAATTGATAAAAGCTCATTTTTAAACATTTCCCATTGGGAAGGATCTACAACACATTCAAACACAGAATTTTGTGCTCTTATACCATAGTTTAAACAAGTGTCAGCGACTTTTTTTAATCTCTTTTTTCCACTGATCTTTTTCGTTGAAACGTCATAACTAATTACAACCATCATAATAATTTACCTCAAATAAAATGGTGGATAGTCTTCTATATCGCCTCTAATATAACGTGCAAGTAGTTGGGCTTGTATGTGAGGCAATAATCCGATTGTCATTTTTTCACCAAGAAACGGATGGGTTATTTCTTCCTGTTTTCTTTTTTGATAAGCAGTTAATAGTGCTTTTCTTGCATCATCAGACATTCTAACTTCGCCCGATTCTCTTATCTCGAAATCTTTTTTTGATACTTGTTTTAAGTTGATTAGATTCAACATAATTCTATCCCCCATATAGGCTCTGAATTCTTCCATTACATCAAGAGCGAGACTTGGTCTTCCTGATCTTAGTTGATGTAAAAATCCAACTTGAGGATCAAGACCGACTGTTTCTAAAGCTGATCGAACATCGTTAACTAAGATTGCATATGTAAATGATAACAATGCATTTGCGGGATCGAGAGGCGGTCGTTTTGATCTTTGTGTAAAAGTAAAATCATCTTTTTGAGACGTTATTAAGTTTGAAAGTACGCTGAAATATATATTTGCACATTCCCCTTCATAACCTCTTAGCTCATCTAATGATCGGGTTTCTTCAATTTTCTTCAATCTTTTAGCCATCACATCAACTACTAATTCGATTTCTTCAGGAGATAAGTCGGGATGATTTCTTTGATGTCTCAAAAGTATATAGCGGTAATTTGAAACCTTTGCAGCAATAATTGGTCTTGCAAGTTTAAGCGAGAGAAATTCGTCATCGGATATTGCATACTGGGCTTTACGCAATAAAACATTTCCTTTTTGAGCACCGTAAACCCGAGCAAGAAATTTCCCATTCATAGAAAGATAGCTTATACCAATATTGATTTCTGCACAGTACGCCATAAGCGCTGGCGTTAATGCTCTGAAACCGAAACAAACAATATTTTCGATCGAATGAGTTGGAGCCTGGAAAACTTTTTCGTCATTTATTTTTACAACAAATGTCTCTCGTTCTTTATGAACAAATGCATCTTCCGAGGTAATGTAAAGTGTGTTAAGATGTTTTTTCATAATGTATATAATCCTTTAATGTAATTTTTTAACTTACGGCTGTTCATCGCTTTTGGTTGACAAATTGGTTGCAACGAACAATTTTTACATTTTGCAGCATACTCTGCTTTAGGAATTTTTTTACTTGTTACGATATCCCTCACAGAAATGATAATGTTTTCCGTTTGGGAGCGAAGTTCATCATTAATTTCAACAACATCCCGCCTTCTAATTTTTCCGTAAAAGAATGCTCCTTGTGTAATTATTGTATTAAGCATTTCTTCAAGACAAAGAACTTGTGCACAGAGCTGTACCTTGTCGCTTAAATCATCTTTTGGTTTTCCGGATTTAAATTCCACCGGCAAAATAAATTTCCCTTTTTGATTTTCATGGAATTCAACTACATCACAACGCCCAACAATTCCGTACTTAAATGAATGAATTCGTAATCCGCGAACAGTTTTAACATCGCCGCGTGTTTCGTATGTGTCGGTATCAACTTTTTCATGAAGAATATTACCTCGGGTGGTAAATAGATTTTCCTGCCAAACATCATCTACATGTATTAGTCCGCATTGTCTAGGACAATAGACGTAATGTTGTAAGGCGCTTATCATTATGAATTGTTCTTCTGTGTACATTTTCCTGACTCATCCCCATACCCCTTCTCCCCGCAAGCGGGATCTTCGACTTCAAAGAGAAGGG
This sequence comes from Melioribacteraceae bacterium, assembly GCA_030584085.1. NCBI lineage: Bacteria > Pseudomonadati > Ignavibacteriota > Ignavibacteria > Ignavibacteriales > Melioribacteraceae > Melioribacteraceae bacterium. Next base: position 2,381,921 of record CP129490.1, read on the forward strand.
GAGTATTATTTTTGATATTCTCTTTTGATCTCATTTAATACTTTACTTAAATCAGTTTCGATTTCTTTATTTGTGAACCTAATAACTGTTACTCCGAGATTTTTAATATCTTCCGTTCTTAGCATGTCGAACTCTTTCTGCTTTATGTGGTAACCGCCGTCAATTTCAATAACTAACTTTAATTCATGACAATAAAAATCAGCTATATAAAATGATTCCTTTCCTCCCAAATTATAGAATAACGGAAATTGCCTATTGAACTTTTTACCCATAAATTTTCTGTTGCGTACAGCTTCCCAGAAAATTATTTCTGCTTTTGTAGAGTTTTTTCTTAACTCTCTACAAAGCTTTATTGCAACTGGATTTAAATTAGATTTTGAGTTCAGACTCATTAAATACTTCTTCAACTCATCCCCAACCCCTTCTCTTCAAAGAGAAGGGGCTTTTAAAAGTCCCTCTCTCTGGAGAGAGGGACTTAGGGTGAGTGGGCTTTAAAGGATGATAAAAATTAATTTCCTTATCTCTCAGTCAATTGCAATAACATATTTATTATTTACTTAACCTCAACAACCTTAAATATCTCTGTGAATTTTTCACCGTCAAGAAGTATTTCGTAATCGGAGTAATCTCTAGCGGGTCCATCTGTTAATTTTTTATGAGTTACACGGTCAAACAATTCGTGAGCAAGTTGGTTGCCCAATGCTGTTTGATGTTTGAATACAATCAACTTTCTTGTATTCATCATTCCACGTGCTGCTGAATGGTCGTGTTCGAACATATTTTGCATTGCTTCCCAGAATAAACTCAAATCTTCTTCATTGAAACCCGTTTGGTTTGCTAAGTGTGCAGATATAAAGCCGTGGGCTCTGTATAATCCATAAGGTACAGTATATTTTCTTCCCATTTCTGAGCCGCCGGTTTCTGATCTTGCTTCTGTAGTTTTCGCTACTCGTGTAATGCTATGTTCAAGTGCAACTATTGGATCAGTTGAACGCGCAAAGGTTATTTGAATTGGTCCACGAACTTGGCCGGCATTTTTACCTGTAGACATAACCGCACCAAAAGTTCTAACATCATAATAATTTTTGCACATCCACATTCTAGCTGATTCAGTTTTGTCTTTATCTTTTTCCTTTTTACTTACCTCGTCATCTTCGTGTGCCTCATCGATTAAATTATTAAGTACAGCCCTTTCTTTTATAAAGATATTATAAGGTGTTTTTTCTTCTTTGGTCAACTGTACGTAGTTCCGCACTTTTCTTTTAATACAAACATCTGTTACTAAACCGTTCGCTGTTTCTGCATCAATCCTTGGTAAGTTACCCGCATCGGGATCACCATTTGGATTACCGTCTTTTACATCAAAATAAAAAACAAAGTCATAACGATTTTTAATTGTTTCCATTTTTATTCTCCTTTATTCATCAATTTTTGTTTGTTTCATTTTCCAAAACTTCTTTCTCTGATTTCCTTGTAAAAAACTCTTGTCTTTGGTGATAATAGCCAACTGCAAAATGAGCTTGATCATTAAGTGCAAGGTTAGTGGGAAAAGATGATATTTCAGTAACCACATCCCCGATCATCTTTTCAAAATATATTTTTCTTCCGGCGTTCAGTTTTTTTAGGTGCGAGTTTTTTAAACCCAATAAACGTGGGAAAACAGTAATTGGGCTACTTGAGGCAGCACCATAATATCTATCCCTAATAGTCGCATTAATTCCTGGATTAGCTTCTTCCTGAATTTTTTCCAATACCGCAAAAAGTCTCCCAATGCGATAAGCAGCATTGGTGTTGTTTGGATCGAGTCCCATTTTAATCTCCTTTTCATTCTTATTATGAATTTTATTAAACCTATTTAAGTATGCTTTAAGAATTGCAGCTCTGGTGCGGTTAACAGTTTGTTCAGCTCTTATTCTTCGAACACATTGCTGCATTAAAGTTCTAGGGTAAGGTGTACCATCAATAATGCTCTCAATAACAGCACCGGCAAGATTTGGCGGAACGTTATCCATTTTATAGGAAAGGGCGGTTGAGGATAATATCTGATAGAGAGAAAGATATTTATGATCTTTCGGTCCATGAACTATTTCAAAATCATCGAAATGTTTTTTTATATTTTTTCCGAAATCTTCAACAGATGGGGCTTTCCAAAAACGGACAGATATTCGTGCGGCGTTGGGGGCAAGTCCCAAAACATAAAAATGATTGGTTTTTTCTGATGAAAGTTTACCTGTAAATACAGAATTAATAAATGATTCAATTACTTGTACACCTTTATCGGGATTATCTTCATCCGGTTTTTGTGCAACAAGAAAGGAAAACATTTCTTCAGGATTCACTTCCTCTGTTTTCTTTTCCGTCCAAAAAAGTATTGTAGTATCTGCAATAGAAATTTTATTTTTTGAATCCTTGCCAAGCAAGAGATTTAAGGCTGTTGTATAAGCAAATGAACCACTCTCACTAATGGGTGAATTATAATTTTGCTTTTTTCCATAAGAGTTGAAGGCTGGCAAATTAAAAGAAATTAGAGCACCTCCTTGTGTCTGCCCACCACGGACACCTTTAATTTTTTGGTGAAGGCGGGCAACTTTTGTTTTTGTTTCACCTGTTATCAGACAAATTTCGTTCCCTTCATTCTGCACTGACCGTTTTAATTTTCCCCTTAAGTCATCACAAATGCAGTTATTTAATGCTCCATCTATTCTAAATACAATGAATGGATTTTCATCAAGCATTTTTTGCCATAATTCGGTGTACCCTGAATTTTCAATTTTCTCAACCGGATCATTTTCAAGATATTTTAACAAAGAATTTATCGAATGGATGTTTTCGGGCTCTATTTCTTTTTTTATTCTTTCAATAAATAAATTAAACCTTTCATTGATGTCCTCACGATTTCTTGGATTTGCTCCAAGCGCATATTCAATATTATCCCACAGTAAATTTGATTTTTTCCCAACAGTTCTATTTACAGATTGAGGGACGAGAAATTTTTTTGATCTTTTAAGTCTTCCTTCGCCTTCACGCGTATCTTCAATACTAATAAAAGCACCATCTTCATTAATTAATATTACATAAGGGATTTCTTTCCACTCCCATCCTTCTGGTGCAATATGACTGCCGGGATCAGCAGCTTTCCTCTGATAATAATCATACAAAGCTTGTAGTATCATTTTCTTATCTCCTCACTTGTATAGTGTGGAATATTGACGACACCGTTTTCAATTCTTGCCGGAAAGAACATTGGCTTTGGATCTTCTAAATCGGAAAAATCCATATCGTAAAGCATAAATCCGAGATTGCGGGTTTCATCTATTGTAATTGCCGGATTAGTTTCAAAATCTTTAATCAATTTGAAATTGCAGCTAAATTCTCTTGTCCCCAGATACGGTTGGTTAAAGCATTGTCCTTTAGAAGCCCGGCGTTCAAAGATTGCAAGATATTTTCCGGGATTTTCATCTTTACGGTAAACATCTTTTTGTTCTTCCCAATTTTTAATTTCTTCAAGCATAAATTCTCTTTCATCCGGATCCCAAAGAAATTCCGGTAAATTTGTATGCTGATTATTTTTCCTTTCAGCTATCGGAATAAATTCAAGCACAGCATAAAATCTATATTTAACATCCCGAAGAAAATATCCGGCGCGTTGCTGTCGGTTTTCTTCGATTATTATTCCGGTTTTATTTGAAGCAATTGTACCTACTTCGTTTCTTCTTACTGACATCCATTTAATGGGATTAATAATTTCAATTTTTGTTGGATGCCACCGGATTGCGGGTTTCCAAAAAATGGATTCGAAAACAGCTCGGACTGCAGAAGGTGTGGGTACATCGTAACTCACTCGTTCTACTTTCATTTCAGGTCGTGTGAAACAAGCATAATCTCCCCAAACCTCCAAACAAAATGGTTTGTGGTTAAGATTGTTCATACATATTTCCTCCTTTGTATTTTGTAATTATCTTTGTCAATTAATGATTTTCATACAACTCCATCACCAATAATCCAATCAGATTCATTACCTAATAATCCCAAACCTGGTTTATACAAATTCTCATCACACTGTACCCAATAACCATTTATATCTTCAACGTAATTAGCATTTTTAATGTTATTAAAAATGTATATCGGGACATTCACGACGTATCGCTGGAGTTTTCTTAATAATTCTTTTGTTGGATTGTATCTTAATTGCTTTATTAAATCTCGACTATCTATTTTTGATTTCTTGCTTTCATACCAAACAATTATACTGTATTGCTTTGTTGAATCAATCATATTGAATTTTTGAGCAAAGGTTTTGAATGAGAAATGAAAATCAGAAGTATCATTTAAAATATAATGTTGAAAGTCAGCTTTATCGAAAGTAATTAGATTTGAATAAAGGTATTTATAATATTCCGAATAAATGCTTGGTATTAATTCTAAATTTGTTTTATTTCTTATAACCGCTTTTCCTGCGTCTTCTGCTTTTCTTAAAAATCCTACCGGCGATGGCTTAGGTGGATTAAAGACAGTTACTTTACCGCCATCTTTTATTTTATTTTCTCTGTTGCATCTTCCGGCAGCCTGCGCAATGGAATCAAGTCCTGATAATGCTCGGTAAACAACCGGAAAATCAATATCAACTCCGGCTTCAACAATTTGTGTGCTAATTACGCGAATCGACTCATTATTTTTTAATTTACTTTTTATATCGGAAATAACTTCACTTCTTTCCTCACCGCACATATACCCTGAAAGATGAATAGTTCCTTCTGGCATTTGCTTATGAATCTGCCTGCAATCATCTTTTCTATTTACAATGCAGAGTACTCGATGATAAGACTTTAATTGTTCTGCAATTTCTTCATAGCTTTGTCGCTCGGTTAGGTCTTTGGGGATCTCTACTTTTACTCTTTTAAATTCTAAGGCAAGAGAGTCTGGGTCATCAATTATTTCGGTTACTTTTTCAAGTCCGTCAATTACTGAAGTATCACTTCCAATTTTTCCTTTGAGCGCCGGTTGAGTCGCAGACATCAGTAAGACAGTTACACCGAAAAATTTAACTAATCCATTTAACACACTTATAATTGGTTTTAAATAATCTGTTGGAATCATTTGTGCTTCATCAAGAATAATTATGCTGTTTGCAATGTTGTGTAATTTTCTGCATGCCGAGGTTCTGTTTGCAAATAATGATTCAAAAAGCTGCACGTTTGTAGTTACAATAATTGGTGCGTCCCAATTTTCTTTTGCTAGTCGATTATTATGATTTTCATCTTCGGGATCCAGATTGCTGTGGTGTTCAACTACCTGATCTTCTCCAAAAAGAAATTTACCTTCTGATTTAAATTTTTCTATTTCTTCATCTATATCACTTCCGTATTTAAATACTTTTGATGTCTGTTCAATTATACTTGTGTATGGAATTGCTACTATTACTCTTTTCTTATCGTGTTTTATTGCGTGCTTAAGTGCAAAAGCCATTGAAGATAAAGTTTTTCCGCCACCAGTAGGGACTGTTAAAGAAAAGAAACCTGGCTCTAACTTTGCTTTATCAATACATTGTTTCAAAATTTTATTTCTTTTTTTATTGAGTTCGGATTCTGATTGTTTCGAATATAAATAATCATCAAGTTTTTTCTGAAGTTCTGAAATTGGTAAATAATCCCCGCGCACCTTCTCTTCCATATATTTTTCTGTATCTAGAAAATCAGCATCAACAAGGCAAGAGAAAAGCATTCTGATCCAAAGATGATTTTGTTCTATTGCTTCTTTACTGTTTCCACATTTGTAGTTGGCAGGAATTGAAGTCGGAATTGGTGATTCAAGAAACGGTTTTGCTTCTTTAATAGGTTTTATCTTTTCCAAATCATCAATTATTAGATTTCCATTTTCATCAAACAATCTTTGATAAAGCTGTGGAGTCCAATCCGGCAAACCGGAATGATGGCCGCCAATTGCATAAGCTAAAGCATTAGCCATTTTAGATTTTTTGAATTTCTCAAAAATGTAAACTGATCCAGCAGTACTATGATTTGGTCTGGTGCCTAAATTTTCAATATGAGCATCAGGATCAGGATAACCTGAATTTCTAAATAAATATTTTTGCCAATCAGGATTATACTTACCAAGATCATGAAGATAGCCCGCCAATTCGGCCCAATCTCTATTCTTGAATTCCTCAGCAAACTTACCGGCAAGATTTGCAACATCTTTAAGGTGATCATTTAGATAATGTGGTTCTTTCCAGCTTCCATCTTCATTTTGTTTTACATGCGCAATAAAGTCTTTCTTCATATTATTTCCTTGCATAAAAATTATTTACGAATATTTAACTTTCTTTTCTTTGATAAAAAATCCAATCTTACGGACGGGTTTTCCGGGTAGAGTCAGTAATGCTTTTCGACTTCGGCTAGTCTGTTAAGATTTCTTAATGCTTGTCCCATTAATTAATGAAGCTACCAATCGTTTGAAAACTTATTCAATGCATTTTGGACGACTCTTTTGCTTTTATCGTATTTTTCATCACGAATTAAAGCGATACCTAATAGAAGATACGTCGCAGTATCATACGGAAATTCTTCGCGCATAAGCCTCAAAATATTTGCCACTTTCTTAATATTACCCTTCTTCTAACAAATTTAAAATAAGAGAATGTATCTCTTCGTTATTCTGCTTTTCATATAATTACCTTACCCCCTACAAATGTTTTTAATAGACCTACGGCAGGTGACTCACATAGTTAAATAATACACAGAACTGATTTCGTAATATTTTGGATAGTTATCAGTGCTGGTTATTTCAAAATACACACATCCCCTTTAAATTTCACTAATAATTATTCCATATTATTTGGATATGAAGACTTTTGAAAAAAAAGTATTTGGTATTGATTGCGATGAGATTAGATAATAAAAAGAGTGATTACTTGAAAAGTTTTCGGTTAATACTGAATTCTATTAGAGGTATTTATCTTTTAATTTTATCCAACGGAACTTTTGTCCCCCGCATAGAATGAACTTTGTTATGGATAGGTAAATCAACTTCCGGTTTAACATATTCTTCAAGTTCTTTCCTGAATCGTTGGATTGTAAATTTAACAGGCCATGCTGCAGCATCACCTAATGCACAGATCGTATTACCCTCGATATTGTTTGCTACATCAATCAGTAAGTCTAAATCTTTTGAAGTAGCATTGCCCTCTATCATTCTGTTTAAAGTCTTTAACATCCAACCTGTGCCTTCGCGGCAGGGTGTGCACTGTCCGCAACTTTCATGATAATAAAATTTTGTAATTCTGGCTAAAACTTTGAGAATATCAGTATCTTCATCCATTACCATAACACCTGCCGTTCCAATCGCAGAACCGGCTTCTTTAAGAGATTCCGCATCCATACGAACACCTTCAATTTGATCACCTCTTAATGGAGGCATAGATGAACCACCGGGTATAACCATTTTAATTTTTTTGTTTCCCGGAACTCCACCGGCTATATCATAAATTAGTTCGGTTAATAAAACTCCGGTCGGAAGTTCGTAAACTCCCGGTTTATTAACATGACCACTGATACCGATTAAAATTGTACCCGGATGTTTTGGGGCACCGATATTAGCAAACCATTCCCAACCATTTTCTATTATTTTTGGAACGTTTGCGATTGTTTCAACATTATTAATTGTAGTTGGATTTCCCCACAAACCATTTTGTGCAGGGAATGGAGGTTTAATTCTTGGATATCCTCTTTTACCTTCAATGGAATTCATCAACGAAGATTCTTCACCGCAGATATATGCACCTGCACCTTTGTGAATATGAATATCACAATAAAAATCAGTTCCGAAAGTTTGTTTCATTTGTTCGCCAACGTAACCCTTAGCATAGGCGTCATCTAATGCTTTTTGCATTAACTTAATCCATTTATGGTATTCACCGCGAATATATATATAAGCTGTCTTTGCACCGATTGCATAACAAGCAATCAAAATACCTTCGATAAGCTGATGAGGATTCTTTTCGAATACTTCTCTATCTTTAAACGAACCCGGTTCTGATTCATCGCCATTAACGCAGAGATATTTAGGTTTATCTGTAGTTTTTGGCATGAAACTCCACTTGAGTCCGGTAGAAAACGCAGCACCGCCTCTGCCTCTTAATCCTGATTTCTTAACTTCGTCAATAATTTCATCCGGAGTTAAACTGAAAGCTTTCTTTGCGGAATTAAATCCACCGTTAGAAAGGTAGGTATCTAACACATGTAAATTTTCTATTCCGGGGAGAACTATTTTAACTTTTTCCATTACTTGAGTGTATCCAAAATTTCTTCAACTTTATCTTTCGTTAAATTTTCAAAATAATCTTCGTTGATTGCTATCATAGGAGCATAACCACAAGCGCCCATACATTCAACTTCCTCAATTGAAACAAGACCGTCTTCAGTAACACCAAGATTATCAATGCCGTACTTTTCTTTAATTTGCTTCCAAATTTCATAACCACCGCGCAGCATACAAGATACATTTGTACAGACTTGTATGTGATGTTTGCCCATGGGTTTTTTATGATACATTGTGTAAAATGTTGCAGCACTCAAGACCGATACATTATCTATGCCTAGTACATTTGCAATTTCCTGCATAACTTCAGTGCTGATATAACCATTTTGTTCTTGCGCAATCCAGAGTGTATCCATTACAGCGGCTAAGGCGGTTGGATATTTCTTTCTGCTTTCTTCTATTTTCTTTAGACTTTCGTCTGTAAAATTAAATGACATTTCAATTCTTTTTAGAATTTAGAAATTAGTGTTTAGAATTTGTTTTACTTATCCGCTTCTCCCATTACAGGATCAATACTACCAATGATTGCAACAACATCGGAAATCATTTGACCTTCACACATTAATGGTAATGCTTGTATGTTACAAAAACTTGGTGATCGAATTTTTAATTTCCAAGGATGCCCGCTTCCGTTGCTAACAAAGTAGAAACCGAGCTCCCCTTTTGGATTTTCAACCGAGAAATATGTATCGCCGACCGGAGGATTAATTCCAAAATTTACCAACATGAAATCATGAATTAGCTCTTCCATCTTTGTATAAATTTCATCTTTGTGCGGTAGAACTTTTTTAGGATCGTTTGCTAAAAATTTCCCCGGTTTAATCTTATCCAAACATTGGTAAATAATTTTTACGGATTCTTTTACTTCATCAACACGAACAAAATATCTAGCTAAACAATCGCCTTCATTGTAAACCGGTACTTTAAAGTCCGTCTGATCGTAGAACATATATGGTTTAGCGCGGCGGATATCATACTCAACCCCGGAACCTCTTAAGTTCGGTCCGGTAATTCCCAAAGAGATTGCTCTGTCTTTAGGCAATAAACCTATACCGTCAAGACGTTCAACAAAAATTCTGTTTGTATTAAGTAATCGTTCAAATTCGTCGAATGCATCTTTGAATCTATCTAGGAAATTCTTAATCATTCTTAACGCCTCATCACTTGCATCCGAAGCAACGCCTCCGAAACGTGTATAACTAGTTGTGAATCTGGCGCCAATAAGTAAGTCAAATATATTTTGTATGTATTCTCTTTCTCTGAAAGTCCACATAAATGCTGTAATTGCTCCGACATCAAGCGCGAATGTTCCAACAGCAACTAGATGTCCCATTATTCTTCCGAGCTCATTAATTATCATTCGAATATAAGTAGCTCTTTCGGGGACTTCTATTCCGGCAAGTTTTTCAACCGCAAGCACGTATGCAACGTTGTTGCAAAGATTTGCTGTGTAATCAAGTCTGTCGGTGTGAGGGATGTAGTCATAATAATTCATATTCTCGGCCATCTTTTCATATCCTCTATGAAGATAACCGAGTTCCGGCACGCATTTAACAACTGTTTCACCGTCAAGTCGAAGTAATAATCTTAAAACACCATGAGTTGCGGGATGCTGCGGACCCATGTTAATAATCATTTCGTTTTCAAGTGCATCTTCAATTGTTAAATCAGGATCTGACTCTAAAAGTTTATTCAACAATTTCTCATCATTCGTTATATCGATTTGTTTATTCATTAGTCTTCGTTTTTATTTGGAAGTGGAAGTGAACCGGGTATTCCCATAACAGGAAATTCTTTTCTTAACGGATGATATTCAAATGTTTCGGGCATGTACATTCTGCGTAAATCAGGATGATTATTAAAATGAATTCCATACATATCCCAGGTTTCTCTTTCATACCAATTTGCACTTTCCCAAACCGAAACTACAGAATCAATTGATGGATTTTTTGCATCTTCGATAGTTGCTTTTAACCTTATATTAAAATTTTTACTTAGTGAATAAAGATGATAAACCGCAGTAAATCTATTTTTTCTTTTAGCCCAATCAATTGCAGTAACATCAACACACATTGCAAAATCTAATTCGGGATCATCTTTTAAGAAATTCGAAAGTTCAACAATTCTTGCGGGATGAATCTCTATACAAAGATCATTTCGGAAATCAGTTATATCTACAATATCCGACCCAAATTTTTCTTTTACTTTGGATACGATTAATTCTTTGAATTCCATTTTAGCCGGTTAGTTATTACTTATTGATAAATCAACTAATTTCTTATCTTGAAAATCTCTTGCTCGTGTACCGTCAATTTTCTTTTGAAGCTCCATCAAAGCGTTTATTAAATTTTCGGGTCTGGGCGGACAGCCGGCAGTGTAAACATCAACAGGTAAAAACTGATCAATTCCTTGAACAACCGGGTATGATCTATACATTCCTCCGGAAGAAGTACAAGCTCCCATTGCAATTACCCATTTTGGATCAGGCATTTGATCATAAATTCTTCTGACAACATGAGCCATTTTGTAAGTAACAGTTCCGGCTACAATTATTAGATCACATTGCCGAGGAGTAAATCTCATAACTTCAGACCCGAAACGGGACATATCATATTTAGGGTCGACTGCCGACATCATTTCAATCGCACAGCAAGAAATTCCCATCGGCATCGGCCAGAGTGAACCTTTTCTTGCCCAAGCAATTACTGCATCTAATTTCGTGGTTAAATAACCATCAGAGGTGAGCTTTGATTCTAATCCCACTTTAAAGCACCTTTCTTGTATATGTAAAGGAATCCAAGTTCAAGAACAATTAGAAAAACCATCATTGGCCAGAATGCAAAGATTCCAAACTCATTGTATAGATTACGAAATTCAACTCCCCATGGATACAAATAGATAACTTCTATATCAAATATTATGAACATCATTGCAACGAGATAGTATTTTATCGAGACTCTCTCGTTTGTTGAACCAATTGGATCTTTACCACTTTCATAAGGCATCATTTTAATTTTTGTTGGTCTTTGTGGCCCAAACAGCGAAGATGAAAAAATTATTGCGGCAGCAAATACTGCGGCTACAACTAGTACTAAAATGATTGGAAGATATTGTAAAATCATAGGTTATCAATTCGTTTTGAATTCATCAAAATTATTACAAAATAGGGCGAATGTCAATTTGATGATTATTCACGGAAATTGATGATGATGTGCGTAAAATTGAAAAATAATTCGAAAGTTAAGCTAAAATTTCGTTCAAATTTTCGGCTACTTTGTCCAATTGCTCCTTTGTAATAACTAAAGGAGGAAGCATTCGAATTACGGTTGTACCAGCAGGTAAAGCAAGTATTCCCCTTTTCATAAGTTCTTCTAAATATGGTTTTGATTTTTCTTTTAGTTCAATTCCAATCATCAATCCCATATGTCTTACTTCTCGAATTTTGGAAAGATTATTGATATCAAGTTTTGAAATAAAGTACTCTCCAAGCTCGGCTGCTCTTTCGTCCAATTTATTATCTAGCATAAAATTAATAGACGCTAATCCGGCTGCGCAAGCTAATGGATTTCCGCCGTAAGTTGTTCCGTGTTTGCCCGCGGGAACTTCTAATAAATCATTGCATAATACAGCACCGACCGGAAAACCACCGGCGATTGCTTTTGCAAGACAAACCATGTCAGGCTGAATATCAAAATGTTCATGAGCAAACATCTTCCCGGTTCTGCAGAAACCTGTTTGGATTTCATCAATTATTAGTTTGATTCCCTTTTCGTTACAAAGTTTTTGTGTCGATTGAAGAAAATTTTTATCAGCAATATTTATTCCGCCTTCACCTTGAATAACTTCAATTATTACTCCTGCCGTCTTCTCTGTAACTGCTTCGGCTAATTTTTCAAAATTATTAAAAGGTACGAAAGAAAATCCCGGAACTAACGGTTCGAAATCTTCCCGATATTCTTTTTTAAAAGTAGCACTTAATGCACCGAGAGTTCTTCCGTGGAAACCTTTCATTGTGGCAATGAAATCGGTTTTTTTAGTTGAATATCTTGTAAACTTAATTGCAGATTCCATTGCTTCAGCACCCGAGTTGCACAAATATGCTTTTGTAAAATTCTTTGGCGCAATTGAAATTAGTTTTTCTAAAAATTTTGCTTTAGTATCGTTATAAAATGTGCCAGGACAAGTGACCAAAGTAGATGCTTGTTCAGTCAGTGCTTTGACAAGATACGGATTTGCATGTCCGATGCTGGCAACTCCAATACCGGCAGCACAATCGATGTATTCGTTTCCTTTGTCGTCCCATAATGTTGCTTCTTTTCCCTTTACTAAAACTACATCGCGTTTTGGGAAGACATCAAATTCATATTTACTTTGTAATTCTTTGTAGTCAATCATTTTATTACTGTCCCTTTATTTTCAATTGCATCTTTTAACGGATGCTCGGTTCTTCCATCAGCAATTATAACAGTTGCATCGGAAGTTTCGAATAATTTATTTAATGCGTGCAACTTTCGTTTAATTCTGCCATCAACTTGTTCTTCTTTTTGACGAAGTTCTTCTTTCGTCATATTCAAAATTAATGAACTTTCATCATTTACATCCTCTAAGAATCCCGGAGCTTCAATAAATTGGATTATTCTTTCCGCTTTTAGTGTCGATTGAAATACTGCCAAAATATCATCGTTTTCCGAATTGATAGCTTTGCCTTCTTCATCAGCAATCGGCACAGTAACAACTGGGAGATACTTATTTTGTAAAAGTAAATTAATAAAATCACTATTAATTGCTTGAGGCTTGCCTGAATTATCACGAATGACTTTGAGTTTATTATTTTCTCTTACTCTTATTCCGGTGTTTCTTTTACCTTGCACCAATCTGCCATCCAAGCCTGTTAACCCAACAGCATTTATTCCGGCTTGTTGAGCTAATTCAACAATTCTTTTGTTCATAACCCCGGCATAAGCCATTAGTTGAATATCAATTGCATCATCATCACTAAAAACACTTGCATAACCCGAAACTGAAGTAATTATTTTTTTTTCATAATTTAATTTTGCTGCAAGTTGATCTCTATAAGCATTCGCTCCATGGATAATTATAAACTGCTCATCTTTCATTGTTGAGATATCATCAATAATACCCTTAACATTAATAGACTGTCCGCCACCGATTTTAATAAGTATCATTCATTAAACTCCATAATTGTATTATTCGGAATTGTTAACCACTCATGATCATCTAAAGGATCTGAACAAATAATAAGTTCACTTTTATTTTGCTTATAACTCATTGTAAAGTATTCTTCATCCTCATTGAATTGCGATGAAACAACAACGCTATTTTTATCAGTAAAGATAATATTCATTGCGCGAATGTAACTTGTTCTTTGCTTTATAATTGTTGTACCCTTTTGAAGAGCTTCAAGTTTATTTCCTCGATCAAAGCGATTAATAAAATTAAATATTTTCTCAGCACCAATTCTTCCTTCGACTTTTAACTTTACACCATTAAGTTCACCGTTAAAAATGAAGATTGTATCATTATTGTAAAACGGCATATTGTTTTCTATGGTTATATCTTGATCACGGAAAGCACTTCTTGCATGTACTACTAGTCTATTTGTGATATTAAATTTTGAAAAATCATTCTCCCAAATTGGATTTATATTTTTGTAATGATTCCATTCATTATTTTTTAAATATGCTAATCCCCAACCATGTCCTTGAAATTCTTTGCTGTTTTTGCAAATCACAGCAAATTTATCAAGGTATTCGGGGATTGAAAACTGATCTTTAGATTTTATAAATAATAATCTACACATATTCTTCTCTGTGTTTCTTTGTGACCTTTGTGGTGAATCTTTCACCACAGAGAACGCAAAGGTCCACTGAGTATTAAATTGGATGAAGACCCGGAAATTCTAGTCCCGTTGTTTCATCAAAACCGTTCATTAAATTGAAAGCTTGTAAAGCTTGTCCAGCCGCACCTTTCATCAAATTATCAATTGCACTGATAACCACAACACGATTGGAGTTTTCATCTTTCTTAAAGCCGATATCACAATAATTTGTTCCGATCAATAGTTTTGGTTCCGGGTATCTATAGTTACCTTCATTCTCTTTAACAATTCTTATGAAAGGTTCGTTACTATAAAACTCACGGTATAATTTCCAGATATCTTTTTCTTCTAGATTTTCTTTCAGAAATAGATGAGATGTTGCTAGAACACCGCGCACCATATCAATCGAAGTAGCAGAAAAGTGAACACTAATTTTCTTTCCGCTAAAACTCAATTCTTGTATAATTTCCGCACTGTGTCTATGTCCTGTTGGTTGGTATGATCTAACAGCTCCTGCTCTTTCCGGATGATGTGAAGCATCGGATGATTTGTTACCTCCTTCACTTGATCCAACTTTTACTTCGATAACTGTTCGATCTAAATCAACTAAATCTTTTTTAAAGAAAGGATATAATGGTAAAATAGTTGTAGTTGCATTGCAACCGGCAGAGGAAATATATTTAGCGGATTTCATTTCTTCACGATGAAGTTCAGGAATTCCATAAACAAAATCCTTTAATAGTTCCGGTCGAGCATGTTTATGATGATACCATTTCTCATATTCATTTTTGTCATTTAATCTAAAGTCAGCACTAAGATCAATAATGCGATCGGCAATCTTTAAAAAATTATCAATATTTTTTTGCGCACTTCCGTGAGGAAGACAGAGAAAAAGTAAATCGCATTTTTCCAGTTCATTCATACTGCTGAATTTTAAGTCAGTTACTTTTCTAAGATTCGGATGAGCTTTGTAAATGAACTTACCTAGATAACTTTCGGAAGTTACCTGTTTGATTTCAACTTTCGGATGAAAAAGAAGTAACCTTATTAAATCGCCACCGGCATAACCGGAACCTCCAACAACCGATACACTTAGTTTCTGCATTTTAATTTGCTCCAACTTTTAAGACATAGTCAACTATCTTTGCGGGAATATTTACCCCGGTAGTTGTTATGCTATTTTTGAATTCCATTGTATAGTTAACTTCGTTTACCATTAATCCATCTTTTGATTCAAAAAGATCAATAGCAACAACACCACCGCCAACTGCATGCGCTGCTTTAACCGATATTTCCGCAATGTCATTTGTAACCGGACAATTAGTTGCAACAGCACCTCTTGCTGTGTTTGTAATCCAATGTGGTGATGTTCTATAGATTGATCCGATGCATTCATCACCAACAACAAAACTTCTAATATCACGTCCGGATTTCTCAACATACTTTTGAATATAAAAAATTGAATGATGGTATGTTCCCAAAACTGTTTTATGTTCAAGTATTGATTCTGCTGCGTCTCTATCATTTACTTTTGAAAGTAACCTCCCCCAAGAACCAACAGCCGGTTTTAGAACAACCGGATAGCCCATTTCTTCAATTGTTTCCAAAGCAGATTCTTCTGTAAAAGCAACACGAACTTCTGGTTGAGGAATTTTTTGTTTTCCCAACTCAACGGAAGTTAAAAGTTTATCACCGCATATAGTTGCAACATGCGAATTGTTAACACATTTAACTCCGGCACTTTCGTAAAGTACGATTGAGTGCAGTGCGCGAGAGTGATTAATACTTCGTTCAATCACCACATCCAAATCAAACTGGTCAACACCAATATTAAACGACAATTGTCGATCATCTATCATTACCAGCTCAACATTTTTTCTTTTATTGAATTCTTCAATCAAAAACTTTTCATCTTTACGAATTAACGAATGTAAAAAACCTACTTTCATTGTTTTCTCTCTTTTGCTGTAATTAATTTATGGATTAAACAGCATCAAGAAGCGAATTGCTTATGATGCTTACAAACTTCTACTATATGAGGTAATTCGGAAAGTTCGACCATTCTTCCCTTTTGGCCGATTGTCTTTATTTCTTTTAGTACTTCTTTTTTCAATTCATCTTCAATGTTATCATAATTAATAACTTGTAGAGCATAATTTAGAGAAGCCATTCCCGACATGTGATCTAATGCGAACTTCCGTTCTCTTCCAACTAATTCTGGATTTAGACTTTCATAGTGCATTGGATTGATAGCGGCAGCATGTGTATGAACTCCGGCACAATGTGTGAACGCATTCTGACCAATTACGGGGAAGTTTAAAGGTATTGGTAGATTGGCGTGCTTGCTAACTAAGTCATACAGTTCGGGTAATAATTTCAGATTCCATTTGTCAATTTTAAAATCTGCTGCAAGTAAAGTTAATAACTGCGCGAGATCAACAATACCGGCTCTTTCTCCAAGACCCAATACCGAAGCATCAACTATATTTGCACCGCCGCGAATACCGTCCATCGCGTTTGCTAATGCCAAACCTCTATCATTGTGGCAATGCACAGCTATCATCGGGTCAAGATTTTCATTTGTTAAACCATTCTTCAACTTTCTTACATAATCGTACATGTTGTGATCGGAACCGGGAATCATATAACCGGTTGTATCGGCAATACTAATAATATCTGCACCTGCTTTAACCGCTGCAACAGCAACCTTAATAACGTTTTCAAATTGAGAACGAACTGTATCTTCCGGAGTATATCTTATTAATAAATCCGGTTTAACACTTTTGGCATATTTAATCACATCGGTGATTTGTTGGATCGCCGCATCCAAATCTTTTTTGAATACTGTCGATAATCTTTCATCACTAACACAATAAAAAATTCCAATAAAACTCACTCCACAATCAAGAGCTTGATCTATATCTGATTTAACTGATCTTGAGTGTGCAGCAACTATGGCATTCAATTTCGAATGGGCAATGTTGTGAACTGCTGAGCGGATATCTTCGGTTACTGTCGGATGACCGGTTTCAATAATGTCTATACCGATTTCATCCAATAGACGAGCAATTGCAAGTTTGATGTGACGATCAAAATAAACACCGGGCGTTTGTTCACCCTCTCGTAATGTTGAATCCAATACCTTAATCAATTACTCGCCCCAATCTTCTTCTTCACTTGGAGCTTCGGCAAGTGTGAATGGATTAACACTTGTTACTTCTAATTCAGTTCCACAGTCAGGACACTCAATCAATTCACCTTTAACTGTATCTTCAGGCAGTTGAATATCCGCTGCACATACAGGGCACTCAGCCATTTTATATCCTTCATTTTTTTGAGATTAATAATTGGTGCGAAAGTACAGATAAATATTTTCTTTTACAACGAATTTTTATGAAATCAAAATACATTTTGTAAAACTTTTAATGAACTCAAAAAGAAAAACAGATCAATAACTACATCTCACAGAATTGACAAACTAAATCAAAGCGAGTTCATATATTCTCTTAATATCATCTCTGTACAACTTCACAAGATTTCCTATTGGTGCACGCAGTGATGCATTATCGGTAAGTTTGTCCAAATCTTTTTCAGTAACATTAATTTGTTTTAATGATGTTGGTGTACCAATTTCATCAAAGAACTCTTTTACTTTATCTATTGTTCGCAATGCGACATTCGCCTCATCCCCGTCAAGATCAAAAACATTTCTTCCTAGTTTAGCAAATTTTAGAATATCATTTTTATATACATATTTCATCCAAGCAGGAAACATTATCGACAGCCCAGCTCCGTGTGCTATATCATAAAACGCACTTAAAGAATGTTCAAGGGTATGCGTTGACCAATCACCCCAACTTCTTCCTGCACCATTAATTCCATTTAATGCAAGAGTTGCAGACCATGCAAGATTTGCACGTGATTCATAATTATCAGGATTAGCCAAAAGTATTCTAACATGTTTCATGGTAGTCCGTAGTATTCCTTCAGCAATTTCATCTTGTATGTCTGTGTTTTTTGTTCCGTCAAAATAAAGTTCAAACACATGCGACATTGTATCGACTGCACCGTTAATTGTTTGTTCAACCGGCAAAGTCATTTGTACTGTTGGATCAATTACGGTTACTCTTGGGAAGGAATCGTACCCTGCAGAGAAAGCCCATTTCTTTTTTTCATCTTCTTTGGTAATTACTGCGAATGCATTCATTTCTGAGGCAGTCGCTGAAAGAGTTAAAACGGTAAAAATCGGAATCCCTCTTGTAGCTTTCTTTTTTCCTTCAAATGCATC
Source organism: Melioribacteraceae bacterium (assembly GCA_030584085.1). Taxonomy (NCBI): domain Bacteria; kingdom Pseudomonadati; phylum Ignavibacteriota; class Ignavibacteria; order Ignavibacteriales; family Melioribacteraceae; species Melioribacteraceae bacterium. The sequence goes on from CP129490.1 coordinate 2,400,364, forward strand.
CCAAATATTGCCATCAAAAAGAACTCCGGCAGCAATTGCTTTAGCACTGTCAATAACACTTCCACCTCCTACTGCTAAAACAGCTTCAAGTTTTTCATTCTTACAAAGATCAATTCCTTTTTGCACTTTTGTTAGTACAGGATTTGGTTTAACTCCCCCGAGTTCAATCCATTCAATCCCATTTTTGTTTAATGAATCAGTGACTTGTTGATAAACTCCATTCTTGAAAATAGATGATTTGCCATAGTGTAATAAAACTTTCTTAATATTATTGGATGCTATTTCGCTTCCGATTTTTTCAATCATTCCCTTCCCAAACAAAATCTTTGTTGGATTTACAAACTCAAAATTTTTCATATTTTTACGCCTTTTTAAAATAAGATATTTTATCTTGTTTGCTGTTTTGTATTCTTGAGTTAAAACAGCCATTAATTTGCCATGAATATTCAATAATTTTCGATTTTTCTTTAATTTGAACTAAAGTGTGTCTAATTTTGTATAGAACATTATATCCTTTTTTAATTGTTGAAAAAAACTATAAACAATCGAGATAATATAAGAAAATGGGCGAAAAAGAAGTTAGTAAGTATCATCAAGAATTATTTAATCATTTCGGATACAATTACGGTTTTGTTGCCGACCTACTTGAAAAGTATTTTGAAAATTCAAATTCGGTTTCTGAATATTGGCAAAACTATTTTGACGATTTGACAAGTGGTTCGCAAAGTAAAAACGAACAAACAAAAACCGAATCAAAAGGGAGCAAAAACAAATCTGCTTCACTTCAACTTTCCCCTTCTTTTGAAATATCCGAGGAAGACGAACCTCAAAGTATAACGGGTGTCGGTGCGAAAATTATTGAGAACATGAATAATAGTTTAACAATCCCGACTGCAACATCATTGCGAACAATTTCGGTTAAACTATTGGAAGAGAATAGAAGAATAATTAACCAGCACTTAAAAAGATTACATGGTAGAAAATTATCCTTTACTCATATAGTTGCTTATGCACTTGTTCAAGCTGTTAAGAAAATGCCGAACATGAACAATTCTTTTGCGGTACTCGATAACCAGCCACATCTCGTCAAAAAACCATATATCAATTTAGGATTGGCGGTTGATATAGAACGAAAAGACGGAACTCGTTCACTTATTGTCCCGAATATTAAAAAAGCCGGTAGAATGAATTTTAAACAATTTTGTGATGCATATGATGACTTAATCGGCAAAGCAAAATCCGGCAAAATTGAGCCCAAGGATTTTCAAAATTCTACTATTACTTTAACAAACCCAGGTGGAATAGGAACAGTTTCCTCCACACCAAGGTTAATGACGGGACAAGGTTGTATACTTGCGGTCGGCGCAATTGATTATCCTTCCGAATTCAAAGCGATGCATCAAACAGCCTTGGCAAGTTTGGGAATCGGCAAAGTAATGAATGTAACAAGCACTTATGATCATAGAGTAATTCAAGGAGCTGAATCGGGTGAATTCTTAAAATATTTTGATGAGCTTTTACTTGGGCAGAATAATTTTTACGAGAGTCTTTTTGAAGATTTGGAAATACCTCAGCGTCCTGTAAACTGGAGAACCGATACAACTTCAACTCAAATCGGTGTGGTTTCCGGCAATGAAGAAATTGAAAAACAAGCGATTATTCTTCAGTTAATAAATATGTATCGTGTACGTGGACATCTAATTGCAAATCTGAATCCGCTATCTAAAACTGCTGCATACCATGAGGAGTTAGACCCCTCAACTTATGGATTTACAATTTGGGATTATGATAGAAAGTTTATCACCGGGAATCTTGCCGGTATGGCAACCGGTACACTTCGCGAAATATTGGAAGCACTTCATCAAACATATTGTGAGATGATTGGTATTGAGTACATGCATATTCAAAATCCAAGTGAAAAAGCTTGGCTGCAAAGTAAAATGGAACCGGTAAGAAATCTTCCACATTACGAAACCGATATTAAAAAACGTATTATGGATAAATTAATTATTGCCGAGGGTTTTGAACATTTTCTGCATACTCGTTTTGTGGGTCACAAAAGATTTTCGCTTGAAGGCTCGGAAACTCTAATTCCCGTTATGGATAGATTATTAGGTGTTGCGGCAGATAATGGAGTAGAAGAAGTATTTCTTGGTATGGCCCATAGAGGTAGATTAAATGTTCTATCTAATGTTTTAGGTAAAGATTATAGCAAAATATTTTCTGAATTTGAAGAAGATTTAAATCCCGATGTACCACAAGGAACCGGTGATGTCAAATATCACTTGGGAGCAAACGGAGAATACGAAACTTATAACGGTAAAAAAATAAATGTTTCGATTGCATCAAATCCAAGTCATCTTGAATGGGTAAATCCGGTTGTAGAGGGTGTTGTTAGAGCAAAACAACAAAGATCTGAAGATACCTCACGCGATAAAATTATTCCGGTTTTGATTCATGGTGATGCGGCATTTGCCGGGCAAGGAGTAGTTGCCGAAACATTAAATTTATCTCAACTAAAAGGTTATAGGACCGGCGGTACAATTCATATAATAATTAATAACCAAATTGGATTTACAACCTCTCCCGAAGATGCTCGTTCTTCACCTTATGCAACCGACGTTGCCAAAATGGTACAAGCTCCAATCTTCCATGTCAACGGTGATGATCCCGAAGCTTCTGTTTGGGTAACTGAATTAGCATTCCAATATCGCCAAAAATTTAATAAAGATGTTGTGATTGATTTATTCGGCTATAGAAGACATGGACATAACGAAGGTGATGATCCGGTCTATACTCAACCACTCATGTACAAGAAAATAAAAAGTCATCCTTCCGTTAAGCAGATCTATGCTAATAAATTAATTAGTGAGAAAATTTATACTCAAAAAGAAATAGACAAGTTTGATTCTGAAATTTTTGATAAACTTGATAAATCACTTAAAGAATCGAAGAAAACAAAAATTTCATTTAGACCTGATAGACCTTGGGCGATTTCAAAAGAAGAGTATGAAAAAAAGCATGAATCCCAAACTTCAAAGGTTAGTATTGATAAACTAAATGAAGTAGTAAAAGGACTTACAAAATTTTCCGATAATTTTACGCTGAATCCAAAGTTGAAAAAACAAATTGAGAAGCGAAAAGAATTTTTTACTGGAAGTACAAGAATTGACTGGGCATTTGCCGAAGCATTGGCGTTTGGTTCTTTATTAATTGAAGGAATTCCGGTTAGGTTAAGCGGTCAAGACAGTGCCCGCGGAACCTTTAGCCAACGGCATTTAATTCTAACTGATATGAATGACGGAAGTGAAATTATTCCTCACAATTCAATTAGAGCAGAACAAGCATTTCTTGAACCGTTAGATAGCTTCCTTTCCGAAGCAGCCGTATTAGGTTTTGAGTTCGGTTATAGTGCAGCCGATCCTAAAACTTTAGTATTATGGGAAGCACAGTTTGGAGATTTTGCAAACGGCGCTCAAGTGATAATTGATAATTTTATTTGCTGTTCTTATACAAAATGGAATCTGCCAAATAATTTAGTTTTATTATTACCGCATGGACAAGAAGGTCAAGGTCCCGAACATTCAAGCGCAAGGTTGGAACGGTTTCTGATTCTTTGTGCTGAAAACAATATGTATGTTGCTAATCCAACAACTCCGGCACAGTATTTTCATTTGTTGAGAAGACAGATGACCGACGGACAGGAGAAACCATTGATTGTAATGACTCCGAAGAGCTTACTGCGTTTACCTGCCGCCCGTTCCGAGGTTAAAGAATTTACCGATGGCGAATTCAAAACAATTATTGATGATGATCGTGTTTCGGATAAATCCTCAATTACAAATTTAATTTTTACCAGCGGCAAAATTTATTACGATCTTGTTAAATATCAGGAAGCCGAACAAAAAATGAACTCCGCAATTGTAAGGATTGAACAATACTATCCTCTCGATCTTGATCAGATTAAATCCATAATAAAATCTTATCAAAAAGTTAAAAAGATAAAGTGGGTTCAAGAAGAACCGCGCAATATGGGCGCTTGGAATTTCTTATTTCCGAAGTTCTTGGATATTATGGGATCGAAAAATAAGATTGAATACGTGGGTAAACCGGAAAGTCCTAGTCCTGCTCCCGGTTCATTAAAAATGCATACAAAGTCACAAGAGGAAGTTTTGAAGAAAGCTTTTAAATAGACGATTTGGATTGAAATTTAACGCAAACTAAAAACCCGACTTTTTGGAAAAGTCGGGTTTTTTAATGTCGCAATTAAGTTGAAACTAATAAAAAATAGAAACCTTATAAAACAGTTTTAGTCTCTTCAATTTCACCGGAAGCAAGAATTTGATCTTGTTCAACATTAAGACTATCAAGTTTTAGTTTAAGGTCTGACATAAAAGTCCAATACTGTTCATGTAATTCTTTGTCAACAGGTTTAGAAGGTGGAAATTCTTGAGTTAGAAAATTTACAGGTTTTCCGTTTACATAAAATCTAAAATCCAAATGAGGACCAGTTGATAAACCGGTGCTTCCAACATAACCTATAATTTGACCTTGTCTAACAGTTACACCTTTATTTATTCCTTTCCCAAACTTAGAAAGATGTAAATAAGCCGTTGAGTAAGTTCCATTATGCTTTATCTTTAACCAATTGCCGTTACCTCTTTGATATCCTTTTTCCACTACAACACCGTCGCCAATAGCTTGTATTGGAGTTCCGGTCGGAGCAGCGTAATCAATTCCATGATGCGGGCGGTAAATTCTTAAAACCGGATGAAGTCGGCTATTGCTGAATCTAGAACTTATTCTACCAAATTTAAGTGGTGCTTTTAAGAATGCTTTCCGTAAACTATTTCCCTCTTCATCAAAGTAATCCGGTACTTCCCCTTCTTCGAAGTAAAATCCATAATAATCCTTACCGCGATGATTAAAAACGGCAGCTTGAATCCTTCCAACCGTCATGAATTCACCATCCAGCAACTTTTCTTCATAAATAATTTTAAAACTATCACCGGCTTGGATTCCATAAAAATCTATCTGCCAAGCAAAAACCTCTGAAAGCTTCAGAGCTAGCAATGGACTAACTTTTAATTCAGCTAATGTTTGATATAATGAATTGTGAATAGTACCGGCAATTCGAGTCTCCCTTATCTCAACTTCTTTTTCACCCGAAATAACGTTGATAGAATCACTCAAATCAAACACATAATACTTTAGAGGTGTTTCTTGGTAAACAAAATACTTGACTCTGTTTACAGAATCCGGTTCAATATACAGAATGTAATCTTTGCCGCTTTGTATTTTACGAATGTCAAAAACATCTTTGGATACTTGAGCAATATTGTGAATTTGTTGATAGCTAACTTTGTGAGGTAATAGGATATCCGTCAATGTTTGATTTTTCTTTACTCGTTCTCTGATTTCGATTAATGAATCGGCAATTAAACCAAATTCATTATAAGTAATTTTCTCTTCGAGCGATAAATTCTCCTTTTCTAATTCACCATCAGAACACGCAAATAAAAAAACTAGAAGGAGAAATACTACGGCAAATCTATAATTCATGTATCTATTAATCCTTTTGATCTTGGAGGATACGGTTTATAATTTCTACCGAAGTAATTCCTTCGGCTTCTGCATTAAAGTTGGGTATAATTCTATGGCGCAATACCGGAATCATCGATTCTTTTACGTCAGAAATATTTGGTGTGAATCTACCATTCATTACAGCTTTTGTTTTTGCGGCAAGTATTAAATATTGTGAAGCTCTTGGACCCGCGCCCCAATTAACCCATTGCTTTACATAATCTTTTGTTGTGCTGTTAACTCTTGTTTCACTAACACATTTAACCGCAAACTCAATAACATTGTCAGCAACCGGTACACGCCGTATTAATTGTTGATATTTAATTATTTCGGTTGCGTCAATTACTTTGTTCAAATTGGGTTGATAACTGCTAGTTGTATTTTTTATAATCTCTAACTCTTCGTTAAATGAAGGATAGTTGAGCCAAAGATTGAACATAAAACGATCCAATTGAGCTTCCGGTAACGGATACGTTCCCTCTTGTTCAATCGGGTTTTGAGTTGCTAATACAAAAAATGGTTCTTCTACTGTATATGAATGACCAGCAGCAGTAACACGATGTTCTTGCATAGCCTCCAAAAGTGCGGCTTGAGTTTTTGGCGGAGTTCTATTTATTTCATCGGCAAGAATTATATTCGCAAAAATAGGACCTTTGATAAATCGAAAATTTCTTTGATGGGTTGTTTTATCTTCATCAATTATTTCCGTACCGGTTATGTCTCCGGGCATTAGATCAGGTGTGAATTGTATTCTATTAAAATTAAGATTCAGCACGTCAGCAAGAGTTCGTATCAATAAAGTTTTTGCTAAACCCGGAACACCTACTAATAGACAATGACCTTGTGCAAGAAATGCGACTAATAAGCTGTCAACAATTTCATCTTGACCAACAATAACTTTCTTTATTTCTTTTCTAATCGATTCAATTGATTGATTTAATTTTCCAACCAACTCAACATCTTTTGAATCCGTAAATTGTGTCAACTCTCCCCCAATCTATATTCTAAGTTCCCAATAAATTTTTTCTTTTAATTCTTCTATCCATTTAGTGTATTGCTTCTGACGTTTATGATAAATTGCTAAGCGTTTAATTTCATCATAGTCACCTTCAAAAGTTGGACGATGTTCGGGAACTCTATTATTAACTTTTATAATGTGATATCCATAAGTTTTATTATCCAGCTCTAATCTTTTGGGAAAACTAATTTCACCGATAGCCATTCCATAAACACGATCACGAAGAGTTTTATCCAATTGTGAAACTTCAAATTTGCCCAGACTGCCGCCCAACTTTGCGGTTTCGGTGTCATCGCTATATTTTCTGGCAAAGTAATCAAAGCTTTTGTGTCCTTGCATTAAACTATCACGAATTTCATTTAATGTTTCTATAGCATCAAGATCGGATTCATCATCACTGCTTACTTTGATCAAAATATGTCTAGTTTGTATTGACTCACCTCTTCTCTCCAGCATTTCGATAATATGATATCCAACCGGAGATTCAACCACACCTGAAATCTCGCCTTCGGCAAGCTGGAAAGCAGCAGCTTCAAATTGAGGGAAGAAGACTCCACGTTTCACAAATCCCAGTTCCCCACCTCGAGCTGCACTACCCGGATCATCAGAATATTTTTTTGCAAGCGAAGCAAAATCAGCTCCGGATTTAATCGAATCAAGTAAACTTTGTGCAAACTCTTTCGCTTTAGTTTTTAGTCTCTCGCCTTGTTGAGGATTAATAAAAATATGCGAAAGTTCAAATCTTTCTGGAATCAATCCTAAAGAATCTTGATATGTTTCATAAAATTCTTGTACTTCGCGACGAGTAGCGTCTAATTGCCCGAAATGTTTTTGTTGAACCATATTACTCATCATATTCTTTCGAACTTCATCACGCAATTCACGGCGAATTTTTTCGATACTCATTCCGTATGCTTGTTCCATTCTTTCTTGCGAACCATATTGTGAAATGAAGAAGTTAAGCTGATTTTGCAATTGGTTATTTACTTCCTCATCTGAAACTGTGATAGAATCTAGCTCTGCTTGTGCATATAGCAATTTTTCTTCAATCATTTTTGTTAGAATTGTATTTTGCAATTCGGGATTCTTCGGATCAATATTTCTTTGTGCCGCAACATAAGCTACTTGAAGATTTAATTCTGATTGAAGAATGATTTCATTATTAACAACGGCAATTATTCTATCTAATGATTCTTGTGCAAAAATTGTATAGACAAGAAGTAATGCAATTATAATTTTTTTCATCAATTTACCTATTAATTATTACATCGTATTTTGAGTAAAGGTCTTGAATTAATTCGTCATATTTTTGAGAATTTATCATAGCAAAATATCTTTGCTTAACATAATCTTTGATATATTCATAATCCGGGATAGAATTCGGGTCGAACACTCTAATCAGCTGAACGATATTAAAGTTACCCGGTTGCGTTTCAAATATTATACTTGTTTCACTTTCTTCCAGATTATTGAGAACAATTCTAACTTGATTTGAAATAATTTGATAATCATAAGAGAACTTCTCTGTTGTAAATTCAACAATTGATTTATCACCCGAGAAAACATTTACAGTTTTATTCCAATCACTTTCAATAAGTGTGGATCTAAATTGTATTGCTTTTGTTTCATCCGAAAACGAAGCTCTATTGAAAACAAAAGCTTTATTTGAGATATACAATTCATCTTTATTTTGTTCGTAATAATTTCTTAGAACAACTTCATCCATATTATTTTCTTGTTCATTAAGTAATTGTCTTAAGTAAAGTGCAATTGCAATTCTTTTATTACTTTCGTTTACAAGCTCGAGATATTCTTGTGTCGCAAATATTCCTTTCTCTCTTGATTCCAATTGTAATATTTCGGAATCAACCCAATCTCTAACAACTTCTTCTTTATATTTATTTTTGTTGTTAGTAAACAATAACAAAGAATCTAGATTCTCCTCAGTTAATACTCTATCTCCAACTTTTGCGACAATGGTTGGAGGAATTTCCTTTTCCTTACAGCCAAAAACGGCAAGTATAAAAATTAATATTAAACTAATTACTATGTGTTTTTGATAACCGGTCATAATATAATTCCGGTTCATATATTTTCCGTAAATTACTTAAGTATTCTTCTTCTAATTTTTTAGTCTGTTGTTCTTGCCAAATCCCCATCACTTCCGATTTTGCTTCGTCAAAACTTTTAGTTCGTGATGGCAATTTTTCAATTAATTTAACAATATACCAATCGTTTTCAACTTTGAACGGTTGGGAAATATCCCCTTCGTTCGACAAGTTGTTAGCAGCCTTTGCCACTTCACTAGAATTAACGTTTTGTAATAATTTCTCACCGGATTTACTTCTTAGTTTTGCATTTTTAGAATTTTCCTCAAGAATGGTGGAGAATTCCGCACCATCGTTTAATAAACTATAATCCTTCTTAATGTTATTTTCATCAGGTCTATAAATTACCGAATAGGAGACTCTATCTGGCCAAATAAAGCTATCCTTATTTTGTTCGTAGATAACTTCAAGTTGAGTTGTATCGACTGCTAGCTTATTCCAAATTTCTTCTTCTTGTAATTTGAAAATATAAAGTCCATTGCGATAATCATTCATCAGTTTTGCGAATTCTGTATTACCTTCTCTAAGCTCAAAAGCCTTTTTTGCCATCAATGATTCATATGTATAATCTAAGAACATTTTGAACATATTCATCTCTGTCATTTTGAATGTTTGGTAATTAGGATTGTCTTTGAACCATTCCAACACACCATCAAGTGTTATGTCCCCATCATTTCTTTTAACAATTATACTATCACCATAGTTATTTCTTAATTTACTTGTCCAATAAGTTTCACCGAATGTTAGAGAATCGTTTCCGACACTAACTTTGGCTTTCAAATCTTCATTCATTTCAAAACCGTATTCAGCTTTCAATTTGTTCAGATACTTTTCCTTGTGAGGAGCGAATAAGGTACGCTGATATGTTGATTTAAAACTTTCTTTCTCGTCTTCGAACGAAGGGTATTCTTTTATCTCGTCAAGTTGAATAATATGATAACCGAAACGGGTCTCAACTATGTCGGAGATTTCACCAACTTTTAAATTAAAAACTGCTTCATCAAAGGGTTGAACCATCATTCTTCTTTGGAAGAAACCAAGATCACCGCCTCGCTGTGCACTGCCTTCGTCATCTGAATATTTAATTGCCAGATCGTAAAAAGCTTGTCCTTCATTGAGTCTTTCTTGAACTTCTTTAATCTTTTCAAAGGCAGCATTAGTATCAAGACCCGTACCTTGTCTAAAACTAGCGAGTATATGACGTGCTTTTATTTGATATTTACGCGGCTGCTCATCAACTACTTTTAAAATATGAACACCATATTTAGTTTGAATCGGGTTCGGATATACTTCACCTTTATTTGTAGTATACATTGCATCATCAAATTCGGGGACAGTTTGTCCGGCAGTTAACCAATACACATCACCACTATCAGCTCTCGAGAAATCATCATCAGTATTTTCATAAGCAAGTTTTTCAAAATTTTCACCGTTTTTAATTCTAGTAAGAATTTCATTGGCTTTGTCTATAGCTTCTTCAGTGCTGATCGAATCGGTTCTAATCAGAATATGTTTAATTCGTTTTTCGATTTTTCTTTTTTCGTAAAAATCTTTTAAACCGGGCTCTATTATATATTTTTCTTCTATGTAGGGAATACCGACAGTTTTTGTATAATCATCAATTTCCTTTTGTACTACCGGATCATGATCGAAGCCTCGAACTTTTGCGTCTCTTAGTTTCATCTTATAGTTAACATATAGTGGTAAAAACTCTTTAATATCTTCGGTTGAGTCGGCTTTAGACTTTTCTGATTCACTTAAATTATTATAGAAAGCATCTTTCAATTCAGTATATGTGATTTCCTCTTGCCCATATTTAGCAACAACTGTTTGTTCACTCGATGAACATGAAATTAAAAGTGATATTAGAAGAACATTTAAGACAATCATTAATACTTTTCGCATATATTACCCTTGCATTTATTTTACTAAAAAATTTTGTTGTTTCCGTTTTTAGATTGATAGGACAAAGTATTTCTTTCCCAAAAAACTTTGTCTGTGTAGCCTTGGATTTTATCATTCTTATTTGTGTTAACTAAACGATATTCCGAAATGGCGGCAAATTTTGGGTCTATTTCAATTCCGCAATAACTACGTCCTAATTTTTTTGCAACGACAGATGATGTACCTGAACCCAGAAAAGGATCAAAGACAAAATCATTTTTATTAGTACTAGCTAAAACCAACTTTGCAATCAACTTCTCCGGTTTTTGTGTTGGATGTTCCGTATTCTCGGGCATTGACCAAAACGGAACCGAAATATCCGTCCAAATATTTGATGGGTAAGTAATTCTAAAATTGCCGTTTGTCCCATCCCAATCTTTTGGTTCACCGTTTTCATTTTTATAAGGGGCAATGACTTTACGTTTAAGTTTAACGTCTTCTACATTAAATGTATAATTGTTGCCGAGAGTACAAAACCAAATGTCTTCGGAGTTTTGTTTCCAGTTTGATTTAGAACCTCTACCTTTTTCGCGTTCCCAAGTAATTCGATTTCTTACTTTAAAATATTTTTCTAAAACTAGGTGTACCGAAGTTGAACTATACCAATCAGAGCAAAAATAAATTGATGCATTTTCTTTTAATGTATGAAATACTCTTTTTATTAAGTCATCAATCCATTCAGCGTATTCATTTATGTTCTTTTTTGTAAATGTACTCGAGTTGAAAGTTTTATAAAGATTATAAGGTGGATCAAGAATTAAAAGATCAACAAAATTATCCGGCATAAATTGAAGTGCCTCAAATGTATCCTGCCGGATTGTTGTATTCCTTATTTTCGAAATAGACGCTTTAGAATCTAATTGAATTAGAGTTTTAGAAATTTCCCGAGCCTTTTGCTGACTAATTTTTAATGTTCTATTTCGTACGGTTTTCGTATTTAAATTCATAGATATAAGTTACTTGACTTTTGCTCCGGATGGAACATGTTGATCGACTTCAATAACTGAAACACCCTCACCGCAATCAGCCGCTAAGATCATTCCTTGTGACTCATTTCCAAAAAGGTTAGCAGGCTTCAAATTTGAAACTATTATAACCTTTTTGCCAACTAATTGTTCCGGTTTATAGCTTTTTGCTATACCGGCAACAACTTGTCTTTTTTCGTCACCAATTTTAACCTGAAGTTTTAGAAGCTTGTCACTTTTGGGGATATTCTCAGCTTCAATAACTTCTGCGACTTTTAATTTTATCTTAGTAAAATCTTCTATCGAGATTTGTTCCTCTTCAATTACTTCGACATCAGTTTTTCCTAACTTATTAATTTGTTTTTCGATCACTTCATCCTCAATCTTTGTAAATAATATACTGGCTTCATGTAATCGGTGACCGTCATCTAAATTCTTTCCAGTATTTGAGAACCAATCAGTAAGTTTTGCATTCAACATTCCCAGAATTCTTTCTGATGAAGTTGGGATAATCGGATTTATCAATATTGCCAAACTATATATAGTCTGTAAACAAATATTTAGCGTAGTGCCGCATTTCTCTTTATCTGATTTAATAGTTTTCCATGGCTGAGAATCGTTAAAATATTTGTTACCGGCACGAGCTAAATTCATAACCTCTAGTGTGGCTTCTTTTATTTTATATTTTTCTATAAGGTCACTTACTTTTTTAGGATAGGACTCTAATAGAGAAATCATTTCTTTATCGATATCAGCTAGCTTGGATTGTTCCGGAACTCTTCCTTCAAAATTTTTATGGACGAATGTAAATGTTCTGTTGATAAAGTTACCTAAGATATCGGCCAATTCATCATTATTTTTTGATTGAAATTCCTTCCAGTAAAAATCAGTGTCTTTATTTTCGGGTAAATTTGACGCGAGTGTGTAACGAAGAGAATCTGCCGGGAAAAGATTTAGAAAATCGATCACGTCTATTCCCCAACCACGCGATTTTGAAAATTTCTTTCCTTCAAAATTTAGAAATTCATTAGCCGGAACATTTTGCGGCATAATAAATTTTTCCTCATTAACATCATTCCAAGCCATTAGTATTGCTTGAAAAATAATTGTATGGAACACAATATTGTCTTTACCAATAAATGCAACATATTTTGTTTTTTCATCCTGCCAATATTTTCTCCAAAGTTGCGAATCATTTTTCTGTTTCGATAATTCCATAGTGGCAGAGATATAACCGAGCACGGCTTCAAACCATACATAGATTACTTTTCCTTCAGCATTATCAAGTGGGACTTTTATTCCCCAGTCTAAATCCCGAGTAATTGCACGATCGCCTAAACCTTCTTTGAACCAATTTTTACAATATTTTAGAACATTGTCTTTCCAATTATACTTTTCGTGCATTTCATCTATATATTTTTCAATTCGATCTTGAAAGTTTCCGAGCGGGAAAAACCAGTGAGAGGTTTCTTTTAATTTTGGAGTTTCTCCGGTTACTTTACTTTTGGGATTTTTTAATTCCGATGGATCATATAATGATCCGCAACTTTCACATTCATCACTTCGTGCTTCTTCGTATCCGCATTTCGGACAAGTACCTTCAACATATCTATCAGGTAAAAACATTTTAGCTTTTTCATCATAAAACTGTAATGATTTTTTTTCTTTTAGAAGTCCTTGATCATAAAAACTCTTGAAAAAATTTCGAGCGTTTTCATGATGAATTGGAAGTGAAGTTCGTGAATAAATGTCGAAGGACATTCCAAATTTTTCAAAAGCTTCTTTGTTGATATTATGATAACGGTCAATAATTACTTGCGGTTTAACTTTTTCTTTATCTGCTGTGATTGTTATAGGTACTCCATGTTCATCCGAACCGCATATATAAAGAATATCACTACCTTTAAGTCGATGATATCTCACATAAATATCTGCCGGTAAATAAGCGCCGCTGAGATGTCCTAGATGAATAGGACCATTGGCATAAGGCAACGCCGATGTGACCAAAATCTTTTCTTTTTCCACGTAAAAACCATTTTTAATTAGCTCTAAATATAAGAAATTTTTAAGAAATTAGATTTGGAATGAAGTGGCTTGTATCGGTATTTTGCAATTAGTGTAGGGAAAGATTCCGGGTCTAACCCGGAATCTAAGGATTATCCCTAACAAATAATTATACTATTTCAACTAATTGTATATCAAAGGTAAGATCTTTACCGGCAAGTGGATGGTTTGCATCTAATTCGATATGTGTGTCAGTCAGGTCCGTAACCGTAACAATTACATTTTGTCCATTATCTTGAGGAAGTTGAAATTTTTGTCCGACTTCAGGGTTAAATTCAGCAGGGAGCTGACTTTTTTCAACTTTTAGAACCATTTCGTCAATTTTTGGTCCATATGCATCTTCACTTGGGATTTCCACGGTAACCGAATCCCCCGTTTTCAGACCAATAACCGCATTTTCAAACCCGGCAATGACTTGTTGCTCACCAATTTGAAATTCAAGAGGTTCTCTCCCTTTTGAAGAATCAAATTCTGATCCATCGTTTAGTTTCCCAGTATAATGTACTTTAACGGTATCACCTTTTTTTGCTTCACTCATCTTTAATTCCTTTTTGATTAAAAAATAAAGCCGTTCAGATTGAACGGCTTTCAAAGGTAAAAAATATATTAAAGAATACCAAAATTATCCCTCAATACCTTTGTACATCTCTTCAATTAAATGAGAATACCTTTCTTCAACTACTTTTCTTTTAATTTTTAATGAAGGAGTCATTTCACCGCCTTCAATCGAGAATGGTTTATCAAGAACTTTGAATTTTCTTACTCTTTCATAATTGGCTAGTTTTTTCTGAAATTCACCAAGTTCTTTTTCAAGTAGTTCATTGATCTGTTTTTTCTCAATTAACTCTTCCGCGGTTTTGTATTGAATTCTATTTGCGTCTGCATATTCTTTTAATGCTTCAAAATCCGGAACAATTAATGCGCTTAAAAACATTCTTCTATCACCAATTAATACAAATTGATCAATATATTTACTTGCAAGAAACATATTTTCGATCGGGGTTGGCGCAATATATTTTCCACCCGAAGTTTTGAAAAGATGTTTTTTACGGTCAGTAATAATTAAGAATCCCTCTGCATCAAACACTCCGATATCACCAGTATGCAGCCAACCATCTTTAATTGTCTCTTCAGTTTCTTTTTTATTTTTGTAATAACCTTGCATTATGTTTGGACCCGCGGCTAATATTTCACCATCCTGTGCAATTTTGACTTCAACTCCGGGCATAGGTTTGCCAACAGAACCGAACTTATAATCGTTCAATCGGTTGGCAGAAATAACGGGAGAAGATTCAGTTAATCCATATCCTTCAATTACAAGTAATCCAACCGATTCAAAAAATTGTCCGAGGTCGCGCGATAATGCAGCACCGCCTGAGATAAAGAATCTTAAATTTCCGCCTGTTCGTTCACGTAATTTTTTATAAACTAATTTATCAGCCAAAGCTCTTTTAACAGCTAGTCCGATCGGGACACCATCTCTGCTCTTTTTAGCATCCATATAATTTCTGCCGACCTCTAATGCCCAGTTAAATATTTTCTGTTTTTTCGCCGGCTGTGATTCAACATTGCGTTTTATTCTACTGTAAATTCTTTCGAAAAGTCTTGGAACTGCAGTCATAATTGTTGGTTTTATCTCGCCCATATTCTGAGCAACTTTTTCTATACTTTCGGCATAACATATCATACCACCACACGAGAATGCAGTGTAATAACCCGCCATTCTTTCAAAGATATGACAGAGGGGTAAGAAAGAAAGGAAAATATCATTTTCATCAATATGGAAAATTTCGTGAGCTGCTTTAACGTTCGAAACAATATTTTTATGAGTCAACATTACACCTTTTGGTTCACCGGTTGTACCGGATGTATAAATAATGGTACACAAATCATCTTCGTTACAAAGTTTGGCACTTTCCTCAAAATGATTAGGATTTTCAGATTTAAATTGAGTGCCTTTATCCAATACATTCTGGAATGAATAAACATCTTGCTCATTCCCAGCATCTTCATTGTTCATTACAATAATAAACTTCAGATTTTTACATTCGTTTCTAATCTTCAATACCTTATTTAACTGAAACTTATTTGAAACAATAATGCCTACCGATTCGGAATTGTTAAGAATAAACTGAATTGTTTCCGAGGTTGAAATGGGATACAAAGGCACATCTATTGCACCAAGACCTAATATTGCCATATCTGAATAAACCCATTCAGGGCGATTCTCTGCAATTATTGCAACTTTATCATTTCTTTTTACACCCAGAGATGCTAATCCATTTGCAAATTTTTCAGTTGTATCAAATAATTGTTGATATGATATATCGGAGTATTCGCTTGTATATTTATATCTCAAAACTGGACGATTTTTACCAACTGCAAACTCCTTTGTAATCTGAAAAAACAATTGCGGAATTGTTTTAAAGTCCTTATAAATAGGCATTCTTCTCTCCTTCAAAGTTAGGGTCTTAATTTACGTGGGTGAGGTAAAAATTGCAATAAAATCCGATTAAAAATATGAATATCCTGTATATGAAATAATTTCTTTAGGGATGATAATTTTAGTATTATTGCGGTTTATTATTCTAAAAAGATGAAATTAATTCGGAAAATATATGACTGGATGCTACACTGGGCCGAAACTCCTTACGGGCCAATAGCTTTATTTATTTTAGCTTTTGCAGAAGCATCCTTCTTCCCGATTCCGCCTGATGCCTTATTAATTGCGTTAGCTTTAGGTGCAAGGACAAAATCGTTTCAGTTCGCAATTAATAGTACAGTCGGTTCAGTATTAGGGGCTTTACTCGGTTACGCTATCGGACATTTTCTTTGGTGGGGTACAGACGATAGTTTTTCCGCAATCGCACTTTTCTTTTTTGATAACATACCGGGTTTTACGCAAGAAATTTTTTATAATGTAAAAAGTCTTTACGACGAATGGAATTTTTGGATAATTTTTACTGCCGGATTCACACCAATTCCCTATAAAGTTTTTACCATATCTGGTGGAGCATTCGAGATTAATCTCATGTTGTTTGTAATAGCCTCAATTATAAGCAGAGCTGCACGTTTCTTTCTTGTTGCTTACTTAATTTGGAGATTCGGACCTCAGATAAAAAGCTTCATCGACAAATATTTTAATTTACTTGCAATCGCTTTTACAGTATTATTGATCGGCGGGTTTGTTTTGATAAAATATCTTATTTAAAAAAAGCGGTTGCAAATCATAGTAATTAACAACCGCGTTAAAATTATTTACCTAATGACGCTTTTGTTCTATTAACTATATTCTCAATACTAAAACCATATTTTTCAAAAATTACTTCAAGCGGTGCAGAAGCCCCAAACTTTTCGATACTGATACACTCTCCGGCGTCACCAACATATTTTTCCCATCCTTGTTTAACACCGGCCTCAATTGATATTCTAACTTTTATATCTTTTGGAATAATAGAATTTTTATATTCATCATCTTGCATCTCAAACAATTCCCAACTAGGAAAACTAACTACTCGAGTTTTTATTCCTTGAGTTTCCAATTTTTCTGAAGCATTTATTGCTAGGTCTACTTCCGAACCTGTTGAGAAAAGAATAGCATCCGGTTTACCTTTGGTATCTTTAATTATATATGCGCCTTTTTTTAATCCCTCAGCCGATGCATATTTATTTCGGTCAATTATTTTAATCTTTTGTCGTGTTAATACTATCGCAACGGGGCCTGATTTATGCTTAATTGCGGCTTGCCATGCATAAGTTGTCTCATTTGCATCGGAAGGACGAATAACAACTAAACCGGGAATTGCTCGAAGCGAAGAAAGATGTTCAACCGGTTGGTGAGTCGGTCCATCTTCTCCTAAGCCAATACTATCGTGAGTGAAAACATATATTGGTCTTATGTGTGAGAGAGATGCGAGTCTAATTGCCGGACGAAGATAATCTGAGAATACTAAAAATGTTGCACCGTAAGGAATCACGCCGCCATAAAGTGCCATGCCGTTAAGTATAGCTGCCATACCAAATTCACGAATACCAAAATTTATATTTCTTCCGTTTCTATTTTCAGCAGAAAAATCTGGATCAGTTTTAATTTTTGTATTAGTAGAAGCAGCCAAATCAGCCGAGCCACCAAATAATGTGGGAAGATTTTCTGCAATTGAATTAATTACTTTTTCAGAACTATTTCGAGTGGCTTGTTTTTCACCATAGTTTTCAAATTTTGGGAGAAGTGACTTCCATTGATCACCAAAATTACCAACCATTACTTTTTGGAATAATTCAGCCTCTGCAGGATATTTCGCTGAATATTCAGTGAATAATTTATTCCATTTTTCTTCTTTAGTAGCACCTTCAGTCTTAAGTAACGCGAAATGTTCCTTTACTTCTTCAGGAATGTAGAAGGTTTTACCTTCCGGCCAATTTAGATTTTTCTTTGTCGCAGCAACTTCTTCATCTCCTAGAGGGGAACCATGAGCAGAGGAAGTATCTTGTTTCTTTGGACTTCCATAACCTATGTGTGTATCTGTTATAATCAAAGCTGGTCTATCTGACTTTTTCGCATTGCTTACAGCTTCCTCTAATTTCTCTAAATCGTTTACGTCTTTTACATGTTGAACGTACCAGCCATAAGCTTCAAATCTCATTGCTGCATTATCCGACATGGAAATCGATGTGCTTCCGTCTATCGTAATTTTATTGTTATCGTAAAAAACAATGAGTTTATTAATTTTATTATGTCCGGCAAATGAAGCGGCTTCATGTGATACACCTTCCATAAGATCACCATCACCGGCAATAACATAAACGTAATTATCCAAAATCTTAAAATTGTCTTTATTAAATTTGGCGCTTAAAAAAGCTTGTGCAGTTGCCATACCGATCGCGTTTGCAAATCCTTGTCCTAATGGACCAGTAGAAGTTTCAACCCCGGGGGTTAATCCATATTCAGGATGACCGGGAGTAATACTTCCCCACTGCCTAAAGTTTTGCAGATCTTCCATCGTCACTTTGTAGCCTGATAAGTGTAGAGAACTATATAGCAGCATACTTCCGTGACCAGCACTTAATACAAATCGATCTCTATTTATCCATTTCGGATTCATTGGATTGTGATTCATAATTTTTCGATAAAGCAAATATGCAATTGGAGCACAACCCATCGGCATTCCCGGATGGCCTGAATTTGCTTTTTGTACACCATCAACAGATAAAAACCTTATTGTGTTAATCGACATGTTTTCGATACTAGTTTGGTTCATTACTTTCTCCATATTAAAATTCTTCACCATAAAATTCACCGTCAACAATTGGTGTAACACATATTAACGGTTTATCAGGTACGTTAAACTCGGTAAATATTTCCTCGAAAAGTCTATAATGCATTCCTTGTTTCTCTAATTTAGCAAAACGACTATAAGGCATGTACTGCCCTTTCTTATCAACCGGTGCTTCAAACAATATTGCTGATTCAAAATCTTCTTTAGCAGATTTTTTTAAAAATATTATCTTTTCTTCATCAGTGCCGGATTGTTTGTATGATAAAGCTTTGAATCCGGTTACAAAATCCTTTTGAATAATTAAATAAATATTTACAATGGTTTCTAGCAATCTTTAATAAATTTATTTTTTAAAAAAGCCGGAAATACCGGCTTTAAATTGTGGAAATACATTTATTCTAGTTTTATTATCTCATAATTCCAAAATTACTTTTTAGGCCCGATCATATTTTCAGGTCTAACTTTTTCATCAAATTCTTTCTCTGTAAGCAATCCTAACGCAACTGCGGCTTCTTTTAAAGTTGAGTTATCGTTAAAAGCTTTCTTTGCTACTTTTGCTGCGTTGTCATAACCGATATGAGGATTTAGTGCAGTAACTAACATCAAAGAGTTACGCAAATTTTTATCAATGTTAACCTCATTTGCTTCAATCCCTACCACACAATGATCTGCAAAACTATCACAAGCATCACCAAGTAATCTGATTGATTGTAAAAGATTGTAGATCATGACAGGTTTGAAAACATTTAATTCAAAATTGCCGCTTGCACCACCAAAGTTTACGGCAACATCATTACCCATAACCTGAGCGCAAACCATTGTCATAGCTTCAGATTGAGTTGGATTTACTTTACCAGGCATAATTGAACTACCTGGTTCATTAGCAGGAAGATTAATTTCACCAATACCGCAACGAGGACCGCTACCAAGCCATCTAACATCGTTAGCAATTTTCATCAGGGAGGCAGCCAATGTTTTCATAACGCCGCTGGCTTCTACAATCGCGTCGTGTGCTGCTAGTGCCTCAAACTTATTAGGTGCTGTTACAAAATCTAATCCGGTTATTTCTGAAATTTTTGCAGCAGATAATTCCGCAAATTTTTCATGAGTATTTAACCCTGTTCCAACTGCGGTCCCACCAAGTGCTAATTCCTTTAATCGTGGCAAACAACTATTAATTCTATTCAAACCATAACTCAATTGTTGTACATAGGCTGAGAACTCTTGACCAAGTGTAAGCGGAACAGCATCCATCAAGTGAGTTCTTCCTATTTTGATTATATTCTTGAATTCTTCTGCTTTAACTTGAAGTGCGTCTCTAAGTTTAGTAACACGAGGAATTAAATGATTAACTATTTGTTCGACTGCTGCAATATGCATAGCTGTAGGAAAAGTATCATTCGAAGATTGAGCTTTGTTAACATCATCATTAGGATGAATAGGTTTTTTACTTCCTAATTCTTCGCCGGCTATTTCAATAGCTCGGTTGGCGATAACTTCATTTGAGTTCATGTTTGTTTGTGTTCCGCTTCCGGTTTGCCAAACTACTAGCGGAAAATGATCATCTAACCTTCCTTCAATAACTTCATCAGCTGCTTTTACAATCAACTCGGCTTTTTCCTTGGTTAACATACCGAGTTCTTGATTTGTTTGAGCGGCAGCTTTCTTTAATATTCCTAAGGCTCTAATTATTTCGCGAGGAAAAGTTTCACCACCAATTTTGAAATTCATTAATGATCTAGCTGTTTGTGCGCCATAATATTTATCAGCCGGAACTTTTACTTCACCCATAGTATCTGTTTCAATTCTGTATTCCATTTGCTCTCCCTGTTTTTTAAGAGATAAATTTAACCGATTTGATGTTGAAATTCAATTTAAAGATATGATAACTCATTTGATTCTGCGGGCACCAACATATCTTTTTTTATAGTATGAACTTTCAAGTGAGGAAACTGTAACACCTAATGATCGGCTGGCGTGTGCAAATAAATTTTCACCTATATAGATACCCACATGCCCGGGGTACGATCGTCGAGTAGTATTAAAGAAAATCAAATCACCAAATGTTAATTCCGATTTGGAGGATATTAATTCACCGATACTAAATTGTTCACTAGAAGTTCGAGGTAATTGAAGTCCAATAGCGGTATCAAATACATGCTGTGTAAATGCAGAGCAGTCAATTCCATTACGATCGACGCCTCCATATTTATACGGAGTTTCAAGATAAGATATAATTTCAAACAATATTTTTTCTCTCGTTGTAAAAGCCGAACTAAGTGATTGCATTCTTTCGTATTTACCAATAAACTCTCGTGTATCAACTGGTACATCCTCAACCGGAATATCATCAAATTCCTCAAGTTCATCTGGAATATTATAAACTGTTGATGTATCCGTATTCTCAGTGGAAGTAAACCTTACCGAGGAAGGTTGTTTTTCTTCTACTTCTTTTGGACGGTTATAACGATCGGATTGTGAGGAGGGTGAACAACCGAATATAAGCCAAGTCAATAACACAACTATTAAGGAAGCGAGATAAAATCTGTATTGCATGGAAACTATCCGAGGTAAGTTCTTAGGTTCTTACTTCTCGAAGCGTGTCTTAATCGTCTTATTGCTTTCTCTTTTATTTGACGAACCCGCTCACGAGTTAAATTGAATTTTTCGCCTATCTCTTCTAATGTTAAACTGTGTTCTGTACCTAAACCAAAATATAATTTGATAACTTCAGCTTCACGTTCCGTTAAAGTTGCGAGAGCACGTTCAACTTCACTCTTAAGTGATTCTGACATTAAGCTAAAATCGGGAGAGGGTTGTTGATCGTTTTCTAACACATCAAGCAGTCTATTTTCTTCACCTTGAGTGAAAGGTGCATCCATAGAAATATGTCTGCCTGAAATTTTCAGAGTATCGGAAACTTCATTAATATCCATTTCCAATTCTTTAGCTAGTTCACTTGCGCTTGGTTCTCTTTCAAATTCTTGTTCTAAGTTACTGTATGCTTTACCGATTTTATTAAGCGCACCGACTCTATTTAATGGAAGTCTTACTATCCTAGATTGCTCGGCAAGAGCTTGTAAAATTGATTGTCTAATCCACCAAACAGCATAAGAAATAAATTTGAATCCGCGGGTTTCATCAAATCTTTTTGCTGCTTTAATTAGTCCTAAGTTACCTTCATTAATAAGGTCACCAAGAGTTAGTCCTTGATTTTGATATTGCTTTGCTACACTAACAACGAATCGTAAATTAGCTTTTACTAGTTTCTCTAAAGCTGATTGGTCACCTTTTTTAATTTTTATTGCAAGTTCAATTTCCTCGTCGGCAGTAAGCAGATCAACTTTACCGATTTCTTGCAAATATTTATCTAACGATTGACTTTCACGATTGGTGAATTGTTTAGTGATCTTCAAAACAACATCTCCTAATTAAGTTCAGAGTTTATTGAATCAACAATCCCAACAATTGAAGCATCAACGGGAGCCATGTCAACAGTTAACGGGATGACAGCTTCACTGGCGGTAATGTAGTACACAATCTCACCAGGTCCGGCACCTATTGTATCTAATGCAACAATTGGCCTACCAATATCTTCTTTTTTCGAGTTAATTGGTTGAACAAATTGCATTTTATAATTTTTCAATGACTCATATTTTCGAGTCGCCCAAATTGTTCCTATTACACGTCCAAGTATCATCAGTTCTTATCTGCTTCAGTTAATTTCTCTTTAACACTTATGTCAAGTTTATCAACAATTGCCATTATAACAGCATCAACGGGTTTATTTTTCGTTATTGCTGTTTGACGCGCTGAACTTCCTTGAGCAGCCAAAATAATCTCACCGACCCCGGCACCAACTGAATCTACAGCTACCACATAATTATTCAGTGGTTTATAATCTAAGTCGAGTTCTCTAACAATCAAAAACTTTGACCCGACAAGATTTTCATCTTTACGGGTTGACCAAACAGTTCCAATTACTTTACCTAACATCATAAGCTACCTCACAAATTTTTCGGGTCAATTATTTCTAATTCGGTATTTGAATATCTATTTATATTTTCTGTAACAACTTTCAGTTTATTTATTTTTGCTGTCACACAGAACAATGCATCTCTTACACTATTTACCTTTTCTGTAAATTCCGAAACCAATAAACTGTAACGCGCATGAAAACCCAAAACAGTAACGGCTTTCATCAATGCATCAACGGAATCTTTTTCAATATTATCGCGAACAGTAAAATATAATTCAGCGGAATTTATAACAGTTGTGAAACAAATTCCAGACTCCATTAATTTTTCGAGGTGGGATTTTTCATTTCCCTTATAAATTAGATGATCAACAAGAACATCGGTGTCAATCAAGTATTCGTTTTTATCTTTACTCAATATACAATCCTAGAAACAAAATCTGTATTATAAAGAGAACTTTTACATTTCAAAAAATCTATCACAATTTCTTCAGGAAGTGATTGAGCTTGGACTATCCTCTTTAGCAAATCTTTATCGATCACTTTTTCGAATCTTTCTTTTGAATTGTTGACCTCACCGGTTTTATTAGACATTGAATAATTCATCTATCCCAATGCGTAAGAATTTAAAACTCATTTAAAAAACTTGTTCCTTCCAAATTGTTATTTACTTTAAAATAATGTGCTATAGTTTGGGCAGCGTCTGAAAATGTCTCCCGAATTCCTAGATTAATCCCTTTAATATTCTTTCTATAAAATAGAACAGGCACATATTCTCTGCTGTGATCGGTACTAGGTGTGGTGGGATCGTTTCCATGATCAGCAGTAATCAGTAATGCATCAGATAAATCTAAAGATTCAGTAAAATTTGGCAGCCAGTCATCAAACTCTTTTAATGCTTTATGAAAACCTTCCGGGTCATTTCTATGCCCGAAATAGACGTCGAAATCAACTAGGTTTGCAAATACAAAGGAATTAGAAACTCTTTTTGAATAATTCAATAACTTTGACATTCCTTCACTGTTAGACTTTGTCTTTTCTACTATATCAATTCCTTTGTAGTTGAACAAGTCATTAATTTTGCCAATACCAACTGTTTGAATTTTATTTTGTTGGAGATAATCTAATATTGTATTAGAAGGTGGATTTAATGAAAAATCTTTTCGATTAGTTGTTCGTTCATAGTTACCTGCTTTTCCGATAAACGGTCTAGCAATAATTCTTCCCACAGCATGCTCATTAATTAAAATTTCTTCACGAGTAATTTTACAAATTTCGTAAAGTCTATCTAACGGAATTATCTCTTCATGAGCGGCAATTTGAAATACCGAATCAGCTGACGTATAAATTATCGGGAAACCGGTTTTAACATGCTCATTGCCAAGTTCTTCAATAATTGCCGTTCCGGAGGCGGGTTTATTCCCAAGTATTCCTTTTAAGTTACATTTCGAAATAAACTTGTCAATTAATTCTTTTGGGAATCCATCAGGGTAATAAGGAAAATCAAAATCCAATTTTAGACCGGCGATTTCCCAATGTCCGCTTGTAGAATCCTTTCCTTTTGATACTTCTTTCATTTTACCAAAGGATGCTATAGATTTTTGTACGGCGGGAACTCCTTTAATTTCTGCTACATTACCTAAACCAAAATTTTGCAGATTCGGTAAATCAAGTCCACCCAACAAATCAGCCATATTACCAAGAGTATTACTTCCTTTATCTCCATATTTATCCGCGTCGGGTAATTCCCCGATCCCAACACCATCTAATATGATTGTAAAAAAATTATTCAAAATTAGTTTATACTTTTTACGGTATTGCCCCCTTTTTCGAGAGCTTTATTGAGTGCAAGTTCAGCATTTTCCAAAACAATTTTCACATCTGTTTTGCCCGAAGCGGAAGCCACTCCAACTGAAACTGTAAATGTAGTCTGTTTTGTTACAACTGCAATAGGTTTGCGTGCAATTTTAATTCTTAACTTCTCCGCCCATAAAAACACATCTTTTGTCGATGCATTAAAGAAATAAACTCCAAAGAGTCGCTCATCCAATCTACCAAGCAGATTAACGGGAGTAATTTCCTCTTTTATAATATTAGCAATAGATTTCAATACTTTTGGGAAAGGGTTACTTTCAAACAATGACTCTTCCTCAATGAACTCGTCAATTTTTATTAATGCTATCGCTCCTTCGGCACCCATCTCGTTTGCTTTTACCAGATCATTTCGTAATTGTGTTATAAACGTTTCTTGATTTAGAGTCTTTGTTTCAATATCAACAGAGAGTAAGCCCTTTAATACTTTTTGAGCTGAAAAAGAATGAACCATAAAAGAAAAGATTTTTGTTGCTTGTTTCATGAAGTGAACGTCTTCCGTTGTATAAAGATTTTTCTTTAATGATTCAAAACAGAGTACACCATAATTCTGATCATCATATATCAGAGGTATAGCCAAAAATGAACCGTCAAAACTTATGTCTTCATTTTTTGAGAATCTAAAATATTCTCCGGTGGAAGTATCATCAATTTTTATCGGCATACCACTTAGAATTGCTTTACCAACCAGTGTACCGCCTAATTCAACTTCAAAATTTTCACCGATATATTTAAGCGTTGTTTTATTTACAATTTTGGAAGTGCGGAATTTTTGATCGGTTGGATCAAAGTACACAAAAACAAATGAATTCCATTGCAGCAAATCTTTAACCGAAGTTTCCATCAAAGCGAAAAGTTCTTTTTCATTAGCAAATTTTTTTTCGATATTGAGAACACTAAGTAATGATTTTAATCTTTGTTCCGCTTGAGATTCGGCAAATTTATCCTCAAAAAGTGAGATTATAATTGAGAGCACTCTTACAAATCTACCTAATGAATAAATGGTTTCGATTCCAAAAGCATCGTGCACTTTTGAATCCAAGGCTAAGACACCGGCTAATGATTTGCCATAAAATAATGGAACACCAACAAAACTTTTTATCCCTTGTTTAGAATTATAATAACGAATAACATCCCTTTCAGCGTTAGGTGTAATATCCGTAAGAAGTTCGGGTTCCTCTTTCTTAACTATTTTGCTTAGAATATCATCTTCAATTTCAAATTTTTGTTCCGTTATAAATTCGGCTGAGCTTGAGACAAACTTCTCTAATGTTAATCTTTCTTTACTTTTGTTGTACCAAAAGAAAATTGATGTATGCGCCATGTAAGCTTCTTTAACAACATTCAGTATTTTTTCTAATACAAATGCGAACTGCTCATCATGACTTACATTTTCAGGAAGTTCCTCCGTAGCAATTTGAGCAAAGTTTTGTTTTAAATCCGATGGCTTAAAGAAATCTCTTGATTTATTATCATGATAGCTGGGAGTATAATTTTCGCTTGTAATTACTTCTATTTTTGATGGTGATAATATTTTAAAATCTTCACCGTCATCAAATTCGTAGTTTTTGTTTTTTGGTTCTGAATCAATTTGTTGATCAGGCTCAGATGGGACTTCATCAAATTTTGTATCAAAGGATTCTTCTCTAACACTATCTCTTAAAAAAATTATGAATCCGACATAAAGCACAAGTACTGCAGCGGAAATAATTTTTAATACTAGATCTTCGGCTAGGAACAGAATTGCAATCAGCACAGGAATAAGTGAGAAGATTAAAATTCGTTTCCTATTTCTTACACTTAATCCCATAATATAGTTTTGTTGTTAAGAAGTTGAAAAAAAGCGATGTATAATAACAAAAGTTCAGCAAAAATTCATTAATAGAATAGCTTATGGAGTCGAGAAACGATTTCTTTTTTACCGGTTCCTTTTACAGCCGAGTGAAGCAAAAGATTGTCCCCGTATGAGGCTTCGGGGAAATAATCTCTTATCTCTGATTTACGTCTAGCAATTTCAGATTGTTTAAGTTTATCAACTTTATTTAATACCAGCGTGTATGGAAGTTGAAGAGAAATCAATAATTCATTCAATAACAGATCTAAATCAGTTGGGTGATGCCGAGCGTCAATCAAATGAAAAATTGTAACTATTTGTCGATCACTCCGAAAATAATTACCAATTAGTTTATGCCATTCTTCTCTTTCTTTTTTTGAAACTTTGGCATAACCGAAACCGGGCAAATCTACAATATAAAATTTATCATCAACGTTATAATAATTAATTAATCTCGTTTTACCTGGATTGGAGCTTGTCAATGCTATATTCTTACGGTTAAATATATTATTAATAAATGAAGACTTTCCGACATTTGATCTTCCCGCCAGCACGATTTCCGGCATAATCAATTTCGGAAGTTGATTCATCAACTTGACGGATTTTATAAAGGTTATATTCATCATATGCAAAAAAAAAGAGTAACCAATGGTTACTCTCTCAATTTAATAAAACTAACAGGAAGTTACTTATTTATCTTCACCTTTGTCTTCTTTATCTGACTTTTTAGATTTTGTTTCTTTTTTAGCTGTGGTTGTTTTTTTCGCACCGGTAGATTTTGCTTTTGTTGTTTTCTTCGGTTTTTCTTTTGTTTCTTCAACTACATCAGCATCAGCAGCTTCTTCCTTCTTAGGTGCTTTTTTAGATTTGGTTGTTTTTGATTCAGCTTTATCCTTAGCTTCTTTCTTTTGAGCATGGATTTCGTTGTAATCAACTAATTCAACAATTGCTAATTCAGCAGCGTCACCTAAACGATGTCCAAGTTTTACAACTCTAGTATAACCACCCGGTCTATCGCCGATCTTTTCAACAATTTCGCCAAAGAGTTCTTTAAGCACTTCTTTATCTTTAATGAACTTTGCAATGTGTCTTCTAGAACCAATATTATCATTCTTTGCTTTAGTAATCAACGGTTCTACAAACTTTTTAGTTTCTTTAGCTTTTGCCACTGTTGTTTTGATTTTCTTGTATCTTAACAACTGTGTAGCTAATTCATTTAAAGTAGCTCGTCTATGACTAGCGGTTCTTCCTAATTTTCTACCTTTAACTCTGTGTCTCATTCTTAAACCTTACGGGATTTATTAGTTTGTTTCAGTTTTTTCGATAATATATTTATCAACGTCCATTCCAAATTCGAGACCGTAGTTTTCAACAATCTCAATTAATTCTGCTAAAGATTTTCTTCCGAAATTTCTGAATTTGAGCATTTCACTTTCGTCTTTTCTTACAAGATCACCAAGAATTTTGATGTTTGCAGCTTTTAAACAATTGTGTGAACGAACACTCAATTCCAAATCATCAACGCTTGTAAGTAGAATCTTTTTGACTCTTTCAGACTCCGCGTCTTTCTCGTTTTCTACTTTATCTTCTTCTTGTGTCATATCAAAATTGATAAACAAATTGATATGATCTCTGAGAATATTAGCCGCACCGCTTAATGCGTCTTCCGGTGTAATTGAACCATCGGTTGTTACTTCGATAGATAATTTTTCAAAATCATTACTTTCACCGATTCGTACGTTTTCAACATCGTATCTAACGTTTTTTATCGGAGTATAAATTGAATCTATTGGAATCAACCCAATTGTTTGATCTTGAATTTTTTGCTCATTACTTGGAACATATCCTTTACCAAACCCAAATCTCAACTCCATTACTAAGTTAGCTTCTTTGTTCAAAGTAGCGATATGAAGATCTGGATTTAGAATTTCGATATCTGCAGAAGCATCTTGAAGATCTTTTGCTTTTAATTCACCATGACCTTTTAGTGATAATTCTAATTTTGTAGCTTTCTTATTGATGATTCTCATTCTAACTTGCTTAAGATTTAGAACGATTTCCGTAACATCTTCAACTATTCCGGGCACCGAAGTAAATTCGTGCAAAACACCTTCTATCTTAACCGCATTAATTGCAGCGCCGGTTAAAGATGATAAGAGAACTCTTCTAAGAGAATTCCCTAAAGTAACACCAAATCCTCTTTCGAGGGGCTGCATAATAAACTTACCATAATTTTCATTTGCTGTTTTTTCGTCAAGTACTAATCCGTCTGGCATCTTTATAAAAGGATAGCTCATTTAGCTCCTCTTCTAATTTAATTCTAAATTTGTGAATTACTTAGAGTACAACTCAACAATTAATTGTTCATTAGCGTTAAGCGGTATCTCTTCACGTGTAGGTAATTGAACAAAAGTACCGGATAGACCTGCTTTATCTATAATTAACCAACTGTATAAATTTTCTTTTGTTCTTCTTAGTGAATCGTGAATTGCATCCAACTTTTTACTTTTATCTCGAACTGATATAACATCGCCGGGAGCGAGTGCATATGATGGAATATCAACAACGTTTCCGTTTACATTAAAGTGTCTATGTTTAACCAATTGTCTGGCAGCTTTTCTAGAAGGAGCGAATCCTAATCTAAAAACAACGTTATCTAATCTTCGTTCAAGAAGTTGGATCAGGTTTTCACCTGTAACACCTTTTTGTCTGTTTGCCCGCTCAAAATAATTTCTGAACTGAGTTTCTAACAAACCATAAATTCTTTTAACTTTCTGTTTTTCTCTTAACTGAACTCCGTACTCTGAGAATTTACCACGGCGGCTTAAACCATGTTCTCCCGGAGGGAAGTTTTTCTTTTCTATTTCACATTTTTCCGAATGACATTTCGATCCTTTGAGAAATAATTTCTGTCGTTCTCTTCTGCACAACTTGCAGCTTGGTCCTGTGTATCTGGCCATTAACTTTCTCCTCGTTATACTCTTCTACGTTTAGGTGGTCTACAACCGTTATGCGGTATTGGCGTAATGTCTTTAATTGCAAGGATTTGCAAACCGGCTGTATTAAGCGCTCTAATTGCAGCTTCACGACCGGAACCGGGTCCTTTTACAAAAACATCAACTCTTCTAAGCCCAAGATCGTGTGCTTCTTTTGCAGCCGCTTCGGCCGTTACTTGCGCAGCAAAAGGTGTGTTCTTACGAGAACCTTTAAAACCATTTTTACCTGCAGACGACCACGAAATCGTGTTACCGTATATATCTGTTAATGTAACGATTACGTTATTAAAAGAAGCTTTGATGTGAGCTACCCCAACCGCGTCAACATGTACTTTCTTTTTCGTTTTTCTTTGAACTTTAGCCAAAACTAAATTCCTCCGTTATTAAATTACTTCTTAGTAGGTGCTTTTTTCTTACCAGCAACAGTTCTTCTTTTACCTTTTCTTGTTCTGGAGTTTGTTCGGGTTCGCTGACCTCTAACAGGAAGTCCTCTTCTATGTCTCAACCCTCGGTAACTACCGATATCCATAAGTCTCTTAATATTTTGTTGAACCTCACTTCGCAGCGCACCTTCAACTTTGAATTCTGCTGTCATTATCGAACGAATTTTTGCAACTTCGCTTTCATCCAGTTCAGAAACTTTTTTGTTAGGATCAACTTGAGCTTTTTCCAAAATATGCAAAGCTGTAACTTGACCGATACCATAGATGTAGGTCAATCCTATATACGCTTTCTTGTTTTTTGGTAAGTCAACACCTGCAATACGAGCCAAACCTAAACCTCCTTATTTTATCCTTGACGTTGTTTGTGTTTTGGATTTTTACAAATTACTCTTACAACGCCTTTTCTTTTTATTACTTTGCAATGTTCACAAATTTTTCTTACTGAAGCACGAACTTTCATTTTATCTCCGAAAAACTATTTATATCTGTACGTAATTCTACCTTTATTCAAATCGTAGGGTGACATTTCAATTGCAACTTTGTCACCAACTAAAATTTTAATAAAGTGCATTCTCATTTTACCCGAAATGTGAGCCAATATCTCATGCCCGTTATCGAGTTTAACTTTAAAATTTGCGTTAGGCAGCGTCTCAGTTACTACACCATCAACTTTTATTGGACCTTGTTTTGCCATTTAATCTTTATACTATTGTTAAAATTTCTGCCTTACCGTCAACTATCGCAACTGAATGCTCAAAATGACATGATGCTGTTCCATCACTTGTTAAAACCGTCCAGCCATCATCAGCTACATAAACCGAAGATTTCCCAAGGTTTATCATCGGTTCAATTGCTATTGTCATTCCATTTTTAATAAGAGCACCGGAACCTGGTCTTCCATAATTTGGGACTTGCGGTTCTTCATGAAGATATTTACCCATTCCATGACCACACAAATCCTTTACAACAGAAAATCCTTCCTTTTCAACATATGATTGAACAGCGTAACCAATATCACCGATTCTATTTCCTACTCGAGCTTGTTCAATGGCCTTATACAATGATTTTTCGGTAACGCCCATAAGTTTCAATTTTTCTGAACTTAGTTCCCCGATAGCAATTGAAATGGCTGCATCACCAAAGTAGCCGTTCTTTTCGACACCAACATCAACTGATAGAATTTCACCGTTTTGTAAAAGTCTATCACTTGGTATTCCGTGAACTACCTCATCATCAATTGAAGAACAAATTGAGCCGGGAAAATCAAAAGAACCGGATTGTGAATAACCTTTGAATGCCGGAATTGCGTCATTACTTCTTATATAATCTTCCGCAATTTTATCTAATTCTAAAGTCGATTTTCCTATTTCAGCGTATCTCTTAACAAGTTGCAATGTTTCTGCAACAATTTTACAACTTTCTCTTATGTAATCAATTTCTTTTTTAGTCTTAATAAGAATCACAACAAAACCTAACCTCTACGACCACGCAATTTTCCGGACTTCATAAATCCATCATAATGTCTCATCAACAAGTGTGATTCAATTTGATTTAGTGTATCAAGTGCAACACCAACCATAATTAATAAACTTGTACCGCCAAAGAACTGCGAGAAACTTCCTGAAACACCAAATCGATTTACAAATGCCGGTAATATCGCAACAATTGCTAAAAAGACAGAACCGGGCAAAGTAATTTTCGTTAAAATATTATCTATAAATTCAGCAGTTTGTTTTCCTGGACGAATACCCGGGACAAAGCCACCTTGTTTTTTCATATTTTCAGCAACGTCCTGCGGATTAAATGCAATAGCAGTATAGAAATATGTAAAGAACACAATCATCAAAGCATATATTGCAGAGTAAGTGAATGAGGTATAAACAAAATAACCGGCTAACGACTGCATAAATTCACTATCAGGGAAAAATGATAATACTGTATTAGGAATAAACATGATTGATTGAGCAAAAATAATAGGCATTACACCAGCCGTATTAACTCGCAATGGGATATATTGTGTCACACCACCATAAACTTTTCTTCCTACCACACGTTTTGCATACTGAACCGGAATTCTTCTAGTACCTTGAGTAACCAAAACAATTCCAGCAATTACCGCAACCATGAAGAAAAGTATTACAATTTCGATAACAATGTTTCTTGTACCAGCAGCAATTAATCTGTATTCATCAATCATAGCGAACGGAAGCATATTAATGATACCGATGAAAATGATAAGCGATATACCGTTGCCAATTCCCTTTTCAGTTATTTGCTCACCCATCCACATCATAAACACAGTACCGGCAACCAAGAACACAACTGCGGTAAAAGTAAATCCAAACCCCGATACTTCAGGTGAAATGATCGGTACACCGTTCGCAGTCATACTTGATAATAAAATTGTAACACTCCAAGCCTGAAGTGCTGAAATTCCTACAGTTCCATATCTTGTTAACTGAGTAATTTTCTTACGACCTTCTTCCCCTTCTCTTTGAAGTTTTTGGAAGTAAGGAACAACTGCACCCAATAACTGAATAATGATGGATGCACTGATATAAGGCATAATTCCTAAAGCAAACACGGCAGCATTAGAAAAAGCTCCACCAACAAATAGATCGTAGAGACCAAATAAGTTATCGGATGTTTGATTAGCCATTGCTTCGGATAACACACGTGCATCAACACCGGGTAATGTTATGTGCGCACCGATTCTGACAATCACTAAAAGAGCCAAGGTGTAAAGAATTCGCTGCCTTAGCTCGTGAATTTTAAAAATATTCCGGAAGGTGTCTTGTAATTTTCCCATTAAACTTTCGTCTCTTTAATAGTTCCACCAGCAGATTCAATTTTTTCTTTAGCCGAAGCACTAAATGCATTAGCTTCAACTTCTAATTTAACTTTTAATTCACCTTGGCCAAGTATCTTGTAAGGTCCAACTTTATTAATAACACCGGCTTTATAAAGAGCAACAGCATCAACTTTACCGTTTTCGAGTTTATTATCATCGGCTAATTTTTGCAGTGTACTTACATTAATCGGTTGATATTCAACTCTAAACCGGTTGGTAAAACCGCGCTTCGGAACTCTTCTTTGAAGCGGCATCTGACCACCTTCAAACCAAGCTCTGTACTTTGCACCAGATCTAGATTTTTGACCATTCATACCTCTCGTAGCTGTACCACCATGGCCGGATCCTTCACCGCGACCTACGCGTTTTCTAGTTTTTCTTGATCCTTCTGCATATTTAAGATTACTTAGAATATCCATTTAATCCTCTATTCTTCAATTTCTTCTACACTGACTAAGTGTGATACTTTATTAATCATTCCTCTTATCTGAGGGGTATCGTTATGTACTTTAAAATAATTTGGTCTGCCAAGTCCTAAAGCCTCTATTGTAAGCTTTTGATCTTTCGGCCTATCAATCACACTTTTTGTTTGAATAACTTTTATTTTTTTCTTTTTTGCCATTACACTGCCTCAACAATTAAGCATTGAAAAGTTGTTGAATTTCCATACCACGTTTACGAGCCATACTTGCCGCATTGAGTAGGTTCAATAATCCATTTAATGTTGCTTTAACCTGGTTGTGCGGATTTGAAGAGCCTAAAGATTTAGTTAATATATCTTGAACTCCAGCTGATTCTAATACTGCACGAACTCCACCGCCAGCAATCAATCCAGTACCGGGAGAAGCAGGTTTTAATAGAACCTTACCAGCGCCAAATTTACCAAGTATTTCATGAGGAATAGTTCCTTTAACTACCGGAACACGATAGACATTCTTTTTAGCGTCATCAATTCCTTTTGAGATAGCATCGGTGACTTCGTTAGCTTTACCTAAACCAACACCAACGTGACCATTACCGTCGCCAACAACCACAATAGCATTAAAGCTGAATCTTCTACCACCTTTTACAACTTTAGCAACACGGTTGATATGAACAACTTTTTCTTTAAGATTTTCGATTCCGGATACTTTTTTGTACCTCAATTTCTAACTCCTTAGTTACAATAAATATTCTATTGGTGTATTACTTTTTTACTTGCTGCCGGGAGAGGATTCGAACCTCTACAGACGCCTCCAAAGGGCGTAGTCCTACCGTTAGACGACCCGGCAATGACCTAAATTTTTAATCCGCCTTCTCTTGCACCATCGGCAACAGCTTTAACGCGTCCATGGTATCTATAAATATTTCGATCAAAGATGGCAGATTTTATACCGTATTCAACAGCTTTTTTAGCAGCTAAAGAACCAACAATTTTGCTTTTCTCTGTTTTCGTTTTAGCTTTTTTTACTTCATCTGCAATTTCTTTAGAAATCGAAGAAACTGAAAATAATGTTTTGCCGGCATTATCATCAATAAATTGAACATAAATCTGATTTAAGCTGCGGAAAATATTCATTCTTGGTCTTTCCGCTGTTCCCCAGATTTTTTTTCGAACTCTAATTTTCTTTTTAGCTTGTTGTAATTGTGTTTTTCTTAACATAGCTTAACTAATCTCCCATTAACCAGCGGTCTTACCGGCTTTTCTGATAATTGTTTCGTCAGAGTATTTAATACCTTTTCCTTTATAAGGTTCAGGTTTTCTGAAAGATCTAATCTTTGCAGCAACCAAACCAACTAATTCTTTATCAACACCACTAATTTTTATTTGAGTTGGGGTTGTAACTTCGAGTGTAATTTCATCAGGCGGAGCAAAATATATTGGATGAGAATAACCAATATTTATAAATAAGTTTTTGCCTTTTAATTCTGCTCTGTAACCCACGCCAACTATATCAAGCGTTTTGGTATAACCATTTGTAACGCCTGTTACGATGTTTTGAATTAGTGCTCTAGTTAATCCATGCAAGGATTTACTTTCTTTTGTATCATCCGGTCTTAGAACCGATAATTCTTCACCATCAATTTTGATATTCATTTTAGGATGAACATCTAATTGCATCTCACCTAATTTACCTTTGATCTTAAGCGTTCCGTTAGTTTGATTAACTTGAACGTCTTTAATATTTATTGGTTGTTTACCTACTCTGGACACTTTACTTACCTCTTACAAAATTTTACCAAATGTGTGCTAGAACTTCACCACCCATAGCTTCTCTTCTAGCTTGTTTATCGGAAACTATACCTTTTGAAGTTGAGATGACCGCCATACCAAGTCCGTTAAGAACTCTTGGAATTTCATCTTTTCCACAATATCTCTTAAGTCCCGGTTTACTAATTTTTTCTAAGCCTGTTATCGAAGATACACCGTTAACGTACTGCAAATGAACTCTTAAAATGTTTTGTTTATTATCTTCAATTACGTTGTAGTCTTTAATGAATTTATTCTCTTTCATTAATTCTGCAATACTAATTTTAGTATTTGATGCAGGGATATCCACATAACGTTTTCTAGCTTTTACTGCATTTCTGATTCGAGTCAAAAAATCTGATATAGGATCAGTCATCGACATTTAAAATTCTCCTTCTGTTACCAACTTGATTTTTTTAAGCCCGGGATTTCACCTTTTGATGCTAATTCACGAAGCACCAATCTTGAAATACCGAATTTTCTGTAATACGAGCGAGGTCTTCCGGTCATCTGGCATCTATTTCTTAAACGAACGGGAGATGAGTTTTTTGGCAGTTCTTGCAATGCCTCGTAATCACCGTTTTCTTTTAATTCTTTACGGAGCTTTGCATACTTTTCAACAAGTTTTACTCTCTTTTCTTGTCTCGCTATTAAACTTTTTCTTGCCATGTTAGCCCTAAATTATAATTAATTTGCTTCTTTTTTTCTAAAAGGTACACCGAATGATGAAAGTAATTCAAAAGCTTCTGCATCAGTTTTAGCAGTTGTAACAAACGTGATATCCATACCTAAAACTTTTGTAATTTTATCAACATTTATTTCCGGGAAGATAATTTGCTCTTGAATTCCAAGAGTGTAATTACCGCGTCCATCAAATGATTTATCAGAAATACCTCTAAAGTCTCTTACTCTCGGTAATGCAACCGATACCAATCTATCTAAAAATTCATACATTCTTTCTTTTCGTAAAGTAACTTTTGCTCCTATTTTCATACCTTCTCTAAGTTTAAAGTTAGAGATAGATTTTTTTGCTGATCTTACAGACGCTTTTTGACCGGTGATCATTTCAAGTTCTTTTACAGCTTCATCAAGTAATTTCGAATCTTGAACCGCAGCACCAACACCCATATTAACAACAATCTTATCTAATTTAGGTACTTCCATAATATTGCTGTATTTAAATTTTTCTTTTAGCTTAGGAATAATTTCATCCTTATAAACAGCAGATAAACGAGCCGGAATTTTAACTGGAGTTACTTTAGTTTTTTCTGCCGGTGCCTGAGTTTTCTTTTCTTTTTGCTCTGTTTCTTTTTTTGTTTGCTTAGCCATTGTAATCTAAAACTCCTAGTATAATTATGACAGCATTTCGCCGCTTACTTTACTAATTCTAACCGATTTCTTTTTACCGGTTTTATCATCAATAATTATTTTCTTTCCAACTCTTGTTGCTTCACCCGATTTAGGATCAACTACCATAACGTTCGAAACGTTAATAGGTGATTCCTTTTCGATTATTCCGCCTTGAGGATTTGCCTGAGTAGGTTTTGAATGTCTTTTACGAATATTCACACCTTCAATAATAACACGGTTATCCTGTGGATAAACTTTAAGAACTTTTCCGGTTTTCCCCTTAAAGTTGCCTGAAATTACTAAAACAGTATCATCTTTATGAATTTTCATTTTTAACCTATATCTTATAAAACTTCTGGAGCAAGTGAAATTATTTTCATGAATTTTTTATCTCTGAGTTCTCGCGCAACAGGTCCAAAAATACGAGTACCCCTAGGTTCATTTTGAGCGTTCAATAGAACTGCTGCATTTTCATCAAATCTGATGTAAGAACCATCATCACGTTTTACTTCTTTTTTTGTTCTTACAATAACGGCTCTGGATACTTCACCTTTTTTTACTCCGCCGCCGGGCATCGCAGCTTTAACGGAAACTACTATTAAGTCTCCAACGCTTGCGTATCTTCTATTACTTCCGCCAAGAACTCTGATGCAACGAACTTTTTTTGCACCCGAATTATCTGCTACTGTTAAATTTGTTTCTTCTTGGATCATTTCAAATACACTCCTTAAAAGAAGCTATTATTTAGCTTTTTCCACAATTTCTACTAAACGCCATTTTTTATTTTTACTATATGGCCTGCATTCTTGAATTTTTACGGTATCACCAATTCCACATTCATTGTTTTCATCATGAAACATAATTCGCGTGGTTTTCTTAAAATATTTTCTATAAAGAGGGTGAGCCATTCTTCTTTCAATAGCTACTATTCCGCTTCTTTCCATACTATTGGAAACTACTTGCCCAATTTTTGTTTTTCTTCTTCCTCTTATCTG
Source organism: Melioribacteraceae bacterium (assembly GCA_030584085.1). NCBI lineage: Bacteria > Pseudomonadati > Ignavibacteriota > Ignavibacteria > Ignavibacteriales > Melioribacteraceae > Melioribacteraceae bacterium. The sequence goes on from CP129490.1 coordinate 2,437,869, forward strand.
TTCCATTAACTTCTAGAACTCCTATTTATTTTCTTTAGCAGTTTTTTGTTCTTCTAATTCTCTTTCACGAAGAACAGTTTTCATTTTTGCGATATCACGACGAACTTCTTTCAACTTACCAGTATTGGTTAACTGTTTTAATTCATGTTGAAAACGCATATCAACCATGTTCTTTTCTTCATCAGCGATTCTTTTTAAGATTTCATCGGTTTTCATTTCTCTTATTTCGTAAATCTTCATTGCTTTGTCCTAAAATTATTTTGATTCGTAATCTGGTCTAGTAACTGATTTTGTTTTAATAGGCAATTTGTGAGAAGCTAATTTAAGAGCGTCCATTGCAACTTCTCTTGAAACCCCCGAAACCTCAAACATAATTCTACCGGGTTTAACAACTGCAACCCAAAATTCCGGAGCTCCTTTACCTTTACCCATTCTAGTTTCGAGCGGTTTCTTTGTAACCGGTTTATCCGGGAAAATTCTGATCCAAACTTTACCATCTCTTTTCATTTTACGTGAAAGAGCAACACGACATGCTTCGATTTGTCTACTTGTAATCCAACCAGCTTCCATAGCCTTTAGACCAAAATCACCAAAACCTACTTTACTTCCTCTATAAGCTTTTCCGCGTCTTCTACCACGATGCGCTTTTCTATATTTTACTCTTTTGGGCATTAACATGAGAAAAAACTCCTATTCACTTTAATCGGATAAACGTTTTCCTAAAATCTCTCCACGGCAGATCCAAACTTTTATACCTATTGCACCGTAGATTGTAAATGATGTTGATGTTGCATAATCTATATCAGCTCTTAATGTATGAAGAGGAATTCTTCCTTCTTTATACTGTTCGGTACGGGCCATTTCAGCACCTCCGAGACGACCAGAGCACATAATTTTAATTCCTTCAGCTCCCATTCTCATCGCCGATGTTATTGCTGATTTCATCGCACGTCTAAATGATATACGACCTTGCAATTGTTGAGCAATGTTATCTGCAACAAGTTGTGCGTCTAACTCAGGTCTTTTAATTTCAGTTATCTGTACTTTAACTTCTTTATCAGTTACCTTTTTCAATTCTTCTTCGAGTTGGGCAATTTCTTTTCCGCTTTTACCAATAACAACACCAGGACGTGACGTGTGAATTGTTAGAATAACATTTTTTGATGTACGATCAATTACTATTCTCGCAATTCCTGCTTTCTTCAGCCTATTCTTAATATAGTTTCTGAGCTTTCGATCTTCTTCCAACTTAGCAGCATAACTGCCGTTTTCATACCAGTTGGATTCCCATCCTCGAATAACACCAACTCTAAAACCTACTGGATTAACTTTCTGACCCAAAAAATCCTCCTGAGTTTTTAACTTTTTGTTCCAACAACCACTGTTAGGTGGTTTGATCTCTTTCTTACTCTATATGCTCTGCCCATTGGTGCAGGTAGCATTCTTTTTAATGTAGGACCTTGATTTACAAAAGCTTCTTTTACAACTAATTTTGCAATATCAACTTTTTCGTCTTCGGTCTTATTGTATAAGTTCGCCACAGCACTTCTCAGAACTTTTTCTGCATCTTTTGAAGCATGCTTTGTATTGAAATGCAAAATTTCAATAGCTTGTTCAACAGATTTACCTCTAATAAGATCAACAACTAATCTCATTTTACGAGGAGATGAACTTATATAACGATGTGTTGCTTTAGCTTCCATTAAATGTCCTCAATCACTTTACTTTACTTTTGCCTTTTCAGCTTTAGTTCCGGGATGCCCTCTAAAAATTCTAGTAGGGGCAAATTCACCAAGTTTATGACCAACCATGTTTTCCGAAATATAAACCGGAATCATTTTATTGCCATTGTGAACTGCAATTGTGTGACCAACAAACTCGGGTGAGATTGTACTTGTTCTCGACCAAGTTTTGACGATCTTTTTTTGATTCTTCTCATTAAGTTGTTGAACTTTTTTGAGAAGTTTTACGCTTATAAACGGTCCTTTTTTAACTGATCTTGGCATATGTTAAACTCTAGCTTTTTCTTCTTTTAACGATGTATTTATTAGATGGATTTTTTCTTTTTCTAGTTTTCAATCCTTTAGCTTTTTGACCCCATGGAGAAACCGGATGTCCGCCACCCGAAGTTCTGCCTTCACCACCACCCATCGGGTGATCGACTGGGTTCATAACAACACCACGTACTTTAGGTCTTCTACCAAGCCAACGTGAGCGGCCTGCTTTACCTAAACTAATATTTTCATGAACTGAATTTCCAACAGAACCAATGGTAGCCATACATTCCAGACTAACCATTCTTACTTCGCCTGAAGGTAATTTAATCTGACCATATTTACCTTCTTTAGCATTTAATGAAATTTCTGTACCAGCAGAGCGACCAATTTGTGCGCCTTTGCCCGGTTTCAATTCAATATTATGGACAATTGTACCAACTGGAATATCTTTTAACTTAAGTGCATTGCCTGTTTTAATATCAGCTTTGGCACCTGATATAATTGTATCACCAACATTTAATCCGTTCGGAGCAATTATATATCTCTTTTCGCCATCAGCATAATTCAATAATGCAATTCTAGCTGATCTATTCGGATCATATTCAATTGAGAAAACTTTTGCTGGTATATCCTGTTTGTCTCTTTTAAAATCAATAATTCTGTAACGTCTCTTATGTCCGCCACCAATATGACGCGAAGTGATTCTACCTTTGTTGTTTCTACCACCGGATTTTTTGAGAGCAGTAGTCAAAGACTTTTCTGGAGTATCTTTCGTGACTGCATCAAAAGCAGAGAAAGACATGAATCTTGTTCCGGGTGTATTTGGTTTTAATTTTCTAATAGCCATTTACTAAACTCCAATTCCTTATGCTTCACCGAATAGATCAATTTTTTGACCTTCTTTCAACTGTACAATTGCTTTTTTGAAACGAGGGGTTTTACCACTGAATCTACCTTTTTTGGTAAACTGTGTCTTGGTTTTACCTTTGTATTTCATTGTGTTAACCTCAACAACGTCAACATCGAACTTTACTTTGAGAGCTTTTGCGATCTCAATTTTGTTAGCATTGTAGTCAACTATAAAACCGTATTTCGATTGTTCTTTCTCTGAAATCTCGGTCATCTTTTCAGTTATTAAAGGTCTTATTAAAACATTTCGCATTTCTAAACCAACTAATTAGTTTAATGAATTCTGAATTTCTTCTACAGCACTCTTTTGTAACAATACTAATTGATTATTAACCAAATCATAAGTTGATGCATTAGATGCTTGTAGTATATTTAATTTTGGAACGTTTCTTCCTGATAAATAAACTTTTTCCCGAGATCCTGCTGTAAGTAATAAAGTTTTTTTACCATTAACATTTAACGAACTTAAAATGTTTACCAACTCTTTTGTTTTAGGTGAATCAAAATCAAAATCCTCAACTACCATTATTTGTTCAGCCTTGGCTTTGTATGAAAGAGCGGATTTTCTGGCTAATTGTAGAACTTTTTTATTCAATTTTTGCCTGTAGTTACGTGGTCTCGGTCCAAAAATTGTTCCTCCACCGACCCATAAAGGAGATCTAGATGTGCCGGCTCTTGCTCCGCCTCTTCCTTTTTGTTTCCATGGCTTTTTACCACCGCCTCTAACTTCAGCTCTTTCTTTAGCTTTATGAGTACCTTGGCGTTGATTTGCAAGATAAGTTTTAACAGCTAAATAAATTACATGATCATTCGGCTCAATTCCGAAGATATCATCTGATAGTTCAACCTTGCTGCTTGATTTTGTACCATCTATTTTATAGACATCAACTTTCATTTCTTTACCACTACTTATTAATTTCAACAAGTGAATTAATTGAACCTGGAACTGCTCCCTTTACAAGAATTACATTCTTTTCGGGGATTACTTTTATAACTCTAAGATTAGATACTGTAACTTTTTCATAACCTGTTCTTCCGGCCATTCTAGTACCTTTAAAGACTCTAGAGGGATCAGAACTTGAACCAATTGAACCGGGAGCTCTAAGTCGATCGCTTTGACCGTGAGTTGTACCACCAACACCACCGAATCCATGTCGTCTCATCACACCCTGAAATCCTTTACCTTTACTTAAACCGGAAACTTTAACTTTATCACCTTCTTGAAAGATTTCAACGTTAATCGAATCTCCAACATTAAACTCGCCATCCTTAAAATTCTTGAATTCTCTTAATAAGCGAGGAGATTTTAATCCCAATTTATTATAAACTGCAAGTTGTGGTTTAGCGGTTCTTTTCTCTTTCTTTTCACCAAATCCCAGTTGAAGAGCTTTGTAACCATCTTTCTCGGATGATTTAACAGCATAAACCGGGCAAGGACCGGCTTCAATAACAGTTACCGGGACGGATTTTCCATCCGGTAAAAATACTGAAGTCATTCCAAGTTTTTTTCCTAACAATCCTGGCATTTTAGCAATCCTTATAACTTAATCTCAATATCAACACCCGCCGGAATATCTAATTTACTAAGCGAATCGACGGTTTTGTTGTTAGAGTTATGAATATCAATTATTCTTTTGTGCGCTCTAATTTCAAATTGTTCACGAGATTTTTTATCTACGTGTGGAGATCTCAATACCGTAAAAACTGTTCTTCGGGTAGGAAGAGGAATTGGTCCTGAAACAACAGCACCCGTACTTTTAACAGTCTTAATGATCTTCTCGGTAGACTTATCTATCAAAATATGATCATAAGATTTTAATTTTATTCTGATCTTTTGACCTGGCACTTTCAATCTCTCCTTATTATTCACACAGAGAGAAGGTGGCAAAACCTTCTCTCAATAAATTTAATTTCTACAAACTATATATTATTGAATTATTTTAGTAACAACGCCGGAACCAACCGTTCTACCACCTTCACGTATAGCGAAGCGGAGACCTTCTTCCATTGCGATTTCAGAAATAAGCGTAACTTTTAATTTTACGTTATCGCCAGGCATAACCATTTCGGTTCCTTCAGGTAATTCAGCAACGCCTGTTACGTCAGTTGTTCTAAAATAGAACTGAGGTCTATATCCTTGGAAAAATGGCGTATGACGTCCACCTTCTTCTTTTGACAGGATATAAACTTCGCCTTCAAATATTGTATGAGGTGTAATTGATCCAGTTTTCGCTAAGACCATACCTCTTTCAATTTCTTTTTTATCGATACCGCGCATTAAGATACCTGCGTTATCACCAGCCATAGCAGCATCAAGTTCTTTTCTGAACATTTCAATACCTGTTACAACTGTTTTCTTGTGCATTCCTAGACCAATCAATTCAACTTCTTCTTGAATCTTTACTTGTCCTCTTTCAACTCTACCGGTGGCTACTGTACCACGACCAGTAATAGAGAAAACGTCTTCCACTGGCATCAAGAATGGTTTATCAGCGTCACGCTGCGGAATCGGAACATAACTATCTACAGCATCCATTAAATCCCAAATACATTTCAATCTCTCATCAGTATCAGGAGTACCATCATCAGTTGCAGCTTCCAAAGCCCTTAGTGCACTACCTTGAATAATCGGAATTTCATCACCCGGGAATTCATATTCTGTTAACAAATCTCTCAATTCAACTTCAACTAATTCTAATAATTCAGGATCATCTACTAAGTCAACTTTATTCATAAATACAACAATTTTAGGAACACCAACCTGACGAGCAAGTAGAATGTGTTCTCTAGTTTGCGGCATAGGACCGTCAGTTGCAGCAACTACAAGAATCGCACCGTCCATCTGAGCAGCACCGGTGATCATGTTCTTAACGTAGTCAGCGTGACCAGGACAGTCAACGTGAGCATAGTGTCTATTAGCTGTTGAATATTCAACGTGAGCAGTAGCAATAGTGATACCACGTTCTTTTTCTTCAGGAGCATTGTCAATACTATCGAATGTTCTTTTTTCGGATAATCCACGTTTTGACAAAGCCATTGTGATAGCAGCAGTAAGTGTTGTCTTACCGTGGTCAACGTGACCAATAGTACCTATGTTTACGTGAGGTTTACTCCTATCAAATTTTTCTTTTGCCATCGAATTCTCCTTGTTATTTTACTTTTTATTAATGATTTCCAAATTTGTTTAAACTGACTCAGTTTTCTTTGAACCTGTTTTTTCTGAAATTTCATCTGCTATTGATTTTGGAACTTCAGAGTAATGTGAAAATTGCATTGTGTATATTGCTCTACCTTGTGTCATCGATCTTAAAGTAGTTGCATACCCAAACATTTCAGCTAAAGGTACTAATCCCCTAATTACTTGAGCATCCTTTCTAGATGAGAAACCTTCAATTTTTCCTCTTCTACTATTTAAATCACCCATAACATCACCCAAATATTCCTCTGGGGTTGTAACTTCAACTTTCATCATTGGTTCTAACAAAACAGGACCGGCTTTTCTAGCCGCTTCCTTAAATGCCATTGAGCCAGCCACTTTAAATGACATTTCATCCGAATCGACATCGTGATATGAACCATCGTACAACTTAACTTTGATGTCTACAACCGGAAATCCGGCAATAACACCATTTCTCATCGCTTCAATTATACCATTCGATACCGGTTGGATATATTCTTTCGGCACAACACCACCAACTATCGCATTTTCAAATTCATAACCTTTACCAGGTTCGTTCGGACCAACTTCAACCCAAACGTGACCGTATTTACCTCTACCACCACTTTGTTTAACAAACTTACCTTCTTGTTGCACGGTTTTTCTAATAGTTTCCCTGTAAGCAACTTGAGGTTTACCAACGTTTGCTTCTACTTTGAATTCTCTCTTCATTCTATCGACGAGAATTTCTAAATGAAGCTCACCCATACCGCTTATTAAAGTTTGACCTGTTTCATCATCAACTTTAACTTTGAATGTTGGATCTTCATCCGATAATTTGGACAATGCGTCTGATAACTTATCTTGATCAGCTTTAGTTTTAGGTTCGATGGCAATTTGAATAACCGGTTCAGGAAAAACCATTTTTTCTAGAACTATTTGATCTTTTTCGTCGCACAGAGTATCGCCAGTCTTAGTATATTTTAGACCAACTAAAGCTGCAATATCTCCAGCTCTTAAATATTCTCTATCTGTTCTTGAGTTAGCATGCATTTCTAAAATTCTGCCAACTCTTTCTTTCTTATCCGAAACTGAATTATGAACATAAGATCCAGCTTCCAATCTACCGCTATAAACTCTAATAAAAGTAACTTTTCCAACATATGGATCAGTCATAATTTTGAAAGCTAAGGCAGCAAATTTTGCTTTTTCATCAGGTGATACAATAACCTGATCATTTTTATCAACATGATGCGCGTGAATTTCACCAATGTCTATTGGTGAAGGCAAGAACTCGACTACTGCATCAAGTAATTTTTGAACACCTTTGTTCTTAAAAGAAGAACCGCACAGAACTGGAACGATTTTATTTTGAATCGTTGCTTTTCGAAGCACCGTTCTTACTTCATCAACTGAAATTTCTTCGCCTTCTAAATACTTTTCAAGAAGTGTATCATCAACTTCAGAAACTGCCTCAAGCATTAATGTTCGATATTTATTAGCAAGAGCTTTTAGGTCCTGTGGAATTTCTACATCTTCAAATGTAGAACCAAAATTTTCTTCGTGATACATTCTTGCTTTCATCGAAATCAAATCTATCACACCTGCAAACAAATCACCTTCACCAATGGGTAAAGTAATAGGCACCGCATTTGCTTTTAGACGATCTTTCATCATATCGACAGCGTGATAGAAATCTGCGCCTATTCTATCCATTTTATTTACAAAAGCAATCCTTGGAACACCATATTTATCAGCTTGTCTCCATACAGTTTCAGACTGAGGTTCAACACCACCGACAGCACAAAATAAAGCAACCGCACCATCCAAAACTCTTAATGAGCGTTCAACTTCAACCGTAAAATCAACGTGACCGGGAGTATCAATAATATTTATTTGATGATCAGCCCAATGACAAGAAGTAGCTGCACTAGTAATCGTAATACCACGCTCTTTTTCTTGTTCCATCCAATCCATAGTAGCAGCGCCATCATGAACTTCACCCATTCTGTGAAGTCTACCGGTATAGAATAAAATTCTTTCAGTGGTTGTAGTCTTACCGGCATCGATATGCGCCATGATACCGATGTTTCTTAATTTTGTTATATCTACTCTTTTCTCTGCCATTTAAAACTTAATTACCTTTCTACGATTACCACTTAAAGTGAGCGAATGCTTTATTCGCCTCTGCCATTCTGTGTGTATCTTCTTTTTTCTTAACTGCTGAACCTTCACCTTGAGATGCTGCAATTAGTTCCGCAGCTAACTTTAAGGCCATTGATTTATCTTTTCTATCTCTTGAGTAATTTCTAATCCATCTCATTGCGAGCGAAGTTCTTCTTTGAGGTCTAACTTCCATAGGTACTTGATAGGTTGCACCACCAACTCTACGGCTTCTTACTTCTACCATTGGGGCAACATTTTGAATTGCCTTTTGAAAAACTTCTAACGCTGGTTTTTTAGTTTTTTGTTCAATGATCTCAAAACTATCGTAGATCATATTTCTAGTTACAGATTTTTTACCGTCCAACATCATGTAATTAATAAACTTTGAAACCAAAACGTCATTAAATTTTGGATCAGGTTTTACAAATCTTTTTTCTGCTCTTCTTTTTCTCATAGTTCAACTTATTTTGCTTTAGGTTTTTTTGTGCCGTACTTAGAACGACCTTGTTTTCTTTCTTCCACACCACTGGTATCTAACGTACCACGTAAAATATGATAACGAACACCAGGTAAATCTTTTACTCTTCCGCCTCTAATCAAAACGATTGAGTGTTCTTGAAGATTATGACCTTCACCCGGAATGTAAGCTGTAACTTCAATTTGGTTTGTTAATCTAACTCTGGCAACTTTACGTAAAGCCGAATTAGGTTTTTTGGGAGTAGTAGTATAAACTCTGGTGCAAACACCTCTTTTTTGCGGACAATTCTGCAAAGCTGGTGCTTTACTTTTCACCTTAATTTCTTTTCTTCCCTTCCTAATCAACTGACTTATTGTCGGCACTTATTTTCCTCCAAAATTTTAAATCGTTTCCCATAGAAAACAGACTCAAAATTTACCATTATTTTATTTTATTGTCAATATTGTCCAATTAAATTTAAGATTGAAAATCTATGATTTCTGCTTAGATTCCTCAACTTTTTCCATAGCTTCTTCTGCAACTGCTATTTCTGGCTCATCACCCACTACAAGAATCTTTTTATACTTCTTCAAGCCGGTTCCAGCCGGAATAAGATGGCCCATAACAACATTTTCTTTTAAACCAATTAGTGTATCTTCTTTTGCTGCTGTTGCTGCATTGGTTAATACTTTTGTTGTCTCTTGGAAAGATGCCGCTGATATCCAACTCTCGGTTGATAACGCTGCTTGCGTGATACCAAGAAGGATATTATCAAATGTTGCAGGATCAGCATCTCTTACTTCAAGGAGATTCTTATCTTTCTTTTTAAGATCAGCATTAATTTCACGGGCTTTGGACTTAGTTATTAATTGACCCAATTTTAATTTGGAATCACCCGGATCAACTGTATAAACCAGGTTCTTAATTTCTTCGTTTTCTTCACCAAACTTGACTCTATCGACTAAATCTTCATCGATGAATTTCGTATCGCCCGAAGAAATAACTCGTAATTTTTGAAGCATTTGTTTAACTATTACTTCAATATGTTTATCATTTATCTTAACACCCTGTAATCTGTAAACATCTTGAATTTCGTTTACAAGGTATTCCTGAACTGCGTTTGTTCCTTTAATTTTCAAAATATCATGTGGGTCTATTGGTCCATCGGTAATTTTTTCACCGGCAGGTATTTCGTCACCTTCTTGAACGAGAATATGTTTTCCGTAAGGAACGTTATAAACTTTTTGAATAGATCCGTCAAGTGATTCAATTATGATTTCTCTTGAACCTTTTTTTCTGACTCCAAATTTAACTACACCTTCAATTTCAGAGACAACTGCTGGTTCGTGGGGACTTCTAGCTTCAAATAATTCGGTTACTCTAGGCAAACCGCCTGTAATATCTCGAGTTTTTGAGGCAGATTTTGAAATCTTTGCCAAGATTGTGCCTGCTTGAACTTTCTCACCTTCATCAACTGAGAGATAGGCTTTTGTTGGTAAGTTAAATACTTTTTGCTCACCATCTTCGGTAGTAATTACAATACTTGGTGTAAGTGTTTTATCTTTCGATTCAATTACAACTTTTTGAACGTGACCGGTTTGTTCATCGGCTACTTGTTGAATTGTTGAGTTATCAATTAAATCAACAAAACTAACTGTACCTGCTGAATCTGTTAAGATTAAGGAGTTGTATGGATCGTGATTATAAAGAGGCTGACCTTTTTTTATTTTTGCGCCATCTTCCACCATTAATTCAGCACCATAAGGAATATCAAATTTCTTTATTTGTCTAAGATCTTCATCGAAAATACCAATTGAACCTCGACGACCTATCACAACTTTTACTTTACCGAAGAAATCTGTTTTTTCTGCAAAGTTGACTCTATCGAATTTTACTACACCGTCAACTGTAGCTTCAACTTGTGATTGTGAAGCAATACGAGATGAAGTTCCACCTAAGTGGAATGTTCTAAGAGTCAACTGTGTACCGGGTTCGCCGATTGATTGAGCAGCAATTATTCCAACCGCTTCACCAATTTCAACCAAATGACCGGTTGTTAAGTTACGTCCATAACATTTAGCACAAACACCGCGTTTTGATTCACAAGTAAGTACTGTCCTAATATAAACCGAGTCAATGTTCGCTTCGTCAATAAGTTCGGCTTTTTCTTCTTCTATAACTTCGCCTGCTTCGACAATTAAGTCATCTGTTCTTGGATCATAAATGTCTTCTTGAGCAACACGACCAGTAATTCTTTCAGCCAATGGTTCTCTTTCAAGTTCAACATCTTTAAGTGCAGAAATGTAAACACCTCTAATCGTACCGCAATCAATTTCTGATACGATGACATCTTGAGCAACGTCGCATAACCTTCTAGTTAAATATCCCGCATCTGCTGTTTTTAATGCCGTATCTGCAAGACCTTTACGAGCACCGTGTGTGGAAATGAAGTATTCTAGTACTGATAAACCTTCTTTAAAGTTAGCAACAATCGGGTTTTCAATAATTTCACCTGATTGACCTGTTAAACTTTTTTGTGGTTTCATCATTAGACCACGCATACCAGCTAACTGTCTAACCTGTTCTTGTGAACCTCTCGCACCGGAATCAACCATCATGTGTACTGAGTTGAATCCACCTTGATCAGTTTTAATTTTATCCATCAAAGACTTTGCAACGTTATTCGTTGTGTGTGTCCAAACGTCTATGATCTTGTTATATCTTTCGGCATCAGTAATCAAACCTTGTTCGTGTTCATTTAAAATCTGACTTACTTTTTCATTCGAATCTTTAATAAGTTTTTCTTTTTCTTCAGGGATGATCATATCACTATAGCTAATTGAAATTCCAGCTGCGGTTGAATATCTATAACCTAAATCCTTTAGATCATCCAAGAACTTTGCAGTTTTTTCATTGCCGAGTTTTATAAACATCTTGTAAATGAATCCGCTGAAGATTTTCTTAACAAGTAATTCATTAAAGAAACCCATTCCTTCCGGAACGATTTGATTAAATATTACTCGGCCAACAGTTGTTTCAATAAATTGTCCTTCAACTCTAACCTTAATTTTTGCATGAAGTTCAACAACTTTAGAGTTATATGCAATCATAACTTCTTCAAAATTGCTAAACACCATTCCTTCACCTTGACCACCGGTTTTAGTTTTAGTTAAATAATAGCAACCTAAAACTATATCTTGCGTAGGAACAACAATAGGAGCACCGTTTTGTGGAGAAAGAATATTGTGACTTGAAAGCATTAATAGTCCTGCTTCAAGTTGGGCTTCATAAGAAAGCGGAACGTGAACAGCCATCTGATCACCGTCAAAATCCGCATTGAATGCTGTACAAACCATTGGATGAAGCTGAATTGCTTTCCCATCAATAAGTATCGGCTGGAATGCCTGTATACCCAAGCGGTGCAATGTTGGTGCACGGTTAAGCATGACCGGATGACCATCAATTAATTTTTCAAGAATATCCCAAATAACCGGATCTTTTCTATCGACTGCTTTTCGTGAACTCTTAACGGTTTTGAAATGACCTCTTTCAATCAACTTGCGAATGATAAATGGTTTGAATAATTCAACCGCCATATCTTTCGGAAGACCGCATTGATGTAGTTTTAATTCTGGTCCGACAACAATTACAGAACGGCCGGAATAATCAACACGTTTACCCAAAAGGTTTTGACGGAAGCGGCCTTGCTTACCTTTAAGCATATCGCTTAATGATTTCAAAGGTCTGTTTCCATCACTTCTGACCGCGCTTGTTCTTCTAGAGTTATCAAACAATGCATCAACTGATTCTTGAAGCATTCTCTTCTCATTTCGAAGAATGACTTCAGGAGCTTTAATATCTATTAATCTTTTTAATCTATTGTTACGAATAATTACTCTTCTATAAAGATCATTTAAGTCAGAAGTGGCAAAACGCCCACCTTCAAGAGGAACAAGCGGTCTAAGTTCAGGAGGAATAACCGGAACTACACTTTGCACCATCCATTCAGGTCTATTAGGAACTTTACCTTCTCTTTCTCTAAAAGCTTCTAATACTCGTAATCTTTTTAAAAGATCATTTCTTTTTTGCTGTGAAGTCTCTTCTTTCAATTGCGCTTTCAATTCGAGGAATGTTGTTTCGATGTCTGTAGATTTCAAGAGAACTTTTACAGCATCTCCGCCAATTTTAGCAATGAATTTTTTGGGATCGTTATCTTCCAATGAATCATTATCATGAGGTAATGATGATAATATTTCGAAATATTGGTCTTCAGAAATTAGATCAAGATGATTTAACCCGGTTGGACCAGGATTGATAACAACATAAGATTCATAATAAATTATCTTTTCAAGTTCTTTAGTTGTCAATCCAATAATATTACCAATTTTTGATGGAAGTGCTTTAAAAAACCAGATGTGAACAACAGGAACTGCAAGAGCAATATGTCCCATTCTTTCACGTCTAACAGCTTTTAGAGTTACTTCAACACCGCATCTATCGCACACAATTCCTTTATAACGAATACCTTTATATTTACCGCAAGCACATTCCCAATCTTTTACCGGACCAAAAATCTTTTCACAGAACAAACCATCCTTTTCTGGACGAAAAGAACGATAATTTATAGTTTCCGGTTTTGTCACTTCACCATGTGACCTTGACAAAATATCATCAGGACTAGCTAAACTAATTGTCAATTGTTCTATGTGCTTAATTTTATTTTCTTGAGCTTTAAATCTCATGAGAATCTCCTAAAAGTTTAACTAGTTAATTTTGATATCCAATGCTAAGCCTTGCAATTCTTTAATCAACACGCTAAAGGCTTCAGGAATATTTGGTGTTGGAATGTTTTCGCCTTTAACGATAGCCTCGTAAGTTTTTGCTCTTCCTGTAACATCATCACTTTTTACTGTTAAGATTTCTTGAAGCACATGAGCTGCACCATAACCTTCAAGCGCCCAAACTTCCATTTCTCCAAATCTCTGTCCACCGAATTGTGCTTTACCACCAAGCGGTTGTTGAGTAATTAACGAGTATGGTCCTATTGAACGAGCGTGAATCTTATCATCAACCATATGCCCTAATTTGAGCATATAAATATATCCGCAAGTAACTTTTTGATGGAATCTTTCACCTGATCTTCCATCATATAACCAAGTTTTACTTCCTTTATTTAATCCGGCTTCTTCCATCCAACCTTCTACATCTTTTACTGAAGCGCCATCAAAAATCGGAGTTTCAAACTTCAATCCTAATTGTTTACCAACCCAACCAAGTGCAGTTTCATATAACTGACCAAGGTTCATACGTGAAGGTACGCCAAGTGGATTTAAAACTATATCAACAGGTGTTCCGTCTTCGTGATAAGGCATATCTTCAACCGGTACTACTTTCGCAACAACACCTTTATTACCGTGGCGACCTGCCATTTTATCACCAACAGTTATTTTACGTTTTTTAGCAACGTATACTTTAGCAAGTTGAACAATGCCAGGAGGAAGTTCATCACCTGATTGAATTTTAAGTTTCTCTCTTTTGTATTCTTCTTCCATCTCTGATTTGATATTGAAGTAGTTTTTAAAGAGAGTTTTTATCATTTCATTGGTTTTCTTATTATCAAACCAATCATGTGTGTAATCTAATTTTGTGACGTCTTCAATATTTGTGTAAGTATCATCTTTTATCGAAGTACCGCTCCTTAAAACAACACTTCCGTCAAGATCACGAATTCCGGTAGTAGTTTTACCATTTGAAATTTTCGTAAGCTTTAAAACCAATTTATTATAATGGTTCTCAACTTTTCTGCTATAATTAGATTCGAGTGCATCTAATTCTTTCTTTTCAATTTTTTTAGATTCGGCATCTTTTCTTTTTCTGCTGAAAAGTCTTGTTTTAATTACAATACCTTTTAATCCGGGAGGTGCTTTTAATGACGCATCTTTCACATCACCTGCTTTATCCCCAAATATTGCTTTAAGAAGTTTTTCTTCAGGTGTCGGATCAGTTTCTCCTTTTGGTGTAATTTTACCAATTAGAATATCACCTTCTTTAACTTCAGCACCTTCTCTAACAATACCATTTTCATCTAAATCTTTCGTTGCTTCCTCGCTAACGTTAGGAATATCACGGGTTAATTCTTCTTCGCCACGTTTAGTTTCTCTAACTTGCAATTCAAATTCTTCAATATGAATTGAAGTATAGACATCTTCCGCGACTAATCTTTCACTTAATACGATCGCATCTTCAAAGTTATAACCACGCCAAGGCATAAAAGCAACCGATACGTTTTTACCAAGAGCTAATTCACCATTTTCAGTAGCAGGGCCATCAGCTAAAACATCCCCTTTCTTTACAACTTGGTCAGTTTTAACAATTGGTTTTTGATTAAAACATGTTTCCTGGTTTGTACCGGAAAATTTTGTAAGATTATATTCTACTCTTCTTTCATCATCAAAGTTTGTCAATGCTTCAAAACTGTTTGCATCAACTTTGTACTTAACAATTAATTTTTTTGAATCGGAGTATTCAACAACACCATCATCTTCTGCAATAATTAAATTTCTAGAATCTCTCGCGGCTTTCCACTCCATACCTGTACCGACAATCGGTGCACTAGGTGTTAATAACGGTACTGCTTGACGCTGCATATTAGAACCCATGAGAGCTCTGTTCGCATCATCATGTTCTAAGAATGGGATTAGTGCTGCGGCAACAGAAACGATCTGTGCCGGAGCTACGTCCATATAATGAATAGTATCCGGAGTAACGACCGGATATTCATCCTTAAATCTTGATTTAACTCTTGGATTAACAAATTTTCCACTATTATCCAAAGGAGCATTAGCTTGAGCTATAACAAATTCATCTTCTTGATCTGCACTTAAATATTCTACATCATTAGTTACTTTACCATTTTTAACTTTTCTATACGGTGTTTCCAAAAATCCTAAGTGATTTACTTTTGAAAAAATAGTAAGAGATGAAATAAGACCAATGTTCGGACCTTCGGGAGTTTCGATCGGACAAAGCCTTCCATAATGGGAATGGTGAACGTCACGAACTTCAAAACCGGCTCTTTCTCTGGTCAAACCACCCGGACCTAATGCAGAGACTCTTCTCTTGTGAGTTAACTCAGAAAGAGGATTGGTTTGATCCATAAATTGAGATAACTGATTTGTACCGAAGAATGCGTTAATAACACTACTTATTGTTCTTGCATTTACCAAATCTTGTGGTTGCATGTTTTCCTGATCGCGCATATTCATTCTTTCCTTTATTGTACGCGCCATTCTTGCAAGCCCAACATTATATTGTTGCATTAACTGTTCACCAACAGTTCTAACTCTTCTATTTCCAAGGTGATCAATATCATCTATTGCAACATTACCGTTTTTCAATTTGATGATATTTTTCATAATTGCAATTATATCTTCTATAGTAAGGATTTTCACATCAGGCGAAATATCCAAACCTAATTTGTCATTCATTCTAAAACGGCCAACTTCACCTAAGTCATATCTTTTTTCATTAAAGAAAAGTTTATCAATTAAACCCTGTGCGGTATCAACATCAGGAGCTTCACCTGATCGCAATTGTCTATATATCGCAAATAAAGCTTCTTCTTTAGTTTTGGCTGTATCTTTTTTAAGAGTGTTCAGAATTAAGTCTTGATCAACTGATGTTTCCAGAGTAATCAATTCAACTTTTGTGAGAGAAGATCCTTTGAGAGCTTCGATAATTTCTTCAGTTAGTTCTTCGTCTTTCTGTGCGTAAATTTCACCTGTTGTAGTATCAATTATATCACTAGCAGCAACTCTTCCTGTATGTTCTTCGATATCTAGTTTCTTAACTGATACTTCTTCAATTAAACTGAATAGATTTAAGATTTCCTCGTCAGTTGTATAATTTAAAGCTCTGAGAAGTGTAGTAGCCGGGAATTTCTTTCGTCTATCTATATACACATACATCACATGATTAATATCCGTTGCAAATTCAACCCATGAACCTCTAAAAGGGATAATTCTGGCTGAATAGATCGGTGTTCCGTTAGGGTGCACGTTTTGCGCAAAGGCAACACCAGGTGATCTGTGCAACTGACTTACAATAACTCTTTCCGCACCGTTGATAATAAATGTACCTCTTTCGGTCATATAAGGAAGGTTTCCTAAGTAAACTTCCTGTTCAACGGTATTCACAAATTCTTCCGTTTGATCATCACGCGTTGAAAGCCTTAATCTAGCTTTCAAAGGAGCCGAATAAGTTAATCCCCTCTCTTCACATTCTTGAATCGAAAATCTTGGTTTTTCAATTGCATAATCAAGAAAATCGAGTCTATAAAATTCTTTGTTATCAAGAATTGGAAAATTTGCTGTAAATACAGATTGCAGCCCTTTATCTTCTCTTTCTTTATTAGGAACTTTTAACTGTATAAAATCTTCGAAGGATTCAACTTGTATGTTCAATAAATCTGGTGCATCTATAACGGAGGATATGGACGAGAACGTGATTCTGTTTGTCAACTTATTAATTTTTGATTTATCCAAACTAACCTCCAAATGTGAAATTATAATCTTTGTTTGTCATTTTAAGAAATGACAGAAAGTGGTAAGACGTACTTCACCATCTTACCACTTCGGCATTTTTTTACAATTTATATGATATTGCAAACTACTTTAATTCTACTGTAGCGCCTGCTTCTTCAAGTTCTTTCTTGATTTTTTCGGCTTCGTCTTTTGAAACAGCTTCTTTAACAGGTTTTGGTGCACTATCAACAAGATCTTTTGCTTCTTTCAATCCTAATCCGGTATGAGCTCTAACAACTTTAATAACGTTGATTTTCTTATCACCAACACCAGCTAAGATAACATCAAATTCGGTCTTTTCTTCAGCTGCAGGAGCTGCGCCGCCAGCTGGAGCCGCACCCATTACCATCGGAGCCGCTGCTGTAACACCAAATTCTTCTTCTAAAGCAGTTTTTAATTCTGCTGCTTCAACTAAGGTCAAACCCTTAATTTTCTCAACTATTTCTGCAATTTTCTCTGACATTTTATAACTCCTTTGTTTGATTCTTTCTAATAATTATGCTGCTTCTTTTTTACTGATTTGATCGATGCAGCTAACAACATCTCTCATTACAGCGTTAATTGCGCCGACAATACCAGTTGCCGGATTAGCGATACTTCCGATAATGCTTGCCATGATTTCATCCTTAGTAGGCATTGATGCAAGTATTTCCAACTGATCTTCGCCGTAATAAGTTGAATCGATATAGCAACCTTTGAATTTCAGATTCTTTTTATCATCAAAATATTTTTTAATGATTTTTGCCGGGGCAACAAAATTTTCTCCGGCAAAAGCAATACCGGTCATACCGGTAAGCTGACCCAAAAATTCATCGTATCCACCAGCATCTTGCAGCGCACGTTTTAAAAGCGTATTCTTAAAAACTTTATAAGTAGTTCCCTCTTTTTGAAAATCACGTCGAAGCTGACTAACATTTGCAACGTTAATCCCGTGATAATCAACAAGGAAAAGAGCAGTTGAATTGCTTACCAAGTCTTTAATTTCCGCAACGGATTCTGCTTTTTCTTGCTTATTCATCTTACTCCCATGAAATTGACATTATATAAATAATGTAGAAGCATTTATTTATATGAGTGCGTAAACTTTTTAATCTTGTTTTACGGCGGAAGCAGTTTCATCTTTTGAAATTCTCAAACCAGGACCCATGGTACTGGAAAGATATAAGCTTCTTACGTATTGACCCTTCGCTGAGGAAGGTTTCATTTTCATAATAGTTTTGATAAAAGCTTTGGCATTTTCTTCTAACTGCTGCTCAGTAAACGATAATTTACCAAGCGAAGCGTGAACAATACCCGCCTTTTCAACTCTAAATTCGATTTTCCCGGCTTTGACTTCTTTAACGGCGAGAGCAACATCGTTGGTAACTGTACCGCTTTTAGGATTCGGCATTAAACCTTTTGGTCCTAAAACTCTACCTAATTTACCTAGCTCAGCCATAGTATCGGGTGTGGCGATAATTACATCAATATCAGTCCAGCCACCTTTAATTTTTTCAAGATAGTCTTCAAATCCGGCATGATCAGCCCCGGCTGCTTTAGCTTCATCAGCTTTTGCACCTTTGGCAATCACAAGCACTCTAACTTCTTTACCTGTTCCGTTCGGAAGTGAAACAGTGCCTCTAACCATTTGATCAGCGTGTCTAGGATCAACCCCAAGACGAATTGCACAATCAAGAGTTTCGTCAAACTTTACAGATGATAACTCTTTTAATGATTTAATTGCATCGGTTATAGAGTACTCTTTATTCTTGTCGAATTTTTCTCTAATTATTTTTACTCTTTTGGAACTTTTCATTTAACTACCCAAAATTTAGTAACTTAATCTTCTACTGTTATTCCCATGCTTCTTGCAGTACCGGAAACCATGCTCATTGCATGATCAACATCTGTCGCGTTAAGATCCGGCATCTTCATTTCAGCAATTTCTTTTACTTGAGCTTTTGTAACTTTTGCAACTTTTGTTTTATTTGGTTCCGCGGAACCTTTTTCAACTTTGGCAGCTTTTTTTAATAACACAGCTGCAGGAGGTGTTTTTGTGATAAATGTAAAGGATTTATCCGCATAAACAGTAATTACAACAGGTATAATTAAACCAACTCTATCTTGTGTCTTTGCGTTAAATTGTTTACAAAACTCCATGATGTTAACGCCTTTTTGACCAAGAGCCGGTCCAACTGGCGGAGAAGGATTAGCTTGTCCTGCCGGAATTTGTAGTTTGATGTAACCATCAATTTTCTTTGCCATAAGTCAACCTACTTAATAAATTATTTTTCAAATTCTGCTTGAACAAAATCGATTTCCACAGGTGTTTTTCTGCCAAAAATGGAAACCATAACTTTCATTTTCATTTTCTCTTCATTCACTTCTTCAATCAGACCGGAGAAATTGTTGAACGGACCATCAATAATTTTAACGAAATCACCGGTTCTAAATAGAGTTTCGGTTCTTTCGGTATCATCATTTTTGGAAATTCTTCCAACAATTCTTTTGACTTCATCGGGTTGAAGTGGAACGGGAGCATTTGCATTACCAAGAAAACCCATAACCGAAGGTGTGTTTGAAATAAAATCCTTAACACGGTTATCAATATCGGCTTGAATTAAGATATAACCTGGGAAGAAATTCTTAGTTTTAGTTTTCTTTTTACCGTCTTTAACTTCAAAAACTTTTTCGGTTGGAACCAAAACTTCGAATATTCGTGCACGAAGCTCATCGTTATCAGCCAATTCATTTTCAATCAGCGTTTTAACTTTATTCTCATGCCCGGAAAAAGTTCTAACAACGTACCATTTTGCGATGTTTTGATCCAATGTTAAAATAATCCTCTCATTATTTGCGAAACAGCCATGTCAACCGCATAAGTAAAAGCAGCGAGCATTAAGCAAACAACAATAACAATAGTTGTAGATTCTTTTAATTCATCTTTAGTTGGCCAAGTTACTTTTTTCATTTCCTTGACCACATCATTAAAAAAGTTGATAATTTTTTCTTTCATCGTGTTTCCACTTTAAGCTTTCATGGCACGAGAGGAGGGACTCGAACCCCCAACCTGCGGTTTTGGAGACCGCTGCTCTGCCAATTGAGCCACTCTCGTGTGTTTATTTAGTTTCTTTAAAAATTACGTGTTTTCTTACAACTGGATCGTATTTCTTAAATTCTACTCTACCAGGATGATTTCTTTTATTCTTGGTAGTCACATATCGGTAGCCTGTACCAGCAGTGCTTTCTAATATGATTCTTTGTCTTATGTTTTTGCTTTTAGCCATTATAACTCCGGTAAACAATTTCTTTCTTAATCAGTGAAGCTTAACTTCACAAAATATCTTTGAGCTGATGACCGGGATTGAACCGGTGACCTCATCCTTACCAAGGATGTGCTCTACCAACTGAGCTACATCAGCAGGTTTTTGTTGAGCGGGAGACGGGACTCGAACCCGCGACCAACAGCTTGGAAGGCTGTGACTCTAGCCAACTGAGTTACTCCCGCTTATAAAAATAATTTCAATATTTAATGAACAAATGAACGCAAAAAATCTCAGTACAATAGAATTTCTATTGAAAAGAGAATATAATCAACATATGTAAATCTGGAATGATCGGCGAAGTACGATAACAACGGGATTGTGATCTCCTTCAAACGATCTGAGTATTTGTGTGGGGAGGGAGGGAATCGAACCCCCTAAGGCGTAAGCCAACGGATTTACAGTCCGCCCCAACTCTCCTACTTTGGCGCCTCCCCATGCAATTCGTCAAAATGTAAAAAACACGAGCAATAAATATAGAGTGAATTATTTTGAAAAGCAAGAAAGGTTTTTATTAAAAATTGGTTGGGTCTTTATACATATAAAAAACAAGTTTCTCCAAGAAACTTGGTTTATTCATAAAAAAAATTAGTGATTCCACAACTCCCTATCCAAACTGCGGTATTGAATTGCTTCACTAATGTGAGCCGGCTGAATATCAGCACTTCCTTCCAAATCTGCTATTGTGCGGCTTACTTTTAATATTCTATCATATGCTCTTGCCGAAAGACCAAGTTTTGTCATTGCCATTTTAAGTAACTCAGAACTTTGTTCATCAAGTTTACAATATTTTCTGATTTCTTTTGTGGGCATATCTGCATTATTATGAATTGACGGAGTGTCATTAAATCTTTTCAACTGAATATTTCTTGCTGTAACAACTCGTTTTCGGATATCGTTTGACGTTTCACCTTTCACATTTGAGGATAATTCCTTGTACTTAACTGCAGGAACTTCAATATGAATATCAATTCTGTCTAATAACGGCCCGGATATTTTTGACATGTATTTTTGAATCATTCCTGAATTACATGTACACTCACGATTAGGATCAGTATAAAAACCGCAAGGGCAAGGATTCATTGCCGCGGCAAGCATAAAATTTGCCGGAAATTCAAGCGACATTTTAGATCTGCTTATTGTAACTTTATAATCTTCCATTGGTTGACGCATAACTTCCAAAACATTCTTTTTGAATTCGGGTAGCTCATCTAAAAATAAAACTCCGTGATGTGCAAACGAAACTTCTCCCGGACGAGGGAATGTACCACCGCCAATTAATGCTGCATCGGAAACAGTGTGATGAGGACTCCGAAAAGGACGTTCTGTAATTAATGCTCGTTCTTTACTTAAAATTCCGGCAACCGAATGAATTTTTGTAGTTTCGATTGCTTCATTAAAAGTCAATGGAGGTAGAATAGATGGGAATCTTTTTGCCAACATCGTTTTACCAGAACCTGGTGGCCCGATCATTAGGATATTATGTCCGCCGGCTGCGGCAACTTCCAACGCACGTTTCACGTTTTCTTGTCCCTTAACATCCGAGAAATCAAGATTGTAAGAATTTACATGTGAGAACACTTCTTCTTTTTTGGTGACAATTGGTTCGAATTCTTTATCATTATTAAGAAAGGAAATTACATCGAGTAAGTTTTCCATACCAAAAACATTAAGTCCATCTACAATCGATGCTTCTTTTACTGAGTCTTTTGGAAGAATTAAATTTTTAAGTCCGCGTTTTCTTGCTTCAACCGCAATCGGCAGACCACCTTTTATCTTTCGAAGCGAACCATCCAAAGAAAGTTCACCTAGTAAAAGAGTTTCTTCCAGTTTAGTATTGCTAACATTTTCTAATGCTGCTAAAATTCCTATTGCAATCGGTAAATCAAAAGCGCTTCCTTCCTTTTTTACATCAGCCGGAGCGAGATTGATTGTAACTTTCTTTTTAGGAAATTGAAACCCACTGTTTGATATTGCAGCGGTTACCCTTTCTTTACTTTCTTTTACTGCGGAATCGGGTAAACCAACTATACTAACACCCGGGATCTGTTTTTCTATGTGTGTTTCGACTTCAACGAGGAATGCATCAATGCCGTAAGTTGTGCAAGCAAATACTTTAGATAACATTTTCTTCGAAATTTAATTGTGTGAAATATCAATATAATGATTTTATAGAAAAATCACTTTGCTAAAATCATTTTCATGACTTCCAGTTCATCACCAGACTTAATTTCACATAGATATAAGCCGGAAGGAATTTCGGAACCATCAAATGAGAATTGATGTGTGCCTTCACTAAGCGGACCTTGATGTAAAACAGTCACAATCTTTCCAACAATATCATAAACTAACACTTCGAATTCATCGGCTCTAGTCACGTTAACCGAAATTGTTGTATTTGGGTTGAATGGATTCGGAAAGTTTTGATTCAATTTAAAGTGCTTGATTTTTCCTCTTCCCACTTTTGCATCGGAAGAATAGACCGAAGAGCCATCATCGTTAATTTGCTTAACTCTATAATAGATAATCTGATTATTCGAAAAATCTTGATCTGTTGTTGAATATATATTTTTTGAGTTATCAATTACTCGGATCGAATTTACATAATGATAATCGCGACCGTCATATGATTTTTCAACAAGAAATTTTTCAGCACGCGATAAATCATTTACTTCCCAGTTGATCTGAAAACTTTGTCCGTACAATGAAACGTATAAAGTCGGAGCTTGCGAAAAAATTGGAGCGGTTGATTTTACTAAACCAATTTGACCACGGTAAATAATATTTTCTGTAGCTTTATCTGAATCAAAATTATTTTGGTATAAAACACTTGAGCTATCAGCCGAATATCTATTAAAATTTTTATTCCTAAAGGCTAATCTTAAATTATTATTGAATGACCAGATTTTGATTCTTTCAACTAATAATTGATCTCTTTGTGAATCATTAAAGAAGGTGAAGGTAAAATTGTCTTGGCTGTTTATTTCAGAAATTATTCCGCTATAAATTTTATAATCGTTAGAGTAAAGTTCTACCCTATTAAATTCTTTATCTATCAATAGAAGAAAATAATTCCATCCTGCAACATTCAAGAAATATTCTCTAAAAAATTCAGCATCAAGTAAATGGCTAGTGGTTAAATACCCAAATTCTGAAATTGAAAAATTAGCAATTTCATTACCGTTTCCGTCATCTAAAGAAAACACTTTTGATTGGTTGCTTGAAAGATTCGCCCAGAACTCCACCAATATCCTTCCAGAATGATTTTCTTCGAATGTAAAATCAAATTCAACTTTTGTACTCGGGAAAATTTTTAAACATTTACCGGCACTTCTACTTTCTTTATACAAATTAATCTTTTCTGTTCGTCTTTCTATCTCGTTTTCGGACAATCTTTCATAAGATGTAATTAACAATTCAATATCCTCATTACCTGAAGCTGATAACTCAAGATTAATCTGCATTATTTCATCTTGCGAACTTGATAAATCACCCGATTCTATTTTATAGACTTTTTCAAATTGAGAATTTATATTTTCACGGTAGAACCGCATTTGCTTCTGTATTGTAGGACCTTTTAGGTAAGCTGACTTTAATGCAACTTCATTTTCGGTATGTAAAAAGAAATAAACCGAGTTGTCATCAATTGAACGGTAAACTTTTGCGGAGACAAAAAATGTTTCGCCGGTTTTTACGAATCCCGGAACTGAAACATTCCCAATTTCTACACCACTTGGAAATGTAGTGAGGGTCAAAATAAAAAATGATACCAATATAAATAGTGTTTTCTTCATAAGAATCAAAATAAATCGTACTTAGGTGTCTATATTACTTAAAGTTCCTTAAAAATTCCAGTCTATCTTGAAGCTGTTCAACAGGAACTAAAAGCTTATCTTTTCCATATAAAGCATCTTGTCTGTTGGTGTAAACCAACTCATAATCTTTGCTCATTACAATTGCTTCTTCGGGACAAACTTCTTCACAAAAACCACAGAATATGCAGCGGATCATATTAATTTCAAATTTTTCGGGATATCTTTCTTTTTCTCGATCGGTTTCAGCAGCTTGAACTTCGATAGCTAATGCCGGACAAACCCTTGAACACAACCCACAGGCGACACATCTTTCACCGGTCTCGGGTTCTTCAACAAGTACAGGCCTTCCTCGGTAAGATGCGGGCGGATCGAATTTAACTTCGGGATATTGCATCGTAACTCGCGGTCTGAACATATTTTTCAGCGTTAAAGCCATCCCCTTAGCTATTTCGGGAATGTATAATTTTTCCAGTAATGTTAAATCTTTTTCTCTTCTTTTAACCGCCATAATCTTTCCTTTTTCAGCACTAAATGTTGAAAATCATAATCAATAATGCAACCCAAACAACATTTGCAAGAGCTAACGGAAACATCACTTTCCAGCCAAGCGACATCAATTGATCATATCTGAATCTTGGGATACTCCATCTTACCCAAATAAAGAAGAATAGCATCGCACCCATTTTTACGAAAAAAGAACCAATTTGAATCAAAACGGTTAATGTCTCACCTAGCCCTAACTTATCGATATAAGGT
Source organism: Melioribacteraceae bacterium (assembly GCA_030584085.1). Classification (NCBI taxonomy): domain Bacteria; kingdom Pseudomonadati; phylum Ignavibacteriota; class Ignavibacteria; order Ignavibacteriales; family Melioribacteraceae; species Melioribacteraceae bacterium. The sequence continues at coordinate 2,463,010 of CP129490.1, forward strand.
ACTTGCCATCCGCCTAAATATAAAGTTACGATTAATGCGCTTGCAATAATCATGTTTGCGTATTCAGCCAAAAAGAATCCCGCAAATTTCATGCTGCTGTATTCGGTATGATACCCACCAACAAGTTCCGGTTCAGCTTCCGGTAAATCAAATGGTAAACGATTTGTTTCGGCAAATGCAGAAATTGTAAATGTAATAAATCCGATGGGTTGTAGGATTGCGTTCCACATCCAGCCATTTTGTGATTCAACAATTGCAACAGGACTCAATGAACCGGCAAACAGTACAACACCGGCGATTGAAAATCCCATTGAAACTTCGTATGAAATCATTTGTGCAGAAGCACGAATTCCACCTAACAATGAATATTTACTGCCCGATGACCAACCGGCGAGTGTAATTCCATAAACACCGAGAGATGTCAATGCTAATACATATAAAATACCAATATTGACATCTGCTACTACAAGCGGAATATTGTAGCCAAAAATTGTGATATCCGGACCAATCGGAATAACAGCATAAGTTGAAAATGCAATAAATAAAGCGATGAACGGCGCTAAAGTATGAATCGATTTTATTGATGCACTTGGAACAATATCTTCCTTAAGTAAAAGTTTACCAACATCAGCAAAAGGTTGAAGGGCACCTCGCCATCCGACTCGATTTGGACCGATTCTGTTTTGTGTCCATGCACTGATTTTCCTTTCGAAGTAAACCAGATAAGAAACCGTCAACAGTAATACACTAACTATTATTACTATTCTTATCATCGTAATAATTACAATTTCGAGAATCGTCATTTTTGTTCCGCTTTAGATTAAACCGTTTCTTTTACTTTGATTAAATTGCCGATTTTTACACCTTGTTCACCTATAATATCATAATCCAATCCGTTAAAATCTTTATTTGATTTTACGATATCATCAAAAACATCTTCAGCCATTTGGTAATCGATGTTGCCACCCATTTCTTGTGATAACATCGAGAGTAATTTCCAACTTGGTTTTGCATTTATTCTTTTTCCGCTTGCCCATGAATCGTATTTAGTTCCGAATTTATCTAACCGGCTCATTGACATTCCTTCAAGAGACCTTTCCATTTCAGTTGTTAGAACCGCCGGTCTTATTCTTTGAATTCTTCCTTCAAAGTTTACAAACGTACCATTTTTTTCAGCATAAGCTGATGCCGGTAAAACAATGTGAGCAAGTTTTGTTGTTTCGTTTTCATTGACCGCGAATACTATTAATAGTTCTAATTTTTTTAAAGCGTTTGCATAATCTTCTGATATGACAGCAATATTATCTTCCATTATAAGAAGAGCTTTAATATTGTTTTTCTTTATTTCGGAAATGATCCCGGATAAATCTTGTCCGCTGCTTCCAGGTTTGATTCCAGTATTTTCGGCACCCCAACTATTAGGAGTTTTATCAGCTCTAATTAAAATTTCATCTTGGTCATTTTCGTTAATAAAACGTGCGAAGTCCAAATTTGAAGCAGAGAAATGTTCTTTAGCAAACTTTGCTAGTGTAAAATTATCTTCACATGTTGCGAATGCAGAACCGATAAATGCTATTTCATTGTTTTTATATTTTTTTAATTCATTTGCAGCTTTACCAATTGCTTCATCAATACTTACTTTTCTTATTTCACCATTTTCGCGAATCGATGCGCCGTTAATTCGATCATCGGCATTAACAAATTTGAATGTGTTTAATCTTCCCCAGTCGCACATCCAATAATCATTAACTTTTAAATTCTCTCTTGGAGTTAATCTTAAAATTTCATTGTTGCGAACCCACATATCTATGTTGCAGCCTCTAGCACAACCGGGACAAATTGTTTTTGTCGAGGACATATCCCAAACACGTGATTTGAATCTGAAATCTCTGCTAGTTAAAGCACCAACGGGACAAATGTCAACCGTGTTTAGTGTGTAAGCATTATCAAACTCTTCTCCGGGAAAAGTTGTGATTGTAACTCTATCCCCGCGTTGAACAAATGTAAGTTGATTTTCTTTAGCAATTTCATCAGAGAATCGAATACATCGTGAACAAGAGATGCATCGTTCACCATCAAACATGATTCTTGGTCCAAGTTCAACTCGTTTTTCTTTTCTGTTTTTTATTTCATCAAAACGGCTTTCGCCATAACCATGTTGAAATGCGTAATCTTGAAGTTTACATTCACCGGCTTCATCACAAATCGGGCAATCAAGAGGATGGTTAATTAAAATAAATTCCATCACTGCATTGCGTGCAGTTAAAGTTTTTTCTGATTTGGTGTGGACAACCATACCATCGGATGCTAATGTTGAACAAGCAATTGCAAGTTTAGGCATCTTCTCAATTTCAACTAGACAAACACGGCAGTTACCAGAAATAGATAGTTTTGGGTGCCAGCAAAAGTGAGGAATTTCAATTCCGTTTTCTCTTGCGGCTTCAATTACGGTTTGTCCTTGTTTGAATTCTAATTCTTGACCATCAACAATTAACTTTGGCATTACTAATTCCTTTTAATTTTATGCTGCTGAATAAAGCAATAAATTTTTCGAACTAATTATCACTTTATTCATAGAATCTTCATTCAACAATTGGTTTGAAATTTCTAAAATATCTGATGGTGTTACTCTATCAATGTCGGCGATTGTTTCTTTCAAAGGTTTTGTTCGATTAAAATATATCATTGAATTTGCAAGTCTGATCATTCTATTTGTCGTGCTTTCCAAACTCATAAAAATACTTCCTTTGAAGTATTCTTTGGCTTTGTTTAATTCTTTTTGAGTGATTTTTTTACTTCGCATTTTTTTGAATTCAATAGCAATTAAATCAACGGCTTTATTTATCATCTTATCACTTGTTGAAAGATATACGCCAAAAGTAGAAATATCGAAAAACGAATTTAAGAAACTATTAACCTGATACGCAATTCCGTTTTTTTCTCGAATTGATTGGAATAACCTTGAACTGCTTCCTTCACCAAGAATATGTGAAAGCAGACTTATTTGCACTCTCCTTTTATCATTGTAACCATATGTAGGTTTTCCGATAATGAAATGTGATTGCTGAATTTCTTTGTAAACATGAAGATCATCAGACTGTTTTAGAACTGTCGGTTTACGTTTTTGGGCAATACCATTAAGCGGTTTTGTTAAATATTTTTCAACAAATTTTAATAAATCATTATGCTCAACAGCGCCCGAGGCAACTATAAAAAGATTATTAAATGTATAACTTTTATTTACATACTCTCGTAAATCCTCACGCTTAAAACGGAGAATGTTTTTCTCTGTCCCGATTATCGGTCTGCTTAATTCGTTCCCGTTAAATATCGCGGATTCAAATTTATCAAATATCAATTCTTCAGGATTGTCTTCGATGTCATAAAGTTCATCAACAATAACTGTTGCTTCTTTCTTTATTTCAGAATTCTTGAATGCTGGATTTTGAATCATATCCGAGAGAACTTCAAAAGTTTTCTCAATATGCTGCGACAGTCCTCTGCCATAATAACATGTATGTTCTTTTGAAGTGAACGCATTCAAGTAACCGCCGAGTGATTCAATTTCATCTGCAATTTTTGCAGCCGATCTTTTTGTTGTTCCTTTGAAGAGCATATGTTCAATGAAGTGACTGATTCCATTATTTGAATCGTTTTCATCTCTTGATCCGGTATCAAACCAAAATCCTAATGAAAATGATTTGACATAAGGAAGCTTCTCGGAAATTACCCTAATTCCGTTTGGTAAAACAGTAATTTTATTATTTTGCAAAATATTCAGTGTTTTGTTCAATTTTATAATTACGAAATATAGAGAAATGAGTTCCTGTTATCAAGAAATCATTAAATTACAAAAGATGTTAGATAATAATTAGGATTTAATTAGAGCAAAACCTTTCACGAAATATTAATCAAGTTTTGAAAAGCTGATATCTTTTATATATAATTAATAACTACAATTTTCGGAAAACTAATGTCCAACGAAAATAACGCAAAAAAATTTTCTACCATGCCGGTTTTTTTCACTGCCATTTCAACAATATTAGGTGCAATTCTTTTTCTTCGATTCGGTTTTGCTGTCGGTACTCTTGGATTTTTTGGAGTTGTTCTCATAGTTCTTCTTGGTCACCTTGTAACAATACCCACGGCATTAGCAATTTCAGAAATTGCAACAAATAGAAGAGTTGAAGGCGGCGGGGAGTATTTTATTATTTCTCGTTCATTCGGATTAAACATCGGAGCCACAATTGGAATTGCACTTTATCTCTCTCAAGCAATTAGTGTCGCATTCTATATTATAGCTTTCACTGAAGCATTTTCTCCTCTTTTTGAATGGGTTAAGATAAACTACGGACTCGATTTACCAAGACAAGTCGTAAGCATACCAAGCATGATAATTTTAGGAGTTGTAATTATCACGAAAGGGGCAAATTTAGGTGTAAAAGCACTTTATGTTGTTGTTGGAATTTTAGCGATATCATTAATTGCATTTTTCCTCGGTTCAACAAACTATGCGGAGACACAAAACTACAGTTTGTGGGATCGTTCTTTCAGAAATTCGCAAGATTTTTTTATTGTATTTGCCATCATTTTCCCGGCATTCACCGGAATGACTGCCGGTGTTGGATTATCAGGTGACCTTAAAGATCCTAAAAAATCAATTCCTTTAGGAACTATAACAGCAACAATTCTGGGTATGATTATATACTTTTTTATTATCTGGAAACTTTCGGGTTCGGCAAGTCCCGAAGATTTGGTAAACAATCAACTTATTATGTCAGATATCGCATTATACGGATGGATATTAATACCTGTTGGTTTGGCTGCTTCAACTCTTTCAAGTGCGCTCGGTTCCATTATGGTAGCGCCTAGAACATTACAAGCAATCGGGATGGATCAATCGTTTCCAATTCGTTCATTGAACTGGATCACTTCACGAGGTAAAGGATCAATGAACGAACCTTATAATGCATCCGTAATTACTTTCATTATTGCATTGATATTTGTAAGCCTTGGTGATGTTGATGTTGTTGCTTCAATAATTTCTATGTTCTTTATGGTTACATACGGTTCAATTTGTTTGATTTCATTTTTACATCACTTCGGATCCGATCCTTCATACAGACCAACTTTTCGTTCACGTTGGTACTTTTCATTAATTGGTTTTGTTCTTTGTGTTTGGCTGATGTTTCAGATGAGTCCTACCTATGCGATTCTTTCAATAATTTTAATGATAGCGATGTACATCGGGATTAATGAATACCACAAGAACCGCAAAGGATTGGAATCAATATTTCTCGGTACAATTTTTCAACTAAGTAGAAACTTGCAAGTATATCTGCAAAAATCGAAACGACTTCGTGAAACTTGGCGACCTTCGGCAATTTGTATTTCTAAACATTCATTCGAACGGGATAAAGCTTTCGAACTTTTAAATTGGATTTCTCACCGACATGGTTTCGGAACATACCTTCACTTGATCGAAGGTTATTATTCAAAAAAATCAATACAAGAAGCTGTTCGAATTCAAGAGGATTTGATTAAACGCTCGCAAAAAATCGGCGGGAATATGATTGTCGATACAATTATCTCACCTTCCTATACTTCAGCGATTGCGCAAGCAGTACAACTACCAAGTGCTTCCGGTTTGGAAAGTAACATGATAATATTTGAATTCGATAAAAAAGAACCTTCCGAACTGGATAGAATTACAGATAATATTTCACTTACTCAAGCCGGTGATTTCGACGTATGTGTTCTCGGTTGTTCGAATAGAAATATTCGTTATGAAAACGGAATTCATGTTTGGATCAGAAGTCTTGATGATGATAATGCTAACCTCATGATTTTACTTAGTTATATTATTTTAGGTCATCCGGATTGGCAAAAAAGTTTTATAAAAATTTATAGTACTTGCAAAGAAGGAGAAATCCAATTATCAAAGGAACGTTTGAACGAACTTGTTTTGACCGGCAGACTGCCAATCACAGATAAAAATATTGAAGTCATCGAAAGAAAAGAAGGAGTTAAAATTCAATCATTGGTAAACGAAAAATCTTATGAAGCCGCATTGGTTATTATCGGTTTTCATGAAGAACGATTAAAACACGAAGGCTCTGAAATGTTTTTAGGTTATGATAATGTCGGCGATATTCTTTTTGTTGATGCTATAAATAAAAAAGTTATTGAGTAGCTTTTGAAAAACCCCGGGATTTTCCATTATTAAATTGTAATCTAAAACTTCTCTACTAAACAATAACCTGAGAAATCCCGGGGTTTTAATTCACTTTTATTTTAATTACTATTTTATGAACTTCTTCGTTCTCGCCGACTTTCAATCCCGGTTTATGTGCGTCATCGGGGAAAAATATTGCAAACTCACCATCGTTAATTTGTACATAGTCACCTTCACCGGAGAGTAACTCATAATCATTTTCTAGATCGTAATCCTGAAATTCATCCAGATAATCAATTAAGACGAATCCAATATTTTCGGAACCACTAATTATGTATTGTAAATCAATGTACTTTCTGTGAGCTTCCCAATTTTTCTCATGATCATCAACGGTAATATATTTTTGCGGGATTGCAAACACATTATCACCATCTATTTCAATTTTTTCTAACGGTAAATTTTCAAGATCGGTATTCTTTAAAAATTCGAATGCTGTTTTGAATTTTTCACCAAGACCATAATATAAATCGCTATTTGTAATTGAATCGAATATCATTTTCTATTCCTTTTTTTAATTGAAACCCCGGGATTTCCCATTATAAATCTGTAGTCATTAACTTATTAATACACAAATAACTTGACAAATCCCGGGGTTTTAATATTAACTCATTTATCAAATTCTTCTTTGTACTTCTTATAAAACGCAACAATCTTTTCATAAGCTTTTTCGAGAACATCATCTTGCGGTAAGAAAACAACGCGCATATGATTCGTTCCCGGAACTTGACCGAATCCTGTTCCCGGTACAACAACAACTCCGGTTTCTTTAATTAACTCGGCAACAAAGTGATTATCATTTTGTTTATTCAGTTCAATTTTTGGGAAAGCGTAAAATGCACCTTCGGGTTTAACGCATGAAATTCCTTCAACGGAATTCAGCATCTCATAAGTCATGTCCCTTCTCTTGTGAAGTTTTTCCATTGCAACTGCTAAATGAGATTGATCTCCCTGCAATGCCGGTTTAATTCCGTATTGTTCGGGATGATTAGCCGAAAGTCTTGCACGAAGCATTTTATTTATCGCTTCAATATAATCTTTCAACATTTCTTTTTGTCCGCTAACCACTCCCCAACCAATTCTGAATCCCGGCACCATATAATTTTTAGACAATCCGCCAAAAGTTATTACCGGTGCATCGGGACTAATAGATGCAATCGATACATGTTTTTGTCCATCGAATAAAAGTTTATCATAAATTTCATCTGCAAAGATTACAAGATTCTTTTCTACAGCTAGATCAACTAATTCTTTCAAAGTATCATAATTACTATTTGATCCCGTTGGATTATTCGGATTAATTATTATTATTCCCTTTGTCTTGTCGTTAATCTTACTTTTAATATCTTCGATATCCGGCTGCCATCCGTTTGCTTCATTTAGATAATACGGATTTTCATAAGCCATTAATTTACTTGAGATTGCTGTGTATAATGGATATCCCGGTGTTGGAGTTAAGATATTTTCACCTTGGTTTACTAATGCAGTCACGGCAAGTTCGATCGCTTCACTTGCGCCGGTTGTTACAAATATATCGTGAATATTTTTGATTCCTTTTCGTTCAGCTTCTTTTTCTATAGCTTCAATCGCTTCTTTAATCCCCGACGAAGGTGAATAACCGTTTTTGTTTTTTAACATTGCATTGTAAGTTGCATCTACCATGTGACGCGGCGGTTCAAAATCATATAAGTTAGGATCGCCGATATTTAAGTATAACATCTCTTTACCAGTTTTTGCGACTTCATTTGCTAATACAATAATATCTCTCACTGCATAAGTTATTTTTTCAGTTCTGACTGCTGGTTTGATTACAAAATTTGACATTATTTTTCCTCAATAATTAACACAAAATTGTCCTGTGAAAATTATCCCTTATTGAATTGTTTAGCAAGTTAAAAGGAATTGGAATTATTATGTAAATATGTAGGGACAACTCATGAATTGTCCCTACGATGATAAATTAAGATTATTTTAGAAGTGCCAGTTTACGAGTTTGAATATGATTACCATAAGTAAGCGAATAAAAATAAATTCCGCTCGGTAAATCACTTGCATCAAATTGTATTTGATAACTTCCGGCAGATTTTACTTCATTTACTAAAGTACGAACTTCTTGACCAAGCAAATTATAAACTGTAAACTTCGCTTGTTGGGACAACTCATGAGTTGTCCCTACGTTTGGAAGTGTAAAATTAATTGTTGTTACCGGATTAAACGGATTAGGATAATTTTGTTCTAACGCGAATTCAAACTGCATTTCATCTTCAACACTAGTTACACCACCAAGATCAACTTCCACAGTTTTCGAGTAAGCATCAGTACCATCATTATCAATTTGTCTTAATCGGTAAAAAACTTTATCTAAATCTGGTAAATCGTTATCAGTATAAGAATAATATTTTGGTGAGTTGGTTGTACCATGTCCGTGTATAAATGTTAAAACTTCCCATTCAGAATTCTGAGTTCCGAGTTCTGAGTTCTGCCTTTGGACTTCAAATCCTGCATTGTTTGTTTCAGTTGCGGTTTCCCAATTTAGTCTAACAGAATTATCAACAAATTCAGCATTGAAGGAAGTTAGTTCTACCGGAAGTACGGAAGTAAATGTTATGTCATCAAGTGCAATCTCATCACGAAAACTTGGACCACTTACATCAGCGGTACTCCAACGGAGATATAAAAAATCATTTTCAGCAACGTCCAATGAAGTCAAGTTTATATTTCTATTAGTTGATACCCAAGCTGCTGGATCATCAGCCGCTTCAGGCGTTGTAAAATCCGCTGCTGAGACGTCGATATATGACGAATTGTCAGTTGAATAACTAAAATTAAACGAACTAGACCGAGCTTCATCGTTAAAAACCCAAATTACATAAGAGAGTGATAATTCAGTAATAGGGGTAGAACCAGTATTTTGAAGTCTGAGAATAAAATGGCCTGGGTTCATATCAAGAGCGGTAGGTTGCGCTCCAAGCGCAAAATTTTCAAAACCTACTGCAAAAGAATAAATACCACCAGTTGATACGCCACCTACGCTTGCACCACGTGCAAAGTCACCAGTGGTAGCTGTTCCACCAAATGATAGAACCCCATCTGAAAGTCCTTGAACAATCCACTCATTAGAATTTAGTTGACCTGCTGCTGGAGTTGGCGAAAAACCATTACCCGTGAAGGAATTAAAATCAATTGTAGCTGGTGGCGAACCTATTGAGAATTCAACTTGAGCGAAGGAAATAATATTTATAAACATGAAGGTTAAAAGCAAATGTAATATACCTCTCATGATGCCCTCATTTATTAATTAAAATGATCTTTATAATACAAATCACTTCAAATTAATACAAGTAAAAAGGAAAGATTTAAAATGGTAGATTTATTTCAATATAATAATAACCAAAAGGTATAATCAATGATAAGTATAATTACGGAACTGAGGAATGTTGCAACTACTTTTAATTTAATTGAGATTTTATCGGATGATCGATTTAAGAGTACTGAAGTAAAAAAATTCTTACATTCTTTTAATCATGCAGTCTGAGCAAGTTAAAAAATATTTAGGTTGAATGTAAATTTGTAGTGGACGCAAATTAAACGCCCACTACATAAAACTATTTTAGAAGCGCAAGTTTACGAGTTTGATTATGATTACCATAAGTAAGCGAATAGAAATAAATTCCGCTCGGTAAATCACTTGCATCAAATTGTATTTGATAACTTCCGGCAGATTTTACTTCATTTACTAGAGTATGAACTTCTTGACCAAGCAAATTATAAACTGTCAACTTTGCTTGTAGGGACAACTCATGAGTTGTCCCTACGCTGGGAAGTGTAAAATTAATTGTTGTAACCGGATTAAACGGATTTGGATAATTTTGCTCCAACGCAAATTCAAACTGCATTTCATCTTCAACACTAGTTACACCGCCAAGATCAACTTCCACAGTTTTCGAGTAAGCATCAGTACCATCATTATCAATTTGTCTTAATCGGTAAAAAACTTTATCTAAATCTGGTAAATCGTTATCAGTATAAGAATAATATTTTGGTGAGTTAGTTGTTCCATGACCGGGTATAAATGTTAAAACTTCCCATTCTGAATTCTGAGTTCCGAGTTCTGAATTCTGCCGTTGGACTTCAAACCCGGCGTTGTTTGTCTCGGTTGCGGTTTCCCAATTTAGTTGGACTGAGTTGTTGGCATATTCTGCTTCGAATTTGGTCAGTTCTACAGGAAGGGGAGCTTGAGACCAAGAATCGGAGACACGAATGCCATCAATTATAATGTCTTGAGTACTTGTATATTGTCTTAATGATATATTCTCAAATGAGGAAAAATCAGCAGTCCCAACACCTAGTGGACCTAATGTAGAAGTTACGGGTTCAGAACTAAAGTCAGCACCATCTGCAAAAACGTACATAGTAACAACATCATCATCAGAAGTGGTGTTATTAAATGTATACTTAATAACAATTAGATATGTAGTACCGAATGAATAATTATTGTCAGTATAACTCTCAGCTTCAGAAAATTTTGAGAGCCCTAACTCAAAATCGCCGGTCCCATCTTCTGTAACCCATACTCTACTATAATGAGATGTACTAGATCTTAGATGTAAGAAATACCCATTTGGAGCATCCCCAACATTTATAAGGAAAGATATATATATATTACCTGAATTAATGGATGTAAAACTTCTATTTACATCTTCTCCAGTGTTTGATAAAGATGCTGCATTTCCGATACCAGACATCGCATAATCAGTAAAGGTCAAACCAGTTGAGGTAGAAACTGGGTTGGTACCCCCACCACTATGAGCTGTCCATCCATTATTGGTTAACAAACCTGTAAAATTAAAATTTTCCTCCAGATAAAGAGTCTGAGCATTGATTCCATGAAATAAAGATACTAATAAAATAGCTAGAAATAATTTCCTCATAACACCCTCTTTTTTCATCAAAATAATTGTTAAAATACAAACCACCATTGATTAAAACAAGTAAAACTGATTTTTTAACAAAACGATAACAATTCTAAAATATAATTGACCAAAGAACATAGTCAATTATAAGAATCATTGCGGAACTGAGGACGAATGAACGGATTGTGGAGTTGCCTACTCCTTCGGCACCGCCTTCGGTTGCAAAGCCAATGTGACAACCAAGTAAAGAAGTTATTCCACCGAAGAAAATTCCTTTAACAAGACCAAAGAAAAAATCGCCAAGTTCAAAAAATCTTCTTGCAGAATCAAAGAACACATTAAATGAAATATCCAAAAAATAATTTGAGATAAAGAAAGCGCCGATAATTGCAATCGCGTTTGCAATAATTATTAATACCGGCATCATCATTACCGCCGCAAAAAATCTTGGTACGGCTAAATATCTAATCGGAGAGATTCCCATAGTTTTAAGTGCGTCAATTTGTTCGGTCACTTTCATAGAACCAATTTCGGCGGCAATGGAAGCGCCGACTCTACCGGCAATAACAATTGCCGTTAAAACTGGACCAAGTTCCGTTATAATTGCTCTCGTTGTTGCTGTACCAAGAAATGACAAAGGAGCAAGTCCTTTTAATTGAAAAGCAGCTTGCCAAGCGGCTACCGCACCTGTAAACACAGCAATAATTATGACAAGCGGAAGAGAGTTGACACCAATGTGTTCCATTTGCTGAAGAAGATGCCACCTGTGTTTTATTAAACTTGGAGCAAATTTTAAGATTCTCAAGAATAGAATTGTAATCTCACCTAGTTCCTCAAAAAATAAAAGAGTCTTTCTTCCCAAATGTTGAATTGCTTTTGTCATTTAAAAATTTAATAAAATTGATTTTTATTCGATAATAAATATACGGACAAAATTAAGAGAAAAATTGCTTTAACGTTTCAAAAAGTTGATGCGATGGTAAAATTAGTACACTTGAATCTTTTTTTCATTGTGAATGTAGAAGAATTTATTATATTACCACTTCCTGAAGTGTTATAATTTATAGAAAGTGATGTCTATTTTGAGCTTGATTAATACATACATTTTAAGCATCATAATACCAAGTTTGGTAATCATTAGAGTGATTACCAATTCGTATATGAGATGCCCGGTAGTGCCCTCCACCGGGCATTTTTATTTTAAAAAATCATCTTAAAACCCCAATAAAAATATGGTGACAGATATGGGAAATATTAGTTTCGATATTATGGAGCGTGAGTCAAAGGTTGAGATTCCGGAAAAATTAATCTTCGGTAGAACATTTACTGATCATGTATTTGAAATGGATTACGACTCCGCACTTGGTGGATGGCATTCACCAACAATTAAAGAAAGAACTAAACTTGAACTGAGTCCTGCCGCAATGGTTTTACATTACGGACAATCTATATTTGAAGGACTTAAAGCTTACAAACATCGAGATGGGAAAATTGCATTGTTCAGACCCGAAAAAAATATTGAACGATTAAACAACTCTGCCGAAAGAATGTGCATCCCTCAAGTGGACTCAAAACTTTTACTCGAAGCGATGCTAGAGTTGGTAAAATTAGAGCAGAATTGGATACCAACTTTACCGGGACATGCACTTTATATTCGCCCTGTTGTATTCGCAACCGATCCTTTTCTTGGTGTAAAACCATCGACAAATTATAAATTAATTATAATGTTAAGTCCGGTTGGTCCATATTATCCCGAAGGCTTCAAACCCGTTCCTATACTTGCGACAAATGAATATGTTCGTGCTGTTCGTAAAGGTGTCGGGGATTGCAAAACTGCTGGTAATTATGCCGCAAGTTTATTTGCACAACGTGAAGCAATTAAACAAGGTTATACTCAAGTCTTGTGGCTTGATGCTATTCATCTAAGATATCTTGAAGAAGTAGGTACAATGAATATCTTCGTTAAATTTAAAAATGAAATTGCTACTCCAAATTTGACCGGGTCAATATTACCCGGCGTTACAAGATTATCAGCACTCCAAATTATGAGAGATTGGGGTTTGAATGTGAATGAAAGATTAATCGGAATTGATGAAATACTTGAAAGATATGATAACGGTAGCCTTGAAGAAATGTTCGGTACCGGAACTGCCGCTGTAATTTCTTGTGTAGGTAGATTAAAATATAAAGATAGAATCCTAAAAATGTGCGAAGATACCGGCGGAGATTTCAGTAAAAAACTTTACAACGAATTAACCGGAATTCAAAACGGCACTATTGAAGATAGATATAATTGGCTTACCTATGTTGATTAATTTCATGGCTTAACCCTCATGTAATTCTAACCCGCCTCTTCGGCGGGTTTTTTATTAAACTTTTTTCTTGACAAGTGCTCATATGTACACTATATTTGTAGTGAACAAACGAGCACTACATGAAACTAAAACTAACAGATCGTCAGCAGGATATTTTGAATTTCATTCAGCAGTATCTTGATACCAACGGTTATCCTCCGACTTTGAGAGAAATTGGGAAGAAATTTGACATTTCCTCAACTTTTGGTGTTAAACGTCACTTAGAAGCTCTCGTTAAAAAAGGTTACTTAAATATTGAATCTCACCAAAGCAGAGCGCTTTCCATTGTAGATTCTGTTGCATCAAAAGTTCAGCAAATAGCCGAAAAATTGATTGAAATCCCAGTTGTTGGTAGAGTTGCAGCCGGTTACCCTATTCTTGCCGAAGAAAATATTGAAAATACTCTTGTAGTAGATCCTTCTTTTGTTCAGAATAATCCTAATTGTTTTGGATTGAAAGTACGAGGCGATAGTATGATCAATGCCGGAATTTTTGAAGGTGATACGGTTATAGTCAATCCGCAAAAAGATGCGTCTAATGGAGAAATTGTTGTTGCACTTCTTGGTGATGAAGCAACTTTGAAAAGATTTGAGAAAAAGAACAATTACATTAACCTTATACCGGAAAATGAAAAATATCAGACAATCACTCTAACAAATCGAGAAGATTTTTCGATAATAGGAAAGGTTGTCGGAGTTTTCCGGCTATATAATTAGTTAGAGGTTTTTATGAAATCAGAAATTTTTGCTCACGCAATAAGAAGTAGAAAAAGAGTTCGCTTCATCTATAACTTGGATGAAATCATTTTGGAACCTTATTTCATCTCAAAAAGTAGAAATGGAAAGAAGGTCATTTACGGAAGACCAAATAATACGAGTGAAGTAAAGAAATTCGAGTACGATAGAATTTATAACATAAAAGTTATCGATTTTAAAAAGTTTTCACCCATAATCCCGATTTTATCGGCATAAAAGTCATGAACGCGCAAGTTAAAACACAAAATAGAGTGGATCAACTAATTCATCACTTCTGGAAAAATGGTTTTCTTACACTAAGCAGAAGATATGGAAAGTTCTTACCCGAACCGAAACCAATCGGTCAATATCAAGTAGATGCAGTTGGCAAGTATAAAAAGAAAATGGTACTCGGTGTTATTTTACGCGAGGAAGAACTGAATGACCCTAAAATTATTTCCAAGTTGGATTATCTCGCATCTCAACATGTAAGAAGTTCGACAAGAAGAGTGACTCTTTTTTTGGGTGTTTCGGAAATTCATTTAAACAAAGCACGAATGATTGTTAAGTCTTTACCTGAATCATCACAAAAAAAGATAAAATTGATACCGCTTAACGACGAATAATTTAAAACTTTCCTACCCCTATAAATTATTATAATATAACGAATTTCTTGACTTTCTAAGCTCACGAAACTATTTTGCTTGGTCTAATAATAATTTAAAAGCACATTGGCAGCAACTCTCACAGAACAAGATAAAATAAGATTCAATCAACTAAAACAAACCGGTGAGATTCCTAAGCATATAGCTATTATTATGGACGGCAACGGTAGATGGGCAAAAAATAGAAATCTACCTCGTGTTGCCGGACATAAAGAAGGCGTCGAATCTGTTCGTTACATGGTTGAGTCATGTGCACACTTGGGTGTTGATGTGTTGACACTCTATACTTTCTCTACTGAAAATTGGAATAGACCAAAAGATGAAGTTTCGACTTTGATGAGACTCATTGTTAAGAGTTTACAAAACGAAACTAATGAGTTACACAAAAATGATATTCGTTTAACTGCTATTGGTAACATTAAATCCTTGCCGAACATAGTGCAAAACGAGCTGCATCAAGCAATGGATAAGACCGCGAATAATAAGAGATTAACTCTTAATTTAGCACTGAGTTATAGCGGCAGATGGGAACTTTTAGAAGCAGTAAAGACTATAATCGACGATTTCCAAAAAGGTATTATTACCAAAAAAGATATCAACGAGCATTTAGTTTCGCAGCACTTAACAACAAAAGATTTTCCCGATCCGGATTTGCTCATCCGAAGCGGTGGTGAATATAGAATTAGTAATTTTTTATTATGGCAGCTCGCATATTCCGAGTTGTATGTTTCAGATGTACTCTGGCCGGATTTCAGAACTGAAGAACTTTATAATGCAGTTAAGGATTTTCAAAAAAGAGAACGAAGATTCGGTTTAGTTAGTGAACAAGTTTCCCAAAAGACTAAAGATATTGATAATGCAAAAAAACTCTCTAAGCAGAAAGCTGAAATATAGTTTAATATTTCTCTTAATCCTTACCGCAACCTCAATGGCACAATTCCAGAGAACTAATTACAAAATACTCGGAATCTCTGTTCAAGGTAGTGAATCAGCCGATCCGCAGACCGTTATTGCTAACAGCGGATTGAAAGTTGGTGATGAAATTGAAATCCCCGGTGATCAAACTGTAAATGCAATTACTCGCCTCTGGTCACTTAACATCTTCTCTGATATTGATATTGCAATTGAGAAGAAAATTGATGACGGTGTTTTTCTTGTCATAAAAGTTTCCGAATATCCGAGAGTTGAAAAAGTATTGGTTTCTGGAAATGACGAACTTGACGATGATGAGATTCTAGAGGTCGGTGATTTTATTCGTGGACAAATTTTGAGAACACAAGAAATTTATAAACGAATAACTAAAATCAAAAAGCTTTATGATGAAGAAGGTTATTTGAATGCTAAAATTACACCTCAGTTTTTCACTTATTTGCGTGCCGATACTTCAGGAAAACAAATTACCGTTACATGGAGAAATGAAAAAGATTTTTCTTGGGAAATTGAAACCGAATATGATTTTAATCCAAATATTCCAACTCGTATAATTGATAGAGTTATAAATCGTAAAGTGTTGGTTTATGAAATTGATGAAGGTGATGAAGTTATTGTGCGTAAAATCTCCTTTGTCGGTAATGAAGCTTTTGACGACAGCGATCTTAAAAGTACTTTCGATGAAACTACAGAAGCGGCTTGGTGGAGATTTTGGTCAAGCTCTAATTTGAAAAAAGAAGATTTAGAGAAAGACAAAAGCTTATTAAAAGATTTTTATAACGAAAACGGTTACCGTGATTTTGAGATATTAAAAGACACTTTAATTTACAACGAAAATAAGACAGACGTTGAAGTTCAGATCTCCGTTTTCGAAGGACCTCAATATAAAATTAGAAACGTTTATTGGAATGGTAATACAGTTTATCCTGATTCTGTTCTTTCACAAAGATTAAATTTCTCTAAAGGGGATGTTTATAATTATACAAAATTTAATCAGAACCTACGCTTTAACGAAAATCAAACTGACGTAACTGCAATTTATCAAGATAATGGCTACCTCGGATTTAATCTCCAAACTCGTGAAGAAAAGGTCGCCGCTGATTCTCTTGACATTCATGTTAACATAGTAGAAGGAAATAGATTTAGAGTTGGCCAAGTTAGTGTTGAAGGAAACACAAAAACTAAGGACAAAGTAATTAGAAGAGAACTTTATACAGTCCCCGGTGATTATTTTAGTCGAAACGGAATTTTCAGAAGTATTCAGCAGCTTTCTAACTTACAATACTTTAATGTAGAAAAACTTTATACAGAAGGCGTTGATTATCGTCCAGCTAACGATAGTACTGTAAATCTAATTTATAGAGTAGAAGAAAAATCGAGTGACTACTTGAATGCTTCTGTTGGTTATAGCGGTAGTTTCGGATTTTCCGGTGCTATTGGTGTTACTTTAACGAACTTTTCTATCGCCGAACCTTTCCAACTTGGTGGTGGACAAATCCTAAATTTCAATTGGCAATTTGGCGTTGGTAACTATTATAGAACATTTAGTTTTGGTTTTACAGAACCATGGTTCCTTGATACACCTACACTGGTTGGTTTTGATTTGTTCGATACAAGACAGCGATATATTTACGATTTAAGACAATCAGGCATCACTCTAAAATTAGGTCGAAGATTAACATGGCCTGATAACTTTTTCTATGTCCAAGGAAGATTTAAATTTCAGTACAATGATATTATCGAAGGACGCGGATTTTATACAGAAGGGCTATCAAGACAATATTCTGTCGGAGCAACAATCTCGCGTAGTGATATTGATAATCCGATTTTCCCATCACGCGGAACTAAATTTAGTGTAAGCGGAGAACTTAATGGTGGTCCCCTTTTACCAGGTGAAGTGGATTACTATAAATTTGAATTCGGGTTTGAATGGTATAAAAGATTATTCAATTCAAACCGGCTAACATTTTATGCTTCGGCAAACCTAGGCTACATGGATGAGCTTAGAGCAGGTACACCTATAAATCCATTTGAATATTATTTTATGGGCGGTAATGGTCTAATTATTGCCACAACTCCGTTAAGAGGATATGACGATAGATCAGTCGGACCTAAAAACCCAAACAACTTGGATGATATAATCGGTGGTAGAGTAATGACTAAATACACTGCCGAAATTCGAGCAGCAATTACTCTTGATCCTATTCCGCTATACTTTTTGACATTTGTTGAAGCCGGAAATGTTTTTCTCGATATTCCAAACACTGATTTTTTTGAGTTAAAACGCTCGGTTGGTGTCGGTGCAAGAATTATGATTAACCCAATAGGTTTAATAGGTTTTGATTTTGGTTATGGTTTTGACAGACCTTCTGTTGACGGCCAAGATCCACAATGGCAATTCCATTTTCAATTCGGAAGAGGATTTTAATTAAATAATAATAATGAGGTAAATGTGAAAAAGGTATTTTTATTTTCAATTGTTCTTCTTTTTATGACAGTTGCTTTAACAGCACAAACAACCGGTCTAAAGGTTGGATTTGTTGATTCACAGGTAATTTTGAATCAATATCCTCCCGCAATTAAAGCACAAAGTGATCTAGACGCAATGATCCAAAACTGGAATAAAAAGATTGACAGCATGACAGTGGCTCTTCAACAAGCTTATCAAACATATCAACAACAAATTGAAAGCATGACACCTGAAGCCAGAGCAACAAGAGAACAAGAGATTGTTGGTCAACAACAAAAACTTGATCAATTCAGACAGTCAAAATACAATCAGCAAAATGGCGAACTTTATATTAAGCAAGAAGAAATGTTGGGTCCAATAAAACAAAACGTATTTGATGCAATCGATAAAGTTGCGAAAGAAGAAGGTATGAATTTTGTTTTTGATAAAGCCGGCGATGTTGTTCTCCTTTATGCCGACCAAGAATTCGATATTACCTTTAAAGTACTCGACAAACTCAAAAGAGGAAAATAATTTTTAGGTAATCAAAATGAAAAGACTATTAGTTGCATTAGTTCTATTAGGTTCAGCTTTTACATTGTCTGCCCAACTAAAAATTGGGTATGTTGATTCAAACACAATAATGTCTAAACTTCCGGACGCTACTGATGCGCAAGCCAGATTGGATGCCTTAATTGCCGAATGGCAAGAAGAACTCCGCAAGATGGAAGATGAATGGCAATCCAAATATAATGATTATGATCAACGTAAATTGATTATGAGTGATCAGAAAAGATCCGAGACTGAAAAAGAGTTAGTAGCTCTCGAGACTAAAATTACATCATATAGACAACAGAAGTTTGGACCTACCGGTGATCTCTTCAAAAAGCAGACCGAACTGATGGAGCCTGTACAGAACAAAGTATTTAATGTTATTCAGGAAGTGGCTGAGGATTTAGAACTAGATTTTGTATTCGATAAAAGTGGTGATATAATCTTTTTATATACTAAACCTGAGCATGATATTACTCCACTTGTTCTTGAAAAGTTGGAAATAGAACAATAAATTCCAATATGAAAATAAAAGTTACGGAAGCCGCCGATTTAGTCGGCGGTTTTATATTTGGAAATCCGGAATTAGAATTCGCCAACATAGCTAAAATCGAGGAAGCTGTTGAAGGCGATTTGACCTTTCTATACCACCCGACTTACTATAAATTTCTAAATACTACCCAAGCTTCGGTCGTTTTAATAAAAGATGATATTGAACGAACTCGAGAAGATATAACTTACATAGTCGTTAATAATCCTCAATCCGCACTTCAAAAAATTTTAACGCAGTATTTTACTTATAAAAATGAAATAGAAGGAATTCATCCAACAGCGATAATAGCAGAATCCGTAACACTTGGGACTAATGTCTCGATCGGTGCCAATGTTGTTATATCGAACGGATGCAAAATTGGTGATAACACAAGCATATTGCACAATACAGTAATACTCGAGAATGTTACGATTGGTAAAAATACACTTCTCTACCCAAATGTTTCTATAAGAGAAGGATGCAATATTGGTAACAATGTTATTATTCACTCGAGTACGGTAATTGGTTCAGACGGATTCGGTTTTACACCGGATGAAAGAGGTGTATATCAAAAAATACCTCAAATAGGAAATGTGATAATTGAAGATGATGTTGAACTCGGTTCAAATGTTTCCGTTGATCGCGCATCTTTTGGATCAACAATAATTAAAAAAGGTACCAAGATTGACAACTTAGTTCAAGTAGCTCATAATGTTATTATTGGTGAGAATACTGTGATTTCAGCTCAGACAGGAATTTCCGGGAGTACAAAAGTAGGTAAAAATTGTATGTTTGGCGGACAAGTTGGAATTGTTGGACACATCGAAATTGCAGACGGGACAATGATTGGTGCTCAGTCCGGAGTCGCGAAAGGAATACCAAAAGGTGGTAAGTATTTTGGTTCACCCGCAAGAGAAATTGGTTTAACTATGAGACTTGAAGCTCATTTCAAAAATTTGCCCAGCTACGTTGAACGTATTCAAAAACTTGAGAAGAAAATTGAAGAATTAACAAAGCAAAATCCGAAGGAAGAATAATGCTTGAACTACAACGAACTATAAAAACTCCGGTTACAATTTCCGGGGATGGATTGCATACAGGAACGACATCAACAATAACATTCAAACCTGCTCCGGAAAATTACGGTATAAAATTTATTAGAACTGATCTGGGAGGTCAACCGGAAATTCCCGCGATTGCTGATTACGTTGTTGATATTTCAAGAGGTACAACAATTGGCTTAGGTGATGCAAAAGTTCATACAGTTGAACATGTCCTTGCCGCTGTTGTCGGTTTACAAATAGATAATATAAAAATTGAAATTGACGGAATAGAACCCCCCGTTGGTGACGGCAGTTCAATGCCATTCGTTGAGAAATTATTGCAAGCCGGATTTGTTACTCAAGATGAACCTAAAGATTACTTAATTATAGATGAAACAGTAATGCATCATGACGAAGATAGACAAGTCGACATAGTTGCCCTTCCTTTAGATGGTTACAGATTAACAGTTATGGTCGACTATTTCAATCCTGCTCTTGGAAGTCAACACACAGGTTTATTCGATCTTGAGAAAGAATTTGTAACCGAATTTGCTCCTGCTCGAACCTTCTGTTTTTTAAGTGAAGTTGAGCAACTTGCCGATGCCGGCTTAATTAAAGGTGGAAATCTTGATAATGCCGTTGTAATTGTTGATCATGATATTGACCAACAGGGCATTGATAGAATAATGACTAAAGTTGGTTTTAAAAATAAAGTGGAAATTGGTCCAACCGGATTTTTAAATGATAAATCACTTCGATACAAGAATGAACCGGTACGTCATAAGCTTCTAGATTTGATCGGAGATTTAGCTTTAATAGGTGTTCCAATTAAAGCTCAAATACTGGCAGCACGACCCGGTCATAAAGCCAATGTTGAATTCGCTCAAAAGATTAGAAAATTATATCAGCAAAAAAAACTCGTTAGAAAATATCAGTTCAAAAAAACCGAAGGTGTTGTATTAGATGTAAATGCTATACAAAGAATTCTTCCTCATAGATATCCTTTCTTATTAGTCGATAAAATTATCGAACTTGATATTGAACGAAAAGTTGTTGGTATAAAATCAGTAACAATTAACGAACCATTTTTCCAAGGGCATTTCCCCGGTGAACCTGTTATGCCAGGAGTATTATTAATTGAAGCAATGGCACAAACCGGTGGAATTTTGTTGCTTAATTCGGTAAAAGATCCTGCAGAACATCTTGTGTTTTTCTCAGGTATTAATAATGCGAAATTTAGAAAACCGGTCGTCCCTGGAGATCAACTGAGAATTGAGATTGATTTATTAAATAAGAAAAAGAACTTCTTCCAAATTAAAGGTAATGTATTTGTTGAGAACACATTGGTTGCCGAGGCAGAAATGATGGCAGTTGTAACCGATAGACCTCCTCAAAGTATTGAAGAATAAAACTTGGTAAATTATGAGCGAAATTCATCCAACAGCAATTGTAAGTCCAAAAGCTAAAATTGGCAACAATATTAAAGTGCACCCCTATGCCATTATTCACGATGATGTTGAAATAGGTAATGATTGCGTAATAGGCCCCTATGCTGTAGTATATAATGGCGCACGAATCGGGAACAAAGTATATATCCATCAATCAGCAGTAATAGCAAATGTTCCTCAGGATTTAAAGTTTGGAGATGAAAAAAGCTACGTTTATATCGGTGACAATACAACCATCCGTGAGTTTGTTACAATACATCGCGGGACCGGTGAAGGCGGCTTTTCTAAAGTTGGAGAGAATTGTTTACTTATGGCTTATGTTCACATTCCGCACGATTGTATTATTGGGAATAATGTAATACTTGCCAACACTGTTCAGATTGCAGGTCATGTTGAAATAGATGATAATGTTATAGTTGGTGGTGTTACCGCAATTCATCAATTCTGTAAAGTCGGTAAATATAGCATGATTGGTGCTGCAACCAAAATTACGCAAGATGTTCCTCCATTTGTGCTTACCGGAAGAGAACCAATGAGATATATGGGATTAAATGTAATTGGGCTGAGAAGAAGAGGATTCAGCGGCGAAGATATTTCCACTCTTAAAAAAGTTTATTCCATCATCTATGATTCAGGTCTAACCTTAACAAAAGCTAAAGAAAAAATTGCTGAGGAATACGGGGATGTACCTTCGGTAAAAGAATTATTGGATTTCCTTCAACGAAGTAATAGAGGAATTATCAGGAAATGAAATTTTTCCTAATTGATGATGGTACTTTTTCAGGTGAGCACAATATGTCGTTTGATATTCAACTTGCCGAAAATTGTAAAGATGATGAACTTTTTTTTAGATTGTATCAATGGAAACCTTATGCTATTTCTTTAGGTGCAAATCAAAGTTTTTCTGATGTTGATTTAGAAAAAGTAAAAGATGAACAAATTCATGTTGTTAAACGTCCGACAGGCGGTCGTGCAATTTTTCATTCTGAAGAAATTACCTACTCATTTATCTGTCCCCTTTCATACGGATTATCCCCAAAAGAAATTTATCAATCAGTTTCGGAAGCTTTAGTTTACGGATTGCTGAGATATGATAAGCGATTAGATGAAACTTCTTTGGAACAGCAGCAACCGAACTTCACTCAAATATTACAAAATAAATCCGGTGGTATATGTTTCGCCTCAACTGCAAAAAATGAAGTTAAATATACCGGTAAAAAATTGATTGGAAGCGCACAGAAGAAAATGAAAAATGTTGTTCTTCAACATGGTTCAATACTTTGCGGAACTAAACATAAGGAATTGGTAAATTTCCTCAACTTTCCTATCGAAACAAAGCTCGAATTAAAAAAAGAGATCAACGATAAGACAATCGAGATCGAATCTATCCTAAACGAAAAAGTGGATTATAAAAGATTGCGAAATTGTTTAACTTTAGGTTTTGAAGAATATTTCGGAATTGAATTTAACAGGACTCTCGTTCCGGAATTAAAATAATATTTATAATCTTATACTTTTTACTTTATGCCAAAATTTCTCATAATAGTTTTGTTGGTGTTTGCCAATACATTAATCGCCCAAAAAGATATTGAAAAATATTTAAACGGAATTGATGTACTTGATATTGCCGGTGACGGATCGAACATCTGGTTTGCAACTAATAGTAGCGGACTTTATAAATATTCATTATTGCAAGATGAATGGGAAAATTATAATTCATCAAATGGATTGCAAAATGATTTTATTTACTCGGTTACTGCAAACTCTAGATATGTATGGGCAGGCTCAATAGACGGTTTGTTTGTATTCGACCAAAGAACAAAAAGATGGTTAAAAAGAAAATTCAGCAAAGGTGGTCAGTTAAGTAATTGGATTCGCTCAATTGAATATGATGTACTTCAAGATGTTGTGTGGATTGGAAGATTCCTTTACTTAACAAAATTTGATATTAACTCAAGAAGATTTACTGATTTTGATTTAACAATTAACAAGGATGAAAAAAGTAATACGATTAAAACCATTGCTCTTGATGGAGATAGTCTAGTTT
Organism: Melioribacteraceae bacterium; assembly: GCA_030584085.1. Lineage (NCBI taxonomy): Bacteria > Pseudomonadati > Ignavibacteriota > Ignavibacteria > Ignavibacteriales > Melioribacteraceae > Melioribacteraceae bacterium. The sequence goes on from CP129490.1 coordinate 2,486,909, forward strand.
GGTTCGGGACTGAAAATGGATTGCACAAATATAATAAGTACATGGATTTATCAGAACCGGGTGCACTTTCTTATTATGATAATCGTTTAAATTATTTTAATGGTGAAGGAGAAAATATATCTGTAGCTGATATTTTATTCGAAAGAAATTTTGTTTGGATTGGACTTGATCAATTTATTACACCGGATAATCCAAATTACAATATAGGCGGGCTATATAGATATGATAGACGAAATGAGTGGTTAAGAATTGATAGTTATTCAGGTTTAGACGGCGATGGTATTTATGCCCTCGAAAGAACCGGCAATTATATATGGGCTTCAATTTATGAGTTCTCAATAACTGCAAAAGAAGCTTTTGGACGTGGACTTGCATTAATAAATAGAATTACCGGTGAAGTCAAAATGCTAAACGATGAACGAATTCCAAATTCGATTCACGCTCTTTATTTTGATGGAAAAAGTATGTGGCTCGGATCGTCGGATGGTGTTGTTCGAATAAATTTATTTAATGAAATTGCTCAATGGGGAGATCACAAATAGAATGAATTTTTCTAAATCTAGATTGAAAGAACTATCCAATAACTTCAGCGGTAAGCGAATAGCTGTTATTGGTGATATGATGTTGGACTGTTACTTTTGGGGTGATGTAAAAAGAATTTCGCCGGAAGCGCCGGTGCCTGTAGTCGAAATTGACGATGAGTTTTTTCGTTTTGGAGGCGCAGCGAATGTTGCGTTGAATATTTCATCACTTGGTGGTATTCCTATCCCGCTTGGAGTTGTTGGCAATGACAATGACGGAAATATTTTCCAAAAATTGATTGATGAAAAAAACATTGATTCATCCGGACTTATTATTGATAACTCACGCCCTACCACAGCAAAAACAAGAGTAATTGCTGGCAAACAACATATCGTAAGAATTGATAAAGAAAGCAAACAAAATATTTCTAAAGAATCGGAAGATAAAATTCTTGGCAAACTGCGGTCAGAAATAAAAAATATTGACGCAATAATTTTACAAGATTATAATAAAGGTGTGCTCACCCCCCGTTTAATCGAAAAAGTTATTGATCTAGCTATTAAGAATAAAATAATTATTACCGTCGATCCAAAATTTAATAACTTCTTTAAGTATACTAATGTTACGTTGTTTAAACCAAACCGGAAAGAGACAGAAGATGTTTTTGGAACACACATGATGAATGATGAAGATATTCATAATTCCGGGCATAAATTATTAGAGAAGTTAAATGCGAAGTATGTTCTTTTAACACTAGGCGAAAAAGGTGTAGCGTTATTTGAAAAAGGTAAGAAAACTGTAAAAAGAATTCCAACCAAAGCTCGAAAAGTCTCTGATGTTTCCGGTGCCGGTGATACGGTGATTGCCACGTTAACTATTGCACTAGCAGCAGGAGCAAAAATTGATGAGGCAGCATATTTAGCTAATTATGCTGGCGGTTTAGTTTGCGAAGAAGTCGGGATAGTACCGATTCAAAAAAACAAATTATTTAATACAGTTGCCGAAGAATAAAAATGAATATTTTAACAGACCGAAAAGAACTATTAGTTATACGAGCTGAATTAAAAAGACAAAATAAAAAAGTTGTCTTTACAAATGGCTGCTTCGATATTCTTCATCCCGGACACGTTGATTATCTCAACAAGGCTAAACAATGCGGTGATATACTCATTGTTGCATTAAACAGTGACGCGTCGGTTAAAAGAATTAAAGGTGATAAACGCCCAATATTGAAATTAGAAGAAAGAGCATATCTTATTGGGAACTTAAAAGCGGTAGATTTTGTAACTTACTTTGAAGAAGATACTCCAGAGAATATTATTACAGAGCTGATCCCTGATTATTTAATTAAAGGTGAAGATTGGGATATTGATAAGATTATAGGCAGAGAAATAGTTGAAAAAAATGGCGGTGAAGTAAAACGTATCAAATTTGTCACTGATAGATCATCAACAGATATAATAAGAACTATAATTGAGAGATATAAGTAATTTTGAAAAAGACAAAACGACAAACAAAAAGATCTTTGTTTCACAAGATCGTCAACGTATTTATATCTATCGTTGTCGTTTTGATAGTTCTTATAGTATTATTTCTCGGTATAAGTCAGACTTCTACTTTTCGCGAATATCTCCGCGAGACAATTGTTGAAAATGTAAACAGCAGTATCAATGGGCGCCTGCATATTGGTAAGATCGAAGGGACAATTTTAACAACTATCACAATTAGAGATATTGCGCTCTCCGATTCATCAAACAATTCAATTTTTTACTCTGACAATATCGAAATAAAACTAAATCCTTTTGAATTATTGATTGGGAAAATTCTTTTACGTGAAATTGCCGTTAACAATGCACAACTTTCCTTACTTCAAAATGAGGATGGTCTATGGAATGTAGCAACTCTATCAGAACAGGAAACTGAGGAGGAAATGATTTCAGATGAGACCAAAAGTGAAAACGAATCATCATTCCCCTTTTTAATACAAATTAATGATCTCAATTTAATAAACATGAGATTTGTGGTTCAAACTTATGAGAATCGAGGAAACACAAATGTATATAGGTATATCGACTTTGACGACTTGGTAATAAATAATTTTAATTTTTCTGCTAAAGCAATCTTAGATATAGCAAATAACAACTACAGTCTAAACCTTAAAAAACTTTCTTTCGATCCGAATGTTGAGTTATTCAAGCTAAAGGAATTTTCTGGAATTTTTGTTTATCAAAATAAAGATGCAATTGTTCGTAATTTCAGATTGACTTCAGATGATTCGGATATAAGAATTGATGCTAAGTTAAACAAAGTAGATTTTTTTAACGAATTCTCCCTTGAAAAACTTAAAAATGCACCGGCGGATGTTGAAGTCAGTTTATCACCATTTGTCTTTGATGATTTGTCATCATTCTTACCGGTTACAAATTTATTAGGTGACAAAGTAGATGTTTACTTAAAAGCTAATGGCCCTTATGGTAATTTGAACCTTGAGAGTTTATCACTTAAAACCGAAAAAACTTTAGTACAAGCAAAAGGTAAAGTTAGTAACCTTCATATTCCCGATCAGCTTTTAATAGATGTCGAGATTTTTAATTCTTATGCCAGTTACAAAGATGTGGTTTCACTTTTACCGGGTGTAGATTTCCCGGACTTTTCAGAAATCGAATTGAAAAACTTGAATATTACTTTTAAAGGTGCTCCTACTAATTTTACTGCCGATCTTAAGTCTGATGTAAATAAAGGATCGATTGAAACTGTTGCTTCATTGAATCTTGATTCCGATCCAATGAAGTATGATATTAAGCTAAAAACCTCAAGAATTAATTTGGCACCGATTATTAGTGAAGCGTCATCATTGAATATTGATGCAAAAATTGTTGGTTCCGGTGTTTCACCTGAGGAATTGGAGTCGGTTGTTGATCTAAAAATAACTAATTCAACTTACTCTGATTATAAATTGGAAAATATTGAACTCTCAAGTACTGCTTCTAAAAAGAATGTCGAACTGAATATTAATGGTTTGGTTAACTCTGCAAAAATTTCAACGGTGGGATTTCTAAATTTTTCCGAATCAGATAAACCCCGATATGATTTTGACGGAAATATTTCCGAACTAAACTTAGCCGGCTTTTTAAACAATGAAGAATACGATTCTGATCTTAACTTTTACTTTGATGCAAACGGCCACCACTTTAACCTAGATTCTTTATATGGCATGTTCAATCTTAGAATGGACTCTTCTAGGTATAGTTCAAAAGTAATTGATCGAGCTAAACTTTCTCTTCAAATTGTAAAGACTGATGATAAACGAAATATTTACCTTGATTCTGATTTTGTTGACTTCACAATTACAGGAGATTTTTCTTTGGAAAATGCAATTGATGTTTTATCATATGAAGCGGCAATTATTGCAAAGATTTCATCAGAAAAGATTGAAGAGCTAAGTCCGCTGTATAAACCGGACTCGACAATTGTGCTCGAGGAAATTCCCGAGGATATAATTTCGAAAGAGTTAAACTTCGATTTCGCATTTAATTTCAAAGACTTCGAACTCATTTCTATTTTACTTGATGAAGAACTTGATATCGCGGGTTCAGGATCAGGATCGGTGAGCAATACTCGGGATAATTTTTCGATTAATACAGATTTATATATTGATTATTTGCTGACTGTAGGTGATGATGTTTTTTACATTTCCGATCTTGAAACAGATTTTAAATTTTCACGAGATAACTCTTCGCTAAAATTTGAAGATCTGTTTGGCGCTATTTCATTGAATTGCGATAGAATCTATTCCGGTTTCGATTTAGAGAATATTAAGTTCGACGTAATATTCAATCAGAACAAAATGTTCTTCAACCTAGAATCCTTCTTTGACAAAAAAATACTGATTGCGACCGATGGTTATTACATGATTTCACCTTACTCACAAGATATTGATCTAAACAATTTAGAACTCACATACAACCAAACATATTGGAAAAATCTTCGTCCAATTAAGTTAAATATCAAACCAGGAGAATCCCTCGACATTGAAGACTTCTCAATCTATAGTGGAGCGGCAGCCGTATTTATTAACGGGATTGTTTATAACGACGGCAGACAAAATCTTCATACTGATATTAAGCATTTAGATGGACTTTTATTAAGCAGATTACTTACCGGCGAAAACGTTCCGCTGTTTAATGCCAACCTTAATGTGGATGGTGATTTCTCCGGTACTTTTTCAGATCCCGTTATTGATTTCACAGTCAATCTTGATAGTGTTACATATGGCGGTACTTATTTCGGCAACTTATACGGTGAAATAAATTATTTTGATAAATTGATTAACATTGATTCTTATTTCATCGATCCTCAAAAAACTGATTCGATACCAAATCTTGAAATTACTGGTACTGTTCCTATTGATCTTAACTACCAACTTGAAGGTGAACGTTTTAATGAAAAAGATTCTCTTTCAATTCGAATTTTATCTGAGGAATTTAATCTGTCTGCTTTAGGTAATATTCTTCCGCAAATTAAAAATCAAAAAGGTTTACTAACTACAGATATTGTTATTGAAGGTACACTAGCAGATCCAAAATTAGCAGGCAGTATAACACTTGCCAATGGTGGCTTTAACTCTACACTTAATAATTTGGATTATGAGATTAATACTCTAATTACACTACAAGGCGATAAATTCAATATCGAAAAATTGTCTATTATAAATGCAGGCGGTACTGCAAACGCTGGGACAATGAATATAAAGGGATCAGGAGACATCGAAAATCTTATTCCGAATAATGTTGTGTTAAAAATAAATGGCGACTTGGCTGTTCTTGGTAACAGATCTCGCAGTGTGCAGCCATTGATTTACGGTGATCTTTTTATCGGAACTAATGGTGATTGGATTTTTGAATACAATTCAAGCGGTGCTTCGATAATAGCAGATGTGAGATTAATAAACACTGATTTAACTTTAATTGCTGAATCCTCGGGCTACCAAGGAGGAACAACATATGAATATACTTTTATCGAAGACACAACAAACATAGATAGAATTCAGCAACAGTTAGAAGAAATAGTATCCTCATCACGAAACAGGGAACCCATATCTGAATCGGAATTGAATTTTGATTATAAATTGAACATCGAAACGGCGAATATTGTAAAATTGGAAATCGTTCTTGCTCAAGCGTTAAATCAAAAACTTAGTGTCGAAGCCCTGGGTAATCTCAAATTTGAAAGTATTGAAGGCAGAACATTAGCTCAAGGTTCCTTTAATTTGCTAGATGGTTCTAAGCTAGAATATTTCAAAACATTTGAAGCCGAAGGATCAATTCGTTTTGAGACTGAAATTACAGATCCATATTTGAATGTTGTTGCAACTTATAGAAGTGATTATCTTCCTCCGAACAGCACAACCAGCGAAGAAGTCGCGGTGAAATTGAGATTAGAAGGACCGGTTAGCGAATTGGGTACAAACCTTGTTAGTCATACCGATAATATTTCGGTTTATGTTGGAACGAGAAATATTGAGAATAACATTCCGGATGAAAGATACGATGCTTCTGATGCGGTTTCCTTCGTTTTGGTTAATCAGTTTAAAGCTGACCTAAGTGCACAGAATAGACAAGATGTAGCAAATCAGACAATTGGAGTGAACACCGGTGCATCGTTGCTTGGTGGAATCTTGACAAGATTCGTAAACTCGGCAGTCGGTGATGTTGTCAACAACATTCAACTTAGCCAAGCCGGTGAAGACACCAAGTTTGCCGTTTCAGGCAGATTCTCTAATTTTAAGTATAGTTTTGGCGGAACTACCGAATTATTTCAAAATATTAACAAAGCAAATCTAAGAGTTGATTACCTCTTCAATCCAAACTTTTTAATTCGGTTGGAAAGAAAAGATCCATTGGTACGAACTTTTGGTATTGATGATAAAATAACTGAGTTAGGATTAAAATACAGGTTCGAATTTTAATGAAGAAAGAAATAAAGGCATTTTTTACAAGACATCCATCTGTTAAAATTAAACCTCGCGAACTTTCGAAAAAGTTAAATGCGAGAGAACCACATCTTTATGAAAAATTAAAAGAAACATTATTCAGACTCTACAAAGAGGGATTATTGGAGAAAGAAGGCAAGAGATATTTTCTTCATTTGAGTCAAGCCCAGAAAAAAAATAATGGTGTAATACAAATAATTGATGATGGAAAATATGCCTTCGTTGTTTTAAACGACTCTTCGATTAAAGATGTATTTGTTTCAGAAAGAAATTTAGGTAATGCACTCAATGGTGATGTTGTTGAAATAGAGATTTTCGATAAACAACGTGGGAAAAATAAAGAAGGAAAAGTATTACGTGTAATCGAAAGAAAAAATAAAGAAATTGTCGGCAAATTGGTTAAAAGTAATTCGACCTATTTCGTGATTCCGGATCAACCCGAACTTCATCGCGATATATATATTCATAAGCAAGATTTGCATGGAGCAAAAAATGGTGACAAAGTTTTAGTGGCTGATATAGTTTGGGATGATAATTCAGCAAACCCACAAGGAGTAATAAAAGATAATTTTGGCAAAGCTGGAAGTTATGAAGCTGAAATAATGAACATAGCCAGAGAATTTAACCTGAATTACAAATTTCCTCCAAAAGTAATTAACCAGGCGAATAAAACTGAAATTGATATAACTGAAGAAGAAATTAAATCGCGCATGGATATTCGCGATAAAATTGTTTTCACAATTGATCCGGATGATGCTAAAGATTTTGATGATGCCCTTTCAGTTGAAGAGTTAAGCAACGGAAATTTATTAATCGGTATTCATATTGCTGACGTTGCTCATTACGTTACCGAAGGATCACCAATTTTTAAGGAAGCACAGAAAAGAGCTAACAGTGTTTATCTTGTTGGGACAGTTATTCCAATGCTTCCGGAAAAATTATCGAATCAAATTTGTTCACTTGTACCGAATGAAGATCGGTTAACATTTAGTGTTGTTATTGAAATGACTAAACGAACTAAAATAATTGATTACAAAATTTCTAAAACAATTATAAATAGTAGGCGCAGATTCACTTATAACGAAGTGCAAGAAATTCTTGATCACAACTCGGGTGATTTTTTTGAAGAAATCTCGTTACTAAACAAAATTGCAAAACAACTTCGATCAAAAAGAATGAATCAAGGCAGTATTAATTTTCATACTCCTGAAGTTAATTTCAAACTTGATGAAAATGGTGTTCCAACAGACATAATAATAAAAGAGGTTAAGGACAGTCACAAACTCGTTGAAGAATTTATGTTACTTGCAAACCAAGTAATTGCGACGCACGTAAACAAGCAAAAGAAAAACTCAATTCCGTTTGTTTATCGCGTGCATGACTTACCCGATGAAGAAAAGTTAAAGGAGTTTGCAAGTTTTGTAAAATCACTTGGTTATACTTTTGAACCGAGTGCTGCAAATAAATCAAAAGAGTTCCAAAGATTACTTGAAGA